>CAWGRV010000014.1:0-355512 GCA_963825095.1 uncultured Nitrosopumilaceae archaeon
TTCTTTCAACCCTTCCCAAGAATTGCTCTAGTTCTTCAGCTTGTACCTCCTTACCAGCTAATAACTTAGCCGCTTGCACATATCTTTGAAATCGTGCATGAACATGCTTTAAAGCATCTTCTATTTTACTAGCTTTCCTATTAATTTGAGTAGTATGCTTAAAAGTAAAGAAATTACCTTTTTCCTTATTAGTTAAGGCCTGTACCAAGGTACTATTATCATGAACTCTGATATTAATAACACCAATATCAAGAGTTGTTAATCCATCATGACCATTAGAAAGTAATAAAAAGTTTTTAATCTTATCATCAGGTTGAATCTCGGCCTCATCTAACATATCAACTAAAACCCATACTTTACGGCCATTCTTTAATTCACCAGCACTATGATACACTGCCTTATCTTCTTTGACAATAGCATCCATATATTTAAAAGCATCTTTATTTTGAAGAACAGTAAAGACATTCCCCACAACACCTAAAGGCATTTCAGTATCAGTTCTGACGGTTGCGAAGTGGCGCGGAACTACCTTATCTCCAACCTTGGCTTTAAAATAAATAGATCTCTTATCTACATTCCAATCCAACTTAGCCTTAGCCATAGCTTCAGCACTTGTATACTTCTTATCAGTTAATGAAGTACCTAATCCATTCCAGGGAGTATTTATATTCGACATTATCTATACCTCGCTAACTATTGTAGTAAATTCACTCTTATCTCTTCTAATTAATTGAAGAGACTCTTCTAATCCTAATTCTAATTGGTTAGGGTCTGGTTTAATAATAGGTTTGTATTCAGGAGAAGCCTTAAAAGCTTCTACTTGTTTAATAGTATCCTTATCAAAGGAAGCATCACTACAAGTAAATTCCCACTCACCAGAGATACAAATAGTTAATTCGCTGTCACATTTCCTACATTGAACTTCATGTTCGAAACCATTATCACCATTATTAGGAAGACATTCCCACATATCTTCTTCACGTTGTTTCTTATCACAATAAGGACAAGTCCAATCAAGGTAACTATACCCATCAAAGTAAACTTCACTTTCAAAACTCATAAAATGAATCCAATTCTTATAACCCAAAATGTCTGCAAAATTTTTATAACTTTTTTCGGGCCTATAGGTTTTTCGTTAAAGCATATTTAACTGTTCATCAAAAGAAAGATTGTTTTTAACAGTAGATTCAACCTTGATCGTTTGATCTAAAAAGGCTCTTAAGCTTTTCATAGATTCCCAGATAGATCTTTTATACTTCTCACACACTTCTGGATTAATCTTTTCAGTGTGTAGAACTGCAGCTGGATGATATATTATAATAGCTGGAATATCATAAATAGTCTGAGTCCAATGACCAGCAACTTCACCAATAGGACCTTTTAGTCCTATAAGAGACTCAGCAGCCGGTCTACCTACTATGATAATTACTTTAGGCTTTATAATTCTAATTTCTTCAAGTAATAATGGCTTACAGGTATTAATCTCTTTAAGATTAGGGGTTCTGTTATTATTGGGGCGACATCTTACTGCATTAGTAAAATAACAATCCTTAGGATCTATATGAACTGACTGAAGTATCTTATCTAGTAGTTTCCCCGCCGGCCCACTGAATGGAATACCAGTTGCATCTTCAGTGGCGCCTGGGCCTTCACCTACTATCATAATCCTAGAAGTCTCGGATCCCTTACTAAATACAACTTGTTTACGGCCTTCATGACAAAGAGTACATTTGGTGCAATCTTTCCATGCAAACTTAATTTCTTCAAGCTCAGTTAACATTCTTCTACCTTACTAATTATGAAATCTAACTTATCGATTATCTTTACATCAAAATTATCACCGCGAACATATTTGCGACACTCTTTTAAGACTTCATTGGCTTCCTTTAAAATAATGTCAAGTTCTAAAAGCTTGCAATAAGAACAATGATCTACAATATAACCTGGCGCCGTGTGATGATGTTCCTCTAACACTTTATTCAATTTCATCTTGTTCTCCAAAATAATTTATAGGCTATTAGATAAAAAATCAATAGTTCTAACACCACATATTACTATGCCATATTTAGATAATAAACATCCTTCAGAATTTGATATTATGAGAGCAGGTGTTTTTAATCTTGGATTTATTGGATTGTCAAACACAGAATCTACAAAAAAATTTCTTAATTGGTGGATTCCCCATTTAATTGAAGAAGGATATAACGATGTGGATAAAGGAATGTTTACAGATCAAAAGTGGATAGATTTTGTCCCCGTATTATTTGATGATGTATACATTATTCGTCATCCAGGATATAATATTGCATATTGGAATTTAATGCACAGGGACATAATAATAAAGGACAACAGAATTGAAGTGGAAAATAAACCAGTATATTTTTTTCATTTTAGTGGTTTTAATCCTGAAAATATAGAAAAAATTTCAAAACATCAGAATAGATTTCAACTAAAAGATCTTGAAAATATGAGAAAAATATTCGAATTATATAGAGACCTTTTAATCGAAAATGGATATCTGGAAATAAAAAAATGGAAGTGTAAATTCCAATTTTTTGATAATGGTTTAAAAATTTCAGATGAAATGAGAGATATTTATCGTGATGAGCTGGAAAAAGGAAAAGATTTTGCAGATCCATTTAGTACATCAAAATCAAATTCATTTTTAGAATATCTATGTGATGGAATAGATAATAGAAAACCAAAAATTACAAGGTTGTGGTATAAAATTTTTAAAAAACGAAAAGATTTGCAAACAAGCCTTCCGAATCCATTAAATAATGATCGAGAAGCATTCTTACAATGGTGTTTTAATTCTCTTGAAAAAGAATATCAATTAGACAAAATATTTCTGCCAAAAAATATCCAAGAGAAAAGAGAGATAAAGAATTATGCAAGTCATTCAGAAAAGCTAAAATCAAAGACTTTTGGGGATTTTGGAATTAACATAGTGGGATATTTTCAGGGAGAATTTGGAGTTGCAGAGGCTGCACGTAATTTTGCAAAAGCATGTAAAGCTGCAAACATTCCACATGCGCTAATTAACGTAACCACACCACATCATAGAAATAATGATAGAACATTTACAGAATTTTCAACCAACAATCCATATTCTTTTAATTTATTAGTTACAAATGCAGATCAAACAGATTTTTTCCTTGAAAAACTAGGGAAACAATTTTTTGAGAATAAATACAACATAGGGATTTGGAGCTGGGAATTAGAGGAATTTCCAAAAAAATGGCTACCTTATTTAAAATATTTCGATGAAATATGGACAATGAGTAGTTATATGACAAACAATATGGGAAAAGTTTTTCCGATTCCAGTAATAACAATGACGGTTCCTATTAGTTTAGAAGAATCAAAAACTAGTGAAAAAATTCATATGTCTAATTTAAAAAATTATGAATTTATTTTTTTAATGATATTTGATTTTGCAAGTATCAGCGAACGGAAAAATCCGATAGGAGTAATTAAATCATTTAATCAAGCATTTACAAAAAATGAAAATGTATGTTTAATTATTAAAAGTATCAATGGATCAAAATTTCCAGATCAAGAAGAAGAAATTAAAAATTTAACAAAAAAACAAAATATAATCTATATTTCAGATCATTTTTCCAAAAACGAGATGTCAGAATTAATGAATAGTTGTGATTGTTATCTTTCGTTACACAGAGCAGAAGGATTTGGACTAAATATAGCGGAAGCAATGTCCGCTAAAAAATTTGTAATCACTACGGATTATGGTGGAAATAGAGATATAATGAATGTGAATAATAGTTTTCTTGTAAAATATCAATTTACAAAAATAGAAAAAGATTTTGGGCCTTATAAAAAAGGAAATTATTGGGCAGAACCAGATATCAATCACGCTGCTCAGCTTATGAAATTCGTATATGAAAATAGGAAAACTCTTGAGAATATAACATTAAACGCATCGAGTTTTGTAAATCAAAGCCTAAGTTATGCAAAAATCGGTGAAAGAATAAAACATAGATTAGAATCAATATCAACTAACCAAATATAGATAATTAAACAATTAACTTTTTTTCTTCTAAAAATTTTGTTGTATATTTCCTATTAGCAGATATTTGATGACGTTTTTTTGTAACATAGTTAAAATTTTTAATTACCCAAATTACGCTTTTTACAATTATTTTCCAATTAGGATTCTGAATTGGTTTATTTTCATGTTTGCTTACAGTCATCGAGCTCCTTCCTTTAATTTTATAATCAAACCAAGTTCGTGTGAGTTTAATTCCATATATCACTAAAAAGTTAAGAGTGCTAGATAATGCTCTTGTAGTTTCAAAATTTGTCAATCTCATTACTAATTGATTTTTATATCCATGAAAAGAAATACTGTTTTTTATTTTGTTAATTGTTTCTCCACCTTTGTGATAAACAATTGAGGAAGGTACCAGTACTACCTTATAGCCCAAAATCCAACAACGCCAACCTATATCCACGTCCTCAAATGTTGCATAAAATTGCTCATCAAATCCATTTAATTTAAAATACAGATCTTTTTTTATCATCATCGAAGCAGCTTTTGCACTAAGTATTTCTCTAATCTGTGTAAATTTTTCGTGTGAACTAAAAGACACACCATTCTTGTCTATAAAATCACCACTAGAATCAACTTCGCCGTTTTGATGAAGTAAAAGACTTTGTGCAATGCCAATTTGTGGATCATCATAAAAAACTTTCACTAATTCTTTTACAGAATCAGGTTTTACAATAGTATCATTATTCAAAAATAAAATAAAATCGCCATTACCAATTTGTGCACCCAAATTATTGGGATAAGCAAATCCAAAATTTTTCTCAAGTTTTAGAATTTTTGTTAAAGGATAATGACTTTCGATAAATTGAATCGATCCGTCAGTGGAATTGTTATCTACAAGTATTATTTCATAATTGTCATAAATTAGGTTTTGCAAGGATTCAAAGCATTCTTTCAATAAATGCTTTCCATTGTAATTAACTATTACAATAGAAATTTTTGAATTCATCAAAGTTTTGAACCAATATACAAATTTAGACTTTTTTGAGGGATTTTATCTATGAACGCGAAATTTGTTAAGGTAAAAGGTAATAATGTAATCAGATAGTGCCGAAGGTAATTTTTTTACAAATTCCAAAAAAAGAATCTCTAATTTTTCAATAAGAGATTTTTTACATCTGTATTCTTTTAGCAGTTTTTGATAAATTTCTCTGGAATCAGGATTTAACATTAAAAAAATTTCTTTTTTTAAATTTTCAACATTCTTTAATGTGTAGACAATATTGTGATGTGATATTTGTTTTTTATGAATTCTGTATTGGAGTAATGGTTGTTCAATAAGAAAGAATTTTGTATTAAATAACATTCCAGCTCGAAGAAAAAAATCATAATCAATAGTTGAATAATCATTTAAATTTCTAAATATACAACCTCTATCAAATATATCACGAGAAATTAAAGTTGTATTTACATTAATTTGTTGTTTATCTAATAATCGTATATTAAAATCAATGATTGCAAATTTATTGAAATTACTTTCATGAAAGTATTTTAAGATATTATTATTTTCATCAATGGTAATCCAATTTGAATACAAAATAATATTCTCCGAAAAATTATTTGATTCAAAAAGCATTTGAGAGATAAAATTTGGTAATAAAACATCATCAGGAGAAATCCACTTAAACCATTTTCCGTTCATTGTCTCAATGGCTCTATTTAATGAGGATCCTAAACCGGAGTGTGTTTTTTTAATTATAGATATGGAATTTGAAAATTCTTCTAAGATAGATATTGAATTATCAGTGGAACCATCATCCACTGCAATTATTTCAATATTTTTATAAGTTTGATTCAAAATTGATTCAATTGTATTTCTAAGAAATTTTTCAGAATTGTAGACTGGAATTACAATTGTGACTAATTCATTCAACTATATTACCTTAAAATTCATACAAATAATTTTTTCACAAATAATCATGTAGATTTTCGTATTCCGTAATATTTTGACCATCCTTCAAATGGAGTTTTTAACTGAACGTGGTTTTCCGAAATCCAATTAATTGTTTTTCCTAAACCATCTTCAAATGAAATCTGAGGCTGCCAATCAAGAATTTTTTTTGCTCTTGTATTATCACCAACTAAATTGTTAACATCGTATGGTCTAAATCGTTTCTTATCTAACAAAATTTTAGTTTTTTTACCTACGATTGAGGAAATAAGGTGTGCAATTTCTTTAATCTTAAACGATTTTCTGCTGGACAGGTTAATAGTTTCTCCAATAGCTTTTTCAGAAAATAGAGCTTTAATTATTCCATGGGCTGTATCAGAGACGAATGTAAAGTCTCTTGCAGAGTTCACATTTCCTAGCGTGATGGTGTTTTTTTTATTAAGAATTTGCATTATTATTTCTGGAATAATATATGGTTGAGTAATGTTTGGACCAAAAGAATTGAATGGTCGGATTATCACTACAGGTAAATTGTGTTCTTTATGTAAGGTAAATGCTGCTCGATCGGCAGCTAGTTTACTGACAGCATAAGTTGAGTGTGGAAGAGTTGGATGGTTTTCATCCATTGGTATTTTTTTTGCAGTTCCATAAACTTCACTAGTAGAAATTTGAACAAAATTTTTTACTTTTTTTGATTTAATTGCTTCAATTATAACATTAAGAGTTCCATTTGTATTGATATCAAAAAATTCTTGAGGATAATGATAAGAGTCAGGGATAAATGGTAAAGCAGCTAGATTAATCACATAATTACAGTTTTTAATAGCATTTGAGATGTTAGGTCTGTTTCGCAAATCACCTGGAATTATTTTTACTCTAGGAAATTTTTCTATGTATTCTTTTTTCCCTGAAGAAAAATTATCATAAACAATTACATTGGCGCCAGAATTTGATAATTGTTTGACAACTTCAGATCCAATAAAACCAGAACCCCCAGTTACTAAAATTTTTTTATCTTTAAGTTTTTTCAATATGTAATCTTCCATACATTGAAAAATTATGACTTTATAATAAACTAATATATTATAATAAAGAATTCAAAAATTAATTAAAGATATTTATTGTAAAAACAAATCTAAAAGACGTGGAAATAAAAAAAATAAAACCTTTTTTTGAGGATTCAAGAGGTTCAATATTGGATATTTTAACTGGTGAGAATATTCAACATGTTGGATATATCATAACAAGTAAAGGCGCTATACGGGGTAAACATTATCATGAAAAACAAACCCAGTACACCATAGTTTTAAGTGGTAAAATAAAATTAATTAGTAAAAATCTTTTAGAGAAAAATTCGCAGAAGGAGGAAATAGAACTAAATGAGATGGATATGGTATGTCACCCACCATTTCACTATCATGAAATAGAAGCAGTTGAAGATTCTAAATGTCTAATATTAACCTCAAAAGAGAGAAGCGGATCTTCATATGAAGCCGATACTTTCAGAGTTGAAAATATCGATCATTTTTCCCTATAAACATCATACAATTCTTATGAATTATTCTTTAAGGATGATAAATTTAATTATTTAATAATAAAAAAATTTTAAGATATATGATTCCTGTAATATTATCATCAGATCAAAGTATGAATGAAACCTCACCAGCTATTCAGGTTTTTTCTGAGGAAATGTATGAGATATCTACAAAAGTAAAAGGAATTCATGGTAAGAACTTTATCGCATATTTTGGAGTCAGTTTATTAGACAAAAGTGAAAAACTGATAGAAAGAAAAGTTAGGTGGTTAAACGATTTTTCTGGCATATTGAAAGATTTTTCAATAGCATTTAAAATTCCAGATAATTGTAAATTCATCAAAATTATTTATAGAATTAATTGTGAAAGTCCTAATATGGCAGATTGTAAGTTTGAGATATTACCAATTAATGAAATTAAAATAGTTACAATACAAAAATCGATGGAAGATTATGATTTATTATCTCACTATTATTTGCCAAAATCAAAGGAACTTACTCATGAAGAGGAATTTATTTTAGAAAAAAATTTAGTTTGGATTTTTGGATCTCCCCGAAGTGGTACTACTTGGTTAGGAACTCAGTTATTATCACATAATACTTATGTTTTAAATGAACCGCTAATTGGGAAACATCTTGGGATGATTGATTGTGATATTAAAGACAATAAAAGAGAGATAGAAAGATTTGGTTTTACAAAAGACTATTTTTTTTCTTATAGATATAAAGAAACATGGGAATTTTATTTCAGAAAAATGATTTTAAATAGAATATTTTCGCAATTTAATGACATTAATAAGAAAATAATAATAAAAGAACCAAATGGAACTATTGGAGCAGACATAATAATTAGATTATTACCTAGATCCAAAATCATAATATTGTTACGAGACGGCAGAGATGTAATTGATTCAATTTTGGATGCGCGAGCAATTAATTCATGGGGGACTGAGTTTGACGTAATTACTGTAAATGCTCATACTCGTGTTGATATGATACAGAGAGAAGCCAAAATATGGGTAAAGACTATTGAAATATTATTACATATGGATAAAATTCTCCCTGATGAAAATAAAATTAGAATTAAGTATGAAGAATTATTAAATTGCACTTTTGAAAATTTGAAAAAAATTTATTTTTTTCTTGGTATTAATATTTCTGAGGAAACCTTAAGAGAACTGGTTGAAAAATTTCGATTTGAGAAAATCCATGCATCTAAAAAGGGTAAGGGAAAATTCTATCGTTCCGCCAAAATAAATGGATGGAAAGATTCTTTCAGTTTTGAAGAACAGGAATTGATGAATTCAATAATGAATAAACAGTTAAAGGAATTAGGATATATCATCAATGGAAAGTAAAATTAGAATTGGAATCATTGGGTGTTCATCTATAGCCGAAAGATCAATAATTCCTGCAATTAAAAAGTCAAAAAATGTTCAATTATATGCATTAGGAAGTCGAAAATTATCTAAGGCAAAATCGTTTGCTGAACGATTTTCAGTTAAATATTTTGGAAATTATGATGAAGTTTTAGAAAATAATCAAATAGATGCAGTGTACATCTCACTTCCAATAAAAATGCATGAAGAATGGATAGAAAAATCAGCTAAGGCTGGAAAACATATTTTGTGTGAAAAATCGTCTGTTCTTTCATTCAGATCGGCGAAAAAAATTCTTAAAATTTGTGAAAAAAATAATGTCAAAGTGAAAGAAGCATTTGCATATAGATTTCATCCTCAACATAAAAAAATACAGTATATTTTGAAGCAAGGGAAAATTGGGAATCTTAAATTATTTATGGCACAGTATTCTTTTGTTTTGAATCGTCCTACTACAGATTTCAGATATAATTTGGATTTAGGAGGTGGTGTCTTAAATGATGTGGGATGTTATGTAATAAATTCAAATAATTTATTTTTTTCTGGAGAACCAATATCGGTATATTGTAATCTTTTATACGATAAAAAATTCAATATTGATGTTGATGGGACAATACAAATCATTTATTCAGATAATCGAAAATCATTAGGAATTTTTAGCTATACCACATACTTTCAATCTATGTACACATTATTTGGTAAAAAAGGAAAAATCAGTTCTTTAAGAGCATTTAATATTAAAAACAATGTGAAAGCAAAAATTGAATTTGAAATCGATGATACTCAGAAATTTTTATGGGTAAAATCATCAGATCAATACAAGATTATGATTAATTCCTTTATTGAAGAGATAAATTCCCAAAAAATGAATTCAGAAAATGAATTTTTGCTACAAGCTAAGGTGATGGAAGCAGCTAGGTTATCAAGTAATAAAAATAAAGCAATTTTTTTGGATAGTATTAAATGATTTTTGGATTAGGAATAGGAATGATAAATTTTCCACCTAAATCTTGATATTTTTTATTATTTAGCATTATTTCGTCAGCAAAATTCCAAGCAAGAATTATAGCATAATCAGGTTTTTTTTCTAATAGAGATTCATCAGAATAAACCGGGATATGCATTCCAGGGGTAAATGTATTTAATTTAATAGGATTTTTTTCGGTTACAAATGATAATATTTCATTATCAATTTTACAATAATTCAAAAGCGTATTTCCTTTTGCAGGTGCACTAATAGCTGCAATTGTTTTTCCCTGATTTTTCAAATCAATTAAAAGTCCAACTAGTTGTTTTCGTTGTTCTTTTACATCTTCAGTAAACTTTTGTAATCTTTGAATAGAATGAATTTTTTGATCGTTTTCTTTTTGCAAATAGTTTAAAATATTTTCAGAAATTTTTTGTTTTCCCCTTTTGCATATATAATATCTCAAAGTCCCTCCGTGAATTTTTTGATATTCAATATCAAAAATATCCATTCCAAATTTTTGGAAAAATAAAACCATGGGTTTCACAGAAAGATATGATAAATGTTCATGATAGATTGTATCATATTCTAGATTTTCAATTAAATTTGCAAAATATGGAGCTCTCTATAGACAGTACTCCATCATCTGTTAAAAGAAGATCAATTGATTGAGCAAATTCAACTAGATTATCAATGTGTGCAAAAACATTAGTTGCAGTGATTACACTAGCGTTTCCTTTCTCGTGAACAAGTTTTTTTGCTAAATTCAACGAAAAAAATTCTTGTATTGTTTCAATCCCCCTTTCAGAAGCGATATTTGCTAATTTTGTAGAAGGTTCAATTCCTAAAACATTCATATTTTTTGATTTAAATCCAGATAACAATACTCCCGCATTACTACCAATGTCAACAATTAACGAATTCTCCCTAATTTCAAATTTATCACAAATTGTGATTGCCATTGATGTAAAATGTTCTCTGCCAGTTTTTGTAGTGGATGAATCGTATGGATATTTTTCGTTAAACATTAGATGTGGTGGAACAACATAATCTAATTGAGATAAACCACATTCAATACATAGATTTACACGTAATGGGTAGAAAATTTCAGGATAATCCAGTTCTTCCAAACTTAGAAATTTATCAGCTAATGCAGTATATCCCAAATCAAGAAAGATTTTCAAGTTTTGGCTATTACACATTCTACATGTTTTTTTCTTCATACTAATTCTCATAAAGGATAATTATTAAAACAAATGTTTTCCAAATCTAAGTAAGATGTTGTTTAATAAAATCAATTGAACGTATTGGTGATGGATCAACCTTTGCTATTATTGATTTGTAAATGGAGGAATAATCTAATTGATGAATTAAAGTTATTATTTTTGACAGTATGTTTCCTTCAATAGAAATAATTTCTTTAAAAGCTATATTATTTTCGTTAAAATATTGTTTTATAATTTTCCATCTTTCTTTAGTTTTAATATAATCTTCTGATCCTTCGATCAAAATTGGTCTAACTTCAGATGATCTTTCCCAAGACACAATTCCATTATGACATGCCTCAACAATATCTTCGACAAATGCATGTATCTTTGCGTTTTCTTGTAGTGAACTTTTAAAACGAAATGCAGCAGCATAGAGTCCAGAAGGATAATAGATACAAGGTATTCCATCAATAAAATGATCTAAATTTAATGAAGGGTTCTCACTAGTTAGATTTATTGATGAAATTTTTGGTAATTGCTCTTCTAATTTTGTAATTGATTGCATTACGTCAGTTTTTTGAATAGGTAAAACCGAATCCAATACGGATAACATTGAATAAACAAATGAAGTAAATGATGCACGAGGTGAATGAATCATTGGAATCCTCCTATACTCAATTCTATTTTTATTACAAAAAGATTCCATCTTACCGCCAGATGAAAAACCAATTACATTACAACCTAATTTAATTGCTGAATCTAAAACTGTCAATGTTTCAATGGTATTTCCAGAGATACTAGTTGTAACAACTAATGTATTAGCATCAACTGTTCTTGGTAAAAGATAGCCTTTGACAACGTTAACATGGATATTGGTCTTTGAAAGAATAGCTGAAAATAAATCTCCAATTGATCCTGAACCTCCCATACCGGCAAAAATTATATGATCAATATTTTCAAAATTTACAGATTGTAGATTAGAATCATAGGATTCCCTAGCAAATTGAGGCCATTGATCATAAACTTTGTACATTCCTTGTTTGTCATATTTGTCAAGTGAAAGTTTATCAAGCAAGTTACAAACTTCAAAACTAGTATTAATATAATTATTGTTTTTTATTTCTTTATTATTCTAGGAATTTTGAGTTATGAGATGATATATTATGGACAGGTTCCGATACAGATATCATTTGGTGAAACAATATTTCCTGTCAATCGGATGTTACCTGTAACATCTAATTTTTGAACAGGATTAACATTTCCAATACCTACATTTCCATTTGATGCCAATACTGCAATGTTAACACGGTTATGTGTAATGTCTGCAACATCTAATCTTTGTCCATCAATAGTTTGACGAAATTGGAAGATTTGTACTTCTGCAGGTTTATAGTGATTAAATTTAATAACATTTTCAAAATTGCCAACGTTTTGTACTACAATACCAGATGTTGCACCTGGTCTATCAACTGTTGCTGCTCCTGTGGTAACTTTGAGATCCCCATTAACTATAACATTTTCGTTAAATGTTTGAAGCGCAAAAACATTACCAACTGTTACTCCTCCAACTACGATTAACAAAATCAATACATATAGTGGTACTTTCACGTTTTTTAGAAATACTGATTGTTATTTAAGTTTATTTAATCGAAAAAGTGGTGTAACAATTAAAAATTACAATATGTTAGTCCAAGTACCAAATGCAAATCAAATAATATTTTTTCTTTCAAAAGATCTTCAATAATAAAATTTTACAGGCTAATTTGTAATGTTAAAATTTTTTCTAGTTGAGATATGGTTTATCTATTTTGTTAATTATGAACTTTATTTTTAAAGTCATTTATGGTTTTTTTAATGTATCTACACATTTTACATCTATCAAATTTTTAGTTTGATTGTCAATTGAAATTGAAACGGTTTCACAATTGTCCATTTTTTTATAAATTTCACTAATACCATCTTGTATTCCTAAAGAATATGACTTTTCAGAAACAGATTGTAATTCAGTTATACGTGATTCAGATATTTTTTCAAATACCAAAAATTCAGTTAATAATAATAAAACTACAGAAATTCCTAGTATAACAACTGATTGTTTAGTTAATTCCATGATTTTGAATCATTGTAGAGGATTTTCTACTAGATTTAATCGTTTTTCAACTAGAGAACCCTCAATTTGGAAATCTGTTTTCCAATTTTAGATATGAATAAAATTGAGAATCCTCATGTGGATCTTGGTCAACTTAATAATACTCAGAATATTAATCATCGAATCTTTAGGATGACTAAATTTTAATGCTTTATCGTACCGTTCAAATTTTAAACAAGTAATTTATGACAAATAAAGTTGTCAAAAGATAAAAAACAAGAATCCAGTTCAAATCCCAAAAAAGACATAATTCCATGGATTGTATTTCTATTTTCCATTTCAGTTGTTTTGATTAGTTTTGTCTCTGTGATATTTCCAGCATTAATTCTAGCGTCAGATACTGTAAAAATTCCTGGAATAAATCCAGTCATACCAAGTCCCTATGAACCAGGAGTATGGTCAGGAGGAGTAATCATAACAAGCATCATTATTTTTGGTTTAACATTTCTCTATTTCAAAAACAAGCTACCACATCTATTATCATCAATTTTTAAAAAGATTTTCTCATTTGAGATATCAAAAAAATATGCATTTATTATTTTACTGATATTATTGATAATCTATACTGCTGCAAGTGCAGGAGATTTAGCAAAAGAAGAAACACTGCAAGATTATCAAGGAGTAAAGGATAGATTAGATACATGGTCCCCTGATCAAATCAAAAGCTTTGAGCCTCATGTGAAATACTTTTTCCTAAAGTCCTCAATGATTCTATTTGGGAATTTCAAAGTAATCCCGTTACTTGTAAGCATATCATTACTAATTACAACTTATTTTCTTACAAAAAAGATAACAAACAAGAGATTTGCAGGAATCATTTCTGTTGTAATTCTAATGCAGAGCAGCGTATTTCTGACATATGATACTTCGGTATCTTATGATAACTTGTGGATCTTGTTTTATCTTGTATCGCTGTATGCAGTTTACAAATTCTGGCCACTATCACCAGTTTCATATCTTTTGTCCATTTTATCAAAGGCACTAACTGCAGCATTTTTGCCAATGTCAGTCTATTTTATTTTAAGAAGCAGCATATCAAAGAGACAAAAAATGCTAACTGCTGGAATCACGTTGCAATTATTGTAGCAGGAGGAATGGCAATAATAGGAAACGAAGCATCTAACGGAACTCAAGAAGAGTTTAGCTCAAAAGAGTTTTGGATGGGATTTGTATCATTTGCAAATCAACTAAGATTTGACGGATTGATCATGCTATTTATGATTCCATTAATTGTTGGACTGTTCATTGTATCAAAAAATGGAGTAAAGCACGGCGAATCAATAATGGTGTTGATTTCAGGAATTCTCTTAATTGCACCAATACTTACAGGCTTTACAAACCAGACAAATCAGCCATACCGATTTGTTCCACTAGTGGTATTTTTTGCTGTCGGAGTGGGAGTGTTACTAAGCGATAGGTCGAATAAAAGTCCACATTGACTCTAGTGTGTCACCAGGAATTACAGGATAGCCATCATGGGCAAATCTTGCAAGTAAGATAGACTTGTTATCTACATTATCTGATAGAATGGTACTAGCCACAAGATCTGCAGTATCAAATGTCTGTGATTGTACTCGCCTTATCACCTGATATTGCAGGCCATCAATTGTAATTACTGGATCGTTTCCACGTGATGCTTCAAAATCTAAAAATGATTTGACTGCATTCAAATTAAGATCAGTAAATTTGGTAGATTCCAAATATACTACCAATTGTCCATCAGCGTTTCTTACAGTTGTCTGCACAAAAATAAAAACATCGTTTCCGACTTCAGTTTGAGTTGCACCAAAGGAGTTACTCAGTGGAAACAAGAGAAAAATAAATCCAAATAGAATAATCTTCATAAAATCATTCTACTCTAGTAGATAATTAATTTACTGGTTTTGAAATTTTCCCTAGCAAATCATTGTACAATGATATTGCGTCTTGCTCGCTTTTTGGACCAACAATAACAGCAGAGCCTTTTTTCATAAAATTAACAGATAGATCATTGCTTCGCAGTGACAAACCAAATTCGCCCTGATTTTCAACTAGGAACCCCTTCTCCTTTGCAATGCTAGTTACTAAAGATACATCAAGATCAAATGTTCCAGTTGGAGTAATCGAAAATGTTCTTTTGCCACGATTTCTGCCACACAATTCCTCCAAAATCAATTCCTCTTTTATCACTTCGGGTGATTTGCCAGAGCCGCATACTGGACACTCTTCTGCTCTAAATGTACGTGTGCTGGTAAAATCTAGATTTTCAATATCGACATGCAGAATTTTATCTGACAGACTAGGTTTTTTCCCCAGAATTACCTTGACTGCCTCTGCAACCTCGATTCCCCCGACAATAGAGAGTATTGATGGATGGACTCCTTCAATGCTGCATGTTGGCATTGACTCCTCATCAAGGGCAGGAAACATGCAGTGATAGCATGCACTAGTTCCAGGAAGTATGGTAAATATCTGACCAGATACTCCCACAGCAGCACCAGTTACAAATGGGATTCCAAACTTTACACATGCCTTGTTTAGTGCATATCTTGCATTGACACTATCTAGTGCATCAATTACAACATCACAACCTTCTACCACCTCAAGTGCAGTATAATCATTAACAGAGATAGCTAGTGCTTCAATTTTACATTCAGAATTTAACTTTCGTTAGTTTCTTTGCAGCAACTTCGACTTTGACCTGACCAACATCAGATTCATCAAACATTGTCTGACGATGTAGATTTGATAATTCAATTACGTCCCTGTCAACAATTCGCAAGGTACCAACACCCATGGCTGCTAGTCTTGTAGTAATTGGATTGCCCAACCCTCCAACTCCTACAACACATATTTTTGCATTTTTTAATTTTAATTGCCCTCCATATCCAATCTCTTCAAGCATTACTTGTCTGGAATATCTGTCTAGTTCTTTTGCAGATAATTCAGAACCACCAGCAACTGCAGGTAGAATATACACCTCATCGCCATCATTTAGAACAGTTTCCATGCCAGCAGAAAATTTTGCATTTTTTCCATTAATGTAAATATTAATCAAAGATCGTGGAGTGCCATCGCTTTCCAATACCCTTCTCTTAAAGTCATCTCCCATCATTTCAGATAGTTTGGCAAACGCGTCAGTCAACGAACCAGCTGCAATCGCTGTTTTTTTCTCTCCACCACCATGATTCAAAACAGAGGGAATTGTAAATGTAATATTTGCCATTAATTTACTACCGCCGATATCTGGGCAATGTCTGCCTTCATTACTTTGGGTTTTTGCAAAACCGTCATTATTGATTCAGTTGCTTTTAATCCATTTCCAGTGACATAGCACACAACCTTATCATTTTTGTCAATCTTTCCCTGCTCGACCATTTTTTGAAGTATAGCCACAGAGACTCCTCCTGCAGGCTCTGTAAATATCCCCTCAGTCTGAGCCAAAAGCAGTATTGCGTCTAAGATTTCCTTGTTGTTGCATTCTTCGGCAAATCCATTATACTGTGCTAATCTTTTTAACACATATCTACCGTCCCCAGGATCACCTATTGCCAAACTCTTTGCAATGGTATCTGGATTCTCTACTGGAATGACTTCCTTGGATTTTTTCTTAAACGCATCAACTATAGGAGCGCATCCATGTGGCTGAGCTGCAATCATGTGCATGTTTGATACATTGTTTAACAATGATACTGATTGAAGTTCTTCAAATCCTTTACAAATTGCATTTAGCATAGCACCACTTCCAACAGGAACAATGAGTTGATCAGGAACCTTCCAGTCAAGTTGTTCAGCCACCTCATATGCTAGAGTTTTGGAACCTTCTACATAGTGAGAGCGCATGTTAATATTTACAATTCCAATTCCTTTACTATCGCCAATTTGTGCAGCTATTCTATTTGCATCATCATATGTTCCATCTACTGCGATATAGTTTGCACCATAAGAAAGTGCCTGTGCAATTTTTGCCATCTCTATATTACTTGGTGCAAATACATGACATGAAAATCCACCCTTTGCTGCATGAGCTGCAGTAGCTGAAGCCAAATTACCAGTGGATGCGCAACCAACAGATGAAAGACCAAATTCCTTTGCCTTTGATACGGCAACACCAGCTGGTCTGTCTTTAAATGAAAATGTGGGATTTACAGAATCATTTTTGATATAGAGGTTGTTAAGACCTAGTTTTTCTCCAAGATTGTCCGCTTTGATTAGAGGTGTCATGCCAGCCCCAATGCTTACAATATTGGATTTTTGCTCTATTGGCAATAATTCAAAATATCTCCAGTATGTATGCTCACGATTTGAAAATGTATTTTTTGAAATTGAAGGAAAATCATATTTTACATCCAGCGGCCCAAAACACTCATCGCAGATATATTTGAAGGCAGTTTCATACTCTTTTTTGCATTCCCTGCATTGTAATGATGTTCTAGCCAAGATCTTTTTTTCCCTTTATATGATACATAAAAAATCCTAATATCAAGTTAAGTGCTACTTAATCTCATGAATTAAAAATATAATGGTTTTTTATCCAATATTTATAAAACAGAGTAGGCAGATTTTTAAAGAAAATTTGAAAAAATCCATTTTTATCTAATTATCAGTAAGGTTTTTACTGATTTTTAGAAAATCAAATGTGTGAAAAAGGGTCCAATCATAATAATCCCATTAGTAGTTGGGATTGCAGTTGTTTTAGCTATAGTTTTGATGCTAAATCAAAGTCCAGATGCAATTAAGGTGGATTTGCCAGATAAGAATGTAACTTTAGAAACTGGGAATAGTTCAGAGATTCAAAAAAAACTTGAAGAGATTGAGAAAATTAATCTAGAAAATGATTACAATCCCAAACCAAGAGAATGGCAAACTTCAGGTCCGTTTCAAATTGATCGAACCAATTATGCAGTAGGGGAAAAAATTTTCCTAATAATTGGCGGATTAAACCCAACTGAAAAAGGCGAGGTTGCTTTTATGAGACCATTAAACAGTACACATTATTCGACATACATGGCAATACCATTTGACGGAGCAGCAAAACCAGGATTCAATTATTACATAAACCCTCAAATCTCCAAAGTCAGAGGAATATGTTCAATAGATGATATTGCAGGAAAGTGGGCAGTTGTTTTTAGAGGAACAGATTATCCAAATTTGTACTTTGAGATTACAAAAGATGTTGTTCCCGGAACAGATGTAGAACCAGTATGTTAAATTATTTTTCTAAATTATTGTGAAAACAAACCTTTTGGCCAGTATGACATGCAGGCCCTGATGGTTCTACAAGATAAATAATTGCATCAGAATCACAATCCACAAGAATTTCTTTAACTTTTTGTGTGTTACCAGATTCTTCTCCTTTCATCCAAAGTTTGTTTCTAGAACGACTCCAAAACCAAGAATTGCCAGTTTTTTTAGTAAGTTCAAGTGATTCCTTGTTAGTGTAAGCCAGTGTAAGAACATCCTTGGTATTTACATCCTGAACTATGACTGGAACCAATCCATCGCCTTTTTTAAAATCTATTTCATCAATTGATTTTTGCATTATTTACAAATCATGATACATCTCTTATAATCTTACAGGGATTTTTCTCTCTTTGAGATGCATCTTTACTCCATTTACTCCATGTGTTTGATAATGAAATATAGAGGCGGCCAAAGCAGCATCCACATTTGTTTTCTCAAAAACATCCACCATATCATCAGGTTTACCACACCCACCAGAGGCTATTACTGGAATGGATACAGAATTAACAATTTCCCTAGTCAACAAAATATCATAACCGTCCTTTGTACCGTCCTTATCAATACTGGTTAGCAAAATTTCTCCTGCCCCTAGGTTTTCAGCCTCTTTTGCCCACATTATAGCGTCAATTCCTGTTTCTTTTTTACCACCATAAATGAAGACCTCAAACCAGAATTTTTTTCCATTCTCTGAAAAAATATTCACATTCTCCTTGAGTTCAAATCTTCTTTTTGCATCAATTGCAACCACAACACATTGCCGTCCAAATAATTGCATTAGTTCAGTAATTACTTGTGGATTTTTTATTGCACCTGTGTTAATACCAACCTTGTCAGCACCATTAAGCAAGATATTTCGAGCGTCTTCTAGAGATTTCACACCACCTCCAACTGTAAATGGAATATCAATTACTGTAGCAACTTTTCTAACTAAATCCTTTATTGTTTCTCTTTGTTCATCAGATGCAGTAATGTCCAAAAAAACCAATTCGTCTGCACCTTCATTACTATATTTTGCTGCCAACTCGACAGGATCTCCGGCGTCTTTAATGGATTCAAAATGAAGACCTTTTACGACTCTGCCATTTTTTACATCAAGACACGGAATAATTCTTTTAGTTAGAGTCAAGAGAATTTTTTTGCCTCCTCAATTGAAATTTTATTTTCATAAAGTGCTTTGCCCAGAATTACTCCAAATGCATTTTTTTGTTTTACATCTTTTATGTCATTAATATTTGAAATTCCACCACTAGCAATTACATTAGCATTGTTTAACCTGCAGGCTTGCTCTAAAAATTTTAAATCGGGCCCATTTAGTGTCCCATCTCGACTAACATTTGTAAGCAAAAATTCTGAAAATCCCATTGTAAGAAATTCCTGCATTGCATCAATTAGATTAATCCCGGTTTTATTTTGCCATCCATTAATCACTATTTCTCCATTTTTGTGATCAACTGAAATTACAATTTTTTGAGATCCTAAATTTGACAATAATTTTTTTAATGTTGATTTGTCCTTAAATGCAAGAGTTCCTAAAACTATTCTACTTGAAATTTTTGCCATATCAATTATAACTGATTCATCTCGTAGTCCACCTGCTACCTGGATTGGAATTGAAATTTCTTTGATAATTTTTTTAATCAATGATAGATTTGACCCCAATCCCAAGGTTGCATCAAGATCCACTAAATGTAGCATATCTGCCCCATTTGATTCCCATTGTTTAGCAATCTTGAGAGGATTGTCACTGTACACAGTTTTTTGGGTTGGATCCCCTTTGTAAAGTCGCACAACTTGTCCACTCATCAAATCAATTGCTGGAATAATTTTCATTTTTTACACACAGCAAGAAAATTTTCAATCATGATTTTACCAACCTTGCCTGATTTTTCTGGATGAAATTGAGTCCCAAAAAAGTTATTTTGTTCAATTACTGCAGGCACCTTTATTCCATAATCAGATTCTGCTGTAATGATATCATCATTAACAGGCTTTAACACGATAAGAATGAACAAAATAAACCCAAGCACCATTTTTTACTCCTTCTAGTATTTTCCCAGATTTTTTTATTTCCAAGTTATTCCATCCCATGTGTGGTACCTTCATAGATGGTGGAAGGATAATTACCTCACCATTAATTATGCTTAATCCTTTTTCCTGACCTTCTTCACTTTTTTCAAAAAACATTTCCAATCCAAGACAAATTCCTAAAACAGGAGTATTTTCTTTGATGAAATCTTTAAAATCAGTTTTAGAATGTTGACGTATACTTTTTACTGCCGGATCAAAATTTCCTACTCCAGGAAGTAGCAATCCAGAATAAATATTTGGTTTATTAAAATTAGTAATCACATCTACTGTAGCTCCTGCTTTTTCAAGTGAATTTTTCAAGCTGAAAATATTTCCAGCACCATAATCAAAGATTGCCAGATTTACCATTTACATTGAACCTTTTGTACTTGGAATTCCTTTTTGTTTTTTATCATATGAAGATGCAATGCGGAATGCTACAGCAAGTGATTTTATGGCAGCTTCAACTTTGTGATGATCATTATCACCATATTTTACAGTAATGTGTATACAGCTGTTTAGGTTTTGAAGAAGCGATTGGAAAAAGTGTTCCAAATCTTCTTTTGAAATATCCTCAATGCTATCTCTTTTAATTGATAATGCTAATTTCGAGTAAGGTCTTTTGACTAGATCAACTGAAGCCTCCGCTAGAGATTCATCCATAGGAACGGATGCATAGCTAAATCTGGTAATGCCGCTTCTAGTTCCCAATGCTTTGTCAATGGCCAGACCCAAAGTAATTGCAGTATCTTCAATCAAATGATGTTCAATCTTATCATTTGATTTTGCATTTACTTTAAGATCCATCATTCCATGTTTTCCAAAGGCTGTGATCAGATGATCCAGAAAATTAATCCCAGTATTAATCACAGTTTTTCCAGATCCGTCCAGATTAACAGATACAGATACGTTGGTTTCTTTTGTAGTACGGTTCATGAAACTTTTTCTTGGTGTCATATTTTTCACAGGAGATGTGCTTTGGCTTAATCTAAATTTAAGATATTCGGAAGGGAATTAATAGATTCCAAGACCAATTTAGCCCCATTACGCTGAAATAGTTCCAGTCTTTTTTTGTGGATCTTTGCTGGTTCCTATAATCCCACAAAAAGTGGTTTTGTGTCCTTGTGATGTAGCCTTTGTAGCCATAATAAAATCCTCCATTGAATCTCCAACGTAAATGCAGCGATTAATGTTCATGCCCCTTATTGAACGAATCAATGATTCAGGATTAGGTTTTGCCATTTCTCTTGGTTCATCTTCCAAGAATATTGAGTGGGCTAGATCAAATTTTTTTAATAATTCTTTAAGAGAATATTTAACCGATTCTTTTCCTCGGCCAGTTACCATTGAGATTTTGGAATTAAATCTTTTTTCCAGCTTTTCAATTAGAAATTGATTTACTAAAACATTATCATTTTTTATCAGGCCAGGTTCTGAAAATTTAGATTGACGTTTAAAGAGTTTGTTGTATAGATCAGGCCCATAAAATATTTGATCAAATATTTGGTATAAAGGATTTTCATCATGATTTCCAGGATATGATAATTTATTTTTAATGTCACTAATATCAACAAGTCCATCCAGATACTTTTCTACAGACAAGATTCCAGTAGAGTCTGCATTAGATATTACATCAAAGATAAATTCCTCAGTGTTTTTGTTTAATTTTATTGCAGACACTATGGATAAAATTGAAGCATATGTCACATCAACTTCGTCATTAAATCCGCCAGTTGATTTAAACCCCTCAATAATTTTTGAATCAATCTCAATGCTGTCAGTGATTTTAGAAAATTTTTCTAAAACATATTCTGTTGTTTTTTTTATTGTGAGGTCATAAGATTTGGAAACATCGATTAAAACTCCGTCACAATCAAAAATAATTCCATCTGCAGAGAATAAATCGTCTGAAACAGAATCATCCATGTAGATTCCTGATTGCTTTTTTCTTAACATTATCCTAACAAATCTCGAATTGCAAGCAAGAATTTGGAATTCATTTCTTTGGTTCCAACTGTAACCCTAAGACATCCATCATGTTTTCCAATTTTTCCAAGTTTTCTAATCGAGATACCTTGCTCTGCAAGTGCATCATAAACTCTTTTGTGAGAGCCGTGGGCATCAAAAAGCACAAAATTAGCCTTGGAATCAAAGACCTCAAAGGTGTCATATTTTCGAAGGTTTTCAATAATTCTTTGTCGTTGTTCCTTGATTATTTCAACTGCATCCTTCATTTGATTGGATTGTTTGAGAGCCAAAATTCCTGATTCAATTGTTAGTGTACTAACTGGATATGGATACTGTAAAACTCGATTAAATACATCTGTGAATTTTTTATTTGCAATAAAATACCCCAATCTTAGACCAGCTAAGCCAAATGACTTTGAGAGTGTTTGAACAACAATTAGATTTTCTTGCAATTTTGCCATCTCAATTAGAGAATAGTCTCCAAATTCCCCATATGCTTCATCAATAATCACCATCCCATCAAAGGAATTTACTAGTTTTTGTAAATCATTTTTTTTGAACTGAAAACCTGTGGGATTGTTCGGAGAATCAAGATACAAGAGATTGGCATTTTTGGATTGATTTACAAATTCTTTAAGATCTAATTTCATATCATTTGAAAAAGGAATTGCAATCATTGGAATCGAGTATAATTTGCATCTTTCCTCAAAAAATCCAAAAGTTGGATTTGATGTAAGGACTTTGGTATTCTTTGATGCAAAATTTGAAAGTATCAAATCTAGGATTTGATCAGAACCATTTCCAACTCCAATCATAGAAGATGGCACACCAAGAAACTTTGATAATTGTTCAATTAGACGTTCAATTCCACCAAGAGGATATTCCCTGACATCAGAATTTTTTTGAGCATTTGCAATTACATCTTGTTGGAATCGTTTAGAAATCACATAGTTTTCATTAGAATCAAGTTTTAATGAATCTGGAATTAGTTCTGGTTTTTGATACCCTTCAATAGAAGAAAGTTCTTTGATCCTTTTTTCAAACCAATCGTTTTTCATTTCATCCTACCTCTAACTGCTTCATAATGATTTGGAAGTCCTTCTGCGGTGGTAAATATTTCCATGTATTTTGAGATTTTATACAAAACTGATTTTGAAGCAGATATCTCAGTGTTAATTTTGATAAAGTCAAAAACGGATAATGAGCCTCTAGTTTTGCCAAATCCATTTGTAGGTAAAATGTGATTAGAGCCTAAAAGATAATCACTTGCTGATGATGGAGTATCATTTCCTAACAGAACTAATCCTGATGATGTAATTTTTGAGGCAAATACACGAGGATTTTTTGCCATAATTTGTAGGTGTTCTGGAGCCAATTCGTTTGCAAGTTTTATCATTTCAGATTTATTTTTACAAATTGCAATGAATCCATTTCGTTTAAGACTAGTTTTTACAATATCATTTCTTTTAATTTTGTTGGATAGTTCAGTAATAATTTTATCTACAGAGTTTGCAAGTTTTTCTGAATTTGTTATCAAGTAACAAAAGGTGTCCATACTGTGTTCTGATTGAGAGATAAGATCCAGTGCAACATATCGTGGGTTTGCTGTTGCATCTGCAATAATTCCTAATTCTGTAGGACCTGCAAGCATATCAATTGCTGTTTTGTCGCTAACCAATGTTTTAGCAATGGTTACAAATGAGCCACCTGGTCCAACTATTTTGTCTACCTTAGAAATGGATTTGGTACCAAATGATAATGCTGCAATTGCTTGAGCACCTCCAACTCGGTAGATTTCATTTGCTCCACAAATAACTGCAGTTACAAGAGTTAGTGAATCAAGTTTTCCATCAGAATTAGGCGGAGATACAACTACTATTCTTTTTACGCCAGCTATTTTGGCTGGAATTACAGACATTATAACAGAACTTGGATATCTTGCCAATCCACCGGGAACATAACATCCTACACTTTGTATTGGTTCAAATTTTTTTGTGATTTTAATTCCATCCGTGTTGATGGTTTTATTTTTTAGAACAGATTTTACAATTGATTCAGTCTTCTCTAACTTAGATTTAGACTAATCGTATTGCAGTCTAATTCGTTTTTTGATACTTTGGAAAAGGCATAATCTATTTCCTTTTGAGATATACGTAAAGAAGTAATAGGAATGCCAGTGAATTTACTTTCATATTTTTTTATGGCTGAATCTCCATACTTTTTGACATTTTTTAAAATAGATTCTACTATGGACTTGTTTTTGTGGGGTTGTTTTGGCAATAATTTTGCTACAAACTTGTCTACATCAGTTACTTGAATTATCCTCATCAATTTTCTTCATCACGTTTAATCTCCTCGAGTTCTAGAATTTGTCGTGGTTCGTGAACTACTAATCCCTGGGCAATCTTCCTTAGTTTTGGTATTAGTTTGTGAAAATCTTCTTTTTTAATAACCGTGTTTATCCCATACCATCCTTTTTCACTTAGCGGACTGATTGTTGGTTTTTTAAGAGAAGGTATCTGTTCTAGTAGTTTATCTAGATTCTTTTCTTCCACATTAAGATATATGTGAAGGTATTTTCGTCCGTGTACAGCCCCTCGCATCAAAGTTACTATATCAAATATTTTTTCCCGTTTTTGTGGATCCCTCAATGATTTTTTGTTAACAATCAAATGTGCAGTAGAAGTGAGAACTTCATCAACAATCTTTAATTTATTTTGTTTTAGTGTTGTTCCAGTCTCAGTAACATCCATTATTGCATCAACATCTTCTGGAGGTTTTGCCTCTGTTGCACCAAAAGATAAATGAATTTGAACACTCTTGTTTGTTCCAAGTCTGACCCAAGGCGTAACAATTAACGGATCTTTTGTGCCATAATATTTTTTATAAGATTTACATTGTTTGAGAAATTTTGATGCAGTAGTGAGGTATTCTGATGAAATACGAAGTGTTTTTTTCTTTTTACCGTAATCTGCTATCATTGCATCAAGATTTTTGTAATTGTATTTGTCAGGAAATGCAATAACTAATCTAATTTTTCCATATTCCAAATCCAATATAGGTTCAACATCAGCGTTAGTTTCAGCAACCCAATCCTTTCCAGTTATACCAACATCATAAAGGCCTTCAGATACTAATGTGGGGATTTCTTGTGGTCTAAGCATTTTTACGACAATGTTTGGATCATCTAGATACACTCGATATGTTCTGCTTTCTCTGTGAACCTTTGTCCAAGATCTCTCAAGAATTTTGAAGGTTGCTTCTTCAAGACTGCCTTTTGGTATTGCAAATTTGACCTGAGACATTGCTGGTTTTTTCACTTTTTATCTATAATAATAAGGATGTTTAAATGTCATCAAGCAATTCTTTAGCCCTGTCAAGTGAAATTTTCTTTTCCTCAATCATTTGCTTTACAATTTTATCGACTTGATCTGGTTTTGCTCCTGCAGATGTAGCTAAATTTTTTGCATGGAGTCGCATATGGCCTTTTTGAATACCTTCAGTAGCCAATGCGCTAATAGCACTATAATTTTGTGCCAATCCAGTTGCAGTCATTATACATGCAAGTTCTGAGGCAGAAGAAACGCCCAAAATTTTTGTACAGATTTTAGCAGTTGGGTGAACATTGACAATTCCGCCAATAATTCCAACAGATAAAGGTAATTCCAAAGAACCAACAAGATTTCCCTTGTCATCTTTAGACCACGTACTAAGAGAACGGTATTTGCCAGATCTCGCAGCATATGCATTTGCCGCTGCCTCAATTGCTCTATTATCTTGACCTGTTGCATTAGCTACTGCTATTATTCCATTCATGATCCCCTTGTTATGAGTTACAGCTCTGAAAACATCATTATCTGCAAATTGATATGCTAGAATAATATTATCAACTGCTTCTTCTCCTCCTACTGCTTCCTTATCAAAAACAGCTTTTGCTTTAGCAATTCTAGATATTGAATAATTTGACAATATACGTAACAGTGCTCTTCCTCCAGTAATAGTTTCTAAAAGAGGTGAGACAGACTTCGCACATTGTATTTGTCACATTTGCACCCATTGCATCACCCACATCAATTAAGAGTTCAACAATTAACATTTTTCCTAAAGGAGTATCAATTTCTTTAAAAGTTATTTTTTTTGCGCCTTTATTCATTTTTGATAATGTGTTGCTTTTTGAATTTGCAAGTTCAAGAATTTCTTTTTGGGATTCTTGTATTTTTTTAACTGCCGAATTAATATCAACATCCAATAGTTGGATTTGACCAATACTATATGATTCTCCAGATGTAACTTCAAATCCACCTCTAATTCTTGCAATCTTTGCACCCTTGGATGCTGCTGCAATAACTGATGGTTCTTCAATTACCATTGGGATGAGATAGTCCTTTCCATTGATTTTGAAATTAGTTGCAACACCTAAAGGTAAGGAAAAAGTACCTATTGCATTTTCTATCATTTTATCAGCCTTTTCAAAAGAAATTCCACCGTCATCGCTTTGTAAAATTTTTAATTCTTCAGTGGATAAATTTGCAAAATCAGCTACAATATCTAATCTCTCTTTTCGAGTTTTTTCAAAGAATTTTGCAATTGATGAATCACTCATTTTACTATCCTCAATAACTTGTCATCGGTTGCATCTGGAAAACCTTTTCCATCAGTATTAGAAGTTATTAAATAGATACTTCCATCTGTATCTTGAACTACATCCCGTATGCGTCCTACTCCGCTTAGTATTGTTTTTTGTGAATTTAGGCCTTCAGAAAAATCTAGTTGATAGAGGTTAGCAGACTTTAGTGAAGCCATTACAAAAGGGGTTTCCAAGGTTATTTTATCACCTGAATAGAATAGTATCCCTCCAGGTTCAATACTTGGGTCATAGCAAATAATTGCATCTTCAAATCTTTTATCACCTGAGCATTGTTGTTCAGGCCAACCATAATTTTTTCCTGGTTTAATAAGATTAATCTCATCATTTTTTTCAGGCCCAAGTTCAGCGAGATACATGTTATTCATATTATCCCAAGTCATTCCTTGTGGATTTCTGTGTCCCAAAGTATACACAGGAGAATTTGGAAAGGGATTATCCTCAGGAATGGTACCATCATCATTTAATCTTAAAATTTTTCCAGATAACGAATCAAGACTTTGTGGTAGGTGAGAAGATTCTGAATCAGTTCCAGTTCCCACGTATAATTTTTTGTCAGGACCAAATTTTAAAAATCCTCCATTAGTAAAATTAGACGCAGGAATTTTATCAAAAATAGTTTTTGCGTCTTTTAGTTTATTATCAGATTCAGTAATTTGCAGTATTTTATTCCAAAGCTTTCCATCTTCTTCATATGTAAAAAAAACATAGATCAAATGATTACTTGAAAAATCAGGATGAAGTGTAATTCCTAATAATCCACCATCAAATACATTTGCAGGACGTAAAGTAGCCAATGGCTCTTCAAGTAAATGATTATCTTGAATAACTCTAATACTACCATCTTTTTCAGTAACAAAAATTCTGTTCTCTGAAACTGCTATAGATCGTGGTCTATCAAGATTTTCTGCTAAAATATTAACAGAATTTTTTTCAGATTTTGATGAAAGTGGTTCTGGAATTGGCAAAGGAGCAGAAGGAGATGTCAAAATAAATATCGAAAATGCTAATGCTGCAATGATTCCTGCAATTCGAAGTTTTTTATCCACAGAAAATGAATCAATTCAAATCCTATTAATTACTTTCAAGAATTTGATAAAGCGTATATACGGCTCGTGGTCATTCTTGAATCAGCGGGGTGGGGAAGTCAGACTTTATAGGACTAGGTCATCCCGGCGGGCTCATAACCCGCAGTTCAGTAGTTCAAATCTACTCCCCGCTACTCAATTTCCATATATGTGAAACCAAGAAATAGATTCATCAAACTTAGATTCTTTGTTAACTCTGCCAATTCTTTGCAACGGTCTGCTAAGATGCCTATGTGCAGAAACATTAGGAATATACAATTGTTTTTTTATAGTTCTAGGAATTTCTAAAAGAATTTTGCTTGTTGATTTTTTATTGCATTTTATGCATTGATAGCCTTGATTTTTTCCTTTTGATTTCATTTTTTTATTACAATGGTGACATGTGGGATTAGAATTTACTAAATTTTTTTCAAGGTAAATAACATCAATAAATTCAAGATTCAGAATTCTAGGATGATTTTTTGAAGACTTTCTAATTCCACCACCAACACAAACCTTATCACCGTGAATCAGACCTAGTGCAACAGAAGACATTCTAGTTGGCTTGTAAACAGCACACCAAATTTCATTACCATCTACTCTGATAGAGAAAAAAACATGTCCACCTTTAACAATTTTTGGTTCTCTTGATACAATTCCAGTAATTTTTCCAGAAGCATAAGGTTTCATATTTTTTATATCAAGTTCATTTTTCAAATGATCACCAGTTCCTTGATTAGATTTGAATATCATATAACCCGCTAATTTTTCATTTGTTTTCAAAATTTTTGTTGCATGTAATAATGAATTCACGTTTTCACCACGTACTCCATAAAATACAGGATCTGGACCATGTGGAGTGATTAAGATTTTATTTTTCTTATTATCAAAGCTGTTAAAGGTATATGGAAATGTTTTTTCTTGCATTGCCTTTACACTTTGCGTAAAAAGTTGCCTTTTTGTTCCAAATTTAGAATTTTTTCTATAACTTAATAGCTCTAATGTGTGATCACTGAAATCATATCCTATAGCACCAATAGCACCTATCAAACCCTGTCCATTTCCTTGATAAAAAAATTCAAGATTGTTTTTTGTAGCAAATATTTTAGCTTGTTTTCTGTTTATTAATTGCCATAAAGCTAGTTTACTAAATGCAGTAAATTGTTTTGGGATTGTTTCACTTTCATAAAAGACTAAACCTGGATTTGCTCCATTTTTTATATCAGAATATTTTTCAACAAGACGTTTTATTTGATTTTTAATTTTTGATGGATTTTTTGTCTTTATTTGTAAGGAAACAGCACCGTTGCCTCTTGTTTTCCAAGGAATATTTGGGTTAAATCGGATTAATTTTGGAAAATCAAGGAATTGAGTATTTTGTTTTTTTAATAAATCAACTATTTTGTAAGCAAGAAAGGTTGTACACATCCCTTTTGGTGAATCTGTGTCATCAAAACCAATGTTAAGTATTTGGGCATCAGTCATAAAGGAATTAAGAAATTGCAGACATTTTTAGTTGTTGCAACACAGTTGGTTTAAATTAATATCAGCATATTTTTAGCTGGAATTGATAGTAATAGATGAGGAGAGAATCTTCAGAGAAATTGAATCAAAAAAACCTGTATCTGTATCACTAAATGGTCCTGATGGAATTCTGCCGCAAGTTCAAGAGGCAGCAATGAATGTTACAAAAAAATTTGGAATTCCTGCATATGTTTTAGCAGATACTACTTGGGGAACATGTGATTTGAATTCAAATGGTTCAAAAGTATTAGGAGCAGAAATTCAATTTAACATAGGACATACAATCAATACAGAATCATTTGAAAAAAATCTGATTCTAATTAATGCCTATGATGATATTGAATTTGATAGTGTTGCTGAAAAATGTGTTGATATTCTTAAGGGAAAGAAAATATCTCTAGTTACAGATAGTCAGCATTTGCATCAGATGGATAAAGTAAATAAAATTTTAACAAATGGTGGAATACAAGTAGAAATAGGCAAAGGCAAAGGTCAGTTAAATGACGGTCAAGTGTTTGGTTGTGAATTTTATCCTGCCACAGAACTCAAGGATAAAGTTGATGCATATGTCTTTTTAGGACAAAGTAATTTTCATGCAGCTGGAATTGCACTTATCAACTAATATGCCAACATATGTTTTAGATCCTTACTTTAATGAAGTAAGAGAAGTCACAGAATTTGCTCAAAAATTAAAAAAGAAAGCTACACTTGCTATTTACAAAGCAGCGGAAGCACAATCATTTGGAATAATTATTGGACTCAAAGAAGGACAATTATCCAAAGTATTTGCTTTAAAATTCAAAAAAGAATTAGAGAAAGAAGGAAAGAGTAGTTCAATTATTTGCATTAACAGATATCACAAATGAGAGATTAAAAAATCTAAAAGGAATAGATGCATTCATTCAAGTAGCATGCCCCAGAATTTCTACAGATAATCAATTTGACAAGCCAGTACTCTCTACACCGCAAGCAAATGCACTTTTAAAAATATTAAGAAAAGAAAACATAGAAGGATATTTGGAAATTCCTCATTGGTTATAGATTTAGGAAATTAGTTTTTGAAATCTTGGGTCATTAGTTACTTTTTCAAAAGATTTTGATTTTTTTGCTTTAATCTTAAATTGAATTCCATGTAATATTACATTTTCAAGTATGTCTAGTGCTTCATCTAATCTGGAGAGCATTGCAAGATTACAAGATTTATCAAAAAGAACATCAGCATTGTTTGGATAATCTTCTAAAATTTTATTACAAAAGAGAATAGATTCTTCAAATTTTTCCATTGAAAACAAAATTCTTTCTTTATGGTACAATACAATATTATATTTTGAATTATTGTTTAAGATGGCATTACAGTAAGTCAATGCTTCCTTAAATTCACCCTTTTTTCTCAAAGAGGATATTTTATTTATTAAAACTGAAAGATCTGCTGGATCTATCTGTAGCGCGAGATCATAACATTGTAGAGCTCCGTCATAATCTTTCAATTTATTTAATGCATATCCCTTGTTGTTAAGCGAACTTATATGATTTTGATCTTCACGGAGAATTTCATCGTAATAGCTTATTGCTTCTCTCAGTCTACCTTGTAAAAACAATCTATTTGCCTCGTCTAAAATTGAATTAGTTTTTGGATTAGTCACAATTTAGCTAAGGATTAAGGCTTCATTAAGATTTTTCCAAATAATCCTTGTCCAGTTAACATCCTTGTATGTGCCTCAGCAGCATGTTCAAATGAATATACTGAATCAATAATGGATTTGATTTTACCTTGAGACATCCAATACAAAGATTGTTCTAATTCCGATCTAGTTCCTTGTGTTGAACCAAGAATGTTAATTCCTTTAAAAAAAATATGACGTAAATCTGTTTTAGCATCATAACCTGTTGTTACTCCAGTTGTAACGATTGTTGCACCATATTTTAATAAAGTCAATTCTTTGTTCCAATGAGAACCTCCAATATGCTCAAAAATTACATCTACTCCAGCAGTATCTCCAAAAGGTTTAATTATTTTTTTTGAAATATCCCGAACTTTTTTATCCCAATCTTCTTTTCTGTGATCGATAGCATAATCGGCTCCTAATTCCATTAATTTTTCTAATTTATCTGGACTGGCCGTTGCAATTACAGTACAACCAAATAATTTGGCTATTTGAATTCCAAAATTTCCGACACCAGAGCCACCACCCATAATCAAAACAAGTTGTCCTGGTTGAATTTTTGCTCTTCCAACTAACATATGCCAAGATGTTAACAAAGTCATTGAAGCAGCCGCTGCATCATCATAAGTAACATTATCTGGAATTTTCACAACATTGACTTCAGGTAAATGTGTGATTTCACAATATCCACCCCAAAGTGGACCTGTTTCAAATCCCCAAATTTTTCTGCTTCTACAATCATATTCCTTTCCATCAGTGCATAATTTACAGACTCGACAAGACATATTTCCATGAGAAACAACTCTGTCACCAATTTTGATATTTTTAACATCTTTACCAATTGCAATTACCTCCCCTGCAGCATCAGTACCTGATATGTGAGGTAATGGAACGGTCAAAGGTTTTCCTCTCATACCCCATATGTCATCATAATTCAGAGAGGCACTTTTTACTTTTATAATGACTTCATCATGTTTGGCTTTGGGCTCAGGAATATCTTTAATTTTTAAAATTTTAGAGAAATCATCATCTGTAGTATATTCATCATAAACTAGAGCTTTCATGATTTTTTTTGAGTTTTTTCAGGTTATATCATTTACCAAGTTGATTTAAACCACAAACAATTATAATCATAATCTGAAAAAATACACCATGTCTGAAACCTTTGCATTTCCTGGAGATAAAATAGCTTCAATTGAAGAATATGAGACAGGATACAATACTTTTGATGATGGAGATATGGTTAGAGCAGCTACTGTAGGAGAGATAGATCTCAATAAAGAAACACGGATAGCTAACATTAAACATCCTAAGATGGTTTCTATTCCAAAAATTGGAGATGTGATAATAGGAACGGTTGCTGCAGTTATGTCTTCGATGATAGCAGTATCAATCGATTACATTAATGGTAAACCAACAACATCAAAGGTAGAGTGTGTTTGTTCTACAAGAAATCTCAGAAAAAAAAATGTCGCTTTGGTCAATGATATTGTCACATTAAAAATTTTAAATCATCTAAATGGTACAATTCACGCAACAATCGAAGAACCGTATTTGGGAGTTTTGTTTACTAAATGTAGAAAGTGTGGCGGAAAAGTAGTTCAATTGCGTGATGCTATAAAGTGTACAGATTGCGCATGGATTGATGAAAGAAAACTTTCATCAAATTATGGTAACAGTGATTTCGTAAAACTTCGAGAGTAAGACATGACAAGAGTTTCGTTCCAGGGTGAACGAGGGGCATATAGTGAGGCAGCAGCCAAGGCTTTTTTCAATAAAAAAGTAGAAACAGTTCCATTTCCAACTTTTGCAGAAGTTTTAGAAAGTACTACATTGGATAAAACAGATTATTCTATTCTGCCCGTAGAAAATTCATTGGAAGGAAGTGTCGGTGAGAGTTATGATTTGTTATATTCAACATCGCTTAATGCCATTGGTGAAATTTATCACAGAATTGATCACTGTTTGATAGGAAATGGAACTTTGGAAGAGATAGATACTGTATATTCTCATCCACAAGCCTTAGGACAGTGTAGAGAGTTTATTGAAAAGCACTATATGAAAACGGTTCCTACCTATGATACGGCCGGAAGTGTGGGGATTATTAAAAAATTAAATAAAAAAAACATAGCATGTATTGCCAGCAAAGATGCCTCGGAAATTTACAATATGCCTGTAATTTTAGAAGGTATTGCAAATAATTTGAATAACTATACTAGATTCTTGGTATTAGCAAAAAGCAACAAGGAAGAAACTGAAAAAGACAAGACATCAATAATTTTTTCCATAAAACATGAACCTGGTTCTCTTCACAGGATCATAGAAAATTTTCATAACTATAATGTCAATTTAACAAAAATTGAGTCACGACCTACCAAAACAAATACTTGGGAATACAATTTCTATGTAGATTTTGAAGGTCATGCAAGAAATCCAAGAATTGCAGAAGATGTTAGAAAAAATTAATCACGAAACATTATTTATGAAAATCTTAGGATCTTATCCTTCAGCAAAATTAAACTAGAATCCTTTTGGCTTTCTTAGGGTAAAGCCCATACTAAATCCAACAATTACCATACCCGAAATAATAACCATCATATGAAATGGAAACCATATGGGATTCAGCTGTTACCTCTAATGCTGCTTCTACTTTTAATTCAGAAGAACCAGTATTTTGAAGATTTATTACAGTTATTCCATCTTTGCTATAGGTCCAATCTAAAGTGGTTTCTTTAGCATATGATGTTCTTGGTATTTGAAGACCATCACCAGGACTAGATAATTTAAGATCAAATTTGTCTCCTGTTATCTTCATATGTTGTTGTGCATGTTCACTTGCATGGAATGTGATATGAAGTAGTTTCTCCTACTGCAAATGTTTCATTAACTTGCATTGTTTTCAAACCAATATCAGAAATTAGAGAAACGATTCCAAGTGCAATAATAATTCCTCCTATAATAATTCCAATAATAGTTCTCTTTGATAACACAAAAGAATGATTTGAGATACTGCTTAAAAAATTAACTACATCAAAGATACATCATGTGGTTGACTTTCAGCATATCCAGCCCTTGACATTTTTATAAATTCTGCATTTTCTTGCATTTGTGGAATTGTGTTTGCTCCACAATAACTCAATCCAGAACGTACACCACCAGTTAATTGTTTTATAATATCAGTTACAGTTCCTTTGTATGGAACCATTGCTTCAACACCTTCTGCAACATAATCATTAAGATCTTCATCAAATGAAGCAGTAACTAGTTTCTTTTGACTCTTTCTTCCAAAGCTGCATAAAATGATGCCATACCTCTGATAAATTTTGTATCGTTTACCATTTTTTGTCAAACATGATCCAGGGCTTTCATCTGTTCCTCCCAACATACTTCCTACCATTACTAGTAGATGCACCTGCAGCAAGTGCTTTAGTAGCATCACCTGAAGTTCTTACTCCTCCATCAGATATTATTGGAATATCATAATCTTTTCCAACTTGTGCACAATCCATTACAGCTGTTAATTGTGGTACTCCAGAACCAGTAATTACTCTAGTGATACATATTGAACCAGAACCAACACCAACCTTTACTGCATCTACACCAGCTTTGATTAGATCCTCAGTACCTTGAGCAGTTGCAACATTTCCAGCAATTAATTCACAGTTTGGAAATGCTTTTTTATATTAACGAACTGTATTAATTGCATTTTCACTATGTCCATGTGCAATATCTACCACTATTACATCTAGCACCTGCATCTAGTAGTGCTTCTGTTCTTTCCATAAAATCTCCCTTCACACCTACTGCAGCCCCAACTAATGGTCTTCCTTTCTTATCTTTTGATGCGGATTAGGATAATTTTCAGTATTGATGATATCTTTACTTGTGATTAGATCCTTTGACATGTCCACGTTCATCTAAAAGAGGTAATTTTTCAATTCTGTTTTTGCAAAATTTTCTTTTGCTTCAACTATGGATATTCCAGATTTTGCTGTAACAACATCACTTGTCATAACATCTTTGATCAGATTTATTTTCATCTTTTCAAGCATCACAATATCTCTTCATGTCAATATTCCAACCAAGTTGACCTTGATTATCAGTCACAAAAGATCCTGAAACTTCTTTTTCCTCGCATAGATTTATTGCTTCATGAACTGTTTGTGTCAGGATTATAGTATACGGATTTTCAATTATCACACTGCCTGAACGTTTTACTTTGAGAACCTCGTTTGCTTGTTCTTAAATAGTCAAGAAATCTGTGTATAATTCCTATTCCACCTTCACGTGCCATTGCAACTGCCATAGCAGATTCAGTTACAGTATCCATATTTGCACTAACAAATGGAATGTTAAGTGAAATATTATGTGATAACTTTGTTGTTAGATTAGTTTGAGAACGGCTAGTAATATCAGAATATTTGGGAACAAAAGAACATCATCAAAAGTTAATCCTTCCTTGAATTCCAATGAAACCTTGTGAAGAAAGTGAAAGATGGATTATAAGCCTTTTTGTGTTTTCCAGACAGGTTTGATGCGATCGTGATTGCATCTTTTGTTTCTGTTACATTATGAGTACGAATTATATCTGCACCATTAAGAACAGCGATACGACTTCTGCAGCAAGCGATCCATATAATCGATCTGCGGAATTTTTCTTTCCCAAAAGTTTTCCTATAAAGGATTTGTTAGAAACAGAAATAAGAATTGGATATTTTTGCTTAATTGATTTTAAATTTTTAATAATAAAAATATCTCTTTCCAACCAATCAGAATTTAATTTTTGTAAAAAAAGTGTCCTTTGCCAGATTTTCTAAAAAAACCAATGGCCGGATCTATAACAATTTTATTTGGCGGAATACCAGCGGTTCTGGCAATTGTTATGCTTTCTTTTAAAAGATTTTTAGCTGATGTAACATAATTACCATAAACAGGTTTAGAATTAAATGCACATAAAATAAGTGATGGTCTGTATTCTTTAATGACATCAATCATTTTATCATCATATTTTAATCCAGAAATATCATTGATTATTTCAACACCATGTTCTAATGCTACTCTTGCAACATTAGATCTACATGTATCGACAGATATTGGAAGATTAGAAACATTTTTGAATAATTTTAATTGCATTTAGAATTCTTCAGATTCTACTTTTTCAGATACTGACGTAGATAAATATGGTGCAGTTGACATTCCTCCAACATCAATAAAATCGGCACCATCAATTTCCATGGATTTTACTGTGTTTGTAATTTGTTGTTTTGTTGTTTTTATTGATTTTTTGTAAAAAGATTCAAGACTAGTATTTAAAATTCCCATTATTCGGATGGGATTTTTTCCTCCTACACTCACACTCCCAAGATTAGTCACATAGTTTATCATAAACCAGACCAATTTGAGTCATATGACGATTTCAGGTTGGAATAAAAAATATCAGGAGATCTTAGAGGAATTCAAATTTAATGAAAAACAAGATGCAGAATCTGCAATTATTTTAAATTCTATTTTAATAAAACCTATTTCAGTTAAAAAAATTAAAAAGTTGATAAAAGGGAAAACAGTTTTCATAATAGGGACAGGCCCATCTTTGTCTATAGCAATTCCAGTATTGAAAAATTTTAAAACGACATTGAAAATAGTTGCAGATAGTGCATTAAAATCCTTGGTTGATAATGGAATTAAACCGGACATAGTTGTTACAGATTTGGATGGAGATAAGGATTCATTGATAAGAGTTGGAAAAACAAATTCAATTTTTGTTGTTCATGCACATGGAGATAATATATCAAAATTATGTTTTGTAGAGAATTTTAAAAATTGTATCGGTACTACTCAAGTAAAATCATTTAAGAATATACAAAATTTTGGAGGTTTTACTGATGGAGATAGAGCTGTTTTTCTTGCAAGTTATTTTGAAGCAAAAAAAATTATCTTATTTGGAATGGATTTTGGAAAAAAAATTGGGAGGCAATCTCGTACAAAGACTAAGGATAGAAAAATCAAATTAAAAAAATTAAGGAAAGGAAAGTCATTGTTAGAATGGTTAGCACAAAAAACAAGATCGCAATTATTTACCACATCATCACCAATCACAGGATTTGAAAAGATATCTTATAGAGAACTAGATATCATAATTACCTAGAATGCATTTAATACCCATATTCCTATAAAAGAAATTATGAAGTTCTCAGAGGAGCAAATACGTGATATTATTGCCTTGAAAGATAATTTGATCGAGCAAATTGATAAGCACCAAAATGCCATACAGATGTTAGAAAAAAATCTGACAATTTTAGATTTAGCATTAAAAGAATCAAGTTTTACAAAGGCTTCTGTTCTCAATAAAGAAAAAGATTTGGAGGTACAGCCAAAAAATGTAACTGCATCTACTAAGAAATTTGAAAGTTCAATTCCTATAACAAGAGGTAATGACGGAAAGGTCATTGCAAATGCCTACATCACATCCGATCAAGTTTCAATAGTTTTAGAAGATAATTTGGAAGTAAACTCTGATATTCCACCCTTCAAATCATTCTTTCTAGACAGAATTCTTGGAGAAATGAAGCGAAAAGATGCTGTGGAAGCAGAGAGTGGAAGATTACAAAAAGAATCAGTAATTAATTACATAATTAATAAAAATGGTTCTGATATTAGAGAAATAATCATTAAGAATTACAGACAAAAAGAACGTGTGAATGAAATAATCAACACGGTGGGATGGTCACTTACGCGTATGCTCGAAAACATCAACAAGTGATTTTATGGATAAAATTGTTGTTTTGGATTTTGGATCACAATACAGTCATTTGATTTGTAGAAGAATTAGAGAATTTTCTGTATATGCTGAGCTTGTTCCATTTGATATTAGTTTTGAGGAATTAGAAAAACATAATCCTAAAGGTATAATTTTTTCTGGAGGGCCATCAAGTGTGTATAATTTAGGTGCGCCCGAACCAGAAAATAAAATTTATGATATGAATTTACCAATATTAGGAATTTGTTATGGACATCAATTAATTGTAAACAAATTTGGGGGTAAAGTGAAAAGAGCTAACAAGGAATATGGTTCATCATTATTAACAATTGACAGGAATGAGGATCTTCTAAATGGGATTGGTGAATCAGTCAGAGCATGGATGAGTCATGGTGATGAAGCTGAACAAATTCCACCTGGATTTAGAGTAATTGGACATACTGAAAGAGCAAAAGCTGCAGCTATTGCCTCATACGAAAAATCAATTTATGGTATTCAGTTTCATCCGGAAGTTGTTCATACAGAACAAGGAACAGAAATTCTCAAGAATTTTGTTTTGAAAGTTTGCAGGGCTAAACAAGATTGGACTATGGAAGGATTTATTGAAAATGCAGTAGAAAAAATTTCAAAAATTGAAGGAAATGTCTTGTGTGGTGTCAGTGGTGGCATAGATTCAACGGTGGCAGCTTTGCTGATTCATAAGGCTATTGGCAATAGACAAAAATGTGTTTTTGTAAATAATGGTCTTTTGCGGTTAAATGAAGAGAGTGAAATTGAAGATATGTTCAAAAATAATTTTCATGTAAACTTTGCATCTGTAGATGCTGATTCAAGTTTTTTTGGACAAGTTGAAGGGTATAGAGGATCCAGAGAAAAAAAGAATGATTGTCGGGGAAGAATTTATTCATGTTTTTACTGAATTTGCTAAAAAGAATGGACCATTCAAATGGCTTGCACAGGGTACGTTGTATCCAGATGTAATAGAAAGTGGAGTTTCAAAAGGTCCAGCAGCTGTCATAAAATCTCATCATAATGTAGGAGGACTTCCAGATTGGCTTGATTTAGAAATACTGGAACCATTACGTGATCTATACAAAGATGAGGTAAGAAAAATTGCTAAAATTTTAGGAGTTCCAGAAAAACTGTACATGCGACATCCATTTCCAGGACCAGGATTAGCCGTAAGAATTATTGGTGAAGTTACACCCACAAAACTTCAGATATCAAAAATAGCAAGTAAAATAGTTGAAGACGAGTTAATTGCAGCCGATTTTTACAGTAAAGTGTGGCAGGCATATGCAGCCGTAGGTGATGATAAAGCAGTAGGGGTGGTTGGAGATGAAAGAAAATATGGAAATATTGTAATGATCAGAGTAGTAGATTCTGTTGACGCGATGACAGCAGATTGGACTAGATTACCACATGGATTACTAGAAAAAATTAGTAATAGGATTACAAATGAAATTGAAGATGTAACATGGGTTACATATGTAATTTCAAGTAAACCACCTGCAACAATTGAACCACAATAAAAAGGGAAATCCTCTATTATGAGTAAAAACATGAAGCGATATAGAAAATTTATTCCAGTATAAAAGGTTGAAAACTCTTTATCTAATCTAAGACAAATGATGATTCATGAAATTGATTTTGATTTTATTCATCGTTTTTCTTGGAGTAAATATCGTATTTGCTGATAAATACATTCCATGGTCTGAAAATCGAAAGTGAACTTGGGATGATTTTCAAGGTGATGTAGGACGTTATCCTGAGGATTTTAAGATACCAGACAAATTTGATTTAGCTTTCACGTGGGGAGACTCAAAATTACTTAATTACAATTTCACAAAAGTTGATTCAGTAATCTGCCAAATCCAAATTATTGATATCAATGCCATAGGAATGTTTGACACAGAGTCATCTTGGGTAAATTATACTCAAAGAAATAATCTAAAATTACTTAATCATGAACAAGGGCATTTTGATATAATTGAAGTCTTTGCTCGCAAAATTAAAACTGATATGTTATATCAGATCATAGAATGTCCTCATGGATTTTATGATGAATCACAAATACACAATCAAATCAGACTGATGGCATCGGAGATAGGAAGTATGCAACAAAAAATGCACGATGATTACGATATGGAGGTAAAAAATGATATCTCCACACAGGATACTTGGGATAAAAATATAGAAAAATTATTGATGGAAGGTGAATCTATTCCTATTTTTCATAAGGAAATGCCACCACTAGTACAAATTAAAAATGGAATTAAACAAAAAGATGTAACTTGTACACAGGGATGGATATTAACAAAGAATCATAGTGACAAACCAGTTTGTGTGACACCTGCTGTTTCAAAAATGTTAGAAAAACGTGGATGGAAAATCGGTGATTAGATTTTATCTAAATATTATATGAAGCCATTATTTCATTCTAGATAGGAATTATTGGTAAAAGTTAGGAACACTAGAATGATTTTCTTTTAAGGTAAATTACTTTTGATTCCAAAAAATGTAAATTATTCTTATCCTGGTTTTAAAAGACTATAAGACAAATCATACTTACGTAGTTTATGGTAAAAATTCCAAATGACATCAAAGAATTCATTGAAGAACAAGGAATTTTTGCAGTAGGAACAATGGGAGTAAACAATTTGCCAAATGTTTCGCCCAGAATTTTTTTCAGAGTTGATGAAGATGTGATATATTGGCTTGATTTTTTTAAACATAAATCTTACAAAAATATTCAGACAAATCCATGGGTTACTATCTCTGTTTTCAACAAAGAAGATTTGAAGGGATTTCAATTTCGTGGAATTGTAAGTTATATAGAAAATGAATTGATGAAATCAGAAATTATAAAATCAATTATTAAAAAAACATTGGAAAAAAATTCATCAGAAAAAATAAAAAAACTTAGTGAGAAAAAAGAAATCAAGGTTATTCAGTTTGAACCAAAAGTATGTTATTCTCTAAATCCAGAAGAATTTAGTGATATGTGCATAGGCTCTGATATTGATTCTACAAAATTATTTTAAAAGAAATCAATTAATAATCAAGATTTTTTAAAAGTCTATGGATTTTCATGTATTTGATACATATGTTAAAGGAAAAAATGGAAATACCTTGCATTTTGATGTCATAACTGACAAAAATGATTTAGAAAAAGCTATATCATTTGCAAAAGAATGGTTACAGAGCATAGGTGAAAAAGATTCCATAATAACTGCAAAAGAATGCAGATTTTGTCACACACAGTCTGTTTCTGAGGAGATTGAAATAGAAATTATGACAAATGGCTATTTTATTGCAAAGATGGAAGGTTGTCCAAAGTAAGATTTGAATGACAATGCATGCAATTTGGCTTACATTTTCTAACGAGGATAACAATTATCTAAAAAAAATCATTGATGAAATTGCTGAGAAATATCATGCTCCAAAATTTGAACCTCATGTTACCGTTTATGGATTGATAAATTCAAAAATAGAGTATGTCGACCGTGTTGTCAAAGAAATTTCTTGGAATTGTAGATCTTTCATAGTTAAAAAATCAGAAATTTTGCAATCAGAGGAATTATGGAAGACCGTATACATAGAATTGGGGATGAATAAACAATTCAAAACAATTCACGAGAATCTTAAAGAACATTTTAAAAATATTTCAAAATATGAATTTAAGCCACATATCAGCCTAATTTATAAAATCTTGTCACCAGAAGAAAAAACTAAAATAATAAATGAATTAAAAATTAAAAATGAATTTACAATAAATAAACTTGGAATACAAAGGTTTTCTCCTGATATTGAAAAATGGCAAATTATAAAAAAATATGATTTACTCTAAAAATAAATCAATTTAAGATAAAATATTTAACGATTCAAATTTTAAATTAATGTATTATTTCCTAAATGAATTAACCATATTAGATCTTACAATAATGCCGCACCAAATACTCCTGCGGAATCACCTAATTTGTTCTTTAGAATTGGCGTATCAATTATATCTGAAAAAACTTTGTGATACACTGAATTTTTTCCATCAGTATATAAAAAATCAATATTAGATAACCCACCTCCCAAAACAATAACATCTGGATCTAAAATATCAATTACATTTGCTAATCCAAATCCAAAGTTATTCAGAAACTCATCCTTCCATTGTTTTGTCTTTAAATTTGTTGTATCCTTCAGAATTTCATGCATGCTTTGTGATTTGCCAGTTAGTTCTTGCCATCGTTTTTCTAGTGCAGGACCACTAATGTATGTCTCAACACATCCTTTTTTTCCACAGTAACAATTATTTCCATTTTGATATAATGTGTGGTGTCCCCATTCTCCGGCAATGTTGGTTCTACCATGATGAATTTTTCCATTAATAACTATCCCACCTCCTACTCCAGTACCCATTATTACCCCAAAAACAACACCAAACTCCCTTGCAGCACCAAATGTTGCCTCAGCTATCTGCAAAACAATTTGCGTCATTCTCCATAGAGATTTTTGTATCTAAGCTATTTTCTAAATCCTTTATGAGTGGTTTCCCAATAAGACATTGAGTATTACTATTTTTTATCAAGCCAGTTTTTTTTGAAATTGCACCTGGAGTACAAATTCCTATTGTAGTATTCCTCAATAGTTTCTAAAAGATTTCGTGACAAGTGAATTAATTGTATTAATGATTTGTTGATAATCATTTTGAGGTGTTGGAACTCTTTTTCTTTGAATGATTTTAAGATTGTTCATCTAGTAGAATTGCTTCTGTTTTAGTTCCACCTAGATCTATTCCCAATCTATACAATAATGATTTTATAAAAATGGGATTGCTTAAGTTTTATCTAATTACTTGGTTACAATTTCTTTTTGTACAGTATTACAGATTTCATTGTATTTTCACAAGTTTGGATGAATTGTTGCATGTACGTGATGGATTAGTGGTGTTTTGGTACTCGATTAATAATAGCAAAGCTGCTATTGATGTTTTGTTCGTAAATGCCAAAGACGTCTTTAGATTCTGGAGTTTTACTCATTAAGCCTAAAAATCCCATTATGTACACTTGATAAAAATCGTAATTGAAAGGATTTAGTGGAGTTTGTTGGATGTCCCATTATCAGATGTTTCTCTTCTACTTTGTTGATTATTTTATCCAATTTGGCATGGATATAGAAACAGTTGCACTGGAAACGCATATAAATATATATTCATGCCTAAATGTGCTCTAAAATTCAGTGATTTTTGAATTAAAAATCAGCATAATGGGAAAAATTCCCATTATTCCCATATGAATTTGATATTCCAGTCTATTTTTGTAAACAAAGCAATACTGGCAGGAAGATGTATTAGACAACGCAAGGAACTAACATTTATTTTTTAATATGATTCTGCCCAAGTCCCAATACTTTTAAATTTTTATCTGCCAGGTGCACCAGAAACCGCAATAACATCATCAATTCTAAGAATCATGCATGCAGCCTCAGTTGCAGATTTTATTATCTGTTCTTTTACTGCAAGAGGTTCTACAACATCAATAGCAAACATATCTGCAATTATGGTATTTCTTGCATCAATCCCTGTCCATTTTCGTCCTTGATTTTGTTTTGCTCTAAGTGTAGCCATTGTATCAATAGGATCCATTCCAGCATTTTCTGCTATTGTTAGTGGAATGATTTCTAGTGCTTCAGCATATTTTTTAATTGCAAGTTGCTCTCTACCATCAAAGCTATCTGCCCATTCCTTAAGTCTAGACTGCAGCATATGACTCTGGTGCTCCTCCCCCTGCAACAATTTCTGGTTTTTCAATCACATCTTTTACTACCATAAGAGAATCATGAATTGAACGGTCAACTTCGTCGATAACTCTCTGTGAACCACCTCGAATAAGTAAAGTTACAGATTGTGGATTTTTGCATCCTTCAATAAACACCCATTTATCAGATTCAACTTTCTTCTGATGAGCTAAATCTGCAGTACCAAGATCATGTTCTGTAAGATCATCAAGATTAGATGTGACACGTCCACCTGTAGCTTTTCCAAGTTTTATCATGTCACTTTCTTTAACACGACGAACTGCCATAATACCATATTTTGCTAAATAATGTTGTGCAATATCATCAATTCCTTTTTGACAAATTAGTACATTAGCTCCAACGCTGTGAAGTTTGTCAACCATTGTTTTGAGCATTCGGTTTTCTTCTTCTAGAAACATTTGCATTTGTGTAGGATCAGTAATTCGTATTTCAGAACTCATTTCAGTTTTTTCAATTTCCAGTGCAGAATTTAGAAGTGCAATTTTTGGTTTTTCAATTTTTGTTGGCATACCACTGTGAGTAATTTCTTTATCCAATACAATACCCTTGATAATTTGAGTGTCTGTAATAGAACCTCCAGGCTTTTTTTCTACTTTAATATTTTCAAGGTCAACAGAATATGTTTCTGCTTTTTTTGTGGCAACCATTAAGATTGCATCAACTACAATTTTTGAAAGAATGTTGCTATCTTCAGATATCAATTTTGATTGCATACTGGTTTTGGCAATCTTAAGAAGTGTATCTCGATCATCAGGATTAATTTTTTTGGCCATTTCAGAGTAAATTTCTAGGGTCTTTTCAGCTGCTGCCTGATATCCTTCTATAATTACTGATGAATGAACATCTTTTTTTAGAAGATCCTCGGCCCTAGCTAGAAGCGCGCCTCCAAAAACTACTGATGATGTAGTACCATCACCTACTTCATTATCAACTGTTTTTGCAATTTCTACAATCATTTTGGCAGCTGGATGTTGAACATCAATTTCTTTTAAGATGGTTGCACCGTCATTTGTAATAGTAACATCACCTAGTGAATCAACTAGCATTTTATCAAGACCTCTTGGACCTAAACTACTGCGGACTAATTCTGCAACTAGTTTGGCAGCCGCTATGTTGTTGTGTTGTGCATCTTTACCTTTTTGTTGTAATGCACTCTCTTTTAGAACTAAAACTGGTCCATTAGGTGTTTGTTGAATTGATGCCATCTAGATAAGCTACAATCCACTGGATCCCCCTTTTTAACATTACTTAGTTGATTGGATTCAATGTAAGATCGTCTCTTAATGTCTACAATTCCTCCTGAAAGTATACGAATTGACGGAAGAGCAAGAAAAGGCAAGAACAATGGAATTAGATAGGGTCTTGTAAATTTACAACCTGAATCTATAATATAATTATTAACTTGTTCAAAATTTGAAGAAGTATTTTCAAAAGTATCAGTTGAAATAATTCCTGCAAACTGTAACGGTAATGATGCAATAATTTTACCTGATTTTACAACAACAAGACCACCTTGATTTTTTAAAAGAGTATTTGCAGCAAGGGCCATATCAGAATCATTAGAACCAATTACAATCAGATCATTTTCATGAAAACTCCAAGTTGATGCAAATGCGCCTATATCAGCCCCAAAATTTTCAAGAAAACCTATAGCATGTCTATTGGTTCCATGAATTCTATCAAAGGCTGCAACTTTCCATACATCATCATCTAGAGAGGCTGAAACATTTCCCTCGTTGGTATTAAGTTCTATAGAACCTATTTTTGTAATAATTTCAGTTTGCATAAAAATAGTATTTGCTATAACATTTTTCTTTTTTGATGAAATAGCAAAGTCTTTGGAAATGAATTTTTTTAGTTTTACTGTATTTTTAATCCATTGAGGTATTGTTTTTTTCTTTACGGGGGCAACTAGACTTCCATTTGAAACAACTAGCTTTCCACCTACAAAGACTTTACTAGGTTTCATTGAATTCAGGTCATCAAAAATTAAGATATCAGCCAATTTTCCGGGTGCAATTCCACCCAGATCTTTATTCATATTGTAGTAATCAAAGCAATTTTTTGAAGCCATTGAAACAGCATCTATTGGTTTTATTCCAAGTTTAATTGATTCTCTAACACAATGATCAATATGACCATATTTTGTGATATCTGAAGGACTAAGTCCATCAGAACAAAACATAAGTCTATCAAGATTTATTCTTTGAGATATTACCTTGGAAATGATTTCTTTCAAGTCACGTCTAATAGAACCTTCTCTTATCATAATCCACATTCCCAACCGTAATCTTTCTAAAACTTGATCAAAGTTGATAGGTTCGTGACATGACAGAATACCTGACGCGATATACGCATTGAGTTTTTTTTCACTGATACCAGCAGTGTGACCATTAATTACACAATCTTGATCTAACATTGTAGATAGAGATTTCATTATTTTAGGATCTCTGAGGATTACCTTAGTCCATGAAAAAACTTCTCCTAGTCCTAATACATGTTGATGTTTAATTGCTGATTTTTCTTGTGATGTTGATAGGGTTTTACTATTACTAAATTTCCCATCTACAGGGAGTCCCCCCGGAACAACTTGGAATATTCTAATAGGTAAATCTTCACCGAGTTTTAGAAATTCTAGGAATCCTTTATAACCGGATACACTGACAATATCTATTGGATCGGAGAAAAGTGATGTCACTCCGCATAAAAGAGATTTTTTTGCAAATTCAGAAGGAAGTACAAATTGGTCAATGTGTAAATGAGGGTCTGCAAAACCAGGTCCAACATATTTTCCGTTGACATCAATATTGATTGTCTTCGCTCCAACTGTATGTTCTGCGTCTGGACCAACATATGCAATTCTATCATTAATTATTGCGATCTGAATTTTCGGAATAATTTCTTTGGTGTAAACTGATAACAAAGAACAGTTTTTTAGAACAAGATCTGCCTTTTTGTCACCCATTGCCACAGCATTTAATGAAGAAATCGAATGTGCTAGGCTCGAAGTCACAAATTTTATTGTACTTTGCACCTATTATAGATTCAATGCTTAAATTACCGTTGAAGCGGTTTTTTTGATATGAACATACCCAAGGTTATCCGTAAGTATTGTGCTAAATGTAAAACACATACGGAACAAAAGGTTTCAATCTACAAGGCTGGGAAAAGACGTGGATCTGCAAGAGGAGAACGTAGGCATGCAGAACGTAAAAGAGGGTATGGTGGACAAAAATTCCCAAAACTTGCCAAACCTGCAAAAGTTACAAAGAAAGTCACTCCAATAATGACATGTACTGTGTGCAAAAAGAAATACAATAAACCAGGCATTAGAATTAAGAAATTTGAGTTGGTGGCAGCATGAAAAAAGATCATATTGAAATTCCAAAGCCAGCGAGTAAATTCCAGAAAGTCAATTGTAATGAATGTGGTGAGTTACAAGTAGTATATTCTCATGCATCACAATTTGTTGTCTGTAATTCCTGCGGAAACAATATTGCCGAACCAACTGGGTCAAAAGCAAAGATTAATGGAAAAATTTCAGGCAGTGCGGAGTAAATCATAATCTTGTTTTGTGTTTAGATTAAAAGCAATTCTTTTATCATCAATTACAATAAAATTCTCGGATATATTTTCAAAATTGAAAATATTCTTTGTATTTACCAACGAAATTCCAGTATAACAACATGGTTGATTTTCAAAGTTTATTTCAAAATCAGATGAAAGGTACAATGATTTAAGAAATTCTTTGGTAACTAGAATTGTAGTCCAGGTATTTTTTGGATTACATAGATTTACAATCTTTTGAATAATATCTCCATCTAAAAATGGCATATCAGCAGAAGTAATTAGTACAAAATCATTTAATGATCTAAGAACAATATTGAGATCTTTAACATAACTATCACCAGGAGTGTCATAGAGTTCAATATTGTTTTCCTCCAAAAGTTTTTTTGTTTTTGGAGAATTAGAACTGGTAATTGCTAATATTTTTGAAAAGCATTTAGAAGTTACTAATGCATCAACGACATGAAGAATTACCGGTTTTTTGTATTTTAAAAGTAGTTTTTCTCCAGATAAATTCATTCGACTTCCTTTACCACCAGCCATTATGATGCCAATCATATTGAAACAAAGATCAGAAGAGAAGTCAGTCGAGTTAATTCGTTTGTTGTTCCTAATACATCTCCTGTAATTCCTCCAAAACTTTTAGAAGTCAAAATAACTAGGAATATGGTTAATGCTACACCCACTCCAAATACGAGTAGACCAGTTGCACCACCAAGAACAACCAATGGAATTAGAGTTATTGCAGAAGCGAATGCCAATTTTTGTTTATTTTTCATAAGCTCAACAAATGGTGAATTTGAGCCTAAAGATGCAGATTTCCCAATACTTGCCATCAAAACCATTGAAAATTTTGCAAAAATCTCACTGAGTAAAATTGACAGGAATAATTGATATCCTGTAGATTTTGAAATGATTATTATCAATCCCACAATATACAATACAATTGCAACAATTCCTGCTGAACCAGTTGAAAGATCTTTCATTGCCGCAAGTTTCTTTTCTTTTGTTCCTTTTACCATCAGACCATCAGCAAAATCTGCCAAACCATCAAGGTGATGTATCCCAGTAATTATTGTAAATGAAGTAACAACTAACAAACTAACTATCAAAGGATCTAAAAATAGAGATAATCCAAATCCTATGAAGCCAATAATTAGCCCAATTACAACTCCAACAATTGGAAAGACATACATGTATTTTGCAATAGTTTCTAAATTTGAATTACCAATTGGGATAATGGTTAGAAAAGAAAAAACAGAACCGATTTCTCTAAACATGGATCCACAATCCTAAAAAAGATAAAAATAAAATAACTGGAACAACAATAATTATACAAAATATTATTGAAGTGATTTTCATTATTGAGATAGCTGATTTTATGTGATTTGTGGTAAATGAAATACTTTCGTCGCCTAGTGAGTAATGATCAATTTTTTCAAATTTTACTCCTAATGCTCCCGCTGCTGCTGCCATAGGATAGCCGGCATTAGGACTTTCAGTTTTATTTCCATCACGAATCATTATTTCATATGATTTTTTCCAATTGTATCCAAGAATCATAGCACTAAATATCATAAGAAATCCAGTTAATCTAGATGGAATATAATTCAAAATTTTGTCACAGTTTGCTCCAAACCATCCAATATTCTTAAAAAAATTTGTTTTATATCCAATCATAGAATCAGCGGTATTAATTACGCGGTAAGCAAATGCTCCCGGTAAATTAAAAATTGCAAAATAGAAAAGAGGAGCGGTTACACCGTCAACAGTATTTTCACTGATACTCTCAAGAACTCCTGAAATAATATGATTTTTGTCTAGATTTTTTGTATTTCTCTTTACAATCATAGAAAGATTATCTCGTGCACCAGTGATGTCATTTTGTTCAATAGATTTAGCTACAGCAAGTGCATGTTTTTCCATTCCCTTGATAGCTATAGTTGTTTTCATTAAGATGCCACCTACAATAACAAAAACAATAAGGGAAATGTAATCTGGTGTAATCATGTTAATCCCAAAATCCAACAAAATCATCAGGAATACAACAATTCCGCAGGGGATCAAAATAATAAAAATGCCACCAAGTTTTTCTAAATTTTTTGAGGAAGATTTTGCACATGGAGTCAATCTTGCAATCAAAATACCAATCCATGCAGTTGGATGCAATTTATTTTTTGGATCACCAATTACGAGATCTAATGCAAGTGCAAAAAATACTAGTAAGATTGATTCAATTATCAAGTTATCATCTCTTCAATTTTTTTAATATTAATATTTGAATTTACTACTTTACTTAACTTGTTAATTTCTCTATCTATTTTATCTAAAGTCTTGTTATTCCAAGCTATATTCTTTGCTTTTCCACTCAATGAATCTTCTTCAGGTAAATCTAAGTTGATCATTGGTATTACTCCTAAAACAGAACGTTTTGTTTTTTCTTTAATTGCTCGAAGTCCTGGTTTAAGAATTTTGATATCTCCTCGAAATTTATTAATCACAAAACCTTTGACTAATCTTTTGTAGTTTTTATCTAAAAGAGATAGAGTTCCTACAATGCTAGCAAATGATCCTCCTCTATCAATATCTGTAATTAATAATACCGAAGAATTTGCTATTTTTGCCATTCTCATATTTGCTATATCAAATTTCCCTAAATTAATTTCGACGGGCAATCCAGCTCCTTCTAAAATAATAAGATCATATTTTTTTTTGAGTGATTCAAGTGATTTTGTAGCAATTTTTAATCCTTGAGTGCGTACAAATTTTTGGTAATACTCTGTTGCATGCATTTTTCTAAATAATTTTCCATTGAGGTAAACGTTGCTGTAATAATTTCCCAATGGTTTTAGAAGAATCGGATTTAGATCATGAGTAATTTCACATCTAGCAGCAATTCCTTGTATAGCCTGAGCTCTAGATATTTCAAAATCATTTGTTTTGTAAGCATAGTTTGACATATTTTGAGCCTTAAAAGGTGCTACAGAGAATCCTTTATCTGAGAAAATTCTGCATAATGCCGTAACTAGAGTAGTTTTACCTGCTCCTGATGATGTTCCTTGTATCATTAACGATTTCATAATTTCTCAAAAGCTTTGATTAATTTTTTATTTTCTTTTCTTGTTTTTACTGCAATTCGAATATAATTATCATTTAATCCACGAAATGTACTACAATCACGAATTAGAATTTTCTTTTTGAGTAATTTTTTTTGTAATGAAGTTGATTTTATTTTTGTTTTTATTAGAATAAAATTGGTTGAAGTTGGATTGCATTGAAAAGATGGTATTTTAGAAATATTATTAATAAGATAAGATGATTCCTTTTTAATGATTTTTTTCACTTTATCTAAATAAAAGGAATGTTGAATTGCAGTAGATGCTGCATGTTGTGCTAATCCTGAAACATTCCAAGGAATTTTAATATTATTTAGAATTGAAATCATTTGTTTTGATCCTAAACCATAGCCTATTCTTAGACCAGCAAGTGCGAATGATTTTGTTAATGAACGTAAAACAAACAAATTGTTGTATTTAGAAATAAATTTAATAATTGATTCATCGTGATCAGGTACAAGTTCTATAAAACATTCATCAACAAAAACTAGAGTATTTTTTTTATTAGCAGATATAATTATTTTTTGTAAAGTTTTTTTTGAGATTAGATTACCAGTTGGATTATTTGGATTACAAATGAATATGCAACCATTAATTGGAAATTTATCAATAAAATTATCAACATCTTTTGTCAAATCCATTGTTTTAAAAAATGAAACTTTTGCATTTGCAAGTTTTGCTGCTGCTTCATATTCTTCAAACGTTGGAATTGGAATTAAAACTGGTGTTTTTTTTAATAAAAATGCTTGACAGAAATTATAAATTATTTCTGTTGCACCATTTCCCGCTACAATTTGAGAGAAGTGGATTTTAGTATATTTTTGAAGGTTTTTTCTAAGTTGAATAGATTCCGGATCAGGATAGTTTTGGATTGCATCTAATTGATTTTTTATGGTTTTACGTACAAGTGGAGAAGTTCCAATAGGGCTAATGTTTGAGCTAAAATCTAAAATTTTTGAATTTGGATGTCTAATTGAAAAGGGTCCTCCATGCAGTACTGGTTTATGCGCAAAAATGTTGGGATTTGACTTCATAATTTGAAACAATCATCTCTAATATAGTATGTTTTGGTTAAATTCAGAAAACGATTATTAATTGAATAAAAGGTTTTTAGATCGTGGATAAAAAACGAGTAGCTATAGTCGGGGTCACAGGTTCTGTAGGACAAGAATTTGTATTATCATTACACAATCATCCTTGGTTTGAAGTTACACAGATTGCAGCATCTGAACGTTCTGCAGGAAAAAAATTCTTGGAGGCAATAAGGGATCCTAATAGTGGTATAATATCTTGGGAAGTAGACGGTGAAATTCCAGAGTACATCAAGGGGATGACCGTAAGAAATATTGATGAATTAGATTTGACGCAATTAGATTTAGTGTTTTCTGCAGTTGAATCAAATGCGGCAAGAGCAATTGAGACAAAGATAGCAGCTGAACTTCCAGTAATTTCAACGAGCTCTGCTTATCGTTATGAAGAAGATGTACCCATTCTAATCCCAGGTATTAATGATGAACAATCGGAATTATTGGAAATTCAAAAGAAAAATAGAAATTGGAAAGGTTGGGTTGCACCTCTTCCAAATTGTACAACGACAGGTTTAGCAATTACTTTAAAACCATTATATGAAAAATATGGAGCAAAAAAAGTAATGATGACATCAATGCAAGCAATATCAGGCGCTGGTCGTGCTCCTGGAGTTTCTGCAATGAATATTACTGATAATATCATACCTTACATTGCAAAAGAAGAAGAAAAAGTAAGAATTGAAACTAGAAAGATTCTTGGTAAATTAAAAAATGGAAAAATTGAGGATGCTAACATAAGAGTAAGTTCTACTTGTACCAGAGTACCAGTAATCGATGGACATACTGAATCGGTTTTTGTAGAAACTGAAAAAGAAATTGATTCGCAAATTGCCAAACAAGTATATGATGACGCTAACAAAGAAAGCACTGTAGTAGGTCTTCCATCGGCTCCTGAAAAATACTATGCATTTCATGAAGATCCAACTCGACCTCAACCAAGATTAGAACGTGGAATTGGTGACGGTATGACTACAACCATTGGAAGAGTTGAAAAAGAACCATTGTTTGATCATGGTTTAAAGTACATGCTATTTTCACACAATAAAAAAATGGGATCAGCCAAAGGAGCAGTTTTGTTGGCAGAGATGCTTTACAAAAAAGGTAAAATTTAGATTGTTTTTTGTAATTTTTTCAATAATAACTTTATAAGTTCCAGAAATCTAGATTGCTTCAGGTGTTTTAAACGACAAAGGTAGATGAATTAGATTTACAGATTCTATCAGAATTGTCTAATGATGCGTCAATTTCAGTACCACGGTTATCAAAAAAAATCAATGTAAATTCATCAGTAGTATATTCTAGAATCAAACGTCTAGTTAAACTGAAATTAATTGAGCGTTTTACGATTGTTGTAAATGACGCAGAACTTGGTTACAAAATAAAGGCATTAACAGGAATAAACATGGATTCAAAAAAACGAGATCATATAATAGAAGAATTATTTAAAATAGATGGAGTAAGAGAAATTGCTGAGGTTACAGGCAGATTTGATATTTTAGTAACAATGTATGCAAAATCTTTAGATCAGATGCACAAAATGGTGTCTGAAAAAATTGGTGGTATTGAAGGAATACAATCATCAGAATCTTTTATTGAAATGAAGTCTCGTGGAAAAGCAATGCCATATATGCCATCAAAGGGTAGTGTATAATATTGCAAAAACAGAAATCTGAATCACGTGTTGCAGTATATTATGAGTTAACAAAACCAAAGATTTGGTATTTACTAGTTTTCACTGCTTTTGGAGCAACTTTAACTGCTTCAAATATTTATCATATAGAAATTTCTCCTGCTACTTGGATATTGATGCTATTTTCTGTTGCAGCAGGTTCTGCTGCAGCAAATACTTTGACAAATTATCATGATAAAGACATAGATGCAATAATGGAGAGAACAAAAAATAGGCCACTTCCTTCAAAAAGAATTTACCCTGCAGAAAAAGCTAGAAATTTTGGATTAGCATTAGCTGCGATTTCATTAATCTTGGCTTTTGGAATTTCGTTTACCACTACTTTAGAACAAGGACTTTGGGCAACTGCATTTATTGCATTTGGGTTACTAAACAATGTCCTTGTTTATTCATATCTGTTAAAACGAAATTCTAGAACTAATATTATTTTAGGTGGCTTGTGTGGAGGAGCCCCCCCAATGATAGGATGGGTAGCAGTTACTATGACAGATTTATGGACAATGGGTTTGGCAATGGCTGGATTGGTGTTTATTTGGATTCCAATGCATATTTGGGCCTTAACTTTACATTTCAAAGAAGATTACAATAAAGTCAATATTCCAATGCTAACAGCAGTTCAATCCGAGAAGACATCGGTAAGAGTTATCGCTGGGTCAACGTTTGTTATGGTATTATTTTCAATCGTACCATTTTTTTTAACATTAGATAATGGAAAAGCAATGGTGGGCTCCATTTACTTGTGGACTGCAATAGCATCAGGAGCTTTAATGATTACACTATCAGCTTGGGTAATTGCAAAACCCAAAGAGAAAGCAGCTTGGACTTTGTTCAAGTTTTCAAGCCCCTATTTAACAATCTTGTTTATAGCATTAATGATAGATTCAGCATTATAGAATTTTATTATTATCATCTAAACTGTTTAGTTCTTTCGTTATTCTAGAATGTTCTTCAATTAACGATTCTAGTTCTAGTCGTAATTGTGAAGAATTCCAATTAGATTGAACTAACAAGTTTAATTTTGTTATTATCTTCCATTGAATATTGTTTTGTTTATCAATTAATTCTAAAAATTGTTTTCCTTTTTCATCTTCAGACATAATTTTTTAATATTTTACAATCATAAAAAGTTAGTATTAATAGACAGAGAGTTTAATTGAAATAAAATAAATTTATTATCAAATTTTGATGGTAAATTAAGCATATTTTTTACTAATGGTAATTATATTATTTTAAATTTTTATTAATAAATAAGATTTACAAGAAACATTGCAGTGCAGTATATCAGAGTGTAAGATTAAAGCCACCCAATCAGTAAAAATTGGATTTAAAGAAACTAGAAATCTATGTGAATATCATTATAATTTATTCAGAAATAAAGACAAGAAACATATCCCAAATTTTAGCAAGGCTTCAGAATTTAAACAAAATTAGAAAATTTGTTATTTTGATACTTTGAAATAATTGAAAACTTTAACATCTACTAATAATAAACTAGTTTATGGCTATAAATAAGAAATCTAGTCTAAAAAAGAAGCCAGAAAAGAAATTAGTTCCTAAACCAAAAAATCAAACAAATTCATCAAGGAAACCAGAATTTGAAAAAGCCTGGAAGGAATACAATTCTGCCTTAAGTGTTTGGAAAGAATCCCTTGCACAATGGCAAAAAGCTACAAACGATACTTTGATGACGTATCATGATGCATGTCAAAGAGCACTTGAATCAGATACAGAACTATTAAAAAAGGTCAGTTCGAGTTGGGAAAATACATGGCAAGAGATAGGTCCAGAATACATAAAACAACAAACAAACATGATTGAAAATATATTTAAAGAAACCAACATAAATTCAATTAAAAAATTTAACGAACAGTGGGAAAAATTTCTAAAAAGCTTCTGGAGATGATTCAATCAAGGCATATCAAGAAGCTATAAAAAAATTCAACGAAGCTTGGAAATCAAATCAAGGATAATGGGGTATTTTTCAGATTCATTTAGAAAAATTTTTACATAAATTGTTTTTCAAAAAAAATCGCCAGAAGAATTCCCTAAAAATTCACAATCATTATTCAATTTTTTTTAAATAAAATATAGAGTTACACATACATGTAAAAAGATTATTTGAATTTAGGCCACATCTTATTCCATGTTTCAGAAAATTTTTTCATCATTTCCCCATATGCTTCCATTTGTTCTATTCCAGATGAGCTGAGTGTTTTTTGCCAATTTTCAGCAAATTGTTTGAATGCTAATGCATTAGTATCATTTAGGGCTTTTTGCCAAGATTCTCCGAATTCTTTAAATGATTTCATTCCAACGTCACTTAGTGATTTTTGCCAATTTTCACCAAATAATTTCATTGTGTCTGAACTAGATTCTTTACTAGCTTTTTCCCATACTTCATTAAATTTGGCTTGCATTTCATTACTTGCGTTTTGGATTTGATTAAATAGTATCTTCCAGTTTTCAAGTGATTTTGAATATTCTTGCCAAAGTGAATTCCATTCATTTGATTTTTCTTCAGACATAAAGTAACAATCCTTTCCTAATTCTTAAACTATTCCATAATATTCAAGTTTTTGATTTTTTACGATGTTTTAATCTTTCTTCCATCCTAATTTTTCCCTCCTCAAATTTTTTTATATCTTCGTCAGTTTTGAGTAATAATTCCGGCGCACGATTAGGTTTGCCATTTTTGTCTAACGCAACAAAAGTTACAAAAGCGGTTCCAGTAACAGTTCTAATTCCAGTTACAATATCTTCAGCTTCAGCTCTAACTTCAATTTCCATTGAGGAACTATGAACATAGTTTATTCTTGCGTTTAATTTTAGAACATTACCTACGAAAACAGGTTTTATGAAATTTACACTATCCATACTAACAGTCACTGCATTTGATTGAGAGTGTCTTTGAGCAACAATACCTGCAACCATATCAATATGCTTTAAAATTTCACCACCAAATACATTTCCGGCGGGATTTGCGTCAGATGGAAACATTCTAACAATTACCTCTGCACTTGACTCTTCAGGACTTTTTGCTTTAATTGCGAAATTTTCAGAGTTATTTTGCACTAGATTATTATTAATTTCATCCAATTTAATTTAATCAGTTGTGATTAAGATACATAATTAGAAATAATTTATTAGATTGATTTTTTCTAATTTTGGAATTTTCGCTAACTCAAATCCTTCTGGTCGCTTTAAAAGAGATCTTGTTGCATCTATTCCCATTTTTGCCGTTTTTAATTTTGTTTGATCACTTGAAGGATCTAGACTAGAACCACGAACATTTTTTAATATTATTAGATCCTTATCAGCTTGGAATCTTGTTGCCATTGCGTATTCAATAGATTCAGCGTTATTTGGATCAATGTCTTCATCTACAACAATAACCTGTTTTAATGAACGATGTAACTCGAATGTTTTTTTGATTATTTTTTTTGCATCAGATTCAGTTCTCTTTTTTATTTGTATTACTGCATGTAACCAATTACAACCCCCATTGGTCATCGAAACTTTTTTTGTTTGAGGAAAGGCTTTTTTTAATTCTCCATTTAATTTCGACTCTATTGGCATTCCCATTAATAATCGATGTTCTGAAAATCCAGAAAGAATATCATGGAAGATGGGATTGTTTCTATAGTACAAAGATTCTAACTCGAAAATTGGTTGGGATCTATGATGATCATAAGTCTGAAGCATTTCTACCATCCATTCTGGATGAGTTTTATCTTGAAGTATTTTTCCTTCCATTACAATTTCAGCTCCAGATGGAACTCGTAATCCAGTGTAAGGAAGATTTGTCAAAGTAAGTTTTCCTCCTAAAAGTGAATTTGCAATATCAATTTCATCTTTTCCCCATTCAGCTTGATATGCACCTGCAATTGAAATTGCAGGATGAACACCGATGGTTACTGCAATTTTTAGATCTTCATTGTGTTCTTTTGCGTCAATAAAACATCGATGTAAGTGCCGTCCTTCAACCATTCTAATTGAAAAATGAGTTTTATCAATAGGCATCATTCTATGAAAAGAAGAATTTTGCTTTCCAGTATCAGGATTCTTGGCATATGCAATTGAAGATGTGATAAAAGGTCCAGATTCTTTTTCAAAATGAGTAACAATAGGCATGATAAACAGATTTTTTGATTGATTTTCCATGAATTTTCCAGTAGGAAACAATTTTTGGTTTTTTTGCTTTTTTTATTGCAGAGATTACATTTTCATGAATATTTTCTTCGGTACTTCCAATTGCTTGAGCAAATCTTTTCCTTGTACCAACAAGATTAGAAACTAAATTAAAATCACTTTCTTTGATATTCTCAAAAAAAACAGCATGAGAACCATCAACTTTTGCCGTAATTCCTGCAATTTCATATTTTGTTGAAACTCTTTTTTTAATAGTTTTAAGATCATTGCTTTTTCTTATTAATGAAAGATAACTTCGTAAATCAGTCAATTCTTAATCAATTCCATAATTTCTGTCATTATAGCTTTTGCTGAGGTCGGGTTCTAATTCTTTTTGGATAAACGCAGAGACAACTGCAATACCTCTCATTCTGTGTACTAATTCGTTCGGCAGTTAATCTTAGAAAAAGAGATTCTGATTTAGATGGAATTATTGTTGTAGTAACAGGGGTTGGACCAGTAGCTAATGAAACTACCATTGATCCTAGTTTGTTGGTACCTTCAGTTACAGAAACAAAATATCCATTTTCAAATTTAAGAATCTGTAAAGAAAAACTTCGACTCTCCAAATTTATGGTTTTTTGTGAAAACCCATTTGGAGAGTTCAATGAGCTTTGAACAAATCTTATGCTTTTATTGCTATTGATTCAGTTGTTGGGATAGTTTCTGCTTTAACTTTAGCAGTTTTTGGTACTTTAGACTTTTGGTACTTTGGCAATTTTTGGTACTTTAGCAGCTTTGGTACTTTAGCAGCTTTTGGTACTTTAGCAGTTTTTGGTGTTACTTTGTAGCAGCTTTTGGTACTTTAGCAGCTTTTGGTACTTTAGCAGCTTTTGGTACTTTAGCAGCTTTTGGTACTTTGGCAATTTTTGGACTTTAGCAGCTTTGGTACTTTAACTATTGTAACCTCTTCAATTTCTGGTTGAGTTTCAGCCATTGCTTTTGCTTCAATAGAATCAGCTTCTACTCTTGCACGAAGTTTTGCTTTGTACTTTAGGTTTCGTGGTTTTGTTCTTAGTCTATATCCACAACATGGACACCAAAGACCTTCCCATTTGATGAATATTTCACAAATTTGGCATCGTCGTTGTCCAGAAGCATATCTTCCAGTTCCAACAGGCTTTTGAGCCTTGTATCTTACGCAAATTCCTTTACAAGTCATCTTATTAATTTAATATAGAATTCATAACTATATAAGGATGGATCGATAATTTATTTGAAATTTCAAAGATAATTATGAAATAATTTCAAGTTTCTATACGATCAGTAGTATTTGTTTGGAAGAAAAACCAAAAATCTTCAATAAATATGTATGGGTATTTTAAAATAATAATTTTGGATTAATAATTTAAAAATCATCATCAAAATATCTGTTTGTTACATATCTTTTTTTAAGATGAAAAAACATGCATTCATTTTTTTACGGTGTATGTGAAAATTAATTTAAATTTACAAGATTTAATTAATTATAATAATTTGAAAAAATTAACCGGTTATAGAAAGTGGTAAAATAGAATGTCGGTATCCTTCTCTTTGTGAGATATATTTTGCTGAAAGCATATCACGTTTTCCTCTCTGATTAAAATTTTTAATTTTAAGACAGGTTTTACGTTCATCAACAAATTCCAATTCAAAAGAAGAACAAAATCTTAGATTTAAGCATTGTTACTATTTCTTTTGCAATATTCATGTTTCCATTTCCAATTTTGACTATCTTATGTTTGGCTCTCAAACCACCTAAAACTCTGATAATATGTAATACCACTTCTTCAATAGATGAATTAAAAGAACTTTCAATCTCTCTTCCAAAATAAAATATGGAAAGACCTATTCTTTGTCCAGGATCAACTCCAATAATTAGATCTTGATTATAACCTAGAGATCAAGTTTTTGAATAATTAAACCTCTAATAACGGTAGGGTGTTGATCAAAAATATCCTCATGTAAGATTGGTTTTTTGCATTCGGTTGGAGCTTCTTTTCTTGTTGTTAAAACCAAATGACCATCATAATTTGGAATATCTTCAGGAAATATAGAATCAAAAGATAATTTTAGAGTCTTTAGTGAATTTGTAAATTTATAGTACGGTTTACCATATGTAGTTGCAATTCCAATACGAGTGTTAAGTAATGGATCGATGTTTTAGATAAAGTGAAAATATATAATTTAGGTTTATGCCTTCAAAACTGTTGACACGACATGCTGAACTGCTTCATCAAAATGAGTGTCAATATTGGCTTGAATTTCAGATAATTTTACTTCGCCGTCTTTGGCAATTTTTGCCGATTCTCTGGTTGCTTTTTCTTTTGATAAGTTGATGATTTCTTCAGCCTCTTTTGTTGCCATTTCTCTTACTCTTTCTAAAAGTTTGTCAATTTCAGTTACAGCCTTTATTGATAGTTGTTTTTTCATTTCTGCGATTTTACTATTAAGTGAATCAAGATCATTTTCTAATCCATTTAGAGATTGAATAATTCCAGTTACTTTTGATTCAGCCATGTTGCTCATAATTTTCAAGTTTCTTCAAATCCATTACTTAAATCATTAGTTTGAATGTATTTTTAGGCACAAATAAAGGTAAAATTTTATCCGTTGTTAGAAGTAAAATTGCTCTTGCTAGATCGCCTTTTGCTTCTTCTAGTGCATTTTTGGCCTGTTCTTCATCTACACCAGCTTGTTGGCTAACTAGTTGTATATCCTCATCAGAAAATATTGGAACTTCAAGTTCTCTTTCCTCATAGCTGTCTGCAGTAACTGTAAAAATTGAATTATCCTTTGCTTTCATTTCTGTAACTGATGGTTTTGATACAATGATTTCTTTTTTGTCCGTTTTAATAATCACTTCTTGGACGTTAGGGATCTCTTTCATATCAAGTCCCATCTTATCCATCATTCTTCTCATTTCACGATTACCGCCGCGCATCATGATGATATTTCCTCCATTACGACTTTTTATACTATCTCTAACTCTGATTGCCATTCCTCTATTAAAATCCGTAATCATTTCAGAAGACAAGACTGCTTTTCCCACTGCAATAACTTTATCTTTATATAGTATTGGAGTATCAGCTGCAATTCGTATATTTTTGCCACACCATACAACATGTTTACAAAATACAGATTTTCCTTCTTCAACAAATGGTGCAGCATCATCATTTATCACTAGACAGTTTTCTTTGAATTTTTTACTTTTCAATAAAATTTGTGCAAAATAAGGACTTATAGCAAGACCTCCATCGATTCTCAGAGTACATAGTAATTTTCCTTTATGGGTAACAGTTCTAATTCTACCTGTCTTTCTTGAAAAAATGATTTCAATAGTATTGGGTAAATTCTTTGAAACTCCTTCTCCAAATAATGCATCAATTGTATGCTTTAATTTTTCAACTTGATTCATGTACAGAAATTGAAATTTTCTAAATATTAGTTCAATGCTAGTATATATAATTAAAACTAAACTATATAGATTGGATTTTTTTATGTAGTTTATGGAAAAAAGAGAGGAAATAAGAAAAATTCAGTTTACGGGCAATTCGTCATACATTGTTTCACTCCCTAAACAATGGATAATGGATCTTGGGTTAAAACAAGGCGATCAGATTAAAATGGTAAGAAAAGATTCATCCGCTTTAGAAATTTATCCATCAAAATTAGAAAGAAAAACGCAAAGAAAGGAAGATGCTACAATTGAGATAGATGATGACGAAACATCATCAATTGTAAGAAAATTAATTTCCTTGTATTTTTTAGGGTATAAAACAATTAATGTTAAACCAAAAACTGGAAGATTAAGTCCTATTCAGAGAAATACAATAAAGGAAGCTGTTAAAAGAATGTTAATGGGATCTGAAATTATTTCAGATTCTAGTGGAGGAATTACGATTCAGGTTCTTGTTAATCTACTTGAACTTTCTGTTGATGGTGCATTCAAAAGAATGATTCACCTTGCTAAATCAATGTCAAATGATGCAATTTTAGCAATGAAAGAAAATAATTTTGATATTGCACAAGAAGTAATCAATACAGATGATGAGGTAGATAGATTTGGATTTTATATTATTCGTCAATTAAAAATTGCAATTCAAAATGAACATATGTTAAAAGAAATGGGTTTTAAAAATGCTAGAGATTGTCTTGGATATAGATTGGTTGTAAAAAATATTGAAAGAGCGGGAGATCATGCAACATTAATTGCAAAGTGATATTTTGGAATTTAAAAAACCAATAAAGAAAGAAATAGTAGAAAAAATTGAGGAAATGAATCAAGTTTTCTCTATCTGTTTTGGATGATGCATGCTTGGCGTTATTTAAAGAAGATTATGCACAGGCTGAAAAAACAATTGAAAAAACAAATGAAATTGTAAAATATGAAAAAAGAGTAAGAGATGTTTCTAAATCGCTTAAGGATGAAGAAGAAATCTATAGAATTAGAAGAATGACTGAAAACATTAGGAGAATTTCTGAATATGCTAGTGATATTGCAGAAATTGTTCTAAATATGAATATTGAAAAATCGTTAAAGAAATCGGTATGATATGTAAATAGAATATGTGATAGTAATCAATATCTCACTCCTTTTTGAAATAAAAAAATTAGTGAAGCTTTAACTTGAGTAATATTGGAGAATAGTATAGATAAAATGAATTCTGCAATTTTAATTACATATGATAAAGAAGATGCTGTAACTGAGGCCATTGGATTATGTGATCTGCAGGAATCCAAGTCATACATACAGTAAAACAACATTATCTGAATAAATCAAAATATGGGATTAGTGGAGGAGTCTTAGAGAGATTACAAGAGAGTGTAGAAAAACTTAAGACCGGATGTTATTATTTTTGATGAAATACTAAAACCAAGGCAAAATTATAATTTGGCATCTGAATTACATAAAGAAATTTTAGATAGAGAAGCATTAATTCTTGAAATTTTTGAAAGTAGAGCTTCCAGTGCAGAATCAAAATTACAGGTTAAATTGGCTCAATTACGATATGAAATGGTTAGAGCTAAAGAAAAAGTGAGACTCTCAAATATGGGAGAACAACCAGGATTTATGGGAATAGGAAAATTTGAGATTGATGTTTACTATAATGATATAAAACATAGAATGCAATCTGTAAAATCAAAACTCGAAAAAGCTGGAAAACAAAGAGAACTTCATCGTCAAGGAAGAAAAAGAATTGGATTCAAAACCATATCTCTTGCAGGATATACTTCATCAGGAAAAACTACATTGTTTAATAGAATTACAGGAGAATCTCGTGAACAAAGCAAAAGTCTATTCACAACACTTTCTACAACTACTCGAAGATTTATCATTAATCAAGAACCATTTTTGATTGCAGATACAGTTGGATTTATTAGCAAATTACCAGCATATATGATTGACGCATTCAAATCCACATTAGAGGAATTGATACATACTGATATCATTATAGTTGTAGTTGACATTAGTGATTCACTATTTGATTTAAAAAAAAAATTTGCAAGTTGTATGCATACTTTGGGTGAACTGAGAGTTGAAATGGATAGAATAATTTTTGCTCTGAATAAATCAGATTTGTTGACAAGTGAACAGATTGAAGAAAAAATGGATATCCTTAATTTAAAAGATAGTAAAAAACGAATTGCAGTGTCAGCTAAGACAGGATACAATGTTAATGAATTAAAAGATTTGATTAAAGAGATTATTCAAAGTCAAAAATCACCTGAATTCAAAAAAGATTTCCCAAAGGAGTTTGGCAATAATTTTGGTAATTGAGGTAATAAGAATAGGACAGCGATTAGTCAGAGATGACAGAGTAACTACTCATGTAGCTCTAGTTGCAAGAGCTTTTGGTGCAACCAAAATATTAATGACAGAGGTAAATCCTGAGATTAAAGATACTATAGAGAAAATCAATAGGACGTGGGGTGGGAATTTTACTGTTGAATTTATTGATAGCTGGAAATCAATTGTAAAAAAGAAAAAAGATGAATTCAAAATAGTTCATCTTACTATGTATGGAGAAAATATCAATGATATGGCAAGTCAACTTGGAAAGGAGAAAAATTTGTTAATTGTAGTAGGTGCAGAAAAAGTACCTAGAGAAATCTATGAACTTGCTGATTATAATATTGGAATAGGGAGTCAGCCCCATTCAGAAATTAGTGCGTTAGCTATACTTCTTGATAGAATTCAGAAGGGAGAGCAATTCTTGAAAAGTTTTGCAGGAGCAAAAAGAAAAATTATACCCACAAAAAAAGGTAAAAATGTACTAGTAAATGAAACAAGGGATTAATAATAGAAATTTAAAAGTGGTAATAGTTGATTGACAAATACGAAGATCCTTTTGTTAGAATTGCATCAATGATAGGAGGAGATGAATATCTAAAGGTGGCAAGATCTCTTTTGAAGGCAGAAGATGCAACGGATGAAGAAATTGCAAGTTCGACGGGTTTGAGGATCAATATGGTTAGAAGAGTTTTGTATGATCTATTTGGAAAATCCCTAATTACTGGAATTAGAGTTAAGGATGAACGTAAGGGGTGGTTTGTTTATAGATGGCGAACTCGAAGAGAAGAAGTTGAACATTTCATAGAGAATCAAAAGAAGAAAATCACAGAAAGATTACAACAAAGATTTGATTATGAAAATTATTCAGATTTCTATCATTGTGGAAACGAAGATTGTCACAGAGTTACATTTGAGGATGCATTAGAAGGAATGTTCAAGTGTCCATCATGTGGTAGTGTGTTGAATTTAAAAAAGAATGATAAATCAAAAAAAGCATATTCAAAAAAAATTGATGAAATTAAAAAAGACATGCAACAAACATTCTAGTACCAAAATATTCCTTAAAAATATCAAAATCTTAATCTGAAAAGTTTATCCAAATTGTTAATTTACATATAAAAAAGTATGTCAAGATCATGTTTAAAATTTAAAAAAAGTTACTAAATTAAATAGGAGCATTTAGTGGAAAAATCCTGTGAATCAAATTACTACAACAAATCCAGCAACAGGTGAAGAAATTGCGAAATATACTTCGATGGAAAAAGAACAAGTTTTCCAATTAGTTGGAAAAGCAAAAGAGCTTTTCCAGAATGGAAAAAAGATTATGAAAAACGTAGAAGTTATATTTACAATTTGGTTGAATATTTAAAAAAGAACAAATCAGAATTGGCAAAAGTTGCAACATCAGAAATGGGAAAACCAATCAAAGAATCAACTGGTGAAGTTGAAAAATGTGCATGGGCATTGGAATTTTATGCAGATAATGGTGATAGTTTTCTTTCTGATGAAGTTTTAAACACAGATGCTAGGAAAAGTTTTCTCACATTTGAACCGCTTGGAGTAATAGGATCAATTATGCCCTGGAATTTTCCTTATTGGCAAGCTCTAAGATTCGCTGCACCATGTTTAATGGCTGGCAATGTCATAGTAATGAAACCATCGAGGATAACTTTACAATCAGGTATTGAAATAGAAAAAGCATTTACTGAGTCAGGTATACCAGATGGAATTTTTCAAACAATAGTGGGAAGCGTGGAATCTGCAAATCATCTTATTGATTCTGAGGTTAATGCAGTTACATTTACAGGTAGTACAAATGCAGGTGCTAAGGTAGGTCAACGAGTTGCAAATAATTTAAAAAAATGTGTTTTGGAGTTAGGAGGAAGTGATCCATTTATTGTACTAGATGATGCAATTATTGAAAAAGCTGCTGAAGGAGCAGTTAAAGGTAGATTCATTAATTGTGGTCAAAGTTGTGTTGCATCAAAAAGATTTTTTGTTGGTAAAAATATTGCAAAAGATTTCATTGAATTATTTATCAAAAAAGCATCTCAGTTAAAAGTTGGTGATCCTACATCAATTGAAACTGATATTGGGCCATTAGCAAGTAAAGAAGGTTTAGAAACCATATCAGGAATTGTAGAGGATGCAAAAGACAAAGGAGCTGAGATTCTACTAGGTGGTTCAGAAATTGATGGAAACGGTTACTTTTATCAGCCAACAATTCTTACAGGTGTTAAATCAAATATGAGAATCGCAAAAGAAGAGACATTTGGTCCAGTTGCTCCAATAACAATAGTTGACAATGAAAGTGAAGCAATAAGATTAGCAAATGATACAGAGTTTGGATTAGGAGCAAGTATTTGGACCAAGGATTTTGCAAAAGCTGAAAAAATGTCAAGACGAATAGAATCTGGAATAGTTAGTGTCAATAATGTGGTAATTTCAGATCCAAGAATTCCATTTGGGGGAATAAAACATAGTGGATTTGGGAGAGAATTATCCAGATATGGTATTCTTGAATTTGTGAATATTAAATCAGTTAGATTTTATGATAATCTATCTCATCATCATTACGTAGAATAAGTATTTCAATAATGAGAATTATAGGTTACCTTAAGTATTATGTTGACGTATAGAAGGATGGCGAGGACACTCATTAACAATATGTTTTGAGTGAAGATCATTGCGATCTTGGGAACGCCTTGAGACTTTTGGAGTAAAACCAAAGTTCATGATTCTCAGTGGAGTAGTCCTCGTCAAATTTCTTCATCCTCTAATTCATCATAATCACATTCCTCTAATTCAATATGGGTTTGGACTTCCATTTTCATCAAAGTGAATTTCAGTACATATATCAGATGGCCAAAGTTGAGGCTAAAGTTTCAACGAATTCCTTAGGCAAATTACCTAATTTACCAGAATTTAAGGAATATCTGTATTCTGATAATTTGATCATCATGAAAGAAATCTATCTCAATATCTCCACTTGTAAACTTTCTGACTCCAATGACTTGACCAAATATACTGTAAGACAAATTTAATTTTTTGATTGAGAAACGTCTTGTGTTAAGGTTTCAACCAATTTTTCGTAATGCTCTCTAGTTTTTCCAGTTTCTTGAAGTTTTAATTTCTCAATATCATTTAGTTCTTTATCAACTTTTTTTGAAACATATTGTAAACGTGCTTCTGCCATCATAAACAATCTATTATTTTCTTTCCACAAATGTTCTGTAATGTGTTCTGTATATTGTTGCATATCACTAATCAATTTTGTAGCATTACCAGATGAGATGTAATCTTTAACAGAATCCTCCATTTCTTTTCCAATTTCTCGTGAACGTTTGTGATCTAATAGCATCATTGCAATTGGACCCATATCATGTGGCATTCCAGCTTGTTCTAAGGCTGGAAAAAGAGACTTTTCTTCTTTGCTATGATGACAAACATCAGTAAAATTTTTTGAAAAATCAATAACAGGTAACAATATTGAATGCTGGAATTTGTTTTCCATCGTTTAAAAGTTGAATTGTAGTTTCCATTGCTTTAATGACTTTTTCTATTAGCTCGTGATCTCGTCTTAAAGATGAAGTGGACATTGTTTTTACAATTAAAATCCAATATCTATATCTTATTCAATTTTTTGGAAAAATAATAAAGATGAAAAATTAGTTAACGGGTTAATCGCTAACAATTTTATTGGATTATCTATTAGAAAGATTTTTTGCTTTGACAAATGCCCAAATTTTTTTGGTCATTTCACTTGGTGCAATAGGTTTGTTACCAAAAACTTCTTCTACAGTTTCTTTACGACCTGAAAAGGTAATTGAATAACCACCAAATGCTGGTTTTCTAGATTTTAATTTTGTTGATGATTGTGTCTTTGTGTTTATTTTTTTATCATTGTTTTTTGTTGTAGCTTTCTTTTTTGTTGCAACTTTCTTTTTTGTTGTTTTATTTTTTACTGCCAATTTCTTATATTTTTATTTTAAATTAAGTATAATAACTTACACTTTTGTATAGTGTAAAATAAGATAATTTTCAAGCCTTTTTATTCTATTTAACCTGAGTTTGGGTGATTTTATGATTTTATCAAAACCTTTTCCCTGAACAAAAGTTATTGCTTCAGTACCACCAATGATGAAAGGAGTTATAGTTAGAAAAATTTCATCAAATAAATTATTTTTTATAAATTGCCAATTAACTGTTCCACCACCTTCAACTAAAAGTGTACTAATTTTTCTATTATTCAGAATATTTAGAAGGGATTCAAGGTTGACTGAATTTTTACCAGATATTATTACTTCAATTGGAAATTTTTTTAATTTTTCCAAATTTAATTTACTGATTTTTTTGGAAACTACTATAATAGTTGGAACTCTGTTACTTGTTTGTAAAATTCTGGAATTAACAGATATTGTTCCTTGAGAGTCTAAAATTATTCTTGTAGGGTTTTTTCCTTTGGAATATCGTACAGTTAATAACGGATCGTCTCTATATACAGTATTTTTTCCTACTAGTATTGCATCAACTCTAGATCGAAGTTTGTGAAGTCTGATTTTATCTTTTTTCGATGATAGTTTTGCATCCCCTGAACGTGTTGCAATTTTTCCGTCAATTGAAATTGCTGCACTAAGGATTACATGTGGTCTAGATTTTTCCATGTACTATTTTACCCCCAATCATGACAGCTTTAATTGTAGATTCAGATGCTCTGTGTACTATTGATGCATGTGGATTATACATTGGCTCTAAATCTAATGAGTGTTTATCCATGAATATACAATCAGCAAACATATCATTTTCGATTACTCCAATATCTTTTTGTAAGATTTGTCCACCATTAACAGTTGCCATTTTTAGAATTTCTTTTGGATCGATTCTTTTTTTGTGGATACCCATGGTTGCTTTCCACAAGTAATCCATTTCTCTAAACATATTTGGAGAATTTATCATCACATTATCTGTGCCAAGTCCTACTGTGCATCCAGACTTTTTTCATTAATTCAATATCAGGTATTCCTTCAGCAAGGGAAGCATTAGCTCTTGGACAAATTACTATACCGCAATTCTTTTTGGCTGTAACGCGTAAATCGCTAATAGATGCATGAGTCATGTGTACTAGAAAATGTGGTTTTAGATTCAAGGCACGCACTGTTTCAGATTTTCCAGTAATCTTTTTAGATCTAGAAACACTTTGAATGGTCTCAGAGGAATGAATTGCTCGAATTTTAGTCGCACGAGAATAATAATTTAAAACACAAGTACTATTTTCATTTGCTCCACTGATTCCAATACCATCACATTTCTCTAGTAATTTGGCAAATTCATTCATTTGGATTTTGGGTAATGGAGTGTTTTTTCTTATTTCGTTTGGTTTTTGATAGTATTCTAGCCTTCCAAGGATGATTGATCGTATTGGAACTTCAGATAAAACTCGCCTTAAAAGTAAAACTCCTTCAATTCCACCCTCTCTAAAGTCTACAAAGGTAGTAATTCCTTTGCGTAGCATGGAATGACAAGAGTTTTTCATAAAACTTGCAAGATGTTTTTTGTTTGTATTTTTTAGAATTTTGGGTTTAATACCAAATATTGGATGAATTCGTTTATCAACGGAACTGGTCAGAGTGATATCCTTTGCGATAGAATCACCTATGTGAGTATGACAGTTTACAAATCCTGGAATTAATAAAAGGCCTTCACAATCCAAATATTCTTCTTTGACGTTAGATTTAATATTTCGTCCAATTTGTTTGAATCGTTGATCTTGAATCCTTATGTTCGTATTTGCAACAAATTTTAAATCTTTGCCTAAAAATGTACTTAGATTTTTAATTAACATGATAATTCAAAAACATCAGGTTTTTCTTTTCCTGAATCTCTAATTTCTCTTATTGTATCAAGAGATTTGGTAGCAAGGTTTGTAGCTTCTCTAGCTGTTTTTGCATTACCAATTCCACAATTCAAGGTTATATTATTTTCCTTATCAACTAATTTAATGAAATCCTTTACAGAATTTTTTGCATCCTCGGTTGCAACAACCATAAAATTATCTCCACCCATAAAAAATGTAAGAGAATTCTTTTTTAGAAAGAATTTAGACATTTTTGAAAATAAATCAAAAATTGTTATGGAAATCTCATAAGGTGAATTAGTCTTTCTTCTTGAAGTAAGATTATCTACGTCAAGATGCATTATGGAAACCTTTTGTTCCGATTTACCATCGATAAAACCATAAATATTATAGTTATTACTTAGAAAAATTTCGTTTTTCTTCACTTCATATGCTTTAAGATTTGCTTCAAATGGAGATTCTGCGTAACCTATTGCCATGGATAATTTAACATCAAAAGATTTTTCAAGATTTTTTTGAATCTCAATATGATCTTCTAATGTTAATCCATTAGAAACTACAAAAAATTCATCGGCTCTGTTTAGAAAAACAAGACAATTTTTTTCGGAGAATAATTTTTGAATTTCTTTATATAGTGATGCCTGAAGCATTTGAAGTGCATGTTCTCTATCACTACCAAGTGTTAGTGTCCAAGGACCATAACCATTTATTTTTAAAATACTAAGTTGAATCATTCTTGAATTCTCCCAATCTCATTTGAGATTTTTAATACTGCTTCTATTGCACGTTCAGCTACTGGCCTTATTCTTGCATATGCGTGCCTTTCCTGCATACCAGGCCCAGTTATTCCTAGTGAAACAGGTTTTTTGTATTTAATCGATAAATTAGTTAATGTATTTACTAATGAGTGAGCAATCACTTCATCATGCTTTGTTTGTCCTTTGATGATAGCTCCAAGAGTTACTATTCCATCAACATTTTTTTTTTGTAATAATGTATCAATTATTATTGGCATATCATATGCACCTGGAACCTTGCAGATGTAGGTTATTTTTAATTTCATGATTTTTGCTTTTTCCTGTGCTACAGAAAGCATCCTAGATGTAATTTCCTCATTGAATTCTGAAACTACTATGGCAATATTCAAAATTAATGCACCTTTGCATACTCTAACAATTCTTTTCCATCAATTAGTGGAATAGCATTTTGTTTTGCATATTTTTCTGCTTTATCAATAGACAATGCAGTATAAGTTTCAGCATCCATCATTTCACAAATGGCTGCAACGGGAGTTAAACCTGCAATTTGTGTAAGATAAACAGACATTTCAGTATGACCTTGTCTTTTTGACAATAATCCCTTTGATGCAATTAATAAGGGAACATGTCCAGGGGTTTTAAAAGAAGAAACAAATTTTTTCTTTTTGTTATCGACACTAAAAATATTTGCCATTTCTCTTATTGTTAGTGCTCTGTCTTTATCTGTTATACCAGTATAAGTTTGATAATGATTAATAGCGATTGAAAATGTGGGATGATCGCCATATGGAGCAAGTCCCATAATCATTTCTTTATTTGAAAATGTTGATTCAGCTAAAATTTCGTGCATGTATTTTAATTCTAAAGAATTTGCGAAATTATAATCAATGGAAATACACAAAAGACCTCCTGCATGTTGACGCATCCTTGCAACATGTTCTGGTGTTACAAATTGTGCTGCTACCATCATATCGATTTCATTCTCTCGTCCTTCGGAATCAAACAACAATACAAATTCACCTCGTTTCAATGATTCAAGTCCTGATTTAAGTGACACAAATTAAAAATATCTTTAAACTAATTATAAAGTTTACTAAAAAAATGGTAATTACCAATATTTTGGTAGATAATTTACTTTAAAATGTATTTTCCTAGAATATCAGTTTCGATATTAATTTTATCCCCAATATTCTTTGTTTTAAAATTAGTTATTTCTATAGTATGCGGAATCAAACAGACAGATGCAAGATTATTTTTGACATCCACTACGGTCAAACTGATTCCATCAATAGCAATAGACCCTTTTTTAACAACATATTTTGTCAGAGTTTTAGGAATTTCAAACCAAATTTGAACTTCTTTAGATTTATTTTGAATTTTTTTAATGGTACCAACTCCATCTACATGTCCTAAAACAAAATGCCCTTCTAGCCTATCACCAGCCTTTAAACTTCGTTCAATGTTGACAATACTACCCGGTTTTAAATTTCCTAAATCGGTTTTCTTGGTAGTTTCTTCAATCATTTCAAAGATACAGTTAGATTTAGATAATTTTGTAGCAGTAAGACAAACTCCATTTAAGGCCACACTTTGTCCAACCTTCAATCCCTTAGAATATTTTCCCAAATTTACAGTTAGTTGAATGGCACTTCTATTTTTTGTATTTTTAGAAATTCGCTCAACTTTTCCAATACCTTCCACTATACCGGTAAACATTATTTGTTGTATAAAATTTCTATCTATAAATTGATTCTCCCATTGTTATTCGTTTATTTTTTTATCTTTCAGTTCTTCAAATTCATTTTGACAGTATTGATGAAAAACTGAACAATTATTTTTTTTTGCATCAAGTTTGATTTTTTCCATATCTTTAACTAACATTCCTTGTGCAGCTAAAAATGCATCATCTTCTAAACCTAATTTTTCAAAAGATTGAGATTTTGCAATAGATGCTTCACGTAAACTTGAATCTGCCATTTGTGCCTTATCATAATAGATTATAGATTCAGCGTAATTTCCTAGATGATTCAAAGAGATGGCCTTATTCATCAATGCAGTTATATCTTTTTCATCAAGTTTTAGAGTTTTATCGTAAAATTCAATTGCTTCTTTATGTCTATCTAATTCATTTAATGATAATCCCATACTGTTAAGTATCCAGATGTCATTGCCATCAACTTTTAAAACCATTTCACAAAAATGCAATACATCTTTGTATTTTTTTAATTTCTCAAGTGAATAAATTTTATTTTTTAAGGCATAATTATCATAATTTTTTATTTCTAAAACTTTATCACAATAAATAATCGCATCTTCAAATTTTTCTAAATTTAACAAAGCTAATGCAGAATTCTGTAAGGCAGTCATATCATAAGGATCAATTTCGAGTAATTTTGTGCAATACTTTAACATGTCATCGTATTTTCCAGATTCAAACATTCTAGTAAGAACTACAATTGGATCAAGTAAGTCAATCATTTTATTTCCAAATTTATTAAATGCTATCATCTTTATTATATTATTATTAAAATAGAGAAAAATAAAGGACGTATATTGGAATCCAGAAAGAATTATTTCAAAACTTTTCTAAGGGTCTCGTTCAAGACTTTAGAATAACTGTATGAGGTTTGTTCTTGTTGGATGAGTTTTGCTTGACGAAGTCGTATTTTTTTGTCTAAATCTTCATCAATCATGATTGTGACACGTTTGCTCATAGTAATACCTTATGAATTATCATATGAAGATTAGAATATAACATTATATGAAAAGTTCCAAATATGGGAAAAATCAATTGTTAATAACAGCAAGAATTTTTTCCATGTTGAATGGTTTGTGAATCAATGGAATTGCTAGTTTTTCCAGTTTTTCTTCGGTTGAATAACTACTATCTCCACTAACAGCCACAATTTTTGCCTTAGAATTGATTTCCTGGATTTTTTTAATTGCGTAAAATCCATTGCCATTTGGCATCATTATATCAATTAGTACAACATCGGGTTTTTTTTCTTTGTAAAGTTTTACTGCAGATACACCGTCATACCCACTTCCTACTACCTTTATGTCGTTTTCTTCCAAGAATTCGCTAAATAACCTAACTATATCCTTGTCGTCATCTATTACAATAACAGAACGTTGCTATCTACTTAAGTTACTAGGGAAACATGCTTTAATATTTTGTATTATTTTTTAGTTATTAATGACTGGCATAGACAGATTAATTTCAACATCACTTTCTCAAATAATTAAAAAAACATTAACTTATGATGATCTTAAAATCCTTGAAAGAAAATTATTCTTTGACCATGGGATGTCAATAAGACTGTCCATAGAACATTTTGACAAATTTATGAAAGTTTTAAAAAATATTTCTAATATAGATATAAAAAAATTTGAAAGTGATTGTATTAATAAAGTAATTAAAATAAAAAAAGCGAATGAAACTTATTCAATTCAGATTATTGATCAAAAATTAATTGAGTTAATATTAGAATTATCTGGGGATTCAGAAACTAGAAAAATATTTAGTTGTGTTTTTGAAAATGAATTAACTATTCCTCAGATTCTAAATGAAGCTAAAATTCCAAAAACATCAGGATATAGAAAAATTGAAAATCTGATACTAAATGGATTGATTTTGGAAACAGGCAGAGTTCTTAGTGAAAGTAAAAGAATCTCAAAATATAGGTGTGTTTTTGATAAAATGATTATAAAAATTGAAAAGAATAATTTGATAATTCAAGGGATTGTTAGTAAAAAAATATTTGAAAAAAGTCTTGCATCAAGAATCTCAGAGTAATATGTATTGCAAATAGACAGTATCAATTTTTAAATTAAAAAATAATATCATAAAAGTGGTGACTTATTCCTTTATAATTTCAAGCAGTGTTTTGGCTTGCTTAAAGTGAACCTCATCGATCATTTTTCCATCTATAGTTGTTGCTCCTTTACCTTTTTTTATAGAATCTAAATATGATTTGAAAACTTTTTCTGCCCATTGAATTTCCGTTTTACTTGGATAGAAAATTTTATGAGTAGTAGCAATTTGATCAGGATGAATAATGCTTTTTCCGACATAATCCTAAACTTTTTCCAAAATTGCAATCTTTTTCAAATCCTTGAATATCATTAAGATCCTGCCAAATAGCATCAATTGCATGTATTCCAGCAGCCTTTGCATCTACTGGAATTTTTGTTCTAGAATATATTGCCCCTTCTGGATTTTTGGTATATTCAATTCCTAAATCATTTAAGAGATCAAATACTCCAAAAACAACATGCAGATATTCTCTTGCTACATGATGCAATATTGAAAGTGTTGACTACTCCTTCTGCTGATTCAATAGAAGCAATTATTTGAATTGGTTTTAGTTTACGTTTTTTTTCTAATGACAAAAGAATTTTTTCAATTTTTTTTATTTCACTAACAGTTGTTTACTTTTGGAATTACAATTCCATCAACGTCCTTTTTGAATTATTTCTTTAAGGTCATCGGGAATTTTTCCAGATTTTGGAGAATTTGTTCGAACAAAAATTGAAGAATGAGTATGATGATCGAGATTTTAGATGCAGTTTTTATTAAATTTCTTGCTGATTTTTTTTCTTCACAGGAACAGAATCTTCTAGATCAAAACAAATTATGTCAGCATGAAGATTTTTTGCTTTTTCTAAAAATCGGTATTATTCCAGGAACAAAAAGGAGACTACGAAAGAGTCTTGCCATAAATAATTCTATTTATGGTTTCATTAAGATTTTGCCGAAGACCTTTTCCAGTAACATTTTTGTATGTGCTTCTGCTGCTTTTCAAATGACTATATTCTGAATCTATTATAGCTTTAATTTTCCTTTTACCCATCCAGTATAATCCTTGTTCTAATTCTGCTTTTGTTCCCTGTGTTGAACCAAGATGTTTGTTCCTTTAAAGAATATGTGTCTCAAGATCTGTTTTTGCATCATATCCAGTAGTTGCTCCACATGATAACCAAGGTTCCACCATACTTTAGTAGAGTGAGTTGATCATTCCAGTGAGTTTGACCAATGTGATCAAAGGATATATCAATACCAGGTGCTTCTCTATTGGTCTTTGCTAACTCCTTTGAAATTGCTCTTACTTCTTTATACCAGTCTTCTTTTCTATGATCGACTGCAAAATCTGCTCCTATTTCTGTCAGTTTATCCAGTTTATCAGGACTTCCAGTTGCAATAACATTACAATTGTATAATTTTGCAATTTGAATTCCAAAGCTTCCACACCCAGAACCACCACCCATGATAAGGACGGTTTGTCCAGGACGAATTTTTGCTCTTCCAACTAGCATATGCCATGATGTTAAAAGTGTCATGGAAGCTGCAGCTGCTTCATCAAAGCTTACACCTTGTGGAATTTTTGAAATATTGACTTCTGGTAAGATGTGTATATTCAGAAAATGCACCCCAATAATGGTCCTGTTTGAAATCCCCAGATAGTTCTCTTAGTACAATCATATTCTCGACCATCAGTACATGCTTCACATACTCTGCATGACATGTTTGAATGCGAAACAACTCTGTCACCAACTTTGAAGTTTGTAACATCTTCTCCAACTGCAGTAACTTCTCCTGCAGCATCAGAACCAGAAATGTGTGGTAATGGAACTGGTACTGGTTGTACCTCTCATTCCCCAAATATCATTATAATTTAAGGCTGCTGCCTTGACTTTGAAAACAACTTCGTTTGGCTTTAGGTTTTGGATCAGGTACTTCTTTTACTTTTAGAATTGATTTGCAAAATTATCATTTGGAGCATATTCTTCATAAACTACGCTTTCATATTTGTAATTTTGAATTTACCCCTAATATATTTTCTCTAGATCTTACTTACGGTTTATCTTAAAATCTCGTTTGGGTTGTTGAATAGATAACAAAATTTGCTTTAGTTGATGATCGGTTATTTGAGAATTCATCTTTCCTTGTGAAGCCAATCCTATAAGATAATGTTCTACAATATCTGATAAGTCAGGTTTAACCATTCTGATATTATTTAGTCTCAGTCTTGCTTCTGGTGAAAGTATCTGTTTTAGCATTTGCTCTTTTTGTGCAGAAACTTCGTCTTGGATTTTGTTTATCATTAGGGTCTGCCGATTCAGGAAAACTCATTTTAAATCTAGGAATATTCTTTCAGATGTGGATTTTGCTAATAAATTCATTTAAAATTTCTGTTGATAGTCGATCAAGTTTTTTCATTCCTCTCTTGAGATATCTCTACCTTTTTCTTCAACTTTATTCAATATAACCTAAGTTTTTCTAACCTTGTATAGCCTTACGGATTATTGCACCACCGGCATCTTTGTGATGTGCTCCACCATAACCACAGGTCTTGCACCTCCATACATTTTCCTCAATTCATTTATTCCAAGTAGGACCGTGAAAGTAGATTTTTCTCATTAATGATGCACATCTTGTATGCCACCAGTCTCTGGCTTGAGGAGGTTTGTCTGCATGAGCACCAGTTTTTACAAATGGAATCCAAGAGGGAGCAGGAATATCTTCATTTTTTAGAGTATTTGCTAATTTACTAATCAATAAGTCGGATGGTACATCGTATACTTTTGCCATGAAGAAAAAAATCGAGAATCGTCTTATAAATCATTGAGGTATTTGGACAAGTTTCTTAGACGTAAAATCAATTTTTGGAATTCTTTTTAATTTACATATAAACCAGATATTTTTCTGTAAAACAAAAAGGAGTTTGAAAATTTCCTTAGTTTGGATTTTGGTTAAATATTTTCCAGATGTTTTATTATGGTACTTTTATGAGTAATAATTTTTCCAGGATTTAATATATTACTTGGATCAAATTGATTTTTTAATTTTCTAAAAAGTTTATAATTTGTTTGACCATATTGATTTCGGACATATTCCGATCTGGCAAAACCATCTCCGTGTTCACCTGTAATAGTTCCTCCAAGTTTAATGACTTTATCAAAATACTCATCTGCAATCTTTTTGATCATTGTTTTTTTTCCATTCGAGATTAATCGAACGTGGATATTTCCATTACCTGCATGTCCATAGGTGATTGCTTTGGTATGAAATTTTTTATTTATCTTGTCAATTAATGAAAATAATTCAGGCAAATTCTTGACAGGAACTGTTGCATCCTCTATTACATGAGGAATTTTGTTTTTAATAGATTTTAGACTATAATGTAAGGAAGAATCTCTGAATTTCCACCAATGTTGAATTTCTGACTCATTTTTTATTATTCTTGTAACCTTTCCTGTAGCTAAAGTTTTCAATTTTTTTTGAATGTTTTTTACATCAAAATCATATTCGACAAAAAGTAGACAATTAGTTTTTCTATTGAAATTATAGTCGATGTGTTTCATAATTGTCTTATCCAGAAATTCTATTGCTGCTGGCAATGTCGTTAAAATTTTGGCACAGTCTTGTGCAGCATCCAGTTCAGAAGAATATTCTAACACACAAAGTAGTCTCTTTTTTGGGATAGATTTAATGGCTAATTTGGCTGACAAAAGTATTCCAAGAGTTCCTTCAGAACCAGCAAAGACTTTGTGAGTGTCTTTAATTGATTTAATCGAATCTAATCTATATCCTGAAGAATTTTTTGTAATTTTAGGAAAATTTTTGTGTTCAACTTTTTTTGCTAATTCAAAAATTTTTGCACCTGTTTTTTTATTATCTGGCAATGTTGTTTTTTTACCATTGCCATCAACAAAAGTAATTTTTTTAATATTATCTATGACGCTTCCGTATTTCAGACTATGGCTTCCCGAGGAATTATTTCCAATCATTCCTCCAATGCAACAATATGGACCAATGGAAGGATTTGGTGGAAAAAACTTTCCTCTTTTTTGTAGTGCATAGTCTAGTTTACCCTTGATTGTACCTGATCCTAGTGTGACATGATTATTCTCAATTTTTATTTGATCAAAATTTTTTAAATCTAAAATAATTCCAGTGTTTAGGGAATTTCCAATTAGTCCTGTGCCTGCACCTCTTGGAGTGACTGATATTTTGTATTTTTTTGCAATTTTAATTACGTTGATCACATCTTTTTCGTTTCTTGGAATTACTACAAGATTAGGAATAATTCTGTAAGAGCTTGCATCAACGGAATAATAATTTAGAATATCTTTGTCCCAAAACACATCTCCTGAAATAATATTTTTTAATGATTTTTGAATTTCCGAAATTTTCATAGAATTATCTTGTTACAGTTTTTTGTTAACTTAAGGTTTTCAAGAAAATTATTGAGGTATTATTTTACGATAAGTATGTCCACATAGGTTACATGAAATTCTGATCGACTTGATTGATGTTCTACCAAGTCGAATCCTAGAATTTATTCCGGGTGCAATAAATGACTTACATTTTTTACAAAAAACAATTCTTAGTTCATAAGGCATGCGGATTTTGTGCCTTGTACTGATCCTTTTTGCAATTGAAGCGTGTCGTTGAGAAAGTTCTGGATTTAATTTTGCGTTTGAAATTGCGCTGTAAATTAGAATTTGCATTCTTTCTAATGCAATTTTTCTAACAGCCGGTTTCATGAGAATTTTTTAACATACACCTAAAAATGGGTTTACTTTAGATTGAAAAAATGCAGTCAGCGGGATTCGAACCCGCGTCACAGGGTTGGAAACCCCGAATACTAACCAGGCTATACTATGGCTGCACAAGTAAACAAACTTAATTTCCTACATAAAAATGGTTTTTTCATATTCGTAGAGCATACGAGCAACTATCACATGTGCTTCATAGGACAAGGTATCAATTGAAAATAGATAGTTAATTTTATTTTGTACTGATTCAGAAAAATGACCCTTTTGGAATCCACCTACAACTATACAAGCATTATCTGATATTTCAGAACTAATTTTTTCAAATGAGCTTAACTTTCCTTTGGTTGAAAGACCAATAATTTTTGAGGGTTTTATTTCATCAATTAATTCTGAGAATGATTTTTCTTTGATTTCTAACAATATTTCTGTATCAGATTTTATAATTTTTTCTTGAAATAATTTTTCAATCAAACCTTCAAACCGATGATATGATTTTGGAATATGAACATTTTTTCCAATGTAAAGTACTTTATTATTAATTGTATGAATATAGATTTTAATTTTATTTTGAAAGTATAGTGGAATTGTTGTTGCCTCCAATACAGAAAAATGAATAAGGTCAGGTCTTCCTCTCTTGATTTCATTATGCATTCCTTTCATTGCAGCAAAGTGCCACGAGTTATCAAGTAAAATTTCAGATGGATGTTTTCCCAATTTTTGTGCATGTGATAATACTGAAGGATGATTTTGAATCTCCAAAGGAACAAGCTCTAATGCAGATTCTGCTAAAACTAGAGAAATCATTTAAGTGGAATCATTTGTATTTGATTTTTAAATTCATCCCAACTTGGTTTTGGATTTTCATGGGCATCTACTAATCCAGAATTACAAAGGTAATGACCTAATCGCTCAATAACATATTCACTGCTACCTAAGCCAGAACCACCACCTACATCAATACTTGTACCTCCAATTTCAGGTTTAGCAACAATACATGATCCATCAGGCCTATCATGCTGTCTAAACCATGAAAAAAATTCTATGTTGGATTCATGTTCATTATAAAATTCAAATGCCTTTTCCATGAACATTTTTTGTGATGTGTTATTTCCACCTACAAAATCAGATGTACTCCAGCTAATCTCAAATAGACCAATTTTTTTATTAGGCACAATTTCAAATATTTTTTGCAAATCTTCCTTAGCTGTTTGTGGATTTTTAACGATCTCGTTCAGACTATCAACTGGAAAATATGAAAATGCCACAAAATCTCCAAGGGCAAGCTCAGTTACAATATGTTCCAAGTTTTTATTAAGTACATTATGTAGGGCAAATGCGTTTCCTATCTTTACATCAGGGTGTTTTTCTTTTAGTTTGGTGTATACTCCATTGAAAAGATCTTTGTATACAGGAATGTTTTGTTCATGATAACGAAATTGTGATTCTGTTTCGCCAGCAATCACGACTGTATCTATAATGTTATACCTAGACAAGATTGCATCAAGAACATTAACTAGTCTGTCTTCTCCAATTGCACTCAGAGATGGTTTTCCAATCCAGTTTGGAAACGGTCCTAATGTTTCGCCATTTATTACTGAAAAGAAGAGAGTTACTTTGAGATCATTTTTTTTATTAAAACTCATCAAAATATCAGAATTTGTAAAATTGAATTCACCTTTTACCGGTTCGATGACATTCCAAAATAGATACACATTACTTCTGCCAATTCCAGTAGAAGCTGCATCAGAGTAAACTTTATCCAAATCCTTTAAAGTCACTGCTGGATTTGGAGTGTTTATTACAAGACCAATCTTTTCATGATGTTTCTGAACTGCAATTGGTTGTACATTTGGCGTAAGCAATACCACTCCAATTATAATAACAACTACAGCAACCCCGATGGATATTCCTAGAACTTTCTTATTCACAAACTTTGGAAATCAAAAGGAAGTAAAAAAGTTGCTATTGGAAGAGGTATTTAAAATTCTGATGGTTTTATATGAATAGTTCAGAAATCCTTTTTTATCTTTCTTAATTTTTAAAGAAAAGGATAGAAGATTCTATCCAGATGTACAACCACTGAATCCACATTCTATGCAGATACTACATCCCTCAACAAAAACTAGATTGTTTTTACATGTTGGACATAGACTATCTTCAGATATTTCTTCTGGTCTCATAGATTCGGCGGCAATTTCTTCATCGTGAACTTTGAGTTCAAGTGCACTATGTACTTGTGTTTTGATGTATGGATTTGAAATCATTGTTGTTACATAACCAGTAACATATTCACTTGGTGTAACATCAAATATTTTTTGTGCATTTTCACTTGTCATGTGCAGTACTTGTTTGTGTCTAGAACCATCACGATAGACTGTAATCCCCTTTAATCCCAATTCATGAGCCAAGAGATAGGCAGATTTTACGTCTTCTACTGTAACGTCATATGGCATGTTGATTGTCTTGGCAATTGCATTTCCTATCCAATCTTGCCACACTCCTTGAGCCATCAGATGATCTGCCCAGTGAATATCCATTGCAGTAACAAAGACATCTTGCATCCATTGTGGAATTTCTGGAATTCCTTTCAGAGATCCATAGTTATCTGCAATCTTTGCAAGGAGTTCATCGCTGTATAGACCATTTTCTTTGAGTACTTCTTCAACAATTTTGTTTGTGTAGAAAAATCTTCCTACAGTTACTCTCTTTTCAAATACTAGAGCAAATGCAGGTTCCATTCCATTTGAACAATCTGCAATCATAGATAGTGTTCCGGTTGGAGCAACTGTAGTGGTCAAGACATTTCTTATTCCATGCTTTTGAATTTTTTCAATTAGTGCGTCCCATTCATAGGAATGTGATTCTTTTGGTTTCTCATAGTATCCTGCAATTGGAATTTTTCCTTCAGGATATTCTGTTTTTGAGCAGAGAGGAAATTCACCTCGAGATTTTGCAAGTGCTACACTTTCCTCCATGGAATAGTATGTCAAGGCTTCAGACAATTTTGATTGTAAATCATATCCTTCCTTGGAGTTGTATGGTATTCTTAATTTGTATAAGAGATCTGCTACACCCATTACACCAAGACCAATTCTTCGAGAATCTTTTGATGCCTTGTCAATTTCTGGAACAGGATAATGTATTTACATCAATTATGTTATCCAGGAATCTTGTTGTCTTTCTGATTGTTTCTTCATATCTTTGCCAGTCAAATTCGTATTGCCATCTGCTTTTCTTTTTACATAGTTAGACAAATTGATTGAACCAAGATTACATGATTCGTATGGATAGAGACTTTGTTCTCCACATGGGTTTGTAGCTCGTAATGGGTCCTCCTCTTGCTTTTGCAAATACATTGTATTTGTTAATTATATCAAAGAAGATCAGTCCAGGTTCTCCACTCTTCCATGCAGACAGTGCAATCAAGTCAATTAGATTATGTGCATTTATTTCTCTTACAGGTTTTCTGTCACTTGGACTTCGTAACATGAATTTTCCATCTTCGGTATTAACTAGTGCATTCCAAAAGTCTTCCCATATTCCTACACTTACATTGAAGTTTTCTAAAATTCCTGGTTTTGTTTTTGCGGTGATGAATTTCTCAACATCTGGGTGCCATGCCTCAATGATTCCCATGTTTGCACCTCTTCTTTTTCCACCTTGTTTTACTACTTCAGTAACAGTATTGATGATACTCATAAAGGAGACAGGACCTGAGGCTACTCCAGATGTGGATGCTACCATATCTCCTTCTTGTCTGAAATCAGAATAGTTGATTCCAACTCCTCCACCTGATTTGAAAATCAGTGCAGCATCAGAAGATGATTTCATTATCTTGTTCCATGTCATCTTCCATTCCAAGTACAAAGCATGCAGAAAGTTGTCCCAATCTTGCACCAGCATTCATCATGGTTGGTGAATTTGGTAGAAAGTCTTGTGCAGTCATTAAATCAACATATTCTGGAATTCTTTCAGCATAATTGTTCAAACTTGTTTGCAGCAATGATGGTCAAAAGTTCACTGAAGCTTACTTTCATCTGACCGTTTTTTCCAAGTTGATATAGTGATTGATTAATGATCTAAAGTGCCACTTGTTTAGATAGTATTCTCCCAACTTTGAATTTGTAGTCAAAGTCATCTAGTTTTTCTAGATATTTTTTTGCTTCTTCTACATTATGATTAAATGTTTCAATTTGAAATACTTGGCCATCATACAAGATATCAGCAATGCCAACAAGAATTGCAACTCTTTCAAACATTTCACCTGGACTTTCAGTTATCTGACCTTTGTTATTTCTAAGAAAATATCTAGATGCTAAAACTCTCAAGCAATTAAGATCAAAATTTTTTGAAACAGTATCAAGGGACTTTGATTTAAGAACCTTCATTTTTTCTTCTCTTAATCTTCTTCGTTCGTGTCTGTATACGATATACGCCTTTGCGATATCACTATTACCACAGTCTATAAGAGTAGATTCCACTATATCCTGAATATCCTCAACACTAGGAGGTCTAGACCGGGTGAACCCCTGTTCAACTAACTTTTGTACAACTTTATTAGCAAGCTGATCGGCCAGGCCACGGTCGGCTTTAGAGGTGGCTGCCAACGCCCTAAATATAGCGTTTGAAATTTTATTTTGATTGAAAGCCGTTACAGCACCGCTGCGCTTTCGGATCTCATTGATCGTACTTTCTATTTGTGATTTATCCAATTATAATCTCCCCGCAGGTTGTAGGAATATTGTGGTTATAACTTATGTGCTCGAAAAATTTTGATCTTATCCCTTTGATGAGTCAATTTCTTCACACCAATGGTATGAAAATCATACTGGTTTAATATTAGTTGTAGATAGAAAGATCGCGCATACGAAACTGATCAAAAAAAAATCAAAAATGATCGGAACTAGTTTTTCATCTACGAATCTCAGATTACATATGGAGATTTGCACTTTGGACATTTGTCTACAAAGGGTTGATCTTTGAATCCACATTCGCCACAAATTGCTATTTTCTTTACAGGCTTGAATGAATTTGTCAGTTCTGCTGCTTTCTCAATTGATTTTTTAATTTCAGCATTGCTAGAGTTCTTGTCAATTTCAAGGCTAACTAGCAAGCCACCATTTAACAATTTCGATAGTTTATTACACTCGGATATAATCTCGCTTTTGTTCGTTAATTGGCCAATTTCGGATGCTTTAATGATAATTCCCTGCGAATAAGAGTCACGATCTAACGAACTAAGAGCTGAATTCTTACCGTATTTTTCTCCATCTAGATTTGCAAATCTAGCAGATCCTTCAGTTTCAACCATAGATATAGCAACTGTATCGCCTAATTCTTTTCCCTTTTTGGTTGCAACATCAACTGCGGTTTCTATTACTTTATTGAGTACATCTCTTCCCTCTTTGTTATCTTGAAATCCTAAGATGTTGAAAACAGATTCCTTCAAGCCAACGAGATTAACAATAAGTGATACCGATCTTCTTTGCATGTATTGTGTATTCTTTGCAAGAATTGGATTTAATCCTCTACGAGTAAGATCAGAAATATCTTTCTTTCTTAATGCCATAGAAGATAATGCAGGTTTCATTAGTAATGCAAGTCTTGCTCTAAAGTATGTTTCATCCTTATTGGATTCAAATGCAAGTCTTGGAAGATTGATTGAAACAGATTGTAGTGTAATTGCAAGTGGACCAGAAACTTTTGTGGAATCATTTAGGATACCATAACTAGACACTTCTCCTTTTGCAAACATCACCTTTCCACCAATTGAAATTATTTCAGCTAATGTTTCAGAGACATCAGTAACTTTTCCTTTATCATAATCTATAATCAAACCAATTTTTGGAATTGGTGTTATCTTTGTATAATTTTTGTATGCATTAATTATTGCATTAACAATTTTTAAATCAGATCCTAATTGAAGTTTAATTGAAACAGTAGTACTCTTTTTGCTATATTTTGATGTAGTTGATGCGGTAGCAAATGCATCTGTAAGTTTTTGTTCAAGTTCTGCAATATTTTTTGAATGTTTTGTAAAGAGTTGAATTAATCCATCAAGAACAATTTCTTGTGATGCTTCTTTGGAGAGTAAAGAAATGATTATAGAAAGCGAAGAAGTAATATCATCAAGAGATTTGGATGATGGGATTCTTGATACATCAAGATATTTTCCACCAAGGATAACTCCATCTTCAATCAGTTCTTTAACATTTACAAATATTGTATCAGGTATCATTGACCAAATTCCTGGATTTGAAATGTGTAAATCACCAGACAGATGAGAATCAGCAACATCTTTTGGTAAAATATTTGTAAGTAAATGTTCTGCAAATACTCGCTGACCAGTATTGAAAAGTAGTCCTTCTGTCCCATTATCTACATTATCTAGGTTTGTGAACATCTCCTGAACGTCATATACAGGCAGGCCTAGGCGTGCTAGTTTATTGCGATATTCCTCATGACCATGTTCCAAAAGAACAGAATTTACCATTTCCCTGATAAGAGAGCCTGTAAGATAAGTTGTCTGATATTTGTAAATTCTATTCTCGACTTCTTCAGTAATTTTTTGAGCTAATTCTAATGGAAGGCTTCCTTCACGTACAAGTGATTGAATAATTTTATGAGAGTTGAATTCTTCAATTGATTCATGTGATGTTCTAACATACATCTTTCCACTTTCAATAATTGATCTTTCTTCAATTTGTCTTGCCAAGACTCAACACAAGTTTTCCAAGATTTGTTATTGTGTATCTTCTCTCAGATTTGTTTAGAGCTACAAGGGATTGTCTCAATAGTTTTCGCAAGTGATATGCAAATTTGCCACTTTCCTTTTTGGATTTGAATCCCGCTAGGGACTTTAATTCAGAATAAGTTAATGGTCCTTTTGAATTTAAAATTCTTAAAATATCAATTCTGTTTGGACTTGCCATTACAGAAAAAATCATTCTTACACGCTTTGATGTTGATTGAAGAATTCCACTTCGCTTTGGCTCTTCGATTTCTTCATCTAATTCCATGACTCTCTGACAAGAAAAGGGGTAAATAAGACTTATGACTAGATCATATCTTAATATTTTAGATCAATTTTTTGAACTTCCAAAGAAAGTTAAAATAGTTAATACCATGATCCTAATTAATAAAAATATAGAAAGATTTTTAGATCAATTTTCTTGTACATCCGGAAAAATTTCAAATGGTAAGTAGATCCCAATTAATAAAAATATAGAAAGATTTTTAGATCAATTTTCTTGTACATCCAGAGAAAATTCAGATGTTGACAACTTTTGTCCACATGATGGACATTTTCCATTATAAGGATTCATTACATCTTTTAGAGATTTTAGCATTTTCATATTAGTGATCTTTTCTCCGCATTTACCACATGTTACTTCTACAGACATGAAAGTACTCATATTTATAAAATAATTAAGAACTGACTATGATTTTTTTTAATTATTCAAACAAATAATTTTACTGCTTTTTGAGTATAATGCCACGTTCATCAAAACCGATGATTTTTGCTCTAGTTCCTACAGGAAGATCTGCAGGTGTTGCTATTCCAGCCATAAAGCCAGAAATTCGTAGGTTAGTATTGTCAAACTGCAAGACTACAAATGCATAAGGAGTATATTTTTCAAAACCTGCTGGTGGTACTGTGATTATAGTATAAGTAGCAACTGAGCCTGTACCCTCCAAAATCTCATTTTCAAATTCCTTACTACCACAATTTTCACAATAATAGACGTTAGAGAGATGAAGATGATGGCATTTTGTACATTTATGAGTAAGAACTTTACCTTCTTTTGCTTTTGCAATTAATAGTTCTTTAACAGACATGTTACACACTTTGGAATACATGAACAGCACAACTTGCTCCAGTTGCACCAAAATTATGAGTTAATCCAATTTTTGCATTTTTCACTGTTCGAGCTCCGGATTTTCCGGTAAATTGATCAAATACCTCCACTACTTGTCCAACACCAGTAGCTCCAATTGGATGTCCTTTTGATTTAAGACCTCCTGATGGATTAATTGAAATATCTGAATTTAATTTTGTTCTACCTTCACGAACAGCTTCCACACCTTTTCCTTTTTCAAAGAATCCTAAATCTTCAGTATCAACAATTTCTGCAATTGTAAAACAATCATGTACTTCTGCAAAATCAATATCTTTTGCAGTAATTCCTGCCATTTTGTAAGCGCTTTCAGCTGCAATCTTTGTACTTGGTATTGTAGTCATATGTTCACGTCCTTGTAATGCAGCAGGTGATCCACCTCTACCAGAACCAATAACTTCAATGTAATCATTGCCACTGCTCTTTTGCAAATTTTTCAGAACAAAGAATTACAGAACTTGCACCATCAGAAAAAGGACAACAGTCATAAAGTTTTAATGGACTTGCAACAACTGCTGATTTCATTACATCATCAATTGTAATCTTTTTTTGCAAATGAGCTTTTGGATTAAAAAAACCATTGTCGTGATTCTTTACTGCAACTCTTGCAAAATCTTCTTCTGTTGCATTAAATTCTGTCAAGTATGCTCTTGCCATGGATGCAAATAATCCAGGAAATGATGCACCAGCTTGCCCTTCATAGAAAAAATCAGAGCAATATGAAAAGTAAGTTGTTGTCCATTCAGTTCCAGTATGAGTTACTTTTTCAACTCCTGTTACTACAAGACAATCATAAAATCCTGCTGCAACATTTGCAAATGCTTCTCTAAATGATACAGAACCACTTCCACATGCTGATTCTATTGATAATGATGGTTTATCTGAAATTCCCAGATTACTCATTAGAACAGGTCCAAGATGTACCTGTTTGTCAGCAACTCCAAAGACATTTGAAATGTATCCTGCTTTGATATCTTTAGGTTCTATTCCTGCACTTTCTATAGCAGCTACGGATGCCTGAGTGGTAATATCAGCTATACTGTCTGCTAATTTTCCATATTTTGTGCTTCCAGCACCAAGAACACAGACCTTTTCCACTAATGTCGCTGACCAGATTCCCTATAAAAATCGTTTTAGTACTTTGATTGACAAAAAATGCCATCAAAGGAAAATTGAACTGCAAATTATACAGGAAAAGACAAGACATGTTGTAAAAACATACAAAGTCAAAATACTAACATTTTCAAAAAAGAGATAATACAATACTTGGACAATAATGGATATCTCTCTTGGTCATCGAAAGACAGAAAATATATGATTTTAGGGACAAATTCCCCAAAAAATGGTCTAGTAGAATGTCCAGAATGTAGACTAGGTCAGTTAATGGTAATTAGATCTAGAACCACAAAAAAGAGATTCATGGGTTGTTCAAATTTTTATGGTGGTTGTAAAGCATCATCTCCACTTTTACAAAAAGCAAGACTTAGAGCAACAAAGATTTCCTGTGAGGTCTGTAAGTGGCCAATGGTAATTTTTCGCTATTCAAGAAAACAAAAATGGACAAAACAATGTTCCAATTTTAATTGTGATAGTAGAAAATCTAAGTCTTTAAAGTAGTATAGACATTGGTTCTTCTATTTTTTAGTAAGGGTAAGATTTTGCGAATTTGTTTTACTTTTTTTAATTCAATGTTAACATATCCAATTCCTTGTTTCTTTTTCATATCAAGTAAAATTTTTCCATAAGGATCAACTACAACACTTCTTCCACAATAAATATTTCCTACTTGATCTGGTGCAATTACATAGCATCCATTTTCAATTGCTCTTGTTTTGTTAATTGTAATCCAATGTTCTTCTTTCATGTTACCTTTTACCCATGCTGATGGTAGCAATCAAAATTTCAGAACCAGCAACAGCTAGTGACCTTGACATCTCCGGAAATCTCAGATCATAACAAATCATCATGCCTATTTTTCCAATTGAAGTTTTTACTGGTTTTGTAATCTTTGAACCAGATATCATTTTATCTGATTCTCTGAATCCTAATGCATCATAAAGATGAATTTTCCTATATGTTGAGATTACTTTGCCTGATTTATTAATTACAAATGAAGTGTCATATACTCGATTTTTTTTTCTGCTTTTTTCATAAAACGATCCAACTACTTGGATGTGATTTTCTTTTGCGGCATTTGTAATGCTGTTCACAAAATTTCCATTAATTGTTTCAGCTAAATTTGCAAGTTGGTTTGATGTTTGTGATGAATTGGTATAAAACATCATAAATTCGGGAAATGCAACTAGTTCTGCACCATTTTTTGCAGCTTTTGAAATATAGTTTATGATTTTTTTTAAATTGATTTCTTTGTTGGTAGAAGCCTTGAACTGTACAACTCCAACTTTCATAAAATTTATAACTTTTAGTGAGAATAAAAAGATAAAGTTATACAAAAAAAAACTATGTTAAACGAAATCTTCAGATTAATTATAAATTAATTATCCATTATGTAGACTAATCTCTTTATTTGAGGAAATTAATCAAATCATCTTGTAAAAAATAATTAAAGTTGGTTTCCTGCCAGAAACCAATTTTCTTTTGGATTATCCTCAAAAACTACAATAACATGAGTTTCTTTAGTTTTAAGAATCTCTACTGCTGATTTTGTGATTGCTTTTGCATATTCGTCTTTTTGTTGTTGAGTTCTTCCAGGGTACATTGATACTGTAATCAACGGCATGATTGGTTTGGTAAAGTTTCATTGATTTATTCTTAGAGTATTGAATAGTTAGGCCTTGTACCCATATCTTGTACCATAAGTGAATTCTGAACTATGTGTTTTTTTGTATAGATAACCTGTAGCAAGACCAGTCACAAATCCACCAATATGAGCAAGGTAGGCAACACCACCCCCTGCAACACCAAATCCTCCTATGAAAAATGGGAGCAAGTTTTGGAATATCAACCAAAATGGCAAGAACCATCTTGCTTGAACATGTATCATTCTCATCATGAACCCCATCATCATAGCAGTTTGAATTCTAGCTCTTGGGGAAGATTACAAGATATGCACCAAGTACTCCAGATATTGCACCTGATGCACCTACTGCAGGAATTGCGCTAGTTGGATCACCAAGTATGTGAGTTAAGCCTGCAATAATTCCCCAGAGTAAATAAATCCCAAGATATTTGATTCTACCAAATTTTAATTCAATGTTATCACCAAATATCCACAAAAATAACATGTTACCACCAAGATGCATTGCACCTCCATGCAAGAAAATAGAACTCAAAAGAGAAACATATGACGAATCAGGACAAGAAACATGTAGAGGACCTGAACCAAAATCTACATTTAAGGAAGAACCACCAGTAATGCAGTTTGGGACAGCACCCCAATCATATAATAATGAAAATGCATTTTGATTTGTAAATTCTATGAATTGGCCTGTATAAACAACTTCAATAAAAAATACTAGAACATTAATTGCAATTAGTAAATAAGTTACATATGGTTTAAATCCTGGAGGATGAGGATTTTCATCTCTTAAAGGAAACATTAGATATTTAGAATAATTGAAGTTTGTATAATAAGATTTATCAAATTAAATTACAATTATTTTTCGCTCAACTAAATTTTCAATCAAACTTAGAAAATCATCATCTGAAATTTTTTCTTCAGACCACCAACCTGCTGTTGTTTTAACCCATGATGGGATTTTCCAGGTTGATTCTGGAGAAAGATCTTTTCCTGGTACAAAAACAATTGCTTGATCAAATAAGAAACGTATTCCTTTTAGAAATTCCGAATCTGAAATTTGATTTGTTGACCACCAATCTGCACTAGTCTTTATCCATTGTGGAACTTTAGGAATTTCTGGAGGTAATCCTTTCTCAAAACCACTAATTTTCACAATTCCTTGTGATGTTGGTTCTACCTTAAATGCAACATGCCAAAATCCTGTCTCATCTTCACTTTGGATAAATCTTATTGGTTTGTCATTTATTGTTACGTTGAATTTTTCTTTACCAGAAATTGGTTGAAATTCAAAGTTTGCATAGGTTTCAAGAGGATAACTATTGTATCCTCGCATTGTCAAAATTGTCCCATCCTCATTGAATTGTGGTGCTGAATACCAAGCTCCTGAATCATATCGAAAATTAAAATTGCCACCATTTTTCTTTGCAGATACAGGAATTACAGTGGTATCTACAGGTGCAAAGCAACTATAGTAAGAAACATCGTCAAGAATAGAAGGATCCCTATACATTGAAAAATTGGCTATTTCTCCAGGTTCAATTTTGTTAATTAATTCAATATTTTGGACAACGTCTAGCACTTTTTCATATCCGTGTATCACTGCATAGACTTTGGGAAAGTAGATGGTATTGTTTCCAGTGTTTTGAATTCGACCTGTAAGATGACCATCCTTAAATTTTATCAAAGTTTTGTCATAAAGAACTTTGATTGGGGTTGCATCTTTTTTTGTTTTTTCTAGTTTCAATTCAGCTGGCATTAAAACAGGAGTTTTTCCCAAAATTTCAGGAAATTTTATCTTAAATGGAATTTGTTCACCTGCAGAAAGTGGAACGTGTTGTATGGTTTTGGTAAATGTTTTGGAATCATCAATTACAGAAACTGAAATGGTAGGAATTACAGCAAATTCGTTTTCATTTTTTATATTCCCAACTACTGTGTAAATTCCATTTAGAATCAAAATATCCCACATATTCATGTGGAACAATGAAAACTTCACCAGATACAAATTGAGGTAATATTAATACTGTAAGGGCGAAAATAATTATCGATAACTGAATTTTTGATTTTAATAAATCAGAGTAAATAGATTTATTCAAATTTGAATGCTTCTCTTTCAAGTAATAATTTTACTTTACATTCAATTATTAATCTATACTTTTTGCGTTTTAAAATTATAACTAGTATGAGGATAATTTGACTCTATAATTTTTTAATTTTATAATGATCATGTTCGGATAATTCCTTTTTGCAATAAAAATTCCAATCCTTTAACAAAAGTTTGATCATCAATTTGATTCTCAGACCACCAACCTGCATTGTTTCGAATCCAAGTCGGAATTTCTTTAACATCTGAGGAAGATTGTTGAGATTTAGGAATAACAATAATATCATTTTTTATAAGAAATTCTAATCCTTGAATGAATGTGTTATCATCAATTTGTCCTTTTGACCACCAACCTGCATTATTTCGTATCCATTCTGGTATTGAAATATAATCATTATTTTCTTGTGTCATACGATTTATCACAATTGGAATTGAAGTTTTTGCAAGTTCGTTATCGCCAAGATTTTTAAAATTTAGATATACAATTCCAGTCACATCGTTTGGGATTGTAAATTCTGCTGTGTTGTGTTTTTCTTTAGAATCTGTACTAAATCCATTTTCTTGAAAAATAATTCTGTCATTTTGAGTCATTGAAAATTCATAATTTACTGCTATTGGCTTATTTTTTAGAAAAATATCAGTAATATCAAAATTTATTGTTGCTTTGGAGTTTGATTTCAAAATTTGAGGTTCCCATGATACAAGAATTCTAAATTGACCATTGTCAGTTACAGAACTTAATTGAGTTTTATCTGAATTGGGTTTTATTAGAAAATTAATTCCATTATGGTTTGGATCTTGGTTAAAAACATTCCATAACTCTTGTGGATTTATAATAAAATGAACTACTCTTTGATTAGAAAAAAAATCATCGATTGTAATTACTCCATCAGATAATTTGATTCCATTTATGTAAATGGAAAATCCAGATACAAGTAAATCCCCAAAGTTTTTTGGAATAACTAATTCTTCGTGAACTACTGATGTCTGATTGATGTTTGTGGTACTCCATTCAAATGGCATTGAAAAAGAAATTTCTTTGTAATTTGGATCATATTTGAAATTACTTATTTCATCATAATATGTAATGGTTTGAATATTTTGAATTCCAAAGTTTGGATCATTAACTTCATGATTTGATGTTTGAGCAATAGAAATTCCTGCATTGTAAATTAATGGTTTATCTAATTTCTTGGAGTAATCATCAAATGTAAAAATACTAATGTCGAGCTTGTATAATCCTCCATTACCAAGTTTTGGACCTTTAATATTGAACATCTTGGTATGAAATCCAAACAATGAATCAAAAATTCCCTTTTGAGTTTCTTCTTCAATCTGAATTGTTTTAGTGTTTTCGGATATGAAATTTAACACAATAGAACCATTCTCGCTTGTAAATTCTTTTTCAAAGAGAAATTCATTTCCATGACTTGATTTTATTTGAAAAGTAACATTTCTTAAAGTGATTTTGGAATCAAAGTCTATTAGAGAAATTGTAATTTGTTGTATATCATTTTCATTTGGATTTTTTGGAGACGATGAAACCTCTAAACTTAGTTGTTTTCCATCAACCTGTATAGGAGGAAATATTTCACTGCCCACACCATGACCATAAGAATTTTCAATAGTAAATGTGGCAAGTATTGAAATTACAAATAAAATTAGTATGTTTAAAATATTTTTTTTCAAATATGATTTCATTTCTCATTGATCTATTTAAAAATCTAGATTAAATCATTCAAAGATTTCAATGTTAAAATCCAGTACATAACAATAGTAGTCAATCATTCTAGTAATGATTTGGATTCATCAGGTGTTGTTTAAGGTGAGGATTTGTTCTCATCATTACAAGGTGTTGTTAGCTGTTTTACACATTATACATTTTTGCAATAATCATGTTATTTTGAGAGTCTATCAAGTCCACTTTTTTGGATCTTTTTTCCAGATTTGTTTCCCATCTATAGTAATTTGATCCTTTTCTTCAAATACTGTATGCCATTTTCCATTGTCTGGAAAAATTTTATTCATTTCCTTTACTTTGTCATTAGTTGGTGCTTTGTTCATCAAAGCTCCCCATCTCATATTTGGAATTTTTGGCATAATATCATTGATATCTTTCATGAGTAATATTCTACAAAATTAATTTAAAAACCTATGATTTAATTTTCATGATTCCTTCTTTAATTAAATATTGAATTCCTTGAACAAAGTCATTATCTCCTATTTTGTTTTCTGCCCACCAACCAGCGTTATTTTTAATCCAAGTTGGAATCACATTTGAACCTAGAGTGGATCCTTGGGAAGTCGAGGGAATTTTCATGATTCCTTCTTTAATTAAATATTGAATTCCTTGAACAAAGTCATTATCTCCTATTTTGTTTTCTGCCCACCAACCAGCGTTATTTTTAATCCAAGTTGGAATCACGGTAGTTTCGTTATTGCTGTTAGTACCTGTTCCTACATCAAAAAATGTATCAGATATTCCAGCGTAGGTTTGTAAATTATCCAGTCCATGACTAAAAATTGCCACAGTCATTTTGTAGCTTCCAGCAGAGTTGAACTCAAATTCTTGTTTGTCAATACCTTCAGTTACCAATGTTCCGAATGCATTTGGATTTGGATTTTGCGATTCAAAGATTGTGTTTCCTTGTGAATCATCAATTCTATAACCATATCTGACAAATTTTAGTAATTTACCATCTTTATCAAAAAATGTTATCTCAAATGGCGTCTTTTTACCTGTAGTTAGATCAGATTCATGTTTTACTTTTACAGACGCTCCACTGTCAAATTTAATATCTAATGTATCTTTATTTGTTATTTCTCCAGTATCTGGAGATAAACTAAATTCCATTGTTTTTGTATCAGATTTTAGAGTTTTTGCAATATCCAAAATATTTTCTTTGCTTAGTAGGAAATGGAGAATTAGTGTATTTTCCACTGAATATGGATCTGCTATTAACATTCTTCCAGTAATTGGGAATCCATTTACACTTGCTTTGTATGTTGTGGCTTGAGAGAATTCTGTAAATGAAGTTGGGAAGTGGATCTCTTCATGAACAAAGACGTTTTGTTTTTCTAGTCTTGAGGTATCCCAGTTAAATGGCATTGAAAAAGAGATTGATTTTGCTCCTTGGTTATAATTAAAATTATTTATTTTATCGTAATAAGATGTAACTGATACATCATATGATTTATCTTGAGCAGAAATTTTTTCATTAAAAATATCACCTACACTCAGCCAAGAATCAAATACTGGTGCATCGGCTGGAACAAAAATAATTCTGTCATTATCTATTCCAAAAATTTCTATGTTAAAGTGATACAATCCTGCATCAAGTAAGATTGGAGCCTTGACTGTGATTTGGTCATTTGTTGATGTCCATCCGCCTTGAAATGGTTCTTGATCACCATAAACAATTACATCATTTACATCTAATTCTTCAGATTGAATCTTTATTGTTAAATTGCCAGAATGAGTATGAAACAAATTTCTCATCAGAAGTTTTCCATCTTTATCTACTGCTATAAAAAACGAAGTGTGTTGAATTACTTGTCCTGTTTTGGCATCAAAAAGACGCAATTCTAGAAATTTATCTCCAACTGTATCCTTGGTGAGAATTGGGGGGCTTATTTTGATAAATAGACTAGCCTCTCTGTTTCCTACACTTGCTGGAGGTAAGTTTTCTTGTGTTAAACCATCACCGTAAACATAGGCAGGTATTTGCAAAAATATCATCACAGATATTGAAAAAATCAAAATTTTAGAATATTTCATAATCATGGTATTCATTTAATTTCCATTTCTTAGCATTTAAAAATTTCTTTATTGTTTATTTTGAGGGTATGATTGGGGTTTAACTATACTAAGAGATATTGCATGATCATCTATCATGGATCCTACTCCTAATGAAACATTTTTTATTCTAATCTCTATTTTATCAAATTCATTTTCAGAAATCCCATATGTTGAAGATAGAATTTCTTTTACCTTTCGTTCTGTATCAGATATTACGTTTAGTTTTGATTCTAAGGTAACATCTAAACTAGTCCTAAGAATGTTTTCTGGAATTTTACCAGTTTTATCCCCAATTATATAAAATGATATTTTTTCAAGAATAACTTCATGTGGTAATGTGTCCAATGCATTTGCAGTAAAGAATACTTGGACATCCAACAGATTTATGTCATCTAATGAATATTGTGTCATACTACTTGGATCTGCTGGATTATAATTTTGTGGGATTGTAACAAATACAAATCCGTTTATGAATGCATTGTTATTTTCTAATCCCATTACTTTTTTAATATCTCTACAATCAAGTCCTGTAGATTTTTGATAGTCTAGTGTAATTAGGGTAGAATGAGACGTTGGTCCATCATTTTCAGATGCAGTCCACAGGAATGATATTTTGGATAATTGTTTGTTTGTAATACTAATGTCAGTATTATAATGACCAGGCCTAAGTGGACCGTTATCGTCCTCAATAGAACCACATACAAATTTTGCCACATATGTTATATCTTTATCATCAGGCATACTGATAGTTTTATCTTCTCCAAAGATTGAGTTTAGATAAATCGGAGAAAAAATTGCAACAAGACTAATTGCAAGAATTACGACTGCTAAATTAGTAGAAAAGTGAGTCAATCTCTAATACAAGAAAATATTTGGTTATTAATCTCTGTTACTAATTTGAAAATAATTTAAATGCTGAACTAAATGATTCAGAAATTTAAAATAATTAATAACAGATAGTTCTTTTAATAAAGATAAAATAATGATTAATTTTGTGTATAGTAAAAATATGATATTTTAGATCATGGATTTGTTTTTTATTTTTTATCAGAATGTATTTTAATCCTAGACGGGATTGAGTGATATTTTGAGCTTACAAGGCCCATAATCATTTTGGGCAATAATTTGAGTCAATAATGAAATGAACTAAACAAGTAAATCCTGTTTATTGATTCAGAGAGATAAAATTAATAGTTCTGGTACAAGTATTGAATAAAATACATCTGATCTTGATTAGAGATCAAACTGTTATTCTACTTATGATTGTTTTTACAATTGGTTTATACTATAACTACTATGACTCTTTTTCTCATCAAACATAGTGTAATTTTTATTTGTGGTCTGCACAAAGAGAAGTATGCGGTATTTAATTTTGTTATTATTAATTCCATGTTTATTTGCTCCAGTTTTTGCACAAACAAATACTCAAACTTTGCCAACTGAAAAAGGAACATTAGATGTCAAGATATCATATGACAAAATTATCCCAGGAGAATTGACTACAATAAATACAGATTTTATTAATCCCCAAACAAAAAATATTCAAGAACATATTGATTGGAGAGTCAAGGTTGTAAAAGATGGTGAAATAGTTTGGGGGCCTACAAATTTAACGCATACTTCTAAAGGTTCACTGGATAATTTAAAAATTGAATTTCCAAAAGATGGATTATACTCTATAGAGTTTCAAATTGAGGGAATTTTATTCCAACCAATTCCTGCAGAAAAAGTTTCATTTGATGTAACAGTAGGTGATGTCCAAGTACAACCTACAACTCCGATAGACAAACCAAATGGTGGATGTTTAATTGCTACTGCTGCATTTGGTTCTGAGCTTGCACCAGAAGTCCAACAATTAAGAGAATTGAGAGACAATACAGTTCTAAATACAAAATCAGGAATGGCATTTATGACCGCATTTAACCAAGTTTATTATTCATTTTCTCCTACAGTTGCAGACCTTGAAAGAGAGCAACCAATTTTCAAAGAAGTTGTAAAGATTACACTGACGCCAATGTTAACTTCATTATCCTTGCTAAATCATGTAGATATTGATTCAGAACAAGAAATGCTAGGGTATGGAGTATCTATGATTTTACTAAACATTGGAATGTATGTAGGAATTCCTGTCTTTGGAATTCTAAAATTATACCAGTTCAAAAAAAGTAAAAATTAAGGCTAGTAATTCTAGTGAGGTTTTTATGGATCTGAATCAGTATTTGTCTTAATGAAGACTAAAGCTATAGGCTCTTTCTTCGTATTATTTGCTATTGTAGCAGGATTAGTTGCAACAACACCTGCTGTATTTGCGGATCATACCGAAGTTACAATTAGCGCTGCACCAGGATCCAGCTCAACTGGATGTGAAACAACGGCAGATGGATGCTTTCAGCCAAAAGAAGCAACTGTAGATGTTGGTGGAAAAGTAATATTTTCTAATACAGATACTGCTGCACACACATTCACAGCAGGCAGTGCATCTGGAGGTCCAACTGGAGAATTTGATTCCGGTCTAGTAATGGCAGGAAGTTCATTTGAATGGACACCAACAGCTGCAGGTGAAGTATCATACTTTTGTATGGTTCATCCTTGGATGGCAGGATTAATTGTAGTACAAGAAGCAGGACATGACGAAGCAGGACATACAGATGAAACAACACATACAGATGGAGAATCAAGTGTAACAGGAATGTTATCTGATGGATCAGAGATTTCCGTTACAGCTTCTGCACCAACGGTAGATGAGAAAATGAGTATCTCAATGGACTTTGCCGGAAAAGAACATGTAAACGGTGACATTGTAGTTACACAAAATGGTGAAGTAGTACTAGAACAAACAGGTGCACATGCTATGGATGGAAAATTCGCACTTGAAACCGCTCCACTAAAATCAACAGACCCAGTTGACATTACTGTTACATTCCAAGGTTACGGTACTGATGAAAAAACTGGACCAATTGGTGAGGAAGTAGTATTTTCAAATGTTGTTCCAGAATTTGGAACAATTGCAATGATGATACTAGTTGTCTCAATCATAAGCATCGTAGCAGTTACTGCAAAAACTAGAGTAATTCCAAGATTTTAGGAAACACTCTTTTTCTATTTTCTTTTTATTAAAGCAATTATTGCCAAGATTATTGCTGCAGCTGCAATCGATAACCCAAAAATTGCAAAGTCAAACGCTGCGCCACCGTTACCATTTGTTTCTGAGCCACTTTTCATAGAAGAAACTTCTTGTTGTAATGATGAAATTGCATTTTTGAGTGCAGTTACATCTTGACCAGATGAGGTATCACTAGTTTGAGGAAAATCTAATACTGCAGTATCTTCCACATCTTCAACTGGAATCTGCACATCAATAGAAACTCCATTAATTTCGCCTTTCAAATTCATAATATATGATCCAGTTTTGGTGGGAATGATAGGTGAAAAATAGTATCCTACTCTTGGATCTGAATTAATATCCATTTTTTTAGAAAGACCTCCAAATAAGGCAGTACCTTCCAAGTTTTTGAATGCATTTGATACTCCTTTGTATGAACCAGGTGTGTCTTCAGGTTCAGTTATTTTAAAAGTCAAATCATTTCTAATACCTACAATTGGAGGTTCTATTCCCCATCCTACTTCAATTTTGTAGGGTTTTACCTCAACTGTTGTATGAGCAAAAGAGGGAATTACAAACCCAGCACAAAGTAAAAATCCAATAAATCCCAAAGCAAGAATATTCATAACTAATATTTTATTTTGACATATTATTACCTTTATGTTAAATTGGTACAAACATCGAAATAAAATGAAAACTGTTTAAATTATGAATCATGATCTGAAGAAATAATGAAGAAATTTTTAATTATTTTACTTTTCATTTTATCAATGTCCATCCCATATGCGGCAGCTCACCCCTTTATTGAAGAAACTAATCCAAACTCTGCATCAAATGCACCAGTTGGAACTACAAAGGTAATTGTTCATTTTTCAGAAACAGTTGAACTTGATTTTAGTTCCCTGCAAGTTTTAGATAGTAATGGAGAACAAATAGACAATAAAGATTCCAAATATTATGACGGTGAAAATTCTCTAATTGTAACTACACCCCCATTAAATGATGGAGTTTATACTGTAACAAGTAAAGTTCTCTCAAAAGTTGATGGGCATCTTGTATCAGCAGCGTTTGTATTTGGAGTTGGGGATGTAAAAGTTACAAGTCAACAACCACCTAAAGGTGAAATTCTATTTTTGCCAGAAGCAGCAGTAAGATATCCAGGACTTGTTGGTCAAACTATTGTTTTAGGTGTAGTAATTGCCTCAATGCTAATTTGGGGAACTCAAAATAAACAATTAATTAGAAAGGAATTAGATAAGATTGAATCTTTCCATCATGGAAAGTTTATGTTAATTACAGGAATTGGATTAATCCTGATTTTTGTATCCAATATTTTGATGTTGGCAGTACAAACCATACGATTAGAAACTTCAGTTTTTAATGTGATTCAAACTAGTTTTGGAAATACGTGGATTATCAGAATGCTAGTTACAGTTATTCTGTTAGGAATATGGTTTGCAATGGATAGAAAAAAGAACTTGTCAATAAAAAATAAAATTCCAATGCTTGTAGCTACTTTGGGATTAATTGGAACTTCAAGTTTGATTGGACATGGTGCTGCCAGTGGAGAGATTCCTGCATTTATTTTAGATTATGTTCATAATTTGGTTGCTGGAATCTGGATTGGAGGCATAATTTATTTTGTATTTACCCTATTGCCCACATTTTCTCTTTTAGATGACCTAAAACGAGAGAAAATGACTCTTGTTTTAATTCCAAGATTTTCAAGTGTGTTTATTGTTGCGGTAGGAATTGTTATAATTACTGGACCAACACTTTTGTGGTTTTTAGAAAGTGATGTAGGCTTGATTATTGGGTCTACATATGGAAAATTAATTCTTGCAAAAATTGCAATTGCATCAATAATGGTTGGATTAGGCGGATATTTCCAAGTTAGAATTCAAAGAAGAGCAGAAAATGATCTTAAATTTGGTTCAATTACGATATACAAGAAACTAAAACGATCCCTGAAATTTGATGCAGTATTAGGAATTGCCCTTTTGGGAGTTGTTGCCCTGCTTACTAATGGAACATTACCCGCTGGAGAAATACAACAAGCTGATGCTCAAAGAATTTCATATAATTTTCATACTACAGAATTTACGGCAAATTCAAAGTTTGATATAGATATAGCTCCATTTTCTAGTGGTACCAACACTATTCTAGTCAAGGTTAGTGATCTTGATGGAAAACCATTAACTGATTCAAATGAGGTCAAGGTAAAAATTTCCAATCCTCAGAGAAATATTGCTCCAATAGAAATTCCAATGAAAATAACTAAACAAGAAGAAGGTAAACCAATTGAATTTCAAGGAGAGTTAACTTTTGGATTTTCAGGTGAGTGGCAAATACAAATTGAAGCACAAAGAACCCAGAATGCAAATGAAGTAATTTTGATGAACTTGCAAGTTAAACCAAAATTAGAGGATCTTAAAACAGAAATCATTGAATATGAATTACCTGAATCCTCAAAACCGCTTTATCCATTATATGATGGAAAAAATTCGATTTGGATAAGTGATGCATCTTCTCCTAGATTATGGCGATATTCACTTGACACACAGAATTTCACCTCATATACATTTGATGGATTAACTAGCCTTTTGCTTACAAAAGATAATCAAGGAAAAATTTGGTTTGTTGATACACCAAGAGATCAAATAGGGTATTTTGATCCCATTACTAATCAGATCACCACAAAAAGTTTACCAAAAATAGCACCGGTAATTTATGACAATACACCAACTTTCATACAAGCGGATTTTCATGGGAATATTTGGATTTCAATAACTAACAAAGATGTAATATTGAAGTATCAACCAGATCTAGATTCTTTTGAAGAAATCCATCTTCCAACAAGAGAATCTGTACCATTTGCCCTGACAATTGATAATGAAGGAAAGATTTGGTTTACTGAATCATCTTCTGGTAAGATAGGATTTATCAATCCAGAAGATAATAAAATAACAGAATTTTCACCTGAACAGCCCCTTGCTTCACCAGAGGCTTTAATTTTTGATAAGGCAGGAAATCTATGGATTGCTGAACATACTGGTGTTGCCATTACCAAATTTGATCCAATCCTTCAAACATTTGAAAGAGTTCCAGTGACAGATAAAGACTCGTTGCCATATGGAATGTCATTTGACAGGTATGGAAATATTTGGATAGCCCAACACTCTATAGATAGCATTGCTGCATATGATCCGTCTAATCACAATTTGATTGAAATTCCCATCCCAACTCCAACTTCATTTGTCCAATTTTTAACATCTGATAGTAAAGATAATGTTTGGTTTGTTGAGCAACAAGGAAACAAATTAGGAATGATACAGATTACAGAAATTCCAACTGCAACTTCTCAACCACTATCTGGAGATGGTTTTAAACTAAAATATTCTGAAATTGTATCGCCTTTAATTGCAATGGGAATAATTGCAACGTCATTATTTTTTGTTAAAAGTATTCAAGATAAAAGAAGATTAAATGATTTAGTTATGCCCTAGATAATAATCCAGCTGATTTTATCCCAATTGTACATGCAAATAAACTAATTGCAAATAATACAATTGTTCCTGCAGGAGTAATATTGAAAATATACGAGATTAAAATTCCAGCTACAACTGAAAATATAGAAAATCCTATTGAAATTAGAGCAGTTTGTTTAAAACCTCTTCCATACATTATTGCAGTCACATTTGGAATTACAAAAAGTGCAGAGATTAATAAAACACCAACTAATTGAATTGAAGTTACAACTGTAATTCCAGCCATAAATACAATCAGGTAATTGATTTTCTCAACTGGAATACCACTGACCTTGGCCTGCTCTTCATTGAATGTAGAGTATAGCAGTTGGCGATATAATAAGAGAATTACAATTAGAATAATTCCAGTTAAGGTCAAAATTAGAATTGTGTCATTAATGCTAACAAGTAAAATACTACCAAAAAGAAAGCTGAAAATATTAATTGTAAAACCCCCAGATAGTCCAATAATTACAAGACCTACTGCAATTCCAGATGACAAAAGAACTGCTATTGAGGCATCTCCAGATATGTTGAATTTATCTTTAATTCGTGTTATAATTAACGCACTAACTATTGAAACACCATATGCAGTCCAAAGTGGATAAACTCCTGCCATCAAACCTAATGCAATTCCTCCAAATGAAGAATGAGCAATAGCATCTCCAAATAATGAATAGCGCCTTAAGACTAGAAATAAGCCTATTACCGAACATAAGATTGCGATTGCAATACCTGCAATAATTGCCCTTTGCATAAAACTAAAAGAAAAAATTTCAAAAGGCATTTCTAATGATGATGCATGTGTTCTTGCATAGAAGATTCCGAGTATTGTTTGACTAGTTCAGGATTTTTAAAGAAATCATCAGATTCTCCATGAAAGAAAAGAGTTCTGTTAAGACAGGCTACATGATTTGCCAGTTGATTTACTGCATCCAAATCATGAGAAGACCAAATTATTGTTATATTCTGTTTTGAATTTAATTCTGTAAGAATACTATAGAAGAGATCAATACTTTGTTGATCAATTCCTGTAACAGGTTCATCTAAAATCAAAATTTTTGGATTGTTAACCAATGCTTTTGCAATAAAGACTCGTTGCTGTTGCCCACCAGATAACTCACCAATTCTCCTTTTTCTTAATTCATGTATCCAAAGTTGTTGCAAAATTTCATCAATTTTACATTCATCGGATTCTTTTCTTAATCCCATTCGAACGATATCATTTACAGTTGCAGGAAAATTCTTCTCAAAGATTGGTTTTTGAGGAACATAACCGATTTCTTTTAGATAATTTTGTGATTTTTTAATGTCTTGACCAAAAAACTTTATTGTTCCTTGATATTTTTTTTGTAATCCCAACATACATGAAAATAGAGTAGATTTGCCAGCACCATTAGGACCTATTATTCCTAGAAAATCTCCTTGGTTTACAGAAAAACTGACGTTCTCCAAAGCCTTGACACCAGGATATTCCACTGTAAGATTTTTAATTTCAACTATCAACTGCACAAAGCCTCTTTTAGATTGAATAGATTTTGTTTCATTCTATCAACATAAGTAAAATTTTTATCCCCAATTTCTAATGGTGATAGAACAAGTACTTTACCACTAATTTCATCTGCAATTATTTTTGAAGTTCTTGGATCAATCGCTTCTTCAGCAAATATTACCTTTATGTCATTTTTTCTTGCTAAATTAATTAAATTCTCAATTGTTTGAGAAGTTGGTTCTGCTTCTGGATCATTTGAATTAACTACTGTGTGTTGTATCAGACCATATTCATCTGCAAAATAGGAGAATGCATTATGAGATGCAATAAAATTACGATTGCATTTAGATAACTCATTTTTAATTTCATAATCTAATAATTCTAATTCTTTATTGTATGACTGCATATTTTTTTGATAAAAATCTCGATTTTCTGGATCTTTTTTCGATAAAGCGTCAGCAATATTTTGAATTTGAATTTGTGCCATTTTTGGGTTTAACCAAATATGAGGATCAGAATTAGAACCAGCATTGGTTTTAGTTTTGTTAGTTACCAGAATTTCATTATTTTTAATTTTAATTCCTACACTTGTGTCAATAATTTGAATTTTAGGATTAACAAAATGAACATTATCTACCCATGACTCAAATCCAATTCCATTTATAAAAATTAAATCTGCTTGTTGCATTTTTTGGATGTCTTGAATTGTTGGTTCCCAATCGTGTGGCTCTACACCTTCAGGCACTAGAAGAATTACTTCAATTTTGTCTTGTCCTACTTTTTTTGCAAATTCATAAATTGGATAAAACGATGCGATTGCAATTAATTTTGAATTAGGCTTTGAAGTTGGTGGTTGCAGATTCTGACCACCCTGATACACTGCAAAAGAGGCAAAAGAGATCACAATAGTAATTGCAATTATTGCAAGTTTGGTTTGTTTATCCACGCATAAATTGAACTTTAATTATTAATAAATCTATAAAATGTTAATAACTTTAATTGCTAAACTTATAAAATAATTAATAACAATTAACCTAGATGCCTATAATTTCAATTTCGTTGAATCAGGAAATTTTATCAGAATTAGACAGGCTTCAAAAAACCATGGGATTTTCGGGAAGGTCTGAGGCAATAAGGGCTGGAATCAGAACATTTGTTTCAGAAGAAAAACAGAAATTGGAATTTACAGGAAATATTCATGCAATACTTTTAGTTGTTCACAACGATGAATTTGATCATATTGTTTCTGGAATAAAACACAACTTTGAAGATTTGATTACCACTCATTTACACAGCAAAATTGAAGGAGAGAAATGTATGGAGTTGTTTGTAATCGATGGAGATGCAGAAAAAGTATCTACTATTACAAGAGATTTTCAAATAAATAAAAACATGGATACTGTAAAATTAGTAACTTTGTAGAATCAATTTAGAATTAGATTTTTTGCAAAGTAACGTCTTGATGTTAAAACAATGATCAATAATGCAGAAAATAGAATTAGAACCGTAATCGTTCCAAATTCAGGTGCAACAAGAATTCCAAATTCAGTTTCTTGCCCTGTATTTTTAATATTTTCAAATCTGATAATTGTAGGCCCTGTTTGATCATCTGTAAATTTGTATTGTTCATATTCTCCACCAACTTCAGCAGTCCCAGTTGTTCTATGAATTTCCTTTCCATTTTGTATAATTACAAAAGTATAATCTGAATTACGAAGTGGTTCTCCAGTTTTTCCATCTCTAATTGTAAAGATAAAATTTGTGTTTTGACCAGGTTCAATTTGTATTGGATCCCATGAAAGATTTACTTGAAAATCTTCACTCTTTGTGGTTGCAGTTAGTGGAAATTCTACATTTTCATCTCTTGAAAGTGTAAAAACTATTTTGTCTTGCAAAGGATCCCCAGATTTTGTTTGTTGATTCTTTAAAAATTTAAGATGATCTTGCAATACAACAAGATGTACTATTCTTTCATCTTTGTCAGTATAGTCATCTATAACTACTGATGATTTAAACAAGTCAATCCCATTTACTTTACCTGTGTAACTTGGTGAAAAAAAATCAGTAAAATTCTTTGGAATATGTACCTCCTCGTGAACAAATGGAATGTGAGAGATTTGTTTTTCACTCCAATCAAAGGGCATCTCAAATGTTATCTGATTACCTATAGGATCATACTTGAAATTAGAAATCTGATCAAAATATGATTTAACCTTGAATTGGACATCGTGATCATTAACATCTTTTTGGACAAACGGAAAATCCTCCACGATACTCAAATCGGCATTATAAACAGCAGAATCCGTAATGATATTTGCAGGATCGTCGATAGTTCTAACCTCAATCTCAAAATGATATAATCCAGCTGATTCAAAGATTGGACCAGTAATTTCAATTGGATTTGATTCTATTCCATGCCACGCTCCTAACAAAGAATCCTGTTGCCCATGAATTGTGATTTCTCCATCTGGGGTTGATTTTACTTTAATTGGAAGAATACCATCCGGAGTAAAAAAATAGTTTCGGAATATCATTTTATTTTCATGAAAAAGACCTATCAAATAGGTGACATTTTTTGGATGTTCTTTTGTTTTGTCGTCAGTTGCAGTGATGGTAATTTGTTTATCACTGTCTTTTTCAAGTGATGTTGGAAGTCTCTACTGAAATTGAAATTTTTTTTCCTTGTACATCAACAGAAGAAATAGTATCAATTCCTAATCCATGACCAAAAACATTGGTTGTTGGAAAAAACATGGACAATATTATCACGAATAAAATAATTTGTGAAAAATGCTTCATATCATTACAAATACGTGGGGTTATTTTACTGTCAGCAATTCTTGAACTTTTTGAATTAATGCATCCATAGTATCTGCTTCCAATATTGGTTGTAATTCATAGGGATCTTTTGCCCCTAGTGCAGATATAGAATAGATGTAATCAATTGTCGGAGTTTCTGTATTAAGATAGTATTGCTCTAAAACATGATCTAGTGAATGAGGTTCAACAGTTTGTGGTAATGCTTGTGCAATAATTTTGTTTTTCCACATATTTACTAATTTTTCCCACTTGTTTAGTGGAACATTTTCATCAATTTCAGGAATTAATTCAACCTCAGCACGTAGATACATTTTTCCTTCAGTTCCCAATTTTTCATGTAGTGTAGAAATGGTTTGATGACCTTCTATTGTATATGGATCATAATTTGAGGGTTGATCTATTGATGGTGGAATTATTTTATTAATTTTGAATTTATTACGCCCAACTGTCTCAATATGTAATTGCATTCCATTCATTTCAACATCCTCACATTTGGTAATCTTTGCAATTGTACCTATTGATTTTGGTGCACTCCAACCACTAATTGATTTATTTGAATCAATAAGACAGACACCAAATTGTCCATCACCTAACATGCAATCATCAACTAATTGCTTGTACCTCGGTTCAAAAATTTTAAGGGGTAATTCTTGACGAGGGAATAATACTAAATCCAAAGGAAAAATTGGGATAATCTTTGTTTGATACAACTGTTGTTATTTGAAATGTCGTTAAATATATGGAATACGCAATAAATTTTAATTATTAATTAGAATCTAAAATCCATTTTCGTTGAGAATCAATCCAAGTAACGCAGCTCGTGTATGTTTTCCATATTCAGCTTGTTGAAAATATTTTGCGTTTTTTGTATCATCAACCTCAGGTGAAATTTCATCAAGTCTTGGAAGTGGATGTAAGATAATAGAATCAGGTTTCATTTTTTTGAGCAAATCTAATCCTACCACATAACTTCCTTTTACTTTGAGATATTCTTCTTCATCAGGAAATCGTTCTTTTTGAATTCTGGTTACATACAAAACATCAAGGTCATCAATGTATTCATCAATGTTTGTAGATTCAGTAAATGATAATTTCTTTTTAATTTCATAAACAGAATCGTTTCTAATTCTTAATGATTCAGGAGAAATCAAATGAACATCAACGTCATAATTTCCAAGACCGTATAAAAGAGAGTAAACCGTCCTTCCATACTTCAGGTCACCGATAATTCCAATTTTTAGGCCGTCGATTTTTTTCTTTTCTTTTCGAATTGTAAATAAATCTTGTATGGCTTGTGTTGGATGTTCTTCAGTACCACTCCCAGCGTTGATTATAGGTTTTAAAGAAACCTCAGCTGCAAATCTACTTGAACCATCAAGAGGATGTCGTAATACTAGTACATCAGAATAAATCGACATTATTTTTACAGTATCTGCCAGACTCTCACCTTTTTGGGTAGATGAGGATGAGACATTGGAAATTCCTAGTGAATTTCCACCAACTGATGCCATAGCAGCATCAAAACTCAAGCGGGTTCTAGTGCTTGGCTCATAAAATAAATAACCCAAGGTCTTTCCCTTGCAAATCTCTCTCCTCTGTATGGGATCTAATTTTATTATTTTATCAGTGACTGTAAAGATTTGTTCAAGTTGGATCTTGTTAAAATCCTTGATCGAAATTATGTCTTTTTGATAGAACTCATTCATTCTTTCATTAATATATACAGGTGACTATACAAAGTATTCTGATGCAAGAGTCTGAACTTATGGTTCGACGAATCAAAGAAGGTACGGTATTAGACCATATTGACGAGGGAAAAGGTCTTCAAGTTCTAAATGCTTTAAGGATTGATGGAAAAGATGGGAGTCTCATAACTATAGCACTCAATGTACCTAGTGGAAAATTCAAGAAAAAAGACATCATCAAAGTTGAGAATAAATTTCTAAAAGATGATGATACTAACAAGCTTGCGTTGATTGCTCCCAAAGCAACAATTAACATCATCAAAGATTACAAACTAGTTGAAAAGAGAAGGGTTGCACTTCCAAATGAGATAGAGAGAATTTTTCGTTGTTCAAATCCCGATTGTATTACCAATAGTACTGAACATATTGAATCTGTTATGGATGTAATGGATAAAGAAGGAAGAGTTCTCAAGTGTAGATATTGTGCAAGAGTATTAGATGTTAACAAATTAAAATATAATTAAATTAAAAAAATGTATCTTTTGATGTTTATTGCCCGAGAATGATAAACATCATGACAATACCATAGATAGCAATTGATTCTACCATACCTATGAATATGAATACTTTAGATTGCAGTGCTGGATTTTCACTAATAACAGCTAGACCTGCTGAGCCCACATATCCTAATCCTACACCAGCCCCACCTGCAGCCAAACCAAAGGCCAAACCTGCACCAATTAGTTTTGAACCATCACTTGAATTCCCACTTGAATTTTCTTGAGCATAAGCGATGTCGGTTACGCCAGCAATTAGAAATGTAATTGCTGTTGCTGACAATAATAATACCAGAGACTTCATCTTTTTTTTTCTCAATTAATCCATATTTAAATCATGATGACACATTGTGAATTAAATAAGATCCAGTGTCTTCTTTTTGAATGATGCTAAATCATCTTTAATGGATTTAGTAAAATTTGCATGATCCTGTTCTAAAATCTTCTTTGAATTTTCAACTAGTTTTTTAATTTCTTCTTTTGTCATTATTTTCTACTTTCCATCTTAGCTTTCACTTTTTTTAACTTTGCGAATTCTTCTCTCTCTCTTTCTTCAAGGGTGGCAAGAATAAATCTTATTTTTTGTTGATATTGAGGAATAATGACATTTTCTAGTGCGTTAAGTAATTTTTGTGTCTTTTCAAGTGCTTTTGCAAGGCTAAAAATGGAATTTTCATATTCTGCTGCTTTACAGATTTTTGGAAGTAATTCTTTGATTTGTTTCGCTGCTCTATCTATTGATGAGTTTGTATCAGCAAAACCATAAGGCATTGATTTTGTATCCTTTTCGGTAACTGTAAGTGTTGGAATTTTAACATCTACAACTCTTCGTACATGAACATCAACTTGCATCACAGGAGGAGTAGATTCAGCAACAGAATCTACAGTGTTAGGTCCTAATGCAAGATATGCTTCATTAACTGATTTGTAAATATCTTGTAATGGGTCCCAAATCCCACCTCTGGCTTTAGAGGCTTCATCAATCATTTCTTCAATATTTTTTAAAAGAACTTTACGTTTATCATCTAAAATTTTCTGAACCATCACTGCAACTTGGCTAGATTTTTTATATTTTAGAAGTTCGATTTTTGTTGCTGCGACATTCTGTCCAAATGACATTCTATTATTTTCCCTGATAATATTGATCTATGTATTTATCTTTAATCTTGGTAATCTCATTCTTTGGAAGTTTTGAGACAATTTTCCACAAGAGGTTAAGAGTTTCTTCAATGGTTCTATTTTCATCAGTTGCTTGTGTAAGAAATTCTTTTTCAAAAACATCACCAACATCCATGTATTTCAAATCAATTTCTGTTAATCCTGCTTTACCCACAATTCCAGCCAGTGCTCTAACTTCTTGAGCCCTAGAATATGCGTCATAAACCTGATTAGAAACTTCGCCATGATCTGCTCTTGTGCTGCCTTCACCAATTCCATCTTTCATTAGCCTGCTAAGACTCATCAAGATATTGATTGGAGGATAAACACCTTGTCTGAATAAATCTCTTCCAAGTACAACTTGTCCTTCTGTGATATATCCAGTAAGATCAGGAATTGGATGAGTAATGTCATCAGATGGCATTGATAGGATTGGGACTTGGGTAACACTTCCCTTTCTTCCATTTAATTTTCCTGCTCTTTCATAAATTGTTGAAAGGTCAGTGTAAAGATATCCCGGGTAACCTTTTCTTCCTGGAACTTCTTCTCTTGCAGCACTAATTTCTCTAAGTGCCTCTGCATAATTTGTCATATCAGTTAGGATAACAAGAACATGCATTCCAAGATCAAATGCCAAATATTCTGCAACAGTTAATGCAACACGTGGAGTGATAATTCTTTCAATTGCAGGATCATCTGCAGTGTTTAGGAATAGAACACTTCTCTTTAATGCACCAGATTCTTCAAGACTTCTTCGAAAATATTCTGCTTCACTATATTGCACACCAATTGCTGCAAATACTACTGCAAAATCATCTTTTGTTCCAACTACGCTAGCTTGCCTTGCAATCTGGGCTGCAAGAATGTTGTGTGACATACCTGAGCCAGAAAATATTGGAAGTTTTTGTCCTCGTACTAGGGTGATCATTCCATCAATAACAGAAACGCCGGTTTGTATGAAGTCTTTTGGATATTCTCGCTGTTCTGGATTCATTGGTTCTCCATTGATATCAATAAATTTATCCGCTATTGGATCTGGAAGCCCATCTTTTGGTCTACCTAATCCATCAAAAACTCTTCCAAGTACTTCTTTTGATACTGGCATTTCCATGAGTTTTCCGACAAACTTTGCAGTTGTACCAGAAATAGATAATCCAGATGTTCCCTCAAAGACTTGAACTATTGCTTTACCATTTCCAACTTCAAGAACCTTACCTAATCTTCTTTCTCCTTCATTAGTTTCAATTTCTACGAGTTCATCAAATGCTGCATTTTCAACATCATCAACTACTACTAATGGCCCTTTGATTTCTGCAATTTTACTATATTGAACTCCACCTTGAGATGTCAATTTGTAACTTTCACTCCTGTTATTGCTTTGAATTGTTCTTTCATATCAATATCTAGTTTATCGAGTTTTGGCATTTCGTCATCTTTGATATCCATCCTTGATTTGAGCAATGAAGTAACTATAGGCATTGCACGAATATCAGCTAAGGATGCACCTTCTTTTAGAGCATGTTGTCCTCTTCTATAGAATTCAACAAGTAATTTTAGTAATTTGTATTGTTTTTGTGGACTGCAATAGGTATCAACATCATCAAATGAATTTTGTTGCAATAAACCAATCTTTATCATTCTTGCTACTTCAAGAATTAGTTTTTCTTCATCAGGTAATGCTTCTGGACCTAAAAGTCTAACAATTTCTTTAAGTGTATCTTCTCTTTGCAAAACACCATATGCTTCACTTCTAAGTGATAACCAATCCTCACTGATGTTTTCACCCCACCATTTTGAAATATCACCAAGATAACCAGAATAACTATTCATCCAGTTAATTGAAGGATAGTGTCTAGAGTAAGCAAGTTTTGCATCCAAAGCCCAGAATGTTTTGATAAATCTCATAGTATGTGTTGTTACTGGTTCAGTAAAGTCTCCACCTGATGGTGAAACAGCACCAACTAGGGTAACTGAACCGTCACGGTCAGGACTTCCAATAGCTCTGACACGACCTGCTCTTTCATAAAATTCTGCTAGTCTTGATGCAAGATATGATGGATAGCCTTCTTCAGCAGGCATCTCTTCTAATCTTCCACTCATTTCTCTAAGTGATTCTGCCCATCTACTAGTAGAATCTGCTACAAGAACAACATCATTACCCATGTCTCTATAATATTCAGCAATTGTTACACCAGTGTAGATACTTGCTTCTCTTGCAGCTACTGGCATGTTACTAGTATTTGCAACTAAAACAGTTCTGTCCATTAATGGTTTTCCACTGCGTGGATCTTTGAGGTGTGGGAATTCGACTAGGACTTCAGTCATTTCGTTTCCTCTTTCACCACATCCGATGTAAACTACAACTTGGGAATCTGCCCATTTTGCAATTTGGTGTAATGTAACTGTCTTTCCAGTTCCAAATGCACCAGGAATTGAGCCAGTACCACCTTTTGCAATTGGGAAAAATGTGTCAATAACACGTTGTCCTGTAATAAGTGGAACTGTTGGATCGTATCTATTTTTGTATGGTCGTGGTTTTCTAACAGGCCATCTATGATACATTTTAAGAGAATTAGGTTGTCCATCTTTTTCAGTAGTAGCTAGTACGGTTTCTAGATCATAATCACCTTCACTTACCATATTTGAGATTTTTCCACCAGGATGATCAGGTGGAACCATAATAGAATTTTCAATAAGATCTGTTTCTTTGACAGTACCAATAATATTTCCTGGTTCAACTTGATCTCCATTGTTTACAGTTGGTACAAAATGATATTTTTTTGTCATATCAACAGCAGTTGTGGTAATACCTCGTCCAATAAATGAGCCAGAAGATTTTGATAAGCTCTTTTAGAGGTCTTTGAATTCCATCATAAATTTGGCCAATAATTCCTGGACCTAATAAAACACTTAATGGATTTCCTGTTCCAATTACTGGTTCGCCTGGTTTTAATCCGCTAGTAGATTCGTAAACTTGAATAAATGCGACATCCCCGGTTAAACGAATAACTTCGCCTACTAATTTGGAGTTACCCACAACCACTGTTTCATACATTTTTGCATCAGACATTCCGTCAGCCCTTACTGCAGGTCCACTTACCCAAACTATTCTACCTTTAGCTGCCATATCAATTACCTACTCCGAATTTTGATGAAATTTGTTTCCTTATTAAAGGCTTCAGACGCTGAAATCTAGCATCAATAGTATTATCAAATTTCATTGCACCATCTTTTGATTTTACTGTTACACCGCCTAGACAATTAATTGTTTCAGAAGATAATTCTGCGCCAGGATAGTTAGATAATAAAGATCGTATCAGGTCTTTATCTTTGGAATTGGTACTGACTATTACTTTAGTTGTACCTAAGGTTTTTGTGGATTCATCTAATAAGGTTCTCATTAAATTTGAATAATCTGTACTACGATCTGCATTTGCAATTTGATCTAGCGCTTTTGTAAAAACTTTGTCGATTGCCACTTCTAATGCTACAAGTTGTTTGTTCCTTACATCAAGATCTGAACTGCCAATGATCTGTTTTTCGATTTTGGATGCTTCTTTTTTACCATCTGAAATAATTTTATCAGATTCTTGTTCAAGTTTTGGAATGGAATTATCTAATGTGTTTTTAGCATCGGAAAATGAATTTTCTAGGTTTACAAGTATATTTTTTTCTGTTTTTTCTAGAATTTTATCGATGGATTTAGCTAATAAAGGATTATTCAATATGAGGCGTGAATTTATTACAGATTTTAATGTTGTGTAGTTATCGACTAAATTTTTTATTTTTTATTGTTTTTTCACTTTTGATAACACTTGACAAATACTGATCGTGGTAATTTAGTTTTTAGAAAGATATTAAAATGTAATGATAGCCCTTGAAAATGTGGCTGTAGCTGAACTTTTAATTGGTAGTGTTATACTTCCAAGAACCGATTCTCCAAAAGCTATATCACGTCTTACAGAATTTGAATGGTTTCATAAATTGGATATGGAAAATGAAGTTATAACTCCTGAAGTTGATGATCTTCTCCTTAGAGCACAAAAAGTACATCAGTTCATTGAGGAAATAATCAAAGGATTAAAAATTCCCACACGAGTTGGAATAATGGAAATTCTTTTCAAGGGTACTGTATTTAAAAAGAAAAAATTTAAGATTGATGAGATAGAGACTATGGTTACTGATCTGGAGAAGACTCCAGAAATAATCAGTAAAGTAGCAATAATGCTGAAAGAAAATGATGATATCAATCATTCCTTAGAAGAATATAGAACACTAAAAGATGCGTTAAAAATTGTAAACAAGTTGGATGTAGATCTAAGTAATTTTGGGTTGATGAACCATTTTTATACAAATTTATTTATAATAAATTCTGCTGATTATGGAGAAATTGAACGAGTTTTAGAGAACATACCAATTTACAAATATGATTTAGAATCAAAAGAAAAACTGGCTATCATAATAATATCTGATTCAGATGATTCAGATAAAATTCTCAAGGTAATGCGAGCTCTCAATTCTAATCCATTCAGTATACCTAAGGGATTTCCACAGATACCTAGAGAGGCATATGCTTTAGCAGAGTCAAAAATAAAGGAGCTTTCCGATAAACAAAAATTAATTTCAAAAGAAATTGCTGTTATATCTCATAAAATTCGGGGGGAGGTTTTAGCATTACATGAAAATGCTTTTGTAGCAAAGGAAGTACTTGAAACACTACGTAAACCTGGCGGTACTAAAAATTTTGCAGTAATACAAGGATATATTCCAAAAAAAATGGAAAAAAAATTTAAACAAATAACTAACCAATGGACATCAATAACTGAAGAAATAAATCCTCAAGAAATTTCCATAGATCCCCCTACTCATTTAGATAATCCAAGATGGGTTAAAACATTTGAAGTGATTACCGAAAGTCAGGGAATCCCAAAACGAGGAGAGTTTGATCCAACGTGGATGATTTCACTTATGTGGCCTATCTTTTATGGATTGATGTTTGCGGATTTAGGTCATGGGTTATTACTAATGGGCTTAGGTCTCTTATTCAAATTCAAAGGACAGGGAAATCTTTCAAGATGGGGAATGTTGTTGGCTATTTCTGGTGGTGCAGGTGCGATTGCAGGTATTTTTCAGGGTGAAGCATTTGGTTTTCATTTAGAGCACTTTGCAGTGTTTGAATCTTTGTTGAAGGAGGGAGGGCCTCTACATTCGATTGATTGGTTAATAGGGGCCATTAGTGTATCAGAGCTAACATTTGAACAAGTAATTATGATTCTCAAAGTTTCAATTTTCTTGGGAGTTATTCATTTAGGATGGGCCTTCCTTTTACGTATTCATAATTACTGGAGAACAGGAGACAAAGATACTATGATTTTTGAAGCTATTCCTAATTTATTCATGTGGTTAGGAGTGTTTGCAGTAATGATGGGAGCAATAGGTTCTGGATATGATGTAATGAACATGTATTCTAGAATTCATACCGAGGCGGTTCCGTGGATTACTGTAATTGTTGGAGATTGGGCAGTTGTTTGGTTAGTTGTCAGAATTGCGGTAGTTATCATAATTGCATCTATGGCAATGATGATAATTGGTGGGTTAAAACATAACAAAAAACATCCAGATGCAGGAGGAGATTTAGTTAGTGTAATTATGGAAGTTTTCCTTGGAAAATCAATTGAATGTTTGGCACACACTATTAGTTATGCTCGAATAGGAATTATGTTACTAGTTCATGCAGCATTATTACTAACTGTTAACAAAGCTTTTGAATCTCTTGGAGGAATTAATTCTCCAACTGCACTTGTTCTTATCATCGGTGGACAGATAGGAATCATGATGATTGAAGGTTTGATTGTGTACATTCAGTCTCTCAGACTTCACCTGTACGAATTTTTTACAAAATGGTATTATGGAGGTTCACAACCATTTAAACAACTAGTCCCAGAAATGGTGTACAATTCATTTTTGTGGGAGAATAAAAAATAAAAAAATTCTCTATTTAAATAAAATCATTAATTCAATATTAGAGCTTAACAAATAATACCAAGTGTTAATTACAATCAATATGTCAAAAGAATTTGTGATAACTCTGGTCCCAGCTCTTATTATGCTAGGATTTGCCATTTTTGCCTTAATGCAAATTAGCTCCTAGATTTTTTTGATTTAATTTACCAAAAAATTAGGTGGTTTGGAATAAAAAATTAATTATTTTCAATTGGTAGATCCAATTTATTTCCCCATTCTCCCCATGAGCCTAAATATACGCGTACATTTTCAAAACCAAGTTTCTTTAGTATAAGAAAAGTGTTAGAAGCACGGTATGCACCTTGACAATAAGTTACAATTTTAGAGTTTTTTGGAATATCATATAATTTTGATAATTTCTCATCGGTCTTGAAAGTTCCATCTTCATTGATGTTAAGATTCCAATCAATGTTTATTGCCTTTGGTAAATGTCCCAAACGAGCAGCTCTAATTATTTTTCCATTAAACTCTCCTTCAGATCTTGTATCAATTATTGTAAGTTGATCTAGATTTTTCTGAATATATTCAAAGCCAGAAATCATTTCTGAATTAATTTTTCCAGAAAAGATAGCAGGATTAAAACCGTTTAGTTTCGTTTCTAGTGGGAGATTTTCTTGTTTCCATTTTTTTAATCCTCCATCTAGTATAGATACATCTGGATGTGAGAAATACAACAACAACCAAACACCTCTTGCAGCTAACATACCAGATATTTCGTCATAGAATATAACTTTCTTATCAGTAGTGATTCCTACAAATGAAAAAAGATTTTCAGTTTGTCTATTGAAATTTTCAATACCCTGTTTTGTTGTATCAATCCAATGAAAAGCGAATAAATCCAAATGTAAAGCTCCTGGAATATGATCCTTTGAATATTCCTTGAAAGAACGTGTATCAATTACTAAAATATTTGGATCATTTAGAATAGAATTTAATTTAGATGTTGAAATTATCATGTTTAATCACTTGAATACATATGTGAATTTATTTGATTTGAATAATAAAAAGAAAAGAAAAGGATTTTTCCTTATTCGTTAACGTATGCTCTTTCTCCGTGCTGTGCTAAATCAAGACCAATCTCCTCTTCTTTAGGAGTTACTCTGATTCCGCCAGGGAACACGGCATCCATTATTTTGAGGATTACAATTGTCACACCAAAGGCATAACCTACTGATATAGCTGCCCCAATGATGTTAATTGCTTGCTGTTCCATTCCCTCTGGAGTACCAGTCCATGCGCCGATACCGACACTACTATCCCATATGTGTGGACTAGCTAGTGTTCCAGTCAAAATTGCACCTGATAGACCACCCATTCCATGTACTCCCCATACATCTAATGCATCGTCCCATTTACGTGCGTTCTTGAATGCTACACAACCATAACAAATTGTTCCAGCTGCAATACCAATTATAATCGAAGCCATTGGACCAACAAAACCTGATGCAGGAGTGATTGCCACCAATCCTGCTACTGCACCTGATGCAGCTCCTACAACACTTGGTTTTCCTGTATGTGCCCATGACATCAAGACCCAAGTAAGAGCAGCCATACCTGTTGCAGTATTTGTAACAGTCCATGCGCTTACAGTAACGCCGTCAACACCAACTTCACTTCCTGCGTTAAAACCAAACCATCCAAACCAGAGCAATGATGCTCCAAGTATTACCATTGGAATGTTGTGTGGTTCCATTGGTACCTTACCATATCCAAGTCTTCTACCAAGGACTAAGGCACCAGCTAATGCAGAGAATCCTGAAGTAATGTGTACCACAGTACCACCAGCAAAGTCTAATCCGAACGATGGAGATAAGTCTGGATTGAGATCTAATGCACCTCCTCCAATGTAACCTCCGCCCCAAACCCAGTGTGCAACTGGATCATAAACGAAGGTAGCCCATAAGAGAATGAACACAATCAATGCGCTAAACTTTATTCTGTCAATTAATCCACCAATGATAAGAGATGGTGTAATAATTGCGAATGTTGCTTGGAACATTGCGAATAACTGATGAGAAACCCCTCCTGTCCAATTATCACTACAGACTTCACCTGGCGCTGCTGCAAATCTTGTATCAGAGCATGCAGTTGGTGCTCCTAATGGAGCCCAAGGTGAAACTTCGTTGAATCCAACATATTCAAGTGATCCCATGAATTTGTTGGCGTCATTATCTATTGGACCAAATGCTAGAGAATATCCCCATAGAACCCATTGTACTGATATTAGTCCCATAATTATGAAGGTCATACCGAGTACGTTGACGATGTTCTTTGATCTGGCTAAGCCGCCATAAAAGAAACCGACTCCGGGTGTCATAAGGAGTACCAATGAAGTAGCTGAAAGCATCCATGCTGAAGCACCAGTATCAATTTTACAGGGCTTCATGTTGCCTTCGCCATCATCGTACCAACATTCGTTAGGATTTCCAGTGTAAATTCCACTAGTTCCTTTAACGTATCCATCCATACCATCATTAGCACTTTGTGCAAATGCTTGTGACATTGCAGTTGTTGCTGTAATGGCTACTGTTACCACAAGTAATAGAGCATACTTGTGATTCCTAGAATTCATTAAATTAATCGAGATTGAAAATTATTTAAGGGTTGAAGATACATAATATTAAAAAAAAGTAAGTTATTATATTCTAGTTTATTTGGATAATATCATAGAAAATAAAAATTATGTCTCAAGGTGGGTAAATGAAGATTAAATCAGGCACGCATCTTTCAATTTTTGATACATTTAAGATAAAAGGGGAACTAACGGGAGAAGCCAATAGACAAAGAGCAATTCTTACTATATTAGCCAATAGCACTAATCCAGCAGATAGAACACGAACAGGAATTTCTCAGAGAATTGCAAAGGAGAAAGGAATGTCTTGGAAGAATATCTATTCGGGAATATTTCGAGATCTAGATGAGATTTTAATTCCAATGGAAATTGTTGAAGAGGATGGAAGATTACCATTAAAGCGAGGTCCAAAGGCCCTTCAAGAAAATGGAATTCCATACTATCATTTAACAAAAAAAGGTTTGTTAGTTGCATTGTCTATAAACGAGATCAATAATAGAGAAAGATTACTACAAGCATTTTTTTTGAAATCTGAAGCAAAAGAAAAAGAATATGATCGAATCCTCACAAATTTATCAGTTATTAGTCCAAAATTCACATCTTCAATTTTTCAAAAATATGTGAAGGCATTTTGTGATAATAAAATCAAAGATTTACTCCCGTTGGATCTTTTAAAACTAAAAGATATTCCTGATGAATCTTTATTGATTCAAAAGGAGATTTTAGAGGCCTGTTTGAAACAATCTAAACAAACCAAGGAAGATGTGATTGGGTTACTAAATGAGATTACTTAAATTAGAACACCAAACATTAAAATCGGTTATCTGACAAGGTTCATTAAATGAGTTCCAAAGTATTTGCCTCTGTAAAGACATACAGCAAAAAAGGAAGACTTCTACAAAAATCTGATTTTCAAACATTAGCCGAGTCAAGAGATTTGGATGAATTAATAACTAGAATAAAAAATACAATTTACAATGATGTAGTAACAGAGCTTCCGAAACCGTACTCATCTCATGGGATCGAATCTGCCTTAAGAGAACATTTGGCTGATATTCATTATTCTATTGCAAGAACAGCGGGAGATTCTAATATATTTAATGCCTATTACATGAAATTTATTATTTCCAATTTGAAATCAATTCTAAAAGGGAAAGTTTTAGGAAAAACACAAGAAGAAATTGAATCTCATGTTAATCTGCATGCAGAGGAATTAATCAAACAGAGAGATGTAGTGATCAAAGCATTGGTTGCTAAGGACTTTGAAGAAACAGTTGCCAGCCTAAACTCAGTTGAATTTGGTGAAGAAATTGCAAAGGCTTCGGCATTATACAATGAAAAAAAGAACCTACAAATTTTTGATATTTATTTTGATAAAATTTTATATAAACATTTAGGAAGTGCGCGAAAAAATAGTAGAGATTTGGATGCCAGTAGATTGATGGGATTGGATATAGATTTTTATAATTTACTAAGTGTAATTCGAGGAAAGTTTTGGGGATTGAATGAGCAGCAAATTCAGGATTTAATTGTGACTCAAACTTCTACTGCTCCTAAAGAATTGCTAGGAAGAATGATAGACTGCTGCAACAATTAGAGATGCATTCAGTGAATTGACAAATACCAAATACAAGACTTTGATTCCTCAAGTTGAAAATGAATTAGATGCGATTGCTGAATTTGAAAAAGCCTTTGAAATGGAAATATACAATTCAGCAAGAAAATCATTTACAAAAATGTTTAGCTTGGCTACAACCATAGGAATCATCAAGCTAACCGATTTTGAAGTAAGAAATTTAGCAGCTATTGCCTTTGCTGTTGAACAAAAAATTCCAACAGATATTACAATGTCAAAATTAATTTTGGGAGAAGAATAGATTCTGGTGCTACCATTTCCAAAAAAAACCGAAGTTTCTGCAGAAATTGTGACTAATACTATTTGGGTTAGCACCTTTTTGGCTATGATTTTAGACTTGCCGCCTTTGGGGTTATTTATTGAAATTTATTTAGTAACAGGAAATTTGATTTTAGGAGTATTTGTAGGATTTGGAGTTCATTTTGCTACATTGGCATTTTCTAGTAAAATTTCAAAATTTCTAACGAATATTATGAATTAACCTATAAGGATGAATTTGTTAGGTGAATCATCATGATGGGAGATAGAGATTTTCGAATTACGGTAAAAAATGCAATAGATTCTATTGGACGAGAATTAGAAATTGAGATTGATGCAAAGGATATCAAGACTATCCACCTCAAAGAAGTAGTTCAGTGTCTTAGACGTTCATACTATGACAGAATAGATTCAAAAGAAGTTGAACGGAGGGGTTTTAATGATCTTCTTTCTGGTTTGCTTCGCAAATTACAATACGGTAGTAACCCAAAAGAATTTGCAGTTGATGATATCAAGTTAAGGGGTCAAGCAGATATGCTAGCAGATAATTCCATTATTTTGTTTAGACCAGCCAAAACTGTGTTAGAAACACCTTTTGCAAATGATTTGCTATACATCAATGCTTGTATGTGGATTTATGATAAAACAGATGGGATTATTATTTACATTACAGGGGATAATACAGAATCTACATTTTCTTTAACTCGAGACAAAAAGATGTTTGAAGAAGTAATTAGGAGAGTGAGAGTTTTAAATGATCTTCTTAGGGAGCAAAAAACACCAATTTTAGAGCCATCCTCTGATTGTACGGAATGTCAGTACTATCAGCGATGTTTTATCACAAAAAAGAATGCAAAACAGATGTCATTGGCTGAAATGCTGGGACTAAAGAAGGAAGACTAGAAAAGATAAATGAAAAATATTGTGAAGGAATAATTTCCTTGGATTAATCTTGTGGTTCTGGATGTCCTTTACCACGTAGTGCAAAACACACAACTGCTAGTGCTATTGCTACTCCTACTGCTGAGCCATATGCTGCGATTCCTGCTTCTGCCATTTGATAAAAATCATTCTTACGAGCTTTTATAATTTTGCCAATATTTTTCCTCTATAAACATATTATCATAATTTTTGATTTTTATGATATATTCTTCAAAATATGATTTTTCTACTTGATGAATTCAAAAGGAAGTTCATTTTCTTGTCCGCTAGTCATTGAACTTAGATTATAATACACAACACCAGTTATTTTCCATTTTGCTGAATTATTTTCAAGAGATGACCATAGTTGAGGAGTATTTCCATTATTTTTTAACAATATTTTGTCTTTCAAAATAATTGAATTTTCACCAAGAAGGGTATAATAGTTATTTCCAAATTCCACCATTCCACCAGCTCTACTTCCAATTTGACCCCCTGAAATTTGTTTTTCATCAGAAAAACTAGTCTCAAATATTTGATAGTCTATAACCTGTACAATTACAGAAGTGGGATTAGGATTTTTAATGTTGAATTTTATCTCTACTGTTGCATCTTTTTCGTTAACATCGAGAATTGTAACATTATCCACACCAATAGATAATGGTAGCACTTGCTGTTTGATTTTTGGTGATTCTTCTTTGCTTTCCTTTGATGTTTGACTTAGTAATGATGGACCAGATAACAAAATTATTCCCAGACCAGCAGCTAGTGCTACTATTGCGATACCAACAAAGACTTTTTGATTCACTAGATTAATTCACTCTCTAGATATCTTAAATGTTAAGATAGTTATTATATCATTGGAGAGTAAAAATAATATGCAGTATTTTCAAGACTGTACAAGAAGGGAAACAGAGATCCAGTAAATCACAAATGAAAATGTTTGAAGTTGCGGGGTTTGGAATGTTAACATTAACTACAAAGAAAATTGATGGTAAATTTCATCCTGTAGGAGAGGAGGATTTAGTGGCAGTAATTAATTCGCCAGAGGGATATGTTGTTATTTTAGTAGATAAGGATGGCTTTACAAAAGCTCAATCAAAATCACTAGAAAAAGAACAAGCATTAATAATTTATAAAAAATTAAGAGATTCTGGGATTCCAGAATACGCCCAAAATGAGGTTCAAATTTGGTCAGAGACTCGTTTAACAGTACAAAACGAAATTTAAGAGTGATTATTTTTATGACATAACAATTTCAGTTCCTACATCTTCCCCCCTGATCGCTTTTTCAATTATTTTGATATCGGCTTTTAGTATTCGTGTCTTTATTTTAGATCGCTCAATTATTTTTAAAGCTACTATATCCATCAAGTCATATCCACCAGCAATAGAATCTTCCTGAATAAGCATATTTTTTAGATTTTTTAGTTCGATTCGTTTGAATTTTTTGGCATTTTTAAATTTGTTAGGATCTTTATCATAAACACCATCAACATCAGTGGCGTTAAGAAATTGATCTGCTTCAATTTTTTCAGCAATTAGTGCTGCAGTTCCATTAGTACTTTGTCCAGGATGTAAACCACCTGTTACAACAATCAGTCCATCATCTACAGCATGTCGTACCTCTTGTAATGTGATTGGTGGATGAGAATATGCCTTGTTTTTTAGTGCATAAATCAAGAGTTTAGCATTTAATCTAGAAATTTCTATTCCAAGTTCATCGAGTGTAGATTCATCTGCTCCTGAAGATCTTGCATGAGTTATGTAATGTCTAGCAATATTTCCACCACCTGCAACAACTACTGGTTGATAGAATCTTACTAATTTTAACTAGAAAAGAGGCATAGTCTTTTAACATTTTTACATTATCCATACTAAAGATTTGTCCTGAAAGTTTGATCACAATGCGTTTTTTCATTATTTTAAACCACCAAGGATTGATTTTGCGGCAATTTCAACTTTTTTTCTGTTCTTTTGATGTGTATAGACTCTAAGAATATTCATGAAACCTGATATTGCAGAGACCACAGGAATTTGAGATATTGGCATCTCCTGTGCAGATGATTTTCCATTCTCATTTGTAATCAAGATTATGTATTTTGATTCATTTTTTGATGGAGCCAGTGGAATTGATGGAGTAACTGAGCTATCAACAAAAATTTCTTCTTCGTCAACTTTAGATTGTTTTGAGATGGATGATTTTAATTCATTAGTTTTAGTTTTTTCCAAAATATTTCTACTGGTTAAAATTCGTTCAAATACACATTTTAACAATCTTCTGTTTTGATAATCTTCTGCAAATTGTCTAGCACGTTTTAGTTTAGATGATTTTGATGAAACTAGTGTAGATAGTACGTATTCATCTGTGAGTTTTACATATTCATTTATGTTAAAAGAAGTAAAACCAAATTCGTCATCAGATAATCGTAATGCTTCTAAAAGCATAACTTCTGCTGCTCTTACTGTTTTATGAAAATACACTGCTTTGAACATTTGATAACGTGAATGCATCATAGATTCAAAAGAGTATAGTGCTGATCTTTCTAGAGCGAGTTTTTTCTGATGTACATCTAGGGATTGTGTTATTCTTTTGTGATCAATTTGTGCATGTTCTGCTCCAGTAAAGTAACCATCCCTTAACAAGTAATCCATCATATCTGCACTTAATGCTCCAGAAATAATTTCATTTAAGAATTGTAATTTTGAATCACCAAAAGCTACTTTTGTGCAATAAATTTTTTGTCATAGCCATTTTTTGATAAATTGTCACCGATTTCAGATTTCAGAATAATTTCTTTGCCAAAATCTTCATGTGAGAATTTCTTTTGTCCTATAATCTCTTCAAAAAGATGTGAAAAAGGGCCATGACCTATATCATGTAAAAGTCCAGCTAATCTCAAAATGTTTATATCATCTGATTTCAAAATTCCTTTTTCATGTAGTGCCTGACCAGCTTGACTTGCTATATGCATGACTCCCAAAGAATGTTCAAATCTTGTATGTTGTGCTGATGGATATGTTAAATGAGCGCCAGAAAGTTGGCGTATTCGCCTTAATCTTTGAAAAATTGGATCATCAATTATTATTAGTTCGTGATCATAGACTCGAATAAAATCATGAATTGGATCAATAATGTCTAAATAATTTTTTTTCATAAGCCTAGTTTATTTTTGAATACTTTCAAAATATCTTCATGGACTTTTTGCTTGGATTGTGACGCATCAATAATTTTCCAATGTTTATTCCTTGCAATAGTCCTATAGATTTTTGAAATTTTTTTCAGAAATTCTTCATTTTTTTCAAACTTGTCTCTGTTAGTTTTCTTTCTACGAAATGATTCTTTTTGAGTTACATCAAGTAAAATTACAAGATCTGCTTTAGGAAGTCCAGCATCTAAATTTTCTAACCATCCTTGCTTCATTCCATTGGCTAAACCATAGATTAGATTAGATTGGTAATAACGATTCATAATTAAAATAGAATTTTTTGATTGTGCTTCTAAAATTTCATGTAATTTTTCCCATCTGTTGGCAGCTAAAAGACAATGAATGACTTGTGGAGAGAACTTTCTTTGTCCGTCAAGATACTTTGCAATTTCTTTTCCGATAGGCGTATTATAATCAGGAAAGCTAAAAACAATAGTTTTAATTTTTCTTTTTTTCAATGCCTTTGCCAATAATGTAGTTTGAGTTTTCTTGCCTGCTTGATCTCCACCTTCTATAACAATTATCATAAGTTACAAAGTTGGAGAAATTAATTGATTAAAAATCTATCATTAAGTATAATGGGACGATTCTGTATTGCCTTTAATTTTTTGAGGTTTTATGGAATTAAAAAACAAACTCAAATCTTCTTTCTTTATATGCTGGATTCAGACTTTCCTATAATTGGTATTTTGTTTCCACAGTATTTACATTGATTATTACTGTCAAGATTCCATTCTAAGATATCAAAATTATATCTTCTTACTGCGATCTTTTTACATTCTGGGCAATAGGTATGTTCCAATGGATGTCCTGGGACGTTACCAACATAGGCATATCTCAAACCTTCCTTTGTTGCAATTTCATGATGTTTTTCTAGTGTGGTTACTGGTGTTGGTTCAAATTCCATCATTTTGTATGAAGGGTGAAATTGTAAAAAATGGATTGGCATATCAGGTCCAAATTCATCGTAAATAAATTTGCAAAGTTTTTTTGCCTGTTCTATATTATCCCCAACTCCTGGAACTACTAAATCCGTAATTTCTACATGAATTTTCGTTTTATCACGAATTTCTATCAGTGTATCAAAAACTGGTTGAGAATTTGGTATTCCAATATATTTTCTAACAAATTTTTCTTCGCCATTTCCTTTAAAATCAACTGTAATACTATCAAGAAATTCCCCCATCATAGAAACTGATTCAGGAGTGCCGTATCCATTTGATACAAAGATGTTAAACAACCCCTTCTTTCTTGCCAATACACCACAATCTCTTGCATATTCCAAAAAGATGCTAGGTTCATTGTATGTGTATGCAATTCCATGACATCCACTTTGAAGTGCCATCTCGACTACTTTTTCAGGAGAAATATCTACTCCTTCTATTTTTCGCCTTTGACTGAGATCAAAATTAATGCAATACTTGCACAGCCAATTACAACCAGTGGTACCAATGGAGAAAATCTTGCTACCAGGCATGAAATGAGTTACGGGTTTTTTTTCTATAGGATCAATATGTGCTGCCGCGACCTTCCCGTATACGTATAGAACCAGTTTTCCATCTTTGTTTCCTCTGATCCCACACAAGCCAACTTGATCCTCACCAAGCTCACAATATCTGGCACATGCTAAACATCGTACTTTGTGATTTGGTAACCTCTCATAAAGAACAGTATCCTTTTGCACAATGATGCTTAGATTAATTACAACATTAAATTGAGAGACAATTATCAATTTTGGTAATCAGTATATGACTTATGATCCTTCTAAAATGGGAAATGACGTGACTAATCAAATATTCATTGAATCGGTAAAGAATATACCCACATTCAAAAAAAGGTTTGAAATCGTAGAGAGAAAGGGAATTGGACATCCAGATACAATTTGTGACCTTGTAATGAATCAGATTTCTATTGAATTGTCAAAATTATATCTCAAAGAGACAGGAGTAATTCAACATCATAATATGGATAAAGCATTGTTGGTGGCTGGACAAAGTGAAAATTGCTTTAGTGGTGGTAAAGTCATTAAACCTATGAAGATGATTTTGGGTGATCGAGCAACATTTGAAATTGGAGAAAAGGAGCTTCCAATAGGAGAGTTTGCAATAAAGACCGCAAAAAATTGGTTTGAAAAAAATTTAAGATTTGTAAATGAGGATAATGTGGAATATCAAGTAGAAATTGGTGTTACATCAAAGGAGCTTCAATCAATATTTAAAAATCCTAGTACATTGGCAGCAAATGATACCTCTATACTTGTTGGATATGCGCCATTTACAGAAACTGAATCTATTGTATTAAACACAGAACAGTACATAAATTCAAAAAAATTCAAATATGAATTTCCAGAATCAGGCGAAGATGTCAAAGTGATGGGATTTAGAGATACAAATCATGTTGATATTACTATAGCCACAGCATTTGTTGATAGATACATTTCATCTGAGAATCAATATTTCCAAAGAAAAGAGGAAATGCTTCAAGATATCAATGAATACCTAAAAAATAACTACACTATGAAAACCACTACGAATATGAATTGTCTTGATTCTAAAAACAAGGGAATTTCTGGTCTCTATATGACAGTTTTAGGCACATCGGCAGACAGTGCAGATTCTGGGCAAGTGGGTAGAGGAAATATGGCAAGTCGCGTTATATCACCTAGCAGACCTGCTGGAGCAGAAGCTACTGCAGGTAAGAATCCAACTAATCATATTGGTAAAATTTACAATGTGCTTTCGTTTAAAATTGCAAATGAGATACATTCCAAAATATCAGGTTTGGATGAGGTATGTGTATGGATGTATAATGTAATTGGAAGACCTATAAATGAACCAAAGGCAATTATCGTGCAACCTTTTATTGAAAGACAATTGCTCGATTCGGAAAGAAATCAAATTAATGAGATAGTTGAAAAAAATCTTCAGAACATACACGAATTTTGCAATGAATTAATTTCAAGCAAAAATCCAATAGTATAGTTTTGCTTTAACAATCAAACTATAATTAATACTCTAAATTTCTCAATATTTTTTGTTATCTGATTTACCCAAAAGAGGAACAAAAACATACCCTGATTCATTTTTAATTTCCACAACTCCTTGAGATGTTTTTTTAAGTAAAACGAGTGATTGAGTAAATTCACCTACTGGTGCAATCAATAAACCGTTTATTGATAGTTGTTCAAATAATGATTGTGGAATTTTCTCACATGCAACTGTAATTATGATTCTATCAAAAGGAGATTTTTTTGGCAAACCTAAACTACCGTCACCCAAAATTATTTCAACATTGTTTATTCCTAATTTATCTAGATTTTTTTTGGCAAAGTTTACAAGTTCTGAATGTCGTTCTATAGAGTAAATTTTACCTTGTCCTACCAAATAAGAAAGAATAGCAGATTGCCAGCCTGACCCGCTTCCAACTTCTAAAATTTTTTGGCCTTCTCTGACATCTAACCATTCAGTCATTCTTGATAGCACTGAAGGTTGAGAAACTGTCTGATTTTTCATTATGGGTATAGGTAGATCATCATATGCCTTTTCTTGAAGAGATGTTGGAACAAATTCATGTCTAGGTGTCTTTCTTATGGCAGATTCTACTCTAATGTCATTAAGAAATCCAGAATCCCTCATAGTATTGATCAAGTTATCTAGTCTTGATTGATAATTTTTATCTATTTTAATCTCAGTCAATTAATTCAATAAATTATTAAAATCAATATTAAATGTTAATTAAAAAATAAAAAAAGTTATTGCACTGATACAGATTTTTTCTTTTGGATTTCAGTTGGTTTTGATTTTGGAAGGGTGATATCCAATACTCCATCTGTGAGTTTTGCCATTACTTTGTCTGTGCTTATCTTCTCTGTTAGAGGTAATGATCTATAATACGATACATGACTACGCTCCTTGTGAAGATAGTTCTTTTTCTTTTCTTCAGATTCTTCTTTATGCTCTGCTGAAACCTCTACAGAATTGTCAGTGACATTCAAATTGATTTCATTTTTCTTTATACCAGGTACGTCCATTTTTACTCGGAATTGATTACCTTCATCTATGACATCACACGATGTCTGTGACATTTTTGATACATGCATTGATGGAAATGATGAAAAAGTTTTTTCCATATCTCTACGCAGATTTTCTATTGATCTTTCAATGTCTGTCCAACTAGATGTCCAAAAAGGAGTAATTCCACTGGATTTTTTTGGTGGATTTTTTGTTTCGGCCATAAGGGAAATTTGTATTTTTGATATATAATGTTGAGCTATTATTATCATACTTGAAAGTGAATTAGTTTGATAATTCTGTTCTACCTATTTTTTCCAAATGCGCCTTGATGATCGCTTAAACAACATGGACATTGTTTTGTGTAGCATTCAGCTACTTTTTCATGACCACAGGAACCACAATGACAGAACTGATCACTCATATTTGATAAATTCTCTATTAGTACTTAATAAGCATACATGATTCTTTGTATTGAAAATCTTGTATGCTTCAAAGATGATTACCTAGTAATTTGTTCTACAAGTGTTTGAAAGTAATTAATTCGTTTTTTAGATATGCCAGTTATTTTTGACAGATAATTTTCATCGTACTTTAGAATATTTTTTGCAATCATAATATTGTTTTGAAAGAATGCCTCTAATTCTCTTGGATTTGGATTTAAAATAGTGATTGGATATAATTTATTTTCTTCAATGATTTTTTCTAGGCTCTTTTCAGGAGGATATCTCCAAGAAAAAACTTGTTGACCAATGCATTTTGCATATTTTTTTGCATCATAAGATATTTTGGTGTTACAGACAATTGCTTCTCCATCAAAATTTGGTTGTGTGTCTAAAAATCTAGCATGAGTGTAAAGTGTGTCTTTTAATCCAACATAATTTCCACGATAAGAATGATATTTGCACTCCACCATAATTTTTTTATGATTTAATATTGCAATCAAATCGATTTCATGATTAATACATTTTCCTTTGACCTCGGTTCTGATTTTTTCTATCTGAATCCCTCTATGTTCAAGTAATTCTTTCACGTAATTCTCAAAAGCAAACCCTGCTGGCCCTAATCTCATAATTGCATCCTTTAATTGATATTTTTGGTGTAATACTTCTGAGTCTTTTTCTTGTGAAATAGCTTGTAACACCAACTTGTAGATATCACTAGTACCCATATCACGATATACTTCAGATCTGACTTTTTTCAAAATTCTTTTAGCAGTTTTTCGACTTGCACCTGCTCTCATACAGGTACTCAAAATTTTATTTTCGTTAAATGGAACTCTACTTCCATCTGCCTTTATTATAAAGAACTTTCTTGGAGTAATAATTTACATTGTCATGCAGGTAAATTAATTTTTCATAGTTTAAAGCTTACCTATAATGAATTTCATTTTTCTATAATATTTTTTAGAAAATAATTTGGGAGATTTTTATATGAACAAACATTGCAAAATTATTGCATAAAAAACCTTCAATAAAACAGATTTTCAATAAATTACCAGATTTTGCAGGATATTACTTGAATTCAAATAAAAAAAAATAATTTTTGTTTGTTTATCCCAAAAATTCAATTCTGTCTGATTGTAATGCTAGACAAATATCCCAAGGAGTAATCACTTGATCTTGGAAAAATATGTAAGGATGTAACATTCCATACATTATTTTTGAAATTTCTGCCAAATTGATATTCTTGGAAATTTTTTTTGCTTCTTCAAGTTTGAATGATCTTTCAATTTTTTGATCCAAGAATTTTGTATTTCTAAAAAAGTTAAGATCTTGGGCTATAGTTTGAATTATCAATCTGTCGTTAATGAAATTATTCGTGTTTTTTAATCTTAATTTTCGAGTATTTTTTTCAAGCATTAATTTTATGATGTCTCTCATCGTATCGTTGAGATCAAACGTGACTACTTCTTTCTGAGGTAATTCAGAAATGGTCAAATCTGTGACACAATTAGCACCAATTTCAAGTAATTTTCTTCCAGATATTGCTGAATATCCTCCCAAACTGTTAGGAATTATTGAAAATGCTCTTCGAGTTTTTTTCCATTTTTCAAGGAGTTCTTTTAGTTTGATTTTTTCAGAAATAATTGTAAGATCTGTGTTCATGACTTGATTAACTTTTGTTTCATCAAAAAATTGAGATGTAGGATTTTTGAAAATATTCTCAATTATTTCTCTTCCCCCAATTACTCCGATTGGTTTTTCATCTTCTTCTGTTACTACAAGAGAATCTGTAAATGATTCCAAATAATGAATTAGCATTCCCGTGGCGATCCACATTTTATTTTCTTTTCTGATGCTTACCGCAGGAGTAGAACTCAAAGATAGTGGCAGTAGATCCTTTAGGGTTTGATTGTAGATAGACAAGAATTCTCCAATATTCTGAGGATGAGGATGTTTATCTATGTAAAGATGATTTTCATTTTTGAATTGAGATTCTATTTTCTAGCATACAAAATCGTCCCGAAAACCAGAATTATGTGAAATCTTTAAGTTTTAGATACAAAATCTTGTATTTTTCTGGTTTAGCTAGGAAAGTTCTTTTGCTTGATGTTCAAATAGACTTTTGCTCATAATAATTGGTACACCATAATATGTGGCAAGTGCGATTGCATCAGATGCTCTAAAGTTCCTCAATACAATATTTTTTCTTCCACTAAAGTATAGATTTGCTCTTAATGCATTTCCATTATCAAAAATTTTTACCTTTACTAAGAACAATTCAGATTCTTCTGATAGCTGTTCAATTAGATTGTAGATTGTTGGAATTGCGTCTCTCTGACCATCTCTGAAACCTGCAATGTACCTTGCAACTTCTCCAGAGAATGCAGATATTGGAAATTCTTTTCCATCCTCTGTCCTAAGTATGAGAACTCCCTGAAGACCAAATGAATCTGTTCCTATCTGATCAATTTTAACTTGAATTTCATCATTACTAATTTCCTGTTTTATCTTAAAATCATCATTTGGATGAAGATACTTTTTCATTTTGTTGAGTTGTTCCTTGAATTTCATATTATGTATAATTATGTACTTTAATGTATATAAACTATGTGTACAATAGTACACAATTATATATAATGAACTTTTAGAAAAAATATGGAAATTATCTTTGTTTCAAAAATTGCAAAGTCAGGCAAGGATATTAACGGAAATGAGCGAAGAATCATAATAATTCCAACGGATCGTTTAGATGACATTTCACGATACAATGGAAAGCAAGTGAAAATCACCATTCAAGAGATTTAGAAAATTTCTAAAATCAACAGTATTTTCACATATGATAGTTGTAAAGCAAGAATATCAGACTTGAAAATTAAAGATTTACTAATATGTTCTGTTTTTGAAATATATTACATGGTAAAGAAAAATACTAAAGAAACAGAAAAAGAGTGGAAGAAAGTAGAACAAGAAGAAATGAAAGAGGAGGATCATCAGCTTGAACTCAAAGAAGGTTATGAACAGGACGAAAATTATGAAGAATCAGAAGAGTGATTTATTTTAAAAAATACCGTATTATTTCCATTTCACAATTATAATTTGATACTTAGAATGAGAATAACTGATAATTTTTGTTTACTATTATCTACAAATGAATTGCCTGATTTGATTTCAAAAATTGATTGAAAAATTATCTACTGATATAAATAAGGATACATAAACTAAAAATGATGAAAAAGATCCTTGTACCTATTGATGGTTCTTCAAATTCTATAAGAGGTTTAGAAAAAGCAATTGAATTTGCTAGAATCAATAATTCATCAATAACTATTCTTCATGTTGCTATACTTCCTCCAGTTAATGTTATTACCCACCCAAAAGACAAAGTAAAAGTATCGTTAGCCAAAAAAGCACAAAAATTTTTACAAGATGCTGAGGATAGATGCACAAACCAAAATATTTCATATACAACGAAAATAATCTATGGTTATGATCCAGCCTATGATATAGAACAATTTGAAAAAAAATACAAACATGATATGATGGTAATTGGTGCAAAGGGTAAAAGTTCACTAAAGCGTCTTTTTCTGGGAAGTGTTTCTAACTATCTAGTTCAAACCTTAAAAATTCCGGTAACTGTAGTAAAATAACATGTTTACAAACATGTGATTAAACTTAGAAATTTGAGGATTGAACAATGATGAAAATTACAAATAGTTTTTGATTATTGTCAAATCATTTTTCAGTATTCGGATTCAACGCATTGTTTATTTAAAATGATTATCTATGTAGAATATGACAACATTAAGCGATCTTCGTGCCTGTAAATTATGTGGGAATGTTTTTTCAAAGAAAGCAGGAGTGACAATTGTGTCTAGTTGTCCTCAATGTCAAGGAACTAGTTTTGAAACAGTTGAAATAAATCAAAAACAGGTTGAAGACGATTTTTAATATTGAATAATATTTTGACTCAGAATAACAGTTAAGTTGGTATTGAATTAGATTTTTTAAAACAAACTCAATTTTTTATCCTTATTAGTTCCCAAAATTAATTCAAACTTTTTATCTAATGATAGATATGCTAATAATTCCAAATATTTTATTAAATATGCCCAACCATTTTAAGTAGGTTTTTCTAAAGTTTTAACAATATTTACTAAGTTATTATCATTATTGATATTTTATCGGATATTGATATAACAAAAGAATAATTTCTGTTTAATGAAACATAAAAGGCAGCCTAAAATTTTAAGAAATATTCAGGTAGAATTAAAATCAATAATCAAAATTCCAATTACAATTACTCCAAATACTAACATATTAGAGGCCAGAAATATTTTACTCAAATATAGAATAGGAAGACTAGTTGTTGAACTTAATAAAAAACCCATTGGAATTGTTACGGAAAAAGATATCGCTAGAAGTATTTCAGTTTTTAGTGAAAAACCGATAGAAAAAATTCTAGTTAGAGACATTATGTCAAAAGATTTAGTCGTAGTAGGTCCAGATGCCACTACGTTTGATTGTGCAAAGCTAATGGAGAAACATGAAATAAGCTCAGTTATCATACAGGATAAGAAAGGTATCTTAATTGGACTTGTAACAAAGTCTGATCTAGTATCCACCTTCTTGATCCAGAGTACGGCTTCATTAGGTATCTCAAAAATTATGACAAAAAAAGTAATTACGGTTTCTCCGGATGATTCTGTTTTTGAAGCTCGAAGTATTCTATTTAATAATAAAATTAGCAGAGTAATTGTTACAAAAAATAAAAACCCAATAGGGATCATCACATATCGTGATTTTATTCCTGCAAAGACTTTTGATTTTCATAGAGGATCCTCAGATCCAATAGAAAGACAAGAGATAGCATCTAGTGTCTATCTAAATGAGCTTAATGTAAATCGATTAAGCTCATTTGCTTACATTTTCTGCAAGAGATATTATGACAAAGGGACCATTTGTGGTGAGCCCAGATGATGATGTCTATACAGCAGCAATTCTTATGGTGAGACATGGAATAAGCGGTATTCCGGTTGTAAGAAATAAAAAATTAGTTGGAATAGTAACAAAATCAGATATTGTTAACGTTTTGGCAACAAAAGGGAAACTTGGTTGATTTTTGAATATTGAATCAGATTTAATCTTCAATAGTATGAAAGATTATTTTGGTAAATTCTGCCAAAGTTTATAACCAAAAATTAACGATATATCTCAAAATGGGACTCGCAAAATTCATGGCAAAAGAAATGATCAAAGAGATTGGAAATAAGTCCCGTGAATTCTATGAATTTGTTTTACCACCAGTAGATATGTATCTTGAAAATGATAAGCTAAGCATATTGGTTGATTTACCTGGATTTACAAAAAAAGATATAAAATTATCTCTTGAGGGAAATATTCTCTTCATCCAAGCATCCAAAGAACTATCCAATTTGAAAAATCAAAATATCATTTGTAATCAAAGACCAAATATCATAGATAAGAAAATTAGATTACCTATAGAGGTAACTGAAAAAGGAGTTGGTTCTGCCAAATATGAACAAGGTGTATTAACAATTGTTGTTCCTATTCAGAAACATGGAAAAGAAATTTCAATAGAATAATCAATGTTTTCTAAATATTACAAAAATACTCATTATTACAAGAGAACCTATCATTCCAATAATTCCTAATGATTCATTTGAAGTATACAAAAAAGTTGAACCTACAAAAATTGCGGATGAAAGAATACTTCCTGAGAGTAAAACATTTGATTTAGGCTTTGCATTTAAAAATTGAATTGATCTATTCTCGTCAATAAATTTTTTTAATTCTGGTGCAATTGAAATTGTGGCATCAATTGATTTTGCAAATCTTTGAAAAGAATATTTTAGTTCAGCAATGTATGCATCTTTGATCAAATTTTCTTCTTCCAAAATGTCTCTTAATACTTTAACAAATTTAAAGTCAACTTTGTGTGTTTTATAAATTCCTTCTATTATTGAAGCCATTCTCATATACAGTGCTAAATTCTTTGGAAGAACAAATGGAAATTTACTCATTGTCTTGTTTGCAAGTTCCATCAAACTTTGGATCTCTATTTCATCTGGTTTTTTTCCATTCATTGCTCTAATGGATAATTCTATTCCCTTTTCAATTACCGATCTGTTAAAATCAGGAGTTAGCATTCCAAGATCATTCATTGCGTTTACAGTTCTAGGAGGATCTTTTTCTACTAAGGCCAAATATAGTCTGATTAATCTTAATCGAGTTTCATTATCTAATCGACCCACCATTCCATAGTCATAAAGAATGAGTTTCCCATCATCAGTTACTGAGATGTTTCCGGGATGAGGATCAGCATGGAATAATGAATGTCGTAATAGCATTGTAAAAAAAACCTTGTGTACGTCGATTACTAGTTTTTGTCTGTCTATTCCTTTTTCATTAAGGGCTTCAATGTTAGTAATTTTGATTCCAGGAAGATATTCCATAGTAAGCACGTTTTTTGAAGAATAATCGTCAAAGACAGTAGGAATAATTACGTTACTTTTTTCCATATCATGTTTGATTTTTTTAAGATTAGATGATTCATTGATATAATCCATTTCCTCATGAATCGTCTCAATAAATTGAGAGAGCATAGCTCTTCCGGAGAAACCTAAATTTGGATCTACAAATTTTAATGTGATAGGAAGAATTTTCTTTAAAACTTTAAGATCCTTTTCTACTACATTTTCTATTCCTGGTCTTTTTACTTTAACAATAATCTCCTGACCAGAGATTTTCCCACGATAAACTTGACCTAAAGATGCACCAGAAATAGGTATTGGATCAATGAAATCAAATCTTTTATTGATTGGTCCAATATCATTTTCAATTATTGGTTTTACCAGATCAAAAGAAGCAGCAGGAACATCATCTTGTAGTTTAGAGAGCTCTTCCAAGTATGGCTGTGGTAAAATATCAGCTCGCGATGAAAGCCATTGTCCTAATTTTATGTAGACAGGTCCTAGTGAAATAAAGGTCTTTAGAACCTTACGTGCATTATTTCGATATTTTTCTAAATCAACGTCTTTTCCTTCTTTTTTTACCCATTTTCTTCTGTCTTTACGTAGTATCAAAATCAAAGGAAGAAGTTTGATGAGTACTTGAATAGTCCTTATAGACATAATTATCTTAAATAATTTTTTATTTTCTTAGATGCTGTATATCCTACATATCCAATAATTATCGATGAGACAAGGGTGTATGCCATGTTTGATTTTTTTGATTTGTTATTATTTAGTAATTTTTTTGCAACTTGATTTCCTCCAACTATTGCACATGCTAAACCAATCAGAATTTCTGGAGAATCATAAACTAGATGACCTAGTGGATTTTTTCTAGGATCAACCTTATCATTATGAACTAGAAATTTATCATCGTATTCTCTAATATGTAAATTACCATATCGAAATTGTTTTTTTGCTCCATTTTTTTGTCCTAGTCTGGTTTCTTGTGCTTCAGTAATCATGAATTCTCGTAACTCCTTTGGCATTTCAATTTCATCTTTGGACATGATCGCAAGATCCAGTATTTGCTTATAATCTTAATCCCTAAAAAATTCATAATTATACTAATTAATTTAGAATTATTATAATTGATTTTTTAGATTCTAATTCATTTTATCTACCTTATCACATAGGCAAAAATAAGACATAAACACAATTATCATGTGAAATTTCGGAGTGCTATAGTCGAATTTAACTCAAATATTGGGTTTATACTATATTAAAAATTTCTATAAGTTATAGCCCAGATATTCATTAATATCGGTAAATTTTTCTACGAATTTTCAGTAATCTTGTTTTTTAGATGTATTTGAAATTAGGAATTTCTTTGCGTAGGAAATTCAAAGAAGAGGTGTTGTTATGAATCCTATAATACTTCCCACTAGAAAGAGAAACAAACTTTTTGACATCCCTGAGTAAAATGTTTGTCAGAAATGATAAAGACGTTGTGCAAATTTCCCAAAAACGGGAATTAATATAATTAGATTAAAGAAAATGTGATTTTGATTCCTTAAAGATATTTTTAAAATTCTATTGTATTATTAACTAGTTTAAAATTTTGATTTTAGTATTTATTCTCAAAATTTAAATTTAGTTCCTATTTTGGTTGATTTGTTAATTTTTTACGTCTACGAATCACATAGATTCCAATTCCTATTGCAATTACTATTGGAAAAATGATTAGTGGTAAATTATTTGCAGATGTGTCAACAACTGGTGGTGCTTTTAAAAATATTGTAGAATTATGTGTGACAAGTACTTCATCTCGAACACTATCTTTGTATCTTACAGTAAGTTTGATCTCATGTTCTCCATATCGTGGTTCGCCATCAAATTCTATCGGAATATTAAATGGAACTGGCGAGTCTGTGTCAATTTCGTCAATAAACTGAGTTTGTTTTTTTATGTTTGAGTTACCTAATGGTTCAAGAGTTACAAAACCAAATAATGCATCTTCATTTCCTTCGTTGATTACTTCGCCAATAACCATTTGTTTATTAGATAATTCCATCACATCAACGTCATATATGGTAAGATTGGTTAACCCCTTGATGTAGAAATTAATAATTTTATCTACTGATTGTTGGATACCTTGACCATTATAGTAAGTAATTGTTAACGGTACTCTTAGAGTAGTTTCTTTAACATTTCCAGGGACATACACTGTAGCAGTTAAAATTCTAGAAGATTTTGCAGCAATATTTCCGACATTCCAGTTTGATCCCAGAACTACAACTTTTTCCAGGCTAGTGTCTGATGTACTTTCTGATTGTTTCTTTGGGTTTAAGACATCTACATTATACATTGCTCCAGTTCCATTGTTAGCAATTTGAATTACAACATTATTTGTTTTAAGAGAAGTAAGAAATGGATCTAATGCTTCAACGTTAATTACACTTTTACCTGTGATTTTAAAATTAAAATCAGAAAAAACACTTCTGATTCCAGATTCTCTTAATCTTGAAAAATCTACCTTAACTGTACCTGGATATTGTTGGATTTTTACATTTTTATCAATATTAACAAAAAATATCAAATTAAAATTCTGGCCTGCTAAAGAATTAGATTCACTGTTGCCAATAATTAATGAACCTTGACCATTTGCTGCAGAAAATCCAATAGGTAATGATAGTTGCCCTTTGATACCAGTAATGTCAAGTGTTCCTACATTTGAAAAAATTACTGTAAATGGAACATTTTGATCACCAGGTTCAACTTCAATTTTATTACCAAGAATTCCAAAATATGCATCAATAAATTTTACATCTCCGAAATCTCTTTCAAAAGGAGAATCACCAAAGCCCCCAATTTTTTGAGCAAATGAATTATCAGTTATTAATGGAATGAGAAATAGTACTGCTAATGAAAGTAGAATTTTTAGATTGATCATACTAGTACCTCCAATTTTGATGGATGATCTCCTTCAAAGGCTCGGCCATCTTTAATTGTTATGACTCTATCAACATCTCCAAATTGATGTCGATCATGTGTCACAATAATGAATGTCTGTCCAAGTTTTTTGCACATTGATTTCATTAACTGAACAATTATTTCTGCAGATACTGAATCAAGATTTCCTGTTGGTTCATCAGCTAAAACAATCGAAGGTTTGTTAATTAATCCTCTAGCAATTGCAACTCTTTGAGCTTGACCACCAGAAATTTTGTTTGCTCTTTTATTTATTTGATCTTCAATTCCTACCGCTTTGAGTAATTCCATAGCATCTTTTTCAGCAGAATCATTGCTTCCTGCAATTTGTCGTGGCAGCAATACGTTCTCAAAGACAGTTAGATCTGTTATAAGATTTGAAAATTGAAAAATAAATCCTAATTTCTTGTTTCTAAAGGATGATATTTTATTGTCTGAAAGATTTGTAGTATCAATTCCATCAATACAAATTGTACCAGTTGTTGGACGATCTAATAACCCAATCATGTTAAGTAAAGTGGATTTTCCTGAGCCAGAACTGCCTACAATCAGTACAAATTCTCCCTTTTCAATAGAAAATGATGCATTGTTTAGGGCTGTTACGCTATTTTCCCTTTCCCCGTAAATTTTAGTCACACCACTAATTTCAAGTACCTTAGACATTTCGCATGGCCTCCACAGGTAATAATTTGGTTGCTCTATAAGACGGATAAAGTGATGCAATTATTGCTAAACTAAATGATGTTAATGCTGTTTGAATGATTTTTTCCCAATTATAACTGACTTCTAGTGGGAGACTATTATTGAATGACATTTTAGTTTCCTTTGCGTAAAATGTGTAACCTAATCCTGCAGCTGTTCCAACTCCTGCACCAATTGCTCCAATTATCATTCCCTGAAAAATAAAAATGATCAAAATATCTTTTCTTTTTGCACCTATTGATCTCATTACACCTATTTCTCTAGTTTTCCCATTAACCAACATCATCTGAATAGTAACAATAGCAAATGCTGATGAACCCATACCAAAGTACCCTATCATGCTTATCATTGCAATACCAGATCTGAAACCTGCTAATTGCTGTTCTGCTGATTCTTCAATTGTTTCTGCAACAAATTCATCATTTGGAAAAGAAGTGCAAAAAGAAATCTCTTACCTCAGATGCTTTTAATGGATCATTTAATTTTACTAATATCGAACCTGTTTCGCCCTTTCTTTTCATCATATCACGTAAAGTATCAATATGAACTACAGCACTATAATCAAAACCTTGACCTCCTGGTGCTGAAGCAATTCCAGTAACAATGAATCGTTTTATTTCATCTTGACCATATCTGTCAACAATTTTTAATTTTAGACTGTCTCCAACCTTAGCTCCTCCAAGGTCTCTTGCAACACTTGAACCTAACACAATTGAATTTCTAGAGAAAACATATTCTCCATCTGATATGGTTTTATAAACAGTAGAAGCTCTTACATCCAAAAGAGGATCAACCCCTACAATAGGAATTCTTGTTTGTTCATTTAGTTTACCAAATGTTGTCATGTTGATTGAACCTGATGAAGATAGTCGTGGAGTAGCAGCTTTAACAGATGGAATTCTTTCAAACCATTTGACTATCGATAAATCGGATTTATCGATATAATCTTCTTCATCTGTAACTAAAATATCACCATTGTTATAATTCGAGATATCTCTAACGATGGCATCAAACAATCCTTGAAAAATAACAAAATTAACATGAATTACCAATATCCCAATTGTGACAGCGAAAACTGCACCAATCAGACTTCCCCTTTTATTAAACAGCATTCTTTTTGCTAACCGTAATCTATAATCCACAAAAATATTAAAAATAGTCTAATATTTAATGTATTTTATGTCCGACAGTAACATTTTAGACAATTTTATATTTTGTTAATTATTTAATATTTCGAGGTTGACTAGGTGATAATTTGGATAATTTAGATATCAAAATTCTAGGTAGATTATTGAACAATTGTAGAGAATCGGATAGAAACATTGGCAAAGAATTGGGGATTTCAGGGGGCGCCGTTAGAGCACGGATTAAAAAAATGGAAGAAAGTAAAATGATTGAAAAATTTACAATCAAAGTTGAACCGCCAATTTTAGGATTTGGTGTTTTGTACATTGTAGTTTCAGGTCAAAATATCAAAGAAATTCTAGAACAGGTAAGTTTGGTGGGTGAACCATTTTTTGTTGTACCATGTATTGGAGGAATTATTGTATGTGGTATAGCAGTAAAGGAAAATTTGGATCAAAAAATAAAACTTGCAAATAAATTACTTAAAGACGTAAGAGTGCTATCAATATTTGAGGCAGAAAATTCAGGATTTAGTTCTAATTTAACTAAAACAGATTTAGAAATCTTAGAACAATTGATTAAAGAACCAAGAAAAAAAATTGAAAGTATATCAAAAGATTCAGGTTTATCCACAAAAACAGTCACAAGAAGCATTGATAAATTTAATGAAAATGAAAGAATTCAATTTACAGTAATTTATGATCCAATAAAAATTCAAGGTTTTATTCCACATGGTATACTAGCCTGGATTGATGGTGATCTTAAAGAAATATTAAAAAAGATGAATGAAGAATTTCATGATTCATTTATGCAAACACCATTTATTGCAAAAAATCAGATAGTACTATTCATGTATAGTATAGACATATTTGGAATAGATGAGTTAACACAGAGAGTTAGAAACATGGAAGGTGTAAAGTCGGTAGATTTGTTTATTCCAAAAACGATATCTCTTCCATTAGTATGGTTAGAGAAAGCAATCAATGATGCCAAAAAATCGCCAACGCTTCATATTGAATATCAAATAAATTAAATAAGAATAAGAATAAGAAATCACTATGAAAAAGAAAAAGATCTATGAAGGAAAAATTTTGGGTCTAAGTGTTTATGATTTAGTAGTTGAAGGCAGAAAAGTAAAACGAGAAATGATAGAGCATAGAGGAGCTGCTGCAATATTAGCGTTTGATGAAAACAATAATGTCATACTTGTTAAACAACATAGATTTCCTCATGGATATGTAATTGAAATTCCTGCAGGAACACTAGAAAAAAGAGAAGAACCAAAAAAATGTGCATTTAGAGAATTGGAAGAAGAAACTGGATTTAGAGCAAGAAAAATGACTTCACTAATTACTTATTATCCGTCAATAGGTTACAATACTGAGGCAATTCATTGTTTTGTAGCTTCAGGACTAAAGAAAATCGCAGATTTGAATCTAGATGAGGATGAAATATTGTCTGTTGTAAAGATGGATCTTAAAAAAGTAATTAGCATGATAAAAACTGGAAAAATTCAAGATTCAAAGACCATTTGTGCTGTAATGACATATGCTGCAAAAAATAAATTGAATTGATTATTTATTGTAAATAGGTTTTACAAGGTCTGCAAGATCTGCCCAAGATTTTGCAATTCTTTCAAACATATAAACAAGATCAAGAAAATCAATTGGGATTTGTTTTTTGTTTCCCATTGTAATTCTAAGTTTGGAAAGATTTTCTTGATATTTTCTGTGTAACGATATTGCTTCTATTGCTAATCGCCTATCAGATTTTGTAAAAGCATTAATAGATTTTTCTGCAAGATTATCAAAATTTTGTACTACATCAAAAATTTTTTGCAAATATTCTTTTGATAAAGATGAATTAAAAATGTAATTTGCGAGTTCCACGATTGTATCACCTGCATTTTCTAAGAGATTAGCAGCTACTCGATAATCCAAAATATCTATATTTTCTAAATTAAATACATTAGCTAATCTTTTATCAACAAGTGTACTTCTGATTAAACGTACTAAAAGAAAATATTGCCTATTAACCTCAACATCTCTTTTTGATAATGTTTCCAGATTAGATTTATCTTCTAAAATTAATCCATTTGATACATCATTATACATACCAAGTGCAATTGAATTTATTCGTTTTAGAATTTTTTCTGGATTTAGAGTTGTGGCATCTAAAAGAAATTGCATATTAATATTTGAAGCATCTTCTTCAATAATCTCCATTCCAACCAATCGTCTCATAGAATTTCGAATTTTTTCTCTGTCCTCTCCTGGAATTACTGATTTTGAATTGATTTGAATAATGTCATATCCCAAAAGATACGCTCCAGTAATGTCAGCAACAATATTTTCGTCTTTAGGTAATGGATACGAGATCACAAGTTCCCTAGTTTGACGCATTTCTTTATTTGCTGAAATTGAGATTGTATCATTTCCAGTTTCAATCTCAACTTGACTGCTTTTATCTAGATTATTGGCAACAATCCATTCTTTGGGTAGTGTAACTAGAATACTACTTCCAATCTTTTGTAAGCGTCGAATGAATTTAGTCAATTTATATTAATTTAAATAATTTAAGCCATATTCTTATATTTTATGTAGAATTTAAACGAAGATCAATGGAGTCAACAGCATTTTGTCCTGCACACGTTACGGGGTTCTTTAAAGCCTACTTAGAGAATGATAATCAAAAAAATCCTGAAAAATTAGGCTCAATGGGTGCAGGATTTTCAATTAGAGAGGGAGTTACTACACATGTAAATATTTCACCAAGAATTAATCAGGATTCTAATTTTAAAATCACTACAAGAGGCTACCTATCAGATAAAACAGATGTTTCTGAATATGTATTAAATGAGTTTTTGAAACTAGGAAATTTTGGAAATACGTTTTTTGACATACAACATGAAATCAATATTCCAGTTGGATATGGTTTAGGTTCAAGTAGTGCTGTTGCACTTTCATTATCATATGCACTTGATCAAGTTCTTCAAACTAAATTACATCGTACAATAATTGGTCAGATTGCTCATAACGCAGAGATAAATTGTAAAACAGGATTAGGTGATGTCTTGGCATCATACCACGGTGGTTTTGAAATTAGAGTTAAACCAGGGGCTCCAGGGATAGGTCAAATAGAAAAGATCAACACAGATAATATTTCCGTAATTATGATTTGTTTTTCACCAATTTCAACAAACAAATTCATTAAAGAACGTCTTTCTCAAATTAACGGGCTAGGAGGAAAAATGGTAGACAAGTTATTAGTATCAAAAGACTATAAACATTTTCAGGATATGTCTTTGGAATTTGCAAAATACGTTAATGTAATGACTCCAAGAATGCAGAGGCTAATCCAAGAATTGACTTTAAATAAAATAAAATGCGGTGTCGCACTTTTTGGTGAAACGATATTTACTATGATATCAAAAGAAAAAGAAAACAATGTTCTTAAAATTTTAGAAAAGTATTCTGAGGGAATAATTATAAAATCAGAAGTGGATGAACAGGGCGCAAGAATTCTAAACAATTAATTGAAAGTTAATGTCATTAATTCCAAAATCTCATCCTAGGGCAAAATCTCTTTTTATTAGAGAAAAGCTTGTAAGTGGATTTGATCGTGGTTTAGTAGCTAAAGAAGGTCTTTTAGCACATGGTAGAGGAGAAGCCTTTGATTATTTACTTGGAGAAAAAACAAGGAAGACAGCAAAACTAGCAATAACAGCATCTGCTGCGCAAATTCTTTTGGCAGATTTACCTGTAATTTCTGTTAATGGAAATATTGCTGCACTATGTCCAAAAGAAGTAGTAAAACTTGCCAAGGTATCAGGAGCAAAAATTGAAGTAAATCTATTTTATGCTGATGAAAAACGAAAACAGAATATCATAATTACTTTGAAAAAGAATGGTGCAAAGGAGGTTTTAGGTACAAATCCTAGTTCATCCACTACATTATCCGGATTAGATTCTGCTAGAAGAATAGTTGATAAAAATGGGATTTTTGTAGCCGATGTAGTAATTGTTCCTTTAGAAGATGGAGATAGGACGATTGCATTAAGGAAAAATGGAAAAAAAGTTATTACTTTTGATCTAAATCCACTCTCAAGAACTTCACAAACAGCCAATATAACAATAATAGATAATGTTACTAGAGCAATGAAATTATTAATTGTTGAATGTAAAAAATTGAAAAAAAAGAATAGAACAATACTTGAAAAAATTGTTAACGATTTTGATAATAAAAAAAATCTTGCAGATAACATAATTGAGATTAGAAATAATCTAACAGGTAGGTTGCGAATTGCATAAATCAGTTCAAGACATAATTAAAATGAAAGAAGATGGAGAAAGAATCTCGGTAATTACAAGTTATGACTATACACTTGCATCATTATGTGATAAATCTGGGATAGATATTCTTCTTGTTGGAGACAGTGCAGGTATGGTGATGCTTGGGTACGAAAATACCATCCCCGTAACAATGGATCAAATGTGTATGTTTACAGAATCAGTAAGTAGAGCAAGAAAGAATGCGTTGTTAGTTGCAGATTTGCCATTTATGTCATATCAAGCAAATATTGAAGATGCAATAAAAAATTCTGGTAGGCTAATCAAAGCAGGAGCTGATGCAGTAAAACTTGAAGGAGGGGCTTCAATCTCAGAAACGATCAAAGCAATTGTTGATGTTGGAATTCCAGTCATGGGTCATATTGGTTTACAACCTCAGACTACTATGTTATTGGATGGATACAAAGTACAAGGCAAAACAAAAAATTCTGCAATAAAATTAATTGAAGATGCAAAAAAGCTTGAAGAATCAGGAGTGTTTAGTATTACATTGGAGATGATCAGTCATCAAGTTGCGCAAATAATTTCTGAAACTGTAAGTGTACCTACTATTGGAATAGGTTCTGGTGTAGGTTGTAATGGTCAAGTATTAGTATGTGCAGGATTTGTTAGGGATGTTTGAAAAAATAAAGCCAAAATTTGCAAAAAGATATTTGAATTTATCTGATGATATTGTAAAAGCACTTGAAAGCTACAAAAATGATGTAGAATCAGGCATATTTCCTGCCCAAGAACATTGGTTTTCAATGGATGATGATGAATTTAAAAAATTACGAGAACAAATTGATAATTAAAAGGAAGGACGTAAGGAAAAAAGATCATCCTTCATTAGATATTGTAGGTTCTCATGGGGTTGAATTATCTGGGAAAAAAATTGTTCTTTGTGTTGCAGGAAGTGTTGCAGCATACAAAGCAATTGAATTGGCAAGATTACTAATGAGACATGGTGCTTATGTTACATGTGTTACAAGTGATGCAGTCACAAAATTAGTTCAACCAGATTATTTCAAGTGGGCAACTGGAAATGAGGTTATAACAAAACTTACCGGTGAATTGGAACATATTAGATTAGCGGATTATAACCAAGCAGATCTTATCATTGTTTATCCAGCTACAGCAAATACGCTAGGGAAATTAGCTAACGGTATCGACGATACCCCAATATCGACAATCCTTACGGTTGGATTTGGTTCAAAGATTCCAATTTTGATGTGTCCTGCAATGCATGCATCAATGTATGATAATATTGCGGTCAAAAAAAATATAGAATTTTTAAAAAATAAGATTGAATTTCTTATGCCACAAAAGATTGAAGGAAAGGCAAAGGTGTCTGAACCTGAAGATGTTTTAGAATATGTATTAAGAAAATTTGGATTTTCTTCAATTTTAAAAAATAAAAAAGTGTTAATGACTGCTGGTCCTACAATTGAATATATTGATCCGATTCGTGTAATTACAAATCAAAGTTCTGGAAGAACAGGTGTATTACTAGCATCTGAGTTAATTTCTGCTGGGGCTAAAGTTACTTTAATTTATGGTCCAGGCATTGAAAAACCACCAAAGGGTGCAAAGATAATCAAAATTTCCACAAGTAATGAAATGCTTAATGCTGTGAAAAATGAGATGGTAAAAAAATTTGACGTGGTAATAATGGCAGCGGCAGTATCAGATTATTCTTCAGTAAATCCAAGTAAAAGTAAAATGAAAAGTGACAAAGATCAAATGGAAATTAGACTCAAAAAAACACCAAAAATCATTGATCAGATTAAAAAAATTCAAAAAAATGTTTTTTTAGTGGGTTTCAAGGCTGAAATTGGTATTTCAAAAAAGGAGTTGATCAGAGTAGCAAGGAAAAAAATGAATGAATCTTCTGCGGATCTGATAGTTGCAAATGATGTTGGTTCAGCTAGGTATAAAAAAAATCCTGAATTTAATGAAATTTTAATCATAGATTCACATAAAGTGATTCATTCCAGATGGATAAAAAAAGAAAAAATTGTTAAACTAATAAGAAAAGAAATTGAGAAAAGGTTGAAAATTTAATATGAAAAATTCTGAAATTCAAAAGCTTGTTTCTGAATATAAAGAAACCAAAATGAGGATACAAAAAAATCAAAATAAAAAATTACTAGAAAAACTAAAAGAAATAGAACATAGATATTTTCATGAAACGGGAAGTACTCTTAAAGTAGATTTTAAAGAGATTACATAAAATATATCATTAGTTAACAAAGGCATGAACAAAATCAATCATACAAAATTTAAGCAAAGGAATATCCAAATATGGAACGAAATAGCACCACGATATCATAAAAGATGGGCTAGTGTAAACGAAGGTCCTTTTCAGAGTACCTCTAAATTAATTGAATTAGTTAATGTAAGTAAGGGTAACAGTGTTTTAGATCTTGCATGTGGTACTGGTGTAGTTACAAAAAAGATTTTGGAGAAAGTTGGCAATTCGGGATATGTTGTTGGGGCAGATGCTTCAATTGCTGCAATTAAAATTGCAAAAAAATGGAATGGTCTAAAACGTAATTTAGATTTTTTAAATATTGATGCCGAAAAATTTAGATTTTCTCAAAAATTTGATGTTGTGACATGTCAGTATGCATTATTTTTTTTCCCTAATGCACAAAATGCATTGAAAAATATTCGAAATAGTCTCAAAAAAACAGGAATTTTAGGAATTTCTGTTCATGGAGGCAGAGGTAAGGTTCCATTTTTTAGCAGTATTTTAGATGCAATATCGGAGTATATTCCAGATTATGTTCCTGCTGGTGCACCAAATTTAGATAGATTTGGAACAAAAAGTGCATTGTATAATGAAGTTAAAAAGGTAGGATTTACAAAAATTTCAATAAAGGATTTTAGTTTTAGATATAATCCAGGTAAATTCGATGACTATTGGAAAAATTATCTGAAATACGTTGCAAAACCACTCAAAGATAAATTGAATTCTTTAGACACACCTAAGAAGAAGAAATTAAGAGATCTTGTCAGGCAAAATACTATCCCATATACTAAAAAAAATGGAGAAATCATATTCCCTTGGCAAGTTTTAATTTTAACTGCAAAATACTAGATAATTAACAATAAGGAACAAAAATGGTAAAAGAAAACCCAAAGAAAGAAGACAAACAAAAAAAATCAGATTTCAAAGCATTTCTTAAGAAAAGAGACTCCAATTTATCTTGGGATTATAGCATTGCTGATAGTTTTTGTAGTTCCAGAATTAACAAAGCATAATTTACAAAGCAGTTTTCCTGACAATCTAAACGATAGTGAAAAAAAAGCCCTTGATATTTTAATGTCGTATAAAGGTTCAAATCATAAAGGTCTAAGTGTTGTGGATGCAATTTCAAATAAAATAGCTGAAGAATACCCGAATGAGAAGATTTATGATAATAAAAAAACGAAAATAAATTTTATAGTTTCTAATGTACAGTCAAATGATTTTCAAATTGCTTTAAATTTTACATCCTACAAAGGAGAAATGAATTATAGTTGGAATATCAATATTGAAACTTTAGAGATTAAAGCAAATAATTCAGAATCAAAACACATTATTGATCTAGTAGATTATTATGATTAAATTATTTTTTATATTTAATATTTCAAAAAAATAGACTCAAATTATAATTAATTCTTTTGTGAATTTGTGCATAATGATTGGTTTTTCTTTTACTATTAACGAATCTTCAATTCTAATGCCGAATTTATTTGGGATGTAGATTCCAGGTTCTACGGTAATTGCCATGTTTTTTTTAAGTTTCAGTATCACTTTTGGATGAAATTGTAGGCAATTCATGAACTTCGAGTCCAATCCCATGACCTGTTGAGTGAATAAAGTATTTGCCATATTTTTGCTCTTCAATGTAATTTCTACATGCAAAATCAACAGCCTTACAGTTTACGTTTGGTTTAACAGATTTTAATCCTAATTTTTGTGACTCTTTTACAATTTCATAAATTGTTTTTTCTTGTGGAGATATTTTGCCGATTGCAAATGTTCTTGTAGCATCAGAGACATATCCTTTGTATCTTAATGTAAGATCAACAACGACAAGGTCTCCTTTTTTGAATTTTCTGTCAGTCACTTGGGCGTGTGGTAAAGATCCATTTGGTCCTCCAGCTATAATTAAAGGATTAAGAGTAGACTTGTATCCAGTATCAAACATTTTTTCTCCCATTGCATATGACATCAAGATTGCTTGGAGTTCAGATTCTGTTTGTCCTATTTTCATTTTTTTATAACATATATCATACATTTCGTCGATGATTTTTGAACCTTTTTTTAGAATGGTTATCTCTTTTTCATCTTTGATTATACGTGAATTGTAAAATGTTTCAGGCGATGATTTTATTGTAGGATATAGATTTTTTGAGGGATGTCATTATAGAGTAATTTTGACAATCAGTGCATACTTTCTTTTTTTTTATTTTGTCAATTAAGGCTGTAATTAGACCTGTTCCTCGATCAGCTGTAATTACTCTCACAGTTTTCAGATTCTTCTCTAGCACGACCAACCTCAAGTTCTGGAGCTATTATGCTAGTTTTTTCTCCTTTTTCCAATATTCCAATTGCCTCACCCCAAAATCCAGTCATGTAAAATAAATTTTCAGGCTCAAATGTAACTAGTGTATCACAGTCTATTTCTTGAGCAAATTTGAGAAGATTTTTTCTTCGATTCTTCACAAAAAAACATTCTCTGTTTCTTAATTTATGTTTGATGTAAAGTTTGTATAATGGAATTGTGATTTTTTATTTGTGTCAGAAGAAAAAAAGAAAGTAGTAGCATTACTGTCTGGTGGTCTAGATAGTCAGACTTGCAGTAAGAATGATGCAAGAGCAAGGCTTTGATGTTTCAGCTGTTGCAATAAAAACTCCATTTTGTGATTTTGATTGTGGTAGAGGTTGTGGTTTTGAAATTAGGGAAAGAGCAGATGATCTAAATGTAAATCTAAAAACGGTATATCTTGGTGATGAATACATTGAGATGTTAAAACATCCAAAATATGGTAGGGGTGCAGGATTCAATCCTTGTATAGATTGTAGAGCTATGATGTTTAATGCTGCAAAAAAACATATGGATGATATTGGAGCAGAATTTATTATTTCAGGAGAAGTATTAGGACAAAGACCAATGAGTCAACATGGTCCTGCATTAAGAACAATTGAAAAAGAATCTGGTCTTGTAGGAAAAATTGTTAGACCATTGTCTGCTGCATTACTTCCAGAAACAGATCCTGAAAGAAATGGATTAATCAAAAGAGAAAATCTTGGAATGATTAAAGGAAGAACTAGAAAAGCACAATTAGATATGGCAAAAAAATATGGTATTGAAAATCCACCAAATGCAGGTGGTGGATGTCTTTTAACTGATCCAACATTTGGCTTACGTGCAAAAGATTTGTTTGAACATATTGAAACTCCGACAATAAATGATATTGATTTGTTAAAGATTGGAAGACATTTCAGATTAGATGAGAAAACTAAATTTGTTGTTGGAAGAAATAAAGATGAAAATGAAATGATAAAGGCAATTGCATTACCTGGTGATGTTTTAATTCACGTTCGTGATCATATGGGACCAGTTTCAATTTTGCGTGGTGAAAATGTAGACTCGTATGTGAAATTTGCAGCTTCTATTACTTTACGATATTCTGATTCACCAAAGGGAGAACAAGCATGTGTTATTGTTACTAGAAATAATACAAAAGAAGAAATCACTGCTCGGTTGACAGAAGAATCTTACCTTAAATTTAGAATTTAGGCACAAAAAAATTTTACAATTAGTTAAAACTAAGGAAGAGTTTTTGAAGGAGTAGATCGCATTTTCCTCAAGGATGCAAAAACAAGAAAACCCCACCTATTTGAAAGCTATTACTATAAGGGATTATCAGCGATATTCACTCAATAAAAGAAGATATCAAAAAAGAGATGATTTTGATTCTTAGAGTTACGCCATTGGCTCAAAAAGATGTGGAACAACTTCGAAAGGTAGTAGAGGAATTGTATTCCATTGCAAAAACTGAAGGTGCAGATATTGCAAGATTAGGTGAAGAAAGAATTATTGTAGCACCATCAAGTATTAAGATCTGGAAACCAGAATACGATCTAAAATAGTTTTATTGCTTCTTGAACTTGAGGATAATGAGCAGGGACTCTAAACATTCTTCTGATATTCATTGCCAAGTTTTCTGATTTTCTTCGTTCTCCGTGATTAACAAGTACTCTACGAAGTTTTGGTCTGAGTCGTTGAACAAATGACATTAGTTGATTATAATCACTATGTCCACTAAATCCATCAAGTTTTTCAACGCTACAATTCACTGTAACAACTTCAACTTTTCCTTCTTTACCTAACATAGTAACTTGTTTTGAACCATCTAAAACTCTTCTTCCCATAGTTCCATTTACTTGATATGAAACAAACAAAACCTTGTTCTTTTTATCAGGAGCAATATTTTTGAAATATTCAAAAACAGGTCCACCTTCTAACATACCAGATGTTGCTAAAATAATACAAGGGAGTTATCTCTCATTGGTTCTTCTCTTGCATCAGCATGTTCAATATTTGTAAAATATTCTGAATCAAATGGATTATCATCAGTTTCCAAGATTTTTTGTTTTAGTTCTCTAGCAAGATATTCAGGATATGCCTCATGAATTGCTGAAGCCTCTGATATCATTCCTTCTGTAAAAACAGGTGCTTCAACCATTTCACCTGATTTCATGTAATGATCAATTACCATCATGATTTCTTGAGCACGACCAACTGCTGGAATAGGAATGAGAACTTTACCTCCATCAGCAAGAGTATTATTTACTGCATTAATGAAAGCAGATTCTACCTCTTGTCTAGTAGGTTGAATGTCTTCTTTTGCACCATATGTACTTTCAATCAACAAGAGTTTCGACTCTTGGGAAATTCCAACTGGCTGCCTCAAACAAAATACTTTTTCCAAATTTAATATCACCAGAATAAACAAAATTATGATCACCATTTCCAATATGAAAATGACATAAAGCAGAACCCAAAATATGACCTGCATTTGCAAGAACTAGTTTTATGTCAGGAGAAATATCTGTCACAGTTCCATATGGTAATGTAATTGCCTGTTTCATGATTTGTTTTACATCTCTTTCTGAATACATTGGAGTTCTACCTTGCGCAGAGGCTACTTTGATTGCATCTAGTTGAATAAGATTCATCATAGGTAGTGTTGGTTCGGTACAATAGATTGGTCCTTTATAACCAAATTTACATAAAACAGGCAAGAATCCTGTGTGATCCAAGTGTGCATGGCCAATTACTATTGCATCTAACTCATCTAATGTAATATCAAGAAAATCCAATCTAGGATATGCATCCATTGGATGTTTTGCGCCTGGATTAATCCCACAGTCTACTAGGATTTTACTTTCAGGAGTAGATAGCAACATACAAGATCGACCGACTTGACTAAATCCACCAAGTGTCACAAGAGATACCTCTGATTTTTGTGCTAATCTAGGTCTGAATATTTCATCTCCAATTTGCTTGAATTGCTTACTTCGTTCTACTGATGTAAGTTTAAGATTTGCATTAATTGTTTGAATAGTACGTGAGGGAATTGTGGTAGCCTTTCGTATACGCAATTTCCATCCAATTTTTTCGGTAATTTCAGCATGATTGAATTCTTTTGCATCCCTTTGCAATAACCATGGTCTTTTAGCCTCAATTGAAACTTCACCAGTAGCTGTATCAAAGAATGCTCCTTGAAAATTTGCATCTTTTGGAATACATTCCATTAAAATTTTTCTTGCTTCTTCTTCAGATTTTCTTATAGATTCATCAGTTCTTACAACAATTCTTTTTTTAATTATGTTAACAAGATTAGAAATTGTCTCATTATTTTCCATTAAAAAACGTGGGGCATTTGTGTACAATGCAATTCGTGGTCCTTCATATTCTATTTTTGTCACCTTAGCTTCTTTGGGTATACTTTGCAGTATGGTGGCCATCATATTTTGGCTAGGAGGTAATTCTTTTTGTTGCTGTTTTCTTTGCATTAAATCACTAAAGTTCGATGATTGCCTTCTTTTGTTCATCGGTTAATAGACGGAATCCATCTTTATCCATGATTGCGACGTTAATTCCATCGCCAGTACCAATGTTTCTAACTATTGCGGCTTTTACTGCTCTTAGAGCTATTTTCTTTGCTTCCTCTATTGTTAGATCAGGTCTATATTCTTCTTCTAACAAACCATACGCTACAGGTGAACCGCTACCTGTTGTGACATAGGATTTTTCTTCAACTGAACCAAACATGTCTATATTAAATAATGCAGGTCCATTTGCATCATAACCTCCAACAAGAATATCAGCCATGAATGGATAACCGCGATTTTGGTGAAATATGAGAGAGCAAAGTCTAGCTAGTGAATGAATTGAAATGGGTTCTTGTTTTTCTACTCTGTGAAGGTTTGAATGATAACGAAGAATATCTACAATGTTCTGAGCATCTGCTACTCCACCTGCTAAAGTTAAACCTGCATGTTCATCAATTTTTTGAATTTTCATAGTGTTATTGTTTGCAATAAAATATCCAGCACTGGCTCTCATATCAGCACATAATACGATACCATCTTTGGCTTTGATACCTACAGTGGTAGTCCCGTGCAGAATTTTTTCTTCAACATTATTTGACAATAATACACCTATTAAGATAATAAGAAATGAATTACACCCTTTTAAATAACTTTTTGTTCCACTGAAATGATAAATACTGACAAAAAGTCATGATCGCATGAAATCGCATACGATGGAATTACCACGGCTAATTAAGATTGGAGAGAAAAACATAGACGAATTTGGAAATTTTCTGTATGTCTTGAATAAATCAAAAAAAGTCTCTTTAATCTCAGGCACAAATGTTCAAAAAATTCTAAGAAAAAAAATTGAAAAGTCTCTAAATTTAACAAAAATTCATTTCATATGGCACACATCAAAGGATAATCAGATAGAATCTTTAAATCAAATTCAAAGAGATGTAAAAAAAGATAATTCAGATTTAATTGTAGGTATAGGTGGAGGACGTTCCGTAGATTCAGCCAAGATGATTTCATATAATCTTGGCAAACCATTTGTTAGTTTACCTACGGCAGCTTCACATGATGGAATGGCCAGTCCATTTGTTTCTGTAAAAAGTGATAAACCTCATTCAATTGTCGCATCTGCACCGTTAGGAGTCTTTGTAGATATTGATGTTATACGGAAAGCTCCTCAAAAACTTTTAGCAAGTGGTTGTGGAGATTTGATTGCAAATATCATAGCAGTTAGAGATTGGCAATTAGGACATGAAAAAACTGGTGAATATTATGGTAGATATTCTGCTGATTTGGCCTTGATGAGCGCAAAAATAGTTATGGAAAATTCAAAATATTATGCTAAAAATGGCCTTGATGCAAGAGTAATTGTTGAAGCATTGATAAGTGCTGGTGTAGCATCCTGTATTGCTGGTAGTAGTAGACCATGTTCAGGTGCAGAGCATCTTTTTTCACATGCTTTAGACAAAATAGCGCCAGGAAAAGGATTGCATGGAGAAAAATGTGGAATTGGATCTATTATGATGGCAAAGCTACAAGGTCAAGATTGGAAAAAAATAGCACAAACCTTGAAAGATGTTGGAGCACCTACTTCAGCTAAACAAATTGGTTTAAAGTCAGATGAAGTAATTAGTGCCCTCACTATTGCACAAGGATTAAGACCCGAAAGATACACTATTTTAAAAGAAATTGAAATGACAGAAAGAAAGGCAATTGATCTTGCGAAATCTACAAAAGTAATTTAATTTAGGTTATTTTTGGCTCTGTAATTTTTTCTTCTTTAGGCTCAGGTTTCTTTACTTGAGTTTGCTTATTTAGATGAGTTTCAATAAAGTTGACTTTCTCTAAAGATGGAACAAATTTGAAAATATCTAATTGAATAAAATGTTTCATTATTTGAAGTCCATCTGCTCTCAATATCTCTTCTGGAATTGTAATGTTTACTTCTTTATCCTTTAATTCAAATTTAATTTTTGAATCTTCTAACGGTAATCTATTTTTTAGAATACCATCTATTTTATCACTTGGAGAATCAAGTGATTTTATTACATTAACCTCGTATAGAATTGTTTTACCTGCATATCTGTGGTTGTAATCGATTTGAACTCTACCTGAACCAATAAATCTTATAATTCCTCTTTTATTATCAACCTCAATTGTATCGCCTACTGAAACTTTTTCGGCATCCTCACCAAGTTTTCTAATAGGAATCATTCTAACTTTACTAGAATCACGTTCACCGAATCCCTTGTCTGGTGTAACTTCGACTGTAAGTTTGTCTCCTAGTGCTGTTTTAGATAATGCTTCATCTAATCCTTTTAGAACGGGATAAGACACCTCTCCTATTGAAACAAGTTTTGGTTGATATTTTACATTTGGTTCATGAATTGAATATTTTTTTGCATCTTCTTCGATTGTTGTGTCAAAAACTTCTTGACTATCCTTAACCTTGGCTGTATAATCTATTAATATCAATGAACCTTTATTGAAAGTCAATGTGTTCGGTCTCGAATTTCCTTATATTAAGTTAACATGAATTAAAGAGCTTTGAGTTTTTCTTCTGCTGTTTTGAGACCTGCTTGAGGATCTGTATCATATCCCATCATAGCTAAAGTTGATGAAATTGCAGAGATTGTTCTCATTACATGATATTTGTTAACTTCACCCATACATCCAACTCTGAATACTTTACCTTTAAGATCTCCAAATCCACCAGCAACTAGAACTCTGAATTTCTTCAGCTAGTGTATCTCTGAAAGTTTTGTCTTCTAATCCATCCAAATAATTTAGTGCAATTACAACAGTTGAACGAGAATCCTTTTGTGCAAATGGAGTAAGACCGATTGCACTTAGACCTGAATACAGTGCTTCAGAACAAATTCTATGTCTTTTAATTCTGTTATCCAATCCTTCTTCTAAGATAATATTCATTGCTTCTCTGTATGCATATAGTAATGGTAATGCAGGAGTAAATGGTGTATGTTTTGATTCATCATAATACTTGAAGTATCTTGATAAATTGAAGTACATTGAATGTAGGTGGATTTGCAATCATGTATTTTTTTGCTTCTAGCGTTTACACAAATTGGTGATATTCCAGGAGGGGCTGCAAATGCTTTTTGTGCACCAGTCATAGCAACATCAATTCCCCATTTGTCCATCTGTAAGATCTTCACCTCCAAGTATTGATACACCATCTACAACATAGAAAGAATCATTTCTGGATGTAAGATTTTTAATTCTATCAAGATAATTTACCATTGTTCCAGTAGAAGTTTCATTCCACACACAATAGAATGCTTTTACGTCTTTGTTATTATCAAATGCTTCTTTTACTTGGTCAAAAGTGGCATTTTGTCCAGGTGTAGTTTCAAGTTTTACAACATTTGCTCCTGCCCAAGATAACATTTGAGCAAGTCTTCCACTAAATTCCCCATTTACTGGAATTATAACTTTATCTCCATTTTTAATTAGATTTACCACACTTGCTTCAACTGCACCTGTTCCTGATGCTGAAAGACAAACTACTTCACCTTCGGTTCGAAAAACTTGCTTTGTTTTTTCAACACATGGTTCGTATAGTTGAACAAAATCATCACTTCTATGATTAATCATAGGAGTATACATTGCCCGGGTTACTCTTTCAGGAACATTTGTAGGTCCGGGTAGCATTACTAAATATTCCATAATTTATCTTCTCATTGTGTTACCTTATGGGGTTTATTTATAATTAAAGAATTTTAAGACGTTCTTTAACATTGATTTTATTCAGAAAGTTACGAGTTCCTTCAGGAACATATTCGTCCCATTTTTGATCGCTAATAATCATATTTCGAATATTTGTTCCAGAAAGAACATCTCTATTAACAAATGGAATTGGTAGAACTTCAATATCTCGTCTTGAATAAAGATGTTTAGTCAATTCATCATTAGTAAAAATAATATCAAATTTTGGAACTAGTTTATCAATTAGCTTTATCCATTCGATGTGATTTTCTAAATCAGGAATAAAGTAAATTTGAATTCGTGATTTCATGGATTCATTGATCGAAGATAAAATCATATTTTTTCGTTCTTCAGCCGAAAATGGATTGTTTTTTTGTAATGGCTTGTTTGAACTTCCTAATCCTACCCATAACTTATCAACCTTAGACAATGCAAATTTTAGTGCTTTAAGATGACCAAGATGAAATGGCTGAAATCTTCCAATTAGTAATCCATTCATATAGAAAGATAGAAAAATTTCTTTTTAAAAACTATCATAAAGTATCAATTTGAGATAAAACGGATGGATTTGCTAAAAATTAATGGAGAGTTTGGAGAGGGTGGTGGACAAATAATCCGTACCGCAATAACATTATCATGTATTACAAAACGACCCATAATTATAGAAAATATTAGAAAAAACAGAAAAGTGCCAGGATTAAGACCTCAGCATCTTGCAGGAATTAAAATTCTTCAAAAAATTTGTGACGCTGATGTTGAAGGGGCAAAATTAGGGTCAACAAGTTTGAAATTTATTCCAAGAGATGTAAAAAGTTGCAACCTAATAGAGGATATTGGTACAGCTGGAAGTATTTCTTTAATATTGCAAGTATTGATTCCAGTGGCGGCAATTTGTCAAAAAAAACTAAATCTTACAATCACTGGTGGTACAGATACTTTATGGAGTCCAACTATTGATTACACTCAATATGTTTTAAAAGAAGCATATTCAAGAATGGGAATTAAATTTTCAATTAATCTGATTAAACGAGGTTATTATCCTAAAGGAGGAGGAAAAATAAATTTAGAGGTTTTACCATCTAATGTAAAATCTATTTCTCTATTACAAAGAAAAACTAAACAAGTAAAATTATTTTGTTCATTTTCTAATTTACCATTTGAACTAATAGAAAGAAATGTTAAAAATATTGAAAAGAAATTGATTGTAAAAGGTTTTGTAGTCCAGACACAGATCAATGAGGAAAATACAATCGATTCTGGATCTTCCGTATTGATTTTTAGTATAGATGAAGAATCTATAATTGGAATTGATTCTATTTTTGATAAAAGAACAGAGAAATTCAGTTTAGATTTAGAAGATTTTACTGAAAATAATCTTGGAGTTGATCAACGCCTTGCAGATATGATCGTGTTACCAGCCAGTCTTACTAATGAATTAACAGTGTATAGAGTTAAAAATATTTCAAAACATTTAGAGACAAATTTGTATGTGACTTCTAAAATTACTGGTTGTAAATATGGCGTAGGCAAGTTATCAGATGGTTTTGAGATCAGAATAGAAGGTATCTCAAACACCAGCATCAAGTAAGGCTGCAAAGAATAGAATTGCTACAGATAGTACGACTGTAATTTCTCCAAGAATGATAATTTTCTTTCTTAATCTTTGAATTTGATAACTAGACATTTGTTTTGACATTATCTTATCTTCAACTTCTTTTCTGATTATTCTTACATGTATTACATATGTAACAATTAATGCAAAAACCAAAATTATCTTGATTATAAGAAAATTACCATAACTTGTGGCTGTCAACAATTCAGGTTTATTTAAAAGCTGATGTGAATTATACAGACCAGTTCCTATCAGAATAATCAAAGATGGAACAGCAATTTTGTTGAATCGTTTACCAACTTTGATCATAATTTGTAATCTTTCTTCAACAGAATCAAACATTGATTTTAAAAGAGGTGAAAAAACAATTCCGATGAAAAGAGAACCGCCGACCCAAATAGAAGCCTGAGATGAGATGGATCCACATAATTATTGCCTGCTCTAGAGGAGTCATACCAAATCTTGTTTAAGATCAAATATTATGTATTTGGATCTTGACAACCTTTTTTAGTTGTTCATTGTGTTGTATCGTTGAATTGGGACTTCAAAGTAAAACACTAGTTTATGTTGCAATTGCAGGGTTACTTGCTATGATGGGTGCAATTGTATGGTTTGCAAGTTTGGATAATCCAGAATTAGAACAAGTTCAAATTAAATTGAATAATGTTAAAGTTTTAGAGGTTAATAGTATTGAAAATTCTGCTAAATTGGAAGTAACTTTTCTTGTAAAGAATCCAAGTGAAAAAACATTCACAGTTCCAAGTATCGCCTACAAACTTTATGCTGATGATAAATTACTAGGCTCAGGTCAATACTCTACTGAAGATATTGCAATGTCTGGTAGAGCAGTGTTTTATGGAGGAGCTGAAATTCCTTTGAAAAATTCATTTATTCTAAAAAAATCTGATGTTGATTCTCAACTATATCAAGCAATTATAGATGGAAGCATTAGTGGTTTTAACGCTGAAGGAAAAATTACCACAGAAACTTCTTGGAGTTTAATTGAAAAAGACTTTAAGACTTCAACTTGAAAAAAATGGGCCGAGTGAGATTCGAACTCACGATCACTGCCATGTCGGGGCAGTATCCTAACCGGCTAGACTACCGGCCCGTTGAAGTAAAAGATTAGGTGCAGACATTATTAACGTTTAACAAAAGCAATGATTGAATAAAAAGAAGAAAAATGTGAAAGAGTTGATAGAAGAATTTACTGATGAGGAAAAAAAGGGTCTCTATAAGGCAATTTACTCAAGAAGGGATGTAAGGTCTCATTTTACTTCAAAGGCCATTAAGGAGGATGTTTTATCTAGAATTCTAAATGCTGCACATCATGCTCCCTCAGTTGGCTTTTCTCAACCTTGGAATTTTATTTTGATAAAGGATATCAATACAAAAAAAAATGTCAAGAAATCTTTTGAGGAGGAAAGGATCCACTCATCAGAATTGATTGAAGAACCAAAAAGATCAAAATATCTTTCATTTAAACTGGAAGGGATTTTAGAATCGCCTATCAATTTGTGTGTGACATATGATCCTTCAAGATTTGGGCCATTTGTGATTGGCAGATCAAGTATCCCTGAAGCTGGGTTATACAGTGTGTGTTGTGCTATTCAAAATTTGTGGTTGGCTGCAAGGACAGAAGGAATAGGAGTAGGTTGGGTAAGTATTCTTTCAAATGATACACTAAGAAATATTTTAGAATTACCAGATCATGTTATTCCAATAGCTTATCTTTGTTTGGGTTATGTTGATGAATTTGCACAAAAACCAGATCTTGAAATAGCAGGATGGCTTTCAAGACTTGATCTTAAGGATGTAATATTTTTTGAAAAATGGAATAATAAAGAAAGTATTGATTGGAGTAAAATACAGGATATGGTTAAAACTAATTTTGATACCCTTAAATAATTACAAACATTTTTTTTGCTGGGCTTGTGGCGCAGAGTCAATTAAGACGCGAAACTTGGATAGCGCAGTAGCCTCCTAAGTTACAGGTCGAGGGATCGAAGCCCTCCAAGCCCGTTTTTAAATTTTAAAAAAATATTATTGTAGTTTAAATACAAAGACAAATCTTCAAGGTTATGAAAGTTGTAGTAATTTCTGGTAGTCCAAGGAAAAATGGTCAAACTCAAGTAATAATGAAATATGTTTTTGAATACACAAAATCAAAAAATATCGATACTAAATTTATCAATCTTGCAGATGGACAAATTGAATGCTATAGAGGATCAGAAGAATATAATGTTTACACCAAAAATGCCGTTAATGATATCATTGATGCAGATGTGTGGTTAATTGGATCTCCAATTTACAATTCATTTTTTAGTTCTGCCTTAAAAAATTTGTTTGAATATATCAATTACAAAAAAACTGAAGGCAAAGTGGCTGGGATGGCAATTTTAGCGTCAGGAAATATAGGATTTGTTGATGTTCAGACATTGATTACTCAGTTATTATCATATTTTAGAGTAATTACTAATCCAAAAGCAGTATTCCTAACGACTGAATCAATTTCAGAAAATACCATCTCGGACGAGGAAGCAAAGAAGAGATTAAGAGAGTTGGTAGATGATACTCTTAAAATTGCTACTAAATTATCTTCTGATTAGGATTTAGATAGACTACCTTGAAAATTTTAACAGTGTAATTACCATTAAAGATTTGTTTTATTTGTCCTTGATTTGAATCAAGTACTCTGAATTTGTATTCATATTTGCCGTCACCGTCAACTGGAGTTTGTGCAAATCTGACAGCACCAATATTATTTCCTGCAATTGTGTTATCATTATCAAAAATTTGAATAATTACTGGATACCCAACAACATGATTTAATATTTTACCTTCTACAAATCCCCATGGTAATTTATTATCATTAGAAATAAACATTTGAACTGTTGATTTTTCAATTCCTATAAAATCATTAATTGGTGTTATCTCTGTCTGTGAGACATTTGGTTCAGCAAAAGAATTTGTGTTAACTAGTGTAATAATGAATAATGCAAATGCAAGCAAACTAATAGAAAGAAAATATTTAGAGTTAGTGGTAATTTTATTTATTTTCAAAGATTTATTCCTAGTCATTTAGGAATAAACCTCAAAAGTCAAATATTAACATACCGTAAAAATTATACTAATGGATATGAAAATTGATCCCACAGAATTATGTTCATGTAAATGTCATTATGGAGGAGCCGTTAAGCTGTCCAGGTTGTAAAAATAATCATGGAATGGTATGTGGCCACTGTAAGAACTGAGTTTTACTTATTTCTGTTTTTATTTCCAGATGCTAGCATCTTAAGATTAGCAAGTTCTGTTTTTAGTGATTCAATTTGGACTAGTGTTTGTAAATTAGAAATTTCTTGATTTAATTTATCAATTTCACTATCCTTTAGTTTTACGGTTTCTTGGAGTTTGTTTAATTCTTTTGACAATTCATTTTGTGCTTTTTTGATTTCATCTAGACCTACTTGTTTTTCTACTTGTGAGTAAATTTGAGTCGTTTGGGATCTACTCAAGCTTTTTTTTTCGGTGTATCCTGTGTGGCTTTCGGATCTATGCATATAATCAGTACTCTTTTGAGAAATCCAACAAGTAAAAGTAAGGAACCAAGTAATTGGTACTGCCATCATAAATACAAAATTCAGGATAGGTGCAAAGGTGATAAAATATGGCCATAATCCAGTAAGTATTGCTGCAAAGACTCCAGTAACCACTGTAGCTAAATGATTTCCTAGATAGCCCATACATTATTGGAAAAATTCATTGTTTATAACAGTAATGCTGATATTAAAAATTGATAATAATTAAAAAGAAAAAGAAAACTGATTTATTCGTCTTCAGAAGGCGTTTTAGGCATATCTGACTGTAAGATCTGGATTTTTTGTAATAATTCATTTCTCAAATCTCTTGCAACTCTTCTAACAGTAGGTCTTGGAACCCCAAGCTGGTCTACAACTTTGGTATAGATATCCTGTTTGTCAGTTACTCCTTTGTCAAGATAAGAATTAATTGCTTCTTTAATGATCGTGCTCTGGTTTGTACGATTCAACGAACTTTATTTTTTAGTTGTTCTATATAACACTATTACTTTTTGAATTTATTTAATTTTGATCTCAAATCAAGTATTAAAAAGAGAATATGTTGTGAAAAATCAGAAACAACTAGATATTATTTTTTGACGAAAAACGCAGTAATTATTACAAATTTTATAAACGATGCACAATAATGGAATTTTTCATGTTGGTTTACAAAAAGACTATTATGATAAGACAATAAATAATTCCTGTTGAGTACAGCTATTATTGAGACTAATTTTGGAAGAATTGTATTTAAACTATTTCCAGATTTGGCACCCGAAACTGTAAGAAATTTTGAAAAATTGGCAAGGGATGGATTTTACAATGGTACACTTTTTCATAGAGTTATTCCTGGATTTATGATCCAGGGGGGGGATCCAAATACTAAAAGTGGAAATAAAAGTACTTGGGGAATGGGAGGACCAGGTCATATGATAAAGGCTGAATTTAGTTCAAGATCGCATCTTCGTGGTATTGTTTCTATGGCCAGAGCCCAAGATCCTAATAGCGCAGGTTCACAATTTTTTATTGTAACCACAGACAGTACATTTCTTGACAGGCAATACACAGTATTTGGGGAAGTCATAGAAGGAATGGATGTTGCAGATAAAATTGTAAACTTACCAAGAGATCGTAATGATTGTCCACTTGATGAAGCAAAAATGATTCGTGTTAAGGTGGAATAAACGAATTCCGAAAAAATTGTGTTTTTAGTAATAATTGCTCTATTAACATTAATTCCAACAGTAAGTGCTCAACTTTCTGTTGCAGCAAAAGCAGAACAGAAATCAGTCGGAATTACAATTAATGCAACAGGTGAAGTTCACGTAAAACATTTGGTAAAATTTTCTAATGTACCTACACAGATCGAATTGATCAATGGTACAATTTCTAATCTCAAAATTACAAATAAAGGTGGTGATGAGAAACAACATGGAATGGTTGGAGAAAATAGCGTTTTGCTTTTACCTTCAACTGAAGATTCAATTGTAGAATATGATCTTAAAAATGCACTTCTGTTAAAAGATAATCGTTGGTCTTGGAGTTTCAGGTATCTAGAGGATACTTCTTTTATTTTACCTAAAGGCGTTGATTTAGTTTTTGTTGATAATAAACCAGTATATTTGGATAAGATGAAAGGAATACTTTGTCATGGTTGTCAAATGAGTTTAGAGTATTCAATTGATGAACCAAGAATAATTAAAAATGTGAAATGGGAAGATAAAGAATTCAATGTTGAAATTCGATCTTTGGCAGAAATAAATCAGTTTAGTTTTGAACAATCAACTAAAAACATTAGTTTTGAAGTTAATAGAGAAAATCAATTTGTTACAGTAATAATTCCTTCTGAATTATTGGGAGGACCATATGATGTATATCTTAAAGATGAGAAAATTCAATCTTTTGAATACATCAATAATGGAACTCATGTTTGGGTAAGCATGAAACCAGATAGTTCGGGCAGTATTTCTATTATTGGGACAACAGTTATCCCAGAATTTCCTCTAATTGTTCCATTAGTAGTAGGTGTTTTAATGATAGTAATTTTGCCAAGAATTAAAGGAATTAATCTCCACTAGAACCACAAGAACAAAAACCATATTCATCTATTCTGACATTACAAACAACACATTTTTCTCCGTAATCTACTTCCCAGGGCTCTTTTCCATATAGTTTAAAATGATCATCAATTTCAAGTGGGATTTCTCGTTTTTTTCCCAATGATTTGTATATGAAAAACAACTATACATAGATTATCGGAAATTAAATTATGAAAATAGAATGTGGATGTCACTGCATAAAATGTGGAAGTACAGATATCGAATCAATTAGAGTTAGTCAAATTGAAAAAGATGGATATTTTGATATGCATCATACATGTAACAAATGTACAACACATTTTGATCATTTAGAAGGAATAATTTTTGATAAATGTGAAAAATGTAAATATAAAATTAGTTAGATACTAAGGCATTCTGTACAAAATAATGAATTCTGTTTTCTTTTGAATTTTTCAAAATTTCTCTATTAGAAGCCATTTTTGCAAGAGCTTTTGATACTTCAAGAGGACTAGCACTCCAACCATATTCTACATAGTTGTTGAACAGTTTCTGTAACTGTTCTTGGGGAATTAAAAAATCCACTTGTTTCCAATATTCTCAATTTTGCTTTGATTTCATGTGATTCAATTGATTTTGGCTCATTAAATTCTGGTTCATATACTTCGGCATCATCTAAATAATCTAGACCATATTGGTTGGATTGAGTTAATTCCTGCGGTTGTTTGATTTCAATGTTAGGTTCATAGATGATTTTTGCTTGATTTTTGTTCAAATATTGAGAAATATTTTGAATAAGTTCACCTAAAGTTTGGTTATCAACATAAAAATCTCTAGATTCAACCTCGATTTCATTCTCTCCGAGCCTGATTTTAATTCTAGCCATCTATTCATAAATCGAAATGTTTTGATTTATTCTGGTAGCTCTAATGAGCTTAGAGATATAGATCAAAAATTTTACACAAATTTATTGGAACTTTTTCCTTTAAACTTAAAAATCAATTTTTTATCATATGTTATGAGATCAAGAAAGGTGATGATTATTGTACTAGTAGTTGGTCTTAGTTTTTTTGTGTATTCTCAGTATGTATCAGTATCACAGATAAGTGCAATTATTACACGTAATCAACCTGTAGAGGATGGACAGGAATCAATGCATGATATTGATTTAGAATTTAACAATCCATCACTTTTAGTTTTATCCGCCGGGGAAACAAAATTTTTGATAATATCTGAGGAGAAAATAATTGGGAGTGGAGATCTAGCAGCCATTTGTTCTTCCCCCATTAGGTAAAAGTTTGGCAAGTGGAACTTATCTAAAAGATTCCAACATAGATTCAAAAGATAATTCAATAGTAAAGATAAGCGGAGTTACAAAATATAATGTATTTTTTACAACTATTGATGTACCTTTTGTATTTTATCCAACACCAGAACAAGCAAGGGAATTTATACAACAAAATTAATTTTTTGTGAAATGTTAACAGTTTTTGGTTCAACTGCTTTAGATACAATTAGAACACCCAAAAAAATTCTGAAGGATGTTCTGGGTGGAGCAGCAACTTTTGCAGCCATATCAGCAAGTAACTTTGTAAATACAGGATTAATTGCAGTTGTTGGAAAAGATTTTCCTAATGGTTATCATAAAGTTTTATCAAAATATCTTGATTTAAAAGGATTAACCATTAAAGAAGGGAAAACTTTTCGCTATGATGGAAGTTATGATAATACGCTTAGTAATAGAAGAACCATAAAAACTGAACTTAATGTCTTGGCAGATTTTAAACCAATTGTTCCTGAAGAATATAAAAAATCACAATTTGTTTATTTAGCAAATAATGATCCTGATCAGAACATTTCTCTAATTAAAGAATTTGATAAAGTAAAATTTTCAATGTGTGATACTATAGAATTTTGGATATCTACAAAACGAGAGTCAGTAATCAAGATGATCAAAGCGGTAGATGCGGTTGTAATAAATGATGAGGAAGCCAAACTACTAACAAAAGAATTCAATTTGATAAAATGTGCAAAAAAGATGATGGAGTGGGGAGCAAAATATGTTATTATTAAAAAAGGAGAGCATGGATCCCTAATGTTTTTGGATGATGTCATATTTCCATCTGTGGGGTTTTCGCTAGAAGATGTTGTAGATCCTACTGGCGCAGGAGATTCTTTTGCAGGTGCAATGATAGGATACCTAGCTAGTAGAAATTCGACCAGTCTATCAGAGATGAAAAAAGCGGTAATCTATGGAAATGTGCTGGGTTCTTTTGCTGTAGAAAAATATGGATTAGATGGGTTATTGCAAATTAAAAAAATAGATATTTCAAAACGAGTTAGACTATATGAAAAAATGATTCGCTTCTAAGAAGATTTAAGTTCATTTATTTTGTAAGTAGCAAGTATTGCAATCAGAGACTTCTAGAGAAGATAGATTAGAAACTATATTCAAAATGCAAAAAAATCTAGCAGAAATGATCAAACTGGATAAATATCCAAAGGATCCTGAAGGTAGAATTTCTGCATTATGCACTGCAATAATGCATGAAGCAGTAGAATTACAAAGAACAACAAATTGGAAATGGTGGAAAACTCCAATTCCATTTAATGTATCTGAAGCAAAAGAAGAATTAATTGACATTTGGCATTTTGTAGTTCAGGCATCATTAGAATTGAATTTAACTCCAGATGACATTCTTGAGGAATATAGAAAAAAGAATGAGATAAATCGTGAAAGACAAAGAACTGGATATTAGATCACAAATTTTTTAATCGTTTCAAAATTTGTTTCATTTATTAAATTTATAAGATTAATTTCATTTTGAAAATAATTTATTTCAAATTTTGTTGAATTAAGGAATGGATCAGGACTAGTTGAATTGATTATTCTTCCACTATTATCGATTCCATTTTTATGTAATTCAAATAAAGAATGACCAGCTTTATGACCACAAACTTCTCTACCACAGATTATAATCGTTTTAGTTTTTTTATTTTCATTAACATATTTAATTATAGAATCAATTCCTTTATTTTCTGTAAGTAATCTCCCAGCAATTGAAATGTGATTCAAAAGCTCGGAATTTGAAATTTTTTTTAACAAGTCTATACTTGATAGTGTACAAATTCCTATAGAAGAATTAGCATTACCTAAGTAAAATTCTTCAGGAATTGGCAATATTGCCTTACACAATTCACCCATAAGATTCCCAAGGCTATTCATTTAGTATATTATGCAGTGTTTGTGCGATAAATTCAATGTTTCTTGTTGTAACTTTAGGATGTATTGGAAGAGATAAAACATGTGACGCTGCCCATTCAGTAATTGGTAGGTAAATTTTTTGATGGTAAAATGGTGTTTTGTGAACTGGGATTGAATAGTAAGAGGTTGCACCAATTCCTTTAGCATTAAGTTTTTTCAGAATTTTATCTCTCTTTGGACTAGCTATCGTATAAAGATACCAATTTACAATTTCATGGTTTCGTTGATGTGGAAGTATAACATTAGAATCAGAAATTAATTCTGATAAAAGATTTGCATTTTTTTGTCTAGTTTTAAGAAATTTGGGAAGTTTTTTCATTTGAATTGTTGCAATTGCAGCACTAATTTCTGGCAATCTTAGATTCAATCCAAGAATTTTGGTATCATATCCATGAATCATTCCGTGATTTCTTATCATTAACAATTTATCTTTCAGTTTTTTGTTGTTAGTTACAATAAATCCTCCTTCTCCTGCAGTCATTACCTTTGCAGGATACATGCTAAAACAACCCAAATCAAAAAAAGTACCAGTATGTTTCCCTTTGTAAGTAGAGCCTAATGATTGTGCTGAATCTTCTATTACCGGTAAATTATGTTTTTTAGCAATTTCTGAAATTCTGTCAATGAGAGCTACATTTCCATAAAGGTGAACTGGCATTATTGCTTTGGTTCTTTTGGTGATCTTTTTTTGTAGATCATCAGGATCCATTGTATAATTTTCTTTCAAAATGTCAACAAAGATGGGTTTAGCTCCAGTAGAAACTATAGAATTAGCTGTTGCAACGAATGTAAATGATGGAATTAATACTTCGTCTCCTTGTTTGATATCCAAAGAATATAATGCAGCCTGAAGAGCCGCAGTTCCAGAGTTTACTGCAATAACGTATTTTGATTTTACAAATGAGGACGCTAATTTTTCAAATTCTCTAACATATTTGCCCCCTTTATTAGCTGCAGATGTAAGTGCTCCATCTTTAAGAATTGAAGTTACAACAGAGATTTCTTCTTTGCCTATAAATGGTACATTAATTGCAATTTTCAATAATAAATTTCTTGATGGCTAGTCTATAAATCTCTTGAAATAGGCATGAATTTTTATATTTCAGAATTAGGCAAACTCCATAATGAAACCTCCTCATCTTGAAAAATCAGATGTAGGTTACAAAGTTTTCTTGTATGTCTTCTATGTTTGTGGATTCATTATGATCTCTACTCTTGTTTTTGGAGTTTATGTCACTATGGAAGAATGGATGAAAAAAGGTACTTATGTTATGGGTGAGGCACTACAGAACACTTTCATACCGTTAGAAAATTTTTCAAGAATTTCAACTTGGATATTTTTTTCTACAATTATTGGATGGTATTGTGTTTCAAGAATAGGATGGAAACGAACTGCGGAAAATAAAATTGTAGGTTGGAGAATGGCATTACTTCAATTAATGTTGTTGAGTTTTTCAATCATTACATTATATGAGGTCCTATACAATTTTACGGTCTTAAATGCAAAGATTACAGCAAGTTTTGTTGAAGGTAATGTTCCCAATATTGATATGTTATCAATTGCATATCCTGATCCAAATCGGCCGTGGAATCTAGTTTTTGCAACGAAAATTTTTCTTGCAGCATTTATAATTAGCTCACATGCATTTTATCTTAGTATTAAGCCAAGAAAACAATTAGAAGAATCAAAACATGAATAATAATTAGTTAGATGTAAACATTTTTCCAAGTTTTTCCTGATCTGCTTTTACCTTACCAAACGCTTTTCTGTGAGATGGATTACAAAATTTTACTGGATCTGAATGTAAAGTAGATCTTTTTTGGTCAATGATTCTACCGCACCAAAAACAATATTCTTTTTTTATTACTCCAAGTTCCCATCCTAAAAATTTGGATTCATAATAGCCCCTTTCTTTTGGATGTAATGAATTTAAAAAGTCACCTTGATCTGATCGAATCCAAATATTTTTTATTTTAGGATGAAATGGTTTATTCCATTTCCTTGTTTTGTCATCCCATTCAACATTATTATCAGTACAAAATTTACGAAATTGTTCTTCAAATTGTTTAGAAACCATAATCGTGTTAAGATTTTCACCTATGAAAGTATTCTTAAAAGACGAAATTATTTGGATGAATTTGTTTATTTTATCTATTTTTAAGCCTAAAAACAGTCTCTATGTAAAATTAGTTTTTCTAGTAGATAATAGTAGGCTAGATATGGGATTATTCAGTAGTTCAAATGAGACAAAGTGCAAAAAGTGTGGAACTGTACTTTCTGATCATGAAAGATTAAAAAAACATCAAGATGTTGCACATGGTAAGAAAAAAGAAAAGTGTAGAGCATGTGGTACAGAATTTGATTCTTTAGAAGATCTTAGAAAACATAAAAAAAATTGCAAGTGATGTATTCAATTTTTAAATTAATATTAAGAGAAATAATTTTTTGACAACCTAATTTTAAAAATTATAGTTTAATTTTTAATCAATATTTGTGGTAGAGATCATCTTTTCCTAATTTATATATAGTAGAAAGTTTTTCTTCTGCATTTTCTTTACTTATTGAATCGTTTTGTGTAAAAGTTCTAAAGTCTTCATGGTATTCTATATCATCATGATGTCCAGATATACAAAATAATCTGGAATTATTTTTTCCTTTATACTCTGTAATAATACCATTTTTAATGAATTGATCAATATGATTAGTTAATGTCTGATGATCAATCTTAGCTTCTATTGATAATTGCATAAAGGAAATCCAATTTTTAAAATGTGTGAATTTCATTATGGTTTTAAAAATTCTCCGATCTGCCTGCTTCCATTTATCTTCAATCATTCTCAATCAACTTTTTATTAATCTGTTAAAGAATAATAAAAATTAGTCTAAATAAGATGATTTTATTGATGTCTATTTAGGAGAGTAATTCAAAAAAAATCTAGTTTAAATTCTTAGTCTTGTTTTATGAAATAATAATTAAGGTTTTATTCGTCTTAGAATCTATTTGCATCTATTGATTTGTTATCAGGGTTACTGTTTCAAATCTTGTAAATTACAACAAATTTATTATTTTCAAATAACTTTATAGGCCCACATCTTAAAAGTTGTTTTGATTTGGATATAACAGAAAAAGTGAAACTGATTGAAAGACCACCTACTGAGGAAGTAATCACACATGATGAATTGATTGAATTATTCAAAACAAATTCTTCCCCAAAACATTACATTGGATTAGAAATTTCAGGGTTTTTACATTTAGGAAGTTTAATTAGCACAGGCTTCAAGATTAATGATTTCGTTGCTGCTGGTGTAAATTGTACGGTATTTCTTGCAGATTGGCATACTTTGATCAATGATAAACTTGGAGGAGATTGGGAAGTGATTTCCAAAGTTTCAAAATATTATCATGATGCCTTCAAAATGGTATGCCCAGGAGTTAAAGTTGTTTTGGGCTCTGAGCTTTACAAAGAAAAACCAGAGTATTGGTCAGAACTTGTGAAATTTACTAAACATATGTCTCTTGCAAGAACAATGAGAACGCTTACTATTATGGGTAGATCAGAAAATGAGGAAAAAATTGATCTTGCAAAATTGCTTTATCCACCAATGCAGGCAGTAGATATTCATTCATTAGATGTTGATATAGCTCATGCTGGGATGGATCAAAGAAAGATCCATATGCTCGTTAGGGAAATTTTCCCAAAAATGAAATGGAAGGTTCCGGTTGTTGTTCATCATAAATTATTACCTGGTCTTTTAAAACCAGTGGATACAAATGACTCTCAGATTTTAGGAAAGATGAGTAAATCAGATCCAAACTCTGGAATTTTTATTCATAATTCAAATGATGAAATAAAAACAAAGATCAAAAAAGCATGGTGTGAAGAATCAAATATTCAAAATAATCCTTTGTTAGAAATTGCAAGAAGTATTATTTTTCATGAATTCAATGAAATGAAAGTAGAAAGATCAGAGAAATTTGGTGGAAATGTAGTGTTTTCAGAATATTCTCAACTTGAATCAGATTTTTCTGAGAAAAAATTGCATCCAACTGATCTCAAACAAACTGTTGGAGAATATTTAGTAAAGATCATTTCGCCAATTCGTGAAAAATTGAATCTAAGTGAAGAATTGTTTGACTCTATAAAGAAGAGTTATTAGAGGTGAAGTTTTGGGTTTGTTGGTTCTTCTAGATTATATTTTGATTTGTATCCTCTAGGATTAATCATTAAATCTTTGTAGGTATAAGTTGATGAATTTCCAATAATTACAGTACTAATCATTCCTAATTGATCTGAATGATTTGGTAGATCTTCTAAATTCGTCATAACAATTGTTTCTGAATCTCTGAATGCTCCTTTGATTATTGCTACAGGTGTTGTGGATTTCCTGTATTTTAAAAGAATTTTTCTGGTATCTTGTAGTTGATGTATTCTTTTTTTGCTTGCAGGATTATAGATTACAATTACAAAATCACCCTGTGCTGCCGCTTCAACTCTTTTTACTATGATTTCCCATGGTACCAATAAATCACTCATGCTTACTACGGCAAAATCTGTCATCAGTGGAGAACCAATTATAGAAGCACATGAGTTTAAAGCAGAAACACCTGGAATTATTTCAACCTTGTAAACCATCCTTGGGATCCCAACCAGATTCTGCAAGTGTTTCGTAGATTAAACCTGCCATTCCATAAATTCCAGGATCTCCACTCGAAACAAGTGAAACTATTTTTCCAGATTTTGCTAAATCAATACATTGACGTGCACGTTCGACTTCTTGTGTCATTGCATAACGATGAATTGTTTTACCTTCAATAAGATCTTGAACCAGATTGACATAAGTTTCATATCCTACTATTGTATCGCTTTCATCAATTACTTGTTTTGCTCTAAATGTCATATGATCATGATGACCAGGACCAACACCTACAATGTAGAGTTTACCAGTCAATTCATAATAAATTTTATGTCAAGTAATTTATCCGTTTAGTGATTTTATTTTTTATTGGAATGGATCTATGATAGGGAAATCTACTATGGTATCACTATTCATAGTGCGGGCAAGATTAACTGAAATTAGGTCAGCTGCTTTGGATGAATCTATATCAGATATTGTTTCAAGAATTTTTGCATTTTTTGGATTGTTCCATTCAACGACATAAACGCGCCATATGGGACTATAGTTTTCATCACCAGGAATTGCCGTGGATATGCTAGGTTGAAATCCTAGAGATCCTGAACCTTTAATCCCGTTTTTGAATTGGAATAAGTCAGCCCTAGAAGAATTTGTGATTGAATTAAAAGATGAGGGTGAAGATGGAACTCCCATCATATCCGCTGGACCAGATGGTGTTGCATCAGTTATAATATGATAAATTGTTTTCCCGTCTGGTCCCCATGCACGATGAGCAACAAATGTTACTTTCATCTCTTCTTTATTAATTTCAATAATTTGTCCCCCATCAAATGTTAAATCATCATTAATTTCCTTGTCTTCTCTTACCAACATCTGACCTTTAGGCCAAATTATTTGAGGCGTATTGATTACTACTCCGGTTTCATTGAATTCAACTCTTCCACTTTTTTCTGCATCCATGACTTCTTCTGATGATTTAAGGAGGGTTGCATTTTGACCTTTTTTCCATGAAACTTCAATAACAGAGTTTAGTGAAGTGTATTCTGATTTTTGATAAGGAGTACTTGTAAAAATTTCTTCTTGATAACCATTTATTCCAATTCCTTTAATTCCATTTTTAAAAATAAAAATTTTTTGTAAGTTATTTTCTGTTGTATTTTTAAGTGAAGGGGCAAGTCTCAACCTTCCAACCCTGCTTTGAAGTAAGCATTTTAGCATAATCCTGGTGACTAGAATCTGTAATAATGTAATAAATTGTATCACTATCATAAAGTCCTTCATGCATCGGAATTGTTGCGGGAATATTTACTCTAGACAATAATAGTGAGGGGATTTTTTCTGATTCAATTTTTTGCATTATCACTTCAGTTGGTTGTCCTCTAATCCAACCATCAACACTTACAGTAGCGGTAAATTCTTTTGAGTTTGGAGAATGTAAAGCTAAAGCAGCCCCTGTAAATTCAATAGAATCAGATTTAGTTACAGGATCAATTAAAGATAAAGCGTAAATTGTATTTCCATCAATTGTCCATGTTGGTTGTCCTTTTGCATCATTACCACTGATCTCATGTAAAATAGCAACTTGCACAGGTTCGCTTGAAGAAAATGTTATTGAACCATCATAAAGAGTGTCCTTATTTGGGGATAGGATTAGAATTAATTGTTGGTTTTCATTACCCTGACCTGGATCTTGTGAAGAGGTAATAGTTTTAGTAAACTGAATTTTTTTTGTAGAATTTGCATCTACAAAATTATCAGGATGTAATGAAATTGCGATTATTCCCACAACAAAAATAGATAGAACTAAAATAACAATTATCTTATTCAATAAATTTCTGTGAGTTTGTTCCTTTAAATGATTTTATTTTTAGTTGATTTTATCAAGTTCAAATGTGTCATGTAAAGCCTGAACAGCTATTTTAGCGTCAGAATCTTTAACAACGAAAGCAAGATTTAGTTCTGATGATCCCTGAGTAATCATTGAAACATTGACTTTGTTTTTCTCTATTGCTCCAAAAACCTTAGAAGCCACTCCAATAGTACCTCGCATACCTGAACCAATGAGGGCAATAATTGCTACATCAGTGGTTACTTCCAATTTTTTTATTATTTTTCCTAAAAGTTCCATTTCTAATACATTAACTGCCTTTTCTAGATCAGTATTTTTAACTACAATGGTAATGCTTGATTCAGAGGGATTTTGAGAAATCATCATCACATTAATACCAGCCTTAGCAAGAGTTGTGAAGATTTTTGCTGCTGTGCCAGGAGTACCAACCATACTGCCTCCACGAATATCAATGAGTCCATTGTGACGAATATTGCTGACACATTTTACAGTATTTTTTGTGAATATTGAGGGGGTATCAGTTACTAATGTTCCTTGATTTGATGTGTTAAAGGAGTTTCTTATTCTCATTGGAATTTTTTTTGCTAATAAGGGTTCAAATGTTCGTGGATGGATCTGTTTAGCTCCAAATAATGCCATTTCAATTGCTTCAATGTAGGAAACTTCGGTGAGGAGTTTTGCAGTTTTAACAATTTTTGGATCCGCTGTCATTAATCCATCAACATCACTCATTAACCAAATTTCATCAGCCTTTATACAAGAACCGATAATTGTTGCAGTATAGTCTGATCCTCCACGACCAAATGTAGTTACGTGTCCATGTTGATCTGCTCCTGCAAATCCACCTACTACAGGAATTGTTCTTGTTGAAAATAATAAATCAATAGTTTTAGAAATTCTTAATCGTGTAGTATCCATTAATGGTTTAGATTCTCCGAAATTTGAATCAGTGACAATTCCAACTTCTTTACCTGTTAGTGGGATTGATTTTTTACCAATATCATTAATTGCAAAAGAAATTAATTTTATGGAAAGGCGTTCACCGAATGAAATTAGATAATCCATTGATCTATTTGTTACTTCACCCAATAAGACCATCCCCTCAATTAATGCAAAAAGTTCCCGAAAATCCACTTCCAGTTTTTCTAGTAGTTTTTTTCTAATTGTTGATTTTTTGATCACTTGCTTTGCAAGTTGTTTATGTCTGTTGATAATTTTTGATGCTAATTGCTCAGCTTTATCTTTATTTTCATTTTTTATCAATTTTGATATTTCTATTAGATCATCTGTTGTGCCACTAATTGCAGAACAAACTATTACTAATTCATTCTGCTTAGATAATGAATTAAGGTGATTTGCTATAGCTTGAATATCTTTAGCGGATGAAATTGATGTTCCCCCATATTTTAGAACTAGTCTCAACTTAAGGTACCTGCATTAGTTAATCTTTAAATGCTTTAACTTTCTACGCGTGGAGCCAAATAAAAGTGGATTCTACCTATGTTGGCTACTTTGAATTCAATTCTAAGTGGTTTTGAACTTGAAAATTCACATGTGATTTGACCTGCTGTTGCACCAACTGCTTTAACTACAGGATTAAGATATTCTAGACTATACGTTCCAATACTATCCTCTTTTGAGTATATTTCACCTATTTCTTCAGTGTCCTTTTCAAGATCAATTATAACTTCGCCGGAATCACCTTTTCCAGAAAAATCCGCTTTAGAATCAGATGTATGGATAGTCAAATAATCAGATACAACTTGCACGTCACCAAGAATTTTATCAAATTTAGATGATGACAGAGTGATTTTAGAATCATATGGAATTTTTGGTAATGGTGTATCTGTTGCCGAACTTTCAATTAAACGCATTTTGTATTTTTTGTTTTTACCAACTGTTACAAGTAACATGTTTTGTTCCGAAATACTTATTTCAATACTATCTTTTTTATCAGCTCTTTTGATAAGTTTAGAAAATTCATCTATTCTAACTCCAAATTTAATATCACTGTCACATTCATATTTTTCAAAGGCAGAATTAGGCCATGAAATATCAATTAAAGCTGACATGAGAAGGATCCATTCCTCTAAAAGTAATTCCTTCCGCTGTTGCAACGAATGTAGCTTCTTCCACAAGTGTAGATATAGCTGAAATTATAGCCTTTAGATCATCCGAACCATTTGTTTTTGCTTCAAAAGTCAAACTATTTCATTTTCACTTTATGTTCCAGTTAAACGTTATGCGTAATTACGCCAAGTGTATCTACATTTTGAACATCTATAAAATTGAGTTGTAGGTTCATCTGCACTTCTCGTTTGTAACATCCACCAAACCGCTTCATCATTTCCACATTTTATACATTCTATTTTTATGGTAGGTAATGTCTCTTCGCCTTCATTCTCAGCTAATACATTGAACAGTGATTCAGATTCTACTTGAATTGACTTTTTTGATTGTTTAATTTCTTTTCCAGAAACATAATCACATTTTGGGCATTGAAGTCCAGAATCACCTTTTTTTAATTTAACCTCACAATTGGGGCAAAATTTCATTTAATTTACCTTAATTTTAGAATTAAATATTTGTTTGAATTCATTAGCTATTTTTATGGCTGAATTTGTTGCTTTTTTGATTTCTTGTATTGGTTTAGTATTTGAATTGATTCTCATCCAGCATTCATTGGTAAGAGGATGTTTTACAATAACCCCTGCAAATTCTATATTTGATTCCTTTAGAAGCTCATGTTGAATTATGTATAAAATTCCTATATCAGATTCAGTGATAGAAAGGCTAATTTCCTTAGGTTCTGAACTGATAACTTGAGCGTTCATGTATTCGGAAAAAGCACTTATTGTGGATATAAATCATTATGAGCGGTTGAAATGACAGAAAGTAAGAATTTCAGAAATTAAATTGGGAAATATCAAGAAGGAATATGCCATAGATGACACTGTAGAGATTAATGTAAGTTTTTCAATAGAAGGAGGATCTAAGACATTCCTTTAATGAGGTAAATTGGACAAAGGCGTATAACAATAATGATGTGTCATTTAAACTGAAATATGGGGTAAAATTGCTTTCTGGTGGATTTAGGAAAAAAGAGATTGGAAAAACAATTGATACCTATAGAAAAGCAGCAATTTTTTGGACAAGAAATCCTAAATTGGTTAATCCACATAAAGATAGAAGGATTTGGGTTCAGGTTGCCAAGAATTTTGAGCCATTTATTAGATTATCCGAAGATGAAGTCAGACAAGAATTATTTGATTTCAATGAAAAATTTAGTTTTAAGGCATCAGATTTAGGAAAAGGTAAGCACAAAATTGGAGCTGAAGTTTTTGCCTCTTGGCAGAAACATGATTATACAGAACCTGGAAATATTAAAAGCAACTCTGAGGAAATAGAGATCACAATTAATTAGGGATATAAAGAACTTTTTGAGTTAATAATTATGGCAAAATATGATGGTCTACTTGGACAACCCATACTTGAAGTTGAGGAACCAGATAAGGAAGGAGGAATTACTTTTATCTTTAAAGATAACAGATTTTTGTTCATTAAAGTGGTTGATGGAAAGATAGATGCTGTATCAATTCCAGAATAGGTGAAGATGTATGAGTAAATTTGATCAGATCAAAATGATAGAACTCGTAAAGGTCGAAGATCCTGATTCAGATGGCGGAATGACTTTAGTATTTCAAGAAAATAAAATATTAAAGATCAAAATTGTGGATGGAAAACTGGTATCAAAATTTGATTAAGTTTATCAACTTTTGATATGTTTTTCATAGTACGTAATGGCTAATTCTTGTATTTCAGATTGAATAGAACCAGGTCTTTCTTTTCTAATCCTAGTAATTGCATCTTTTGCAGATAATTTTTGATATTTTATTAAATAACAAGCCAATATGGTTCCAGCTCTACCCATTCCAGCTGCACAATGAACCATTACGGCCTGATTACTAGAAATTTTTTCATATATAAAATCAACAGTATTATCAATTTTATCAATTTCAGGAGCAGTAAAATCTGGTGTTGGTACATGCAAGTAACTAATCTCATGTACCCAATCTTCAGGCAATGCATTTTCCGTCATAGTTACAATAGAAGTAACACCCTGTTTTAGAATCCAATCAAATTCATCAAAAGATGTGGGCATTCCAGAACCCGCAAGTTTATTTTCAATTAGCCAAGAGAAATTAGTTGGTTTTTTAGTAATTTTTCCATGAACTTTTCTCCAAATATTTCCAGGTTTGCTCATAAGTACAGTTGAATTTTCCATACTTTTAGGATTACGAAAAAATAGATTCACCTTATATGGGAAAATCATGTATAACTACTAGAGATGAATAAGGAGGCAATTCTTTATGAAAAATTACCTAACAACAAGGTTCGTTGCACTGCTTGTGCGAGATATTGTGAGATGGCTAATGGACAAATTGGATTATGTGGAATACGGGGTAATGAAAATGGAAAGTTAGACTTATTTGTATATGGTAAAGTAATTGCGGGCCATGTTGATCCTATAGAAAAGAAGCCAGTCATTCATTATAATCCTGGATCTAAGGTATTTTCTATTGCCACAACGGGATGTAATTGGCTTTGCAAATATTGTCAAAATTATGATATCAGTCAAAGAAGGAAGATTGAGGGTACAGATATGACTCCTCAACAAGTAGTACAGATGGCATTAGATAATGATGCAGATGGGATTGCATATACATACAATGAACCATCTATATTCATTGAATTTGCAAGAGATTGTGGAGTATTAGCACATCAAAAAAATCTGTATAATGTATTTGTATCAAATGGATACGATACTCCAGAATCAGTAAAAATGATGGGGGAATTTTTGGATTCTATAACGGTTGATTTTAAAGGTAATGCAGAACCTAATTTCACCAGAAAATTTATTGGAGTTCCTGATCCCCAACCAATTTTTGATACATTATTAGAAATCCGTGATAAAACAAAAATTCATGTAGAGATAACCGATCTAATCATTCCACAGGTTGGAGATAGTTTAGAATATGCAGAAAAATTATGTAAATTTATTTATGATCAATTTGGTCCAGAGATGCCTATTCATTTTTTGCGTTTTCATCCAGATTATAAAATGATGGAGTTTGATTCTACACCTGTTAAAACTCTGGAAAATCATCATAAAATTGCAAAAAAAAATGGATTGAAATATGCATATATTGGAAATGTTCCAGGCCATCCTCTAGAGCACACTTATTGTCCAGAATGTAATAACATTGTAATTAAGAGATATGGTTTTGATATTGAAGATTGGAAACTTGACGAGGGAAACAAATGCAAGTTTTGTGGAAATCAGATTCCAATTATTGGTAGGTTATCAAAAAATTATAAAAAAAATAGATTTCATTTTGTTCGTTGAATTGCTATTGTTCTTACAAGAGAACCAAGAAAATTAAGAGTGGTTTTGGATATGTTTAATGCAAGATCTATTTGCTTCACAGTAAATCAATTTAGATGGTAATTAACCAACTTTTGAGATCTGTGAAAGGTTAAATACTGTTTTATGAGAATCTGAAATGTGCCTACAGCATATGTTTTATTGAATTCTGATCTAGGATCTGATGAATCAATCATAGCAGATGTCAAACGTATCCTTTCAAATGAGGATGTATCCTATGAAGTACAAGGAGTTTATGGTGTATATGATATCGTATTAAAATTATCATCAGATAATGCTGAAAAATTACGTACAATTATTACGAACAAGGTTAGAAAAATTAGTAAAATTCAATCCACTTTAACAATGATGGTAATAGAAGAACAGGAAAATCTATAGATTTTTTATTGTATTAACAACTTGAATTATTTCAGATTCAGTATTGAAAAAATGTGGAGACGCACGAATAATTTTTTTGTCTAGAATTTCTCTAACGGCTAATACGATATTTTGTTTTTCTAATTTTCTTACAATTAATTCTGGATCATGATTATCAATATTAAAAGAAATTATGCTTGTTCTTTCCTGTGGATTTTCTGAACCATAAAATATAATATTTTTTATTTTAGATAATTCTTCTCTTAAAAGATTTGAAAGATAGAGATTTTTTTTACGTATGTTTTCCATACCAAATTTAAGAAGATAACTTATTGATGATTCCAATCCGACCATTCCAACATAATTACGAAATCCGGTTTGGAATTTATCAGGAATATCTTTGAATGCTAGATTGTTATTGTCATAAATTATTGCTGATTCTCCCCCAATTGTCATAGGTTCTAGTAATTCATGTGATCTTTTGCTGCAATAAAATAATCCTGTTCCCATAGGTCCACATAACCACTTGGAGCCATTAAAAGACATAAAATTACATCTAATCTTTGATAAATCAAAATTACCAATGCACCCTACTGTTTGTGCACTATCAATGAAAAAAGAGGTGTGATTTTCAAGCATGTTTCCAATTTTTTCGATCGGCAATATTGAACCAGTATTGTATAATGCATGACTAATTGCTACAAGTTTTGTATTACTATCTAGAAAAGAGTTAAGTTCATCAAAATTAAAAAATCCATTTTCATCGATAGATAAATTTTTGATTTTAGTTTTATTTTGTAATCTAAGCCATGGAAAGAAATTTGAGTGATGTTCATGTGATAATCCACGAATTATGATATTAGAATTTTGTTTAAATGAAAGACCATTTGCAACAATATTAATTCCGTCTGTAGTACTTTGAGTTAAAATAACCTCCTCTGGCTGACAATTGATAATTTTTGCAACAATTTTTCTTGTATTCCGTAATTTTTCAGTTACAAACGATTTTGAATCTATTGAATCAGGTCCCATTGAATTGTAAGAAAGGAGAAAATCTCTCATCGCTTCTATACTTTGTGAAGGAAGTAATGAAACAGAGGCATTGTTGAGATAAATTTTACCAGAATTCGGAAAATCTTCTGAGATATTTTTTGAAGCTAAATTCATTATTATGTCTGTTAGCTTGTAATCTAGTGTTGGATAAAAATCCTGAACAAATTCTAGATAGTGACTTGACACTTATAAGAAATGAATTTTCACATAAAAATCCAAACATAATTCTGTGTTCTGAGCCTTTTCTTAAAGCTGAATTCCTAAATAAGTTAATTGATTCTACTGATTATTCCATAATTTTTTTAGATTTTGATTTACTGTATAGTGGCTATATCATGTCAGGAATGATTCAAAAAAATGATAGAGTAGAGATTTATCGTCCAACAAAAGCAGATTGGAAAAAAATCTTTATTGAAATCGCAAAAAAAATATCAAATAAAAAATTCTTGGTTATTATCGATTCATTTAATGGTTTTTACAATGTATTGGATAGAAAAGAATCTGGTAGATTCATTAATGCTTCACTAATGTTACTTTCATCTATTGGAAGAGAAGGTGGATCTTCAGTGATAATTACTGCCTTAACACGTAAAAATGATAACGGTAAATGGATTCTATCTCCAGGAGGCAGATACGTTATTGATTCAAAAAAATCTGGAATTTATTATCTTAAGAGGAATGGTAATGATTTACTATTTTCTTCGTTAAATAGAGTTGGAACTATTGAAAAAGTATTCAAAATTATCTATTCTAGTTTTTAGATATTTTGTTAAGCGATCAAAATTTTAAACGGTGTTATAAAATTTGAAACACCGTTATAATTCCAATTTTTTAGGTAAATTATATTAAGATCAAAAAATAATGAAATTTTGTTATGCCAGTAGGAATTATTCCAGACATCAGCGAACAAATGTGTATTGGATGTGCACTATGTGTAGAAATCTGTACAACATTGGGACCAGATGTACTTAGAGTAAAACCAGTCGAAGGCTGGAAGAGAGGTAAGGCATTTGTTTTCTACCCAGAAAGATGTATCTCTGATGGAGCATGCATTGGTGTTTGCCCAACAAAGGCAATCTTTTGGATGAGACCAATGGACTTTACAGTAGGACAACCAGTTCCACTCTACAAAAACTCAGTCTTCGTAAAAGGTTGGACCGAATTAATCGATTAGATTAGGTCATCATTTTTAATTTCTTTTTATTATTTCAGGTTTAGTTAGTGTGTCGAATTTGGTATCTTTTTAATTTTAATCGTAAAATATTCAAAAATGATATTTCTTATCCATATGAAAATCTTTTATTGATTCAGAATAGAAATTTACTTTTTGTTCTATCTAGTAAAACGACTTTCATTTGTTTTTACTGCCTTCAAGTGTAATTTTTCAATAAGATTTAATGTAATTAAGTGATTAACTAGAGTATATTTTTAAATCTCTATTAGACAGTTTAACCATGAAGCGAATAGAAGCAATTGTACAAAGTGAAGTTTCAAAACAGGTAGTAAAAGCAATAAATCAAACAGGGGTAGGTGGAATTACATTAATTCAATCATTAGGACAAGGGACAGGTGAAAGACCAATAATTGGAGGTCATCAGATTGAATTTAATTCTACAGATGTAATAGTTACAGTTATTCCCGATTCAAAAGTAGACTCTATAATTACAGCTATTATGAATACTGCACATACTGGTAAAATGGGAGATGGAAAGATTTTTGTTACAAATGTGGAAGAATCATATGATATAACTACAAAAGAAAAATCTACTGAACTAATCTAAATTGCATTGTATATTTAATTATCAATATTATTGGTAATTTTTTTTCTTGAAACAATATATCCGGCATATCCATGTTCCGGAGACACAATCTCGCTTTCTATTTTATTAAATATATAATCATCAAAGGTTTTTACATTTTCATAGAATTCTTCTCCTATAATCAATCCATTCACAGGTGCAGTACGGTTTATTTTAGCACATCGATTTACTGTAATTCCAAAAATATCATTAACTGATGATGTTAAGGTTCTTGCGATTCTTACTAATCCATAAGTAGCACTAATTCTATAGTTAAAAATCGGTAGATGCTCTGTTTCTAGTTTTTTTGCAATATCTGTGTGAGATTCAATTATAGTCAAACAACATTCAAGACATTTCTTTAATGTAGATTTTTCTTCTGAAATTTTAACTGGAAAATAGAATAATAATGCATCGCCAATATTTTTTACTACTATACCATCAAATTTTTTAACAATTATGGCAAGAGAATTTAAAAATATTTTATAAAATTCACTAGTTTGTAATTCGGACAGTTCAGCAGTAAGTTTTGTTGAGTTGATTATATCCACCATACATACACCATAGTTTTCGCTATAATCAGAAAATTGTAATAAGATATCTTCCTGTTGCTTAATGACGTCCTCTTTTACCTTAATCTCAATCAATGACTCCTGAAGTTTTTTAGTCATAGAATCAAATGCAAGTGACAGCTCACCAATTTCATCTCTTGTTGTAATATTAGTTCTAACGTCAAAATTTCCCCCTGCAACTTTGTTTGCGGCATTTTTCAATTTTATTAATGGTCTAGACAAAGATTTTGAAATAATAAATGCAACTATTATCATTATAATAGTAATTAATAATCCAGTTTGGAAAATTCTTTCTTGAAGGACTAAAATTGGTTGGATTGTTTCTGATTCATCAATTTCTGCAAGTAAAACAAAGCCTAAATCATTTGCACAGTATGAGGAACCGTAAATATTGATCCCCCTGTAATCAGAATAAAACCCTGTGAATGTTTTTCCTTCTCTAAAACAATTTTGAACTGGAATGGTGTCAACTTTTTGTTGAAAGATGGCATTATCTTTGAATCGAGATTCAGATAACATCAAAAATCCATCATTTACAACATAGACTTCTCCAGTTTTTCCTAAACCACTTCTGTTAGATACTATGTTATCCATTGATTCAGTTCTTACTCTTGAGATGATAACACCTACCGGATCATCACCTTTTTTATTATCTTTAGCAAAAATTGGGGAAACAATAATCATTTTTTTCCCAGTTGTAGTTGGTTCAAAATCTATAATTGATTTTTTTAATCCTTTTTGGAACAAAGGATCATTAAGATAATTATTATCAGTTAGCTTACCTAGTGAAAAGAATACTTTTCCATTTGCCCCAATAATTTTTACATCTTCAAAACCAATTGAAAATCCAACCAATGTTTGAAAAGCTTGAATTTGAGTAAGAAAATCCCTACGTTTACTCTCCCTTAATTCATCAAATTCTTTTGGAGTAGATTGATTAAGATCAGTAACAAGAATTTTTATCATTGGATCGTTTGCTAAAATTTGATTTTGTTCAATTCGTGATTCAAAAAGAAGTCTTAATAGAATTACCACGTGCCATTGCTTCACCAAGTAGAAGGTCATTAGTTCTTTCTACTAGAATTTGTTCAGCATAACTGAAACTAAGATAAGCAGTAATAGAAAGTGAAGTAATTGATACAGCTATTACTAAAAAAATTAATTTTTTATCAATACTAAATGAAATTTTCATTTCTATTCTGTCTTAATTTTGTTTGAATATCAATTCTTCGAGTTTTAAATGATAATAATAATGCCTATTTCCCATTAAGAGGGACGAATAATTATAGACTTTAGATAGGAAAAATAGTTAACATATTTCAAAAATAGATTACAGTGTTTAATAACTAAATTAGTGGTTTTTATCTTGATTTTTAAGGTATGTTGTTAGAGAATCTAAATTTTGAAATCCACCCAGTATTATGATTTTTGGCAGGTTTCTTTGATAGATTATCTAACATTTCATAAGTAATTGTAAATCCATTACCAACCATTGTAGCATCTTTTTCATATTCGTTTTTGTTAGGCACAAATTCATCTGCTAAATCCTTTATTTTTTTTGTTTTGATGTCAAAAAGTCTAATTTCTTTTTCATTTTCAAGTTTGATAATAGCGTCATTACTAAGACTTTGAATCGAGAAATTTTCAAAAAATCTTATTGTCCCTTCTTTTTTTAATTTAATTATGCTATCATAAGTGATTTTGTTTCCATATATCAAAATCTCACGCGCATTAATTTGAACATCATCTTCAAGATTTAGAACTAAAATTGAATCAGCATCAAGAGAAACTGTGTTTATAATATTTTCTGCAATAATTTTTCCTTTTGGTGCAGATATTTGAGTCCTATGTTCTTGAGTTTCAAAAATTCCAACTCTTCCTTCCGGATCCTGAACTACGTATTTTCTTCCATAAACATTTCCTACCACAACATTACCATTATCTACAATTATTTTTGCACCATTTTCAATTTTGTATTTGTTTTCAAGTGGATTGACGAATTTGAAATCACCTTTTGTAAGATGAATGCTTGTTCTAAATTCTTTGGTCCATGATGGACTTGAAATGTTTCCTTGCATAATGATAGGTCCATCATAAGTTAAACTACCAGCCATAAAATTTCCTTTTATTGAAAGTGCACCATTTGCTTTTCTTTCAAGCTCAATTTCTCCAAGAGTTTTTGAACCAAATAATTTAGTTGCAGTTGAATTCGTTTTAGTTAAATTTGCTGCCCATTCTTCAGCCAGCTTCATTTCTTTGGAAAGTTCTTGGCCTAAAATTAGATTTTTTCTTTTGACATCTTCTTCTGAATCACCTGAATAAACCCTAGAATTTTTTATTTTCTCTAAATCTGTTTCAGGATATTTTTTACCAATTTTGAGATCTTCATATGCTTGTTTAATTTTAATAAATTGATCATTTTCTCCTCCTCTATCAGAATGGTATTGAAGTGCTAATCTCCTAAACGCATTACGAATTTCTTTCTCAGTTGAGCCTTCAATTATTCCTAATATGTCATAGTTACTTTCAACCATATTTCTTTCAGTCTTTGATTGATTCTTTTCATGTTTCTTATGCTTCTAGGTTATTACAATATAAAATATCAAGAATACTAATTAATAGATCTACTTTAGATCATATAAAAATTTAGAGTATCTAAAATGATGTTGAATTTATGCATTATAATTGGTCAAAGAATGAAGTTTTATTTTTCATGATAGTTGAAAATATTAAGATTATTTCATTCAAAATATGATTCCTTTAGTATTTGTGTTAAATATGTAATTATTTAAAATCCAAATTAGATTTTAAGAAAAAGAAGTGGGAAAATCCCAAATTAACTATTTTACCACTAAAACAGGAATATTTGATTTGTGCATCACATAGTTTGAGGTACTTCCAAGAAATGCTTCTTTAGCTCCCCCCACTCCCCTAGCACCAATAACAATCATGTCATACTTTCCTTTTTGAGCAAATTTGACAATTTCAGAGCCAGTATGACCTCCACCAGTTTTGTATTTGAATAGTGCACCAGCCTTTTGTGCTCGTTTGATTGCTGGACCAATTGCTTTGATAGCTTTAGTTTGTGCATCATCTTTCATTTTTCGAGTATACTTTATTCCTGCAGCAAGTGGCAAATGAAATACATAAAATCCTGTAATTTCAGCCCCACTACCTTTTGCAATTTCAATTGCTCTATCAAGTCCCCTAATGGAATTATTAGATCCGTCTAATGGAACTAGGATTTTGTTGAATTTTGCCATATATTTTCCTCTAATTCTTCAAATATAAAAAATAGTATGATTTTCACAAGTGATATTCCTCCTAAAAATGATATTTTTTCAATTTCATAGTTGGTTTGGCAATACTTTAGAAATAATTCTCTTGTAGGAATAATTGGCAAAATAGATATTATAAAAGAAATTGTCATCTTAACAATTTTTAAAATAAAAATATTATTCCAAATTTTTTGGTAAATCTATGTTTAAGATTATTTTAAAAATTAATTTCTATATTCAAATAGTATTAGAATTCAGTTTAACGAGCCCTCAAAGCATTTAGAATAACAGTAATATCTAAGATTTCTTGAAATAATGCACCATATCCAGGCGAAATATATCCAAGACTTGCAATACCCATTAGGACAAAGCTTGCTCCAATTCCAAAAATAATTCCTTGTTTAACAATCTTGGTAGTATGTTGACTAATCTCAACAGCAGTTGTGACTTTTGTAACATCATCTACAAGAAGTACAATATCTGACGTCGCTGCAGAAATTGCTGTTCCACCATATCCCATTGCAATTCCAGTAGTTGCAGTCGCTAAGGATGGAGCATCATTTATTCCATCACCAACCATGATTACATTACCATATTGTTCTTTAGTTTTTTTGATAATGTCAACTTTTTGTTCTGGTAATAGATTTGCATGAATTGTAGGTATTCCAGCTTTTTCTGCAATATTATTTGCATTTTTTAAATTATCTCCAGTTAACATTGCAACATATTTTATTCCTAAATTGCTTAATCTATGGATCATAGATTCAACACCAGGTCTTATTAAATCACTAAAGATGAGAATTCCCGAAAGTTTTCCGTTTATTGCAACAAATGCTAACATTTTTCCCTTTGAATCTATTTCTGTTTTAGCATTTTGAATGTCTTCCATTAATTTTGAATTCATTTTTACAAAAACATTTTCAGAGCCTACTACAATATGTTGTCCTTCAATGTCACCTTCAACTCCAGCTCCTGGTATTTCATGAAAATTTTTTGGGCTTGGAAGTTTACCAAATTTACCTTCAGCTAAAATTAAAACGGATTTTGCTGCAGGGTGTGATGACAGTTGTTCTAAGCCTGCCAAATTGAATAAAAGAGTATCTGAATCTATGTTTCCAATTGATTTCACATATTCTAATTTTGGGATTCCGAATGTAATTGTGCCAGTTTTATCAAAAAATATTGCTTTTGCTTTTCCAAGTTGTTCTATTGCAGCACCTGTTTTTACAACAATGCCATTTTTTGCTGCTTTGTTTATTCCACTAATAATTCCAGTTGGAGTTGCAAAAATTAATGGACATGGTGTAGCTACGACCAAAACTGCCAGGATTGTTGAAATATTTTGTGTTATAAGCCATCCTGTAAGACTGACAATAATTACAATGGGGGTAAACCATACAGCAAATTTGTCAGCTAGTCTTTGGATTGGCGCTTTTTCTTGTTGAGCTTTCCGAACAAGTTGAACTATCTTTGCATATTGACTATCTCCGCTAGTTTTTTTTGCTTCCATTTCAAATGTACCTCCAACATTTACTGTTCCACTTAAAACGATCTCATTGATTTTTTTAATTTTTGAAAGTGGTTCACCTGTTACTGAAGATTCATCAATTTCAATTTGATCGTTTTTGGTTATTCCATCTACAGGTATTAAATCTCCTGTACGAACAATTAACAAGTCACCAGGTTTTACATCATTTACATCTATTTCATTTTGAATACCATTAATTTTTCTAATTGCAAATCTAGGAGATCTTTTTAATAATTCCTCCAATGAATCTTGCGCATGATAAAATGCATAATCCTCAAGCGCTTTTCCACCTGATTGCATTAGAACAATTATCACACCAGGAAACGGATCGTTTGTAATGATTGATACCAAAATTGCAAGCATTGCAATAATATCTGCAGCAAATTTTCGGTGAAACATTCCTTTGATCGTATCCCATACAATAGGAACTCCCCCCATAACTAAAACAACAAACCAAACAAGATGACCAAAATCTTGATTATTAATAATCCAATGAAAAACGCTTCCAACAATTAGACCGCATATAGAAAAAACTGGAATTGGATAACGTTTTACGATAGAGATAAGATTTAGAAAGTTCACTTCAAACAAATTTTTTATTACATATAGTATATTTTAATATGAAATATTCTACAAAATGAGGGTTATTTAGACAAATTTGGCTTTATTTAATGACTTTCTTGTATCTCAATTCTAAAATTTGTTCAAATAATTTTAAAGGATGTTAAATTAGACGTAATTCTATGCACTAATTTTTGTTAGAATTGTAGATGAAGTTTATGCAGTTTGAATATGAATTTAGTTTTTAATTTATTAATTTTTTAAATTTTATTTAATGAATTTATATAATTTCGTATAGTGTGGGCAGAGATTTTTAATAATTCACTTTCTGATTTGTCTAATTTTATCTCAATGACTTCTTTAACTCCGCTCTGATTAAGTATTATGGGAATTCCCATTGAGATACCTTTCTGACCGTATTCGCCGTTTAATACTATTGATGCAGGTATGATTAGATCTTCATTTTTTATGATAGATTGGATAACATCAAAAGTGTTCTTTGCAATACCATATTGAGATCGACTCTTGAAATGTCTTAGAGATTTCCAATAATCACGAATTTCAATTGAGATTATTTCTTTTTCTGATTCGTCAATTACTTCTAACAAATTTTTGTGATTAATTTTTACTCTGGAAAATATTGGCACCATTGAATCTCCATGTTCGCCCAATACTAGTGTATCAGTAATTTGTGATTGTTTTACTTTAAATTTTTCTGACAACAAATATCTAAATCTACTTGAATCCAAACTCGATGCAATTCCTATTACTTTATTTCGTGATAGTTGACTTTCTTTCTGAAAAATAAATGTAAGAACATCTAAAGGATTAGAAACTATTAAAACAATAGCATGTTGACAGTATTTTCTTATTTGAGTTACAATTTCTTTTATCATTTTAACTTGAGAATCCATTAATTCAGTTCTGTCTTTTAAATAGATTCCAGTACTAGCAGTAATAACAATAACATCAGAACCATTTATTTTTGAAAAATCATCAGTTCCATGAATAGAAACATTCGAAGTTGCAGGTATTGAATTAGAAATATCTAGTGCCTCACCAATTGCCTTATTTTTTGTACGATTAACTAACAGAATATCATCTAATGAATTAGATGCGCAAAGAAAAGCAATTGCTGAACCAACTTTACCGCTACCTATTATAGAGATCAGTAAAATCTCATTCCTTTTATTTAATAATCAAAACAGGGCAACTAGATTTTTGAATAACTCCGTTTGCAACACTTCCCAGAATCAATTTATCAATTCCTGTTCTACCATGTGAACCCATTACAATGAGATCAAATTTACGAGATTTTGCATAGGTTGTTATATCATTAACAACAGAAACTCGATCTCAAAATTTGTGATTTCATTGAAATATGTGATTTGTTTGCAAGTGTTTCTAGTTTTTCTATGTAAGTAGTTATGACTTTTTTTTGTTTTTTAAATAATTCGTCATCAGCTCTAGAATCATAGAATTTATGATGCCAAGCATCAATTTGAATACATGTAAGAACTGTTATTTTTGAATCATATTTTATTGCCATATCAATTGCGATCTTAAATGCATGAAATGACTTGTTGGATAGGTCAAATGGGACTAAAATATTTTTGAATAACATCATTTAAAATAATGAAAATGTATAATTAAAACTCATGGGTTCATTTGGATTTCCATTTATAATCAAATGAGTGCAGTGCAGTGCAAAGAAAACCTCTACTTTATATCAAAATTTGACTTGTAAGGTATATGCAAGAATTAATTTCAGGAAGAAAAATAGAAGATGACTCAAGAAAAGATGCAATTCTTGAAGTAATGTCTGACAAATACTGTAGAGCTATTTTAGAAAATTCTATGGAAAAACCAAAATCTGCAATGGAAATAAGTGCTGAGACTAAGATTCCAATAAGTACGGTGTATAGGAGATTGCAGACTTTGCATGACAACAAACTTTTGGGAATCTCTGGATCCATTAGTGAAGATGGCAAAAAATATTTTTTGTACAAGAGTAGAATTAAAGCCATAGCTTCATCATTTGATGGAAATAAAATAGAAGTTGAGATTGTTCTTAATACTATGTAAGTATTAGGTCTTTTTTATTGAAATCATGTTTGAGAATCAGGATTTAATTTAAATCAAAAAATAATGGATGTATACAATATGGAACAATTATTTTCATTTCCAGTTATCACTGTTCAACCAGAGTCATCAATTTTCGAGGCTCTATTAAAAATGCAAACAAATTTTGTTAAACACATAGTAATTACGGTTAAAAATAAACCAGTGGGAATTGTGACTGAAAGGGATATCAATAGATTTCTAGGAGATGATAAAACTGCTACGGGCAGTAAATGAGATTCCAATTAAACATGTAATGGAAAAAAATATAATTACAATAATGGATGATACAGAAGATATTTTTGAGCAATGTGCTGCAAGAATGGAAACTTTCAAAATTGGTTCAGTAATTCTCGTCAACGATAATGGAGAACTGACTGGTATTGTTACAAGAACAGATTTGACAAAATCCTATTCTAGCATATTTGGTGGAAAATATCTAGTAAAAAATTTTATGAGTAACAAAGTAGTTACTTGTAGAAAATCTGACTCGCTCAAATATGCCTTAAATTTAATGAATAAAAATCAAGTTTCGCGATTAGTTGTAACTAATGAAAATGGTCTTCCTATTGGTCTCATTAGTACCAATACATTACTAACTCATAGTGATTATTTTACCAAAGGCAATACACGTTCTAGAGATTATTTACTTCCAATTCATGGAGAAAATCTTTGTGTAAATGATTTACTAAATGATGAACTTCTAATAATAAATGAAGAAGAGGATTTAACAGTTGGAGCAGATAAAATGATAAAAAATAAGATTAGTGGAATTCCGGTAGTAGATTCTAATCAGAATTTAGTGGGAATACTTAGTAAAACTGACATCGTAAGAGCTTTTCTCTCTTGTAGGACTTCATGAAGAATTAAGATCAAAATACAAGGAATTGTATTGAATTACGATAAACTTGGATTTTGAGTTATATTATAAATTGCAAATAATTAGAGTATTAAATGTCTGAACTTAAGCGCGGTATAGGACTTTTCCATCTAACAATGTATGGAGTGGGATTAATTCTAGGAGCTGGAATTTATGTACTTATAGGTGAAGCGGTCGGTTTAGCTGGAAATTTTGTATGGGTTGCATTTGTTTTAGGATCAATTGTTGCCTTGTTTGCAGGACTCAGTTATGCAGAATTATCATCTGTATTTCCTAAGGCAGCTGCAGAATATATATTCATAAAAAATACATTCAAAGATAATTTTTTTGCTTTTATTGTTGGATGGCTGACAGCAATTACATCAATGATTACGGCAGCAACTGTTGCCTTAGGATTTGGTGGTTATTTTTCAAATTTTTTAAGTATTCCAATAACGCTATCTGCAGTTGTACTAATAGGAATTCTCTCAATAATAAATTTCATAGGTATTAGAGAATCATCTTGGACAAATACAGTTTTTACAATAATTGAGGTAGTGGGATTAATTCTAATTATTATAATTGGTTTTACAGTTAATGAATCAAAACCAATTAATTATTTTGAAAGTCCAACTGGATTTACTGGAATCATTATTGCGTTTGTATTGATTTTTTTTGCATTTATTGGTTTTGAAGATATGGCAAACATTGCAGAAGAAGTACGAAATCCCAAGAAGGTGATCCCCAGAGCAATAGTGCTATCAGTTATGATATCAGGTATACTCTACGTGTTAGTTTCATTAGCTGTGGTTAGAGTAATTAATTGGGAAGATTTCTCGCAATCAACAGCCCCATTAATAGATGTAGCAAAAAGAGGATTAGGTGTACATGGTTACATAATATTTTCTGGTATTGCACTTTTTGCAATAACAAATACAGTTTTGATATCTCTTGTAGCTGGTTCCAGAATGATTTACGGAATGGCTAGAGAAAAATCATTTCCGAATATTCTTGCAAAAATTCATTCTAAAACTAAAACACCATGGGTAGCTATTATTGTAATCATGTTAACAGCTGCTAGTTTTTCTTTTATTGGTGACATTGTAATTGTAGCAAATATTACGGTTTTTGCGATTGTGATAACTTTTGCGGCAGTGAATTTGAGTGTAATTGTATTACGATATACAGAACCAAATATTGAACGAGAGTTTAAAGTACCATTTAATGTTGGCAAATTTCCAATTTTACCAGCAATAGGATTTATGGTTTCAGTGTACATGGTATTTCAATTTGAATTTCAAGTAATTTTAATTGGTCTTGGGATAATAGGTATTGGTACAATTTTTTATCTGTTATATGAAAAGCATAAAATGAAATCAAATTAAAATTGGATCTGAAGAGTATTGTTATTATTTTCCTTTTATTTTAGAAATTGTAATTGTTAATCAGAAGTTTGAATGATTATTTTCAATTAAAAAAAATTAGTAAAGAGGATTATAAAATCATGATCTAAAATATCCTCAAAATTTAAGAAGCCCTTCTTTGACGTTGACTTGTTGACAGAATTCACGGTTGTATCTGGAAGTTCCTCTATATACCTTGCAAAAAAATTGGCAAAAAGATTAGGGGCAAATTTAATAAAATCTCAATTAAAATTTTTTCCTGATGGAGAAAGTAAAATTACATTAAAAGGAAAATTCCAAAAAAACAAAATTATTGTTATCCAATCAACATATCCACCTGTAAATGAAAATCTTATTCAAACATTATCAATAATTTCAAAGGCAAAAGAATTAGGAACTGAAATTATTGCAGTAATACCCTACATGGGTTATGCCCGTCAAGATAGAGAATTTCTACCAGGAGAGATAATAACAATGAAAGTTATTGCCAATCTATTCAAGAGTGTAGGAACCTCGAGAATTATTGTTGTAGATATACACAGTATGATTGGACTAAAATATTTTAATATAAAATCAAGCAATGTAACCGCAATTCCAGATTTAGCAAGATATTTCTCAAAATTAAAATTGACAAATCCACTGGTTGTTTCTCCAGATCATGGTGGAAAAGTTAGAGCAGAAGAATTTGCAAAAATTTTGAATACAGAATTCATAACTCTTGAAAAACAGAGAGATCGTAAAACTGGAAAAGTGAAAATCAAAACTAAAAAAATTGATGGAATATCAGGAAGAGATTTGATTCTAGTAGATGATATGATTAGTACCGGAGGGAGTATAATCAAAGCTACAGAATTTCTTAAAAAACAAAAATGTAAACGAGTATTTGTTGCTTGTACACATGCATTACTTGGAAATGAAGTTGACAAGAAAATTAAAAAAGCAGGGGTTACAAAAATAATTAGTACAAATACAATTCCTGGAAGAACAGCTTTAGTTGATATTTCAGGCACAATTGCAAAGGCAATAATATAATGCCAGAAAGTTTTTTTGTTTTATCCAAAGATTATCTAGAAATTGCAATAGATGAAATAATTTCAATTGCAAAAACCTATGATAGATTTGCAAAAGTGAAAATACTATCAAATTTAGTAATAATACAATCAAAAACTAGTTGGGAACAAATTACAAAACGTGCAACTTTTGTAAAAATCTCTGGTCAAATTTTACGTAAAATGTCAGGATTATTTCTAGATGAAGAAAATTTTGAGATTTTAAAAAATGCCAATACTTTTGTGTGTAGAATAATAAATTTATCATCAAATCAGTTCAACATACCAGAATTAGAAAGAGCCATGGGAGACATGATAACAAAATTTTCCAAAGCTCAAGTGTCTTTTAAAAATCCAAATATTACTATATATCTTATTTTTACTGATCAAGAAAATTTTTTTGGATTCTCTAGAAGATTAGAAGGTGAAAATAGACCAAAGAAAGTTAAAAAATATCCACATGAATTGGATTGGAAGCTTACAAGAGCAATGATAAATTTAATTGGATTAAAAGAGGGGGAAACTGTTTGTGATCCATTTTGTGGTACTGGAACTACCTTGTTAGAAGCTGAATCAATGGGAATTCATGCAATTGGTTTAGATTTCGATGAAAAAATGTATAATATTTCGAAAGAAAATTTAGATGTAAATGGATACAAATCAAAAATAATTAAGGCAGATTTTAATCAATTAACAACTATGATGGATGAATTTGATGGAATTGTTACAGATTTACCTTATGGAACTGCATCAAAATCATCGGAGAAACCTGAGGAGTTGATAAAAAAATTTGTTTCAATATTACCCAAACGTAAGAAAATAGCTATTATGTGTAAAAAAGGATTTGAAAAAAAATTGAAGTTTATTCCTATAAAAAAATATGAAATCTATAGGCATAAAAGCTTAACAAGGACAATTTTGATAAAATGAAACTAATATTTTTAGGAACTTCGGCTTCTCAACCTACCGAAAAAAGAGGGATGTCATGTATTTGTCTAGAAAAAGATGGTGAAATTCTCATGTTTGATGCAGGAGAAGCAGCACAGATTTCTTATATGAAATCAGGTTTAGGTTGGAATAAAAAAATGAAAATTTTTGTTACACATCTTCATGGTGATCATTGTATTGGATTACTAGGGTTAGTTCAAACAATGACAATGCAACATAGAACTGAACCTTTAGAAATTTACGGGCCTAGTGGAATTGAAGAATTCATTGCTGCAAATATCAAAATACTAAATTTTGGTTTATCATTTCCAGTTATGATTACAACAGTTAAAGAAGGAAGAATATTTGATTCAAAAGTTTATTCAGTATATGCTTGTAAAGCTAATCATTCAGTTATTACATACTCTTATCTTTTTGAAGAAAAAGATAAACCTGGTAGATTTAATCTAGAAAAAGCTAAGGATTTAGAAATTCCTGAGGGCAAATTATGGAATCAATTACAAAATGGAATGGAAATTAAGATTGGAGAAAGAATTATTTCTCCAGAAGCAAGTATTAGGAGAAAAAAGACCTGGTAAAAAAATTGGAATTTCAGGGAGATACAATGCCAACCGAAGAATTAGAAAAATTCTTTAAAGATTGTGATTACCTTGTGTTTGATTCAACATTTTTAGATGAAATCAAGGAGAAGGCAAAAGAAACATGTCATTCAACAGCAAAGCAAGCAGCTTTATTAGGTAAAAATGCAAAAGTAAAAAATCTGATTCTAACACATTTTTCAGCTAGATACAAGGATGAAATTAAGCATTTAGAAGAAGCAAGACAATTTCATGATTCAGTTATCACAGCAAAAGATTTTTTAGAAATTGAGATAAAATAGGTAGAAAATGTTTGAATCATTCACAACAAAGATAAGAAATGCTAAAAAAATTGTATTTGTTACAGGTGCAGGAATTTCTCAAGAAAGTGGAATTCCTACTTTTAGGGGAAAAGATGGATTATGGAGGAATTATGATGCAATGAAGTTGGCTACAATTGATGCATTTTATGATAATCCAAAATTAGTGTGGGAATGGTATAATGAGAGACGGAAAAATATTTTTTGTGCAGAACCCAATTTAGGACATAAGGCAATCGCTGAATTAGAAAAATTTGTTCAAGTGACTGTATTGACTCAAAATATTGATGGACTTCATCAAAGAGCTGGAAGTTCAGAAGTATTAGAGCTGCATGGAAGTATCATAAAAATAAAATGTACTGTTTGTGATTTCAGGTGTGAAATTTTAACGGAATTTGAGCACATACCACCATTATGTAAATGTGGGAATATTTTGAGACCTGACGTAGTATGGTTTGGGGAAACTCTTCCTCAAGATGTTTGGCACCAGGCAATTGTTCATGCAAGTAAATGTGATGTAATGATAGTTGTAGGTACATCACTGATTGTATCACCTGCAAATACTTTGCCAATTTATGCCAAACAAAATAATGCAATCTTAATAGAAATAAATCCCGAAGAAACAATAATGTCATCAGATATGGATTTTTCAATTAGAAGTACTAGTGTTAGTGCATTACCAGAATTTGTTTCAGTTTTTAAATGAAATCTAAATCGTGAGTATAAAAATTTCATTAACTACATAGAAAATATATATCGATATTTAGAATTATGTTGTTTAATTGTATTAATTTCCAAGAATTAACCAATCTATGATTTTATCAATATTAGAAGAAGTTAGGATTACTTTAATTGGTCCTAAAGGTGATTCTTCTGCTTCTTCACAGAGAGCTATAGTTCCAACAAATGCGGCTTGTTTGTTAAGGTAAAACCAAGTAGAATCATTTTCTAAATTTTTTTCAAGTTGTCGTTGATAGATTTTTTGAGATTGGTTAGAATGAATAACATCATATATTTTTTCTAGTAAATGTAAATCTTTAGAGTTTGATGTAATAGAAAAATTATCAGTTTTGATTTTTGCATTTGGAAATATATTTAAAATTGCTGTTTCAATTTTTTTTGGATCCTCAGATGGATTAATTGAAGAAAATATCTCTATTTTACAACTTATGTTAGGAGATCTCATTCTATCCAACTTTCAATGATTTTGAAGGCATGTTCAATCAATTCATCTTTTGTTAAATTATTGTTAGAAATTGTTTCATCTGATAAAGCAATTGAATTACTAATGCCAACGTCTATTTCTCGGTTATCTCTTTCTTCAAAATTTTCTTTTGTTTGTGGATCATCTAGATCTCCCTCTTTGTTTTAAAAATCCAAATCTTGTATTAGTAGATGCATGTATAGCAAGAAGTTTAACTACTCCATATTTACGTAAAACTTCTATTTCAGCATTTGATCTTATTCCATCAATTATTATTACATTTGATTTTGAATTTTCAATTTGTGGTGTTACTAATTCTGCTATAGCACCTTGACCATTCTTTTCTCGTAATTCAAGCATCAATTTACCAAGATTAACTCCAGTTGGTTCAAGGTTTCTATTCTTAGCTTCTGCTCTTACTACATTTCCCATGTTAATTATCTCGTAATCTTTGTATTTCAGACCATCAGCTATTGTTGATTTACCTGCACCAGGCATGCCGGTTAAACATACAATTAGTTTTGTCAATATTAGAACAAAAATATGGCTGGTCTATGAATTTACCGGAAATTATTATAAAACATAATTAAAAGAAAATCATAATGCGAGTTTTTGTAGCAATTGAAATTTCTTCTGATAAAATAATTAACTCAATTTCTAAATTTCAATCTGAAATTAACATAAATGCTAAACCTGTAGAACCACATAATCTTCATTTTACATTGCAATTTTTAGGTGAGATATCACAAGAAACTGTAGAGACAAGTAATGATAGTCATTAAATTCTGTTAAATTTTCAAGGTTCATGGTAAATTTCAAAGGTATTGGTGTTTTTCCCAAATTAAAATTTCCAAGGGTCATATGGATTGGAACTGATGAAAACGGTGGTAATTTATTAGTAGAATTGGCAAAAAAGATTGAAAATGCATTAACCCCATTAGGTTTTTCTGTTGATAAACCCTTTAAACCTCATATCACAGTGTTTAGAATTAAAAATAAATTGGAGATATTAGTAAAGAATTGGATAAATTCAAATCAGTGGATTTGGGAACGCAAGAAATTACAGGGTTCAAACTCAAACAAAGTGTTCTTAGTTCAAAAGGTCCGGTTTATTCTGATTTAATGGAGATAAAGGCAGAATTATGAAACAAATAATTTCTAAAATTAGAAAATCTGTAATACCATCTAAAAAAACAAAAAAATTAAAAAAACAAATTGCTGATGAAGTTTTTACTTTAGTTGAAGGACAAATTAGAAAATATCCTGAAATAGTAGGATTAGAATTTGGTGGATCCTATGCTAAAGATACGTGGTTATCAAAAGAAGCCGATATTGATATTTTTATCAAATTTAAAAAATCAATTTCTGATGAGAAATTCACTGAAATTTCAAAAAAGGTTGGTTTTGAATCAATGAAAAAGTATAATCCCTATGTCAGATATTCTGAACATCCCTATGTTGAGGCTAGAATTATGAAAACTAAAATCAATATAGTCCCATGTTATGATGTAAGTTTAGGGGAATGGAAAAGTTCTGCTGATAGATCACCATTTCACACGAAGTTTATGCAGAATGAGCTTACTCCTAAAATGAGAGATGAAGTAAGAATTCTCAAAACATTTCTAAAGTTAACTAAAATTTATGGAGCAGAAATTGCAAAACAAGGTTTTAGTGGATATGTTTCAGAAGTTTTAATTTTAAATTTTGGTAGTTTTGAGAATGTCATAAAATCAATTGCAAAAATTCAACAAAATCAGGTAATTGGGAAGACATCAAAAGTATTTGAAACATCTATTGTGATCATGGATCCTATTGATAGTAATAGAAATTTAGCAGCAGCAATTTCTGATGAAAATATAGGTAAATTTATTCTTGCTTGCAGAGCTTTTCAGAATAATTCCATAACCCAATTCTCTAAACCTAAAAAATTGAAACCGTTAAAAAATAATTGGGAAAATGTTCTTGTAGTAAAATTTAATTTCAAGAAACGAAGTCCAGATATTATTTGGGGACAAGTGAAGAGAGCAACTACCTCAATTGCAACTCAATTAGAATCAGGAGGTTTCAATGTTTTACGCAGTAAATCGTATTCCGATGAACAAAATGAAGCCTATCTTTTTTTCCTCTTAGAATCAATTATCATTCCAAAAATTTATCCAAAAATTGGTCCCGATTTTTTTAGAGAAAGTGATTGTAATAGTTTTATTTCAAAAAATATTGCCAAAACTCAATTAATATGGATTGGTGAGGACAAAAAAATTATTTCTCTTGAAAAGAGAAAACATAATGATGTAGTAAAATTTACTGTAGAATTACTAAAAAATAACCTTCAAACAGGTATGCCAAAAGGATTACAAGATGATTTTAAGAAAGGATTCAAAGTTTTTGTTGGAAATAAAAATTTAAGCAAATCAATTAAAGAGGCAATTTCGGATTTGGTTTCAACTGATGACACAATCTTTCATTCCAATTAAAAAATTTACAAGAGAACCATATTCAAAAATTCTTGGCTATCCAAAAGCTAATTCACGTCAACTTCAATCAAGAATTTCTGAATTAGAAAAATTAAAAATTAAATCAATATCATTTTCTGGACAAACTACAATTGGTAGTTTGAGAATTTTGGGAAAAGGATATGTCGGCGTAGTAGTATTAGCAAAAAGAGGAAAAACTATAATTGCGTTGAAGATTAGGAGATTGGATTCTCAAAGAAATGAAATGCAAAGTGAGGCAAAATTTCTTAGATTAGTAAATACAATAAATGTCGGGCCCAAACTATACAATGCCAGTAAGAATTTCTTGATAATGGAATATCTTGATGGAGATAAAATTGGAGATTGGATACAATCTCTTAAAGGGGTGGGAAGTGCAAAGAAATTAAAATTTGTGGTTAGAACCATTTTAGAAGATTGTTACAAATTAGATCAGATGAAATTTGATCATGGTGAATTAAGTAGTATTTCTAAACATGTAATTATTGGAAAATCAAAAGTTACTCTAATAGATTTTGAAAGTTCAAGTGTTAATAGAAGAGTATCAAATGTAACATCTGTAACTCAGGCTGTTTTTATCGGTTCAGGCATTGCCAAAAAAGTTCAAAAAATTTACAGAATTCCGCCAAAACAAAGAATTATTGATGTATTAAGAATATACAAACAAGAACAAACACGAAAAAGTTTTGATGATATTTTAAACTTATTAAAATTATAATGGGGCCGGCAGGAATTGAACCTGCGACCACTAGCCCCCCAGGCTAGTATCATACCAAGCTAGACCACGACCCCTAATGTGAGAGGCACAAAATGAAATTATTAAATCGTCGGGTTATTATCTATTATTAATGAAAATTTGTAATGTTTGTCACAGGATTTCTGCAACTGATCAGGATCATCTAGATTGTATTCAAAAAATAAGAATAAAATTTGAAGATGAAGATTTTAAACGGAGTATTCCTGAAAAATTAGAATTAGCGAAGGATTCTAAAAATTTAAGTGTTGAGGTAAGAGCTATTTTAGAATATCTTGCAAAAGAAAATCAAAAAGATGATCCATCATAACCATTTTGAGAGTCGCTCTTTCTCAAATTGTATTTTTTCATCAAGATGTTTAGCCGTAAATTCAGTTAGTTTTGCTGATGGTTTAGGTTCGGAAAACATATCTACTTCAATTAATGATGCAGTGTCTCTTCCTGATTCGATAAAACATCCACCCCTTCCATTAAATAATGAAGATTCTTCTTTAGCATTTATTTTTGAAATAATGTTTTGTGCTACTGTTAGTGCTTCTCCTTCTGCAAATATTCCTGCTTTTGGAACAGCCATTGTATCAGTGACTGACAAAGTGGTTACATCACCCACAGCATATACATTTTCAAATGCTGTTTTACAATCTCGGTTAATTGGAATAAATCCACCTTCCTTAGCTAATCCCGATTCATAAACTACCTTAGGGGCAACATGAGGAGGTATAGCAAGGAGTAAATCAAAATTAGCCTCCATCCCATTTTGAAAAATTAATTTATTTTTTTCTACTGATTTTATTTTGCAAGAGTCATGAAAAACGATGTTTTCAGAATTTATTAAATTAAGAATTTGTTGACTAATTTCTGGACCAGCCGCAGGTAATGTTATTGCTGCTGGACTATAGAAATGAATTTGTACAGATTCTCTAACTCCTTCTTCTTTTAGCATAGAATTAATCAATAAACTAGCCTCAAATGGTGCAGGGGGACATTTGTAAGGCATCCCCATAATTGATATTACAAGGTTGCCAGATTTCATTTTTTTTAGTTTATTATGAATTTCAGTGAGTTGTGTATGATCATAAAGGTTCATTCCATTTTCTGATAGTCCTGGAATTTGTTCAGGGGCCAATACAGCACCTATTGAAATAATTAGAAAGTCATAGGAAAAAGATTTAGTTGTAGTTTTAATTTTTTTGTTTTGAAGATCAATTTGTAGAACTTCTTCCTTTACAAAATTAATTTCTTTTTTTGTAAGTTCAGTTAATGAACCTATAGAATTTTCAAATGTTCGTGTTCCCCTTATAATCCAAAGTTTGGTAAAACCTACCATGAACCAATCTTTTTTATCAATAACAGTAATCTCAATTTGTGATGATGAAAGATTATTTCTAATCTCATTTGCTGCCGATAATCCTCCAAAGCCTCCCCCAAGAATTAACAGATGAGGAATATTAGACAATTCAACGATCTTGGGTTGTAGGCCTAATCAGAATTTCATTAACATTAACATGATTTGGTGATTCTACAGCGTAAACAATAGCATTTGCAATGTCTTCAGCTTGAAGAGATTCCATTTTCTTAGCATTTTCAACAAATCCTTGTAATGATTCATCTGTAATTGTGTTTGTTAGTTCTGTTGCAACAACTCCTGGTTCAATGCATGTAACACGAATATTTTTTCTTACACTCAATTCTTGTCTCAGTCCTTCACTAAAGGCAGTAATTGCGTGTTTTGTTGCACAATAAACACTACCTGCAGGAAAAACTATTCTTCCTGCAACTGATGAGATATTAATGATGTGGCCTGATTTGTTTTCAAGCATATGTGTAACTACTGCTCCAGTACAATAGAGAACTCCTTTGATGTTAACATCTATCATTTGATCCCATTCATCAATCTTCAAATTTTTGAAAAAACTTAACGGCATTAATCCGGCATTATTTACTAAAATATCTACTGTGCCCCATTTTTTTAAAACATTGTTAACAAAAGAGATACATTCGTTTTTCTTGGTAACGTCCAATTTTTGAGAATAAACTTCTCCGCCATTTTCTTTAATCTTTTTTTCTAATTCAGAAAGCATATCAGTTCTTCTTGCACCTATGGCAATTTTAGCTCCTTTTTTTGAAAGTGCTAAGGCCGTAGCAAAACCTATTCCACTACTTGCGCCAGTTACGATTGCTACTTTGTTTTTAATCATTAAAATTCACTTAATCATTTTTAATTTCAACATCGTAAAAACGTTTACTTCAATTTTTTAAAAAATAAAATTCTAAATAAAGATGGACACAAGTTTATTAGAAGAAAATTCATAGAATAATTGTGAAACCTGAGAAGTGTGCTTATTGTGGAGATATGGTAGATATGCCTTTTCAGTGTAATTATTGTAAAGATCCATTTTGTGCCGAACATAGACTACCAGAAGAACATAGATGTGTGAAGTTAACTCAAATTAGAGCTCGTCGATTTGGGGAGAAAAAAGTAATTAGAGATGGAGGGCCAAATAAACAAAATGTATTCAAACGAATGTTTCGAAGATTCAAGAATTAATTAAGAACTAATATTGACTTTTACTAGGTGATATTTTTGCACGTCTCCCCTGATAGATTAATGCAATTGCTAGTGCAAACATTACCAATCCAGTCAATGGAAAGTTTCGAGGTGCAGGTAATACAAACCAGTAATAGATTCCAAAACCGGTTGACACAGCAGCTTGTGTCCAAAGCTTAATCCATTTTGGAGTTTTAGTAATTCTACTAATCAGTTCTACTGCCAAGATACCAATTACCGGATAAATTGTATAAAAAAGAAAATCAATAACATCAACACCCGTATGTGTCATTAAATGAAAATAATTGAGGTGTAATTTCTATCTAATCTTCCCAACGAATTTTGGTTGCGATGTTTTTAGTAATCAACGCCTGAGCATTTTCATATGGAATGGTAGCAATATCTTCTATTTTGAAAGGACCATATTTTTTCAAATCAACGCCTACAATTTCATCTACTTCTTGAAGAAATCTAATAACAACAGTCTTAGTTTTATGATTTTGTGAAATAGACTCAAGGAATTTTGATTTTCCATTAATAGTTGCCGAGAGAATCATTTCAGTGCGCTCTCTTTGTTCCTCTCCTACATCAAAAATGAATTTTTCTTCATCTAAAAGATTTCTAAAATCAGTATCGGGTAATTTAGAAATTTTATCGAGTCTAATTTTGATTAAAAGTGATGTTAATTCTGTGGCTGATTTAATTATTGCTTCTTTGATCTTACCTTCTACACTATCAAATTCCTGTTTTTTTAGGTTACCAATAAAGTCAGCAAGATTCCTATAAAAATCTGGATTGATTTCTTGAATCGAATCATTTTCAGTTTCTCGTAGGACTAAATGATGTAATTTGTTAATATCAATTTCATTTGTTTCTGACATTTCTTACCTAATCCTTAAATCTCGGATGTATTTGTGTTTGATTGAAGCACAAAATTGCCCTATAAAGTTAGTCATGGAAAAGCACTCCAAATATCCTATTCACCAGATGAGGTTTTTGCTAGAATTCAGCATGAGGGAATTCAATTCATAGATCTGCAATTTACTGGTCTTACTGGTCGCTTTCATCATACGACAATTTCAGCAAATACCTTTACTCCTGAACAAATGAGAGATGGACTGCCAAAATTAGATGGTTCTTCGATAATTGGTTTTACCAATGTTAATGATTCAGATCTTCTTTTAAAACCAGATCCTAATACTTTTGCAATAATTCCGTGGTTAACTGAAAATAAGACCGCAAGATTACTTTGTGATATCTATTGGGGAGGAGATAGAGGTAGACTTTCTAGAGATCCTAGAGGAATTTCACAGAAGGCAGAAGAATATGTAAAATCTCAAGGTTTTGATTATAGTGCATGGGGTCCAGAAGTAGAATTTTTTGTTTTTGATAGAGTTTATTGGGATGTTTTAACTCCCTATAAGGGTCAATCATATTCAATTGAATCAAAAGAAGCTCCATGGAATAATGAAGGTTCAGGATACCCTATGGGTCTTCAAGAGGGATACTACCCAAGTACACCTTCAGATACTTTAACTCCTTATAGAAATGAGTGTGTAAACATATTGAATAATGATTTTGGCATATTATGTGATAATCATCACCATGAAGTTGCTACTGCAGGGCAATGTGAAATTGATATTAAATATGATTATATGACAAATGCTGCAGATGCTGCTCAATCTTATAAATATGTAATAAAAAATGTGGCACAAAAATATGGAAAAGTTGCTACTATGATGCCAAAACCTGTTGCAATGGATGCAGGTTCAGGAATGCATGTTAATGTAAGTTTATGGAAGGGAAAAGAAAATGTTTTCTTTGATCCTAATGATAAAGATGAGTTGAGTCAAACTGCAAGATATTTTTGTGGCGGAATTATTAATCATGCAAAAGCATTATCTGCAATTTGTAACCCTACTACTAATTCATATCACAGACTTGTTCCTGGTTATGAGGCACCAGCCTATATTGCATGGAGTGCAGGTAACAGATCTGCAATAGTTAGAGTGCCAATACATCTCAAAGGGAAAAATTATGCGAGTCTTAAGAGACTTGAATTCAGAGCTCCAGATCCTTCGTCAAATCCATATCTTGTATTTTCTGCTGTAACAGCAGCTGGAATGGATGGAATTAAGAAAAAAATAGATCCTGGTGATCAGATTCAAGAGGATATCTTTAAAATGACAAAATCGGATAGGGCTAAAAAAGGAATTGGAGTTCTACCAAAAAGTCTTGGTGAAGCACTAGATGAATTAGAAAGTGATAGAAAATTTCTAAGTCCAATTTATACAAATGATGTAATTGACAAAATTATAGAGTTAGAAAGACGAGATCAACGTGAAATTGCAATAAGACCTCATCCTCATGAATTTTATCTATACTTTGATATCTAGACTCTTCCAGTGATTTGAAATATAAAGAATAATGAGATGGCTATCAGAGCAAATCCTCCACCAAGGAATATTTCACGTCTATTCTCTGAAGTAATGGATTTGTAAAGTAGAATAGCTCCAGCTAGACCAATGAACAAGACTACAACTCCACTTATTACACTTTCAAAACCGGTATTTGCAATTAATGGTTGAAAAAATCCTGAAAGTAAGACAAAAAAGGCTATTAGATACACGTATTTAAATCCGACAAGAATTTGTGAGGCGGTTTTATTCAATGTAGTTTGTAAATTCTATTATAAAATAAACTTTTGAAAAAATAATATGCTATCAAAATGATTTACATCATTCCGCCCATATCTGGCATACCACCCATTCCGCCCATTCCTGGCATACCACCCATTCCGCCCATTCCTGGCATACCACCTTCACCACCAGGAGGTGGTCCTGAAGATTTTTGTGTTGCAATAACATCATCAATTCTAAGAATCATACATGCTGCCTCAGAAGCAGCAGAAACAATTTGAAGTTTAACTGATAGTGGTTCTATGATATCACTTGATTTCATGTTTGCAATTTTACCTTTCATAACATCAATTCCCGCCCATTTTTCTCCTTTAATTTGTCGTGAACGTAATGAAGTCAGTGTATCAATTGGATCCATTCCGGCATTTTCTGAAAGTGTTAAAGGAATTGATTCTAAAGAATCTGCAAATTTCTCTGCGGCTAATTGTTCTCTGCCTTCTAAAGATTTTGCCCAATTTCTTATTTTAGTTGCGGCATAGGTTTCAGGTGCACCTCCACCTGCAACAATTAGAGGATTTTCTATTACATCTTTTACAACCATTAAAGCATCATGAACTGAGCGCTCAACTTCATCAACTACTCTTTGAGAACCACCACGAAGTAGTAAAGTTACAGATTTTGGATGTTTGCAACCTTCAATGAATACCCATTTGTCTTCTTCAATTTTTCTTTCTTCTACCAATTGAGCATCACCTAAATCTTTTTCAAATAAGTCATCTAGATTGGATACGATTCTTGCGCCAGTTGCTTTTGCAAGTTTTGTAAGATCGCTTTCTTTAATTCTTCTAACTGCTATGATTCCAGCTTTTGCAAGATAGTGTTGAGCCATGTCATCAATTCCTTTTTGACATAGTACTACATTTGCTCCTGAACCGATTACCTTATCCACCATATTTTTTAACATTCTATTTTCCTCATCAAGAAATGATTTCAATTGTTGTGGATTTGAAATGTTTATTTTTGCATCAGTTTCTGTTTTACTAATTTCAAGGGCCTTGTTAATTAAAGCTATTTTTGCTTCAGTAATTTTTCTTGGCATGCCACCATGAACAATCTCTTTGTCAAGCACAATCCCTTGAATTATAACTGAATCCTTAATTGAACCTCCAGCTTTCTTTTCGACTTTAATATCATCAATATCAACATTATAATTTTCACCTTCTTTTTCAGCAACTGCAAGAACTGCTTTTACAATAATATCTGCTAATTGATCAGAATCCTTTCTTACTAGTTTTGTTTGCATAGATGTTTTTGCAACTTTATTGAGAATGATTTTATCATTTGCAGATATTGTGTCCGCGATTTCTTCAAGAAATTGTTTTGCTTTTTTAGCAGCCTTTCTATATCCATCAACTATAATGGTTGGGTGAACATTTTGGTCTAAAAGAAATTCAGCATTCTCAAGAAGGCTTCCTGCTAAAATAACTGCCGAGGTTGTGCCATCTCCCACTTCATTATCAGTGGATTTTGATATTTCAACTAGCATTTTTGCTGCTGGATGTTGAACGTCAATTTCTTTTAAGATGGTTGCGCCATCATTTGTAATAGTAACATCGCCTAGTGAATCAACTAACATTTTATCCATACCCCTAGGACCTAGACTGGTATGAACAATTTCGGCAATAATTTTGCAGGCTGCAATATTATTTTTTTGTGCATCTCGTCCTTTGGTTTCAGTTCCACCCTCTTTTAATAATACTACGGGCATAGTACCTTTGGAAGTAGCTTGCATACCCATAGAAAGAAAAACTCTCAATTCCCCTTTTATACGTTGCAGATCAAAAATTCATGAACTAGATTGTCTAAAATCGGTGTTTTTAAATTGGGAAAATCAAATCGCAGAACATGGTCAAATCAACCAATAGAGAGTCTTATGATAAAATTTTCTCCAAGTTAAAGGAGCATCATAAGTGGTTTGAAAATTCTATCCCCTTAATTGCAAGTGAAAATATTCCAAGTCCTGCAGTTAGAGAGGCAATAATTTCAGATTTTGGAAATAGGTATGCTGAAGGTTGGCCTGGTGAACGAGTGTATGCAGGATGTAGATACATTGATGATGTTGAGTTTGAATGTATGAAACTTGCAAAAAAATTGTATAAAGCCAAATTTGCTGATGTGAGACCTGTTTCTGGGGTAGTTGCTAATCTTGTAGTATATTCTGCTTTTACAAATCCTGGCGATGTTATGTTAGCACCATCAATACCTGCTGGAGGGCATATTTCTCATGGCAAAAAGGAACATTCAGGAACGGCGGGATTAGTTCATGGGTTAGACATTGAATTTTATCCATTTGATGCTGAAGAGATGACAATTGATGTTGACAAGACCAAACAAAAAGTTGAAGAATTAAAGAAAATAAATCGTCTACCAAAGATGGCAATGTTTGGTGGATCATTATTTTTATTTCCACATCCTGTAAAAGAATTAGCAGATTTTCTCAAGAGTTTTGGAATGCACATTAATTATGATGCAGCTCATGTTGCAGGTTTGATTGCAGGTGGAAAATTCCAAGATCCTTTACGTGAAGGTGCAGATACTATGACAATGAGTACTCATAAAACATTGTTTGGCCCGCAAGGTGGACTTGTTTTGGGTTCTGAAAAACATGAGGAGGTAATTAAAAAAGCAACATTTCCAGGATTGACTAGCAGTCATCATATTCATCATATGGCAGGGAAAGCAGTTGCTTTTGCAGAAGCATTGGAATTTGGAAAAGATTATGCGAGTCAAATTTTAAAAAATGCAAAAGCGTTTGCTGAAGCTTTAAACAGTTTTGGATTCAAAGTTTTGGGAGAAAGTAAAGGATTTACACAATCTCATCAAATTGCTGTAAATGTTTTAGATTATTCTGATGGTGGAAAAGTTGAAGCAGATCTAGAAAAAGTCAATATTATTGTGAATAGGCAACTCATTCCAGGCGATATCAAAGCTGGGCGCAATTATTTTCATCCAGGAGGAATAAGATTAGGAGTTTCTGAAATTACACGACTTGGAATGAAACAGGATCAAATGAAAGAAATTGCATTATACATGAAAGAAATCATAATTGATAAAAAGGAGTCCAAGAAAATGTTAACGAAAGTTAAAGAGTTTAGAAAAAAGTACCAAAAAGTTCATTATTGTTTTGATAATAAACTTGGAGCCTATGAATACGTCAAGTTAAGGTAAAGTATCTTAGAACGAGTAATCAGTTAATAATGCTTGATCTCCTTTACTTTTTCCAAAAACCAAGTCAATTTCATCAGATAATGCATAAATTCGCCCCTTTTGATATACACCAACATCGTATTTTTCTACCAGTCTTTTTGCCAATTTTAGGTATTTCTCAACAGACCCTCTAGTGATAGTTGGAATTAATTTATGACCACAAATACAAGTTTGAATTAATGGGATTCTTCGATATGATTTTCCACAACCTGTGCATCTAAAATTTTGTCTTGCATAAGCACGAAGATTTCCCATTATGTCAGGAACTAGATGTGTAGAAATTACATTGGAAACAATTTCTGATGTATTTACTGCGTCAATTAATTCTGCATTTCTAATTTGCATGTCGAATTTATCAAGCATGGAACCAAGTGTGGAATAAGCACTTCTTGACTTTGATGTAGTAAGAGTAGTTGTTGGGTGTGTAAAGTAGTATCCAAAAAATTGTCTTTCTGTTTCAAGTCGTGATTTGATGATTTCTACTGAAGTAATATCTGAGGCCTTGTTTTGTTGAATTGTTGATTTGAAGAATTCAAGTGGTAAGAATTTGGTAACTTCTAGATTATGTGCTTGTGGTTGTGATTCATGTGGTAATACAAGTGGTTGAATTAATAATGGAGCATCCATCAAACCACCAATTTTATCAGACAAAAACTGTCTTGAAAAATTTAGAAGGCTGTCCATTAATAGCATAATTGAATCAGCGTCACCATCTGCATCCCTTCTTTTTGCAGAATGCCAATTAGGAGTCGCAAAACAAACATGAGTCTCAGTAAATCCAATTATTCTTCCAACAATACCAACAGATGTATGAGGTGCTAAACCAATGATTAGATGTCCAATTAATTCATCTGTATTTTTAACATTATAGAAGGTTGATTTTCCATAAAAATTTTCTAAGATAGTGTCAATGTATTTACAAGTTGAAACAAGATATCGCCCACTTTCGTTTGGAATGATTATGTCTTGCATTAGAAGTTCAACTATCTGATCTGGATTAGTTAATGGATTTCCATCAATATCATGAGTATAACCTAGATTGTTAAGTTTCTCAATAGATGTACCAATCCAAGATGGTTTGAATTGAGTGAGAGGGGAATTTGTGGCATCAAAACGTACAGTTCCATCTTTGAATACTGTAAGACCAAAATTTTGGCGAGCTAATCCTTTTTCGAGTGGTTCTGCAATTCTATCTTGATTGATTAATTCTTTTACTCCCTTAAATGGTTCTTGTGCACGTAAGCCCATTTTTTCTTGTGCTGCTAATAATTTTGCCTTTAATGGAAATGCTTTGTAAGAATGTGAAGAGGCCTTTCTTTTACATTTTTCACAATATGTGTTATCAAGTTTTTCCCGACAATTACTACAACGATAAGATATTGATGTTTTAGTACCACATTTTGAGCATTTTATTCCAATGGATGGTTCATCACATATGTCGCAATTTCTATTAAAAATATTAGCAAAAAAGTCATCCTGTTTTGAAGCCTTTAAGAGATCTCTGGTTGGACCCCCCTTCTCATTAACTGGAAATAATGTATGTGTTGGAGGTTTCATTTGTCTAGCAGAAGCTTTTTCAGGTCTTCCTATTCTTACTCCAATTGAAGTTGAGAATTTATTTCTGATTTGAATTCCAGATGATTTTGATATTATTGTCGGAATCGATAAATCATTAATTTGTGGTGTTTGTTTGAATAATAAATTATAGAAAATTTTGGCTTCTTCTTTTTCTAAAATTATTTGATTAGTATTAAGTTTATGAGGAACCCCCAATTTTTCAAGTATGGTTTTAGTTTCTAGAGAATATTCTATAGAATTTTCATTTGCTTTATTCGGTTTTAAAATTTTAGATAGTTCTTCTGACGATATTTGATCCCAGTAGTATAGATATTTTGGATGTAATGGAATTTGGAAATCTAAGTGATAATTTCAAAGCCTCGTCTAAAGTTGGTATTTTTATCAAAAATTGGCTTAGAAATTCGTTATTAGAAGTATATTTTGTTAATTTTTCTTTTAATTCTTCAATCCAAAATTCTTCTACATATCCAGTCGGTATAAGCTGAGTATTGTTTTCTAAGAAATCTCCAAATGAAATTAACATGTCACCTAAATGGAGAATTTTTTCGATTTCGTTTTTAATTTCAATTCCATGATTTACATCTTTAATTTTTACAACATCGCCATTTTTTAGCCGAACAATTGGGGTATCAATTGAATCTACAAATGCTACGGTGGCCCCTTTACCTGGAATATCAATTTTAACTTGAGTGCCAACTGCAATAGTATGATCTAGGATCTCAGCAACTACGGGATTAATCCCCACAGCGGCAAATCCTGTATTACAAGATCTTCCATATCTAAGACGAAATCCACCCAGTTTGTTAGGCATTGATAAAACGGATCTTCCTGTAATAACCTCACGCATTCTTTTGGCTGCTGCGTCTTCTTGATTTTCTCCTGTCTGGATAGCACCCTTTAGTTCGCCAAGCCATTCCCAACCATCTAAATTATACAGTTCAATTCTTTTGAGTAGTTTTTTGGATCTTCCGATTAATCCATCATTTAGGACTCTTAATGCCCCACCCCTAACTCTATTTGTTTTAATCCTAGCCATTCCTTTGTGATTTACAACTTCAAAAGGATCTGTATCTACACCATCAAGTTCAACAGGTAGATTTGATATAACATGTTCAATGTCTTCATCTAATATATGAAATTGAAAACTACTTGCTTCTCTTTCATAAATTCGAAGTTCTTCAATAAATCGGCCAGTCTCATCATCAAAACAATTCGCTTGATATTTTGATAAGCCGACCGCTTTTCGTACGTGATCAGCAATTAGTATTGTTACTGCTGACTCAGTCCCTCCGGCAGAACGCATTGGCCCAGCAATAGAAACGGAAAGATATTCACTACCATCCTTGTTTTTCTTTATCTTAACCTCACTAATTCCTTGTAATGGAGCGATTGTTACTCCTTCTGTAACTATAGCTAACCCTACTCTAACTGCCAAATCTAGTTTTTGTTCTAAAGTAGCATCAGCAATAGAATACTTTCCCAATGCTATTTCCTTTGACAGAATTAATGCTGAAAGTTCTTTTCCATTGATTTTTAGTAATTCTCGTAAAGGTTCAGCAATATCAATATCATGCATTTTGGCAACCCGATCTGCTAAATCAAATGCAATTTTAGGCTCAATTACTCCTGAAGAATCTACAAGACTGGATTTTGCCAAAGCTGCGTGCTCAAAAATAGTATAGGTATTTTTTGAAAGATTCAGAATAATAATTCATGTAATAATTTGGCATCTTAATCTCACTAATACGAGAAATTGCGTCATTTTCAGACATAATACAATCTTATTACTTGCTTCTTTGAATTGCTTTTGCTATTTCTGCTAGTTTCTTAATACTTCCACCTTTTTCTAAAAAGGTTCCAATAACTAGCGCATCTGCTCCTGCTTTGACCAAATCCTTTGCAGTTTTTACAGCTCTGATTCCACCACCCACTATAAGAAATCCATTAAACGTTTTCCTTACTGTTTTTACCATCTCTGGAGTAACACTAGATTTTGCCCCTGAGCCTGCCTCTAAATAAACAAATCTCATTCCAAGAAATTGTGCCGCAAGTGCATATGCTGCAGCAATTTTTGGTTTTTCAAATGGAATACCTCTTGCAGAACCCACAAACCATGCAGAGGTTCCATCTCCAATTACCAGATATGCTGTTGGAAGTGGTTCTAATCCAAATTTGAGTACACTTGATGCCCCCAAAGCTTGTGCTTGAGTTATAAAATATGGATTTTCTGAATTCATTAATGAACTAAAAAGAATTGCATCTGCATCAGGTACTACTCCCGTGACATTTCCAGGAAAGAGGATAATTGGTATTTTGATACCTTTTTTGATACCTTTGACTACTTGGGCCATTTCAATTTGATCGGTTGCCGACGAACCACCTATCAATATTGCAGATACGCCCACTTTTTCAACATCTTGAGCTAGTTTTCGTGAGGATTCTAACTTTGATACCTCAGAATCAATTAGAACGAATAATAATGCATTTTTCTTTTTCAGTTCAGATTTTAGGAATAATTCAACTTTATTTCCGGTCATGTTAGGGATTCGTAAATGGCTCTTTAAAGTTTAATTGTAGTATGGTATACAGATTTGTATAGCTATGGCAGAGTCTGAAGAACCTAATTTTAATAATATTATTCGTCAAATTATCAAAAAATCATTGTTTACTGAACGACAAATTGAAATTATTTTAAATCAGAAAGATCTTCTTAATGTCAAGTTTCCCATTACTAAAGGTGCATATTATAGACAGGTTGGACAATCTAGAGAGAAATTAGTGGCCTTATTCTATTCAATCATACTTTTGCGTGGTTTAGGCATACTTTTACCTGATGATATTGATGTGATATCAAAGCTTTCTGAGCAGATACGTGTGATAAATGATAGTGATATTTTTCCTGAAAGGGAAGAACAAGTCATTAGTGTGATTGATAAGTTGGTACGTCAGGCATGTAATGTGTGATGTTGCTTTCTAGAGTAGTATCAGATGATTGAATTTTTTGTGATATGAAGTGTGTCTTTTACTAATCTAAAGTGTGAAATAATATTGTTCAATCACGATAAATCACAATATATGAATAATTTTTGTGATGTTAATTGAAATTCCTGAACCAGATGTGATTCTGGGTGTGATAATTTCATTTGTTGTTGGTTTGGTAGGTTTGTATAGCTACTACAAAATACGTCCGTTCATCAAAAATAAGAATGAAATGATAGATTCATCACAATTAGAGAGATTAGAATATTATGAAAGACAGTTAATTGATATGAAAATACGCCTAGATACTATGGAGATGCAAGGTTTTGAACAAAAAAATGAAGATCCTAATATAGAATTAAAACAATTTCTAGAAAAGTTAGCTAAAAATCAACAAATCCCAGTAAAATCTATTGAACCTCTAGAAAAGATGGAGGTTGTCAGTGAAAAGTCAATTTCTGTTCATCGTATGCCTAATTTCGACCATAATAATGCAACAGATTATGTGTTGCGTCTAATCACAGATAAAGCAATGACATCACGTGATATACAAATCACATTAAAACGAAGTAGAGAACACACCTCAAGATTAATGAAGAAATTATTTGAAGATGGATACGTTCAAAGAAATATCAATACAAAACCCTATACTTATTCAATCACAAAGAAAGGAAAAGAGAAGATAGACTCAATACAATCTAATTCTATTATTGCATAATAATTCCTTTAGTTTTTGCAATTCAGATTTTTGATTATTCTAAAATTATTGCCCAAAAAGTTAATTTTTATTATAATTTATAAAAAAAAGAAAATATTAAATTATATATATTATTAAATTATAATAGTATTATGTCAGTTCAGGAAAATGAAGTATTAGTAAAAATCACATCTGCAGGAACTATTTCTATCCCAAAACAATTTCGAAAATATATGGATATTCAAAAAGGTGAATACGTTAAAGTTATTTTAGGTAAGGATCGTCTTATAATACGAAAAATTATAATTATTTGATTTGATGTTTTTGACTTAGTTTTATGGTTTGATATGTCCATTCACGACCAGTTCTAATCCTATCAATTTTACCTTTGGTAGAGAATCTAGACAAGTATGTAGAGATTATACTTAATTTAACAGGCTCGTTATATTCATCTTCATATTTTTCAAGTATATTTGTAGAGGTAAATTTCCCAATTGGGAAGAATTTATCTATAATATGCCATATTTTTGAGCCTATTGAATCAATATTTGTGGTAGTAGGTTCCTCCTCTATATTCATCAAATCCATCATTTCAAATATTTTTAGTATCTTTTCTCTAGTAACATTACCTTCTAATTTAATGTCATATCGTGCTCCATCAGCATCTTCCATATCAATTCTAATGCGTTTTTTAGCCATCTTTAAGATCTATGAGGATCTAATGTTAACAGTTCAATTGATCCCAGAATATTTGTTAACTAAGAGGTTTGTTAACATTGACTGCCTAGGTCACGCCTAGAGTATTTTTTCTAATTAACATTTTTAATAATTATTCTTAGATTTTCCTTCTCTAAATCATGCCTGGAATGGAAATAAAGGGGTCTATTTTATGATATTCACAATGTTAACATCTATCTTAACGCCTGGAATGGAAATAAAGGGGTAAAAAATGACCTTTTTAGGATTTATTTAACAGGAATTTAACATTTTGTTAACAAATAATCCTGAATATTTTAAACCCACACACCTATTTTTCCACTCTATCTTTTTTTTATTTTTTTTTAAAAAGGAAAATAAAATCTAACTAAAAATAATTAATTACAAACTAAATTTGAATGACTAATCTCCTCTTTACTCTTTAATATTAGATATCATTATGTTGTTATTGAGTAGAAATACAGGTGTGTGAGTATGTCTGACCCAATTGATAGATTACTTGATGCAGCTGAATCTGGTAAATCAATAATAAAAAACAGAGATATTCTCCATTTTAGATATATTCCTGAAGTTATTCAACATAGAAATTTAGAGCAGGAACAGGTAACACAATCATTACTACCTATCCTTAAACAATCAAGGCCATCAAATTTACTTGTATATGGTAAACCTGGAACTGGTAAAACATTAGTGGTTAAAAAAGTAATTAATAAAATTCAAGATAGGGTAGAAAAATCAAATTTCCCAATTAAACTAGTTTATTCAAATTCTAAAGAAGAAACAACACTGTATGGATTATTGGTGAGTTTTGGAAGGCAATTAGGTTTAACTGATAAAGAATTACCTGGTACAGGTTTAGCAATTAGTGAAGTGTTTAAACGAATTCTAAATAAAATAGATGGATCTAAAATAAATGCAATTTTTGTTATTGATGAAATTGATTATCTTGCTGAATTAGTGTCTAAAACAGGCAAAGACATTCTATATCAATTAACACGAGCCAATGAACGTCTAAAACAAGGTTCATTGACTTTGGTAGGAATTTCAAATGATCTTACATTTAAAGAAAAACTAGATCCTAGAGTAATCAGTAGTCTAGGAGAAGAAGAGGTAGTTTTTACAAATTACAATGTGGACCAAATAAAAAAAATATTAGAAGAGCGAATCAAAGAAGCATTTATTCCTGATTCAGTAGAGGAACCAGCCTTGAATCTTTGTGCAGGCTTGGCAGGTGGTGAACATGGTGATGCAAGAAGGGCAATTGAACTCAATTCGAGTTGCAGGAGAAATTGCCGAAAGACAACAATCAAACAAAGTTACAGAGGATCATGTAAGAGAAGCATCTCTAAAAATGGAAGAAAATAAGGAAGAAACATCTCTAAAATCATATCCTCTTCATGAAAAACTTGTTATTCTTGCAATAATGAAGGCAGGGGGTTCATCTACAGGAGAGATTTATTCATTTTACAAAGGATTGTGCAAAGCAGTAGGACGAGATGAATTAACACAAAGACGAATTACTCAAATGCTTAGTGAAATTGAATTATCTGGAATTATTACTGGAAGATTAATTCATCAAGGAATACATGGAAGAACAAAAAAATACAAACTTACAATCTCACCTGAAATGATTAAAAAAACTTTCAAAGACGAACTAACTTTGCAAGATATTATTTAATTTATTAGAATTATAATTTTCATGATAAACTTTGAAAGTCTTCAAATTTACCATTAAGTGCTATTCCAGGATTTGGAGTCATTCCAACACTTGCTTGAAATGGAGTCTGTTTTTGCCAAGAACCAGAATTTAACAAAAGAATTCCTTTGTACATATCTAGTTCTGCTCTATGAACATGACCAACATGAAAAATATCTGGAACTTCATCTATTACCATCAAATCTTCCATTTCTGGTGCAATTGGAGTTTGACTGCCATAAATTGGACTAAGGTGTCTTGCTCTAAGAAGATGCTTCATTACATTGGTTGGTTTATCATAACTTAGACCTGGTGTAGTTTTTACAATATCATCAATACTTTGACCATGAAACATCATTACCTTTACTCCATTCAAAGAAATCACAGCAGGGTTTCCAACCATAAACACATTTTCTTTTTCCCATAATGCAGGATTGTATTTTTTTGGAATGGCTGGTTGCGGTAATGCTCTGCGACCAGGATCATGATTTCCTGGCATTATGAATATTTTGATATATTTAGGAACTTTACTTAGTAAATCTTCAACTTTTTTTAATTGCTCTTCAATAGTTTGACAAACTAATTCTTTATCTTGATTTGGATAAATTCCAACTCCATCTACCAAATCACCACAAATCAACATAAAACGAATTTTTCTTGCTACTGCATCGGGACTAGATAACCATGACACAAATTCGGTAAATTCATCTTCCATAAAGTATTTACTACCTATATGAAGATCTGAAAGAAAAACAGCATAGGTTTCAGTTTCGGATCTATTTGTAGCCTGATCAGGAATATCAGGCAAAATTAAATCTTTTATTATGAAGCCGGTATTCTTTCCAAATCCTATTCGCGCCATGATAAATTGATCATTAAGTAACGAGCCTGCTATTTTTTGTAATTCATTATCGAAAATAATTCCTTCAAATGAGCCAGAAGGATCTTCTAAAATTAATTTTGTTATATTTCTCTCAGTACTTCTAGATGTGACCAAACCACAAACATATACATCCTCATCAGGTTTTATTGTCTTGATAGCAGCAATTGATTTTATCATTTTTGATTCTGGTCTATCTGATATGATTCGTTTTAGTTTGTTAAAACGACTTGAGAAAAGTGCGTTATACCCCTTTACTCCCTCAGCAGTAGTAATTTTTAAAGTTGGATCAAATATTATTTTATGATCATTTTGTAAAGTTTGATCTTCTTTAATGCCCAGATAAATTTCTAAATCATCTTGATTAATTTGAAATAATTTTTGTTTTGTTTTTTCACGTACAATTTCTTTAATAACTTTTTCAAGTTTTTTTACATCTATGTTCTCTAAAAATTCGAATGCATCAGGATGAATCTGAAACCCTTTATTCAAAGCATAATTAAGCGCCACTGTTAATTCCTTTTTCATCATCAAAGAATATTTTCTGCTTTAATTAAATCTGCGCCTATACCCAACCCTCAAATAATCTTTCTAAGAAAAGATAATATGTCAAGGAATAGAATAATTACATTTTTTATCTTCATGGGATTATTTTCGGCAGTATTTCAAATTGGATCAATGTCTCAAGTAACTGAAGAAGACGCAAAAACTTTCATGGATGAATTTCAAAAATTGGTTGAAAAAATTGACGGTATGGGAATTTTTCTACATAATTCATCTGTATCTTTACCAATGTTTATTCCTGGCTTTGGTGTGGCATGGGGTTTATTTTCAGCATGGTCAACTGGATTTGCATTTGCAGCAATAGTTTTAATCACACCAGAACTGCGTCAAGTTCCACCACTTGCAATTCTTTTTCTTTCACCATTTGGACTAATGGAATTAACGGCTTATTCATTGGCAACATCTAGAAGCTTCATACTATTTAGACTCATAATAAAAAAAGTCAATTTAATGCCGTTTCTAAAGCCAACACTAATAGAGATTGGAATATCAATTGCTCTTCTTTCAGTAGGTGGATATTTGGAATATTATATGATTAAACTCGTTCAAAATGAAGGTCTTTCGCTTCCTGGGTTTTAAACTCGGAGATTTGCCTAATAAGTCTAAAATAGTTTAGTTGTGAATTATAAACTAAACATAACAAAAGAAATGTTGTGAAATTCGTCTTTATAGGATTCCTAATTTTACTTACATTCTCAACGGGATTATTGTTCAACAGTGCTTTTGCAACAGTTCCCTCAAATAGCGTATTTACCTTAGAGGGTTCTGGTTTTGCAGTAACGGAAGAAACAATTAAAATTTCTAAAATTGATCTGGCGTTATCTACTGAAAAACAAACAGGAAGCACAATTAAATCTCTAATTAAAGATGCTTTCTTTACTTTAGATGATGCAATTTTTCAAGGTACTGAATTAGATGGAACATTATTACGTGAAGGCAAATACATTAGGATAGACGGAATTATTGAAAATGGATCTGGTAATGATGCATCCGTAAAAATTTTTGGAAAACTAATTGAAGAAAGTAAGGATGGTTCTATTTATGGATTTACTGGGAAAATAACAACTAAGGATCATCAGGAATACAAAATAATTTACACCTCAAAGCTTTCTAAACTAGTAAAAATCAACGTCACCCCAACAGATTCTAAAAATATCCAAGAAAATCTCACAATACATATTCTTAAAGGTTCATCAACTCAAGGTGCTGATAGTCTATATTGGATTACCACTTGATAGTACTAAATTCAAATATTTCTCACAAGATAGAATTTCAATTGCACCCGGTACAACAATCATTTTTGTAAACGATGATGTAGTATCACATAATATTCTTAGTGGGAAAGAAAATTATTATGATCGTTATAATCAATTTACAGCAGATGGAAGAATTTCATCTGGCGAAATTTTACCAGGTAAATCAATAAGTGTTACATTAGATGAAAAAGGATTTTACAGGTTATATGATCCCAATTTTCAATGGATGAAAATTGTAGCATATGTATTTCCTGATGTAGATAACTTAGTCCTTGGACAAGGAAAAAATTCTGGTAACTAATTTATCCACTGCCATCTATAATTCATATACGAATCCAAAACAGTTTGATTGAAAACCATTACAGATAAATCAGAAAATTTCCTTCCTTCTAAATCCTTTACAGTTCCACTAAAACTGGTTTCACTTACAGTGGTTAAAGCTTCAAAAACATGAACTTTGATATTTTCTGTGCTAAAACCATTATTTTTTAGATAAATTGCAATCTCTGAAGGCATAAAATGTTTGGCTGGTTGTTTAGGCCATGGTCGTGGAATTAAAATTACACTGTATCCATCAATCAATGCTTTTTGTAATTCCAATTTTTTTTCTTCAATAGAGGACGTTACATGCATTGTAATTATTTTTGATTTATCAAGTGGTACTCTTGCTTTTGATGCAGCTACTTGAATTGAACTAATTCCTGGAATTATGTCCACTTCACCAAAAATTTCTATTAATCTATCTACAACTTCAGACTCTGAAAAATTTACATCACCAGTAAATGGTATAACTAAGGACCGATTCCCTAATTCTAAAAGAATTTTTTGATATGATTCCTCTTGATTATACATGGTAATCTCATAGATTTCCTTACCAACAATCAAATCTTCAATTGTTTTTAATGTGTATTTATAACCAATCACAATATCACAATTTAAAATTACTTCCTTTACAATTTTAGTAAGGTATTTTGGCGAACCTGGTCCTACACCTACAGCATAAATTTTTCCCAATTTTACTTTGTAATTTTTTGTCTGTCTTTAATATATTGCACAAAAGGCTCCCAATCTACCTTCATGTATTTTGTAGGCTCTTTAATTGGATACTTGACCCAATCTTGGGCAATTGAATACTGATATTTTTTTAATTTTCCGTTTTTTTGATATTCTAGTAATAAGACGCTACCCCACTCCTTTTCTTTATGAGATATATTCAAAATATCATCAAATGATAATTGAATATTTTTTTCATTTTCTAAATCTTTCATCAGAGTACTTTCAGTATACCCATCATGACGAATCATTGTATTTTTTGATTTTAAGAAGTCGATTACCTGCCTTTGTCTAATTGCTTGCCACCATTTCATCTTAGCTTCAGTTTTATGAACAAACATCAGATGTTTATCTGTTAAAATTAACATTCCTTCTATTCCACCAATCGAAAAGAAGTTTTTTGATTCCCTCCATACCGAAACCAAATGTGCTTGAATTCTTTCATCAGATTGCATAAAGGTTCATTACTTTAACTTGTTAAAAACCAATACAATTAGCTTTTATGTAAGATATTGGGGGGAAATTTATTGAAAAAAATTCTTATGATTTTGGGTATATCATTACTTTTAATTAATTTAGGAAATCAATCCTTTTCCCAATCTGATGATAAATTAGTAATTTTACATACAAATCTTGGAAAAATTGTAATAGAATTTTTCCCTAATGATGCTCCAAACCATGTTGCTAATTTTATTAAATTAGTTGAAGATAAATTCTATGACGGCACTATTTTTCACCGAATAATCCCTGGATTCATGATTCAGGGAGGAGATCCAAATACAAAAAGTGGAGATGAAAGCACTTGGGGAATGGGAGGACCAGAAAAAACAATAAATGCTGAATTTAATACAATAAAACACAATCGTGGAATTGTCTCAATGGCCAGAGCTCAAGATCCCAATAGTGCTGGTTCACAATTTTTCATTGTTCATAAAGATTCAAATTTCCTTGATGGACAATATACTGTCTTTGGCCGAATTGTAACACAAGAAAGTTTTGAAACACTTGATAAGATTGCATCGGTGGAAACGGAAGCTGGAAGTAATATCCCAATAAACACAGAACAAGTAAAAATTACAAAAGCTGAAGTTGTAAATCGTTCAGATATATACGATTTACTTGAATTACCAGATCCGGAAAGAACGACTTCTATAATGAACGCTACTTCAGTAGTGATCTTTATCAAAACAAGGCTCTTGATATTGAATTTAAGGCTCCTGAAGGATGGTTCTTACAACAGCCAGAAAAAATAGACGAAAACTCTCCTGATGTTGTTGCTGTAGGACCTAAAATTGGGCCGATCAATCCAGTTATTTCTTTAACAATTATTAACGCAAATGGAAAAAATCTAGATGACCTAATTAAAGAAAAAGCTGAATTTTTAAAAAACGCAACTGCCTCAGGTAATCTTGAAATTATTTCTCAAGAAAAATCAATAATCGATGAAAAACAAGCATATGTTACCAATGCAAGAGGTAATTTCACAAGCAATGGAGAATCATACAATGTAAAATTCAGAGAAGTAATTATATCAACCAGTAAAAAATTCTATATTTTTGCATATAGTAACGGAGTAGATAATTTTGATGACCAAGTTTCTAAATTTGAAGAATCTGTCAATTCCTTTAAAATAACATCTGAACCAATCAAAGAAACAAATTCCACAATAAACAAACCAACAGAATCAACCAAAAATTCTACTTCTACGGGTAAAGCAGGAGGGGGGTGTCTTATTGCTACTGCAACTTATGGGAGTGAACTATCTTCTCAAGTCCAACAATTACGTGAACTGCGAGATAATAAATTACTAGAAAGTGAATCAGGTAAATTATTTATGAATTCATTTAATGCGTTTTACTATTCATTTAGTCCACCAATTGCAGATTACGAACGAGAAAATCCAATTATTTAAAGAAGCCGTAAAAATTAAATTAACTCCAATGATTAGTTCTCTATCTATTCTAAACTATGTCGATATGGATTCAGAAGAATCAGTTTTAGGGTATGGTATTAGCCTAATAGTTTTGAATTTGGCTATGTATTTTGTCGCTCCTGCAATAATTATTTATAAAATTAGAAAATAGTTACCAAACATCATCAACTTCATCAAGAACTTTGTATTCTTTTTCTGTCTCACGTTTAACAAGTTTCAGTCTTGAAATATCTCTATCAAATAACAAATCAATTGTCCAATCTAAGAAAACTCTAACTTTTTTATCAGGCAATGCTAATTTTTGAAAGATAGACATTTCTCCAAATAAGCCAAGCTAAGAATCCTGAGATATTCATTCCAAAAAACGTTGCAATACCAGTTCTTTTTCCAATTATTGCCATTTGTCCTTTGGAATGAAATTCAAATTTTTTCTTCTCTAAATTTTTAATTAAGGCATGAAGATTATGAGCAGCTGTTTTGGCTTGTGCTTCTGCAAGTTGTGCGGTAGGTGCAAATGGTCTATTTGTTTTAGGATCCATAAACAACGCACAATCTCCTATTGCAAAAACTCCAGGAAATTCTGGAACTTCAAGAAAATCATTTACAATAACTTTTCCTTTATCAGTTTTGAACATTGATCTTTTAATTGTATTAACTGGTGTAACACCTGCAGTCCAAATCAATGTTTTAGTTCTAATTACATCAATTTTTGATTCATCTACTGGATCTCTTGTATATTCATCTAATGATTTTACTAGTGACCTCTGTTCCATCAAAACTTGTAACTGCTGTTCTTCAATTTGATATCAATTCCTCTCTCTAACATCTTCTGTTTTGCAAATTTCAGCTAACTTTCTCATTAAATCCTGGAAGAATCATTGGAAGAGCTTCTAATACGATTACCTTAATATCCTCTTTGTGAATAGTAGGATAATTTTTTCTTGCATCTAGTAAAAAATCCATTAACTCTCCTGCAGTTTCAATTCCAGCAAAACCTCCTCCAACAATGACAAATGTCAAAAAACTTTTTCGAAGAATTGGATCAGTTTCATTTTCTGCTTGTTCAAGCATATCAATTACTCTATTTCTTAACATTACTGCATCATTGAGTGTTTTCATTGTGTAAGCATTTTTTTCAACATCTGCCATTCCAAAAAAGTTAGTTTCACTACCTAAAGCAACTACTAAATAATCATAATGAATTGAAATGCCCCTTTTTTCACCTGTTCCCCACAAAGTTACAAGTCTTTCCGAATGGATCAACATTTTTTACTCTACCCTCATAAAATTTTGTCTTTATGGCAAATTGTTCTAATCGGCATTACAATATGCCTTGTTTCAATCATACCTGATGCTACCTGAGGTAGCATTGGAGTAAATAATAGAAAATTATCTTCACTAACTAAAACTAATTCAATTTCAGAATCATTTCCAAAATAAGATTCTAATTGTCTTGCACATTCTACTCCTGCAAATCCCCCTCCTAAAATGACTATTTTTTTCTTATTTCTTACCAATTATAGCATTACCCATAAAATAACTGAATATATCCTATCAGATCAATTTTTTAATAAAATATAGGAAGTTCAGAATTCATCCAATCCTGACTATATCTGAATGAAGTATTTCATAGGCCTTAGAAGCATCCCTTTCATTTAGAATTATCGTTATATTCTCCTGACTGAAGAAAGCATTTACGAGTTCAATTCCATTATCATGTAAAATCTCTGCAACATAAGATACTACATCTGATTGATTCTGATTAGCTGGAATTGAAATTCTTATTTTTGCAAGGCCTGAACTAAACATATTTTCTCGATTTGGCATATTTTCGAAAATTTGTCTAATTCCTTCTATATCCTCAGTAAGAAATCTAAAGGAATCAGATAATCTAAAAAAGTCATAATTACTGGTAATTTTTGAAAACTTATCTAAAATTGACATAGGATCCATTTCAGCAGAATCTGTTTTTGAAAATTTTATATCTAAAATTCCATCAGTTAATGAAAGTCTAGCATTTTTCAAAACATAATCTTCTTTGACATTTTCTTTAATTTCAAAAGAATCTGCGTATCGTTTTATCGCAACTACAATTGTGTTGAGATTTATAGGACTTCCTAAAATCTTTTCAATTTCTGGTTGTATCTTTACAGCTAGTGCAGTATAGTTGATCAAATCCATCTTTATACAATCATAGATTGAACGATTTCTTGTGATTATTTCTCTAACCAGTTCAGGAATAGACATATTTGAAATCCGCATCAATTAATATTAAACAATGTCAGTTATAATAGCATTATGTAAGATATTACAAAAATATACATAAAATTTATATAATGTAATATACTATTACATCTAGTAGATAAATATGACAATGTTCTTTGATGATGAATTTGATAGAATCTTCAAGAGAATGTCAAGCTCTTTTTTTAATACAGATGACATTTTTGAAGAATTCAAGGAAAACGGAATTTGGTCCATTTTATTATGGTTATACAATGACCGTTGGTCCTGACGGAAAACCTGTTGTAAAGGAATATGGAAATGTAAAACCAGGATTACTTCCCTCAGCTAATCCAAGAGAACCAATTGTAGATACAATTGTAGATGAAAAAGAGAAAGTGTTAAAACTTGTAGCTGAGATGCCAGGAGTTGAAAAAACAGATGTTAAAATTCTGGTACAGAACAAATTTGTAGATATTTCTGCAGAACATGGTGAAAAGAAATACAATGTAAAAGTTCCAATAAAGCAAAAAATTGATGAAAATTCTGCAAAAGCTTCCTACAAAAACGGAATTCTCGATCTCGTCTTCAAATTAATTGAAGATGAAAAACCAAAAGGTAAAAGGGTGGAGGTTGAATAACCCCCTTAATTTTTATGGAGAAAAATGACTGAAATTATTTTAAAAATAGAAGAAATTCCCCAACAACATGTTGGAAGAGGAAGAGCTATTGTTGATCCCAAAATTATTGAAGAAACACACTGGAATACTGGTCAAATTTTAGAATTAACGTATAATAAAAAAACTCATGTAAAACTTTGGCCTGGTTCTCCTGACAGAATATGGTTCAGGAATTATCAAAATTGATGGAATTACCAGACAAAATATAGGATCTGGAATTGGCGATAAAATTACTATAAAATCTGTAGAAGCAGCAGATGCAGTTCAAATCATTCTATCTCCAACTGAAAAAATTACAGCTGAAGGATTACAAGAATATATGATTTACAATTATCTGAATCATGTATTTACAACTGGTGATATGATTGCACTTAGTACACAAATGGGTGGAAAAGTACAATTTGTTGTTACTAGTACAAAACCAGCAAAACCAGTTATCGTTACTGAAGATACTGTTTTCAAGCTTGGTCCAATGACTAAAGCGGTTGATACAAGTATTCCACGAATTACATATGATGAATTAGGTGGTTTGAAAAATGAAGTTCAAAAAATCCGTGAGATGGTAGAGTTACCTATGAGACACCCAGAACTATTTGAAAAAATAGGAGTCGAAGCACCAAAAGGCGTTTTGTTATACGGTCCTCCTGGAACAGGAAAGACTTTGCTTGCAAAAGCAGTAGCAGGAGAAACCAATGCTCACTTTATTTCTCTTAGTGGACCTGAAATTATGGGAAAATATTATGGAGAAAGTGAAGAAAAAATTAGAGAAATTTTCAAACAAGCAGAAGAAAATTCTCCAAGCATAATTTTCATTGATGAAATTGATTCCATTGCTCCAAAACGAGAAGAAGTAACTGGAGAAGTTGAAAAAAGAATTGTTTCACAACTTTTGACTTTAATGGATGGTATGAAAAGTCGAGGCAAAGTTGTAGTTATTGGAGCAACAAATAGACCAGATTCTATTGATCCTGCTCTTAGAAGACCTGGTAGATTTGATAGAGAAATTGAAATTGGAATTCCAGATGAGGGAGGAAGATATGATATTCTCTCAATTCATACACGCGGAATGCCAATTGATGAAAAGGTAGACCTAAAACAAATTTCAAAAATAACACATGGATTTGTAGGAGCTGATCTAGAAGTATTATGTAAAGAAGCTGCAATGAGATCTTTACGAAGAATTCTTCCAGAAATCGATCTTGATGAGGAAAAAGTTTCTACTGAAATTCTTCAAAAAATTAAAATTACAAGTGAAGATTTCAGAGATGCTCTAAAAGATGTAAGACCAAGTGCATTAAGAGAAGTTCAAGTACAGATTCCAAATGTTGATTGGGATGATGTGGGTGGTCTTGACGAATTAAAAGAAGAACTTACGAGAAGCTATTGAATGGCCAATCAAACACAAAGAAGCTTTTGAGTTTGTTGATGTAGAAACACCAAAAGGAATCTTACTTCATGGTCCACCTGGAACAGGAAAAACAATGATTGCAAAAGCATTAGCAACAATGACTGATTCTAACTTTATCAGTATTAAAGGTCCAGAATTACTTTCAAAATGGGTAGGTGAATCTGAAAAAGGAGTAAGAGAAATTTTCAGAAAGGCTCGTCAAGCAGCTCCATGTATAATTTTTCTTGATGAAATTGATGCACTTGTACCAAGAAGGGGCAGTAATGATTCTGGTTCACATGTAACAGAAAATGTAGTATCACAAATACTCACCGAAATGGATGGTTTAGAAGAACTACACAATGTCTTGATAATTGGTGCAACAAATAGATTAGATATTGTAGATGAAGCACTTCTCAGACCAGGCAGATTTGACAGAATCATTGAAGTTCCCAATCCAGATGCTAAAGGACGAGAACAAATATTTAAGATTCACACTAAAAAGAAACCATTAGCAGATGATGTTAACATCTCAAAAATTGTAGAATTAACAGATGGATTTAGTGGTGCAGAGATAATGGCTATAACAAATAGAGCCGCTATTTTAGCATTGAAACGATATGTGGGAGGAAAATCAGGAAATATCAAAGATATCAGAATAAGCCAACAAGATCTACTTGATTCAATTGATAAGGTAAAACCCAGAAAAAAAGAGGTACACATGACAATCGATAAAATGGTCTAAATACTAAGAAAGTTGATCACAAATAATGAAACTCTATCTTGATTTTGAGCCATGCAAGGAATGTAACACCATAATGAACGAACTTAGTAGACCTGAAATGTTGTTTGCAGATCCAAAAACGAGAGCCGATGAATCTGCAAAGTTTTTACGACATCTTACATATAATCACAATGAAGTAGTACAGGCTATAATGGAGGATTTACCTAAACAAAAAAGAGATCAAGAATTTGATTTCTTCAAATAACTTTATTTTTAAAATTTTCTTATTTATCATTCTTAGGAAACAATAATCATCTTCATATACAAAAACTAATTCAATTATGCAATGGTATGTTATAAAATGAAAAAAATTATCGTTTTTAGTTTGTCAATAGGATTTGTATTGTTAGTTTACAATCAACCAATTTTGGCTCAAGTAATTCTACAAGAACCAAAACCTCCTCAATTACCTGAACCATCACCTGAACCCAAACCAATAAAATTACCTGAACCCAAACCAATTCCTACACCACTAACTGGCGAAACCGAATCTGAAAAAATCCAGAGAATTACTGAAGAAAATAAAAAACTAAAAGAAGAAAATTCTAATCTTAAAGAGCAAATAACAGACCTAAAAGTTCAAAAAATTAATTTAGAAATAAAAATTGATGAATTAAACGATTCAATAAAAAATCTTCATGAAATAATTTTGGAACAAATTAAAGTGATTATGAATTTAATATCTAAACTTGAAACAGTAATATTTGATAAATCTCTTTCTTCGATATTTAACATATGAGATTTCAGTTTAACCCGATCTAATATGAAAATTGAAACAACAATAACATTCTTTTTTAATACATTCTAAATCAGATGTATGATTACATATTCCACATTCACAATGAATTAATTTTATGCTCATTTTATTTATTCCGTAATCTTGAGTGCTTTTTTGATTAATACAGTTCTATTTCTTATAGTCACATCACTGACTCCAGATTCTTCCGAAAATTTCTTCTGACTTATTTTCTCTCCATTAATTATACATGCAATATATAATGAAGCAACTGCTTGTGCAACTGGATGTTTTCCTGCGGTTATTTCTTTAGATTCACAATGTTTTAAAATAATAAATGCATCTCGCTTTGTTTTCTCACTTAAATTCATATTATTTGAAATCTTAGAAATAAAGGATGAAATATCATATTGATTTAGATTTAATCCAAGTTTTTTGATAATCGTCCTCAAGTCTTTGGATAAAATTCTTCTTTCTATGTTTCCTGCTTTAGCAACATCATCTAATGTTCTAGGTATATTATTTTCTCTACAGGCAGCATACAAAGATGCAGCAACTAAAGAAGCCAAAGTTCTCCCACGTGTAAGTTTTTCATTAACTATTTTTCTATAAATATATGCAGCATTTTCAACTACATTATCAGGAATAGCTAACTTTGTTTTCATTGTGTTCAATAAAGTAAAGGCTTTACTCAAGGTTACAGTTGATCTTGATTTACTTCTTTGATCCCATGTGCGGAGTCTATTAAATTCATATTTTGTTTTATTTGATAAATTATTACCAGAAAAATCTTTGTTTATACCAATAACAGTCGATAATCCTCTATCGTGCATAGTTAATGATGTTGCAGGACCAGTTCTTGTTAATTTCATAAAATCTTCAGAAGAATAACCGTTACTCTCATGTGAAGTATCAATAATATTCTGTACCAAAACAAGACCGCAACCTCCACAGAACATTTCTCCTCTTTCAGAATCTGTTATTATGGGATAAGTTTTACATGCATCTAATTGACACTTAACATCATATTCATTTGAATAATTTTCTATCATTTGTAACCTGTAATATTACCATTAGTAGAATAAAAATAGATTGAATTAGGTAATTTTATTACTAAAATAAAACTTTGATCACGAAAAATTCCTTGAATTAATTTATAACCTAATTCAAATTACTGTATGAAAATCAATGTAATAAATCTTAACAATAAAGTTGATTTATTAAAAAATACTATTCCTTTCGAATAGATTCTAAGGAATAACCACGATTTAAAATCATTTGAGTAATTACTTCTGTTGTGTAATCAATTCCATGCTCATCCTCAAAATGTTTTCTTAGTTTTTCCAACAATCCTGTAGTTTTTGGTCCTTCTAAAATAAAGTCACACTCAAAACCATAGTCTTGACATCGTAGTTTAAGCGTCATTCAACCTAAGAATACTACTAAACCCATAAAAACCTAAGTTTGATATCAAGAACAGACTATACATTAGCCTACATACTAAAACCGCATTGAACAATGCTAAGATCTATCAATAATTAAGCGAAAGGTTACAATGAAAGGTTGGAATTTATATTTTTAGCTACAAGACTACGAGTAATTTAACATCACATAGTTAGAGAATTTTAATTCCATTAATCCTTTAAATATCATTATTATAGCATTTCAGGCGGTAAACCTTTTGTAACTATGAGATTATCTATTAGGTAATTTCTTTGGGGACAATAATTAATGACTATACTTTATGGTTAATCAATTATAGGGACTATATTGTTTGTAAACTTTAATTACAGATTCATGATACATTTTTCTAATATCTTCATCCGTTGCTACAGCTGAGCTGATTCACAAGATCAGTCGAAGTAATAATTCCTACCACTTTATTTTTATCTATCACTGGTAATTTTCTAATACCTCTTGTGTACATTAAATCAGCAACCAACCATACTGATACATCTGAACTAGTCGCAATTAGAGGAGATGACATAATTTGTTTCACCGGAGTCGTAATCTGATAGGCATGAGCTACAACTTTTATTGCGAAATCTCTATCTGTAATTATTCCAACTGGTATATTATTTTCCATCACTATTACTGCACCAACCTTTGCATCTTCCATCATTTTAGCTGCTTCATTTACAGTCAATGACACATCTACCGCAATTACTGATTTTGTCATTATGTCTCTGGCTGTAATTTTAGATGCATCCATTATCAATTTCAAATAAATCTGGTATTTTATCTATATTAGTAGTTTGTATAATTTCATGAATGAAAATCAAACCCAACATGTTATAATATGTCTTAAATCAAATTCTTTTGTAAGTTAATTATGCGATACATAAAGAAAATCCTTGTTCCCTTGGATGGATCCAAAAATTCTCTTAGGGGATTAGACGAAGCAATTTATCTTGCAAGACAATGTCAGGCAACAATTACAGGTTTGTACGTAATTCCAATTTCCAAACCAATTACAGACTCACAAATTTCTTACCTTGAAAAATATCTCCTCAAAAATGCTACCAGATTTATGTCAAAGGCAAAAATACATTCTGCACAAAATGGTATTCTTTTTGATAATGATATAATTTATGGGCAAGAAGGACCTAAAATCATAAGCTATGCAAATAATAAATCATATGATATTATTGTAATAGGTTCAAGAGGGATGGGTTCCATTAAGGAGATCTTTTTTGGAAGTACTTCAAATTATGTTTTGCACAAATCAAAAATCCCTGTTTTAATAGTAAAATAACTAATTTTTTAACATTTTATAATTTCTTTTCATGGAAATTGGGATCTTATTTATTAGAAGAAAATCTATGATAATCACATGGCCCACACATTTGTAAAAGATGTAATGATTAGTGAAGTAACTACATTAGATGTATCTACTTCAATTAAGGAAGCTGCTAAATTGATGGATCAAAAGAATATTGGTTGTATTATTGTAACAAAAAATCAACTGCCATTAGGTATTTTGACAGAAAGAGATTTTGTGAAACGAATAGCTGCTAAAGAAAAGCTATTAACTTCTCCATTGGAAGAAGTAATGTCTTCCCCATTAATTGAAATAAATCCAAACGAAACAGTTTGGGAGGCTGCACAAATTATGAAAATAAATAACATTCACAAACTACCTGTTACAAAAGACAATGAAGTTATAGGAATAGTTACAACTACTGATTTAGTAAAAATTTGCAGCATTGGTTCTGATTCTGAAATGCGAAGAATCTGTGATCAAATTATCACTAGAATGCAAAAAGAATAGTAAATTCAGTTATGGTTTCTTCTTTTCAAATCATTAAATTCGAAACAATTTCATTTGTACAAAGTACATACTGGTCTCAATCAATAGGAGAGAAAGGAATTCTATACAAGTCTCTTAAAGATCCTTACAGCAAATTGATAATTCAGTCATCAAGTAAATCAAAAAAACTATTCCATGTTCCTAAAGATAGAACAGTAATTGTCATAAATGATGTTGTTCACTTTTTAGGCGAATTAGCCTAACTTATCTTATTATTAATACAGGGCATTTCGCTTGCTCTGAAATCTTTCTACTTACGCTTCCTAATGTCTTGAACTTTTTAATTCCATGTAGACCCTGACTACCAATTACTATTAAGGAAATTTTTTTTCTTTTGGTAAAGTTCAAAATTTCATTTGTAATATTACCTTGTGTTATACTATACGACGCTGAAACTCCTTTTGTCTCACATTTTTTAACAGCAGATTTTAACATTTTTTCTGCGTCTAGCCTGACTGATTTTACCCATTTTTTTACAACATCTTTTTCAGACTTTGTCCTAACCAATCCTAACATCCCAGGTGGTGAAATATAATCCACATAAACTACAGAAAGTAAGAAAAGCTCAGAATCAAGATTATGTGAAAGTTCAATTGCTCTTTCTAGTGCTTTTATCGAATATCTAGAACCATCATATGGAACAAGAATCTTGGTCAACATTTTTGAAAACATCATTTTCATTTTACTACCAATACTGGAATTTTTGATTTATGAACCATAGCCTTTGCTACACTACCCAAGAAAACTTCCTTTAATCCACTTTGTCCTCTAGAACCAATAACAATAATATCAAATTTTTTATCTTTAGCCATTTCATCAATCTCTACAATTGGACTTCCAAAAATTATTTTGGTTTTAAAAACGATACCTTTTTGAGCAGATACAGTTTTTGCTGATTCCATAAATTTTTTAGCGGATTTAATAAGATTAATCTGATATGGTATTATTGAATCAGTAAAATTTCTTGGATATATCGGAATTACGTACAAACCTGTAATTGTTGCCTGACATTGTCTTGCAAGATAAATTGCTTCGTCTAATCCCCTAAGAGAATTTTTGGATCCATCCAAGGGAACAAGGATTTTCTTTATATTTTTTCTAATCATTAGATACTACCTTCCATTTGCTGATTTAATACCAAATTAAGATTATCAATCATAATAATCAACTTTTCATAAATTTCCTCTACTATTTTTATAAGTCTTAAAATAAAATTTCAAGAATCTGTTAAATATCAATCATCAATGAAGTTTTTCATGAAAAGATCTCTTTATATGAATATCCTTGTTCCTCTGGATGGTTCAGAATTCTCGGAGAAAGCCCTTTTACATGCATGTGATCTAGCCAAGAATTATCAAGGAAATTTACTATTGCTTTATGTCATAGAAAAGTCATTCTCAATTAATTTATTGGATCGAAAGGAGTATCTTACAATTTTACGAAAATTTGGAAATAAGATTTTGAACAAAGGAAAAGAAATAACTATGAACAAAGGCATTGATTCAGAAATAATTTTAAAAGAAGGGAATATAGTCAATGAAATAATTAAAATTGCAAAAAATAAAAAATGTAATTTAATTATTGTTGGAAATAAAGGTCTTGGAGCAACATCACGCTTCTTCCTAGGTAGTGTTTCAAATAAATTAGCAAATAACTCTCCTTGTTCTCTTCTAATTGTAAAATAATCTAACCTTCAGCAATTGCTTTTACAATATCCGATTTAGTAATAATGCCAACAAGTTTTGATTTTTTAACAACTGGTAATCCACTAATTCCATTCCTTATCATTAATAATACTGCTACACCAACATCTTCATCCGCTTCAACGGTGATTGGATTTGATGACATTATGTCAACCGCCTTGAAATGAAGAAGATGATTCAATTGATTTGATTGAAATTCATTAATATTACTTTTAATTTTATAATTTTCAACTTCTTGTGGATCTGCTGTTTGTGCTATCCAGTAAGGTAATTTTGCTGGAACAAAATCACGATAAGTAATAATTCCCACAGGTACTCTATCTCGTTGAACAACAACCCTTGCAATTCTATTATGAATTAACAAACTTTCTACATACAATAATGAATCTCCAGGCATAACAGTCACTACATTTCTGGTCATAATCTTTGAAATCTTTAGAGGGGATATTGCATGTGTCAAAAAAATGGATACAAGATCAGTCTTTGTAACTAATCCCTCCAACACATCATTTTTCCCTACTACGATTATAGAACTAATATGATGCTTTTTCATTAGTTTTGCACAATCATAAATTGAATCAGTTTTTTTTATTGTGATTAAATTTTTTGACATGAAACCAGAGATCTTAATAGACCTGATCGGTTTATCTCCTAATGCATAAATTGCTTTCGTAATATCTTTTTCTGTAATTATTCCAACTGGATGTTTCTTTGAATCTGTTACTACTAATCGTTTCAAATTATGTCTTAGTAAAACTTCTCTGGCATCCAACAAGCTAGCGTTTGGACTAATAGTTATCGTTCTTTTAATAATGATTTTATTAAGATCTGCATCTTTTAACAGCATTACTCACAATTGATTCTACTGGTTAAATATATCCACCCCAATATCAATCATGAATATCAATCATGAAAATCAGGTGTTTTCTTTTAATTTAAAACTAGGGAGTTTTTACAACAGAAAGAGATGATTACTGATACAATCCATGCTCATTTTGGTGATATCCAATCTACCAAAATCAAATCCCTAATTTCAAAGGCGACAACCGTAGAACCAACGGATACCCTCTCGCACGTAATTGGTAAAATTGCTAAAAACAATTCTTATGACGTTTTTTACCTTAATGATAAAAGGGTACTTTCTACAAATGTAAGAGCATTACTAAATGCAAAGAATATTGCTACCATGAAAATTGAGCCATTTCTCTATCCAATCCCACATGTAAGCATAAATGATTCTGTCCAAAAAGTTGCAAACATAATTACCCATTACAGAATAAGAGAAGTACCTGTTGTTGATAAAAACCAAATAATTGGGATCGTAACGGCTAAACACATTATAAAACTTCTTTTATCAAAAGATAACAAGTGGATTAAAGCTAATCTCATTTATACTCAAAATCCAATTACAATTACTGCAGACGAACATCTTAGCAATGCAAGAAGGGTCATGATTACTAAACGCATTGATCACCTACCTGTAATGAATCAAGGTAAAATTAAACAAGTTCTTACATCATATCACATACTAGAATCTATCATACCCTCAGAAAGACAAGGAAAAGAATCTATGATTAGAAAAACTGAGCATGCATTAGAATCTAAAATTGGTAATACAGGAAGTACAAGAATTCCTCAATGTTCACCAAATGATGATTTAAATAAAATTATTAGTTCAATGATTAAAACAGATACAACATGTTGTCTAGTTAGTTTATGGGGTGCTCTGCAAGGTATTATTACTTTTAAAGATATTTTAAATTTACTTGCATCCAAATTAGAAACTCCAATTCCATTATACATTGTTGGGATGCCAGAAGATCAACAATTTGTAAATTTGATTAGCTCAAAATTTGAAAAGACTCTCAAAAGATTGCAACAAGTCTATTCAAACATACATGAAGCTAGAGTTGCTATAAAGCAACAGAGAACTGGAAACAAAAAAGAAGGGAAATATGAAGTATCTATTATGATTATTACTTCACATCATACACCTTTAATTTTTGTTTCAGTTGGATTTGATTTAAGTGAAGTTTTAGAGGACTTGAGTGAAAAATTATTAAAAACATTAACTAAGCGAGCAAAAAATAGATCAAAGGAAAGTATTAGAAAAATTGGATTACCTATATTCTAATTATGAAAGTTAGCAAAAAAATATCTCCAGAAAACGTCCTACTAGTTGGTTTTCCAAGTAACGGCCTTGTAGGAACTTTTACAATTTCTTATTTAATAAATAATTTAGGCATGAAACAGATTGGAGAAATAGATCATCCCGATCTTCCACCAACATTGTTTGTTGAGGATGGAGAAATTCTCCATCCAATTAGAATCTATAAACAAAACAATATTTTTGTAGTTATGTCGGATCTTCCATTTGATCCATATTTAGCACATGATTTTGCTGAGTCTATACTACAATATTGTAAAAAAAATACTATTCAAAAAATAATTATTGTTAGTGGTATGGAAACAATCAACGGAGATCCAAAAGCTCCAAAAATATACGGATTGGTGACACATCAATCACTAGAAGAAATTCTATATACAAATCAAATTTCTAAATTTTTAACGGGTTCAATTTTTGGAGCTGATGCAGCAATAATTTCAGTTTTTAGAAAATCCAAAATACCTACAATGATTTTATATGCTGAATGTCATCCATTCTTTCCTGATCCTGAAGCTTCTATTATAGCAATAACAACATTAGCCAAAATTCTGAATATTAAAGTAGATACAATTGATATACAAAAGAAAATGGAACGATTAAGAATCCAACATAGAAATCTAATGGAAGAAACAATACGCACCTTACAACAACAGGAAAACCAACCTACCAGAGCTCCCCAAATTTATCGGTGAGATTATGAATGAAAAAAATCCCAAAGAATTTGAAATTGCAATTACATCATCAATCAGCTCAATATTTAACGATGATATTGAACGCCAAATCCTTTCTCCACTTTCTTGTTTAAGAGAATATGGGACTCACTGGTTGCTTGAGTTTGATCTGCCTCTAGTAAACAAAAAGGATATTAAAATTACATTTGATGAAGATTCCATTAGTGTAGAAGCTAAACTAAAAGAAACATATTCTGAAGAAAAATTGGGTAAAAAAACAAAATTTGAATATTTTAAAAAAATAATTATTCTCCCAGGTAAAATTGATAACAATAACATCTCTGCAAAATTTGAAAATGGAAGATTAAAAATAATTATTCCCAAAAAAATTTCTAGCCATAAAATAAAAATAGAATAACTATTTGAAGAATTGATCTATTTTCTCTCTATATTTTAATGCTAATTTCCCAAATTCTGAGAAATCTTCAGCTGAAGGATATTTCATTCTCATTGCATATTGATTAATAAAAACAGATAATGCACTACCTGCTATTAGGTTGTAAACCCCATCTGCTAAATTTTGTGAATATGGAAACGCGGCTTTAATAAATGGAAGATAAGTTTCTGTCTGAGATATCATTAATTTTATATTTTTTTCAATGTATTCCTTTATGTCATCCGGAATTGCCATGTTTTTACTAGGATTGATTTCTTATAAGTTTCTGGTTGCTTTCTAGGCATGAATAAACCTATTTTTGATTTTTACAATTCAACTCTTATACTATTAGTCCTAGATTTTTTATTTTTGTTTCCTGATAAACATCTTAATTATCGTATACAACATGACATGCTATATTATCATATTAACAAATACTTTGCAATAATTACATCTTTTTTATCTAGTGGAATATTAATTGACGAATAAATTTTTACTCAATTTCAAAATCAGTTTGAAAAATAAATAATAGAGTTTTAGATGATTAGAAGGAATTACTGTGTATATAATTAGAGAAAATTCCAACGAATAGACAATTACAAATTAAATGTATTCAGATTAAAAATAATTCCTTTTATTGTAATACAAACAATATTACAAATAATTTACAATTACTCTGTCATTTTTGAGATGAATTTAAGTTTCAAGGCTGATAATTAGCTACTATAATAAATAAGTAAAATTTTACTTTGTTTTATGAAAAAAATTGAGGCAATAATTAAGCGATCTAATTATCCTTTAATTGTTAGTGAATTAAATAAAATGGGTTATTCAATTATAGAAAGACGAAATTTGGAGGATAGCAAATTTTTAGAGAAACAATCATCTTCAAAAATAGGTTCTGATATTACTAAAATAATTCCTCTTTCTAAAATAGAACTAGTTGTTTCAGAAAAGGATGCAAGAAAAGTAATTAATTTGATTTCAAAACAATCAGGATTCTCTGGTAGTAACACAGGCAAAATTTTCATTTCGGAAATGGAGGAAGTTGTTGATCTTGGAACTCTTAATGCACAACAAGATCTTGAATCAGAAGAAACCTATTTTTCCCCAAAATCACTAGTTAAGAGAAGTAGGCTTGTTCCCCTTCAAAAATTTACACTGATTAAACTCGAAAAAATTTATGAGGATAATCAAGAAAAATTACAAATGAATTTTAGAATAAAATCATTTAGTGATTTTGTCAATCATTGTATAGTAGGATATCTTCCAACTATGGAAAAACAACTAAAACACTCATCAATTGTATATGAAAATAATTTCAGAGATTTTTAATTAAATTACTTCTTCTCCCTCATTTCCAGTTGCAATATCTATTGCTCGCAAAATTGGTGAAACAAAAATTTTTCCTACCGTTCCCTTTTCCTTAATGATGTTTATTACCTCATCTTCCTTACTTTCAGGAATCATTACTACAATAACATATTTCTCACTGAATTGAGGTTGAAATATTGCGCTTCCTTTGGCAGCATGAATTTGGGCTGGTAAGCGTTTACCTCTCCCCCTAACTTTAGTAACTGTTAAGCCTCCAATGTCAATTTTCCTTAACGCTTCACTAATTGCCATCACATCGTTGTTTCCAAGTAGGGCTTCAATTCTTAGCATTTGATAATCTTGAAAGGTTTTTCACAAATAATAGTTTCAGATTTTGATAATCATGTGATAATCAAATAATAATCTAATTTCGTTATTATTATTTAGTTTTAGAGATTCAAAAATATTATGCCAATTGATTCGGGTGATACTGCATGGATGCTTGTAGCAGGAAGTTTAGTTCTTTTAATGATCCCTGCACTAGGCCTTTTTGAATCTGGTTTATTAAGAAAAAAAAATGCAGTATCGGTTTTTATGCAAATTTTCTGTGGATTAGCATTACTTAGTGTAATGTGGTTTGTCTTTGGTTTTAGTTTATCATTTGGTCCAGATGAAACAGGTGGAATAATGGGTAACTTAGACTGGGTATTTTTAAAGGGAGTACCATGGGATGATACGCTTCATTATGCTCCAACAATTCCAGGAGTATTATTTGTAAAATTCCAATTAATGTTTGCTGCAATTACTCCCTTACTTCTAACAGGTACAATTGCAGAACGGATGAAATTTAGTTCATTTATAATTTTCATAGCATCTTGGTCGATTCTAATCTATTATCCTCTAGTTCACTGGATATGGGGAGGTGGTTGGTTATCACAGCTAGGTGTAGTCGATTTTGCAGGAGGAATAGTCATTCACACCAGCGTTGGAATGGGTGCACTTGCAGCAGCAATGGTGCTTGGTCGTAGAAGATTCTTTGGTCCAGCAATTGAAATTCCACATAGCATACCTTTAGCTGTAACGGGATCAGCACTCCTCTGGTTAGGCTGGTTTGGGTTTAATGCTGGAAGTGCATTAGCATCTGGTTCTCTAGCAGGAAACACAGTAATTGTAACACATATGGCTTCTTCAGTTTCGGCATTAATTTGGGTAGGATTATCATGGATGAGGACCGGAAAACCTTCTGTTATTGCTGCAGTTAATGGCGCCATTGCAGGTCTTGCAGGAATTACGCCCGCATCAGGATACATTAGCGTAGAACATTCATTTGTTATTGGTATAGCTATAGGTATTGCATCATATTCTGGTGTTATACTTTTTAAGGAAAAATTAAAGATAGATGATGCATTGGATGTTAGTTCAGTACATGGTGTTGCAGGAATTATAGGTTCCCTTGCAATTGGAATATTTGCAAGTACGGCAATAAACCCAAACGGACCAAATGGTTTACTATTTGGCAATCCAAGTCAATTAGGAATTCAGGCAATTGGTGTTGGAGTTGCAGGAGCATTAGGATTTTTTGGTACATGGATAATAATGAAGGTCATTAAATTCCTAGTTGGAGTAAGGGTATCACCAGAAGTCGAAGATGCTGGTTTAGATATTAGCGAACATGCAGAACGCGCTTATGCTGATGAAGAAGAATTCAAGTTAGATATGGATCAATATGTGGATGATCTAGAAAAAAAAGATGAGTTTTTCTTTAAAAAACAATAATCCTCTTTTTTATCAAAATAATTTAAAATTTTATAATAATATCATATATACTCAATAAAGTAGCAATATACATTGAAATCTTCACCTACTAATAGACAAATTCATCCTAAAAAAAAAGAAATAACACGTAGCATTACTTATCGATTACCGACTAAAATTGTAGAAGAGCTAGAAACAGAGGCAATGAACAAAAACATATCACAAAATGTTCTGGTCAAACAAATTCTTGAAAAATATGTAAATTGGGATCGTTTTAGTGATAAAATGGGAATGATTCCAATTCCTAAAAGAATTTTGGATTCTCTTGGGACAGAAATGGATGGGAAAGATATTAGTGAAATAATTAATGTTGTTTTGCCGTTAATCAAAGATTCTGTTCTTTTCATGAAAGGAAAATATGATTTAAAACGATGTATCGAAACATTGGAAGATTATATACGAGCATCAGGAATGAAATCTGATCATAGAACTGAGGGGGAATTACATCATTTTGTTATTCAGCACGAATTGGGTCTTAATTGGTCTTTTTTTACTGAACAATTATTGAAAGCAATATTCAATCAATTTTTACCAAATAAAAGTATTAAATTTCAAACAACTAAAAATACGGTAATTGCAACAATAGCATTGGGTTCCGACTTCAGTGAACATGATTATTAGTATATACAATTATTATCAAATTACAAAGAATATAATTTTTTAACAATTTCAAAATAAAATTTCAAATTTATGTCTAGGACATCTATTAATTTTAAAAATTTTCTAATTGAAACTCTAAATGTTATTCTCTTAATATCAAATTAATACATTGTTCCTAATCAAATTTGGGAAATAATAATATACACATATTTTTTTATATGTTCTCAATAATTATGTGAAATTAGGATCAAAAATGTCTAATAAAACCAAATTGAATTTATAAGACTAAATGCAGTTTTTAATATTGACTAAATTAGACAAAAAAATATTTGGGAAAATTACTATAAAAGAAATTGTAGGAGCAAATCCTCCAGCAATTCCTGATACAAAGAATTTACTAGAAAATGAATTTCAAAAATTACTCAATAATCTTGAATCAAAAAACAAAGAAGATCTAAAACAACTTTTAATTGAACAACAATTAGCGGATAAATCCATTAATAGTAGACCTGGAGCTATGGCTTTAGCTCAAGATAAAATTAGATTATTTACTCAGTATAACCAAAAATACATCCAAATTATTAATCATAAGATTAAATCTTGACAAATAGTTTTTTGAAAGTATAGAATTTGATGAAATAAACATCATTAAAGAAAGGAAGTGTGATTAGTTTCACCTATTATTATAATTAAACCAAATATGCAATGAATTGCTAAAATCTAAAAGCTTTATTATTGCTATTGGCTTGTAACGTAAGCTCTTTAAGACCTATCTGAAAAATTTCAGAACATGAAACCATTTGTTTTATGGATGACAGGTTTACCATGTTCAGGAAAAACTACAATTGTTAAAGAACTTCAAAAGGACATTCCAAACCTAGCAATGCTTGATGGAGATGAACTAAGGGAATGGTTTTCACCAAAAGACTTTTCCAAAGCAGGAAGAGATGAACACAACAAAAGAGTAGCTCATCTTGCAAAATTACTACTAAAACATGGAGTTCCATCAGCAGTATCTCTTGTTTCACCATACAAGGAAAATAGAGACAATGCAAGAGAAATAATCAATTCAGATGACCAATTTGCTGAATGCTATGTTAAATGTTCAGTTGAAAAATGTGAACAAAGAGATGTCAAAGGAATGTATGCAAAAGCAAGAAAAGGAGAAATCAAAGGATTTACAGGAATTGATGACCCATTTGAAGCTCCACAAAATCCAGATTTATTAATTGACACAGAACATGAATCACTCACCGAAAGTGCAAAAAAAATAAGGGAATTTCTTAGGAAAAGAAACCTACTTTAATTTTTTAAATTCTTCAACTATTTTATCATGAATTAATCCATTAGTTACCAAAATCCCATTTTGATGATTGACAATTTTATTATTGTATGTAAGATCAATTCCAGACATATCCGTCATCTTACCACCTGCTTCAGAAATTAAACAATATGATGCAGCTGAATCCCATTCTTTCATCTTATTTGTTGTCGTGATATATGCTTCTGCTTCGCCCGAACTAATTTTCCCTACTTTTAGTGAACTTCCTATACTAGTAAAATCTTTAATCCCTAATTTTTCAATAAACATTTTTTCTTTTTCTGAAAGATGATGTCTTGATCCAATAGCCTTACATTTTGAAAGTTCTGAAACTTTGGTAACTGAAATTTTCTCCCATATTCCTTTTGAAAATCTAAACGCTCCACCACCTTTTTGTGCTGCAAAAATAATTTTTTCAGTAGGCCAAACAATAACACCAATAATTGGTTTTTTATTTTTTACAAGTGCAATCATTACTGTAAATTCTCCAGTCTTGTCTATAAAATCAGAAGTACCATCAAGAGGATCGACTATCCAAATAACATCTTCTGATAACCTTACCTGATCATCTTTATCTTCTTCAGATAAAATTTTATGATTCGTTTTTGATAAAATAGCTTTAATAATTTCATTACTTTTAAGATCAGCTTCTGTTATTGGTGAATCATCACTTTTAGTGAATGTTTCATATTTTCCTTCATATATTTCTAAAATTGAATTTCCAGCTTTATTGGCAGCCTCAATAGCAATATCTAATTCTGGTAGTTTGTTTAAAATTGGAATATTTTTCAACAGGATTACCTAAGTAGTTAATTCTGGTTTTAATGTCCAGACAACTCCCAGGACGATAAATGGAATTGACATTACTCCAATAATTGTTATTATAATATTAAATTGAGATTCTGATACTTGGGGATTATTAACTATCCAAGGTAATGGTAAAGTAATGACTACCCAAATTACTCCTAATAAAATTATTAATTTAGCCTTTTTCTTCTTATCTAGCATCAATCTCAGTATCTTTTTGACGGTATTAAATCCATGTGAATCTATTTAACTGATTCTCCCCCATCAATAACAAGTATAGAACCAGTAACCCATGAAGCATCATCAGAGGCTAGATATAAAATTGCTTTAGCCACATCTTCTGGTTGACCAATCCTTCCTATAGGATGTTCACTATTTAAAAAATCCTTATCTTTTTCAGTTTTCATAAATGGTTTTGTCATATCAGTATCAACTACACCGGGACAAATACAATTTACTCGAATTTTGTTTTTTGCATATTCTAATGCCCAACATTTTGTAAGAATAATTAATCCAGCCTTTGCCGCAGAATACGCATCTGCATTAAATCCTTGATATGCCTTTAGTCCAGCATCTGATGATATATTGATTATTGATCCTGAGGATTTTTTTAGATAAGGTATCGCCATTTTTGTAAATCTAAACTGTCCTGTAAGATTTACATTTAAAACATCATTCCATTCAAATTCATCAATTTCATGTAATTGTTTTATCTGTGGAAAAATTCCTGCATTATTTATTAAAATATCTAATTTACCAAATTTTTCAATAGTCTGTTCTACAACTTTTTTAACATCATTTTCATCTCTAATATCAGCTATTATTCCGATTGTGTTTGAAAGCTGACTAACTGCATTTTCTAACCGCTTTGAATCTTTTGAAGTTATAACTACACTTGCACCATTTTCTACAAAAATTTTTGCAGTTGCAAATCCAATACCTCTACTTCCTCCAGTGATGATTGCAACTTTCCCAGATAATCTCAATATTTTTTTCATTAAATTTCGTAATTTATAGCCTTTAAATTTACATTGTTTAAAATTACAAGGATTTTCCTATCACATAATGATTTCTTGTAATTTGATAGTAAATTTATTATTCCATATTTTTCCAAATCACCATTCAAAAATTAAATTTATTTTCAAGATTAAATTTAATGGGAATTTATTTTCCATTCTAAAATCAATCTCATATTTCATTTTTTTATATGATTTCTTTTTGAAATCATTTTGAATTAGTCTTTTAATCCTCCTCACATAATAACAAAAATTATTTATAAAAATCTATATAAAATTATAAATTTTAATGTTAAATCTTAAATAATTGAAGTTACTATAGAAAACAATGCCGAAGGATATAATTCCTATCGACTAAAATAGCGTTACCCCGCAGAACGAAAAAGGCAATCAGACGTTTTAACGATCTGACCACGAGAGGGAATCTCTCAAAGTTCTGCAGTTTAAGGGGTAAACGCCTTTAATTTTCAACAATATCAACCGATACAGAACCTAAATCATTCCCATTTGAATTAATCTCAATAGTCATCTTTTGTGGAGTTGAAATAGAAATTTCCTTTAGTCCATCATAATCCCATGTATAATATTCTGAAATTCCTGTTTTATGCAAGGTATTTTTCAACTTAAAATTTTCAGAAAAATTGTAGTTTTCTCCCTTTAATAAAATGGTTAAAGATTGGGGACTATCACCATTTGGAACAAATTTGAAAATATATTCTCCTTTATTAACATCAAATGAATTGGAATAAATTCCATTTTTATATAAATCAGGATTTGCCAAAGTAACATGAAACACTGTATTATTTTTTTTTCCAACATTTTGATTAAAGGAAAATCCTATTACAACTATTACTACCACCATTACCAAAACAAAAATTTTTTTATTCATTTAAATTAATTATAAACTCTCTTATAAAAGAAATTTCTTTTTATAATTCCAATGAATCTTTTAGGCCTTTGTATCTATTTCTAATTGTTACTTCTGTAACTCCTGCAGCTACTGCAATATCTTTTTGAGTTTTATTTTCACCATTTATTACACAAGACAAATATAATGCAGCAGCAGCTAATCCCATTGGATCTTTTCCTGCTGAAAGTTCAATTTTAGTAGCATGTTCCAAAATTTCTATTGCTTTTCTTTTTGTTTTTTCTGAGAGCTCTGCAATACTAGAAATTCTAGAGATACATTTAACAGGATCAACAACTGGCATTTTCAGTTCTAATTCTCTTAAGAGTAGTCTGTAGCATCTTGCAATATCTTTTCTCTTTATGTTGATTCCATTTGCAACATCAGTTAGTGTTCTGGGAGTTTCTGTATTTCTACATGCAGCATAAAGAGATGCTGCTATGAGACCTGGGATTGAACGCCCTCTTACAAGCCCCTTGTCAAATGCTTTTCTGTAAATATAAGCAGTTTTTTCGATTACAGCATCAGATAATGCAAGTTTTGTTTTAAGTCTATCAAATTCACTGAAAGCCTGTCTAAAGTTTCTATCAACAGGTTCATGAACTTGACTTCTATTATCCCAATTTCTTAATCTTTCAATTGTGCTTCTCATTGCTGCAGTAAGTGGTTTTCCAGTAGCATCCTTGTTTTGAGGATTAATTATTGTGGCAAGTCCCATATCGTGCATAGCCAAAGAAGTTGGAGTTCCCGTTCTAGTTCTACTCTCTCCTTCTTCCTTAGAAAAAGATCTCCATTCTGGGCCATCTTGTTCTACCCTTTCTGTAGCAACAAATCCACATTTTGAACAAAACATCTCTCCGGTATTCGAATCAGTCAAAATTGAGCCTCTGTTACAACGTTTACACCTATCACTTGGACTTACATTTTGAGCCATAAATTCAGAAATTCATCTTCACTCTATGCTTAAAAAGATTTGAAAAAACAAAATTTAGTAATTTTTTTAAATTTAGGCTTAAAAAAAATATTTAAATACAAACTTTTTAACCACACAATCATAGAATGGTAAAATGTCCACTATGCGGAGAATCGCTAAATAACAATTCTGTAGTTTCAAATCACATCCAAAAAATCCATCCACAACGAATATCAATCCTAAATCTCTAGCAACTCATATTTTTACTACCAAATTTTATTTTCTGAAAATAGGATTTATCTTTGATATTAAATATAATTTCTTAGATTAATTCTTTTACCAGATTTGCAATGTGGATGGATCAGAAACCCAAATTAATGTATTACCAACAATACTAATGATTCAAATTAAATCTAAAGTCATCTGAATATTAATACAAAATATAAAATCAAAAAATTATAACTTCAAATTTATGAACTTGATCAAATAATTAATAAAATTAAATGAGTTAAACAGTAAACTTTTCAAAAAATAATTGAGGTAATATAATCTAATAATAGGGATTTGAACTGAATCTAGTAAAAAATTATATGATTATTAATAACGTCAAATATTAGGTAATTCAAAAATGGTATTGGAGTAAATTGAAATAAAATTAACAACTTATCATTATTGTGGAAATTTATTTGTCATAATGTTACAATAAGTTTATGAAAATTTTTAACCGTCCGTTACAAAGTTTTTACTAAATGTTAATCAAAAAATAAGTTAAAGATTATAAATTTAAGAAAAATTTTTACAAGCAACACAACTTTAGAAGGTAATTTAGAAATCCATTCCTTTTAATTTTCATACAAAAAACTAGATCTAAAATATAAATCCTAACTTTCTAGAGATTCTCTTGATTCTTTGATTTTCTTAACTCTATTGCCTTCACTATCAATTATTTTATCGATTCCAGATAATCTATCTCTTAAACTATTAATGAGTGAACCAACCGCATCTGCCTCATTTTCAACTTGTTTTCTCTTATGAGCAAGTTCTTTAATTCCTCTATTTTCCTCTTCAATGTATTGGCTTACTTTTTCTAATTTTTCTTTTAAATTTTTAATATCTACAGATTCTTCTTCAATATCTTTTTCTAAAATAGTTCTCTTCTCTTTTAAATTTTTTATCATTAAACCAACATAATCAATTGCTTCCTCCAATTTGGCACGTTTATCTATTAATTCTACAATTCCAATTTCTCCTACAATTTCACTTGATGAAATACCTCCAGATTTTGTATTAGCATGCCCATCTTCCATTCTTTCTTCTGTCATTTCTTCCCCTCCTTCCTTTTTGAATCTATCAAACATTTTATGATATCTTTTAAAAATGAGAATAAAAAGTTATTATCCTTCCTAGAACTGATCCTGCGAATAGATTTTTGATCCTTGAACAGAAAATGATGATACAACATCAATAGAAATTTAATCTCTTGATTAAAGATATGAAGATTTTCTGCATTTATGTTTATAATGCCTATTTGAAGCCACTTATCTTAATCCATTTTAAGATCTTCAGGCTATAATTCAATATGTAAAAAAGGTTCATTTATTCTTCAAATTTTGATAATTTCTTAAAAAATCATTCTTGATGATTTTTAATTTATATCTAGAATTCCATTATTTCTAATCTTTTTTTATCAAAGAAAATTAGTATTGAACTATTAGATCATTTTTGAGCAATATTTTATCCAGTTTTTCAATGTTTGCCACAATTATTTTTTCATAGATTGAAGTTTTATTCATTGATTTTGACTACCAGCATGTCTATCTATGACAAAATATGGGAAATCAATCCCTGAATTTTAGATTTCTAATTATTTTATAATAAATTGTTAATTTTATCGATATCTAGAAGAATAATAAAGTAGGAAGGGTGGGAATAGACCTGTTCTTTATATACTAAAATCATAAAAAAAGGCAGAAAAAATCTGAAAAACATTCAAAATTTTTTAAAAATTCTTTTTTCCTTCAATTTAAAAAAATCCCCGATTTTTTATAAAAAATTTAGGCATGTCTATTCAGTTGTTTTTCTTTCAATATTGAGATTTTTCCCTAAATTTTCAATTTTTAGAGATGAAATACCTGTTCCGCTTTGTGTTCCGCTTCAAAGTTTCAAAATGGCCCTCAATAACTAGATATTTGTATACTAAAGCATGTCAAAACAACAATACAGGTCCGAAATGGGCATAATGGGTGATATCCTAGATGTAACCGCAGACGGCGGTCGTAGTGGAGTAATTGTATCTGCAATTTCTCGAAAAGCCAACCTATCTCACTATGCAGTACTAGATAAATGTGAGAAACTAGTAGAAGCAGGCTTGGTAGAGTCAGTTAAAAATGATAGAAATAGGGTTTTCTTGATAACTGAAAAAGGTCTGCAGTTCTTTCATGAATTCAAGAGATTCCAAGGACTAGTTGAAAGCATGAATCTAAGGTATTAATAAATGAGCCAAGAAATTGCACCCATTCATAGGAACGAAGTAATCCTGGAGGATGGAATGATTTTTGTAAGGTCTGAGGGTATCCTCAAAACAATGATTAAGGCGCCTTTGGTACTTGCCGGCTTAATTTTTGTGTCATTAGTAATACCCATTCAAACCTCATTCAGTTCTACTCGACCTCTAAATCTTGTCATTTATCCTGATGGATCTGTTCATGTGTCTAATCAAATTGATATAGATCCACTATTACCTGATTATGAACTTGATTTGTTTGGTTCATCAATAGATAACTTTGTTGCCGTGGGAGACAATGGCTTTTTACTCTCCGATGAGATAATTGAAAGCAAGGCAACTATCGATACTTTTGGTTCTTCAAGTCTTAAAATCGATTATGATATTCATGATTTAGTTTCAAAAGAGGGACGTGTTTGGACCTTTTCGATTAATTCTCCATCTGATTACACATTACTAATGCCAACACATACTGTCATAGTTGGAATGAGCGTTTTACCAAATAATATGGAACTAATAAACGATCAAACAATACTTGATCTAAAAAATGGAACATCTGAAATAAATTATATTTTTGGGGCATCAGCAAACCCAACCACTCCCATACCAACTCCAAACCAATCATCCTTTGATTTTGTAACTGTTGGAATTATTGGTGGCACAATCACAACTGGAGGCTCTTATTGCCATATTTATGATAAAAAAGAAGCAATCAAAATCTGTACCATCCATTATACAAGCAGAACCAATTTCTGAAAAACCAATTGAAACTAAATCCTTTGATACAGAATCCATATTTGTTCTTAGACCTGAAATGCGTGAAGATGATAAAGAAATTATTAAATTCATTTCTGAAAATGGAGGAAAAGCATTTGAAAGTGAATTGAGAAAAAAATTCCTTCAACCAAGAACCACTATGTGGCGAGCTGTAAAAAGATTGGAGAGATTAGGTGTTATTGAAATTGATAAAAAAGACATGCAAAATTTAGTAAGATTAAAAAAAGTTGTGGAGGAAGAAGAATGAAAAAAATAATCTCATTTGCATTACTAATACTTGTTTCCAGTATAATTTTTGGAGGCATTACTAATACTGCTCACGCACAAACTGACCCATCAATTCTTTTAAAAATTGCAAAACAAGCTCAAGATCAACTTCAAAATCAGATAAACCAAAACTCATCAGAGGAAATAAAGCAACTTTTCAAAAATGGAACTGAACAAGTTATGGCATTAGAAACCTCTCTTGGAAATAACGAAACTTCCTTCGCAAAGGATCATTTTCTTTCTGCAATGGCAATTTTCAAACAAGTATCCCAACAATTAACTAATCAAATTCCTAAACTAGAATCGACTTCAAATAAAATTGCAGTACAAGATTCCTCAGGTGATCTTCTTAGAATGCAGGATTATTCTAACAATCTGAAAGCAATTGCTAAAAAATATAATGCATTAATTGACTTTTCTGAGCTAGATACTCTCTTTATAACAGCAAAAAAACAAATTACAGATAATCAGTTCAATGAATCACAGGAAACCATTAATAAAATTAAACAAATTATTGTTGATCTCAATCAAAAAATTCGTGAACAATCATCTCAACACGAACAATCCCGTGCTAAAGAATATGCTAAAACATACATTGAACAACTCGACAGATTAATTGAAAACGCAAAAACTCAAAAATTATCAGAGGATGTTATAAAACAACTTGAAGTTGCTAGAGAAAATCTTTCACTTGCAACAGATTCACGTGAGATAATTAAACAAGTAAGAGAAATTATTTCCATTAAAACGCAATTTGAATTAACAAAAAATGATCGGCTAGAATCTAGAGTTATACAAGTTGAAAAAATGTTAGTCAATTTATCTGATTCTGGTAAAATAAATCAAACTGAAATAGAAGATGCCAAAATAACAATTCAGACCATCAAACGTCTTTTATCACAAGGTGAAATTGACATGGCAAATGAATTATTACGATCGCTAACAACCTTACTAGGATAATTCAAAGATTAATCATCATAAACTTCATATAGATTTTCTAAACAGAATTCAACATGGCTTCTAAATCTATTACTGTTGGAGTAGGAATACCAATGATTATTGTGGGTGCTTTGATGGCATGGTTACTGGCTCCATTTCAGAATGAAATGCAAAACACAATAGAATTTGTGGGAAGTCTAATTGGGATTTTAGGAGTGGTCTTCTTTATCTCTGGTTTATTCTATACCAAAGAACCAGTAATGCATTAACTAATTGAATAAATAATGAAAAAAATCACTATAATTACTTGAAAGTTAGATTATTTGAAATATTTACATCAATTGAGGGAGAAGGAATTCTTTTTGGTACAAAAACTCTTTTTGTCAGATTAGCTGGTTGTCCATTTACTTGCTTTTATTGTGATACTAAAGAGTCACTTCCTCTTGATTCAGGAAAAGAATACACAATAGAGGATGCTTGTAAGTTAATTGATTTTAATCTTAAAAATCAGACTTACAAAGTAAATTTCACAGGAGGAGATCCATTAATTCAGCATAATGCAGTTGCTGAACTTGCAAGATATATTCAAACAAAAAAAATTCCAACCTATCTCGAATCATCATGCTTTGATTCTGATAGATTCAATCACGTACTACCATTTTTTGATATTATTAAAATAGAATTTAAAACAGCAGACTCTGAATTTGTCGATATTAGTCATTATGAAAGATTAATAGAAAATGCACTAAAATGTCTCAAATTATCTGTTGCTTATAAAAAAACCACATATATCAAAATAGTAGTAAGCTCCAAAACTAAGGTGAACGATTTTACAGATCTGATCAGTAAAATATTCAACACTATTTCCCGTCAAGATATCAATGGTTTCATTATTCAACCAACATATGGTATTTCAGAGCCTTCCTTGGATTTACTATTAAATTTGTATGATATAGTTTATCCACATTATAATGACGTTAAGGTTGTTCCCCAACTTCATAAATTAATTGGTGCTCCATAAATTTAGTCGCAGGCTAAAAAATCAGGTCAGATTCAAATACTAGAAAAAATCTATCAAAATATCAAATGGATAAAGAACGTGTAAAGAAACTTGTTAGAGAATTAATAATAGAAATTGGGGAGGATCCAACCCGTGAAGGTCTTAAAGACACTCCAGAAAGGATTGCAAATATGTATCAAGAGATCTTTGATGGATACGAATCTGATTCTGAATTATCAATACAATTCTCTGAAGATTCTGATGTAGTTATCGCACGTGATATTCAGTTTTATTCAATGTGTGAACACCACATGCTGCCATTTTTTGGGAAAATTCACATTGCATATTCGCCAAACGGTAGGGTTTTTGGAATCTCAAAATTAGTTAGATTAGTTGAAAAGTACTCTAAAAGACTACAAATTCAAGAGAGACTAACAAAAAATATAGCTGATGAGCTATTTGCTCAGGGTGTAAAAGGAGTAGTAGTTTTAGCTGATGCAGAACATCTTTGTATGAAAATGCGGGGAGTTAGAAATGATGCAACGCTTACTTCGTCTGCATATAGAGGAATTTATGAAAATAGAGAAGAAAAGGAGAGTGTTATTACCATGATTAGGAGGCATGCCTCAGTTGAATCACATTAGTCTCCTGAAAAATTAAATAATCAATCTTTTACCTAAAAACTATGGGAGCACATCCTAATGTTCATATTCCAAAAGAATCATGGCCTAACTGGACATGGTATGCACTTGAATTTGGAATTGTACTTGCAATTTCAATGTTAGTTTCAAGAGAAATTACAAATTCGTTCAAAGGATTAACTCCAGAAATTCAAAATTATGTATTTATGGGAATTGTGGGGGGAATCTTTTTTATTTGGTATATTATAATTAGAAATTTCATTTTCAAAAAGAAAATTCTTGATAATAAATACTAGATTTATTTTAGATATTTTGTTTTATCTATAATTTCAGCTTTCTCAAAACCCTGTTTTCTATTATTACACGATTCACAAATACCACAATGATATTTCTCACCTGAATAACAACTCCAAGTTTTGAAAATAAAATCACCTATTGTTTTAAAACCTATTTTTAACAAATCACTTTTTGAAAGACCTTCCATATACGGTGACCAGATTTTAATATTGTTTCGTAATCCTAAATTTATTCCATCAATTTCACCTTGATTAAAAGCAGATTCAAGCTTTTTTGTAAATATGGGTCTACAATCAGGATAGTGCTTATCTCCAGTATGCGCACCATATGCTACAAATGATGCATTAAGAGTAAAGGCCCAGGCTGAAGCAATAGATAGAAAAACTGCATTTCTAATTGGAACAACAATAGAATAATCAAATTTTTTCGGAATTTTTCTCTTTGCACTAGTTAAAACATTCGAATTGCCATACAATTCTTTCATAAATCTGATATCTATAATCTTGTGTTGTTTTAGTCCAAACTTTTTTGCAAAAGTTCTTGTTGCAATAATTTCCTTTTGTGCTTTTTGACCATATGAAAAAGTAATTCCATAAAGTTCATATTTTGATTTAAGATAACTAGCTACACAAACAGAATCTACTCCGCCACTAAACACAATTACTGCTTTTTTCATAAATTATCTTTAAATTATTTTCTATTTACAAAGGCACCTTTACTTGGTTTACAAATTACTGTTTGAGATTCAATGTTAGCACTTGTAAATCCTTTTGACATTGCCAAACTTATCTTTTTTAAATTAGCAGAACTTTTTGAAAATGCAATCACTGAAGGACCTGCACCACTAATAGTCACACCAAACGCACCTGCCTTAATGGCATTCTCCTTAACTTTAACAAATCCCGGTATCATATGTTGCCTCGCAGGTTCTACAATCACATCTTGTATGGAATTTCCTATCAACTTGGGATCTTTTTTCATAAAACCTGCAACAATTGCTGCAGCATTTGATAAATTTTTAATACTATCAACTAGATTCACCTTTTTTGGGATTACGCCTCGAGAAACTTTGGTTTTCATTTTTGGAACTTCAAGCTTTGGAATTGCAATACACATTCTAAGATTTTTTGGTGGTTCGATCTTGATTACATTTAGAGGATTTGTTCGTACTATCACAAAACCTCCTAAAACTGATGCTGCTACATTATCAAAATGAACAGAACCAGCACTAGCCTTTTCGCCAGATCCTGCAAACCCTACAAGCGTATTTTCATCTAATTTCAATCCATACAGCTTGTCAAATGCAACAGCAGTCGCTGCTGCAGAGGCTGCACTACTTCCCATTCCAAATCCTGGGGGAACACCTTTTTTAATTTTAATTTCTATTCCATCTTTAATTTTGAATTTATTTATCATATTTTTAACAACCAATCCGGCTGTATTGCTTTCAGGATTTATTGGAATAGTATCCTCGGTAACAATATTAATTCCACTTTTCTTTTTTGTCAAAGTAATCTCGTCAAAAAAAGCATCAACTGCTAATCCAAATACATCAAATCCCGGACCCAAATTTGCAGTTGAAGATGGTGCTTTTACAGTAATTGATTTCAACTAATCTTCTACCTCCTCACCCAAATTAAGAATTCTGCTAAGTGCCCCTTCCAAGTTCTCCAATCCATTACCAGTAACATTAGAAACTGGAATTAATCCTTGGGAAAAACCACCGAGATTTAACCCTCGCAAAATATTTGTAGTTAAACTGTAGGTTTCTCCGTCTGCTTCTTTTGCAATAGCATCCTCTAGTAATTTCATATTACTAGACCAATGTATGATATCTTGTAATTTAGAACTTATTAGATCTGTTTTGGTAATAACGTTAATGGCTGGTAAATTTAGACGTAATCTTATTGATGTAGCAAGGAGAGCAATTGAGACAAAGTTTACTGGTGTAGTAATTAATGCACCATCGAAAAGAAATATGTTTGTTTTTTCTTCAGATGAAATGTTTTCTACAACATAACGACCACTTGAACGATATGCAAACAATTCAATCTGACCTGGTGTATCCACAATTAAATAATCTGGATTCACTTTGTCAATCTCCTCTTTAATATCATCAATTTTTGAAGCAATCAGATCATTTGCCATAACTACCGCCCCATTAGGACCCAGATCATATTGTTGCATAATATCTACAATATCAACATAATTTCTAACGTCAACATCACAAGTATAGGGTAAATTCCTTACACCTGGATCTAAATTCAATACAGCAACAAAGGTACCATTTTTAGTATAATATTCACTTAGTATTGAGGTTAGAAGCGACTTTCCTGAACCAGCAGTTCCTGTTACAAAAATTGATTTCAATACTGTCTAAACTTTCAATCTTTGTTTATATTTCAAACTAGTTATTTTTAGAATTACATCTTTAAAGTTCATCCATTATCTTGAAATTTTTTACTAGACCTTCAAAAAATCTATCAATTAACTAATTCCAGAGACTTTTCAAAATTTATGCCTAGAAATAAGAGTAAAATATTATCATTTTGAAATTTTAATCAACTTTCATATTTGAATGGATAAAAAAATTATCAATGAATTGGAGAATTATTGCTATTCCGGCAACTCTTATTCCAATTTTTATCATCGCAATTCAATTTGACATAAAATTTGAAGACATATTGGCAATCGGAATTTTTCCATTTGTATTCAGCTGTAATTGCAATGATGGTAAAATTAGGTCTTCAAGGAATAAAATTTGCATATATTTCACGTAAATATCTTGGAAAATTTGATTCCTTTTGGAAGTTAGGCGGTGTTAGAATTGGCAGTGAATTTATAAAATTTACCACTCCAATGTTTGTTGGGGCAGAATTTATCATAATTTACTATTTACACAAAAAAGGAGTTCCACCATCGAAATCAACTTGGATTGCAATAATGGATATAGTTAGTGAAGTTTTTGCAGGAGGATTACTATCAATTATGGCAGGAATTTTTGCATTGATGCATGGAGCTTATCTTGTAGGTGGTATAGTTTTAGGAATTAGTTTTACTGTAACTTTATTGTGGATGATTTTGTTTTTTTTATCATCCAAAAAAACTTTTCAAGTTCCAAAAATCTTTGTTAATCTAACCAAGAAATTTGGAAAAGAAAAAGGAGAAAAATATATTCAACAAACAAATTCTTGGATGGAAGAAGTTTGTTTAATGAGTAGGAAAAATCTTAGAACGAAAGAGTCAAAAAAAGTCTTTACAATATCTTTCTTCTTCTCTCTTGCATCTTGGACATTCTATGGAATATCATTTATGATAATTGCAATGGGAACAGGATACGTTATTGGCGTTTTTGATTCAATCATGGCTGTAATGGGTGCAAATGCAATTGGAAATTTACCAATCACCTTAGGTGGTTCCGGATTAGCTGAGTTTGGCATAGTTGCTTACCTAAATAATTTGGATCCATTCAATTTTGTAATTCCAGATGGAACAATTGCTTGGAACGCTGTTATTGGTTGGAGAATTGCAACTTATTATGTACCAATGATGATAACATGGCTTTTACTCGTAAAACTTGCTCTAAGTAAACTCTCAACACAAGAAAAATCATAGAAACCACTTTATCTTTTAACGATTTTTTTACTTTATGGATTTCAAAAATAAAGTTGTTCTCATAACAGGTGCTTCATCAGGGATAGGTAAAGAAACCGCTAAACAGTTTGCTATACGTGGCTCTCAAATAATTCTAGTTGCACGAAGAAAACATAAATTGGAACAAATAGCTGAAGATCTAAAAAAATTCAATACATCTATTCTAGTTTGTGAATGTGACGTATCGAATAAAATTGAAGTTGAAAAAATGTCAAAATTTGTTTTAGAAAAATTTGATTCAATTGATATCTTGGTAAATAATGCTGGATTTGCAATTTATGGTTCAGTAGCTAATTTGACAATTGAAGAAATTGAATCTCAAATGCAAACAAACTATTTTGGCATGATCTATTGCATCAAAAATTTTCTTCCGTTAATGATCAAAAAAAAATCAGGTCATATTGTTAATGTAGCTTCTGTTGCAGCTAGCATGGGTTTGCCCGGAATTGCATCTTATTGTGCATCAAAATTTGCTATGTTAGGTTTTTCAGAAGGTTTGAAAAATGAGCTTAAAGGAATCGGTATTGGAATTACTGTTGTAAGTCCGATAATGGTTAGAACAGAATTCTTTAATCATCCATCTTTTGAAAAAATACCTAAATACTCACCAATATCTATAAGCGATAAAACAGTTGCAAAAGCAATTTTGAGAGCTGCAAATTCTCCACGTCTGGAAATTATTGTTCCTGCAGCAGCACGAGGTGTTATTTGGATAAAAAATTCATTTCCATACTTGATTAATCCTATTTTGAGCTTTGTTTTTAGAAAACAATTTAATTCAAAAATAAAAAACTAGTTTTATTCTTCTAAATCTTCATCTTTAGATTCACTTGATCCAACATCAAGCAATTCCATTTCTTTCAACTCAAACTGATATATTGCATTCATATCAATCTCTTTTTCTTTTTGGAGGTATTCTACTGTCTTTTTACTTAACGGTGCTTTGTGTTGATCAAAAGTAAATTCATAAACTACTCCTTTTTCTAAATCTGAAATTTTAATTTTTTTTGGTATATCAAGGGTAATTATATGTCTACCATCTTCAACTGGATCATATAGTTGCGCATCAATTTTGTTATCTAAATCATAAATTTCAAGAATATATCCTGTTCTTTTTAGTTCTTCAGGTTTTTCAAATTTTGCATTTTGAATTTCATTAGTGACCCATTCTGGGATTTCATCTTCTTTAGATGATTTTTCTTTCTCTTTCTTTTTTACCATAAAATAACAACTCTAGTTTAGTTCCTTGTCTTTTTTACTTTTTTGCCACCATTCTAGATAATCATCTTGTTTATCTTCACGAGTCTTCTCTTTTTGATTTAATCTGTATTTTATATCGGAAACTTGTTCTCGTGTTGCATACAGCCCACATCTCTTACAAATGAAATGTTTGGTAGCAGCATCCATCTTCATTGGAATCTCAATCTCATCAAATAACTTGAATAAATCGTCTCTGCCTCTATTTTCTTCCAAAGTTTCTGCCTCGTATTTTGCTTGAATCTTTTTTCTTTCCCTTGCAGTACATTCTGGACAGTTAGGCACTAATGATTTGACTTAATTTTTTCCATAAAAGCGTTCCCACTTTATCATTTGATCGATTTAGAATCTGACACGCGGATTTTATCGTCATCCCTTGCGGTCCGTTCGCCCATCGAACATCCCGCGTGCCAGATAATCACATATCACAAAATAAAGTATTATTTCTTTTCTTCCAAAATTTTTGCAGCTATTTTTGCTGTATTTTCTGCACCATTAGGAATAAAATTTTTTGAAAAATCAACCAGACTCTCCTCAAATTTATTGTAATTCTCTTTAATTTTTGAAATGGATTTAATAATCTGCTTTGTTTTGATTGCTAATACTCCTAGATTTCTTTCTTCTGCCCATTTGATATTATTTGTATGTTCATCATAGATTGGGATGCCAATTATTGGTTTCCTCATTCCTCCAAGAATTTCACCCATTACAGTATGAGACCCATTCACTACAGCATATTTACTAAACTTCAAAATTGTTTCTTTTTCTTGATCCGAGAGAAAACCAATATCAATCTGAATCCAATCAATCTTTTTTTCCAAAGCATCGGACACTGAATATTTTTTTCCATCTTTTCCAAAAACAACATCAATTGTAGGATCATTTCTAGCGTGAGAAATAATTCTTTTTTCATCCACCATTTCACTTTGATGAAAAACTTGCTCATATCTTTGACCAGTACCATCATTAGTTGATCTATTTCCAGTTCGCATCCAATAACCAAACTCGGAATTTTCTACGAGTTTTTCAAGATCCGATTTAGCTTTTTTTCCAATATTGACACTAGTAAAATGACCAACATACGTCACTTTTTCTTTGACTTTTTTTGTGAAATTGAGATTATACTCACACATTGTATATGGAGGTGGAGAATCTGCTACAATAATTCTGGAAGCTTTTTCAATTTGTTTTGAAATAAAAATTAATGCTGGATAAAAATATGATCTTGATCTATACAATTTTGGTTTAAACTGGTTAGTTATGAATAAACTTGGAATTTGACGATTTTTTGCTATGATGTTTGATCCTATATCTCCATCATTAATTACCAAATCAAATTTTTCGCGATCATACAATTTACCCTCCTCTCTCAAATAACTTATAACTTGTTTTACAAGGGAAGGATTTTTTGAAACTGGTAACAATAAATTTAGCAGTGATAATAAAATACTTGGTCCAAATTTTCCGTCAATTGGAGTTGGCATCAATATCTGATGTATTTGATTTTTATGATTTGGAAATTTTTCGAGTAACTTCTGATAAACATGATCTTTGCTTGAAAAATGAATTTCAAATTTTTCTTTAATGTTGTCATCTAATGCAGAATTTAATCTCATCATTCGGGAATAATGACCACTTCCCCAAGGATAGATGAATTCACCTATTTTTAACATATAATACAACCCTAAAATGCAGTTTAAATTCTCAGTGATTTTATTCTAGAGAATCAAGAATATCATGCACATTATTTGGTCCTATTTTTACAGTAACGCTCTTTTTTGATTTTAACGCAAAATCAACAACTTTGTTTGAAAAATTTGGTATTTTATTTGAATTAATTATTAATGATTTTTCTAATTTTGGAATTTGTTTTTCCAATCTAATTTCTTTTGCCTCTTCAAAAAGTTTGTAATCTACACCACTTAATGGCATTATTGGCAATCCATCTTTTTGAAATATTCGTTTCAGTGAATAATCAATAAAATTTGTAGAAAAAATCAACGGAGATAATGCAAGTGATACATGAGTTATTTTGTTTATTTTTGCCTCATGGAGCATAATTTCTAATATGGAATTTACAAAGAGCAGATAATTTCTGATTCCTTTTTGACTAATCTTAATATTAAAAAATTCTAACATAATTTCTTGTTTTACTAATCTTGGAATTATCTGATTGATCATCTTAATTAAATTCATTAATTCTGATTTTTGTCTGTAACAGATAATTATTTTTGGATCAAACCCTTGTTTTATTGTTTCAAAACAAGAAATTGCAGAAATCTCATCATAAACACTACAAATAGCAATTTTATTCTGAGATTGTAATGGTATACCACCCTGACCCTTATCTAAAAAAATAGAAATGTATGCATTATTTTTTGTTAGATAAGTATAAAGTAATTTATCAAAATTTTCTTCTGTTCCGGGGCGTGCACCCATATTAGATTTTTTTTCAATAATACTGGATGTTGCTGCAATTTCAATATCTTTTGTGAAAAATCCCTTCGACTTTCCTTCAACTTTAACAAGAAATCTTTCCCCCTTTAAGAGTAAGTTTCCCCCCACCTCTGTAATTTCTGACACAACTTGGTGAAAATCATTTTTTACTTGTCTGGCAATAGCTATTTTTTCAATACCAAAAAGTAAATTTATTGCAGATGATGCAAATACAGGATCATTTACGTCTAATAAAATAATATCTTCATCACGTTTTATTGATTTGAATTCTTGATTTTGGATCTTAAGAATTTTTTTAATATTTATCATTAGTTGAGAAATTTTGTTTTTAGAAAAAACTGTTGGAAAAACTACTACATAAGAAATATCTTCCATCTCTTTTTTTTAAGTTATGCCTGTTTATAATTTAGGATAACATCTAGCGGGTAATCAATATAAAACAAAACAATTGAAGTGTATTTATGAAAACATTTACCCAAGAACAAGTAGATAACCTCAATTCAAAAATAAAGACAACAACTGAGGCTCTTCAATGGGTATCTGACAATCTTCATCCACGAGTTGCCAAAGCATCAAGTTTTGGTGCAGAGGATGCGGTAATTATAGATATTATGCTTAAAATTAATCCCAAATTTAGATTCTTTACACTAGATACAGGAAGACTACCGCAAGAAACCTATGATATTATGGATATTGTTAGAAAAAAATACAATATTACAATTGAAGTTTTGTTTCCTGATACAATAGAAGTTGAAAATATGGTCAAAGAAAAAGGAGTGAATCTTTTCTATGAAAGTGTTGAAAATAGAAAATTATGTTGTGAAATACGAAAAGTACATCCAATTAATAAAATGTTATCTACACTAGATGGTTGGATTACTGGAATAAGACGGGATCAGACTGAAGTTAGAAAAGATGTCAGTATTTTTCAAATCGATTATAATCATCGTGGAATTTTAAAAATTAATCCTATAATAGATTGGACTTGGGATCAAATTCAAGATTATATAAAAAAAAATAATTTACCATACAATAGTCTTCTTGACAAAGGCTATCCAAGTATTGGATGTGAACCATGTACTAGAGCAATCAAACCTGGAGAAGACTTGAGAGCAGGACGTTGGTGGTGGGAACAAGGAGAACATAAAGAATGTGGCCTTCATATAGACCATAAGTAGGAAATTTAACATGTCAGATAATTCAATCAAGCCTCACGGAGGAAAACTGGTAAATAGAATTACCAAGATTGATCCCTCTGGATTATACTCTATATCAATATCCGAAGATCTTGCAAATGATGTTGAAAACATTGCAGATGGAATTTTTAGTCCTCTAGAAGGATTCTTGGGGAAAAAAGACTTTGAAAATGTCATATCAAAAGGTAGACTGTCAAATGGCTTAGCTTGGACAATTCCAATCGTTCTTGATGTAGATGAATCTACAGCTACAAAAATGAAAAAAACTGGCAAAGTGTTATTGCAGAATCATAGTGGATTAGGCATAGCAATTTTACATGTCAAAGAAATATTTACCTTTGATAAAGAAAAAACTGCACGAGGAATTTATGGAACAACTGACTCCTCCCACCCTGGAGTTGCAAAGACAATGTCGATGCAGGACTATCTCGTTAGCGGTAAAATTGATTATATTCAAAGACCTGAAGAGACTGAAATTAGAAAATATAGATTAACCCCATTACAAACTAGAGAAGCGTTTGTTAAAGCAGGATGGAAAACAATTGTAGCTTTTCAGACAAGAAATCCCCCACATGTCGCACATGAAATGCTTCAAAAAACATCCATCACAACAAGAGATGGAGTATTTGTTAATCCAGTAATTGGCAAGAAAAAATCTGGTGATTTTGTAGATGAAGTAATTGTAAAATGCTATGAAACTATGATTAAGCATTATTATCCAGAAAATAGATGTATTCTTGGAACTTTACATACAGAAATGAAATATGCTGGACCCAAAGAAGCAATTCATCATGCAATCATGAGACAAAACTATGGATGCTCACACATCATTATTGGTCGAGATCATGCAGGGGTTGGAACATTTTACGATCCATTTGCAGCACAAAAAATCTTTGAAGATTATCCAGAGTTAGAAATATCTCCTGTATTTTTTCCAGCATTTTTCTATTGTAGAAAATGTCTAACATTATACAAATCCAAAGGCATGTCCACATGGTGATGATGCAAAGGAGCAAATTAGTGGAACCAAACTGAGACAAATGATTGATGATGGTAAATCTCCATCTGAATTTATCTTAAGACCTGAAGTCTCCGAGGTAATTCTAAATTATCCACATCCATTTGTTGATTAGGTATTTATTCACTAAAACTTGATTTAGCTCGTGAGATATTTACTTGCATTAATTTTATTTTCTGGATTTTTTTTATCACCAGTTTTTGCAGAGGAAGTAAAAAATCCATCATTAATTATTGATAAAATAACAATACCATCAGATGAATTTAATAAAATTCTTCGAGACACAGATATTATTGCGATGCAAAGAATACATGCAATAAGCTGGCAAGTTACTATTAATAACAATCTTGTGTATGCAAATCCCAATGGAACAGCCGTTCTAAGAATTTATGATAAAGATAATCCTGAAAAACTAGTTGAAATTGGTATGGGTGCCAAACCTGATGAAAAATTTTGGGTTGCAGTACAAACTCCCAAAGAAGGATACATAGTTGTACATCGTGACATGGAACGAGGATGGTCTCCTTTAGCACCAATAATTGTATCCTATACTGACAGAGCAGGATTAACTGTTAACAACGGTGAAAGAATTGTTGTATCTAATCTTGATATTGGTATATTTGCAATTGCTTCATACTCTGTTCATGGAATGGAAAGCTCTACAGACCCACTTGCCATAAATTCTGGAAGCATGAATATAGAATTTCTTTCAGGAGATCCTGCAAAGAATGTGTTTCATTTGTTTCCATTTTATGTAGCTGCAGGAATCGGAGTATTGGTTGGAGTTCTATTCTTAACTAAGAAACGTTCTTAGTTTTATAATATTTACAATTTCTTTTAATTTTGCAAACATCACACATTGGTGAAATTGGTTTACAAATATTCTGACCATACATAACAAAAGTATCATTAATTTCAATCCAATATTTTTTTGGAATAATTTTCATTAATTCATGCTCTGTTTCTTCAGGAGTTTTTGTTTCTACCAGTCCTAGTCTATTTGATATTCTATGAACATGAATATCTACAGGAATAGCTGGTTTATCAAATGCATAAACTAGTACACAATTTGCAGTCTTTCTCCCAACTCCAGGTAGTTCTATTAATTTTTCTAGACTGTCTGGAACTTTTCCTTTGTACTGAGAATATATGATTTTGGCAACTTCGATTATTCGTTTTGATTTTACATGATAGAAGCCAATTGACTTTATAATTTTTTCAACATCCTTTGTTTTGGCATTTGCAAGTGCTTTTACATCTTTGTACTTTGAAAATAATGTTTTTACCGCTTTTGTTGTAGTTTCATCCTTTGTTCTTGCTGAAAGTATTGTTCCAATCAAAATGCTAAACGGTCCAGTTTCTGCTTCATGAAGCTCTCTTAATGCAGTCATCCTAGGAGGTTTTACCGAAATCATAGTATCTGTCATTCCATGAAGAATTTTTTGCAAATCCATATGGAATTCTAGGTACAAGTATTATATCTGTAATACCAAACTAATACTATTGGAATTAACAAGAGATGAAGAATCTGCTCTAAAAGGTGAACAAGGCGAGGTTATGCAGATGGCGTACAGAATTTTGGTTGCAACAGGTAAAGCAACAGATGCCGAGAAACTAATTCCAATAGAATGGGCACATCTTTCTGGTGTAAACTATAATACAATTGGTGATGCAGGTGAGGAATTTTTATCTCGCATCTAGTACAAATGCTAGAGTTAAGGTCAAAACTACTGTTAATCCAATGGGATTTGATATTGATAATGTATCAAATTATGATTTAGATGATAACTTTATTTCAAAACAACTTTCCATTAGAAAATCATATGAAACAATGGGAGTAATTCCATCCTTTTCCTGTATTCCGTATGAAATTTTTGATATTCCAAAAGAAGGAACACAAGTATCTTTTGCTGAAAGTAATGCCGCAATTCATGTAAATTCATTTGATAATCTAAAAACTAACAAAGAAAGCGCATTTAGCGCACTTGCCAGTGCAATTACAGGAAAAAGTCCATACTCTTCACTAAGAAAAGATGATTCTCCAAATATCACCATTAGAATGAAGGTAAATAATCCAGACGAATTGACATATGGAATGCTTGGATTTTTTGCAGGGAAAGTTGGGAACAATTCTGTAAATTTATCAGGTGTAAGAGAAATGGACAGACGGAGCTGCAAAGCACTATGTGGTGGAATGGGAACTTCGGGTACATGCGCCAAATTTCTTTTTGGTGACGGAAGATCCTAGTTGTGAAAAAGTAGATTTTGATAAGAAAGAAATGAATAACATTTATGATGAACTAAACACTGCAGAAAAAGGCGATTTAATCACACTAGGAAGTCCTCAATTGGGGCTTGATGAAATATCTGATCTTACTAACAAACTAAAAGGTTGCTCCTTTAAAAAAAGATGCATGATCTTTTGTCCTAGAATAGTAAAGGAACAAGCAAAAAAGATTGGCTATGTTAATAAATTGGAACAAGCAGGATGCGAAATTCTTGCGGATTGTTGTACATGTCTTACTCCTTTAATTAGTAAAGATAACGTTGATTCCGTAACTACTAATAGCATAAAGGGAGCATATTATTTGAAAAATTCTAATGGTGTGGATGTCAATCTAAAATCACTTTCTGAAATAATTGAAGATGAGACAAGATGAAAAAAATCCTGGTTCAAGGAAAAACTCAAGGAATAATTTTAAAATCACAACACTCCATTAATTTTTTAGGTACAGTAGATAAAAAAACTGGAGTCATTAGTGATAAAAATCATGAACTCTTTGATAAATCCATCAAAGATAAAATCCTAGTATTTCCAAACGGTGTAGGAAGCAGTGTAGGTGCATATACTATTTACTCTATTAAATCCAATAATGTTGCACCACTTGCAATGATTTGCCAAAAAGCGGATCTTACTGTAGCAACGGGATGTGCCCTAGCTAACATACCTCTTGTAATAATAACTGATGAAGAATTTTCATCACTTCAAAATGGACAAAAAATTCTGTTAGATACTGAATCTTCTAATCTGATAACACTTCTCTAGTAACTATGCCATTTGGATTTTCTTCTTTAAAAACAATCCCTTCAAATTTTTGGATTTCAGTCTCAGAATTTCTCCAATAATTTTTGGGCAATCCAGCCTTTTCACAAGTATGTTCTAAAAATTCTTGTACATTCCATCCATATTCAATTGGAACCTGTGGCAACAACAACCCTGAATTAAATCCGTGTTTGATTATCAAGCCATCTCTCCCTATTTTTATTTTTGACAAATATTCCTCAGGTCTATTTGCAACAATTTTTTTGGGTGGTGTAAGCACAGTTACTTCAAATGTAATTGAATCCAATTCTTTGTATTTGATAGCAGGAAATCTTGGATCTTCTATTGCAGCTGAAATTGCTGCATTCTCTAGTGCACTAAATAATGATTGCTCTGATAATGGATATCCAATACAACCTCTTAAACCTAAAGCATTACTCAAAGTTACAAATACACCTGATTTAAAAGAAAAATCATCCTTAAATTTTTTTTCTAGTTTTGGTTTTACTCCATTTTTTAAATATTCAGTAACAACTAATCTTGCAGTTTTTACAAGAATGTTACCATCATCTTCTGTTAAATTATTGTAATCTTTCATTTATCTCACCTACAAAATTTTGCAGATTTTTAATATGTGTACCTTCCCAATAAATCTGATTACAACTTTTGCATCTCCAGAATTTTTCATTTAACCTTATTACTGTTTGAGAGATTTTTTCCATTACTCCATTTTTATCAACTAATTCAGTTAATGAATTACATTTTGGACATCTTGCTACACTGCCATTAATTTGAATTTTTTTCAATTTCACACTGCTAATTATTTCAAAAAACTGTTCAATTTCTTCTTTTTTTGTGACATAAATTGATTTCATGCCGAGTTTCTTTGTTTTTTTAATTAATTCTTCATCACTTGAAACAACTATTCTGTTTTCTTTTTTTGCACCATCAATTAATTTGTCATCATCAATATCCGCAAAATACTGCGAATCATAACCTGATAATCTTAATTTCCTAGCAATATTTCCCAGCATTGCATCAACAAAAAATGTTGGCTCATCCGCTGTTTTGAGCAGCATCTCCAAAACCTACTTCTATAATTTGACTTTGTCCTGCTGGAAGAGCACGAACAAAATCATCAATGTTAATTTTTTTTGCAATTGCTTCTTCCAATTTTAAAAATTCTAATCTAATTTTTTTTGCAGCATCTACCATTTCTGATCCATGAGGCTCTATCATAGCATAACATATAGAATTTTTTTTAATTGTTTCAGGAGGACCGCATGTAACTACATAGTCTTCTCCTTGAGGCATTATTCCTACCGCCAATTTGAGAGTTGATATTTTGACAAAATTTCGTTGTCCTTCTATAGTGAATGAACCTTTTGGAAGAAATTGTCCACTTGGGGCTGATTTTTTTACTTGTTCTGGATTTACCCAATATGCACTTACACCATACATGCCTTCTCTCCAGGCTCTGCTGAAACAAACAGTTGCATGAGCAACTTCATTCAAACTTGCTGGTGGTGGATTTTCTACATCCTTTAGAATAAAAAAGGGAGATCCGAAAATATCACCATGAAATACCTTGTCATTTTTTCCCAAATGTTTTCTTATTACAGCAGAATTTGAGGGAGCATCTCTACCGCCTATTGCAAGAATTCCGTCTGATGTAAAAAACCATCTATATCTTTCATACCAATTCTTTTTTCTAATTTCTGCAAATGAAACAGAATCTTTTTCTATTTCAGCTTTATTTTGTAGTTTTGCTAATTTTTTTTCAGTATTAATTTTAATTTGCTCAATTGATTTTATTGCCCCTGATTTTCGTTTTGCTTCATTAAATAAGATTGATGCAATTGATTGCAAAGAAGACTGAGAGTTTATCTTTATCTTTTCATCATCAATTACGATAAGTATAGCCCCCTTCTCTTTGGTTAATTTAGAATTATTGACTGCTAAAATTTCTATAGCTGTTGAATCTTCAATTGAGGTGATACCTTTTGAGATTATCTCAAAAAGTGAATTTGCAACACTAGTTATGTGATTTGATTTCTCTTTTACAAGTTCTATTGCTTTTTCTTGTTCTGCTAATTGATTTTCAAGTTCCTTTATTTTCTTATCAGAACCGCCTGTCTGAATTGATTTACCTATATTTACAAGATTCTCTGTAAAAATAGTATCCAAACCTTCCATAAAGCTATTTACACTAGTACAATTTTCATCTAGTTTTCCCAATTTCAATGGAATTACTTCAGTTTTTTCATTTCTGATAATTACAGATTCATGTTTGCCTGTAACCACATCTGTAACAATTTTTGTAGTTGTATCATAGAGTTTCTTTATCTGTTCTGATGTTAGATTTTTTCCTACACATTTTGAATCAATATTGGATATTTCAAAAATTCCCTCAACATATTTTTTTGGCAACCCCAATGTACGCCCAAGCCATTTAGCTGCAGGCAAATCTGAAATCTTTAGTTCTTCAAAGTCTGATTCTGTTATTTTCATTACATCCAGACTATTCAGAGGTGGTGGCGTATACACTAAACCCACACCAAGTCTTCTATGTCTCACATCAATTGAATGTTGTAAAGCAAGAATCTTCATCTCATTATTACAGAGCAAAATATTTCCTTCACTAAAAAATTCACCAACAATTACAAATTCCTTGTCAAATCCAGCAAAAGTAAAATATGCAATTCTTTCTGATGAAATTTGTTCTATTTTTGTAAGTTTTAATCGCAATAGATCACTTCGTAGTCTTTTTAGCAATCTGTTTGGTTCCAATTGTTCAATCTTTACCGATGTTAACCAAACACCAGACGTAGAAATCATCATAAAGATATCTGATTTTTCAACATGGTGAAGTTTGAATAATATACTATCTTTTGTTACACCGTAAATGTTACTTACATAGTAGTCCTGAGTTGCATCTGAAATCTGATTAACTAAATATCGGAGTTCTATTCCTGCAAGAGTCACAACAACATGTCCTGTATCCGAAATTATACTCTTACTCTATTTTATGCTCGTTTTTTGACCAAAGATTTTAAACAAGGCTAAATAGAGTCGATCTAGAAATTTACATGGCAAAATTCAAAAAAAAGAAATCTGAACCAACACCTGATCCTAAAGATTCTAAAAAAGAGGTAACTAAGGAGAATAATAACGAAATTCCAGAAATAGAATCACGTGATCCTAAATCTGAAACTCCTGAACCTATATCGAATCAAGAGGGTAAAAGTGAAAAAGATAAGAAATTAGATAAATTATTTTGGTTGAGAATTGGTTTTGCAGTAATCGCCGGTACTCTTGCAACTTTTCTCTTTGAAAATATTCATGGAGAAGAGAGAAGATGGACATCAATTGCATTTATGATTATTGTCTTTATCGTAACCATTTTCATTGCAAAATCAATGAAGATGCAATTACCCTCATCTGATAGAAAAAAGATTGTAACACAAGGAATAGGAAGTTATATTTTTCTATACTTGTTTGTTTGGATTCTAACATATACTATAGTACATGCTAATACTGTCTCAACTGGCATTCCATCTCCATTTTCTTAACAATTAATGGTCTTGGTTTATGTGGAATTATAAAACACCTGGAATTCCAGATGATGCTTTTGAGCGTTCTGAGAACGTACCTATCACAAAAGAAGAAGTACGAGTTATTCAAATTAGTAAAGCAAGACTTTGTCCAGGATATACAGTATATGACATTGGTTCTGGAAGTGGTTCAATATCGATTGAAGCAGCAATTCAAGTTGAATCAGGTAAAGTAATTGCAATAGACTACGACACTAATGCAATTGAATTAACAAAAAAAAATATTGAAAAATTCGGCTTAACAAATATCTCTGTAATGTTTGGTAATGCAAAAGAAAAGATCCTAGACCTTGAACCCGCAGATGCTATTTTTATCGGAGGGACTGGAGGAGATACCGAAGAAATTGTCAAGCTTTGTCAAAACAAACTTAAATCTGGGGGGAGGATTGTTATTGGAATCATCTTACTTGAGACTTTATACTCTGTGTTGCAATCTATTGAGAAATTACAATTTGATTCTATAGATATTACTCAAGTTACGATCTCTAAAAGTAGAAAGACCTCAAAAGGTACTATGATGCTTGCTAGAAATCCAGTCACAATAATTTCTGCAACAAAGATCTAATCTAGATTTTTAATTGGGAAGAAAATTCTATTTTTTATGCCTGAGTTAATTGGAATAGGAGTAGGTCCTGGTGATCCTGAATTGCTTACAATAAAGGCAGCTAAGGCCATTCAGAATGCAGATACCATAATGTGTCCAGCTTCAAGTGAAGATCGACCAAGCATTGCACTATCTATCATATCCTCACTAATTGATAAATCAAAAAATCAAGAGATCGTAAAATTGATCTTTCCAATGACTAAAGATAAAGAAATTCTTGAAGCAACATGGAAAAAAAATGCAAAGATAATGGCTGAAAAAGTTTTAACAGGAAAAAATGTTGTTTATCTTACAATAGGTGATCCATATTTGTATAGCACATGGATTTACATGCATAAAGATATTGAACAAAATCATCCAGAAATTAGCATTAGGGTGATTCCTGGAATTGTCTCTATGTTTACTTTTGCAGCAAAGGTGGGAGTAAGTATTGCAGAGGGTGCAGAAAAAGTTGCAATAATTCCATCCTGTTATGATTTGAGTACTGTAAAAGAAATTGCAAAAAATTCTGAAACGATGGTTTTTCTAAAAGATGGTAGATATTTTGATAAAGTAATTGATTTACTAAAAGAAGCTGGATTTCCTGACAATTCCATTTTTGCTATTGGACAGGATCTTGGAACAGAAAATGAAATCATTAGAAAATTAACATTAGGTGAGGTAAATAACGGCACGCTAACCACAAAATATTTCTCAATCCTGGTGGTAAAACGTGTCTGAAGTTTATTTTGTTGGATGTGGATCAGGCGATCCAGAATTAATTACAATAAAAGCTAAAAAACTAATTCAAAAAGCGGATGTTGTAGTTTACTCGGGATCTTTAATCCCACCTCCAATTCTTAAACTATGTAAGAAAGGAAAATTATATGATGCAGCAGGTTTGATAAGAGAAGAAATTTTTGATTTACTTTACAAAAATGCAAAAGAAAACAAACTTGTTGTACGATTACACGATGGCGATCCATCAATTTACGGAGCCATTAAAGAACAAATAGATAATCTAGAACAAAAAGGAATATCCTCTATACTAGTTCCAGGTGTTACTGCATTTTTAGCCTCAGCTGCGGCTCTAGGAATACAATTGACACTTCCAGGAGTAACACAAACCATTATTGTTACAAGAGCAGAATCTAGAACAAAAGTTCCAACAAGAGAAAAAATTTCTGAACTTGCAAAACACAAAGCCACTTTGATTTTTTATCTCAGTGTTCATCTACTATCCAATATTGTTAAAGAAGCAATTGCAGGTGGATACAAAAAATCTACACCCGTAGCAGTAGTGTACAGAGCAAGTTGGCCTGATCAAAAAATTATTAAAGGAACTTTAGAAGATATTGTAAAAAAGATTAGAGATGAAAAAATTACTAGAACTGCAATTGTAATTATTAGTGATGTTATAAATCCAAAATCATATGAATATTCAAAACTTTATGATAAAAAATTTAGTCATGGATATAGAAAAGCAAAAATCAAATAGTTAAAAATTTAATTCTATTTTTTATTCCAATCTTACGAAGCTTTATTTCAAAATCTCTCATATTACCAGAAGTAAAAATTTTCAATGTATTTCGTTTTGTTCTATTTTTTTTAATTTTTTTAAGAACTATTTTAGCAACATTATCTGCAGGATCAATAAACTGTATTTGTGGAAATTCAGAGCTTAAAAGATGCTTTAGAAATGATAAATGTGTACTTGATAATGTAGCTACATCTATGTTCTTATTAGAAAATTCATGTCCCAGAATATTTTTTATAATTTTTTTACAGTATTTTTTATCTATCATAAACATATTTGATTCCACGAGATCAACAAGTTCAGATGCATTTATTTTGAAAACTCTTTCATTTTTTGATAAGCAAGAATTTTTTATATAATTTGATAAACTTTTACTTGCAATTGCAGATTTTGTTCCAAGTATTGCAACATTTTTTGTTTTAGAAAGTGTTATTGCTTCTTTTATTGGTGGATTGACTCCAATTATTTTTCTAGTTGTTATGTTGATCATTAAAGTGGGAGTATTTGATGCCATTACAATTAAATCAGGAGAAAACTTTTCCTCCAAAAGTTTTATTGTTTTTTTAATAATTTTTTCTAATTGTCTTTTTGATTTTTTTCCATACGGAAAATTTTTTTGATCGGCAAAATAGATGATTTCTGATTTACATATTTTTTGTATGGATTTAATAATTGAGAGTGAACCAAGACCAGAATCAAAAACTGCTATTTTGACCATATTTTTTTTGGATTCATCTCTAAGATTAGTTTGTTAGCTTAATTTACTCTAAAGTTTATCTAAATATACACCGTCCATTAAGAGTTAATTTCTAAACCATGCGATATGCCAAACTTCGATAAAACTTGGGCTCGACAAGAGGCCCCAGGAGTAACCGACAAACTACGAGATGCAGTAAAACCTCAAGGTGCATTAAAACCACGAATTCAAACTGCAGTAAACAAACTCCAAGTCCAGATATCCAAAATGGATTCTATGCTTGGAAAACTGCATGAAAGAGACGCGCAACTCTTTCAGAGAGTCGTAGACTGCAATGCAGCAACATGATACTGGTACAAGTAGAGTTTTGTCTAACGAATTAGCTGAAATTCGTAAAGTTACAAAGATGCTCGGCAATGCAAGAATGTCATTGGAACAAGTCCAATTAAGACTGACAACTATTCATGATCTTGGCGATGCTATGGTAGCAATAGGTCCAGCGATGTCCACAATGAAGGGATTGAAGTCATCACTAGGAAGATTTATGCCAGAAGCAGACTCAGAACTGAATTCAATGACTCAGACACTTAATGGACTAATGATGGATTCCCTAGCAGGAGATTCATTTAGCATGGAGACTGGAGCTTCAAGTGAAGAAACAGATAGAATCCTACAAGAAGCATCTGCAGTAGCTGAGCAACAGGTTGGAGACAAATTCCCATCTGTACCATCACCAACTGGACTTTCGTCTAACACATCTACTTCATCATATTAGTAGACTAGTGAAAGGACGATTGTCATCCTTTTTGTTTTACATTAAGAAATCATTATTAATTTTCTTCCTAACGCTAATTTCCAATTTAGATCAAAAAGTTCTACGTCTTTTAGAATATACTCAAGTTTAATAAAAATTTAGAAAACCTACAAAAGAATAAGAATTACAAAAAGTTATGAAAATAATCGCACTAAAATAAGAAATTTGAAATATGTAAAATTCTGATAATTTATTTTGATCAAACTATGGATAGGCAATAGATTCAGAAATTATAGAATCAAGTTCTGAAATCTTTATCCTTTGTTGTTCCATTGAATCTCTTTTGCGCATAGTAACAGTACCATCTTCTAATGTTTGATGGTCAACAGTAACTGCAAACGGTGTTCCAATTTCATCTAATCTACGATACCGTCTTCCAATTGCACCAGAATGATCTAAAAATGCATCATATTTTCTTTTTAGTTGTAGGTAAATCTCATCTGTCTTTTCTTTCAAACCATCTTTTTTGACAAGTGATAAAATTCCAACATGAATCGGAGATAAATATGGTTTGAGAGATAAAACTATTCTTTCATGTTCTTTATCGTCCTGTAAATTGTGTTCTAAGATAGTATACAAACTTCTATCTATTCCCATTGAAATCTCAAAAACATGTGGAAGGACTTTCTCATCATTATCCATAACCTCAAATTTTTCTTTGCTCTTATTTGCATGACTTGATAAATCATAATCTGATCTATAGTTACAAGCCACTAATTCCAACCAACCAATTGTGGTTTCGACTTCAAAATCAAATGCGACTTGAGCATAAAATGCCTTTTCTTTGTCACCAAGTTTTCTGAATCTGCTTTTTGTAATATCAATCCCAGATTTATCATAAAATTCAGTCAAAATACCAAGATAATATGCAACAAACTTGTTTGGAATTATACCTGTTTCAACTGCCTCTTTACATGTCATTGCGATTAATTCTGAATTACTAAGAACTCTAATGACAGTATTTTGAATCTCAGAAAACTTTTCCATTTCATTTAATTTGTTAGGATTACAAAACACCTCAATTTCTGCCTGATAAAATTCTCTTAGGCGAAGTAGACTTTGTCTAGGTGATATCTCATTTCTAAAACTTTTACCAACTTGAGCAATTCCCAATGGCAATTTACCTCTCATTGTCTTAAATAGTCTTGGAAAATCAACAAAGATCGACTGACATGTCTCTGGTCTAAGATATGCAGGTTCTTCCTCTGGACCTATCCCAACTTTAAACATCATGTTGAATTTCTTAGAATTTTCAAAATCTCCCTTGCATTTGGGACATTTTATATTATTTTTCAAGATAGCATTATCAAATTCTTCTAAATCTGCACTTTCAGGAATCTCTATTTTTGAGATTTCAGCGATTGTTCTATCTGCTCTAAAAGTTGACTTGCATTTTGTGCATTTTATAATTGGATCTGCAAAATTTCCGAGGTGACCAGATGCTTCAAATACTGATTTTGACATTATCTGCGAACCATCAATCTCCATCATTCCATCTCTTCTGATCAATTCTCTTCGCCATAATTCAAGAAATTTATTTTTCAAACTTACACCAGAGGGTCCATATTCCCAAAAACCAGCTTGTGCATCTGGATAGATCTCACAACTAGGAAAATAAAATCCACGTTCTAGTGCTAATTTCATTACGTCCTCATAATTCATTATTCTATTTCACTCTTCACCGAATAAATCTCTACGCCAACTCCTTTGAGATTCTGATGTTTTCAAAATCATCTCTGATACTCATCAATCGGAGTTTCTAAAATTATTGGAATTTTTTCCTTATTAGCAGTTTTTATCACCACTGCTAATCCTTTTTCTCCAATATTTCCTAATCCAATATGATAATGTCTATCAAGATTACATCCCATCTCCCCCTTGGCATCATTAAGATGTAGAATTTTCAAATTTTCTAATCCTACAGAATCATCAAATTTGGTAAAAGTATCTTTAACCGATTTTTCTGTCCTTAAATCATAACCTGAAACAAACGCATGACATGTATCAAAACAAATTCCAAATTTTTTTGTAGGTTTTAATTTACTAAAAATTTCACCTAGTTGCTCAAAATTTGAACCGACGGAATTTTTTTGACCAGCAGTATTTTCCAATAAAATCATTACATCATTTTGTGTGGTTCCTGCTTTAGTCAAACCTTTTACTAGTTGTTTGATTCCTTGCTCTTCACCAGATCCTAAATGGCTACCAAAATGTGTAACCAAATAAGGTATACCAAGTTTTCCACATCTATCAACTTCATTTATTAGCGTATTTACTGATTTTTCAAAACCATCTTCCTTTGGTGTAGATAAATTTGGTAAATATGGCATATGTGCACATGTTGCAAATCTATCAATTTTGCTGTTCTTTAATTTTTTTCTAAAATTTGTTATATCGTCATCAGAAAGATCTTTTGCATGCCACCCCCTAGGATTTCTAGTAAAAATTTGAAACGCAGAACACTCTCGTTCAATAGCATTATCAACTGCTTTATCAATTGAGCCAGAGATCGAAACATGACAACCGATCTGCATATTTGACTTTTTATTAAACATAATTTAAATCAGCATTTGTTGAGAAGTTAAAATCAGATTTTTAAGTCAATATTGTTAACAACTATCATGATTGCACTGGGAGCAGATGAAATTGCTAAATATCCATTTCTGGCAGATGCAGGTCAATATCTAAAAGATAAGGGATTTACACTTGAACAATTTGGAACTGATCCGGATTTGAGACAACTAGTCGAAAAAGCATTTAATAGAATTGAAGTAGCAGCAAATGGAAAAATCTATCAATCTGATTTAATAGGAGATCAAGCCTCAAACCAAGACTTCACTTCCAAGAGAGGTATTTTCTTTTCTCTTGGCAATTGTATTGCTTAAATTAAGTGGTATGACTACCTTAATCAAAAGATTTGCACTTGCCGAAGCTAGACGTGCGGAAAAATATCTGGAAAAGGATCTAGCAAATATTTCAGATGAGTCAAAAAAGCAATTAGCAATTAGAATCATTAACGATTTATTTTCAATTCAAGTACAAAAACAAAATGATTTCTTTGTGATTCCTGTATCTGATTATCTTACTCACTCTATAAATTTTCATGAAAGAGAATGGAAATTAATAAACAGACACGTAGAAAATGGTTTGGTATTCCTAAGTTCGCATGAAACAGTCAGATTAATTCGAAAAGAACTGGGAACCTACATCAACTCTAAAATAATTAATGCAAAAACACCTCCAATGTTCTCTAGTTTTGAAGGACCAGTTAACAAATTAATCTCACTTTCTAAAAAGTTTTCAACCAACTTTGTAACTACAGGAGAATATCCACCATGCATAAAACATGCCATTGAAATTCTTGAAAAAGGTGAAAATCTTCCACATTCTGGAAGATTTATGCTTGCAACTTTTCTATTATCAAAAGATCAATCAATTGAACAAATTTCACCCCTATTCAAAAATGCGCCAGATTACAATGAACGGGTTACTCTCTATCAACTAAATCATTTAGCAGGAACATCAGGAAGTGGTACACATTATTCTTGTCCTTCATGTGAAAAATTAAAAACACAAAATTTATGCTTTATAATTCCGGAATGTGATAATATCATAAACCCACTTCAATTTGGAAAGAGACTTGATGCAAGAAAATAATATTAAATTTCTCGAAGATTCTTTTAAGAAATACTATTTTGAACATTTTGATCTTATTCATGTCCCAGATAGAACTTCTGAACGAGAATTCGGATTCCAAAAATTCAATGTAGGTATGACACGACATATCTCAATTAAAGATGATAAAGAACTACATCTTTTATTGATGAAAAACATTCCTTCAGATGTTTACTGTTCAAACGGGTACTACTCTTTTCCAAATTTACCTATGAATGAAAAAGGTTGGACGGAAGCAGATTTAATTTTTGATATTGATGCTAAAGATCTAAATTTAGAATGTAGAAAAAATCATACAGTTTCTAAATGTAACGAATGTAATGAAATTTCTATTCAAAACAATTATTGTGGAAAATGTAATTCAACAAAATTAGAACAAAAATCTTTACCATGTAAAAACTGCATAGATGCATCCAAACATGAAGTAATTCAATTATCACAAATTCTTATTGAAGATTTGGGTGTTCAACCAAATGATATTCATGTTTATTTTTCGGGCAATGAAGGATTTCATGTGTATGTATATAATTCACAATTCCAAAAATTAGGATCAAGAGAAAGATCTGAACTTACAGAATATATCATGTTCAAGGGAGCAATCCCAGAAACTTTTGGAATGAAAAAATTTAAACCAAGTAGGTCATTCTTTCCAGATTTCGAAGAAAAAGGATGGAGAGGAAGATTCTCAAAAGAAGTGTACGAATCAAAATCAAAACGCTCTAAAATAATCTCAGAATTAATAACCAATGGTTATTCTTCTTTTCAAAAAACTTTGCAGGTTGTATCTAATAGAATTGGTACTAAAATCGATCCTAATGTGACAATGGATATTCATAGAATATTTCGTCTTCCAGGATCACTAAACAGTAAAAGCGGTCTGACAAAAATTTTCTGTCAGGATCTCACAAAATTTGACCCTTATACAGATGCCTCATTTCTCCACGAAAATTCCATTGAAATAATAGCAAATTGTCCCCTTAAATTTAAGCTAAAAAATAGAACTTTTGGTCCATATTTTGGTGAAAAAGTGTCGGTTCCAACATATGCTGCAGTATACATGATTTGCAAAAAACTGGCAACACTTTCTTAATTCTTTAAATTGAGTTTGTAACCACAAAATAGGAATTAGTCTAAAAAATTTCAAAAATATTGACTAATCTTGAATCTTGTTGGTAAGACATTAATTTACCAAACCAAAAGGAACGTTGCTTTTGTATAGCGCTACTACTGATAAACAAGCTCCACCGCCTGATACAGGAAAACTCGTTAGGCTCATCATAGTTGCCATAATTATTGTCGCAATCTTTGCCATAATAGGTAATCAAGCTGTAATTTTATCAATGAATTTTACAGAATTTGGAGAGCAATTTAGTAAACCACTGTATTTCTCTCTCATTTCGGCTATAATTCTCTCAGCAATTGCTCTAGTGAGAGTAAACATCTTTGGAAGATCTTCAATCTTTTGGTATGGGCTTAACACAGCGATTGGATTTATCGGCAAAAGCACTCAACAATCAATTTCAACTAATATTCCCAGTTTTAAGGATTACAAGCTTAGCCCACTACAGTTTGTTGTTTGGCAGATAACAAAAATTTTGCTTTTTGGAGCATTTTTTGTAAATATTATGTTTGGATTTGCAGCAATTGCTTTCTTTGATGGAAACAATTTAGGTCTAGAAAATTTACCAACTATATTTTCATTGCCATTTGTCACACCAAGCATCGATCCTAGTTATTCAGCTCAACAAGTAGTTCCAATGATCCCGTCATTGATTATTCTTTTACCTCCAATTCTTGCTGCAATTGGAATTCGTCTAGTTTTGTATGTAGGAATTCATAAAATTATTCATGTTATTACTTCTTATCTTCAAGATTCCAATAGTGGGAAACCAAGATATCTAAACTATGTTTCAACTATAGAAACAGTAATCGGTGTTGCTATTCTCTGGTTAGGATTTAATCAATTTTTTACTGAGCAAATTGATTATAATACAAGGTATGTAATCGGTGGAACTCTATTAATTGGATTTATTCTTTTCAGCTTTTTCAATTGTAGATAGGCTACGAGCACGTGTCCTTACTCATATGCTTAAGAGAGATGTATACATTAGAATTTTGTTAGTTCTTGCAATTGGAATTGTTGTTTTGGGATTAGTAACTATCAATAACAGCATTGCAGATTCAAAAAAAATTGAATATTTGGGACCTTACAATTCCCAACAAATTGGTGTTAATCGTTATCTTGGACAACTAAATGATATAAAGGAAAACACTCATGAAGTAAAGTTACAATCTGTATCTCTAAATAATATAAAAAATTATGTAAATAAAAATAGCGATGTACTTAACGTAGTTAGAGTTTGGGATTGGGAAGCAGCATTTGCAAAACTAAAACCTGAAATTGGATTGATACCAAACGTGGATTTTGAAGATAACGATATACTTCGTTTTAACAATACTCTATATTGGACTGCCTCAATGAAACCTATACTCCCTTCAAGTGTTAGCCTTGAAAACAGATGGTATAATGAACATCTTGTGTATACTCATGTTCCAAACGGATTTCTAACTCTTGATGCCACAGATGGTCAAATTATCGATAGCAGCAAATTTTTCAAGCAACGAGAAATCTATTACGGAGAGGGTGGCCTCTTTAAGGATACTTGGTCTGCCTATCCAAATTCTAGAGGATCTACTAGCGCAGAACTTGGAGGAGTAGCCTACAATGGTAAAGGAGGATTAGATGTCTCTCCACCACTTCAGCTGGATTTTTGAACCAAACTTTTTACTTTCATTTCCTGGAGAATCAGTCCACATTATGCGTTACAAAGATGTTCATGACAGATTACAAACACTGTATCCATATTTTCAATACAGTCTCTTTGGTAAGGAAGTAGACTCTATTCCAGTAACCGATGGAGAAAAGTCCTATTGGCTGACTCCGCTAATAATTGGATTTGATACTCATGATGTGCCATGGTCTGTTGGAAACCCATATCTGAGGTTAGTAGGATTTGCTTTAATTGATTCTCATGATGGTAATATTCAATTATTAAAGACAGGTGATGATTTCTTTACTGGGATGTTTGTTAGTCAATATTCTGATCAGTTCAAACCAATACCTGATTGGCTTAAAGAACAAATAAGATATCCAGTTGAATTATTTAACTGGAAAACAGAAATGTATAACATTTACCATGTAACTGATGTTAATACATTCATCCAGGCAAATGAGTTTTATGAAATCCCTACAGGTTTGGAAACTTATTTTGTCGAAGCAAAACCACCAGGATTTAATCAAACAGAATTCATTGGCCTACTTTCTTTGGAACTTACGAGGTTCTCAAGGAAGAAATCTTGCAGGATACATGGTAGTTCAAAATGATTTAAAGAATTTAGGTAATATGCAATTTTATGAAGTCCCATTAAACTCTACTACAAAATTAATTGGTCCTACTGCAGTTAGAGAAGCATTGGATAAAGATCCAGACTTTGCTGAATTAAAGACGCTTTTGAGAAATCCACGAATTGGAGATAATATTCTATATAGAGTAGGCGAACATGATGTTTACTTTATACCCATATACACTGCTGGAGCTGGTGGAGTTGTTGCTCAGCTAGGTACTATTGCAGCAGTAGGTGCAGCATTTTCAGGCGATTATTATGTTGGTTTAGGAAGTACCCAGCAAGAGGCCTTTGAGGCATACTTGAAAAAGGTATCTGGAGTGGCAGGATCTTCAACATCAGTTGATACTGATTATGTTGAATTGGGGAAATCAGCCAGAATTGATATTATAAAATCACTATTCAAAGAAAAAGGATTGGACGTATCAGAACCAACATCAATACAGATTCCATTATCATTTAAAGAAGGACAGATATCCTTCTTTACTGAAAATGAACGTGTTGATACAGAGGACTTTATATCAAAATTCATAGATAATTTTGTAAAACCACGAAGTGATCATGTATACATGTGGCAAGAGGATACTTATCTCAATATTGGAACAATAGTCATTAAAGATAATATTGCAGAGATGCACTATGTCTCAGTTGAGATAGGAAATTAGAATTTTTCAGTAAAAATTTAGCCAAGTTAATTTAAATTTTTTATTTGAAAATACTTGAACTATTATTTTTCATTCTTTCGTAATTTATCATACTCAAGCATTATTCTTGGTAGTTTATCATCAGATCTAATTCTAATATCAAATTTTTTACAAAATTCAAAATAGTTAGGCCAGTTTTGATTTGCCATTTTCCTAAAATCTTCTCCAATCATGTTGTCATACCAATCAATAATCCTCTGTCCATATGAAAAAAATCGATGAAAATATCCAGCAATATCAGTTGGAATTTTATTATTTATGGCCAGAAATGCAATCTCGTCAAGTGTATTTAGGTAATCATTTGCATATCTTTCACAATCTTCAGTAGTGTGTAAAACCGCGTTTTTGTTTAATCGTTGAGTTAGATCCTCATGGAATCCTCGTAAAAGTTGAGCATATGTTGCTCTTGTATTTTGTTTTGTAGCCTTCCAGGTGATTGCAAGGGTAATTGCAAAAATGGTTGCCGTAATACAACTAATCATCAATGCAAGTAATGGTATTTCAATTGCCATGGTGATCTTTCAAATTTTTATTTACTTAAAGATGACTACAAAGTCTTACAACCTTAAATTTGGTATTAAATAATATCATGACATGTTGCTAGTAATTGATAACGGCTCTGTCTATACAAATAATTTAATTGAATTTTTAAAAAATAAAAAAATACCGTTTGAAAAACAAACACCAGAATTACTTAATTTGGATTCATTAGATATTTACAACTCATTTATTCTCTCTGGAAGAAGAAAAAATGAGCAAAAAACTAATGAAATAAACTCCAAAATTATCAAACATGCAATTAAAAAAAATAAAAAATTACTTGGGATTTGTTATGGGGCAGAAATACTAGCCTTGACCTTGGGAGGTACAATTCGAAAACTCGACTTGCCACAAAAAGGTAATCAACTCGTCCAAATTCAAAGACAAAATTCTCTTGTTACCACTAATTTACAAGTATTTGAGAGTCATGGATTTGAGATCTCTAAATTGCCAAAAATTTTACTTGCTATAGGAGAATCAGAAAACTGCAAATTTGAAATTATTCAATATGATCAAAAACCAATTTTTGGAACTCAATTTCATCCAGAAATGAGTGACGATGGAAAAAATTTAATTTTAAAGTTTTGTTTACTATGATTTTAATAACTCTAAAAATAAATTTGAGATAATGGAGTCCTCTGATCACTATCTTTTGTTGCCAATAGTAGAGGAAGAAAATATCTGCCTACCATTGCCAATCAATGTAGTTTCTAAATACTGGAATATTGAACTCTCTATGGCAGAATCTATTGAAATTGCAAAACAATATCCAAATTCACAAGGAAGCATCCTAATTGAGGGAATTGAATCGGCCGAAAGACATGGGTTGAGTTGTAAAATTGTCAACTCTTCTCTATCTGAATTAAAAAAAATAATAGACATTGGAATTCCACCCATAGTAATTCTACCTGGGATTCCAGAAATCACACAGCATGTTTCAGTTATTTCTGGATATGATGATAAAGAAAATACAATTCTTCACTATGTTCAAAAAGGAAATAATCAAGGCGAACAGCAAGAAGGAGTAATTCCCCAACAAATCTTTGATAGAGAATGGTCTGAAGATGGAAGACTGTTGATAATTTTAGCTCCTGGAGAAATCCTGTCTTCTATAAAACTAGAAAATGACTCTTCAGATAAATCAAACAGACTATGTCTAATTTCTGAAAGATTGATTTTGCAAAAAAACATACAAGAAGCTATATCTTTACTAAAAAAAGCAATTGATTTAAACCAAAACAATTCAACTGCATTACATCTTTTGGGTTCTTTGCTTAGCGAACAAAACTCTGGTGATTGTATCCAGTACTATGAAAAGAGTCTCCAGGCTAATAATAGATTTTATCTTTCATATAATGGACTGGGAAATTATTATCTAAAATCAAATCAAATCGATAAAGCCGAGTCTTGCTATAATAAAGCAATTGAAATTAATCCCAAGCGTTCTGCAAAAATTTACAAAAATAGAGCATACCTCAAAGAAAAACAGCAGAAAAATTCCGAGGCAAAAGAGGATCTTAAAAATTATCTTAAACTTTTCCCTAAGGCCAAAGATCGAGGTATGATTGAAAAAGCAATTAGAGAATTATAAATGCGGAGTGCGGGATTTGAACCCGCGGCCTTCAGCTTGGGAAGCTGACGTCCTACCAGGCTGGACTAACTCCGCTTAACTCAAATTCATTAATTATGATTAAATATCTTGATTAGGTTGTGATATTATGGATGCACGTTGCCCCGAATGTGAAAAAGTAGCAATTTTAGATGATGAAATAACCAAGGTAAAATGTCCACATTGTAATTTTGAGGCAGACTATGATACTTATCTTGAGATCATGAAGGATCAAGCAATTAACATGTCCTATGACTATATACCAAAAAGACCAGGTTTCTGATTACCAAAAATTTCCTTTATCTGAACAATCCAAATGAGCCCCACATTTTGGGCAAAACAAGTGACAGGCTTGTATATCTACCATTTTATTTTCACATATGGGACAATCAATTTCATCCTTCATGCCAATCATAAATAATTCTCATTTAAAAATAATGTCCAAAGGTTAATTAGTCCTTCAACTTTTTTTTGATATACTTGACAAATTTCAAACTTACCATATCTGATATAAAAGGAAAATCTATCACTAAAGAATTGAAAGACAGTGACGCAAATCCTCTTTTAGGTTTACAGCTAGGAAATGAAACAGATGCTTCCGTTGTAGGATTGAATGGGAAATTAAAACTTACTGGCGGTAGTGATAAATCTGGCGTGCCAATGAGAAATGATGTTCATGGTGCAGCAAGAAAATATGTTCTACTTTCAAAGGGGGTTGGATTACAAGATGCAGAAATTGGACAACGAATAAGAAAACTTTTGCGAGGAAATACTGTATCAGAAGAAATCTATCAAATAAATTGTAAATTTGATGGAGAATTACCAGCTAGAAGACTCCAGCTGAAACAGCAGAAACTGCATAAAAAATAAAGAATAAAAAAGAATAACTTAACATATACCGGTTCTACATTTTTAATCATGCATTGGCGAGAAACTCTTCCTGAATGGTACATAAAAAAATATGGCTACCAACCATGTGTAAATATTGGAACTGCAGGTCATGTAGATCACGGCAAGACAACACTAATTCAAGCATTAACAGGTACTTGGACAAGCGTTCATAGCCAAGAATTAAAACGAGGAATTACAATTCGTGTTGGTTATTCTGATGCAGCATTTTACAAATGCAAAAACTGTGAAGAACCATTAGGATATTCAACAGCACCAAAATGCAATAATTGTGGAAAGGAAAGTGAACTATCTAGAGTAGTTAGTTTTGTAGATAGTCCAGGACATGAAAGTCTGATGGCAAACATGCTCTCTGGCTCTGCACTAATGGATGGAGCATTGCTTATTAGTAGCTGCAAATGAGCAAGTACCAAAACCACAAACAAAGGAACATCTCTTAGCACTTCAAACACTTGGAATAAAACAAATTGTTATTGTACAAAATAAAATAGATTTAATTTCATACGATGAAGCAATGTCTAATCATCAGGATATATTAAAATTTGTTAAAGGAACACATGCTGCAAAAGCACCAATAATTCCAATATCTGCACAATCTGGACTAAATATTGATGCATTAATTGGCGCAATAGAATCTACCATCAAGACACCAGAACTAGATCAATCTAAGGAACCAATTATGCATGTATTACGATCTTTTGATGTCAACAAACCTGGCACCAAACTAAAAAATATCAAAGGTGGTGTAATTGGAGGAAGTTTAACTCAAGGAACTTTTAATATCGGCGATGAAATAGAAATCAAACCTGGAATAATGAATGAAAAAAAGAAAACATATGAACCATTACAAACTGAAATTACTTCCTTAGGTACGGCCGCTGGAATTGTCGATTATGTAAAGCCTGGAGGTTTGGTAGCAATTGGTACTACATTAGATCCTGCGATGACAAGAAGTGACTCTTTTATTGGTTCTGTAATTGGAAAACCTGGGACATCTACCAGATAACTCTACTCAAATCAAACTCGAAGTAAATCTATTTGATTCTGCTGTTGGGGCAACAGAAGATACCAAGGTGCTCCCAATTCAAACAGGAGAATTATTACGATTAAACATTGGAACTGCTCCAATTCTTGGCAAAGTCTCAAAAATCAAATCAAATAAAATAGACGTTGAACTTCGAAGACCTGCTTGTATATTTGAAGGTGGCAATGTGGCTATTAGTAGAAGAATTACTGATAGATGGAGACTAATCGGAGCAGGAGTACTTGGTTGAAGTAATTTGTGATACAAGCTTCCTAATTCATCTAGCTACTAAAAGAATAAAAAATATTGATAATATTGATGTAGAAATTGGTCCAATTTCTTTTGTTGTACCACAGGTTGTTCAAAATGAAATTGATGAACTAATCAAAAATCCCCAAAAAAATCAAGCTGCATCAGTAACCAAGAATTTTATAAAAAATTTCAAAACTATATCAATCTCTGGAAATTTTGCTGACAAAGCCCTAATTGACTATGTAAAAAAAAATAGAGCTATAATTGGCACCATGGACAAAGAACTAAAAAAACAAATCAAAGAGCTTGGAGGTTCTATAATGTCTTTTTTGAATGACAAAATTATTTTAGAGTCATAGCAAAATTTAACTTGAAGAATTTATCCATTATCGTCATGACTAGTTTAATCTTGGAAAGTCCTGCTTTTGAAAATGGCAAGAAAATTCCAAAAAAATACGGTTATAAAAATTCCAATACTAGTCCACCACTAAAAATTAAAGGAATACCAAAAAATACAAAATCACTAGCTCTCATAATGGATGATCCTGATGCACTGGGTGCTGTTGGAAAAATTTGGGTTCATTGGGTACTTTGGAATATTGAACCAGGCACAACAGAAATTAAAGAAAATTCAATTCCATCTGGTTCCATTGAAGGAAAAACTGACTTTGGAGAAATTGGATATGGTGGACCCGCTCCACCTGACAAAGAACATACCTACATCTTCAAGTTATACGCATTAGATAATAAATTGACCATAAAAGAGGGAGCATCTAAGTCAGATGTAGAAAACTCTATGAAAAATCATATTCTTGCTGAAACCAAACTTGAAGGAAAATATGCTCCTTGAATACATTTTGGATAAAATAGATTTCATCTATATCCTCAATTGTACTGAAATAAAATTAAGACTTTAATTTACTTTTTATATTTTTTAATTATATCTCTCAGCTAATCTATATCGCATATACTTGTCATCTGGTGAAAATTTTGCTGGATGTGCAGAAATTGTTTCTAGGTTGCATACCGGACACTTTTCCTTAAGTGAATAGCGATTACACCTTTGACATTTTCTTAATTGAAATTTCATCCTAATTGTCTCTTGTTTTTTTGGATTCTTCTCTAGTAAATTTGAATGATCCTTTATTTTTCTCTATATTTTCCTGAATTTCAACTATGATTGGTTTTAATGTTTTTTCAGCAGATTTGAAATCTTCTGCAGTTATGGATAATCTATATTTTGGCGCACCTAAATAAGTAATATCTATTGTAGGATCTTTTTTTGTTGCATCCAAAAGTGCTTTTTTAATAATTTCAACACCGTCTGATTTATTATTTGTAATTTCCATTATTCCTCTAATTTCAACTGAAGGAAGTTTGATCTTAGAACATAGTTCTTCGATGACCGTTGCTGTCTTTTTTGGAATCTTTAACTCTTTTATCGAATCGATTCCATTTCTTCCTATTTCAATAAAAGCATCATACACTGAATCAAATTTTGAATAAATACTATCTTCTAATTTCTCAATCTCTTTATCTGAAAGTTTTGCTTTTTCTTGAACACTTTGTAACAAAGTTTTACCTTTTTCAAATTTTTTGACTTCTTTTAGTTTCTGTTTTCTCTGATCTTTTGATACCTGTTTTAATGAAAGATCAATATCGCCTCTTTCTAGATTTATCTTTTTTACCAGCAGTACTTTTTTCTCACCATCTTTTACGAATTTACCAACTGATCTAATCCATCCTGGTGCAATTTCTGAAATATGTAAAAATCCCTGAATCCCATTATATTCATCCAAAGTGACATATGCACCATGATCCATTACTTTGGTTATCGTAGCAAGAACAATTTCACCTTGTTCGGGCATTTCCTGGACTTCAGTAGACATTTCCTCTAAATTTCTAATTCGAGTAATTTAATGTTGTTGATTAGAAATCAATTCCCTTTTTTGCTTTGACTCCATGTTGAAATGGATGCTTTATCTCTTTCATTTCTGTAACTAGATCTGCCAATTCAATAATCTCATCTTTAGCATAATTTCCAGTTAATACAAGATCTATCCCAGAGGGTTTTGATTTAATTAAATTAAGAACGTCCTCGATTTTTACCAGATTCAAATTAATGGCATAATTTATCTCATCTAAAATTACAATGTCGTATTTTCCTGATTGAATTTTTTCAATACTGATTTTAATTGCCTCATTCGCAATTTTTTCATGTTCCGCTTTGGGAGTTTTATCATCTATAATCCCAACAAATCCTTTCCCAACAGCAACCATCTCAAATTCTGGCTCTAATCTCTTTGATGAGTCCATCTCACCATAATGCCATGATCCTTTGATGAACTGTATCATGCATATTTTTTTGCCATAACCTACTGCTCTTAAGGCAATTCCCAAAGCTGCTGTAGTTTTTCCTTTACCTTTCCCAGTATATACAATAGTTAGACCGTCTTTACTCATAGATAATTTTTGGATTATCCAAGTAAAAACATTGAGTATGGACAATCAAATGTATCAATTTAAATAAAAAATGATTCAAGTTATGCGAATTGAAGATTCCAAGAATTGTTTTGGCAGGAGCCACTAGCGGAGTTGGAAAAACGTTCATAACATGCGCAATTATTTATGCTCTACAAAAAAGGGGATTTTCTGTCCAACCGTTTAAAGTGGGTCCTGATTACATTGATCCAAGTTATCTTTCGAGTATATCAAAAAAGGAAGCATTTAATCTTGATGTCTGGCTGATGGGAGAAAATCAACTTTTAGAAAGTTTTGTATCAAATTCAAAATCTGATATTTCTATAATTGAAGGAGTAATGGGATACTATGATGGATTTGGTGGAAATTCAAATTATGCAAGCACTCAACATGTTGCATCTATAACAAAATCTCCTGTAATCTTAGTATTGGATGCAAGCAAAACTGCTAGTTCAATTGCAGCAACAGCATTAGGATTTCAAAAATTCCACAAAAATTCTAGAATTTCAGGCGTTATACTAAATAAAATTGGTAGTAAAAAACACGAGACTTTATGTAGACAATCATTTGAAAAAATTAAACTTCCAATAATTGGAGCAATTTATAAAAATACTGAGTTAAATTTTGAATCTAGACATCTTGGATTAGTTCCAACTGAAGAAAGAAATCTTAAATCAAAAATTGAAAAAACTTCTAAAATAATTTCAGATTCACTTGACATTGAAAAAATTCTTCAAATTATGAAAAATCCAATTTCGCTTCCAAAAAAACCAGATATGATAATGAGAGAACCAAAAACTACTATAGCTGTAGCACTTGATAATTCATTTAATTTTTACTATCGCGATAATTTACAAGCATTAAGACGTGAGGGTGCAAACCTCAAGTTTTTTAGCCCAATTCATGATAAACAAATTCCAAAATGTGATGGCATTTACATCGGTGGTGGATTCCCAGAAATTCTTGCTAACTTGCTTGAAAAAAATTCTGTTATGAAAAAAACTATAAAGAAATTATCTGAAGAAAACATTCCAATTTATGCGGAATGTGGCGGATTGATGTACCTTACAAAATCTATTGATTATGACAATAAAAAATTTAAAATGATTGGTTTATTTGATGCCGAAACAAAAATGACCAATAAAATGAAATTAAATTATACAAAAGGTAAGATAATATCTAAAAATATCATCTCAGACAATACACATGAACTAAGAGGTCACGAATTTCACTATTCAGAATTAGATTCAGTTTCCTCTGATTCAAAATTTGCATATGAATTGAATATTGGTCAAGGAATTAAAAATCATAAAGATGGCTTGATTGAATACAACACACTTGCATCGTATGGGCATCTCTACTTTGATAGCTCCAATTATGCAAAAATTTTTGTGAAAAACTGTATCAATTATTCAAAAAGATGATTCTGCTCTTATGAGTTTGTACAATGCATTAATTATCGCAGCAGCTGACGAACTACCACCCTTTCTTCCTTTATTGGTAATAAATGGAACTTCTTTTAGTTTGGATAGTCTCTTCTTTTGATTCTGCAGCGCAGATAAATCCTACTGGAATTCCGATAATTAATGCGGGTTTAACAATTCCTTCTTTTACCATTTGTATCACTTCCAAGAGCGCAGTTGGAGCATTACCAATTGCAACTATACCTCCATCAATGTCTGGTAACGCTAATCTCATTGATATCTGAGAGCGAGTTTTATTTTCTTTTTTTGCCATTTCCATTACCTCCGGACTTGAAATATTACATACGATCTTGTTTTGAAAATCTTTTGGGTTTTGCTTATTTAGACCGCCTATCACTCCATTTACATCAACTACAATGCTACATCCACTTTTCAAAGCATTCATTCCACTTTCAATAGCCTCTTTATGAAAAATTATCCCATTTTCTCTTGCAAAATCAAAATCAGCAGTTGAATGAATTACTCTTCTTACTATTGGCCATTCCTTTTTATTGTATTGATGAATTCCAATTTCATTATCAATCATTTCCATGCTTGCATCTTCAATTGATTGACCCTTTCTAGTTATCATTCTCTACCTCTTTTGCTCTTTCGATTATTAGTTGAATCATTGTTTCATCAGCTCCTAAGTGTTTTGTAATACATACTTTTTTTATATTAGAATTTTTTAGCGCAGGTAAAAGATCATTATTGATATCGGTTTTTACATGTGCACCCTCATGAAGGAAATAAAATACAATTACAAGAACTTGGGGATTGTTTTTTTCACATGTTTTAATACCTTCTATTATGTCTGGTTGTTCTATCTCCAACCAACATCTATTTACATTTCTATAATTTTGTCTTAATCCATCTACAACGTAATTTAATGACATTTGTGCATTAGGATCTTTACTACCATGTCCAATAATTAGAACATCTACATCTTTTTTTGGAATTGAAATAGAATTTTCTAGCAAAGTTGTGGATATTCGATTTTCAACTAAATTAATCAAAGATTTATGCATGCTCATTGGTTTTGTGACAACAAATTTTACTTTGGTGTCTTTTTGAAATTTCATAACCTCTGTAACTGCAATTTTTACTTTTTTTCCAGGGTACAGAAAGTAAGGAACTATGGTCAAGTGATCAATATCTTGTTTAAGACATTTTGTAATGCCATCCTCAATGTATGGTGGCTCTACCTCAAGAAAACAATAATCAGTAAAAACATAATCTCCTTTTGTTTTTATTGCATTACAAATAGCCTCCAATTCTTCAGAAGCTTCTCTTTCCCTACTTCCCCTATCTATTAGTAATAATCCACGTTTCAATCTACTATCCTCGCTATCGCTATTGTCAAATTCGGTGGAAATTTTTGTTTTTCCACAATTAATTCACCACCAGATACTTTGATTGCAGCAGCTTCTGATACACTAGAAGTACCCTCAAATGCTTTGACAATGTCTGATGGATTTGGTGTCAAAATTTCTGACAAATCTTCTTTTTCAACATATTCCACAGATACTCCCATATCTTTTCCAATATCAACTAGTCCCTTAACATCCTCGGTTTTTTTTATTGAAACCAATTTTACAATAGATTTTTCACTGAGTTTGAATTTTTGTAAGCAAAAATTCAATCCTTCTTTTATTGTTTCCACTGTAGTATCCCAATGTAATCCAATTCCTACCACCAAGTCTAGGTGGTCTATACACTACAGAATTTTTAAGGAAACTTCCATCTAAAATTCTATCAGAAATTATCAGATATCCCTTAGAATCTGAATTTTGCATTTCTTCTAAACTCTGATAAATTTTTACATTCTTTGGTAATTCTCCCCACCAATTTTTTTTACCAGCTTCTTGATAGATTCCTATTTTTTCTTCATTTACCATAAATGCACTAACTTTAGTTACTGTAGAATCATCATCAATTTTCCAACCAAGTTCCCTTCCAAGCAAGATCTACTGCAATTGTTTTATTGACATCAGCAGCAGTAGTAATTACTGGTATAGCATTTAGTTTTTGAGCAATCAATTGTGTTAATTCATTTGCTCCTCCTAAATGTCCTGACAGTACACTAATTACAAAATTAGTTTTATCATCAATTACAATTACTGCAGGATCTGTTTTTTTGTCCTTCAAATGCGGTGCAATTAATCTGATTACTGCACCTAAAGAAAATAAACACACTAATGCATTATTGTTTTTAAAAAGTTCAATAATCTTTTCAGATGTAGATTCTGAATACCAAATTACTTTCTTACTAGAATCTGAAAATTTAGACGGAGCAAAAATTTCCCAATCTGGAAATAATTCTTTTAATTTTAATCCAATATTTACACCATTTTTTGTAATTGCAAGAACTGAAATTTTTTCCACAATCAAAACTTCTTAAATTAAATAAAATACCTTACTCCTAGGATTTTCTAGCCAATATATTGCCCATTAAAATCAAACAGTATGACATCTACAAGACTTTTTCTTCTGAATGTTTTCTCATCTGCTTGTATGTTTCATTACAAATTTCCTCAAAAAATCCACCAACGTTATTTTCTATGATTATTTCAGATACATGTCTTGCAGTATTTGCCTTCTTTATACTCTCGATTACTCCATTATTGGCATTACATTTTCTTAGCTAAATCAGCCAAGAAATTCATGTCTACCTTGGAACCTTTGACATGAGTCTGTTTTACCCCTGCAGCCATTTTTGCTAATTTACCAATAAATCCAACAACATATGCTTTTTTGATTTCTTTTTTTGCACAAACTTGTATTGTATATCCAGAAAAATCTCCCATTTGGACAAAACAATGTTCTGGTAAATTTACAATTTTTCTTGCAAAATCTTCACTTCTTCCACCAGTTGTTAGAACAACAGTATCATCACCCATTGCACTAGCAACATCAATACTTTGTCTAATTGCTGCAGCATATGATGCAGTAGAATATGGAACAACTATTCCACTTGTTCCTAAAATTGAAATGCCTTCAATAATTCCAAGTCTTGGATTATCTGTTTTGAGGACCTAATTCTCTTCCTTTTGGTACTGAAATCATTACTTTGATTCCTTTTTTTACAAGAAATTTTTTGCAATTTCCATAATATTCTCTTTAATCATTTTTTTTGGAGTTGGATTTATTGCAGCTTTGTCCTATCTCTAAACCTAATCCAGGTTTGGTAACTCTGCCAACTCCTTCTCCACCATCAATTTCTATCTCTCAAGGTTTTTCAGTAAGTGAGATCTCTACTATTATCTCAGCACCATGAGTAACATCAGGATCATCTCCACCATCTTTTATTACACTACATGTAGAATTATGTTTATTAAATTCACAGAAATAAATTGGAATTTTAATAAAAGTACCTTTAGGCAATTTAACATCTACAGTTTCAACTTTATTTTGATTGATAATAGATAGTAATGCAGCTTTGGCAGCAGCTGTTGCAGAGGTACCTGTAGTAAAACCTGTTCTTAGCTTCTCTTTTCTTATCTCTTCCACGCTAATCATGCCTATTTTGATGTATTAACTCTTGTTTGATTTTCCCTTAAATTGAGATTTTTTAAGGTCAGAAATATAACCAAAATTTCTGCTTAACATATGGTTATTTAGAATATATTTAAATTAAAAATAATAGCAGTGAAATGAAAAAAAATATCCAAGTTGTTGTAACTGGTGCTAGTGGATTTGTAGCAACAAATCTCAGAAAATATCTTTCTGATAACAATGTAAAATTAATATCAATTTCAAGAAAAGATTTTAAAAAATATAAAAATGAAACAAAAATTATTACAAAAAATTATGATGATAAAATTCTTTTTTCACTGGCCAATAATTCTGATGCATTAATTCATCTCGTTGGGATTGGAAAACAAACAATTGATAGTGATTATAATCTAGTCAATACTGAATTTACAAAGAAAATAGTCTATCTGTGTAAAAAATCAAAAATAAAAAAAATCATTTATACAAGTGGATTGGGAGTATCAAAAAATACTACACTTGGATATTTTATTTCTAAATACAAGGCAGAACAATATATTATTAATTCAAATTTAGATTATACTATTTTTCGACCATCTTATATTGTAGGTAAAGAAGACAATTTTACAAAATATCTTAGAAGACAAATTAAAAAGGGACAAATCCAAATTCCTGGTTCTGGCAAGTATTCAATTCAGCCAATTTACATAGATGATGTTTCTGAAATTATTTTAAATGCATTAACTAGTAAAAAATTCAGCAAAGCAATTTTTGATCTTGTAGGTTCAGAACCAATTACTTATGAAACATATGTTAAGGAATTTTCAAGAGGAACAAAAACTACAATTAAAAAAATTAATCTTGAAACTGTTTACCATAAAGCAATTTCTAATCCTGACAGTGAATTTGGAGTTGATGATCTAAATTTATTGATTGGTGATTTTAAGGGAAATTTTAGAAAATTACAAATTATATCTAAAATTAAATTTCATTCAATAAAAAAACTACTAAAGTCCGGCAGCCTTCTTTAACGCATCTACTTTATCGGTTTTTTCCCAAGAAAATTCAGGCTCATTTCTTCCAAAATGTCCATATGCATGCAGTTTTTCTGTATATTGGTCTCTTCAAGTTCAATTGTGAAATAATCCCAGATGGTTTCATGTTGAAATTTTTTCTAACTAATTCTTCAATGTCTTTTTCGGGAATCTTATTTGAACCAAATGTATTGACATAAAGTGAAACTGGTTCGGCTACTCCTATTGCATATGCTAATTGTACTTCACATCTTTCAGCCAAGCCCGCAGCAACAATATTTTTGGCAATATATCTACACATGTAACATGCGGATCTGTCTACCTTTGAAGGATCCTTTCCAGAAAAAGCTCCACCACCATGTCTTCCATATCCACCATAGGTATCCACAATAATTTTTCTTCCTGTAACTCCTGTATCTCCGTGTGGTCCTCCTATTACAAATTTCCCGGTAGGATTAATGTGAATTTTAATTTTTTCACTCCATAGATTCCCCAAAACTGGTTTGATTACATTATCAATAACTTGCTTTGAAATTTCTTCCTGTGATATCTCTGGTGCATGTTGGGTTGAAATAACTATAGTTTCAATTTTTGTTGGTTTGTTATTTTCATATCTAACAGAAACTTGTGATTTGCCATCAGGTCGTATCCAAGGCAAAATTCTATTTTTTCTAACCTCTGCTAATTTTTGTGTTAGTTTATGTGCAAGTAAGATTGGCATTGGCATAAGTTCTTTTGTTTCGTTTGAAGCATATCCAAACATTAATCCTTGGTCTCCTGCACCTTGTTCCTTTTCATTAGTTGCAGTAACTCCCTGACTAATATCTGGACTTTGTGAATGTAATCGTAATGTAACCTCACAAGATTCTGTATCAAACATCAAATCTTTATTATCATATCCAATTTCTCTAATAATTTTTCTAACTAGATTCTTCTTGAGCTTTTTTGTCAAAATTTGCCTTTGATGTTACTTCACCAGCAACTGCCACAAAATCTGTAGTGACCATTGTTTCGATTGCAACTCTGGAATCTGGATCTTGCCTAAGAAATTCATCTAAAAATGCATCTGAAATTTGATCACATATCTTATCCGGATGACCTTCGGTAACTGATTCTGAAGTAAACAAAAAATTACTAGTCATAAAAACCACTAGAGTTCATTTTCTAGTTTGATAAATAGGACATTATTTCCTCTCACAATAACTCTGCCATAATTTGCAATTACTTTACCATCATGCAGTTCTTCAGCATCAGTCATTATCAAATTCATATATGAATCAACATTGTCCATTTTTCCCTTGTACTCTACTTCATTTTTGAGTCTTACAGTAACTTTCTTCTTTGTGCTTTTTTGAAGAGTCGTTAACGGTCTTTTTGCACTACTAGTTTGTGACACTAATTATTCACTTGTTTTGCTTACGTTGTTTTCTAGAATAAAAGCCTTGCCTCTTTTGTGAATTATGAAATTCCTTAAATTTTTTCATCATTTTTAGATAGTTATCAAATGATTCCAACTGGATTACAAAAACTAGACAAATTTTTACGAGGTGGAATACCTAGTGGTGTGATTACAGACATTTATGGTGGTAGTGGAACTGGTAAGACGCAACTGTTGCTGCAAATCTGTGTAAATACCGTAAAGAATGGAGGTAAGGTTCTATATCAAGACACTACTGGAAATTTTAGACCTGAACGAATTCTTGAAATTCAAAAGCAACAAAATCTAACATTTGATATTCTTGAAAAAATAACCGTCTCACGAATAACAAATACTTCTGAACAAATCAAATCAATTGATATTCTGAATAACTCTGATTTTTCTGTAATAATAATTGATAATATAACTGACTTATTTTCATATGAGTATCCAAAAGAAGATGCAATATTTGAAAAAAATTCTTTATTCATGAAATACATCTATAATTTATCACTAATTGCAATTAACAAAAAAATTCCTATAGTTATTACTAATATGGTTAGGAATATTGAAGACAAAGAAATAGAAAATATGAGAACTGTTATTGATCCATTTACTCACATCAAAATTAATCTATCTAAAATGAATTCAAAATTTCGTGGTGAAATAAAGTGGCTTCTTCACCAATACAATTTTTCTTATAAAATACATAAAGCTGGATTAATTGACTCTACTGAAGATATTTAACTATCAATCATCGAGTTTAAAGATGACTGAAATCATTGATTTTATTCAAATAATCACTATAATCTTGTTTATTCTTGGTTTAGGTGGGATAATCATTTATGAAAGATCACAATCAAATGCAACAAAAAAACCAACATCATGATTCAAAACTTGATTTGTTGTTTGCAAATTTTGGATTTACTAATCTAACTGAAATTCAGAAAAAAGCAGTACCTATAATTTTACAAAAGAAAGACTGTCTAATTATTGCACCAACTGGTTCAGGTAAAACGGAATGTTCCGTAATTCCAGTTTTCTCTCTAGTAAATAAATCAAAAAAACTTGGGAAAATTAAAGTTCTTTACATTACTCCTTTACGTGCATTAAACCGAGATGTGTTTAGGCGAATTTCCAAATATGCACATGACAGTGATCTTTCAATTGAAATCAGACACGGTGATACAACTCAAGTAGCAAAAAGAAAAATTACTGAAAACCCTCCAGATGTTCTAATAACAACTCCTGAAACTCTAGTCATTCTCCTCACACAAATAAAGATGCTAAATGCACTATCTGAACTTGAATGGATTATTATCGATGAAGTTCATGAATTACTTGGTAGTGAGAGAGGTTCTCAGCTTTCATTAAGTATAGAACGATTACAGCTTAACTCAAAACACAATCTCACAAAAATTGGTTTATCAGCAACTGTTGGAAATTTTGAAGAAGTCGGAAAATTTGTAGTTGGAACTAAAAGAAAATGTCAAATAATTAGAGATATTTCTGTTCGAAAATATGATGTTGAAGTGCAATTTGTAGATGGAACTATTTCAGATGTTGCTGATAAAATAATTGAATATGTTAGAGAATTGAATTTAGATTCGCCTATTCTTCTCTTTACCAATACCAGAGGAGAGGCTGAATTTTTAGCTTCCATAATGAAAGAAAAATCAGATATCAATGTAGAATTACATCATGGTTCATTGTCAAAAGAAGTGCGAGAAGACACTGAAACGACATTAAGAGAAGGAAAACGTGGAATTGTTGTTTGTACTTCCTCGCTTGAATTAGGATTAGATATTGGTTCAATAGAATTGGTAATTCATTATGGTTCCCCACGACAAGTATCAAAATTAATACAAAGAATAGGGCGTAGTAGACATAACCGAGATACTTCTGCTAAGGGATTGATAATTACAAATAATTCTGATGATGAGTATGAGGCAAGGGCAATACTTGATCTTATAAAGCAGGGTTCTATAGAGGAACAAAAAATTCATGTTGGTTCTCTAGATGTACTTGCACATCATCTTGTTGGTATGACAATACAACTAGGCGAGATATCTGTTAATATCGCATTAGAAACAATCAGGAATGCATACTCTTTTCGAAATTTACATCTAGAAGATTTAGTGAATGTTTTAGACTTGCTTGATTCTAACTATTTGATCTTTTTTGATAAAACAAAAATGACTTTCTTCAAAAAAGGTCGTTCCTTCAAGTATTACTTTGAAAATCTTTCAACAATACCTGATATTCTTAAATTCAAAGTATTTGATAGTGTCGGAAAAAAAATCATTGGAAGTTTAGATCAAAAATTTGTAGGTGATTTTGGAGATTCTGGAAATATTTTCGTCCTAAAAGGCTCACAGTGGAGAATACTTAATGTTAATGAGAAATCATTAACCGTAAACGTTGAACCCTTCAGAGGAAGCAGCATAAATGTTCCTTATTGGGAAGGAGAAACAATACCTATTGATTATAATACGGCAATTAAAGTGGGAATTTTTCGTAATAAAGTAAAAAGCGGTTCTTTGAAATTAATCAATCAAACCATCGAAAAATTAAATTTTAATGAAATTCCAGATGAAAAAAATATTGTTATAGAATCTAGTCGTTCACAAGGTTCAATAGTATTACATTCTTGCTTTGGAACCAAGAATCAATTCAACATTATCGACATTACTTTCTTCAATGTTATCTGCTATGTTAGGTTCTATGGTTGATTCACGTTCAGATGGTTATAGAATCGTTTTATCTTCTAATTCTAGAATTTCTGAAAAACTTTTTCTTGAATTCATAAAAGAAGACTATGATCTTTACTCAATCATAACTACATCTTTAGCTGGAACTCATAATGTAAATTGGAAAACATGGTGTGTTGCAAAAAAATTTGGAATTGTCGGGCGAGGATCAGTTTATGAAAAAAAATCAGCCAGATTTTTATATGAACGATATTTTAAAACACCTCTTGTAAAAGAAGCACTACGCGAATTATTTCATGACAAATATGATCTTGAAAATACAGATAAAATTTTAAAAAAAATAAGAAATAATGAAATTTCTATTAAGTGGTTGGAAATTGACAAATTCTCAAAATTGGCTGAGCCAATTTTGGATCATACAATTAAATATTATTCAGCTCCCGCTAATCTTGATAAAGGAATAATTGATCTTGTAAAAGCAAGACTAGCAAAGACAAAGCATCGCCTTATTTGTGCACGTTGTGGAAAATGGGAACGAGTGGTTGAGACAAGTGAAGTCCAAAACACGTTGATTTGCCCTTATTGCAAAACAAAGCAAATCACTGCCACCTTTTATTCAGACTATGATCTTCCAAAGATAATTCGTAAAAAATATGAAGGAAAAAAACTCTCTTTGGATGAAAAGCATAAATTCGATCGAGCTTGGAAGGTCGCTTCCTTAATAGAAAATTTTGGGAAAATTGCAATAATGGTCATATCCGGATACGGAGTTGGTGCTGATACTGCTGCACGCATACTACGGAATATGGTAGATGATGAATATCTCTTTAAGCAAATCTATGAGGCCGAAAGGCAGTATGTAGTTACTCGAGGATTTTGGGATTCTTAGTTTTTCTTTGTAATTTTAGAAAACGATGTAAGGAATAATTCAATTCTTCCTTCTAAACCCGCTTTTGCATTAAGTCCAGTTATTGAAATTATTTCTCCCAGTTCACATTTCTCTAACAACCTTGCTTGATTTCTCCATCCCTTAACCCAAATCTGGCCAGTATCATCTTCCACAAACATCTCTGAGAGGAGAATTAACTCTCCTGATTTTGTTTGAACTTCTCTCCTTTCTGGAATTTTAAGTATTATACATTCTATACAATAATTTCCATCTACTTTGATCTCATTAATCTTTGTTCTAAGTTTTGATAATGATGGAATTGATTCATCATTTTCTAATTTTCTTACAAATGAATTATTATCCAATGTTACAGAATTTCCATATACTTTTGATGGCATACATTCAATCACATCACCTTCTTTGCAGATCCTAGTAGAATCTGAATAATCACTAATGTTATAAAGAATTTTTTTCTTATCTACACCAAGAATTAAACTAGTTCCATTTTCTGCGGTTGCAATTGAAATTATTCTTGCAATTATAGGTGTTGCTTCTTTATTGCCCTCAATTTCAATTATGGTTGAATCGTTACCATGAATTTCAAGTCCTTGATTTCCATTTTTTATATTGACACCAATCAATCTAACTTTGGCATCCTGAGAAATCATATTTGGTATATCTGAACCATTTTTTCCCCACAAAATTACTTTCATAGGCTGAACATCTTTCCCTTTTAGCCTCATTCGTAATGCTTTACCAGGCTGACCTCTAGAATTTGTATACTCCATACTATTTACAATACCATCAATAATTCCTGAGATTACAAGATCTTTTTGTCCTTCTTGTAATTCGCTGATATCTTTTGTAATCTTGTCTATAGTTGGGATCTCGCTTTTGTTATCTGTTACTTCAATATTTGAACCTGAACCGATATTGATAGTTGGAAATCCATTAAGATCTGATTTTACATATGCTTTAATAATTTTAATCAAATCACCTGGTTTAAGATTTTCAATTCCAGGCAGATTCGCTTTATCGTCCCATAATTTTACACTGGCAGTTGAATTTTTATCATAAACTGTCATTGTTCTAAGATAAAAAGGCGAACCATCTTTACGAGAAAATTGTTTAGCAGGAGACATGTTAAGAACTCTAGTTTCTAAAGAGATTTCTTTTGCACCTGCATAAAGATCTTTTAAACCCATTTCTACTTTTAAGGGATCTGATAAAGAAATTCCAAAATCAGACGCAATTAAAAATAATGCTCCTTGATCTGTTAGATAACCTGCCCCGATCTTTTCTTTTTTATGTTTAATTTGCTCTTCAATATCTAATCTTGTTAATTCTGGTTTTTGTTTTAGTAATTTTTCTACAAGATTTTCGAATTCAGACAATTCAATGTCTGTAAACTGGTTCTATTAATAAAAATTTCATTATTATGCTATATTGAATTTGGACATAAATTGATCTATTTTCTGCATTCTCTATTCATATAGCCATTAATTAGTTCAAAACCATGATAAATCTCATTACCTAAATTAGTGAGAAGATCATTCTTATTTCATGTCATGCATTAAGGTTGAACACGTTTCAAAATTATATGGACAAGTTAAAGCAGTCAATGACATTGTTTTATCTATAAAATCTGGTTTAGTTTTTGGATTTTTGGGTCCTAACGGTGCAGGCAAATCAACAACAATAAAAATTCTAACAACCCTCATTCCACCTTCAAGTGGTTCCCTAACAATTCTGGGAATAAATGCAATTGAAAATCCTTTACAAATACGCCATAAAATTGGCGTGGTTTTACAACAACCTAGCTACGAACCAACACTAACAGTTGAAAAATCTCTTGACAAATACGGAATGATGTGGAACGTTCCCAAAACCGAGCGTAAAAAAAGAATGGAAGAACTTCTAAAAGATTTTGATTTGACAGATATTAGAAAGAAAAAAAATGAAGACCTATCTATTGGTCAGAGAAGAAGAGTCCAGGTTGCTCGTGAATTTATGCATGATATGGATCTTTTATTTTTAGATGAACCAACTGTAGGGCTTGATCCTAGTGCAAGAAGAAAATTATTAGATTATTTAAAAGATAAAGTAAAAACAGGTTTAACAATATTTTACACTACACATATTCTGAGCGAAGCGGAATATCTCTGTGATCAAATAGCTATAATTGATAAAGGAAAAATTATTGCCGTAAATACCCCAGAAGCTTTAAAAAATAAATTTGGTAAAGAAAAAACAATAAAAATTCATTTACTAAGCAAACAAAATAAAGTATCAACTCTTCTTTCAGGTATTCTTGATTGTAAAATTGATTTTGATAATGGAACAAATATTATAATTCATTCACAACAATCTGAATTAATATTATTACAAGTTTTACGAATTTTAAACGAGAATCAAATTGAAATTGAAGATCTATCCGCAGTTCCTACAAATCTTGAGGAAATTTTTCTAAAAATGGTGAATGATAATGCATCCAATAATTAGGCTTGTTAATAGAAATTTAACAATATCAATTAATCCTGGATTTTTAATTTGGCAGGTGATATTTCCATTAATCTATATTTTTGTTGCCGGTTATGCTTATACCTCATTAATTCAGAAAGTACCTTTTGGTAACAAAGAACTTGACTATCCAGCTTTTTTGGCATCTGGTATGATCGGGTTTAACATAATGAATAGTACTCTTATTTCAGGAATAATAATTTGGAATGATAGGAGACATGGAATGTTTGAACAAATAATGTCTGGCCCTTTTACACGAACTCATTATATTTTGAGTAATATTTGCACCATTGGAATTGTAGGACTAGTAAGTGCAACCTTAATTGCACTTGTAGGATATCCTGTATTTTTTGAATCAATTGAATTTACTCTAATTACTATTCCTATGACTATTTTTGCAGCGATAACTGGTTCTGTTTTATTTGGATCAATTGCATCAATAATTTCTACCAGATTACGATCCAGTGAAGGATTTAATGTGATTATTAATACTGTTTTTCTGTTTTTTGCGTTCGTCAGTACAGCATTCTACCCGGCTTCAGGGACACCAGAACCTCTCAAAACAGCTTTTTATCTAAACCCACTCACTTACTTAGTTGATGTAATACGCGCTGGAATTTTTGGTAACATTACAAATTTTGTAATTATGGAAATGTGCGTTTTAGTTGGCATGGCATCTATTCTCTTTATTATTGCAACAAAATTACTGACAAAATTAGATTTTTAATCACTAGAATTTTTAATATCGGAAAAATATTTGTACATTTCATTTATTTTTTTAATAATATCTAAATTATCATATTCTACTAAACTTAGATTTGGAATTACACAATGACCACCAATTATTCCAGGATACATTTTTGGCCTATTTCCTAAATTCTCATGAATTTCATCTGCAAATTTCCACATTTCATCAAAATCTATCTTTTCTTTATCACAAATCATTTTTGTAATTTGGGCATAATTTATCAACCACCCATAATAGGTTGTATCTACTAAAATTTTTGCTAATTCAGCAGTTTTTGTGGTAGACATCCATTGTATTTTTTGGAATCTATCTTCGAAATCTGTTTTAATTTTTTGGTCAATCTCTTTTTTATCAGTAGAAATGAATTTGGTATATTTTTTTATATCATCTAAAAATCTTCTATGTACTCCACGTACAGGTGAAAATAAAATTGGCAACTCAAATTTATTTTGAAGATTTTTTGTTGTGCCTGGTTTTACTGTAGAATGAATTATGACAGCCTTCAAGTTCTCAAATTTTTTTATCCAAATTGTTATAATCTCTTCAAATTCATTTAGTTCTCCTGGAATACAAACATGAAGATATTCTGGATTTTCTATTGAAGTATTTTTTGAATAGTTTTTACATTTTGAAGTATCTTTATCTATTCCAACACAATCAAAACCACGTTCAGTAAGTAAATCAAACAGAGTAGAACCAACTTCACCCATTCCTAAAATAATATCTGTCATCTCTAACCACTGTTAATTCAGATTATTATATCGATATTATAACACATGTTTTTTTAAAATAGTAGCCCGGCCCAGACTCGAACTGGGGTCAAGGGCTCCAAAGGCCCCTATGCTTGACCGCTACACTACCGGGCTGCTAAAACGAGCACACCAGTTCCCTTAATGAACTTTTTAATTGGGTTTATTTCTACACTTGAATCAATTCATAATTTATTTCATAATTATCTGAATTAATTTTTCAATAGGATCTTCCATACCGTTTGAAACTTTTTGTGCCCTTTTTCTATAATCATGAGATGATCCAAAAAATTTCTTTATAATTTCGGTTATCTTTTTGGGATTTGTTTCTCTTTTTAAAAGATTGTGTTTTAGTAAATAATTTTCAACAATATTTGGTACTGCATTATACGAGATTGTTGGAATTCCAAGCAATGCAGATTCCGCAGTCATAGTACCACCTGATCCAAGAAAAATATCTGTATGATTTAACAATTGTTTTCCATCAAATGACATTTTCAGAACTTTTGTTTTTTTACCAAACAATTTTCGAAGATTTTTAATTTGTTCTGAGTATCTTCCAAGAATGACTATATTTTCCCCATCAAATTCATTTACAATTTCTTTAATTATTGGGATTATAATTTTTGATTTTGATGTATATGCAGCTTGTTCTTCTTCTACTCTAATCAGAATATTTTTTTTGTGATTATTTTTAAAAGGTAAAATATAGTTTTTACTTGTATCTCTTTTCATTGTGACATAAGCATCAATTGCTTTGTATTGTATGATATTTTTCCTATTGATTCCATATCTTGTAAACTCTTTTTTTGGAATAATCCAGGGTGTTAATAATTTTTGAATTAAAGGCAATGTTAATTTCATTACAGCATTAGCATGTGGTGAATCACAGAATGCAATGTGATTAATTCCCAAGCCGAATGATATTCTTGCTGCCTCTGGCGAACAAAAACTAATTACCAAATCAGGAGAAAATTCATTGATTAATAGCGACAATTTCTTCACTCGATCTATACTGGCTTCAAGTTTACCATATTTTGTATCTCCCCCGTATTTACCCACAGGAACTAGATCTAATTTACGGATATTTGCCAATTTTGAGACTTCATCATACAATCTTGAAGTACACAAAACATCATGTTTTTTACTTAATTTTTTAATTATTGGTTCAGAAAACAATAGTTGCTTTGGAGTTAGAACATCAATCCATATTTTCAAGTATTTTTCATTATAATGATAAGTTCAATAAGTTTTTCTTAGTCTATTATTTACTTAATGTGTAATGGCGGTAGCAAAAGTTGTTGTTTATGGACTTAGTACGGAAGGTTATGCCATTGCATCCCAAATGGCAATAAAAGGAGCTGATGTTTACATTATTGATGAATCTACTCCATCAGCAATATCTCTTAAAGCTGAAATAGCTAAAACATATCCAAATGTATCTTCCCTAAAAGAAGATGAACCATTGCTTGCAATGGAACCAATTGACGTAGCAATTTCAAAAGCTCAATACCTCTTCTTTACACCCAGAATCCGTAAAACAGGGCAAGACATAAAAACTGAAATTCATTCAAAATTCAAAGATGCAGCAACTTCCTTAAAAAAAAATAGTTCTGTGGTTTATACTCTACCAGTAGGCTTTGGTGGCAATAACGAAAATATTTCTTTACTTGAACATGTTACAGGTCTAGAAGTTGGAAAACAGATTTCTTATTTTTATTATCCATTAGAATCTCTTAATCAACAACCAAATATTATTGGTTCTTTTAATGGAAAAGTAGATTTAACATTAGCAGATCTTTTAACAACTGGAAAAAAAGAAAAAAAATTTGTAGCTCTCTCTTCAGCTGAGCATTTTCATGCAATTACCATATTATCTAGGTTCTCGAGTCTTAGTAGCATTCTAGAGGTCTGTAGATATGTGCAAGATGACGTCACAAAAAATGATCTTTCTTCAGATGAATTTCAAGAGATTTTCTTAGATAATATGGTTAGTGGATTATTTGATCTAAAATCTTTAGGTTCTTCATTTGAAAGTGCAAATACATTAATGTATTTAATAAATGGAAGTGTGAAGGGAATAGATGGTTATATTAAAAGACTAATTGATGAAATTCGTGCTACTTTAAAGAAAAATGATCTAAAAGCAAGCAGAACTAAAATCGCTTTATCTTGGACCCTTGATCAACATGAAATGCGAGGAGATAAAATTGAAATGTTACATAATCTGACTTCTAAACTGCGTGATTACATTGGGGATGTTGAAGCCTACGCAGATCCAAATTTGGATTTATTTCATAGTGACAAAACTACAATTCTTGTTGCATGCTCAAAAAAAGATTTTGAGAATATAGAAAAAAACAAACAAGATTCTAATATTATTGTAATTAAAACAAATCCACTATGTGAAATTATTCCCTAAGAGTATAAATTCACTAAACCATTATTGTGTTTGCATTGTCAAACGAACACCATCCAGATGAAAATAATCCAGATGAAAATAATCCAGATGAAAATAATCCAGATGAAAATAATCCAGATGAAAATAATCCAGATGAAAATAATCCAGATGAAAATAATCCAGATGAAAATAATCCAGATGAAAATCCTCGCAAAGTGAATTATCAGAATATCAACGATGATACGTTTGATAATTTAACACAAATTAATGACGAAAACTTAACAGTCAAAGAATTAAAAAATCTTTTAGAAATAGAAAAACAAAAAATACAGGTTTATGAGGAAAAAATTAAACACATACTGGCAGACTATCAAAATCTAAATAGAAAAACACAATCTGATATTGAAAAAGGAGTAAATACAAAAATTGATGAATTTATCCTAGATTTTTTAAATATTTATGATGATTTTATACGAGCCAAGCAAGTATTTACAGAAAATAAGATTAATACAGAAGGACTGGACTCTATTTTGAAAAATATGAATTCCTTATTGGCTAAGTATAATGTAATTGCTATAGATGCATTAGGTGAAATATTTGATCCACACCTACATGAAGCAATATCCATTATTTCAGATTCTGAACTAGATGATAATACCATTACAAAAGAACTCAGGAAAGGATATATTTCTCATAAGAGGGTTATTAGACCAACACTAGTAGAAATTTCGAAAAAATGAAGATGAAATAAAATGGCAAAAATAATAGGAATAGACTTAGGAACAAGCAATTCTGCTGCTGCAGTAGTAATGGGTGGAAAACCAACTATTATTCCTGCTGCTGAGGGGGCTACTGTTGGTGGTAAGGCATTCCCTTCAGTTGTAGCATTCACAAAAACTGGTGAATTATTGGTAGGTGAACCTGCTAGAAGACAAGCTGTCACTAATCCTGATAGCACTATTGTTGCAGCCAAAAGAAAAATGGGATCTGATTATACTTTTAAAATTCAAGATAAAAATTACAAACCTCAGCAAATTTCAGCATTTATTCTTCAAAAAATAAAAAAAGATGCAGAAGCCTTTATTGGAGAACCTGTTAGTAAAGCTGTAATCACAGTTCCAGCATATTTTGATGATAATCAACGCCAAGCCACTAAAGATGCAGGAACTATTGCTGGTCTTGATGTTGTAAGAATAATCAATGAACCTACCGCCGCAGCCTTGGCATTTGGATTAGATAAAACAAAAGAAGACATGAAAATTCTTGTTTTTGATTTTGGAGGAGGAACACTCGATGTCACAATAATGGAAATGGGTGGTGGTGTGTTTGAAGTAATGAGTACTTCTGGTGATACTCAATTAGGCGGGACAGACATGGATAAAATTATTATTAATTACGTTCTTGATGAATTCAAGAAAAAAGAAGGTGTTGATCTTTCTAAAGATTCTACAGCAATGACTAGAATTAGGGAGGCCGCTGAAAAAGCAAAAATAGAACTTTCTACAGTTATGGAAACTGATATCAATCTTCCTTTCATTGCTCATGATCCTTCAACTGGTGCAAAGAATCTTGAACTGAGAATGACAAGAGCAAAACTAGATGAATTAATTGGACCTATCATTCAACGATGTAAACCTTCTATTGAAAAGGCACTCGAAGATTCAAAACTAAAAGCATCTGATATTAACAAAATTGTCATGGTTGGAGGGCCAACAAGAATACCACTTGTGAAAAAATTTGTTGGGGAAATATTGGGCAGAGAACCTGAATCTGGTGTGGATCCAATGGAAGCAGTAGCTATGGGTGCAGCAATTCAAGCAGGAATAATTGCTGGTGATGTAACAAGCGACATTGTTTTACTAGATGTAACACCATTGACTTTAGGAATTGAAACTTTGGGTGGAGTGAGAGAACCATTAATTGAAAGAAATACAACAATTCCTACATCAAAAAGTAAAGTTTTCACCACTGCAGCAGATAACCAAACAGCAGTTACGATACATATCGTTCAAGGAGAAAGACCCATGGCAACTGACAATGTTTCTTTGGGAAGCTTTAATCTAACAGATTTACCACCAGCACCACGAGGTATCCCTCAAATTGAAGTAAAGTTTGACATAGATGCAAATGGAATAATTAATGTAACCGCAAAAGATCTTGGAACAAAAAAGGAAGCAAAAATTACAATTTCATCTAATTCAAAATTGTCAAAAGAAGAAATTGAAAAATTAAAAGAGGATGCTGAAAAATTTTCTGATGAAGATAAAAAGAAAAAAGAAAAAATTGATCTAAAGAATGAGGCTGAAAGTTTTATCTATACTGTTGAAAAACTCATTAATCATGATCTTAAAGATAAAATATCACAAGAACAAGGAATTAAAATTACTGATGCTGTAAAAGAAGTTAAGGAATCCCTTGATAAGGAAATTATCGAACTTAAACCAAAACTTGATACCTTAAAATCTATAGTGAATGAAGTTACGACCGAACTTTACAAAAATGTTACACCTCAACCTGAATCAGCACAACAAAATACTGGAAACGAAGGTCAACAAGAAACTAATAACGATCAAAGCTCTCAGTCATCTTCAACCAATGAGACTAAAAACTAACCTTACCGATTCGACTATTTATACATCAATTATAATTAAAGAATGATTCATGGCAACAAAACGCGATTATTATGAGGTTTTGGGAGTTTCAAAAACAACCCCAATTAACGAAATTAAAACACAGTATAGAAAATTAGCCTTAAAATTTCATCCCGATCGAAACAAGTCTGCCGACGCCGGAGAACACTTTAAAGAAATTTCTGAAGCTTATGCTGTTCTCTCAGATCCTGAAAAAAGAAAAGTTTACGATCAATATGGACATGCTGGTGTTGATGGAAGATTTAGTAGTGATGACATTTTTCAAGGTGCACGAGATAATTTTAGTGATTTATTTGGCAGTAGTGGTGGATTTGATTCAATTTTTGAATCTATATTTGGGAGATCGGGTGGTTCTAGCTTTCGTCAACAAAGGGGTTCAGATATTCTTTATGAAACTTCAGTAACTCTTGAAGATATTCTTAATGGCAAAAAAATGGAGATCGATTTACACAAGGAAGTACGTTGTGAAATCTGTAATGGATCAGGATGTAAACCTGGTACAAGCAAGAATCAATGTTCATCATGTAATGGTCAAGGTCAGGTACGTAAAAGTCGAAGCATGGGATTTGCATCCTTTGTGACTGTAGAACCATGTTCAACATGTAAAGGATATGGTTCAGTTATACAAACACCTTGTAGTGAATGCAAAGGCAACGGTAGGAAGAAAGGAACTAAAAAAATTTCATTTGATATTCCAGCAGGAGTAGATAATGGAGATTATACCGTTCCAGAAGAAGGAAATGAAATTCCTGGGGGTATAAATGGAGATTTAATTGTTAGAATTAGAGTTCAACCTCATAACAAATTCAAAAGAGATGATACGGATATTTTCTATGATCAGAACATTTCCATGATTGATGCTACTTTAGGTCGTGAAATTACTGTTCCAACTTTAGATGGAACTGAAAAAATTAAAGTAGAACCAGGCAGTCAACCTAACACAATTGTCAAATTAAAAGGTAAAGGAGTGCCACATATGAATTCAAGAAGTAGAGGTGATCAATACATACGAATAGTTGTTAATATCCCAAAAAAACTTAGCAAACATCAAAAAAACCTTTTAGAAGAATTTCAAAAATCTACTGAATAATAGATAATGACATTGAATATTGCTTTAGATGTTGATGGAGTACTTGCTAATGTAATTGAATCTTGGTTAATCTTCAATAAAAAAATTAGACCAAGTATTTCTAAAGAAGATATAACAAGTTGGGATTTTTGGAAAAAATTTAAAATTAACAGATATGATTTTTATGCAGAGTTAACTTCATGTTGGAGTAATTGGCATTCTATTCCTCCAATGGAAAATAATTTATCATTAGTTACTCAAAATCTTTCCAATTTTGGTAAAGTCGATATCGTCACCGCTAGAGAATTTTCAACTGATTCTTTTGTAAAAAACTGGCTTAGTCTGCATAACATAACATATGAAAACTATGTATCAGTGATAGATGGTCCAATGAAAGCAGATTTAGATTATGATGTTTTTATTGACGATTCACCAATAAATGCAATTAAATTTTCAAAAAATAAAAAAAATGTTTTATTATATTCACAACCATGGAATCAACATATTTCTGGTCAAAATATTAAAAGAATTTCTAATTTATCTGAAGCCGTTACAAAATTACAATTTTTCTAAATTAGCATTTTTGATAAATTTTCTTATTGTAACTTTATGCCCATTTCGTATATGAGATACATGATGTGTATTTACTATTTCTCCAACTTTGTCAACATTGTAGAATTTTATGTTATATCGTCCTAAAATTTTTTTACAGTTAATACAATAAACTTCTCTGAATTCCATTTTCTTCACAATTGATTAATTTGAATTCTTGTAACTAAAAGAGTATAATAAAGAAACTTATTCTAGATTTCAAGATTTTAGATTGCGGGAGTCGCCCAGCCCGGTCAAAGGCGTAAGGTTCAGGTCCTTATCTTCTAGGAGTTCGTGGGTTCAAATCCCACTTCCCGCATACAATTATTGTAAATCATTTTCCAAAAATTTCCTTATTTTTTCCAAAAGAAGCAGATTTGCTACCTCGCCTGATATTTTTCCTCTATATTTTTTCATGACAATTCCCATTAACGGACTAATTGCACGTTCCTTCTGGTTCCGAATAATTTCTTTGTTACTAACAACGATATTCTCTATGATTTTTTCGAACTCTTCTTGACTTAAAGTTTCAATGGACGTATTTCTAATTGCGTCTTCAATCGTTTTAGATTTTCCAGACATTATGTTTTCAAAAATAATCTCAATTGATTCCTTGGTAATCTTCTTTTTTGATAAAAATTCAAAAGATTTTCTAATTTCTTCATTTTTTAATAATTTAGAATTCAAACCATTTCTTTCAAGATTAGTAATAGTAGAACAGAGAATTGATGCAATGAAAGTTGGTGTAATTGTAGTTTTTTCACAAATATTTTCAAAAATTTCCAAATAGGTTGAATCAAAAATTTGTTCTGCTAATTGTAAATTCAAATCATATTTTTTTTGTAATTCTTTAAGTGATTCATCCCATGATTTTGGGATATTTTTCTTTACACATTCCATCTCTTCTTTCGTTACAATGATTGGAGGAATATCTGTTTCAGGATACATTCTTGATGCACCTGGTCTAGGTCTAAGGAATATTGTTTCACCAGTTGGTGTAGCTAATCTGGTTTCAGCAGGAACTCCATTCTTTGCTTTTCCTATTCTTTCAATTATGGAATCAATTGCAAAATCAATTTTTTCTAAAGGTGCAGCAATTATTAAAAATGAATCTGTTTCCTTGATTGCTAATAATTTTTTCACAATAGCCAAATCTTTTTCTTCTATGCCATAATTTGGTAATTCATCTGAATGGAAAACTCCCCCAATACCATAGAATTTTACAAGCTGACCTATTTCTTTTCCTAATCTTATTCCTTCATATGGTGAATAACCAAACATTCCTGCAAAATTCCTGATTCGAATTGCCTTGATAATTGAATTATCTCTTAAGGATTTTTGGATAATTTTTGATTCACAATTCCTAAATGAATCAGTTATATCAAAAACATCATTAATTTTTGAGATTTCCCCAAAATTAGAATTTTAATTTTTGAGCGATCTTGACCAGACCATGTTGTCTTTTAGCCTCAAATTCTATTACTTTTTCTAATTGATCTAATTGTTGTACTCCTTTTACTTCCACAACTCCTCCACCATCCTTAACTGAAACATTGACATCTTGTCGTATTGAACCAATTCCGCGAGTGACCTTTTTTGTACTTCTTAATAGTCGTCCTAGAGATAATGCAATTTTTTTTATTTTTTTTGGATTCCCTTCAACAGGTTCTAATGCAATTTCAATTAATGGAACGCCAAGACGATCCAGACTATATTCTCTTATGTTCCCCTTATCATTAAGCAGTTTTGCGGCATCTTCTTCTAAACAGATTGATTGAACACCGATTTTTTCACCATCAACATCAATATGACCTCCTTGAGAAACTAACATGGTTCTCTGAAAACCAGTGGTGTTTGAACCGTCAATTACTGTTTTTCTCATAGGATAAATCTCACTAAAAATATTTGATTTCAGTGCAGATGCAATCACTAATACAAGATTTTTTGCATCAGTATCCAAATTATGTGGTGGTTCTTCATCCTGTTCTACTAAACAACTACTATCTGAATTAGCATAATATACTATTGTTCTAGATTTTGAAATTTCAAAAAGAGCAGCTGGATCATATTCTCCCAATTCACTTTTGACACTCTTAATTTTCTTTGAAATTTAATAGTATATTCATCTGATTCAAGTGGTAAACAACTACAGAATAATTTTTTGTTAGTAGATAGTTGTTGATGTATCTCAAGACCGACCTTTAATCCAATATTTTCAATGGAAAATTCAGACATTCACATCACTCAATTTTAATCAGATATTTCAGAAGCAATATTTTGAAGCATTAAATGTTTGACATCTTCCAGAGATTCTGAATTACCTAAAGCCCACATTGTTTTGACTAATGCTACTTCTGGAATCATATTTTCCAAGGAAATTATTCCTAAATTAAGTAAATCTCTACCACTCTCATATACTGTCATTCCTACTCTACCATCAATACACTGTGAAGTCATGCCTAAGAAAATACCTTTTTCGTTTGCTTTTTTTACATTTTCATACATTATTTTTCCAATATGTCCTAAACCAGTTCCTTCAAAAATTATTCCTCTGTAATTCATTTCAATAATTTTCCCCAAAAGATTGGGATCATATCCAGGATGATATTTTACTAACGCTACCTTTGTACTGAGATTAATCCTTGGTTGAAATTCTTTGAGTTAAAAAATGAATCATTCATATTTTTTTGAATGTGATCATTTGTGATAATAAATGCTGGAATGTTCCCAATTGTTTGAAATGCACCTCTTTTACTAGTATGATTTTTTCTAACTCTTGTTCCTAAATGACATGCAATTGTTTCATCATTTTCATCTTGATGCATTACGACATATACTCCATTTGTTTTACAACCCACAAGAAATTTTACTGCACCTATTAAATTCAGAGCTGCATCTGAAGACGCACGATCAGAAGATCTTTGTGAACCAACAAGAGCAATTGGTATAGGAAATCCAGCAAGAGCAAATGAAAGAAAAGATGATGTGTAATGCATTGTATCTGTTCCGTGAGCAATAATTATTCCTGAATAATTTGATGTTGAATATTCCTTTAATTTCTCAGCAATTTTTAACCAGTGTTCAGGCATTATGTTTTCTGAATATTCAGAAAACAATACCTTAGCATCTACATTGGAAATTCTAGCAAGTTCCGGAACCGATGAATTAAGTTCTTCAGCAGTTAAAACCGGAGTAACTGCCCCTGTTCTATAATCTACTTTACTTGCAATTGTTCCTCCTGTTGATAATAGGAGAATTTTTGGTAATGAAGGATTTTTTTCTAAAACTTCTTTTTTTTCAATTGTTTGCTCAAAACTGGTTATTTTTTCTATCTTCTGGATTTTTTCTATTTCTAATCCAATATTATATCCACTTTTTAGTTTAAGAACCATATGGTTATCGTCACTGTGTTCATACCTCGGCATTATTATTCCAAAATATGTTAAATCTGAAAGAATCTTTACTGAATCGCCAACACTAATTTTGTTAGTTTTTAAAAATTCTAATGATTTTCCAGTATAACCTCTAAATTCAGACATTTACTAGAGTTGGTTTGTCTATTTAATAAAAACTACCTGTAGTAGGAAGCTACTAGCTTTTCGCCTATCTTGAGGTTTTTTTGTTCTCTTACTTTTCTTACAGCATCTTCAAAATGTTTCATGGTTACTTTGGCATCCACTGAACTCTTTTCAATATCCTTTACATCAGGATGGGTATCTAGAAATTCATGAATAACTAAAGATACTGCAGTGTTTGCTATTGCTGCAGTGTCTGCGCCACTTAGACCATCTGTTGATTCTGCAATTTTATCTAAATCTACATGTTGTGGATTTTTAGGATCAGTAATTATTGGAATTTTTTCAGCATTTATCTTCAAAATCATTTTTCTACTTTCTTTATCTGGTAATGGAACTTGAATAATTTTATCAAATCTTCCAGGTCTTAATAATGCAGGATCAATCATATCTGGTCTGTTTGTTGCTGCTAAAACAACAACACCATGCATATTCTCCATACCATCTAATTCAGTAAGTAATTGACTGACTACTCTTTCTGTAACTGCAGTTTCACCACCTGCTCCTCTAATTGGAGCAATTGAGTCAATTTCATCAAAGAATATTACACATGGTGAAGCTTGTCTTGCTCTTCTAAAAATTTCTCGAATTCCTCTTTCTGATTCTCCAACCCATTTTGATAATAATTCAGGTCCTCTAACAGAAACAAAATTTGCTTCACTTTCAGTTGCAACTGCTTTTGCTAATAATGTTTTACCAGTACCACTTGGACCATGAAGTAAAATTCCTCTTGGCATTTTATGTCCTAATTTATCATAAAGTCCTGGATATTTCATTGGCCATTCTACGGCCTCTTGAAGTTCACGTTTAACATCTTCCAAACCTCCAACTTCTTCCCATTTTACATCTGGATTTTCAATGAAAACTTCTCTCATTCCAGATGGTGTTACTTCAATCAATGCCTTTTGGAAATCTTCATTGTTTACAATTAATTTATCAAGAGTTTCTGGAGGAAGTTTTTCTTCTTCCATGTTAAGCTCAGGAAGTAATCTTCTCAAACATTTCATTGCAGCCTCTTTACAGAGATATTCTAAATCAGCACCAACATATCCATGGCTAACACTAGATATTTTTTCAACATTGACATCATCAGATAATGGCATGTTTCTACTATGAATTGCAAGAATGTCTTTTCTTCCTTTTTTATCTGGAACTTTAATTTCAATTTCTCTATCAAATCTACCTGGTCTTCTTAGTGCAGGATCTATTGCATTTGGTCTGTTTGTTGCTGCAATCACAATTACCTTTCCTCTTGCTTCTAATCCATCCATTAATGATAGCATTTGTGATACCACTCTTCTCTCTACTTCTCCGGTTACTTCTTCTCTCTTTGGAGCAATTGAATCAATTTCATCTACAAATATAATGGATGGTGCTTTTTCTCTTGCTTCTTTGAAAATTTCTCTTAATCTAGCTTCACTTTCTCCATAGAACTTGCTCATAATTTCTGGACCAGAAATACTAATAAAATGAGCATGACTTTCATTTGCAACTGCTTTTGCAAGTAATGTCTTTCCTGTTCCAGGTGGACCATATAACAACACACCTTTTGGAGCTTCAATTCCTAATTTTTCAAAAATTTCTGGATGTCTTAATGGCAATTCTATCATTTCTCTTACTTTTTTTATCTCATCAGTTAAACCTCCAATATCCTCATAAGTTACTTGAGGTACTCCTCGTAATGTTTCACCTTTTTCCGCAATATGAAAAACAGTTTTCTGAGTAACCAACACTGCATCCGCTGCTGGTGTTACTCCGATTACCTGAAACGTTAAACGACCACCAAAGTATGGAACCATTACATTATCGCCTTTAATCAAAGGAACACTTTCTAAAGCATCCGCAAGGTAACGTTCATCAATTGGAGGAATAGCTTCAAGTGGAGCTACAACAACTTTTTCAGCTGCAACTGCTTTGATTTTTCTTACAGTAATAGTATCACCTATTGCAATACCTGAATTATTTCTGCCTAGTCCATCAATTCTGATAATTCCCTTTCCTTCATCTGATGGATAAAGTGGAAGACATTTTGCAACAGTTCTTCTTTTACCTTTAATCTCAATTACATCGCCAGTAGAGGCATTTAATGTGTCCATGGAATCATAATCAATTCTTGCAACTCCACGGCCAACATCTCGTGTATATGCTTCGAGAACTTTTAGAGAAAGTCCATTCTGGCTCATATGATAATCACTTCTGTCTAATTTTTATATCTTTGTGGTAATTTATTCAGATAACAGAGCTATAATCACAAGCTTAAAATTCTTAATGAATAGCACACGATCTACTTGGGCAAGAGACCATTAGTAAGAAGACGTGGCCGTGGAGGAAATCAATTCAGATCTACTTCTACTGGTAAAGTAGGTAGTAAAGCAAAATACCCACGTTTTTCATTATCTGAGCAACATGAAGGTCTAGTAATTGATTTAGTTCATGAACGTGGTAGAGAAGCTCCTCTTTCTAAGGTCAGGTTTGAAGATGGATCTGTATCTTTTGTACCTGCGGTTCTTGGTACTAAAGTAGGTGAAACATTACAATTTGGATTAAAGTCAAAAATTGAGAAGGGCAATGTAATTAGCGTTCAAAATATTCCTGATGGAACCATAGTATGTAATATTGAAAAGCATTTTGGTGATGGGGGTACAATCGTAAAATCAGCGGGTACCAACGCAACTATTTTCTCACATGGTGAGGAAGGTGTCACATTAAAACTTCCATCAGGAAAATTTACAACACTAAATCCAAAAAACAGAGCAATGATAGGTACTCTTGCTGGTGGAGGAGCTAATGAACGATTCTTTATGAGTGCAGGGAACAAATGGCGCAGTTTTAGAGCTAAAGGCAAAAAGTTTCCTATTGTCAGAGGTGTGGCACAAGCAGTCTATGTTCACCCTCATGGTGGTGGACGACATCAACATGTTGGACAAAGTTCCACTGTATCTCGAAATGCACCACCAGGAGCTAAAGTAGGTAGTATCGCTGCCAGAAAAACTGGTAGAGCTAGAATCAAAGAGAGAAACTAAAAATTTAATTTTTCTTGGCTAAAATTGATTTATACTTAATTGAAATAAATTTTGTATGTCAAAGCAAAGAATTAGAATTTTTGTTACAGGAAAAGTACAGGGAGTTTTTTTCCGTCAAGCTCTTAAGGTAATGGCTAAAAAAAATGATGTATTTGGTTGGGTAAAAAATCTCAAAGATGGTCGAGTTGAAGCTGTACTTGAAGGCGATGATGAAAAAGTTAGTAGACTAATTGAATGGTCTCATGGAGGGCCAGCTGAATGCACGAGTTGAAGACGTAGAAATCCGAAATGAAAAATTTACTGGAGAATTTTCAAAATTCGATGTTTTATATTAATTTATTATTTGAAAAGCAGCATAAACGCTGCTTTTGAGCAATGTTTTTCTTATCCATTTTTGATTTGGACAATTTAAAAATATCTTTTCAAATTTTTGAATTTTGCTTATAAATCCCCCATTCTAGTTTTATTCCAACAAAGAAATTTAAAATAATTTATTTTCTAAAATACAATCCTGCATTTTAATGTCTAAACTCATTTTCACTTGTTTTCTAAAGAAAACAATACTTTCAGATATCAAAATTTAATTTAAATTATGAAGGTAGTAGTTCTGTTGGTTCCAGTCTAAACGGATAACCCCATTTCAAGGTCTACAAGATCCGCCACGTAGACGAGGAAGCGTGGATACTCCATCTTAGGATTGCTCCCTCCCGGACCTCATCCATTTCGTTGGTTCGGTCTTAGACGTTATCCCTTCGGATAATTCTAGTCCTGCAACCACCCGCCTCGGCGTGATTTCATTTCCGCACACCAAGCGGGAATTACCTATCTAGAGATTTACCCAACAGTTGCTGATCTCTGCGTATAGCCGGTTTCAGAATAGGGCACGGCTAGCACCCCAATCCTACCTACTACCACTTTTTCTTACAAAGTATGTTATATTTGCATTAGGTTTGATTTTGTTTTAGTTTTAAAACAATATTACACACAGAACAGATCTTTCCAGTACATTCACTGCCACACTTTACACAAATTGACTTTTGTTTATTATTGCTATCCTTTACAATCTGAGATACTTGAATTATTGACTGATAGAGATTATTTTTAATTCCACTATGTTTTCCCTCTAAAGAATTTAGGAACTCACGAATCTCAGTTCTAATCCCTTCATTCATGTGTGGACATGGTTCTGATTGAAATGGAATGTTATTTGTAAAAGCATAAAATACAATTTCAGATTCATAAATTTCACAAAAAGGTTTTATTTTTCTTAATGAAATATTGGAGGTATCAGGATCCATCCAACCAATCTTATTAGTATCTCCAGATAACATGTTTATTACAAATGTCTGTAACATATCATCAAGATTATGTCCGGTGGCAATTAAATCGGCCTCAATATCTTTGGCTGCATAATCAATTGCACGTCTTCTTAAAGTTCCACATATAGAACATGAAGAAGTTTTTTCACTTCCCCTTAAATCCAATGCTTCATCAAGTGTTAAATCAAATAATTCTTTATAAGAAAAAACTTTGTGTTCAACATTTAACTTTGTACAAAAATTTTGTACAATTTCTAATGCTTCATTCCTATATCCTGGAATTCCCTCATCGATTGTTATTGCTTTAATTCTAAAATTATGAGTTATAGCCATTTGATTTATGATATTAAGTAATGCAAGTGAATCTTTGCCACCAGACACTGCAACAGCAACTAAATCATTATTCTGAATCATATTGTATTTTGAGATCGTCTTTGCAGTTTTCCTTAGTATTGAATTTGAAAAACATTCTGAACATAATTTTTCTCCGGAATATTTTCGGGTATATACAGCCTGATTTGAACATCTATCACATTTCATTGAATTCTATTTTTTTTATACACTAATGATTCTTTAGGTAATTTTCTAGATCGTAAACCATCCTGATTTAATATACGATAAGGCTATGTTCAAACCAAATAATCCAAACGTAAATGCATAGATTCCCCACATTGCAATATTTACCGATTTGTCAGATAATTTTTTATCAATGATAGTATGAATGAATTTTCCACCGTCTAAAATGGGCAATGGTAACATATTGATAATTCCAATAAAAAATGAAATCATCCACAACCATAACAAGAACATTGAAACTCCTGGATCATTCCACTGAATAAAATTAAGAACCGGTTTGTATGCAAATGAATTATCCCTCATAATTCCAATTAATCCCTTCTTTTGGTCTTCAGGTGATGGTGTTACTTCAACAGAAAATTGTAATATTTTTCCTTCTCTTAAAGCAGAAACATTTGCAGTTTCACCTGGAATTAATTTTGCTTTTTGAAAATCTAGTGGACTTAGTATAGGAATTCCATTAATAGAAGTAATTACATCGTTTGGTAACAAACCAGCTTTTTCAGCACCAGAATTTTCAATTATTGAAAGTATCAATACACCATCTGGTAAATCATAAAATGTACTTAGTAATGGTTCAGGTAATACCATTGCAAAAAATGGATTTGTTAATAATATTGCCCCTAACACTAATGCAAAAATCACATTTGACGTAGCTCCAGCACCAATTACTCTTAATTTTGAAATCTTTTTTGCTTTGTTAAATTCTTCATCATCAGGTTCAACAAATCCTGCAAACATTGCAATAAAGATAGCAAAGCCACCTGTTTTGATTCTAATTTTTTCGAGTGTTGCAACTATTCCATGAGCACCTTCGTGAATAACTAAAACAATCGGTATTGATAATAAAAAATAGAGAATTGATGATGAAGAGGTTAAAGTCACACCTGGAATTAATACAGTCAATTGTGAAAATTCAGTTGGTGCAACAAAAAATTTAGAAACATTAGAGATCAAAAACCAAAATGCAAAACCCATCATGAGAAATCCAGCAACTACACTAACATTAGCAAAAACTTTGATTCCTCTCCTTGTTCGTCCAAGGATTTTTGTGAGAATTGTTTGTACTTGCTGATTTTTGTATACGAGACTGTATATTTTTAGCTCAAAACCATGTTTTTCTAATTTTAATCCCTTTGCAATTCCTAAAATTACTACCCAAGCTATTAAGACATAGATAATCGAATTTTGAGTAATAAAATCAAAGTCCAAACTAATTGTTAATTTTTTAAACTACGGTCATTTATAGTTACTATGGAACAAATCATGATTATCTCAACTTATCCTAACAAAAATTCAATTTCAAAAATTGCAAACGAATTAGTTGAAAATAAAATTGTTGCGTGTGTAAACATTGTTAAAATTTCATCAATTTATTCTTGGCAAGGAAAAATTGAAAACACATCAGAATTTTTGGCATTGTTCAAAACCACACAAAAAAATAAGAAATTCCTTAAAGAAAAAATTAAAGCAACTCACCCTTATGAAGTTCCAGAAATTGCCGAAATTGATATTACATCAATAAACAAATCCTATCTAAAATGGATGGTAGAATCCACCACTTAGAATTCAATTGCATAACGTAACAAAGAAACTATCCCTCCCAATCCAGTTACTCTAAGACCAATATCTGTTGATGAATCTACACTGTATGTTTTAACACCTTTACTTTCTACATCATTAAGAAATTCTATGATTTGTTGTTCATTATTTGTCTGTATTGCTTTATCTGAAAAAACAAGTAATTCAATAGCACCAAATTGATTTGCCTTGAGTGTTTCTTCGAATCCCATAGTGAACTTTCTACTTTTTTTGTTTGCTCGTACCATCACTTCATCAATTATTGAAGATACTTTGGCTAACTTACTTTCTGACATTATTTCTCGCATTGTTTGAGATTTCGTAAAGGTATAGATTCCATCTTCTCCACCTGAATCAATACCTTCCACAACATGAATTTTATATTTTTGCCAATTTTGAGACTTTTGAAGAAAATTTGAAAATCTTTTTTTTGTTTCTCCCGGACCAAAAATAACAATTGAATCTGCTTCTCTAACTATTGAAAATACTGCTTGTTGAATTTGTTCAAAGAAATTTTCAATATTGAAATTTGTTTTGTACCTTTTTCCTCCCGATCCTGAATAGATGTTTGGAATAAATTCTAAATGCGTTCCCCTTAATCTTGCAATACCACAATCTCCCGTATCAATTGCAATTAATACAAAACCAATTTGTTTATTGTTTGATTCAACTAGTTTTTTTTCTATCGGCAACCATTTTTTTTTTGTAATTGTAATACTATCATTTATCTTGAGAATAAATGAATGATGTGAACCATGTGATACCGCTTCATTACTTGATTCTGAAATTGTACCACCAATTCTTAATCTGTCTAAAACATCATCTAATGATATTTTTTCCACATTTAGTGCAATTCTAACTCTAATTCTCTCTCCCTTGTCTGGTCTTGAATAATCTTTCTCTAATTTTATCACTCTTGTAGTATCACCTACTACTCTATCTCCTTCTTTGATTATACGGCGCAAATTTAGTAAATCATCAGAATCTTCTGGTATTACAGCGATAGAACTTTCATCAATTATTTTTGTAATCATAATATTATTCTAGGTAACAAAAGCGGAAGAGCTTAGCTTAGAAACTTCGCTAGTCTTTGTCTGTACATTTTTTTTCTTGAGATAATTTTCAACCCAATCTAGGGTAAGAACACCTGATTCTGCAAGATTCGTAAGAGAATTAGCGGAAGCTTCACCTATGACTTTTCCATTATTTTTTCTTAATTGACGCCATTTTAAAGTTGTATTTCCACTTTTTGAGTTATATATAATTCCAAGAATGTCTTTTGCATTTACAAATGTTATGTCTCTAATTTTTTTTAAAGTAACTTTATCAGCTGCCTCTACATATATCGAACCCAAACTATCTTCTCGTTCTGCAAATACTTCTGAATCTTCCAAGTAATTTCTTGGTGCGTAAGAGCGACATGTACTACCTATTACGAATCTTCTAAAACTTTCTAATGATGCTGGCGTATCAATTGTAACCAATTTGAATAAAATAATAATTCGCCATTTATCAAGCTTCTTGAAAGACTCAATAGGTATTAGACTAAATCATTCCTTGCAGGCAGTGATGACCCTATCCCTCTGATTGATGATGAGGATCTTGAGTTCTGAGCCTACTCTTAGAATTTTTATGCAAGATCTTTTAATTTTACTTCATGAAATCTCTAACTGAATATCTTACCTATCATGTAAAGACACGAAGAGATTTTGTAAATATAACATCTGATGTTAGAAAACTAGTTCTAAAAAGTAAAATACAAGAAGGTCTATGTCTTGTAAATGCAATGCATATCACTGCAAGTGTTTTCATTAATGATAACGAAAGTGGATTACATCAAGATTATGAAAAATGGTTAGAAGCACTTGCGCCTCATAATCCAATAGATCAATACGATCATAATAAAACAGGCGAAGACAATGCTGATGCTCATCTAAAACGACAAATAATGGGAAGAGAAGTAGTGATTGCAATTACAAATGGTCAATTAGATTTTGGTCCATGGGAACAAATTTTCTATGGAGAATTTGACGGACGAAGACCAAAAAGAGTATTAGTAAAAATTATTGGCGAATGAGTAATCTATCCAAAATCTGCATCTCTTTTCTGACTTTGTGATTCATTCTTTCTTGCAGAAGCCCTGAATTCCTCATCATGATTTTGTGGTCCATGACCACATTTTACGCATGCTACTTTGAATCCATCCTCATTTTTTTGCCAAGTTTCACAACCACAAAAACATGCCATGTTTAATAGAATTTTCAAGTCGATATATCTTTTGGGATCTTGCTAATTGAATTCTGATAAATTATACTTAATGTAATTTACAACATTCACCCATAGGAATTTCATGATTATGTGGGCATTTTCTTGGATGTTTTAACATAGTACATAGTGCATCTGTAAATTGCTTATTCATATGATGTTCAATTCCGCATACCATTTCTTCATCAATCTTAACTTTTAGTGCACTATCCATTAGGACTTCTAACAATCTACTATTTCTCATCATGCTGGAGCCAATTCGTTCTCCATCTTGAGTAAGAATCACACCTGCTTTGTTATAGTTTACAAGATTTTGACTATTCAATTTTTTGAGCATTTGTACAACACTCGGTTGTCTAATATTGAGCATTTTCGCTATCGTACTTATTTTTACAGCTTCCCCTCTTTCTTTGATATGCCAAATTGCCTTTAGATACATTTCAACATGTTCAGCTTCAGCAGTTCCCACGAAAAATGTTTCATCATTTTCATCAGACATAGTATCCATGTTACACAACCTTTGAATCTTTTAATAAATATTCAAAATAATTCTCGTGCAAATCCAGCTAATCCAGCGTGATCTGCCCAAATAGCAACTACATCCGATGTATTAACACCCCCCATTTCTGGCCCTAGTAAAATTACAACATATCGTTTATCTGAAATTATTCCTCCTCCAAAGAGACCTTTCTTGACTTTAACAGTTGCAACTCTACTTATTGCTTTGAGAGATTCTTTGTCCATTTTATCTGAAGTCAGTATTGTAATATCTACTCCTTTATCATGTAATAATCTCAACTTTGGCAATGCCTGTTTAACTAATTCTTGCCCTGCATCAGGTATGGCTATCATTACCTCATTTCTACAAGAATCTACCATCTCCAGGATTTTAGAAGCTATATTGATAGTGCCAGAAATTATCCAAATATCTGGTCTTTCACTAGTTCCACTCTTTTCATAAAGTGGAATTAATTCATTTAAAATAATGCTTTCATTGTTGTGAAAAATCGTTCTCAAATTTTTGTTTTGATGTCTCAATCGCGGTGGCTGGTGATTTTGCAAAATATTTTGTTGGTCTTGAATCATCAGAACCTATCCATCCTTTTTCCTCTAATGTTCCAAGAACTTCATAAATTTTTGAATATGGTACACCTGATTTTTGACTAAGATCTGAAGCAGTTAATTGACCTGTTTTTAAAAATGAAGAATATGTTCTTATTTCATAACTTGTAAGGCCTATTTTTTCCAGTGACTTTCTTGTCTTGTCTGAGATACTCATTCGATCTAATCGATTAGTTTTAATATTTAAATCAGACACGCCTAATTCCTAAATTCAACACGGGGGTCTTGTGAAATTGATTATATACTATTTCCTAAATATGCCCAATATAGTCATGGCACTAATTCAGATTTCTAATCAGACGACTCCTACTCTAGGAAAGAAATCTACTATAAGATTTACTCAGAGTATCTGTCCTGAATGTAACATGATTCTTGATGCAGAGGTCTTTGAGAGAGATGGCAAGGTCTTCATGACAAAGACTTGTCCAACACATGGTGAATGTGAAGAACTCTACTTTGGCTCATATGATATGTATAAAAAATTCAGTACCTATTGGATGGATGGAAAAGGTGCACATGCTCCAAATGTAATGATTGACAAATGTTCATGTCCTAACAACTGTGGTCTATGTTCTAATCACTTGTCTCATAGTGGACTTGCAAACATGATAGTTACAAACAGATGTGATCTGACATGTTGGTACTGCTTCTTCTATGTAAAGAAAGGTCTTGAGGGTGCATACATGTATGAACCATCACAAGACCAAGTACAGAGCAATGATGAAGACACTAAGAGCAGAAAGACCAATTCCAGGAAACTCTATGCAGATTACTGGTGGTGAACCAATGCTTGCGAGAAGATATTGTTGATGTTATTAAAATAATGAAAGAAGAAGGTGTTGATCATATTCAAATGAATACAAACGGAATCAGATTTGCACTAGATCCAGAAGCAATGAGAGAGGTCAGACTTGCAGGTGTAACAATCTTGTATCTTAGTTTTGATGGTGTAACTGCAAGAACAAATCCAAAGAATCACTGGGAAATTCCATATGCACTAGAAAGTGCTAGAAAGACAGGAACTACTGTAGTATTTGTTCCAACTGTTATCAAATCAATTAATGATCATGAATTAGGTCGAATTATTCGATATGCTCAAAAGAACATGGATGTAGTTCACGCTGTAAACTTTCAACCAGTATCACTAACTGGAAGAATGGGTAAAGAAGAACGTGAAAAATACAGAATTACAGTTCCAGATTGTATTCAAAGAATTGAAGAGCAAACAAACGGTGAGGTAACTGTCGATGATTGGTTCCCAGTTCCAAGTTGTATGCCACTGACAAACGTAATTGAAGCATTCTCAAGCAAACCAAAGTATGAATTATCAATCCACTTTGCATGTGGTGCAGGAACATACGTCTTTGAAGATGCAGAGACCAAAGAAATTTGTTCCACTGACCAAGATTCTGTGACATTCAAGGAATGTTAGAACTATTTGAAGACAAGGCAGAAGAGATTCAGTCTGGTAAAAACAAGTACTTTACAATGCTTGAAGTTGTAAGAAAATTAAAGGGCTTTGTTGATACAAAAAAACAACCAGCAGGATTAGACTTGGCAAAGATGTTTGGTAGTATACTTGATGAAGAGATCATTTGACTCAGTTGGTTCATGGCATGTCAAAGGATTATTCCTTGGTATGATGCACTTTCAAGACAAATACAATGAAGATTTGGAAAGACTTCAACGATGTGATATTCACTATCTTACTCCAGATCTTCGATAGTAGTTCCATTTTGTGCCTTTAATGTAATTCCAGAATGGTATAGAGATAGAATCCAAAAGAAATATTCTATCTACAGTAGAGGAATGGGAACAAAGAGAAGGTGTAAAACTAGAAGATGGTCTTTACAGAGGTCTTATGAGACGTGGAGCAGGTGATGAACTTGCTGCTGGTTGTGCAAAGAGTCAGATGTTCCATGACGCTGCTCAAGCAACAATGTAAACTAGACTAAAAGCCAATCCTCATTTACAAAAGAGTAATAAATCAAATTATAATCATCGAATTAATTGATTTCAAACACTCAATTATTCACAATTGGAAATTTTGACTTTCGTTTACATCATTTATTGATAATTGGAATTTTAATCATTTCATTTTCTGTTTCTTTTTTAATTCGTTCACAGTCTTTACATTATGGATTTGAGCTAAACGAATTTGATCCTTTTTTCAATCTTAGAGCAACTCAATTCCTCCTAGATCACGGACTTGATAGTTATTTTGCTTGGCATGATGATATGAGCTGGTATCCAAACGGAAGAGACATTGCTGCAAGTTCTCAAGTCATGCTTCACATTACAGCAGCTACCACGTATCAGATTTTTGGAGGAAATTCAAGTCTTTATGATTTTACGATTATGTTTCCTGTAATTTTTGGTTCATTGACTGTTATAGTAATTTTTGCTCTAGTTAGAGTGATTGGTGGAACAACGGCTGGTCTTTTTGCATCATTATTTTATTCTGTATCTTTACCAATCATTCTAAGAGGTACAATTGGATGGTTCAAATCTGAACCTTTAGGACTCTTTTACGGTCTCCTTGGGTTATATTTTTTCTTGAGTGGAATTAAATCTGAAAATAAAAAAATTGCACTTTTTAAAATAATCGGTGGAGGAATAATGATAGGATTTGGGCTTGCGTCATGGGGCGGAATACAATATTTTGTCATACCTATCGGTATTTTCATTCTAGCATTACCATTTGTCAGAAAAGATCACGAATTCCTTATTTGGAGTATTCCTGTTTTTGTGACATCGTTACTATTAACTACAATAATGTTTGAAAGACCAGGAATTGGATTTGTACTTGGTTTAGGAGGACTATCGATAATTGTACCGACCACATTTTTGGTCGCATGTATATTTATTCAAAAATTTAGCAAGAAAAACCAAACTAGAAACGGACTAATATTTTTATTTGTAATTGTTATTTTTGGTTCAGTTGTAATTACAGTAAATGAAGAATCTCACTTTTTGCCTATGCCTAGCTTTCGTTATCTAAATGCCATAAATCCATTTCTTACTACAGAAAATCCTCTAGTTGATTCAGTCTCTGAGCATGCTACTACAACCATTTCACAATCATTTTTCTTTCATTCTGTCTTGATGATATTTGCTGGATTAGGAATTTGGTTGCTTCTTGGTAAAAAATCCACTCAGGAAACTTCTATCATAAAAAATGATATGATGGCATTTGCATTAATAATTGGCTTAACTGGAATCTATGTTAGTTCTGCCTTTGTAAGACTGGAACTCTTTGCATCAATTTCGTTGATAATTCTTGCATCTATTGGCCTGTCAATTTTAACTAGAGAAATTTTATCTAGAAAATCTATGATAAACAAAAAAACTAATACTGAAAATAAAAAAATCGACACTTCTGAAAATCTTGTAAAGGTTTTCTTTTTTGCAGGAATCGGCATTTTACTTTTTGTACCTTTGATTTACCCTGTAGATGGAAATTGGCTAAATATTGTAGACTCTCCGCCCACAATTTTGAATGGGGGAACAAGTTTTCCAATTGTCACTAATGATTGGAAGGAATCATTGGAATGGATAAAAACAAACACACCAAAAGACTCTGTAGTTGCTGCTTGGTGGGATTATGGTTACTGGATTACTACATTATCTGAAAGGGCTACGTTGGCAGATAATGCCACGATAGATTCAATTCGAATTCAAAATATTGCAAAGACACTCCTTAGTTCTCCTGACGAAGGATGGAAAATGTTACAGGAAATGGATGCAGATTATGTAGTTATTTTTGTTTCTGGTGAAAAATTAGATACTGGAAACAATGAATCTGTCTACATGTTAGGTGGGGGGGAGACGAGTCAAAAAAACAGTGGTTCATGAGAATTGCAGGGGAGGATCCTTCAAAATATCTATATTCTGATGGAATTAGTGGCACTGATTATTTTTGGAATAATACATTATTAGGAAAAATGATCCCATTTACAACTTTGTTATATGATGATATTCAAAATAACAAACAAACAAAAACCTATCAAGAAGGTGCTATACCAATTTATGTAAAAGATATAAAATATTCTTCTAATGATGGACCATTGAAATTAGTTCACGCATCCCCTGGATTTACAGATGAAAAGATTGGACCTATGATTGGTGTATTTGTTTATGAAATTAATCATAATTATGTATCACATCAACTAGATCCAAATGAGAAATAATAAAAATTTATAATTTCAGAAAAGATAAAACTATTAAACTTTAAAGAAGAAGATGGACAATATCCAAGAAATAGATCCAAAATTTATAAAAAATATTTTGACACTTCGGTATACTCCTCAATCAAATAAATTGCTACCAAATCTTGGTTTTAATGACTTTATTCCAAACAAAATAGAAAATCTTACTACAAATATTGAAACCAGAATAAAAAATGGAATAATACGCTTTGTGGAAAATGAAAAACCAAATCATATATCATTAGCATTGAGTGGAGGTGTAGATTCCATTTTAGCTCTGGTTTTGTTTAAAGAACTCTTTCCCGAATTGAAGATTCAGCTGCATATCATTTGGATTTTCTGACAATGATATTGATGTAGAGCAAGCAAAAGAAATTGCAAGGCAGTATAATGCAGATTTTGAAAGCATTTATCTTGAAAACTTCTTTAACAATCTACCAAAACAAATCTCCATCATAAAAGAACCAAAGATCAATTATTACTGGTATTTTGTTGCAGAAAAAGCAAAAAAATATTCTAATTTTATTATAACGGGGGATGGAGCAGACGAGTTATTTGGCGGTTATGTTTTTCGATATAAAAAATTCTTAGAACTCGTTGATGTTAAGTCTAATTGGAAAGATAGAGTAATAGGATATCTTAATTGTCATAATCGTGATTGGGTTGATGATCAAGATAAAATGTTTGGACAGAAAGCTAGTTTTTCATGGGATGAAATCTATGAATTACTAAGAAATTATTTTGATAATCCATTAGAATTACTAGATCAAGTTTTTCTTGCTGATTACCAGGGTAAGCTAATGAATGATTGGATTACCTCCTACTCTCGTATATATTCACACTTTGGTATCAAAGGATTCTCTCCATACTTAGATAATGATGTAATACAATTTGCATGTCACATACCGTCATCAAAAAAATATGATGTGTACAAAAATATTGGTAAATTACCACTAAGAGAAATTATTAATAAAAAAAGTCTGGATGTAGATTCAGACAAAAGAGGATTTTCTCCAAATTGGTATAAATTCTGGAATTTATATGGAAAAAAAATTGTTTCACAATATCTGTCTTCAGATGCAAAAATAGTAAAAGATAATTGGATTAATTATGACTGGATTCAATCATCAATAAGTAAGGCTAATGATCATGATATACGCTATATCAACAAATTATTACACATAACTTCATTTGAGATTTGGTACAGACTTTTCGTTACTCATGAATTATCGGAAGATGATACTTTGATCTAATTACTGAATATCTTCAAAATTTTTCGTGGATCATGCACAATTTTTTTTATATCATTATTAATAACATTACTTTGATAATCCCTAATTTGTTTTCTAATATCTTCTGGAAATTGTGAAAAATACCCTTGGGCTTGAGGTTTGTATGTAACATATTTCCAAAACATGTTCATAGATCCTTTTCTTCCTACATTATTATTTTTTACAAACTCCAAAAAACATCTTGCCATAACATAAACTGGATGATATCCCAAAGCCTTCATACTTCTTCCAAATTCTTCAAAATTATGTTTACCGCCTAATTTTTCATGATGATCCATTTTTACGTCGTTAAAAATTTTCACATCATAACCTTTTATCAAAGCCCTATGAAGAATTTCAGATTCATAACCCATAATTTCAGGATATTTGTCATAATATTTAAAAAAGAATGATTGTCTTACAAATCTACCAGCACCATGTGGAGATTTTCCAACAGTCGGTTCAAAATCACCTGACGCAATTACTAAGTTTGACTCACTTTCAAATTTTGCCAGCAATTTTTCAGCATAATTTTTTTCATATGAAACATCGCCTGCACCAACCATATGAAAATCATAATTTCTCCTTAGACACATATTCCACAAGGTTGGAATTCTAGAATAATCTCTCGTTCTATTTTGTGTTTTATACACAGTAATAATATTGGGAAATTCTTTTTGAAATGATTCTAAAATTTCTCCAGTTCCATCTCCAGATCCATCATTAACAACAATTATTTCATTTGGGGTAATTGTTTGGTTCAACAGACTCTCCATAACTTTATCAATTGATTCTTTAGAATCTCTTACGCAAAAAAGATGATAATACGATTTATTCATATAAATAAAATTATAGAATTATCAATTTTAATTAAGTGCAAGTTCTACAAAAATTCCCCTTCTATTACATTTTAAGTTAGATCAGATTTATTTTCAGAAAATGGCTTATTGGTTTTCTCATTTAAATTCCCACCATCTATTAAAAATTTTAATTTATCTTGTAATTTTAGAAGTTCTTCAATCTCTTCTTTGCTTGCAGTCTCCTTAGAAATTATCTTTACCATCAATTGTGACATTTTTAGGTGTAAAGGAAAAAGAACATCTATTGTGTAACCTGGGGGTAATCTATAGTAATATGGGTTCGATTCAGCTGCGATATTTGCTTCAGATCTATAAGCACCACTTTTTTTAAAGTGAATATAACCAGAAAGTATCAAAACAGGAATACCTATTCCAATCATAAAAATTGCATAATAAGTAAATGAAGGAAAAACTTCTTTCAAGTCTGGAACCTTTTCGATTGCAAGATAGTATGTAACTACAAGAGTGTTTATGGCAGAAAAAATAAATGCAAAATATGTCGCCCAACCAGTTCTAAAGTAAAACCAGGATCTGTATGGAAGATTTTTTCTTTCTCTACTCACATTTACACCCTCTAAATTTTATAAAACCCATATCAAATATTTTTTGTATTTGCTTAATAAAGATGCTAGTAATTAATTTTAAAAAATTTATTAGCAAATTTACGGTTTAAAAATAAAATCATTATTATTATGAAAAATTATGCAAATTTGATTCTAATTCTAAACTTCAAACTCTATTGATTTTAATAATGCCTTTTTATTTTTAAATTATGGATGATAATACTTTTACTTCCTTAAGAACAGTAGAGTGGAAAAACAACAAAGTAATCATGATTGATCAAACCAAATTACCAAATCAACTTGTTTTTGTGGAATATGATGATTTTAATCATGTTGCAGATGCAATTAGAACCTTGGTTGTTAGAGGTGCCCCTGCAATTGGAGTATCTGGAGCATTTGGCCTTGCATTAGCTGCTTTTCAAAGTAAAGCAAATACAAAGACCCAATTACTTGAAGATCTTCAAAAAGCAAAAAAAATTCTATTTGAAACCAGACCTACTGCAGTAAACTTGGGATGGGGATTGGAAAAAATAATGAAAGTTGCAATTTCTGGAACTACTGTTGAACAAATTAAACAATCAATAATTGATGAATCAAAGAAAATGGCAGAAGAAGATATTGAAATAAATAAAAGAATGGGAAAAAATGGCTGCTACACTTTTTGATAACAATGATACGATAATGACTCATTGTAATGCAGGTGCATTAGCTACAGTAGCATATGGAACTGCTTTAGGTGTAATTAGAGCAACGAGAGAAAGTGGGAAAAATATCAAAGTTATAGCAACTGAGACAAGACCTGTACAACAAGGATCTAGATTAACGGCATTTGAGCTAAAACACGATGGATTTGACGTTAGTCTAATTCCTGATACTGCAGTAGGATATTCAATGGCAAATGGACTAGTTGACAAAGTCGTTGTTGGAGCAGATAGAATTGTAAGAACTGGTCATGTCTTTAACAAAATTGGAACTTATCAAGTAGCTATAATGGCAAAGCAACATGGAATTCCGTTTTATGTTGCGGCACCACTATCTACATTTGATATGCAAAGTAACTATGAAGATGTAATTATTGAGATGCGTAAAGGTACAGAAGTAACTGGAATTGGAGATAAAAAAACTGCTCCAGATGACATTAATGTCATAAATCCTGCCTTTGACATGACCCCTCCAGAACTTATCGCAGGAATTATTACTGAAAAAGGCGTGGCTAAGCCCCCATATGAGGAATCCATAAAAAAATTATTTGAAGCTAATTAATAGAAAGTTTTTATTGTTTTCAAATACTTCCTTATCAATATGGGTATAGTTACTGCACAGGCCATTGAAGATTCTCTAAAACAATGTATGGATCCTGAAGTTCCTCTAAATATTGTTGAAATGGGATTAATTTATGGAATTGATGTAAAGAAGATAATGATGTTAATATCAAGATGACAATGACCACACAAGGTTGTCCATTACACGAGACATTGGTTCAAGATGTTACAAGATTTGCCAAAAAAGTTCCCGGAGTAAACAATGTCAAAGTCGATATTGTATGGGAACCAAAATGGACAATGGATAGCATGACTGAAGAAGGAAAAGCAAAAATCAAAAATATGACTGCAGGAATGACTACTCCTGCTCCAATTAACTATGAAACTGCGTTACCACAAGGGATTGGCAAACTAGTACAACAAGAAGATGGTTCAATGGTTTTGGCTAACGAACATGAGCAGGGATTTATGGTTAATCAAGCAATTGTTGACTTTTGGAAATCATGTAATGGACAACGTAAAGTTACTGAACTAGTTGAAATATTTGCTCAACAAACTGGACTACAAAGAAAGCAAGTGGAAAAAGAAGTAATGCAATTATTGCAGCAGCTACGTGAAGGTGGATTGATTGCAATTCCAAATCAACCAGATTCACCAAATGTTCAATTCAACAAATAAATTTAATAAATATAGTTTGAATTTGCCCCATCGAAATTAATTACAACACCTGAAAGATATTTTATATTATTTTGAATGATTGATTTTACAAAATTTCCTATCTCTTCAGGTTTCCCTAGTCTTTTCATTGGTAAAGTTTTTTCATACTCTTGAATATTTCCAATTAATTCTCTAGTTCTATCAGTATTGATTAAACCTGGTGCAATATTGATGCAGCTAATATTTTTTTCCGCATAACTTTTGCTCAACACTTTAAAAACTTCACTAAAAGCTGCACGGTACGCGGATGAAATCACTAGTTTTGAATTTGGCTCTTTGATTACACTTGAACTAATAAGAAAAATATAGCCACCTTCATTAATTTTAATATTCTGTAAAATTTTACAGAATCCAACAAATAACTGGTTGTGATAGATATTCCAATCGTCATCTGTTATATTTACAAATTCTTTGGCAGCAGGTCCTCCTGTATTAAGAACCAATACATCAGTCTGATCATGAATCTCTAGAAATTTTTTTACACTATCTATATTTGATGTATCTATATCATTTTTTGATGCTGCAAAAACTTCACATCCTATAGATTTAAGGGACTCTGAAATCGCTTTTCCTATCCCCCTAGAACCGCCCAGAACAATTGCTCTAGTCATGTCACTATAGAAAATAATTGGATAATTAAACTGCGCTTGTTTTGATTTTATTTCACAAAAAAACTTAAGTTTGTCTTAGAACTTTTAAAATATAATGCCACAAAAAAGTCAATGTCCGTATTGCAGCTCTCTATTTGATAATAATAATGAACTTTCCAAACACATAGACAGAGTACATCACGGTTCAGGACTATTGGAAGGAGATTCTAGAAAATATTAGAATATAGAAAAATTTTTTGAATTCCTAAAAACACTACTATGTATTAATGTACTAAATTTTTAGCTTATTGAATTTCTTTAATATCTGTAATAGTTCCTTGTACAGAATCCATTTTGATTATTGCTTTTTTCTCATCCCAACCAAGTGCAACATACCAATCTCCAGAATCTAAATCATATTTTGTCTCTAATGTCTTGATATTTTCTGGTTGAATATTGTAATTTTTGGCAATGCCTGAAATAGCAAGAGCAATAGCATCTCTTTCTTTTTCTAGTCTTCTTTTCATTAAACCTATTCCAGGACTCATGTTGTCTCTAATTCTTCTCATCTAATATAGTTAATTCGTACAATTACCCACAATATCCAATTTTTTTATTTGGTTAATTTACAACACTTCAAATATCTCAAGCAAAAAGAAAACATAAAATGAGATTAATCCAAATTATTTCAAATTCTTCGTTTGTTAAATCAAGAAGCTAGTATCTATTCTTTCAATTCTTGCAGTGATTGGACCTTTCGTTGTTGTATCTGCAGGTTTTTGGGATGCGATATCTCATCTCCAAAAGGAACCTGAATTATTTTGGACCGTACAGCATATCGCAGTTTACACAGGGGTCTCAATAATTTCAAGTGCATCAATCTTAGGTATCGTTCTTTTACTTCGAAATTCTGTTAGAAATTCTTTAAAAAATGGAATCAAACTAGTAATTATCGGTGCATTTATTCAAATAATTTCGGGATTTGGAGATTCTATATCTCATGATATTTTTGGAATAGATGGTTTAATCTCTTGGACTCATCAGCCGCTAGAATTTGGCTTGATTTTATCTGCATTGGGAGGATTTCTAGTATTAAAAAATAAAGAAAAAACAAAACTAAAGTTGTTGCTTCCTTTCTCGATTATTTCATTTTTATTTTTTACAACTTGGCTTGTATTCAATCTAGTTTTGATTTTTGGTCATACCATTCAATGCATTCCAGTTTATGAGATATTCTCATCTGGTTGTTCAATTCTGTAATTTTTTAATTTCAAGTATGATGAAATAATAATCATTAATGAACCAATCAAGATAACTATTCCAGGAAATATCATATTGTTAGAATTTGTATTTCCAAACTCAACTTGCAGATTTACTTGGTTTTCTGATGGATTTATTATCTTTGCAGTAAACGTACCACTATTCTCAAATTTGAAATATCCTACAGACATTTTTGTGTGAATACTTTCTTCAGATATTACATTAAGTTTTTTATCCAAAATCTGAACAAATATCTGCTGACCAGAAAATTCCGGCATAGTCAATTTATAATATCCAATACCCGCTCCTTCAAAAACCAACTTTAAATCATATGAATTCATTGGACTAAGTACAATTTCTTCAGCTACTCTTTCGCCTTGAAGAAAAACTAGTGATATCCAAATCATCCCAACCACAGATAAAATAAAGCCAATTTTAAATAGTGAAAATTTCAATTCCTCTGTTTCTTGAATTGTTTGTTTAATAAAATATCCTAAGAGGGCTCGGAGGGCTTCGATCCCTCGACCTAGCGGTTCGAAGCCGCTCGCACTATCCAGACTGTGCAACGAGTCCAAACAAGTAGGAATTTAACAGGCCTAAATATCTGTCTAGATACTTTGAAGGTATCTAAGAAAGTAGCTGGTGTTGAATATGCAATTAGAGATATTGTTCTAGCTGCAAGAAAAGTTGAACAGAAAGGAATGAAAGTTGATTATCTCAACATTGGTGATCCTGTTCAATTTGGTTTTCAACCACCAGACAATGTTAAAGAAGCAATGATTAATGCAATAAGAAGAGGAGAGAATTACTATTCGGCATCAGAAGGTCTAAAAGAACTTCGAGTGGAAATTGCAAAAAAAGAAAATGTAAAGGGCTTATCAATTCTAGCTGATGATGTTCTAGTTACAAATGGTGTTTCTGAAGGACTGGATATGGTAATTTCATCAATTGTTGAAGAAGGAGATGAAGTACTATTACCAGGACCATATTATCCACCATATGCGTCTTATGTTAGATTACATGGTGGAATTCCAGTAGAATTTGCAGTAGATTTGGATCACTCAACACCTGATATTGATGATATCAAATCAAAGATTACTCCAAGAACTGTTGCAATATGTCTTATTAGTCCTAACAATCCAACTGGAGTTGTATTTAATGAACCATCACTAAAAAAATTAGTTGACATTGCTAACGAACACAATCTCTACATAATTTGTGACGAGATTTATGATCAAATAACTTTTGATCAAAAATTTGTTGGAATTGGAAAGGTCGCAGGCGATTCACCTGTTATTCTTCTTAATGGATTCTCAAAAGTTCATCTAATGTCTGGATGGCGAATTGGTTACATTGCTTTTAATCAATCCTCAAAACTTGATGCATTACGTGAAAATCTTCCAAAACTTGCCAGAGTAAGAATTGCTTCAAATCTACCAGTACAATATGCTGCCTTGGAATCATTACAAGGTCCACAAGGATACATCTATGACTTTGTCTCTAAATTGAAAAAACGAAGAGATCTTGTTGTAAAACGATTAAATTCAATGCCAGGTCTATCTTGTCCAAATCCAAAAGGTGCATTTTACGCATTTCCAAAAATTGAAGATAACAAATTTGGAACAGATAAAGAATTTGTTCAAAAACTTTTAGAAACAAAGGGAGTATTGACAGTACACGGCTCTGGCTTTGGAAAACAATACGGTAGTGGACATTTTAGATTAGTGTACCTGCCTGATCTTGAAATTTTGGACTCTGCGATGAACAAAATAGAAGATTTTGTAAATCAATAACTCCAAACTGATAATTTTTCTGGGATTATTTCAATAATACAATCAGTATCATCAAGTAATTCTTTTGCAGACTTGTTTTGTATGCTTTTAAAATATTTCAAGAGTATCTTTGTTGCAATACGTTTTACTGTATTTATTTCAAAAATTAAATTTGCATCTCCTTGACCCATTACTCCATAGATATCTGGAGAATTAACTCCTACATCTACGCAAAATGCAACTTTGTTGTTTTTCTTTAAATTTTTTGCTTTTTGGGTTCGAGTATTGGTACCTATGTAGATTTTTTTTAAATCATAGATATACCAGACAGGTACAATGTGTAATGTTTTATTCTTTCCAATTGTTGAAAGACGTAAAACTTTTTGAGTTTTTAAAAATTTATCTCGGCGATTCATAATTTCTAAATCCTAATAGTATCATAAAAACACCAAAGCCAATCATACCAATTGATAATTTCTCATTTGTAAACTCTGAATTAAAAATAAAGTCTTGAACAAATTCTGGTCCCCAAAGCACTAGCTGTCTTACAAGGACAATACCTGCCATAATAATAAAAAGCGTACCTATTGCAGTATACCAATTTCTACCCCGCCGATAGTATTCATGACTCATGATTAGTGAAAAACTAAGTCTAGATGATCTTAATGCCAGGATTTTTTATTTTGTTTCTAATCATTGCATTTAGCAACAGTGGTGTTGAAATCTCTGCAAGATAGGATAATGAACCTGGTCCAAGATAAATGGGCCTTAATCCTTTAATTTCATTAATCAACCCATTTACGACTTCAACTGATCCAGTATCATCACCGCAGACAAAAATGTCATAATCAAGTACCATTGTTGGATTTACAAGTTTCTTTTCAGAAATCACATGAAATGCAGAAACTAATTTTGATTTGTTTTTCATATATTTTGAAACAAGTTGATATGAAAACGGTTTGTTTTCTTTAATTGGAATAAATTCAAAACCTACATCTGTTTTTACCATTGGAACAATTGGTGATACAACAACACAACTGTCTTTAACTTGGGATAAAATTTCTGGACAAACAGAATCAATATTCTCATAAGGAATTGATAAAATCAAAACATCAGAATTTTTAGCAACTGTAAGATTATCATTTCCTGTAATTGTACCTTTGATTTGTCCAAATGCTTCTTTTGCAAGCTCTGTGTATTCTTTTGCAGAATCTGATGCTCTTATGGCATCTCTTGAACCAACTATTACATCATGATTTTGAGACCATCTTAGAGCAAAACCTTTTCCCATTCCACCAGTTCCACCGATAATTCCTATTTTCACGATTAGTGTTCAGAGAATCTTATTATTATCTTTATTTGGCATTCGATCTAGTTGGGTTCAATTATTTTTCTGAGACACGGTCAGGCAAAAAATAACATCGAAAGAGTTCTCACTGGAAGAACTCCAGGGATACCATTAACTGAAAAGGGAATTGAGCAAGCTGAAAAAGCAGCCAAATTCTTGGAAGATATGAACATCTCTGCAATTTATTCAAGTCCTATTGAAAGAGCTAGACACACTGCAGAAATTGTAGGCAAACATAATTCTCTTGATGTAATAATCGATGATAGATTAATTGAACTTGATATGGGAAAATTTACTGGTGTGCCATATGATGAAATCTTTAGCACTCATGGTAATGTTTTTATGAAATTCTATAATGGTGAATTAGAAATAGCTCATAACGGAGTTGAGACTTTCGCTGAAGTAAAAAAACGTATACTGGGCATCGTCGATCATGTCATTGAAAAATATCCTGATCAGAATGTTGTCCTTGTTACTCATATGGATCCGATCAAAGCGATGTTATCTACCGTAGTCGATCTCACAGCTGAGAATCTATTTGAATTAATAATTGCAAATGCATCTCTTAATATTTTTAGAGAGTACAAACGTAAATTTTCGATTTCTGGACTGAATGTGATGCATCCATCTAGATTTAATCAAGACTGGTAGATAGTAATCTTGAAAACCCTTAAATAGAAATTATAGGTCACGTCTCTCAACAGCTAATGAAGAGTATATTTGGTCTATTCTTAGTATTGGCGATTTTGGTAATCATTCCTATAGTAGATTATGCATTTGCTGCAGGCGATGAACCAGGTCAATATGTTGATCGTAGAGTGATAATTTGGAATTTATTTTATAGAATGATGACAGTTGCATTTACAGTAGGTGCTGTAGTATCTGGAACAATCATTTGGCTAGTTTGGAGATTCAGAGAATCAAATCCAAAAGCTACTCCAACCCCATATGAAAAGGAAGGAGTATGGTAAAATTTGGGACATCATTCAAACTGGCCTGAATGGGTATACATTGGAGTTGTAATTGCATTAATGGCTTGGGTTGGTTCAGAAGCATGGAATGCAGAAAGACTAGTTGATCATATCCCAGCAGACGCTGAAGTCATCAAAGTAACTGGACAACAATGGTTCTGGACATTTGAACATGAGGATGGAACAATTGAAAAAGGTGAATTACACGTAAAAACTGGAAAGGCTTACAAGTTTGAAGTAACATCAAAAGATGTTAATCATTCATTTAATATTCATGATTATGTAGTTTTGATGGATGCAGTACCTGGAAGAATTAATACAGTATGGTTTGCACCAACCGATGTAGGTGAGTTTCCTATTCAATGTAGAGAATACTGTGGATTGATTCACTATAACATGAGAGGTACATTATATGTGGAGGATGGTTCGACTTGAAGCTAACGCTTTTATCCAAACTTTCAATAATTTTAGTTGAGGAGAATTACTAATGGTCCTAGAATTACAAAAACCACGTCCAGTATGGCAAATAATGTTTTCAACACATCATACAGATGTTGGCTTGATGTATCTTATTACATCTGTCACGTTCTTGTTTATGGGCGGTGCATTAGCTCTTTTAATTAGAGCAGAACTGTTCTTACCTGGGTCCCAAATCATTGCAGATTCTATGACATTTAACAGAATTTTCACTGTACATGGAACAACGCTGATTCTTTTTGTTCTTGTTGCCATTTGCATCTGCAGTTGGAAATTACTTTGTTCCAATCATGGTAAGATACAAAGATATGGCATATCCAAAATTAAATGCAATTGCATTTTGGATGATTCCACCAGCAGCTGCACTAATCTGGTTGGGCTTTGCTGATTTTACTTGGTATGCAACACCACCATATTCTATTATCAGTGCACCAGGTCCAGCAGCAGACATGTGGATATTTGGACTAAAGATTCTTGGAATCTCATCAGTTCTTGGTGCTATCAACTTTATCGTTACAATTCTAAAATGCAAACACCCAGACATGTCAATGGGCCAAGTTCCACTTTTGGCTTGGTCATTTTTGACTTCATCTTTAATTGTTCTAGTTGCAATTCCTACATTTGCAGCAGCACTTTTGATGTTACTTACTGATAGACTAGGTGTATCTGGATTCTTCAATCCTGCAATGGGTGGCGATCCAATTGCATATCAGCACTTGTTCTGGTTTACTTTCCATCCTGAAGTGTATGTCCTAGTTATTCCAGCAATAGGAATGATGTATGAAATTATTCCAAGATTTTCAAGAAAACCAATTTTCAGTCACAGCTCTGGAATCTTTGCATTTGTCTTGTTATCAATGGTAAGTTTCTCATCTTGGGCACATCACATGTATGCTACAGGAATGTCATTTACTGAAAAAACTGTATTTATGATTGGAACTTTAGCAGCAGTACCAGCATCTGCCATGCACGTCTTTAACTTTGTTGCAACAATGTGGAATGGTAGAATCAAATTCGCAACACCAATGATGTGGGCAGTTGGAGGAATTGCATTATTCTTCTCAGCAGGTGCAGGCGGTGTAGTTAATAGCTGCAATGCCATTGGACTTTCAAACTCACGACAGTTATTGGGTAGTTGGTCACTTCCACCTATTTGTAATGGGTACAATTGCATTTGGATCTATTGGCTTTCTCTACTACATGTTCCCATATGTAACAGGAAGAATGTATAATGAAAAAATGGGCCAAGTTCACTTTATCTTGCATTTATAGGAACAGTAATGGTATTCTTTACACAACATGTACTTGGTCTATATGGAATGCCAAGAAGAGTGTTTGATTATCCTCCATTCCCAGAATGGATTGCTATGAACCAGATTGCTACAACCGGTGCAATGATAATTGGTGTAAGCATGGTGATATTTTTGATAAATATGATATACAGTTCTGGCAAAGGAAAGCCTTCAGATCTCAACGATCCTTTCAATCTCGGCGGAAAATACTACTGGCCATATGAGGCAAAGAACCCACATCATTAGGAGATTATGAAATGGATCAAGAAAATCAAGTAATTTACAGGACAAGTTCTGCAAGAACAGGAAAAATGTTGGCAATAGTGTTAGGTATTTGCTTAGTAGGTGGTATAATCTTCTTTAGCATGTGGGATTACTGGACTTCATATCAAGCTCCTGTAGTTGCTAAAATGGCAGGAGAAACAGAACACGCAGTAAAACCAGGTGTAGTAACTGGCAAGCACATAGAGTCAACTCTAAAATTTATTGAATCACCTGATTTCAAAACATTTGCATTTAATGCATTACCTGGTGAAGCGGATCATAATCCTACAATCAATCTAAATGTCGGAGATGAAGTTATTTTTAATGTTTCAAATGGTGGAAAATCATTTCATGCATTTGGGGTAACTAAAGCAACTGAAGGAACTACTGGAATTATTCCAATTAGTGCAATTAAAAGCGCCTCAAATCCTCTAAAACCTGGCGAAAGTGGTAGATCTGAATTTATTCCATCTGAGGAAGGAACTTATTACTATATCTGTACAGTTCCAGGACATCGTGAGCAAGGAATGGTTGGAGAGATTATTGTCGGCCCAGCCCAAGCAGTCGAAACTCCAAAAGCAGCCGCAGCACCAACTGGAACTCACCTTGATTTTAGTGTAAACTTTGTAGAATCTGCTGATTTCAAAGCGTTTGCTTTTAACGCATTACCTGGTGAGGAGGGAAACAATCCCGAATTCAAAGTAAAATCTGGCGATGAAGTCACTTTTTCAGTAAAAAATAATGGTAAATCATTTCATGCATTTGGAATTGTTGCAGATCCAGAAAATGTTAACAGTGTACTTTGGAATTCTGCAATTGCAGCAGCAACAAATCCAATAAAACCAGGTCAAGGTGGAAGTGTGACCTTTATTGCAGGTGCTCCAGGAACCTATTATTACGTCTGTACTGTTCCAGGACACGCGTTACAGGGAATGAAAGGTTCATTCATCGTAGAATAATATTGGCTCTAAAATATCTCGCACTAGCAGCATTGATTGTTTTGTATTCTCTGATGTTTATTGGAGGATATGTGTCATCAGCTGGACTTGGATTGTCCTGTCCTGAATGGCCTCTTTGTCCAAATGGAGTACTACCGGATGAAAAATACTTTATTGAATGGACCCATAGGTTAATTGCTGTAACTACTGCTACACTTGTAATTGCAACTGCCGTAGTCACATGGATTAACAAAAATACTAGAAGAAAGATGAAATTTACTAGTACTTTTGCAGCAACACTTGTAGTCACACAAATTACCTTGGGTGCGATAGTAATCAATCTAAAACTACATGCCGTACTTGTTGCAATTCACTTGGGAGTTGGAATACTTCTATTTGCAATGGTTTTGTTAACGGCCCTCTTTGCATTTAAAATTGCAAAAAAACCAATCGAATCTAAGATTTAATTTTGAAACGCAATATCTTTGGCAGATAGATATAGGTTACAACAATTCCCAAGGCACCCGCCCCTATTGTAATTGCTATAATGAAAATATATCCAAATGGACTTTGTGTTCCCATGTTAAATGTATAGGTAAGAATTCCTGGTTTACCGCCCATGTCATACAAGTCGATTCTGACAACATGATTGCCAGAATTCTTCCATACATAATCTAATTCATAATGACCTCCTTGATGTAATTGTGGCTCTATTGCATCAACTTGCTTGTCATTGTAAAAGAATCGAACACCCATTGTAAAATGATCAACTTCCTTCAAGTCACTATCTCCCACTCTGAAAAGAATTTGAGATTTTTCCCCTATTTGTGGAAATTCTGGTAATGTAGCGACTTGAACCCTATATCCTCCAAGACTTTCTTCAGCAGAATTAAACATTGAATGAGCATACGCATCAGAAAATAAAGGAACTAGGCTAAATGCTAAAACAAACATGATGCAAATTGATCGCAAATTCATCATTGTAAATTATGTATATTTTCGCATGAATATAGCGTTAATCAATTTTCATTGGAAAATCTTCAAAACCTTTAAATCCTTATTGGCAAACACATGGATCGTTGACTATCGTAAGCAAATCAATCGATATTAAAACACCAGTTGAGAATGTTTTTACATACTTTGCAAGACCAGAGCATGTTTCTGATCAAATTAAAAATGACAAAGTATCAATGACCGTAATCCCAATGGATATCAAAGAGGGAATGGGTGTAGGAACAACCTTTAGAATAATCAGTAACTTTAATGGAAAACATCTGGAATGGGATTGTGAAACGACTGAATTTGTAAGAAATGAAAAAATTTCTGCAAAACAGATTCAGGGTCCATTTAAGAAATGGATCATTACAAATGAATTCAAATCACTGGGTGATAACCTAACCAAAGTAACTATGACAGTAGATTATAAAATGCCATTTGGTCCACTAGGGTCAATTCTTGATAAGGCAAAGTTTGCAAAATCTGCCGAGAAAGGAATGGAAACTGCACTCTACAACGTCAAAGGATTGCTTGAAGGAAATGGCTCAATTCCAGTTTACATTACACTTGATGCATACCAAAAACTACTTGCTGAAAAGAAAAAGATGAATGACGTGCCAGTTTCAACTGCACTTACAGCAATTCTTGAAAAGTATGCTGAAATTGAAGCAAAAGCTCAAATCTAAATTTTAGTTCCATTTCCAATCTTAAGATTAATAACAACTCTAGGATTTGCTCTTTTTGTGGGTCTATGGCGCAGCCAGGTAGCGCACCGGACTCTTAATCCGGTTGTCGTGGGTCCGAATCCCACTAGACCCGCTTTTAATTTCAATAATTTAAAAAATGTAATATCAATTTGTAGTTTTCAAATCAGATAAAACTTCTAAATCAAATTCAATCTCTTTAGGTAATCCTTTCCACCATAATTTGGTTGTCATATTCAAAATATTTGGCATCGTATTATCTTATAGATCTTTCTAAATTTGATTTAGTCATTAATTTTGATTTTCTAAATTTTTTTATGAAATCATAAAGATGACCTACCATCAAATCTTGTTTAATTAAATCTGACAATTAAAAATCTTTAATGATTATTGGCATTTAATAGGCAAAAATCATATTTTTTCTTAAATATTTTGAGGATATGCTGTTTGTAATATTTGTTACATATGGATGATTAACTACTTTTAGCCTTATTTTTAGATGTTGAGCAAAATTTCCCAGAAATATTTTATGGATAACAAGTATTAAAGTATGAACATGAGAGGTTATTTTGATGAATAAATTAGAAAACAAACCAAAATCTGCTCAAAATAATACCAGTTCTTTAATTTTTATGATGTTCATAATGGTGGGATTAACCTTGATTTACCAATTAAGGTTATTTACTGATGATTCACAATTTGCGTGGATCTCTGTTCCAGCATATTCAGTAATACCTGGATTTTTGATGGTCTTATCAATTATTCTTACAATAAAATTACACAAACAAAAACATTTTCAGTCACGAGCATTTTTGTTTTTTACACTAGCTACTGCATTCAGATTTATTGCAGAACAGATCTGGCAAATCTACGATCAAGTTTACAATATAGATCCCTTTCCATCCATAGCCGATATTTTCTATATCGGAACATATCCTCTCTTTATTACATTTCTTTTAATTTCTCTAAAGCCTATTAGAAAATCAATTTCTAAAAAAAGTTGGTTATTTGCAATTGTTTTGTCCACCATATTTTTGATTCCTTCAATCGTTGCATCTTTTGATGATTTGGAAGGTGAGTCATCATTTTCAACAGCAATTGCACTTGCATATCCAATAATGTCTGCATTTCAACTAGCTCCAGCAATTGTTGGAATAATGTTTCTTGCAAAAAAAGGAGCAAACTATTCTTGGATGCTGTTATTGTTTGGATTTTTATTTATTAGCATTTCTGATACATTCTTTCTTTTTGCAGAACTAAATGATTCATACTATGATGGACACCCAGTAGATCTGATGTATCTTTATGCTTTTATTTTATTGATATTTTCGCTGCAAAGTCGCTTAAATCTAACAAAAAATCCTGAAGTTCAAAACCAAGGAATGATATTTTATGAAAATATTAGATTTGAAACAATTAGTAAATTTGGTATCCCACTTATGATGATAATTATTTCTCTAACTGTAATTACCTTTTTGATTAGTACAATTTACTTTAACTCTGAAACCAACCTTACAGTTGAAGATATTCTGATTAGTGTTGCAGTTTTGTTGGGAGTATTTGTTGCAATAGTATTAACGTTGAATAAAAATCTCTCACGACTTATTGAAATGAGAACAAAGGAGCTAGAAAAACAAAGAGATAATCTCGAAGTTCTAGTTGAGCAAAAATCACAAGAACTAATCAAATCTGAAAGATTTTCAGCAATAGGAGAGTCTGTCCGGACGTCTAGCCCACGATTTGAGAAATCCATTATCGGTAATGAAGATGTCAATTGAATTGATAAAACAAAGCCCAGCAGATGTAAAAATAGGCGATAGTCTAATCACTAAAAGGCTTGATCTAATAGAAAAAAGCATTGATAGGATCTCCCACCAAGTAGACGATGTGTTAGATTATGTCAGAGATACACCACTAAATCTTTCCATAATTTCACTTAGAACAGCGATTCTTGGTTCAATTAATAAAATCGAAGTACCAAAAGATGTCAAAATCATAGTTTCTGATTCAGATCTTAATGTTAATTGTGATTTGGTAAAGATGGATGCAGTCTTTATCAATCTAATCATGAATTCAATTCAAGTAATGGATAAGGGAGGCATAATTGAGATAAAGATAAGAACAGCTGGCAATGATGCTGTTATGGACTTTATAGATTCGGGAAATGGAATTCCAGAAGAACTGATGGAAAAAATTTTTGAGCCATTATTTACAACAAAACAAAAGGGAACTGGGTTAGGTTTGGCAAGCTGTAAAAATATTATTCTACAACATGGTGGAAAATTTTCAGTGAAAAACAATCCTACTACATTTACAATCAGATTGCCGATGCTTCCAGCCAATCAGTATGCCAAACTCATTCAAAAATAAAATTATTCGAGTTTTCTTAGTAAAGTAAACCTGCTTTTATCCGGGTCAATTTCTTCGTGCATATCTACATTGCTTACAATCCTGACTTTGTAGTCTTGCCATCTTTTTTGCATATTCCTAAATCTAGAGTTGTCACTGATTTGTTTTTCTGACTCGTCATACATTTCACAGTTCATGATGTACCTTTTTGCAACCCTATACATTTCAGCCACGCCTTTTTCCAAAATATCATCATCAAGATAATTTAACAGCTGATGTGTAAAAACAAAGTCAATTGAAGAATCTTCAAATGGCAAGTCAGCAATAGAAGATTTTTTTATATTTAAACTAGGAAGTTTCTCTTTTGCAATATTTAGTGCAGTATCGTTTAGATCAATTCCGTGAATATCCATTGATTCGGGAAATAATCTTAAATCAATTCCAGTTCCACATCCAATTTCTAGTATGCTAGTACAACGCAAGGAAATGGCAAGATCCTTGACAAATTTTGCAAATTCGGCATTGTATCTTGCTTCATTTTCATTGGCATACTTGTCCCAAAAATCCTTGTCATAACTCATAACAATATTTTCAAATATCCAGTATTTGATACTAGTTGTTTAATGGATGCACTTGCATGGAACAAGTTTGGTGTCAAAGGTACAATCGTGCGGACCATCTGATCTTCCATCCATTGGAATTTCTTTCATGCAATCCTCATGGCGGCCCTTTCTGCAAAACCAGCAAATTTCTTGCGTATTCCCAGTTGAACATGATTCCATGGTTTGATTACTATGATTGCGGGTAAAAATCTTCTTGGAGTTTTAGATAAAAGTCAGCCATGACAAAAATCTTTCATCCTTTCCCATTGTGACATCTGAAAATGCTCTTTGCAATTCCTTGGTGATTTTGCCCATCTTTGCATCCCCTATAATCACCTTGTCCACTTGAGCTACAGATTTTACCTCAGCAGCAGTTCCAGTCATAAATATCTCATCAGCTGAATACAGATCATCTCTGGAAAGTTCTCGTTCTATTACAGACCCGCCATTTTTTTCAATAATCTGAATCACGCTATCCCTGGTAATTCCTCCTAACCCTCCTGCTGAAAGTGGTGGAGTTTGAATATTATCGTCTTTTACTAGGAAAATATTTTCTGCACTGCCTTCTGAAACCTTACCATGCAAATTCAACATTATTGCTTCATCATATCCGTTATCAAGTGCCTCCATTCTAGCTAGCGCTGCATTTGCATAGTTTGATGCAGCCTTTGCTTGCATTGGTTGTGACATTGAATCTATTTTTATCCAACTTGAAACCTTGCATTTTGCCCCAGTAAACTTTCCAGCCTTGGATTCACCCATCTTCCATTCCCAACACGCAATGGACATATCGACCTTGTTTGGAGTTGGTGTAAGTCCCATGGTACCGTATCCATAGTATGCAAGTGGTCTGATGTAACACTCTTTCAAACCACTAGCCTTTACAGTTTTAAGAATTGCATCGTGGATCTCTTTTTTTGAAAACTGCATCTTCATTGAATACAGCTTGGCAGAATTGAATAATCTATCAATGTGCTCTGGCAGCCTAAAAACTGCCGATCCCTTAGGGGTATCATAGCACCTAATTCCCTCAAAGACTGATGTTGAATAATGCAAGGCATGAGTAAGTACATGTACTTTGGCATCCTTGAATGGAACTAGCTTTCCATTCATCCAAATCTTGCCAATTTCTTTCATAGGAGAGGGAAAATGCTCTGCTAATTTAAAGAATTATCCTTGATTGGCCAGAATCCTAGATTTGAGCATATTTTTAGACTAGTTATTTTATTACAAGTCTATGAATCTGGATGCGAAAAAATCTCTTAAGAAATTATTGCTTTTTTATTTTAAACTATGATATTCAATCTCTAAATAATCCGCCATTTCAAGTCAATCTATGCAATGGATCATGGGATTTGTAGCAATTGCTCTTTTAACAGGGGGTTTGATTGCGCAAGCATTTGAAATGAGAAAAATTCGTCTAGCCAATCCAGATCAGCCAGGCTCACCAAATGTTTTTCTTAACAAGAAAAACTTGAAGTGGTATGCAATAATTGCTGCAGGCTTGATTTTGTGGTTTTTAGCTGAGCGTAACTAGTTGATCTATATAGATCAGCTCTAAATACTAGAAAATACAACTATAATTAACGCGTGTTTTTGGGTAACGCCGGACTAAATCATGATAACGGTCCATGAACAAACCCTTAATGGCGGTACAGGCGCTAAGCCCGTAACGCCACTTTTCACTTAATCAAAATTAATCTCTGATTTTTCCTTGTGCACTGCATTAATTGCCTTTTTGATATTATCCCCCGAGTCCTCAATTACAATAATTATTCTTGATGTCTCTTCCTGTGCATCCATATTCAAAATGTTTAATCCAGCTTCGCCAATCTTTGCGCTGGTCCTTGATGCCACCTGGTGTACTCTCCACATCTCATCTCCAATTAATGTAATGACTCCGCGATTGTATGTAATTGATGCAAGTGGATCAAATGCAAGTAGATACTTCTCGTTTCTCTTTACATAGTCTCCATCCAAAAACAAAATTCTTGAAAATTCAATCCCGTCTTTGGTAAATGGCGATAATATGACATACTCACTGTAGCGTTTTTCTTTTTCTAGGGACGATAATAGTCTCTGGCCAGCTCCGGACTCTATCTTAAAAATTGCACAATTCTCTTTTCCAGTAACTAGTTTGATTGGATGGCCTGTATTATTATCAGAGATTCTCTTTATTGTAGTAATTTTTGATGAGTTTTGCATATTTGTAATAATTATTGGAATGTCAATTCCATTTTCTACAATCTCTTTTATTGCAATTGGATCCAAAATCTTCATTCCAAACATTCCTGCCAATCTTGCCTCATTGTATGACATTTGATCCACTCCACTTAGATCATCTTGCACAATTTTTGGATCTGCAGATACCACAGAGCTGTCCTTTTCAAAATCTATTCTTGTCTCATATTTGTCATGAAACAGTATGCCAAGATCAGCAGCAGTCCTATCTGAACCACCCCTTTCATAGGTGGTAGTAATACCATCCTGTGTCTTGCCAATAAATCCACCAATTGTTACTACCTGATTTTCTTCAACCAGTTTGGCGGTTTTATCTATTCTATCTCTGGATTTTGATGCAAGAAAATTTGTTGATTCAATGTTGTGATCTGTAATTATTGGCCAGTCCTCAAAACTTACTGCATCAGACTTTAATCCCGTTGCTTTTTAGAATAAAATTCATTACATGTGACATTAAAATTTCCCCTGAAAAGGCTAGAGCCCGTGAACGTATCTCGTCTACAAATTCTCTCTTCTCAAGGGCATCATCTAGTGCATTTTGAGCCTTTTTTAAGAACAACTCTATAGTTTTTTTACAATCTTCCTTGTTCTCTGACTTTACCAGTCCCAAAATTTTTTCATAACATGTTTCTACGGCATCAAAGTCTGCCTTTTTTCCATTTTCAGCATTTCTTCCCTGCTCTAAAATTACATCTGTTAGGGATCGCTTTTTTCCATTTTGAATGGTGAGTGGAGCAGAAAAGACTGCAATAACCTTAGAATCCTTTCTCAAATCATTAATTCTATCAATAACCAGAGGAATAGATTCTCCATCAATACCAAGTGCACTTCCACCAAACTTGGCTACGACTAGATTTTTCATCGTACTTTCACAAAATTAATTGGCTATCTATTAAGGATTGGATCCTTTACATCATTTTTTTAATTATTTCATAGGCTTTGATGGCACCGCTAGTTTGCACGGGAGTTCGTCTCTGTTCTAGTTTTTCATGAATTAATTTTTCTAATCTATTAATATCATCATAAACAAATCCTTCCCCTTTGGCATTGTCTTCTTGCTCAAAATGCCCCTTTATTGGAATAAAGATTGCTGGTGTTCCATATGCTCTTGCTTCATCTATGGTTGACTTGCCTGCAAGAGATACTAGGACATCAGCTGCAAAAATAATCTCATGAAGATTATCCACAAATCCTAAATTTCGAATAGACTGATCAAACTTTTTGCTCAGTGCTGGGCCTGATACTAAAACCAATTCTACATCTTTGAGTATTTTTGGTATTCCTTTGAGTATTTTTTCAATTAGAAACAATCCTGCATCTGTTCCACCAATTGAAACAATTATGGTTTTTTTATCAAAACTAAATTTTCCCCGAAGCTCTTCTCTTGAAAAATTTGTTTGCCTTACAATTGGTCCAACTCTTTTTATATTCTCTTCATCAGGACCTATTTCAGGCATAATTACAGTATCACATTTTTTTATAATCATCTGCATTGATTTATTCATCTTTTTTTCAATAAATGACGCTATCCCATTTACAAAATTAGTTTGGAGTATATCTGTAATTAATATAGTTGGTATTTTTTTATTTTGAGCAACATTAAGTGATGCAAAATCTTCATCACTTATCACTAAATTTGGTCTATCAAATTCAATTATTTTACCAGAAATTTTTTTACAGCTTTTATAGTATTGGTAATATTGCCATAGCCACCTTACAGAATTTTTCAATACCCCATTTTCTACAATGAATTGTGGTGGAACATATAGGTCTTCAACGCCAAACCCAGAATTTTTTATAATTGTTGCAGCACCCTTACCTGAAACAAACTTTGTTGATATATTTTCAAAATTGTTTGCAATGGCAATATCTCTTGTAGCATGACCCAATCCTATTGGGCTTGAAAAAAAATCTAAATCAACCATATTTGCACAAAATCCTATTCAAATTTCTAGATTCTTACTTCTCTCAAAGTTTAAATGGTTTTCATCAAGGAAAGTTTCTGGGCTCATGGTCCAGATCGGTTATGACGTCGCCCTTACACGGCGAAAATCCAGGGTTCAAATCCCTGTGGGCCCATACTAACTGTCAGTTAGAAAATCTGTGATGGTGAATCAAACATTATTCGTTCCCCAAAATGATCAGTGAACTCTATCCATTTCACTATGCTGTTGAATTCATGAGATACAAATAAAATCAAAGAATAAGAAATGCCAGTAAGGATGATTTCATTCGGAAACAAAAGAAGTTATGAAGATTTTAAAAAAACAATCCCAATCAAAAGTCAGCCAATTTTTGAATCAATTAGAGAATATTGCTTATCTTTAGGTAAAAATGTTGTTGAAGATATAAGGATGCACAGAATTGTTTTTGGAAAATCAATGACATTTAGATGGTTTGCAGATATTGCCCCAGAAGAAAATTCCATCATTATTAAAATACAAAAGAATCGGAAGGAATCACCTCAAGTTTTGCAGATAGAATTAGGTCAGGATGTAACTTCTCTTAAAAAAAATCTAAAAGAAGCATTTGAATTAATCTGATAAATTTTGTAAAATATCCTTTTCTCAATTACACTTTAACATAATCCAATCTTCAAAACTAGAAAAAGATAATAATTCAATTGCAACTAACAATTCAAGGTTCACTATGACTTATGTTGACGGTTATGTATTACCAGTACCAAAGAAAAACCTAGAAGCATATCGCAAAATGGCTTACCAAGCTGGAAGAATCTGGAAAAAACATGGTGCTTTGCAATATATGGAATGTGTAGGAGATGACCTTGACTCAAAATTATCTGGTATAAAATTCTCAAAAACAGTGAAAGCAAAGGCTGGTGAACAAGTAGTATTTTCTTTTGTTGTCTTCAAATCAAAAACACATCGAAATAAGGTAAATGCAAAAGTTATGAAAGAATTCATGGAGGATCCAAAAACCAAAAAAATGTCAATGCCATTTGATATAAAGCGCATGGTGTATGGTGGATTCAAACCATTAGTAAACATCTGAATAATTCTAGTGACGCTCCATTAAATTTGGAAAAAATTAAAGAATAAAGCTAAATTATTCCACGACTATCCAGATTATTCAAAGCTTTAATCAAATCCTCTTGTGAAATTAATCCTTGTTTGACCCACTTTGCATCGTTTTGTTTAATCCATTTTGGAATGGAATTTCCATCAATTCCAATACTTGATAAAAATTCTCTATCAGTTATGCTGACCTCAGAATATCCAGCCCACTTATCAAAAATATCAGAACTCAAAGATTGAGATTCTGCTTTAATCAAGTCAGATAGAATTGGTTGCTCTTGTGGGTGGGAAATTATCGGATTTGGCTCCTGAGTACTTGACTTTATAACTGAAAAAGCATCATGTGCATAGAAATCGATTGGATTTCTATTCACATCCCAAACTCTAAACAAAATGTCAGATTTTTTTATCTCATCAGAAAATATGACATCAAAGGTAACCACCGCATCAGATTTTTCATCTGAAATGTTTACAGAAGCATCCTGAATCAAATTTTGTGGGTCTAAGATCTGCAACTTTGAAAATTTATCATAAATTATTCCAGTCTCTGAAAGATCGTTTTTGATCAATTTTCCCTGATCATTGAGATACAATTCAATATGCTGGATGTTTTGAGGTCCAGAATCATCATCCAGTTTAATTATAAACAAATTGGATTTTCCCACCTCTAAATTATTTGTAATTTGTTGTGAATTATCAAAAAATATTTTCTTACTGTTAATCAAAAATGAATTATCATTTGATGCCAATGTTGGTGGAGTGTTATCGTTGCTACTACCTCCTGAAAATAAAGTTGATGTGAATGTAAAGTATGTGGTAAAGTGATATGTCCAAACCACAAGATCAGTACCATTAGTAATTGTACACTCTCCTGCACCAGCTGAGCTGAGACATCACTGAAATTTCATTATTCGAATCACAAGTTTTGGTAATGATTGTATTTGTAATACCATTACTAAATCCAACTCCATGTTCTGCTTTTCCTTCAAATAATAGTCTAACAGGCTTATCAAATGTCAAAATTACATTGCTCTGACCAATCTCAATAACAGATGTAGCTTGTTTTCCTTGTTCCAAGGTTATAGTTGATGTTGATTTGATGTTTGGTAATTCCAAAACACCATTCCATGTAGAGGAACCGGTTATAGTAACAGCAGACGGTAATTCTACAACAAATCCACCTAAACCTGATTGCTTTGTAATTGTCAGCATGGTATTGATGGTAACAGATTTGGTATTATCAGGATTGGAAACCATAATTGGAGAATAATTTATCTTTGCATCAGAAACTGTATCTGGAATAGTAATTGTTGAAAGGTTTGATGACGAACTATCTACTGTAATCTCTGTTAAATTATTATCAAAAGTGTAACTGGGTTCAGTATTTGGTATTGTATTTGAATAAAAAATGGAAATAAACTGTGAAGCACCTGAATCAATAGAATTTACAAACCCATTCCAACTTAGCTTTTCTGGAGAGGAAACCCCCCCTAACAAAACTGTGTTTATTTTTGAGCCTGATACATCCATTTTTGTGTCTGTCAAATTAGGTGTATTTATAGTAAAATTAATCACATTTTCAGAAATCCCATTTAAATTGACATTGTAAGGAGTCTGAGAATTCATTCTAAAAAATGTGTACGTCCTGTACTCTGTTGCATTAGTAGCCTGTAATCCAATCCAATTATTTTCTATGGACAATTTTTTCAATGAGACTTGGTTTTGGAAAAAAATATTGGATTTATCCGTTGTAACATTTACATTGTGAATTGAAACTTGGGCAACTGCATTTTCACTGTGAACTATTAAAAATAAAAAAAACAATCCAAAACACATTACACGAAATTCTTTTTTCCTGAAATTTTTAACTAGTGAATAGTATTTCATGTTACATTTCCATCATTTCATATTCAAGTCATGATGCTCGCACCTGAATTAACGGAGCAAATTCGTTATCAAGAACAATTCCTCCTAAGGTAAATGTACTTGGTAATGTTCCATCATAAGTTCTGGTAACAGACCATCCAGTCCCCTGAGTATTTGTACCACTTGAACCAGAATAACCAAGAACATTTGGAATATTTTCTACTGATAAAGCTCTTAGATTTGGACTTCCTGTACAATTAACTGCAAACCAATATAGTGTATTATCATTTAGTGTGACATTAATTGTATCTGTTCTCATACCTGTTGGTGCGGCTGTACTTTGAGCAGAACCTGAAACAATCAAGGAATTTGGATAGAGATTTGTATTTGAGACCGAATTATAGATGCCAACAATACAACTTGTTGAGGCGCCAGTAGAAGTTACTTCAAACTGTATTCTATCTATGCTAAATCCATGTGTTACTATAAATGGAAAAGCTCTTAGTGTATTTGTTGTCATAGACAGTGTTTTAGTTACTCCAGATCCAACATTTCCTGCATACCATCTAGTACCACCTGTATGATGAAAATAATTTTGATCCTTCAAAGATTCACCAGCTGGACCTTGTGAACCAGCTGGACCTTGTGAACCAGCTGGACCTTGTGGACCTGCTGCGCCATTAGTTCCATTTGCTCCTGCTGGACCTGTTGGGCCTTGTGGACCTTGTGAACCAGCTGGACCTTGTGGACCTGCTGCGCCATTAGTTCCATTTGCTCCTGCTGGACCTGTTGGGCCTTGTGGACCTTGTGAACCAGCTGGACCTTGTGGACCTGCTGCGCCATTAGTTCCATTTGCTCCTGCTGAACCACTGCCAGCATCTGCACAAATCCAAGAGGTTCCTGAAAATTTAAGAATTTGATTAGTTGTACAAATCGAAGTTGTTACATCTGCCAAGTCATGTAAAGAACTACCTGTTTTTGATATTTTTGACCAAGAAATTCCGGCATTTGATTTGATTTCATTATCATCAATATTAGAAATTGTGTTTGAATCAGCATTGATTGTTTTATTTGAAAGAGATTGTGCTGCATTCTCTAGTACTATCGTACCATCAGAATCTGGAAAAACAAAACTTCTTACTCCTGTTAAACCTGATCCTGATAAATTAATGAATTTATTTATGACCAGAGTTCCATCTTTTAGTACTGTAAAAATAACGTTATCGTTACTATCCTTGATAGTTAGAGGAGCTTCGGTTTGACCAGGAGATTCTTTGATTGTAACCTCTGAACTAGCAAAAGCTGAGCTAATCCGGAATAACACAGTGATATAATTGACAAAAGTACAAAGAGTGTGTTTCTAGCTGTTTTTTTCATAATTGACCTATTATTGTTAAATTAGATTCGAAGAGTTTGATCTTGATTATGAACAGAATTTGACTATTATGTAACGCCTAGACGATCCGAACTTGAAGTATAATGGAAGACAAATTTTATAATTTTTTGATTAATGAAAAATTAATAGACCACATCAGATAAAAAATCATGAAATTCACAAATAATAGTCATCAAACGCAAAATCTATGATAAAAATGTCCTATCTAGGCAAAATCCTAGAACAAGTATTTTTTGGCTATTTAGAAAAATTTTCTTATTAAGACTTTCTATTCAATTCAAATTTAATCAAACCTTATCTTTCAAATTATTTTACAAAATACAATGAACACATCATTAACAGCAAACCCAAAAAAGACTTTGACCGTGATGACTAGCATAGCACTTGCAGTGCTTGTACTAGCATCAGTAGGTTCACTGTTTCTTGAGGAAAAAAACATTAGTGCGCAAGAGTCCACACCAGTTACAAATAGTGAAAAGACAATTACTGTAACTGGTACTGCAACAAGTTCTGAAAAGCCAGATTTACTAGTTGTAAATTTTGGTGTCGAGATTCAGAACAAGACTGCAAAGGATGCCCTTGATACAAACTCTGCGTCAATGAATCAGATAATTGCTGCAATCAAATCAGTTGGAATCAAAACAGATGAAATTAGTACAGCTAATTTCAACATCTATCCTGTATACGAAGGATATGAAGAACCTTTGACCAAAAGATGGACACAGGAATTAGTAGGGTATAGGGTTTCAAACACAGTAACAGTAAAAACCACCACCCTAAATTCTGCAGCTGACATTATTGATGGTGCAGTTGCTGCTGGTGCAAACAGAGTTGATTCTGTTTACTTTACACTGTCACCAGAACTACAGATGCAACTACAAGATGATTTGATTGGTCAGGCAATACAAAATGCCCAAAAGAAAGCAGAGAATGCTTTGATTCCATTGAATCACAGAATCATTGGAGTAAAGATGGTCTCTTTGTCGGATTTTGGAATGCCTCCACCAGGACCAATGTATAACATGGCATACGATAATTTTGCCAAAGCTCCTGGAACACCAATATTCTCATCTGAACAGGATGTCAGCACAACAGCAAACGTCGTATTCATAATTGGAAGCAACTAACTTCCTTTTTCTTTTTTTAAAATCAAAATCACATTTTGAATTTTAAATATCATGTGTAAACAAAAACCCTGACATAAAAAACGACTTGGATAAAATATCAATATCGAGAATTTTGAATGATATTCTCACGAGTAATCATCCCAACTACAATTTTTAACCTCTAACATAAGAGTAAATCAGTGGAATTCTTTAAGTGAAATATTATCAAATAAACAAAGAATGACCAATAAGTGCAAAAACTGTGGAAAGAATTTCGATCAGAATACAGCCTCTTTTTGTTCCACCAAATGCTTCCTTAAAAATATTAAACTTAATAGCTCTGGGAATGATACCCCACTAGAAAACTGGGATTCAGATCCGTGGGTTTGAGCTCTAATAACTTTGAAATAATAAATAAAAAAAGAAAGGAAAGAAGTTTGTACCTACTCCGACAGCCTACTGCAATTTAGATGTCAAATTTGGCAAAAATGTTTTGATTTTGCATTAGAAAATTATTAATATTAAAATCAATAATCTCATTTATTGGCTGATGCATGTCCTAAAGGATTCTCATCTGTAACTCCACATCTAGTTATCAAAGACTGTGCAAACGCAATTGACTTTTACAAAAATGCACTTGGAGCACAAGAAATCTACCAAAGCAAGATGCCAGATGGTAAAGTAATGCATGCAATGATTCAGATAGGAAATTCCATTATCATGCTGGCTGACGAATTTCCTACTATGGGAGCAGTAGGACCAAATACGTTGGGAGGAACGTCTACCACACTTCATATCTATACTGATGATGCAAACAAGCTATTCAATCAGGCAATCAAAGCTGGAGTTACGCCAGTTATGCCAATTGCCGATATGTTCTGGGGTGATAGATATGGTCAAATAAAAAATCCATATGGCCATAGCTGGGCAATTGCCACTCATATTAGAGACGTCTCACCTGAAGAGATGGAAAAAGCAATGAAAGAAATGTCTGCAAAAGGGAATCCATGTTGAATTTAAGAAATTTCTAAAAAGATCGTTCAGAAATTTTCATTGAATAATTGTAATTTTGATTCTAATGTTAGTATGTAGTCAAACATGATGGGTTCTTTAGATACGAGACAAAATTATTACTGAAATTCTAGTTTTCATTTTCAGTTTTTACTAAATCCAAAGAAATTAACTCACTTTAATTAGTTAGGATATAGAAAATATACAATGAAAAACATGTGGATTGGAATAGCCGCAGGAATCCTCATCATTGGGATGGGAATTGGCTATGCGGTTTTTCAAATATCAAACAATAACACTGTCACTCCAACAAATACACAGATTGAGTTAGAAAGATACAAAATGGCCGAAAATCTTGCAACACAGCATCTACAAATATTTGACGAATTAGATTTTGAAATGTTTACAAACCAGAATTGGGATGGATTCAAAAAAAGTCATTCACAAGATATAGTCGTTTACTGGCCAGATGGACATAAGACTGAGGGCCTTGAAAGACACATTGAAGATTTGAAATCAATGTTTGTTTATGCTCCTGATACTCGCATCCAAGAACATCCTGTTAAGATAGCATCTGGAGAATGGACAAGCGTTATTGGTGTAATGGAAGGTACGTTTACAGAACCAATACCACTGCCAGACGGTCACTCAATCCCACCGACAGGTAAGTCTTTCAAGTTGGTGATGAGTACAGTAGGTCATTGGAAGAACGGTGTTATGGATGAGGAATATTTGTTCTGGGACAATCAGTCATTTATGAAACAGATTGGATTAAGTCCATAGGATCAATTCTTTTGATTCAATAAAATTTTGCAAGACAATCCACATTATCAGTATTGCCACAATTAGGCTAAGAATGGTTATCAAAAGCCTAGTTTTCATTTTTCATTAATTATTTTTCCATCTTTGAGATTGAATTCAAAATGATCCATCCCAACGGATTCATCACCTTGCTGTACTGTGAGAAGATATGTGCCATCTTGCTGTTTCCATAATGGGCCTCCTGTAGTAATAGCATCGGCAAATGTCCCATTACTCATTGAAGTTATTTTGCCTGTTGATATGATGTTTCCATTTGGTGCAGTTACAGTTAGTACAATTTCCTGATCAGGCTTTTTTGTCCAACCGTTGAACCCAATTGCTAATTCATTCAAAACATCTACTTTGGAAATTTTTATTGCAGGATTTGTTTCATTTCCGTCAGGAAAGCATCAATTAGGAGTATTCAAAAGCTCAATTACATTACTTTGTGCACTTAGTGTTACAGGCCCACCGCATTCAATTCCTACATACACGGGTCTTCCAAAAGAATCTATTTCTATTAGGATTTTTTTTGTTCTGGATTCATCAAGGTCTTGATTCTTGGAAATAACCCCATTAATTGAATAGGATACATTCCACGAATCCCTATCTATGACATAATCTGGATAAGGATATTTTGCAAGAAACATCTTGACCTCTGACAATCTCTCTACATTCTCAATTATTTGTTCATCATCCATTTTGTAAAGTGTGTTTGTTGCCCATCCGTATTCGATTAGTTTAGTTCTAGTATCATGTGTTGTGCATGCAGGAGAACCATCGTATTTTGCAGCAAGACTCAGCGATTCTCTGCATTTAATATCCTCAAAGTGAATTCCTGACTTGAATTGCTTTAGTGGCGGTTGATAGTACACATCATTATCAAAAGGAATTACACCACAACTATGTCTATAATCACATTGAATAGGGATTGTCGTGCCATTGTATAAAGTTCCATAACAAGGTTCAACTTGTCCATCATATCTTGCACCAGAAAGTGTTGCAAATTCATAATCTTCACTGCTAGGTAATTGTGTATATGCAGACATTTTAGGTGCAATATCAAATATTAGTGAATCAAACCATGAACTCTTAAACTGCTCGCCATTAGTTCCAGTACCAACATATGAAATATTTAGAAATATTTTTTCATACTCAATATCAGGATCTATGGATATACTGACTGGAATTCTTGCAATTGAATTCTGGTAAACATCAAATGGTTCTGCATTAAAATGTACAAAACGTTCAGCACCTTGCGGAGTGATGTCTGTGATAGCAGTAATACTGCTCAACGAATATGGTCCATCAGTATACTGAAATTTTATCTCAAATTTTGCTTCAGTGTTAGGAGATAAGGCTACTGGGGGTCTTTCAACTGTGGTAGTTCCAGAAAATAGATTTTCACTCATAGCAATTACCTGAGGAATAACATAACCAGTAAATCCAATTAAAATTAAAAAATTATAAAAATTTTCATTATTTTATTTAATTATAACTTGGAGCTGCATAAAGAATTCTGATTTATTCTTCTAAAGTATTACGACAACATGCAGATTTCTAGTAACAAACAGGGGGGATACTATTTTTATTCATTATCAATATACTCGTTTATTTCCTATAGGTATTGAAAATAAAAAAAGAAAA
>CAWGRV010000015.1:0-118829 GCA_963825095.1 uncultured Nitrosopumilaceae archaeon
TAATAGAATATATAAAATGCAAACAAATATGTAAGAATTCTTAGAAATAATGAACACATTTTAAGATTTTAAAATTAATTGGATTTTGTAATTTGAGATATATTGATACCTACCAATCAAACTTGTAGGCATCAAAGGCTTTCAAATTTTTAAGCTTCCCAAGTAATTGTTGTACCCTCCTTTAAGAATTTAAGAGTAGGAGGAGGATTTGCGTTCCACTTGTAACCAAGTCGGTATCCACTTTCAAAATTCTATTTTTTATTTCAACACCTTTTGGAATGAAAAATTTGTAGGTAAAAAGTTTACATTCAGTTGGAACTTTGTAGAAAAATGTACGGTCTGGTTCTTCCCAATCATACTCTATCGTTACAAATCTTTTTCTTTGTTTTGGTTTTATTGGACTCTTTAGACGTACACTGAATTCTTTGTGTGTTGGTTTGTTTTCTGAAAGACTGAGGATTTCTGCTTCAAGACCATTTTCATCATAAACGCGTATATTCATGTCTGCAAAATCCTTTGGCGAGTCCCCGTCAAGATAGTAAAATATTTCATCGCGTGGGGAATCAGACGTATTAATCAAATTCCAATTCCACACATGGTGAGTAAGCATTGTTTTTGGATTTATTACATCTAGTTTGATATCAATAGCATTAAACAAAAATGCACTTTTAGTTTTCAGAGAATCCTCAAATGTTTCAGATTTCTGAGTAATCTTTTTTGCTCTTGGTGCTAGCTTGCTCCCAAAATTTTCACCATAAATATTGAAAATGTTTAGTTGCTCTCCATGTTTTATTGAATAGTCCCCAATTGGATGCATGATTTCCTTGTACTCAGGAGACAATACCCTTACGTCCTCGGCAAATCTAGAGGAACAAAAAATATTCTGAGGTCCTGCCAAATCCATTACACGCCTTGTCAGAATAATTCCAGGTCCCCACACATTATCTTGGCCATTAAGATCCTTTATCACATATACTGGACCAATATCAATTCCAATACGAAGTAGAACCTTTTCTTTCTCGTTTTTTGTCTTGTTGTACTCAGAAAGTGTCTTGTGAAGCTGAATAGCAAGACGTAATGGATATTCTGGACTATCAGAGAAACCTATTGCCATGCCATCACCAGTTGGCAAAATTACAATAGAATTAGGATCGCGATGTTGAAAAGTCTCTGTACGTTCAATTAATTCATTTAATACAACCACTTTTCTTGCTTGTTCCTTTGTAGGAATAGTTGGATTTGACCCTGCAACAATGTCCGTAAAAAACCAAAAAAATGTTTTTGTAAATGTATTAATGTCTCCAAGGTCGGCAAGATTGTTTCCTTTTAATGAATCACGAAGATAAACTAGAAAATCATCGGGGCAGAAATTTAAAATTTGGAAGTTGTTCATCGATAGTTTGACTGGAATTTTTATTGATTTTTTCTTAATTTGGCTTTTTATCCAATCTTTGGTTTTGTGTGTTTCCTCCATTAATGACAAAATTTCTGCTTCAGTTGTGATACGCTCTAGTTTTTTTTCAAGAGATTGTGAATTTTGACTTTGCATTTTGTATTCCTAACAGTTTATTGCCTTTTCAAGATTTCTATTTCAAAATTATTTGTAATGATATGAAGCTGAAAATTTTAGCTGATCCCACAATAGAAAGTTAAATAACTATTACCATACAATACCACGTGCGCAGTTTACTAACAAGTGTCCTTGAAAAATTAGATTGTAAAAAGCACATTTTGCTTGTTTATGACGAGATTGTACGTGCAGAAAAAGTTGAATTTGAGTTTATTAAATTAGGTTTGTTAAATGGTGAATCGTGTATTTTTCTAGTAGATCACGGAAAAAAAATCAAACCAACCAAAAATAGGATGAAGCAAGATAAAATTGATGTCAAATTTTATGAAAGTAAAAATATCCTCCACATATATCAAATCCCTCAACTTGATAAAGATCCAGATGGGATTTTGGAAGGTTTTAAAAAATTTACTAAAAAAATATTTAGTGAATCAAACGGACCTTATAGAATAGTCGGAAGAATTATTTCGAACATTAGTAATGAAGTTGGAATGTCTGTTCGGATGGTAATTGAAAAAAATACACATGCAATATTTGATGAACTAAATGGTATTATTTTGTGCCTTTATGATATCAGAGAAATATCTGAAACAAATCATAACATTGTAATTGACAAGTTATGTAAATCTCATCACATGATTATTGATATTAGGGATAATAAAGAGACTGTACGTTATTTACCAAATATTATTTGAGAGTTAACTATGGAAATGATTTTAAAACTTTAGCATAACTTGCAAATCGATGATTTTGTGGATGTACCAATTTTTGCTGGTATTTAGATATCGGTTTTCCAAGAGCCCCAGATAATCCAAGTGGATCTTTAACAAATTTTTTGTCATCTGCCCATTTTAGTACCTCATCTGTAGGACTGTAATAATTTACAATTTTTCTTTTAATTATCATATCCAATAATTTTCCATATTTTTTAGATGATGGAACATCATTTGTAATTGATGCACCAAAAAAATATACTCCTTCAATTAAATTGCTATTTTGTTTATTTTTTGCCAAATTTTCTACTGTACTGAGGATCACCAAAGAACCCAAAGAGTGTCCAATTAAACGGACTCTAGTTTTAGGACTAGCAGATTTGAAATCTTGTATAAATAAAGACAGATTAGAACCATTTTTCTTGGCTATTTTTTGTCCAGCTACTAGAGCACGTTTGGCATGTTTTTTTAAATGAGCCCCAACAGTGTTAGAGTCATAGCTAAAACCAACTACAGGAAAATTATAACCAAGTTGGTGTAAACGGTTTTTTGCTAACATTACTTTTGCAATAGCACCAGCATTGTCATTTTGCAAACCATGAATCATTATGGTTAGTTCAGGAGATCCAATTAATTTCTCAAATTCTTTTTTGGGATATAAAAAATATGACTTTTTTTTAATTGTCTTGCCATACATTAAATCATAATAGCCTCTAGTAGATATTCTCGGAATAATTTTTGGCATTTTATTCTGATAGACCTAATTGTTTTTTGTATTTTTTAATGTCTTCTTCTTCTACTTTTACAAATAATGGCGATATTTCCCCCAAAGGATGACTAGGCCTTACCAAAAAGTTAGAAATTAAATCCCATCTGTTTTCATTAACTTTGCCAGAAAATCCAAGCTGCTCCCAAATCTTTTGCGCAGATTTTGGAAGAAACGGATAAAGTGCTATTGCTATGCTACACGCTGCATTTACTGATAAAAATACACATGTAGTAGTACCAGGTCCTTTTTTCCATGGTTCTTTATGTTGAAAATATTGATTAAAAAATGATGAAAACTCCATTATTTTTTTGAGTGCTCGATCCAAGTGATTCTGTTCCATCAAAGAGTCTAACTCACAAGATAGATTTTTTATCTTGATTTCAGCCTCTTTGTCCTTATCATCATATTTTTCTGGTTCAGGAATGACTCCATCAAATGTTTTTTTTGTAAATCCAAGTGCTCTGTTAACAAAGTTTCCAACATTACCAATTAGTTCAGAATTTATCCTGTTGGTAAATTCATTCCAATCAAAATTCAAGTCATCCTGAGAGTAGGGGTTTATTGCAACCAAATAATATCGCAAATAATCAGCTGGGTAATATTCCAGAAATTGTTTCAATCCAATATACCAGTTTCTGCTTTTAGAGATTTTTTTACCTTGTAGTGTAAGATGACCCCGTGTAGGAATAAAGTCAGGCAACTTGTATTCACTGTTAATGCCTAGACGCATTGCAGGCAAAAAGAGATAATGATGATAAACAATGTCTTTGCCAATAAAATGATAAATGTCTGCAGAGTTCCAAAATTCTTTTCCATTAATTCCCTTATCTTCAAGAAATTTTATTGCTGTGGATATGTAAGCCAAATGGTTATCAAACCAACCATAGAAAACCTGACCTTTAGCTGCGTCAAGAGGTATTGGAACTCCCCACACAATATCTCGTGTGATATCCCAATCAATCAATCCAGATTTTATCCAATTTTGAACATATTTTTTTACATCCTTTTGTAGATGTTCATTTTCATCTAACCATTTTGTTAGTGAATCACCAAAATTTTTGAGTTTGAAAAAGTAATGCGTGATTTTTTCTTTGGTTGGGGTAACACCACAAATAGAACATTTAGGATCAATGATTTCTTCAGGTACACGTCCACAGCTTTCACAAAGATCCGAATACTGATCAACAGACTTTGCAGTAAGGACAAGAACCTTTGACATATCTGTCAGGCAAGAATTTTTTGTCGTTGTTACAGTAAAACTGGATAATTTCTTTTTGATAAATATGACCATTGCTATCAAGTTTTTTAAAAATATCTTGAACGAATTGAATGTTTTCAGTGGAGCTTGTTTTGTAAAAAAAATCAAAATCAATCCCAACTGCTGTGAAATCATCAAAATCACGTTTGTTCCAATGAGACACATATTCTGCCGGAGTTTTTCCTTCTTTCTCAGATTGAATCAAAATAGGCGTACCAAAATCATCTGATGCACAAATATAGTAAGCCTCCACTCCCTTTAGCTTGAGGAATCTTGTGGTCACATCTGCTGGCAGATAGGTGGATGCAATATGTCCAAGATGGATTTCTCCATTTGCATATGGTAAGGCACTGGTGATTATGGCTTTGGATCTCATTGACAATAATTTAGATTGCAATAGGGGTTAAGAAGTTAATCATTTTTGCTTGGATAAATTATAGAAATTTTGAACAATAAAAAAAATTTGAAAAAATCATGATTCAGGCCAATTACCACCACACAAAATGCACGTACCCCTAAATCCAGAGTAGCGTTCTTCCCATATCAAAATAGCAGATTTTTTCCCACAGCTGAGAGCATCTGAATTTTTCCGAGTTTTCCACATCGATATTAGCTGTTTTTTGAATATAATATTTTGTCAGTATTTTTAATAAATAATCAATGATCAGCCTACGATTTTTTCAAAAGAATATGAGTTATTGAGTATTAACTAGTATGTTTTAAATTAGCAAGAGTATTCTGACAAATCTTCCAGGTCATCAGATTTTTCATCAACGACATTCAGGTGATAAAGAATTAATTTGCTTCTATTCAATCAGTACATCTCTCTTTGGTAATATGGTATGATCTTAATAATCAATATAAAACCATTACGAGTGAATTATAACAACCACCCATACAAATAAAAACAAAATAAAATCAGACTTTAACTTTAGAAAAAATAGGGGTTCAAAAACACAGATTAAATATCAAAAAGAATGAAAAAACTAGAAAATCAAACTATATCATCAAAAAATTTGCTGAAAATTACCAACTATGCATATATTTGATTTGTTCTGAATTTAGACTATCAATTTTTACATCCATTGCCTTGAGTGCATCAACTGCAACCTGTTTGTCAATTTCTAGTGGAACATTAATTATTTTGTTGCCAATCTTGGCATGATTCTTTAGAATATACAAAATAGAAAGAATTTGGTTTGAAAATGACTGAGCCATTACTTCTGGAGGATGTCCTTCAGCTGCAACTAGATTTGCCAATCTACCCTCACCAATCAGATAAACTTGTTTACCATTTTTGAGTGTACATTCATCAAGGTTTGGTCTGACTCTTTTTACTGATTTTGATTCCTTGAGTAAAAATTTACTATCAATTTCAACATCAAAGTGTCCAACATTTCCCATGACTGCACCATTTTTCATTTGCAAAATATGCTCTTTTCTAATTACGCTAGTCATTCCAGTACAGGTAATGAAGATATCACCTATTTTGCAAGCTTGAGCCATGGGCATAACATCAAATCCATCCATATGTGCCTCTAGTGCTTTAACTGGATCTATTTCAGTTACAATAACTCTGCAACCCATTCCATCGAAGCGAGATGCAACACCACGTCCAACCCAACCATAGCCTACAACCACAACTCTTTTTGATGCTAAAAGTAGGTTCATTGCACGCAGGTAACCATCAATCGTACTCTGTCCAGTTCCATATCGATTATCAAACATGTGCTTTGTGTATGCTTCATTGACCAAAATAACAGGATAACGTAATTTGCCTTGATTTTCAACTGCCCTAATTCGTGTGACCCCGGCGGTGGTTTCCTCAGTTGCCCCGAGAATTTTCATATTTTTGTATTTGTTGTCAAAATGAGCTTTGATATTCATATCAGCCCCATCGTCAGTCAAAATAGTTGGCTTGTGATTTAAGACTTGATCAATGCACCAATCATATTCTTTTGGAGTTTGACCATGCCAAGCATAAACATGAATTCCTTGTGATGCAAGAAATGCTGCAATATCATCTTGTGTAGTTAGAGGATTTCCCCCACAACATGCAACAGTAGCACCCAACTCTTTTGCACCCATTAAAAGAACAGAAGTTTCTTTTGTGATGTGTAGACAAAATCCAAGTGTGATTCCTTTAAGAGGTTTTGATTTTTTTAATCGGTTTATAGTGTTGTTTAAAATTTGCATGTGAGAATCTAGCCCATTCGTAAGAAAGTTGTCCGTCTTTGATCAATTTTGAAGATGATTTTACTTTACTCATGAAATAATCAACAACATGGTGTATAAAATCCTTAAGAGGGAATAAAAGATCAACCTTAGAAAAAAGTTTTAAACGAAATTCAACCTAAAGTAATTTTTAGATTGGCGTAAAAATTAATTAAAAATTTTAATGTAATTTTACTTCAGGATAATCTATCCACATTTCTTTATGCACAAATGTTTTATTATTTTTATTATACTCACTTATACTACCATACCCATTTGAGCCAGTTAATGACGGATATTCAAAATATAATGCGACATTAAGTGGTTGATTATCATTTGAAACTTTATTCCACCTTTCATGGTCAATAAAAAACCAAAAACTTTTTTCCATGTGAGGTAATAATGGTCCAAGATTGAATTCAGGTAGTGGTTGTTTTAGTGATTCTTTTGTAAGTATGGATTCAGATACAATGGATTTTGCCTTAACATAAGAAGCAGGCAGATCACCAAAGTTTTTTATTGTAATTGAAAATTGAATATTACCATTAATCGAGTTATCCATTCTCTGAATTCCAGAAGTTGGTCCTATCCAAGGCCTAAGACGATATTCGGTCTCAATTTTACTCATTCGAGTTGATGCCTCCAAATGCCTAAATGTCCTGACTAGAGCTATAGCAAGCACGATTGTTCCAATTCCAGTCAACCAGTGAGCAATACCAATCCACAGTTCTAGAGACAAACCGGAGACTAGTTCAGTTTCCACACGTTGATAAACAAGGTGGGATATTCAAGTATTTTGATATCATTCCAACATCACATCTCATATCAAAAAAAATTTTCATAATTACGGATAAAATTAAAAAATGGGTTTTCAATACACTAGTGAAAAATGTTTGGAATCATCAACTTGTCGTTTAAGGATAAAGCCACATATCCTTGTTTACAATAGTTTGATTAACATTATATTCACTAATCATTCCGTAACCATTCAAGCCAGTTATTGACGGATATTCAAAATAGATTGCAAAACAGAGAGATTCATTATTTGATATTTTTTCCCACATTGAAGGGTCTACTAATAACCAGTATGTTTTTTCCATCTGTGGAAGGAGTGGACCAAGATTGAATTCAGATAGAGGTTGTGTTAATGATTTTCTAGTCAATTGTTTGTTATCCACAATTGATTTTGCTTTAACATAAGAAGCAGGCAAATAGCCAAAATTTTTTATTGTAATTGAAAATTGAATAAGCCCATCAATAGAATTACTCATTTGTTTTAATGACGATGATGGACCAACCCAAGGTCTTTGACGAAATTTTGTTTCAATTTTACTCATTTTTGTAGTGGTCCCAAGATGCCTAAAAGTCATAATTATGACAATCGAAAGTACTATTGTTCCAATTCCAGTCAACCAGTGAGCAATGCCTATCCAAAATTGCAAAGAGCCTAGTTCGGCTTCCACGTATTTCTCAAATTTATCACATATTCAAATATTGTGAAATTAGAGATATAAAATTAAGTCACTAGTCAGGTGATTTATGATAAATTTGTCCAAAGAATGTTTGAAGTAACTGGTGTGCCTTCTGATCTTCAATTTTCATTAAATTTTTATTTACGTCAAGTTTTGAGTGACGATCTGGAAGAGAATAAGAGAAAATATTGTCAATTTTTTCAAATTCTTTCTTGTGACAATCTGGACATAAATTATTCATAATCGATTGTGCTTCATTTTGTTGCTGATGCTTGGTTTCTGCAAAGCGATGATCAAATCTGTCAAATCCAAAAATTGCTTGTCCATCAGAATACTTGAATCCAAGCTGTTCTATTGCATCCATCTTCTTTTGATTCAAGATATCTTTATCCACATTTACTGGTTTGATGTAATCACGGTTCCAAATTTTATCAAATGTCCAGTTATTTCCATCATCATCCACTGCAGTGTTTTTACCAGTCTCTGTTAGATGATAGATATGACCCTTGTAGATACCAGAATATTCTTCGGGAGGATTCATCGAGTCCCCTACAATTTGTATTCCATGATTAAAATAATTTTGCCAACCATTTCGTTCAAAATCCCAGATGTTTGTTGCCACCATGTTATATTCTAATGGCTCTCTAAAGATGTGATGAAATGAAAATTCACGACAAACCGCATTACCATTATCACTGCATCGCACATCAGATGTAGTTACATTAACACTTCCAAGTACATGTTTTGGATCAAACAATGTAACAGATTCTATTCCATCAAATGTCCTGTCATATTCAATAGTGGCCCGACCTTCGTTGAAAATTTCACCTTTGCCCAAACCATATGATAATCCCACATGTGCAATATTGTCCAATCCTTTTTCTTCATATATTTTGAGTTTTATTGTGTTATTTTGTCCAACTGGAGTTGTGATGAGTGGATATGGTGTATAGTATTGCAACACATCAATTGGGTTATCATTAAATGAAAATCCTCCATCTACTATTCTTTTTTGGTTCTGTCCTAATCCCAGTGTTGGGGGAGCGTTTGTTTGTGAACCGCCAGTTAACGCAAGTGCGCCCAATGCTTGTACCACCAACCCTGCTCTAGAAATTCCTCCTCCTCCACCACCGGGAGCACCAATATTACAAAAACCAAGAACGTATCGACCGTTTGGATCAATGGAAATTCCATCAGATGTTGGTTGAAGTTGGTTGGTGACTGTTCCGGCAGCAAAATTAAAAGTTGAAAGATCACCACCAAGATTTGAACCATATGTCAATACTTCCCATGAAGCTCCAGGTTGTGACTGGTGTAAAAGACAGAGGTAATCAAGTGGGAATGTATCAGGATTTGCAATTAGAGCATTTTTAAACGACATTGTCACCGTTATTCCTGACCCAGAAGATATCTGAGCAGTTCCAAGTTGCAAGTCTACTGAATCAATTACTGCACCAATACCAGTCGATTCATCAAAATCATCAATCAATACATCTTTAATAATTACAGTTCCTTCGCTAACAACATTTTCAAGGGTTCCCTCAAATCTCCCTGCAAATGATGCAGGAGGTTGGTATGAAATAGAAATGCTTCCTGATTCTGTGGCTTCAAAGGAGCCGAAAAATACACCTGAATCAATATCATTTTCAATCAAATCAACTTCCACACTTGTGCCACCACCTTGGATTACATCCACAGTAATGATATCAATTTGAGAGTTATCGAGATTTTTCGTACTATCAAATGTCGCAGTAATTCCAACAGTAGAAATTAAATTATGTGCATCCAAAGTGAATGTCACGTTAGGAGAATCTCCGATGCTTGGGTCTAAAATATCTCTAAAGTATACTGTAGGTGAGCCAACAGTTGCATTAGCAATAACTTGGTCTGTAGTAAAAGCATTAGCAGTTGGAATGTAGCAAAAACTAACTAAAAACATCATGCAAGCAAAAAGTATCAATGTTTTTTGTATTTTTTTGTTAGATGTTTTGAGTGAGAAAGTTTGTATTTTGAAATCGATTTTGATTGATCGTTTATCATTGCTTGCATTTTTAGAGTTAGAAAGTTTCATGTTCGGTCAATTATTAAAAGAGCGTCATAATAAAAAAGAGTATCTGTACAAAAATTATAAAATGAATTTAGATTAATGAGACGTCTTAAGTGATAAGTATTTACCAAATGATTTGTTAGTGTTTGTCCTATTTCGTTAGACATTGAACACCATCAAATATTTCATCTGTAGTAGAGAGTGCATGGAAATAACAAGACAGTATTTTTTATGGTACAAATGTCAACACTAATTCCGGGCGAGTTTCCAAAGATTCACTTGATGCAAATGTAATTAGACCTAATTTTGATTCATCTGTCTTTTTAATCACCCAGCCATTGTTTGCGGTTCCCCCAAGAAATGAATTAACATTTCCAGTAACATCAAAACTGATCCATCCTGTTTTACCGTTGGTTATCTTTACCTTGCTTGATACTGCACCAAAAGTACCACCATTCCAAGAGGTAACACAATCTTTGTTGCTATTGTTAATGTTAGTATCCACTGCACAGTTCCAAGTAACTCCAGAACCTGTTCCTTTTACTGGAATCACAAAATTTTCATTGTAACCGTTTCCTTCAGCCCATGTTGCAGTTAATGGACGAGATTCAATGTCTCCTCCAGAACCCCAACCATTGAGATTGGATTTAATGTACATCTTTAATGTTGCAGACTGGAGGGATTTTCCGGCCACTGCCTCTGCAATTTGTCCTTGATTAAAGGCAACCAAAGCCCTATCACTTCCAAGATATGTTACAAAAAGTACTGTGTTTTTACCCTCATTTACATTTGGAAGTAGCTTTCTAAGATAAGCTGTCCTTTGATGGAGTAATTGTATCTGGTCGTAGTGGTACTTCTAAAAGACCCGATGAAACCAGAGAGTTTTGGACATCTTCACCAGCTCTGTAGTTGGCTCTGGTGTCTTGAATGGTGGAAGGTGTGAACCATCAAGGGCTTGTGCACCAGTTGCAGTTCTAAAGTTAAATTGCAAATTATTCCACTCATCATAGTCCTTTAGAAGGAATGTGCTGCCATTAGCAGTTGGAGTTGCAGGACATCCAACTATCCCAAAGTTGTTAATATCCATCATGTGCGGCAACTGTTTCACTTGTAAGCCGCATCATTGTCCCAGTTTATTGCGGTTGGAGTTGCAACATTTGATGGAGTACTAAACCCAGTCTTTATCGTCACAGGAGGGAAAGCGTCACGAGTTATTGCAGCCCAAACAATTTTAGGAGTCTGTGGTAGTAATGCTTTTCAATCCTGCTTGCTTCATTTAGAGTATTTTCACCTAAAGGAGACTAGCGCTAAATAACCCAGAGGAGAAATCTAGCCTCCAATCTGCGGGAGCCAGATAACCGAGTGGCTGTGGTAACTGTCGTGCATAGTTCATCACACTGATGTGGTTTGGTTTACAGTTTTGATCTTATCTGCAGGAATTGCAGATGTTGCCAGAATCTTTGAAGGTCCACCGTGTGCTAAATTAAAGTTGTGTCCCAACTCATGCAAGATAGTTCCAGATTGTTCCTCAGCAGTTCCTTCAGGACCATTGTGAGACGCGATTTGATTCTCCAAGTGGAGTGCATCCAAGTGCAATAATAAAGTCATTGCCCAACGGTTCTGCAAGTCCTGTTGGAGAATTACATCCGTTAGATCCAATCGCATGTACGCCCATTCCATAGTGATATGCTTGGGCTTTAGCCTCTAGTTTGGTTGTTGTAACTGCAACCTGTCCACCACCCAAAGTTATTGTACCAAGTGGCAAAGTAACTTTAGTGTCAATGTTTGGCAAAGTAAATGACTTGCTAGCAGTAGTGGCAAATGGAATCTTTGTGACAACGACTCTGCTTGTTCCACTGGCAGTAGTTGTAGAAGATGGTGTTCCAAATTCAACACCTGCAATACTAGGAGCTGTAGGAGGAGTAATGGTAAGAACGGAGGTACTAGTAAGAGGATGCACAAGATTTATTCTTTCTTTAATTATTATAGTGCCTTGAGTAGATGCTCCAGCTGGAGTAGTTATTGCAATTCCTGCTCCTCTAATGCTAGGAGTTAAGGTAGCACCATTTTGCAAGGTGTATGTGCCAACACTTACTGTAGGTCTTTCACTAGGGGAACCAAAGTATAATGCCTTTAAAGAGTCAAAGTCATTAGTACGGACAGAATCATTATCAAACCATGCATTTATGTTTTCAAGATGTGGAATTGGGGCAGCAGAATCAGTTGTATCATCAAGGGAAAAAGTGATAGAATGTGCAGTAAATGCACTAGAGAGACTTGTTTTTGCTGCAGCAAGCAGGTTGTGACCGGTCATGTAATCATATTCAACATAAACATTCTTGGCATTAGGGTTAGAACTAGGTAGAGCATACAAGAAATTGGTCTTCACGCCTCCAAATGTAACTGAATATGGAACTCCTTTTCCTCCTCCTTCCCACGAATTACACAAACTATCACCGTCAGTATCAGGATCAGATGCAGAACAGACTAGAGCAGTATATACTGCACCAGAGCTTGGTGTTGCAGTAAAAGTAGTGGAACCGCCAACGCCAGTTAGTGTGTCGGTTTCTTTAGCATATGAGCCATTTGCACTAGAACCGAGATATAGAGAATCTTCTGCAAAGGTAGCAGTTACTGGTTCTGATACACTAATACCGCTAGTTGTGAGACCTGTGCTAAAGTAGTTGCCACCACCAAGCAAAAGCGATGTACAAGGGTTGCACTCTGATATTGCAAAGGAATCAAAGTTTTCATTAAACAAATTTTTTGGATCAGCTGCAGGATCATCTATTCGGACACTGGATATTCCAACACCCGTAATAGGATCACTATTTGTTATAGTAATAGTGCCTCCATTTAATGCCAATTGTAATAATTGGATGTCAGGGGCTGCACCTGCAGAAGATATGTTAAATGGAGAACCACCACTTGGAGCAACAGTTGCTGTAAATGCATTTGTTGCCATGTCCTCTAGCAAAAAGGTAACTTCAGCACTTTTTGGTGGAAATGTAATGATTGTGCCAGTGAATACGTGTAAGATGTTTGCACCTACTAGTACTGATCCTGGATTTGGTGTACATGTGCTACAAAAGACTATCTTCATAGGAGTAGGACCAGATGTAAATTGGACTCCATTTGTAGTTGAATCTGCGATAATATTTGCTGGGGCATCAGATAGTGAGATAGGTTTGAGTGGGATTCCTTTTCCAGTATCAGCATCATTTAGAATACCACTTGCAGTGACACTGCTTCCTTCCACTACACTGGTTGGAAGTTTAAGGGATAATGTTGTTTGGTGTTTTTCTACAGATGTATTTATTGGAGATGATGTAGCTATTATTATTGGACCACTCTTGAAATAAGCAGTTATTGTTTTAGGGCCAATAGCTGCAGAGCTATATGTATGAGATGCACTAAAACTAGGCAGGATGTTAGTGTTGCTGTCTGTCTCTGGAGTTCCATCACCCCAATCAATTATTACATTATTTCCGGTACCAGTTACTGTTCCAGAGACAACAAAATTAATTCCCCATTTTGGATTTACAGCAATGGGGGTTATAGTGATGACCGGCGTAGGATTGATAGTATGTGTTGCACCACTTGTTGGTGCTGATACAATTGGGTTTCCTGCAAGATCTTGTGCAGCTGCCATTGCAACAGTGGCAGTTCCATCACCTTCATCTATTGTACGAGAATATGTGTAAACTGTGGATGATGTTTTTACCATGTTAGCTGCTGCTAAAGTGTTGGCACCAGAGATAGAGATTTGTGGAATCGGTGAATCTTTGACAGGTTCATTAAATGTTGCAGTAATTGTTACTATATCACCGGACTTGTATGGTCCTGGTGTAGAATATGTTATGGCGGCAGTTGGAGGGGTGTTATCAATAGTATGTGTTGCACCACTTGTTGGTGCGGATACAATTGGGTTTCCTGCAAGATCTTGCTGCAGCTGCCATTGCAACAGTGGCAGTTCCATCACCTTCATCTATTGTACGAGAATATGTGTAAACTGTGGATGATGTTTTTACCATGTTAACTGCTGCTAAAGTGTTGGCACCAGAGATAGAGATTTGTGGAATCGGTGAATCTTTGACAGGTTCATTAAATGTTGCAGTAATTGTTACTATATCACCGGACTTGTATGGTCCTGGTGTAGAATATGTTATGGCGGCAGTTGGAGGGGTGTTATCTAGCACAGATATTGTAATACATTTTTTATCTGAATCCATGTTAATTCTTGGAGAAGCCCAGGCTGCTTGTACTTCATAACAAACGTATTGTCCAAGTGCAACAGGACGATTATCTATGTGTGTTTTGGTACTAGGAGATGAAGGTGAAACTGAGGTAAAGGGAGTAGCACAAAGAGGGGAACCATCGATGCAAACTTCGGATATGGTTGTAGAAGATGAAGATGGTAAAACTCGTTCTACAGTGTAGCTATTTGGATTACCAGCAGGATTAGTTGCACTAGACTTGTGTCCATGTAATTGTTACCTGACTAGCACCAGTTTGCACAATTGAAATTACTGGTTGAACATGAGAACAGAGAGAATTTGATTCAGCAAGAGTAGAACCATTGGAAGGGTCAATCCTTTTTACAGTATAACAATGTGCAATACCTTTCTCTAGTGATTCCAATACAGCAGATTTTGATGCAGGTGCAATGACTGTTGCAACAGCATTAAGATTTCCTGATTCAAAGACTTGCCATTTGCTTCCAGTAGAATCTGTCCAAGAAAGTGTGATTTTAATAGGGTCAGTCCCTATATTCGGAGTTTTACCAGAAGGAGTTCCTACTGTTAAGGAATTTAGAATGAGAGTAGGTGTTTGTGCATATGAAAGATGAATAGATGAAATTAAAATAGCTGAAAAAATAAAGACAATTACAAAAACTGGAATAAGTTTTTTATCGTGATATCTCACAATGCTATAGTAAGGTAAACCTAATATTAAACATGATCTTAAATAAGCAAAAAGTTGTCATAATTTGAGATAATTTATAAAAATATGAAAGAAAAATGATAAAATTTATAGTGCTAGATTTTAAGGTGTCACAATAAATTGATACAATAATTTGAAGAAAAGGATCGTATGAAAGTAAATCCATTAGATAAAATTATTTTAATATTTATTTAATATGGCAAAATTAAGATTTAACAAAAATTTCCAAATCAGTTTCTCGATACAATTTTTTCAAGTAAACTTTATTCTCAATTGTTTTATGATAGAGAAAATGAATTTGAATTTTGTAGTTGAATAAATAAGGAGAACTATAAGAACATGTTATCTATTGAATAAAAATAACATTGATCATTGATTAAACATGGTTTTTTGTATTATAATGTATATTCAATTCAGATTGAAAAGAAATTGACTTTGTTTTTAATTATTATCCGATTTCCGTGAAAGAAATCAATTCCTCTAAAAAAAAATATAGACAACTTTGAGAAGTAAAATAACATATGACAATACCAATACTCTCATATATTTACAAGATACACAAAATCATGCTCAAATTCAGAATAATATTGTTTTTAATTTTTCTTGGTCTGTTTTCATTATCTTTTCAGATTGGAGCACTGTCCAAAGTAAGCTACGAAGAGGCAAATAATTTTAGCAATGAGTTCTTATCAGTTATGGAAGATACAGATGGAATTGGAATTTTTGTAAATAATTTTCTTTCCACATTGCCAATGTTTATCCCAGGGGCTGGGATAATATGGGGGCTATACATTGCATGGTCTACTGGATTTGGATTTGCAGCAATAATATCTACAATCCCAGGATTATCTGAAATCCAGCCACTTTCAATTTTATTTTTATCTCCATTTGGCATCCTAGAATTAATTGCATATTCCATTGCGCTGTCGTGTAGTCTTGCACTTGATCTATACAATAATTAAAAATGTAAAACATCAGATTAAATCGGTATTAAAATTACAAATCAAACCAAATCTTATTGGAATTGGAATTGTGATGATTTTATTATTGGTTGCAGGATTTTTAGAAGACTACATGATAAAATCATCCCAAGCAGTATCATAGGATGTAATGATAATGAGTAATACCATACAAGAAATTAAACAAGAATTTGTTAAAAGCAAAATTGGCATTGCAGGAATTTCTATTTTATTGGTTTTAATCATCATATCAATTATTGCGGTGGTTGTGATTCCAGTTGAGACCTTTAAAGGATGGAACAATCCAGATAAATGGATTTCATATCCAAAAGTAGCTCAACCGGGTTGGATAAATCTGTTTTTGAGTGAAAAGATTCCAGAACACCAAATTCTAAACACACCTCATATCAACTATGATACATCTGGGAACATTACGCTTGTATCTCATCAGTTTGGGGTTAATTTTGAATACGATGACTTTCCAAATGATTTCATTTACGAATTTGCTGCAAAATATTTTGGCACACCTTTATTACAAATGTCAGTCATTCGACCAGACGGAATGGAATTAAAATTATTGTCAAGTTCTCTGCCTTATTCAAATTCAGGTTCAATTTATAGTGAAAAAATATTTTCTACAGAAGAATTAATTAAAAAAAACCTGGCATTACAAACAAATAATTTTTTATTTTCGCTAGACAACATACCTCCTGAAGAAATAATTTTCTCTAAAACAAACAGTCATCAACCATTAAAGGGAAACTATATTTTTTTAATTAAACTGTATGGAGTAAAACCAGAAATTTCAGATAACCAATTACCAGATAATCAGATACTAAATTCCAGATTAATCATAGGTGGCAAAATTTTTGGAGTTATGGGAACAGACGAGTTGAGAAGAGATTTGGCAGTAGGATTACTATGGGGAACACCATTGGCACTTTTCATAGGACTGGTTGTAGCAATTGCATCAGTAGCAATTGGTTTGTTTTATGGTGCATATGCAGGATTCAGGGGGAAAAAAACAGATGAAACCATGATGAGGTTTAACGATATCATCTATGCTCTTCCAGCATTACCGTTTTTGATAATTTTATCAGTTACTCTAAGTAATAGTATCTTTGTAATGGTAGGGTTTTTGACTTTATTTGGTTGGGTGGGCGTTGCAAAAGTTGCAAGAAGTATGGCATTACAAATCAAAACAAGGAGATATGTAGAGGCTGCAAGTATGATGGGTCAAACAAATTCCAAGATTGTGTTGCGTCATATTTTGCCACAGTTGTTACCCTATGCATTTGCCAGTATTGCAATATCAGTTCCAGCTGCCATTACGACAGAGGCAGGACTCAGTTTTCTTGGATTGGGTGATCCCTCATTTCCAACATGGGGGCAAATTTTACATGATGCAAATATTTACGGGGCAGCCTCTAGAGGGTTATGGTGGTGGATAATCCCTCCAGGTATCATGATTGCGTTGACAGGACTTGCTTTTGTGTTCATAGGAAATACACTAGATGTAATTGTAAATCCAAAACTCAAAAGATAACTAGTTTTTAAAATCAAATTTCCTAATGACATCCAGTGAGGAATCATTTAGTTTGATGGTATATGTTGCAGCGTCTGGATCCTTTGATTCAGCCAGCAAGTCTGCAAATTTTGTTTTTTCCTGTTCAGTGGCACCAGCCTCATGAGCGCATAATGAAAATGCCTTTAGATTCAAGTTATTTTTTAGCAAATAGGAAATAAATCTTTTATATCTTTCAGGATTGGTCCAGGCAACATTTTTTTCAGTGCATGCTGCAATCCAAACATCTATAGAGTTATGAAAAATTACTTTTTTTCTAATTTCATCTAGCGACATGTTTTAGCTAAAAATCAGCTCTTTGAGTTTTAGAACCACATCTTGGACAGGTTCCGCCTTTATGTTTGTGATTACATACAAGACAAACATAGCGTATTCCACTGCCTCCAGAATTCATTCCAAAGAAACCGCCACCGCCTCCTGAATCGCCATATCCACGCATTCTGCTCATGTAACGTTTTCGCAATAACATTGGAAATGCTATAAAAATTGCCAAAGCAGCCCCCAATCCCCAAGGGAATGGAAGCAATAGTTGCAATCCTATACTTATTGCCAAGGAAGCAAATAGGAATATCAAATATGTCTTATAACTAAACAATAGTGTCATTACACTCAAAATCCTTATAAAGTTTTGGCAGTTTTTTTCTTCTAAATATTCAACAATTTGTAGATCTAGACAATTGTAAGTTTTATTGGATTACCATTACTATCCCATGCAAAAATATCATCATCATGATATGGCGATTGTACAATTAGAGACACCAACCCAAAAAAATTATGAAGATCAGTAACAGAGGGATTTGCTGATCCGCTTGGATGAGAATGAACACTTCCCACATAGCTCATGTCAAATGGTAAAAAGGAATGCGGGAATCCCGCAGAGGAAGGACCAGAAAAATTAAAAGGCGGAATAACCAATCCTTCGATTAAAATATTGCCTTGTTTTGATTTGCCTTTTAAAATAAGAATGCCCTCATTTGGGTGCTTCATTTGACAATAAGACAATATGCTGTCAAGTACCACTTTTTGTAAGGAAACTTGCCTCTCAAATTTCTCTCTTTTGAATAACACGCGATATATCTAATGTAAGAACCAAATAAATTAGATTCTAATTTCTAAGGAGAAATTATACTCAGCAATTCATCTCATTATTGTCTGTCCATTCTTTACAGACAGGAGTTCATATTTCTAGAAGATAATTTGATTTATGACAACTACAGACTCTATGATGTCCCCTGACAAAAAACGTCAGGAATTACAAAATTTTTGGGTCCAAAAACCTGTTGATAATTTTACGGCATCTGAGATGTATGTCAAACAAGTTCTTGCAAGAATACTACAAGGTAAAGATAGCGAACCTAACGATGAAACCTATCTTTTTTAGAATATTCTAACCCCTTTTTTATTTTTAAAATTTAATAGAACTAGAATATTTTTACAAAGAATTTAATCTCAAAAAAATAGGTTTGAATTTAGAATTAATTAGCAATGATATATGGAATATTTGAAAACTTTTGGAGTTTACCTTCAATTTCAGAGATTAGTTTCGGTAAAAGCAAACGATCTGCATTAATTTCGTCCTCAATTGTTTTGATTTTTGATTCAGAATTATTTTTATCAGATAGGGCAACATTCAAACTTTTTGTAAACATTGACAATTCTTCTGATTCAAGGGCACTAATTTGATCTTGAATGTGTTTTCTTTGTTGCATGAAATCATTGACTTGACGAATAAATCCGCCAAGTGCCTCTTCAGTTTCGGTAATTTGATAAGATGATTTTTCAAAATCTTTGACAGAGATAGAACCTGAAGAAATTCCTTTTCGTATATTTTCCAAAATTGTGATTATAGAGTCTTTATTCTCTAAAAGAAGTGCCTCAAATGGATCCTTAATTAGCATATTCAATAAATTTTTTTGTTCTTTATCTGATGAAACATATTCATACCGATTTAGTGGCCGTGAAATTTTTGTAAATTGTGAATCAATTTCATTTTTTATTTGATTTTTTTTATTATCAAATATGTTCAAGGTTTGTTTCAGATCTAAAAATTTCAAGTATTTGTCTGAAGCTTTTATTTTTTTTATATGGTCCTCTGCAGAAGATATTTTCTGATCAAGTAAATCAATAAAACTGTGAATCTCTGCAATTTTCTGCTTCTTCTTATTAAGATTGATTTTCAGGTCATCAATTTCTTTTAAGAATCTCAAAATTTCATCGTGTGCAGTTTTTGTGTGATCATGATTTTGTAGCAATTTCTGGATTTCAGCATAATTAGAATTCATTTGAATAAGAATTTCTTTTAGCTTTTCAGCATATTTTTTTGCAAAAATGTGTATAACTCTTGTCTGGCGTCCCAAAACATCGCCAATTTTCTTTAGCATTTGATGTAATACTGAATCTAGATTTTCAGCATCATCATATGACGTAATATCAGGTAAAGATGTTGCGTCTTTTTTTATCATGTCAATTACTTGTTGTTTGCCCCTAACTACAATAATCCGAAGATGTTTATCTATATCATCGACTTGTAAATCATCTTTCTCAAGTGTGTTTCCGATCGTAATCGAGCTCTCGGATTAACGGTTCAGTATTATTTCTGAGTGATTTAATTTCTGATAGAATCTGCGATTGTCGTAATTCAAGAATTTGTCGGATTATTTTCGGTACATCGTATAGTTGAATCTGTTTTTGAAGATCTAGACCCTCAGGTTCTAATTCTTTTTTTTTACCCCATCCAAATACCATATATTATAATTGGATTCTAGAGATTAAATGTGTTAGAGAAAAGGAATTTAACATCATTATAAAAAAAGTAAAAAATGACAGTGAAAAATATGAAAAAAATGTTTCAAACAGGTACAATAAAGAAAACAATTACAATCAATGCTCCAAAAGAAAAAGTTTGGCTAAAATTAAGTAATATTGTAGGATTATCATGGGCACTGGATGTCAAAAAAACTACCTATCTTTCTAAAAAAAGAAGAGGTGTGGGAGCTGTCCGTAGAATTACATTTGAAAGTGGAAATAGTATAGAAGAACATGTGATTGATTGGAAAAATGGAGAATATTTTACATATATTGCAACAGAAGGATTACCATTAAGAGCATATGTTGCAACAATTTCAATCAAACCAAAAAACAAAAAATCAACCCAGATTATTTGGCAATCATATCTAAATAGCAATAAAATGTCAACAAAGCAATTTAGTGAATTTTTAGTCGACATGAAAACATTTTATCAGATCTCATTGGAAAACCTCAAAAAGACTCTAGAAAAATAATTGTAATTTATTACATTAAAATGTAAATAGTATATCATACAAGTAAATCCATGAGCGATATGCGTTTTATCATTATAGGAATCGCTTTGACTTTTTTTGGATTTTTGGTTTTAGGATTATTTGGTCATGATTACCAAACTGGATTAATTGAAACCAACCAATTTAATAATTGTTATAAATATTTTGAAAACAAGGAACCTGTTGAGGTTAATTGTTCAACTAGACTATTTGATCAGAGTGTGTTTTTTGGAATTGTTTTGGCTTTGATAATAGCTGGAATAATATCATTAATCAGAGGAATGAGGGGTGATTGGGACAATAAAGTAAATCCAGGAGACATTATGAATCAGGATAAAAATAAAAATTCAGATAAAGACTAAATCACTTTCATCCTTGGGCAGATAATATTTTTTTTTGACGAGATTTTAATCCGTCATGATTTTCAAGATTATCTTCCTCTAGTCTTTGAAAATATATTTCCTCATATGGCATTTTAATCCTTTTTTGGTTACAAAATTTACATTTAACTTTAAGGTTAACTTTTTTTGAAATTGTGCCTAATTTTCAAATACTGTTGATCATTTGAAAAAACCAGGTAAATTTTCCATTCAAGAATCAAGCTCAATTATTGTCTTCATGTTGCCAAGAACCTGCTCCATTTCCAGCATTCTTTCATTGAATTGCTCGTCAGTGATTTCAGACGGTTTTGTTAAAGTAATGATTATTTCAGATTCCTCGCCGCTGGAAATTACACGCATTGAATTGTTCCATGCGGCTTCTGTATCAATAAACACATGATCTAGAATTCCCAAAGATTTGTTTTCTTGAAATTTTAATTTAGCATTACCCCTAGGGGTCGAAAAGGACCACCAGCCATCACAGCCCATCTTAGCATCAGGCATCATTTTTTTAGGACACCCTAAAATAGCATCAAATGTATCGCCTGTTTTTCTTTTAACAGATATTGAAATCGTGCGTGATCTGATCATACTGTTAAAGCCCCCTAATCATTAAAAAGCATATAGTACAAATTTACCGGATATTATTTATTCAAAAGTGCTTTAATTTTTTTAAGATTTGCCACATTTGATTCATGAAACATCATCATAGATTCAGATAAGGAATCAGGTAAAACAGTTTTAAGATGTCGTACTAATTCATCACCGTTCACTATCATGGTATCGATTAATTTTTCAATTTCGTTTTTTTCGTTTGGCATTTAAATCACAACCACTTGCGCTTAATTATCTTTCTTGATTAGTGTTGAAATGGTTCTTATTTTGTCTATTTTTTGTATATTTTTTGATACAATTTCTCGAATTTTTTCAAAATTTTCAGCATCCAATTTTACCATCATGTCATGAGTTCCAATAGTTCCAAACACTTCTTTCAGCTTGTTCTATTTCCTTTAATTTTTCCATAATTGATTCTTCTGCCCCTAGTTCACAATTAATCAAGACATAAGCAATTGTCATTATGAATTTATAAAATAATGATTATTTCAAAGTTGGGTTTTTCAAATTTCCAGTCAATATTCAACATAATGTAAACCTAGAAAAATTTGAGATTATGAGGATAAATGCATAGAATGAATGATTTGTACGATCAAATGAATAGTGATTCTTTTTATTCAATTCCACAAAATCTAGATTGCGATATGTATCGTGCCATATAGTAAGAAAAGGTTTAGGTTAGTTTAGGCCTAACCTGTCCTTATTAAAAAAAATACTCAAATTATTGACAAATAATAGCTCAAAGTTTAGGGGAAAATGTAACAAATATCATGTCAAATGATCAAGAAAATCAGAAAGTAATTGAATTGTTGGAAAAAATTCTTGAAGAATTAGTTGAAATTAAAACAGACACTAAAATTATTGCAAATTTTGCCAATCTAAGATCAGAGATAATTCAAAAAACAAAAGTGTAATGAATTGCCATGTTTTTATCTTGTTTCAAGATTAGAACAGAAAATTAAGTTTTGTTTTATTGTAGGATCCTATGTATCTTTTTGTTCGAGTCAGCATCTACTTTCAAACCGTCGGAAGAATTTTTAAAAAAGGGATGCATCGAAATTTTAGAGATGGATAATTCCTTCTTTAATCAAGAATTGAATTCCTTGAATGAAAGAATTATCGTCAATGGAACCATCTGCCCACCAACCGGCATTGTTTTTAATCCAACTTGGAATTTCATTTGAGCCTACATGAATCTGTTGAAGTTGGGAGGAATTTTCATGATTCCCTCTTTAATCAAGAATTGAATTCCTTGAATGAAAGAATTATCGTCAATGGAACCATCTGCCCACCAACCGGCATTGTTTTTAATCCACTGTGGAATCGATGTTGAGATAACCACGGAATCAGCAATTTTAGATTTGTTTATGTTAAACTCAAATTCTTCAAAGAGATACTTTTCATAATCAATAGGTCCTGTACCGATCAATCCTAACTGCATTGATGTATTTTCCTTCAGACTGTGCTTCAATTATTTGTGTATCAATACCATTTGGCAAATTGATTCCTAGTAAATTTGGATTTCCACCAGTGTTTGTAATTTCTTTTCCTGCAGGGTCAGTTATTCCATATACGTATCGTACATCATTAACAAGGTTTTCTTGTGAATCAAAAAATACTATAGAAAAAAGAAAATCATTACTTTTAGAATGGCCTAGAATCATAAGAGGCAAAGCCTTTAATCCATTATCAAATAAAATTTCATGAGTCACTATTGATGATTGAGATTCAGGAGTAATGATTACTTCGATTTCAGAATTAGAATTTTTTAGATTTTTTAGCTCCTCATTATTTATCATAAAATGAATTACATTAGAATTTTTGTTTGAATATTTATCATAATGCAAGTCTTTTGGGAAAATCAATACATCATTGACTTTACCAAAAAAACTATCTACATTTTCAAAAGGCTTAAAATTTTTAGGAATTTCAAAATAATTTTTTAAATAAGCAGTATGCTCCAAATGCTCCCAATTAAATGGTATTTGAAAGAGAATTGAATTGGTTGATTCATCAAAGTGAAATTCGGTTATAGGATCTTGGAAGTTTTTTGCAGAAATGACATATTCAGCGCCAGATGAATTAATTATGAACTGTTGCACTTTAGGTATGGTTACTAGAGTTTCAAAATGAATGTCCTGACTAGTCTGAGTTTTTGGATTTTTTGCTCCAATTATGTCAGTTTTTATGGTATACTGACCGCTCTCAGCAAATACCGGTCCAGAGATCACAGGTATGCTAGAAGGAGATGAAGTAAGGGCATTTGGAACAACTGGATCCTTGTCTCCAAAATATTTTGTGCATTTCCACAAATTTTCTTGTTCGCAATCAGCTATAGGTTGAATCTTGATTTCAAGTTCACCATCTTTATCAAAAAACATTTGGTTTGCTACAAGTTGTGTGCCATAGAATATTTGAACTCTATAGCTAACACTTTCGATATTTACATTACTCAGCGAATCAAAAAACCTAATTTTTAAATTCACAGATGATTGTGAATCAGGAATAAAATCAGGTGGTATTAATGAAGTGGTTACTGTAACCTCTCCGTCTCCAAAACTAATTGGAGGAGCTTGTTCTCCACCATGATGTTGGGCATATGTTAATGGAACAGTTGTTGTAATAAGTACAAGAAAAATTATGATGGCATACAATCCAGGCACCATGTGAAACAAATTCACTGAAACAAGATTTACCCATAATTTCAACTTTGGGATAGTTTTTGTTCCTTCTTTTTAAAATTTAGGCACGATATTATAATTCTCTCTAAAATTTAATGCAAAAAAGTAACGTGCCTAAATATTAGAAAGAAGGAATCTAATCGAGCATTGCATACAAATTTTATGTAGTTAATTATATTGAAATGCATTATTAAGAATATAGTAGAAGTAATCAGTACAAATTCTTAGCATTCTATTATTACTTGAGGAGTAATTGTGTGGTAATGCGAAATACAACACTCTACGCTACGATTCTGACCATCATGATATCCATAACAGTATCTTCAAGCCAATCATATGCAGAAACAGATACCACATTCAACAAGATTGAGGGAAATAATATTAAAGACGATCCAATCTACCAAAAAATTCTAAAAAATATTGAAATTTCAAAAAAACAAATTGCGGATATAACTGAAAGTGTAAAGCAAAAAAAAGAACAACAAAAAATAATTGATGAAAAAAGAAAGTCAGCACAAAACAGTTTAAATTTAGAATTGGAAAGAATTGGAAAACAATACGAAGCATTCACTCCAATTAATGCTTTTAAAAAGTTTGTTTCAGGAGTCAACGCGACACACCAAGAAATCTACTTAGATCAATTTCAATACCTCAATACAAAAATAACATTGGCAAAGGAAGCCAGAGACAGTGTTCTAAAGAATGGAGGAAGCTACTCAGAAGCAATGAAAGAATTCAATAATTATGCAAAGATGTCAAAAGTTGAGATGATTAATGTAATCACCAACCTAAACATAAAGCATAATTTTGCAGACAAAGAAACTCAAACAAATTTTGATGCCAATGGAAAACTTCCACGATTCGAAGATGATCTTCAAGCTCCTTGTTATGGATGCATATCTACCATTTCAAAAGTAAAGATCAGTTCAGAAGAAACAAAGATGAGTATTGAGAAAAAACCAGTAGAAACAATAAAAACTGATCAAAAGAAAATGCTAAAAGAAAAATTGACCAACATACAGAAGGAATTTTTGAGTTCAAAAGACAAAACAAAACAAAAAATGATGGTACAAGAAATGAATGAAGTAATTAAACAAATTCAAGAATTATCGCATTCTTGAAAACTTTTTCTCTATCAAAACTTTATAAAAATCAAATATAATATTCAGATCTAAAAAAATCAAATAAAAACAATGAAAGTTATTGCAAAAATGGCTTTAAAAGATTAGAAGGGAACAATAATTTTTCTTGAAACAAGATTTTTAATAGCATTATCAAGCTCAGAGTCAGTTATCAATCCCTGTATATTCCACTCATAAACTCGTTTAATCCAAGCAGGATATTTCTCAAAAGAGACTTCTTGAGGCAAATCAGAAAGCGCTACAATTTTAATATTTTGTCCTTTAAGATAGTCAATTAATTCTTTTAGTTGGTCAACACGTTCTTTATTTATTTGATTTATAATTTCACCTTTATCATTTCGCATTGCAAAGTCAGATGGTTGCATACTTACTAAGGCATAACCATATTGTTTTTGTTGTGCTTCTATCTTTGCTGAGAATTTATCAATTATTGTTCCTTTATAGAATGGATCATCTTCCAACAAGGATGTCAAAGATGATGTTTCAGAAACATGAAATGGTTTTGATTTGAAATCGGGTTTGTCAGATACTGCAATCCCGCTGATATAAGAAATATCATTCTGATGCATTGCAGATAGAGTATCCTCGTTGAATTTACCAAATGGTACTGAAAACAAATTTGATGTGACTCCCAAAACATCAGATAATTGTTTGTTGGTTAGTCTAATGCTGTCAGATTGTTCCTGCAAACCATATGTAGAATGGTCAACATATTCCCAACCCCTAATTGCTACAGAAATGTCTTTGTCATCTTTTATTTTTTGTTTTAAAAAGTCAACGACTTGAGGATCAGTACCAAAAAACTTGCCAATTACACTGACGGTAACAGGAACGTTATTTGTTGAAAATGTGTTAATAACCTCATTTTGAACATTATTTATCCAATAGTCCTGCAGATTGTCTATTTTGAATGATATGCAATTGCAGTTTTTTTCAACAGGCTTATTTCTATCATCAATTACTATTGGGACGGTGTCTTGAAATTTTTCAGTTTTGTATTTATCAATTTTTCCGATAGGAGTTAATAGGTATCCGTTGGATTTAATTTCAGTTATCAAGCTCTAAGCTCGTCAATTTTTGTCTGATTCACCACGTTTACATAAGCACCATTCTCAAAATTTGAGAAGTCATTTGGGTGCATCATAACTACGGCATATCCATAATTAAAGAGACTGTCGTTTATCTGCTCCATCACTATATTTGGAGGGATTGGAATCCAACGATTAGTATGCGGATCTAATATTCCAGTATAGGCTGCAATATCAAAATGATAAAAGTCAGAATGTACAAATTTTGGAGGATTTTCTACGGCAGTGGATGAACTGAGATGATCATATCCATATTTTTGTAGTAGAGGAATCATATCAGAGTTAAAATAATTTTCAGGCGGAATGAACGTCTTAGGTTTTACTTTGAATACTTCTTGGATTTTCTGATCAGTTTTATTGACAGAGTTTTCTTCCTCAGACAACGCAAGATTCACTTGGTGGTTATAGCTGTGACTGGCAATCTCAAATCTAGGATTTTTGGCAAGTTGTTCCTTTACAGCATTAGTTATTTTTTGATCATTTCCAATTGCACCTCCAATTATGCCCACTGTAACGCCTACATCCATCTCATCAGTTAATTTAAGCACTTCAAGTTGTGCATTATTCAAAAAATAATCTTGCACGTCATCGAATCTAAATGCAACACAATTACAGTATAAAGAATCAGTATTTAGCTGGGGATTATTTAAGAATATTTTTACCAATGGAGGTGTTCCAGAAAGTGAGACTTTTTTTGACGCAAGTATCTTTCCCTCATTTGAAACAACATGAAATGCATATGTTCCAACTGGAATGTTTGTAACAGAAGCATCACCACGGGATGAAACAACCGATTCAGATATTTTGTTTTTCTTTCTATCATCAACTTCTATAGTAAAGCTACCATCTGACTTTGAAACTTTAGTCTTTTCATCTTTGTATACCTCAATTGGAACAACCGAATCTATTATTTTGGGCCATGGTGTGACAACTTTAATGTCATGCTGTTCAAATGAAGTAACTTGAAGTTTTTTAAATGTAAATTTTATTGAAGGATTGATTACAACATCCACATCATAATATTGATTATTGAGAGTTTGAGGAATCCAAAATATCAAAGTATCACCATTTAAATCAGTCTTGTCTTGGCCCACAATATTTCCATCCATTGTCTTGACAATTACATCTGCATTTTTGATAGGAGTTTCAAGATCATTAAAAAATACGTTGAATCTAATTCCACCCGGGGAATTAATTGAAAAGGTAACATCATTTTTTTCTTGCTTTAGATCAAAATACCTTACACCCTGGTAAAGGTCATTAAAATAACCTTCAATTTTGTATTTATGATTTAGTGGAAGTCCAGAAATAATAAAGGGATTACTCTGAATTTGAATTTCTTGTATCGGGGTTGTTTCTAGATCCTTGTATATCTTTACAGACATATCAGTAAAACTTGCTTTGGCACCAGTATCGTAGGTTAGTAAAATGGAGATATCACCAGTACCATCTGCAGCAAAAGAGTTTTGAATTAGAAATGAAAAAGCAAGTAAAAATACCATAGAGCAAAGAACAAACTTCATGTCAATTTTCACGGTAATCTTACTGGTTGTTCTATTTTTGGTATTAATATATTTGGAGATGTGCATAAAATAACACAGATATGAATCGCAGATGATTGGAGTTACAATATTAGATTGTTTGGTTTGAGGTTAGTTAATGCATAAAATTACCGGCATCAGGATGAGAACAAAGTTCTGCAAGAACACCCTGAAGTGATTTTGGATGCACGAACGTAACTTTAGTACCTGCAGATCCAGGCCTAATTTTTCCTAAAAACTGGATACCACACCCTTCCATTCTTGAAACTTCTTTTTCGATATCATTCGTTTCCAATGCTAGGTGGTGTAATCCTGGCCCCTTTTTATCAAGGAATTTTTTGATTGGGCTAGTCTCAGTTGTGGGTTGCATCAATTCAATTCGACCATTTTCAAGATGAATGATTGCAACCTTAACACCTTCTGTTTCAACTGTTTCAAATTCTACATTAGCGACACCAAGTGCTTCCCGGTATACTTTGGCAGATTCCTCAACATCATTTACTGCAATTGCAATATGATCAATTTTCATCTAAAATCCATTTGATCCTCATAGTATTAATTAGTTTTATTAGATTTAAGTAGAATTTAATGAAAACCATTCATTGATAAATTAGTTTGAATTTTTTAAAAATTCAAAACAAATTTAGTTCTATGGATCTATGCTCAAAATACTTCCTTTGGACGGTATTCACCAAATACTTCTCTAAACGTGTTACTAATTTCACCTGTAGTTGCAAATGCCTTTGCAGATGCAATGATGTACGGCATTAAATTTTCATCAGTGTCTGCAGCACTTTTCATTGTTGACAAGGCTTTGTCAAGTTTTATATTATCACGAGATGATCTTAGTTGTTGAAGGGCTTTTCTTTGTTGTATTTCAATTCTGTCGTCAATTTTTAACAACTCTGGAGATTTTTCCTCAACCTCAGAATATTTGTTTACGCCAACAAGTATTCTGTCACCAGCATCAGCTTCCTTCTTGAGTCGATATGCATTTTGTCTAATTTCGGATTGAAAAAATCCTTTTTCAATTGCCTTGATTGAACCCCCCATTTTCTCAATTTTTTTAAGATAACTCCAAACTTCAGATTCAATTTGATCACATAGATCCTCAAGATAAAAAGAACCGGCCATTGGATCTACAGTTTTGATAATTCCACTTTCATGTGCCACTATTTGTTGAGTTCTTAGAGCAATTTTGGCAGATTCCTGAGTCGGTAGTGACAACGCCTCATCCCGAGAATTAGTGTGCAACGATTGGGTTCCACCCATAACAGCTGCCATTGTCTGTATTGCAACTCTTACAATATTATTATCGGATTGTTGCGCAGTAAGGGACTCACCACTTGTTTGAGTGTGGAATTTTAATTGCAGGGAACGCGGATTTTTTGCATGGAATTTTTCTTTAAGTATTTTAGCATAAACTTTTCTTGCAACTCTAAATTTTGCAACTTCTTCAAAAAATTCAATTGTGCAGCAAAAGAAAAATGAAAGTCGTGGCGCAAACTCATCTATTTTCAATCCCCTTTCAATGCAGGTTTCAATATAGGCAATTGCATTTGCAATAGTAAATGCGATTTCTTGTGTTGCTGTACAACCAGCCTCCCTCATATGATAGCCAGAAATTGAGACAGGGTACCATTGAGGTACTTTTTCAGCGCAATAACCAATCATGTCGCCAATTAATCTCATTGATGGTTTTGGAGGATAAATGTAGGTATTTCTTGCAATGTATTCTTTGAGAATATCATTTTGTGTAGTTCCTCGTAATTCTGCACCAGTGAATCCTTGTGATTCCCCCACTGCAATATAGTATGCAAGTAGAGTTGACGCAGTCGAATTAATGGTCATTGAAGAGCTTACTTTACCAAGTGGAATTCCATCAAAGGCAATCATCATATCTTTAATTGATGCAATGGAAACGCCAACTTTTCCAACTTCTCCTTCTGCTTGTGGCGAATCTGGGTCATACCCAATTTGAGTTGGAAGATCAAAAGCCATACTTAGACCAGTCTGACCTTTTTCAAGCATGAACTTGAATCGCTCGTTGGTTAGTTTGGCATCACCAAAACCAGAATATTGTCTCATTGTCCAAAATTTTTCACGAAACATCTCAGGATGGATCCCACGTGTAAATGGATACACACCAGAATCCTCTTTAGCATATTTTTTTGAAGATCTATGATAAATTCTTTTTACAGGAAAATTAGAATCTGTCAAATATTGTTTTTGCGGTGGCGTTTTTGTAGCATTTTGTTTTTTTGCCATACTTTTCACTTTATCAAAGATTGTGTAATTTTATCAGCTGCTTCAAAGGGATTCATATCTTTTGATTGAATTTTTTTAAGGTATTTTGAAAATAGTATATCAGAATCTAACATCGCATTCATCTTTTCTCTTATGTTATTTAAAATAATATCCTTTAATTCAATTTCGAGTCTAGCACGGTCTTTCTCTTTTTTATTCTCCTTTTTCTTAATCATCATATCCTTTAGATGCTTTGCAAATTCAGAAATTCCAGAATTTTTCTTGACAGATGTCTTTAAGATTAGAGGGTTTTTCTCAGAACCGCCAACATATTCACGTACCGCGTCGTAGAGTTGATTGGCGCCGTCAAGATCACTTTTGTTAATGAGGTAAATATCCCCTATTTCAGTCAAACCAGCCTTTATTGTCTGAATGCTATCACCAGTGTTTGGATTAAAAACAACTACAGTAATATCTGCAATATTTGAAATTTCTATTTCAGTTTGACCTGCACCAACACTTTCAATAATAATTGGATTGAATCCAGCATACTCTAAAATCCTGATACTATTTCTCAAAGATCTTGATACTGCCCCAACTGCACCCCTTGAGGCAACACTTCGAATATAGGTTCCTGAATCTGTAGATTCGGTCATCCTAACTCGATCTCCCAATATAGCGCCCCCGGTTACGTGACTTGTAGGATCTATTGCAAGAACAGCTGGTTTCGTCTTTAGTTTTTTCAGTTCTACTGTTGTCTTGTTGATAAGCGAACTTTTACCAGCACCAGCCGGACCAGTAATTCCAATAATGGAAGCATTGCCAGTTTCCTTGTATATTTTTTTTATGAGTTTCTTTGCTTCGATTGGATCATTTTCAATTATTGAAATCGCTTTAGCAATTGTACCACGATTGCCTTTTTTTAAATCAGAGATATTCAATACAAAGTATTTTTTTGAAGCTGCAATAAAATCTTGTGTGTGATCTAGGGGTTACCATAGATAATCGGCGGTGCAGGTTCTCCAAAAGAATGAATTTCTGTTTTCAGAGAAACCTGGCCAAGATCTTGATGATCTATAAGAAATGTGACAGGATGGATTTTCCATCCGTATTTTGGAGTGGTTGAAAATTCAACCGTTTCTACAAATTCCGAACCAATCAAAGTTTTTTGAAATGATTTCTCCATTCCAAGAATTTCCAGTACCACATGATTTGTTTTGTTTGATTTATCTATGTAAGAAATCTTTACGAATCCTTCATCATAGTAGGTGGCATCAATTTCAAATGTTGATTTTAAGACATTTTTATTTTGAGGCCCAGCACCAAATAGAAAAAACAATCCCAGTGAAGTAATCACAATAACAGATAAGGCAGGAATGAATTTTTTTTTCATAATCAATTAGCAAATTCTCGTCTCATGTTACGCAAGAATTTAGAATTAATTCTTATTCGTTCAAGAGTTTGTTCCTGAGTTCTTTCAGTACCAGGAGTCGGATTCCTTTTGAAGAATTGTCGAATTTCTTTTTCCATAGAATCATCAGCAATTAATGCAATACTTGCCACAATCCGATTGAATAGTGGATTGCCATGACCAACTTTCTTGCTGAGTTTTTTCCAGTTTTTCTTAAGCCATGGCCATAGAATTTTTTTGCCATATGGATTTGCCGCAACCTTCATGATTGGAAGTTGCATGTTTTGAGAACGTACCTCAGAGGTTTGTGAGAAATTCAATGATTTTAGTAGTAGTTTTTCATCTTTGAAACTGCACATTGCACCAAGGAATCGTAGTTTTTCTTCCATAGTTTTTGCATTTTTGTACAATCTTGTCAATTCAGAATGAATTTTGGAATTCCCATTCCATGCCATAACAGAACAAACAGGTTCTATCAAGTCAGGTGAAAGAGATGATGGATTTTTTAAAAATTGTTTGTATCGATTGGTTGCCTCTATTGCAACTCCGTCATCATCCAATTTACCCAATGTAGAGATTACAAAGCCTCTCATCATTGCATCAGTATGCTTATCTGTTGTTTTAGGCATCCATCCCAAATTCAAAAGAATTTTCTTTAGATAATTTACAGCATATCTACGCAATTCTAGAAAGAATTCTTCATCAAATGACCTAAAAACTAATGAAGATAAATTATGTGCTACATTCACAGTTGCCAAATAGTCTGTCTTCATCATAGTAGGCATCGGAAAAATCCAGATAGTTTCTAACTGATTCGTCGCCTGATACACATAATGAAAACAGATCGTTTTGAATTGCCCATCTGTCTATTGCAGGAATCTGTTTTTCATCTACAAGTCTTTTTAGATCTAACAAAATAGATTCATCATATTTTACTCGATAGAATCCTTTTCTTCCATAATTTACTGTAAATCCAATATTATTTCTAGGTAATTTTAAAGACATTGATTTTTTTGTAAATAGTTTGGTTGTTACCTTATCCCCCATTTCAATTGATAATGGGATATGCCACAAACCTCTTTCTGATTTTTGGTCAGTTTCCATCAGGTATCGTCTTTGGTTTAGATATATAGTAGAATTTTTTTGCTTAATCTCAACTAATGGAAACCCAGGTTGTTTTAACCACGTTGACACCATTTTGCTAACAGGCATTTTTGAAACTTTGCCTATAGCATTCCAGAGATCCTGACCTTCGGCATTTTTGTATTTGAAATTGGAAAGATATTTTTTCAAACCTTTTTGAAAATTAGACTCACCCACATAATTTTCCAACATTCGCAAAACGCATCCTCCCTTGTCATAAGAAATTGCATCAAAAATCTCTCTAATTTCAGAGGGTTTGTTCACCTTAACATCAATGGAATGTGTGGTTTTCAACGAATCTAATGCCATGGCAGTATTCATTGCATCTTCAATGAATTGATTCCATAAGTCCCATTCTGGATAGAACTTGTCAACAAATTTTGTTGCCATAAATGTTGCAAAACTTTCATTGAGCCACAAATCATTCCACCATTTCATTGTAACAAGATTTCCAAACCATTGGTGTGCAATTTCGTGGGAGATTACTTCTGCAATGTATTGTTTTGTTTTTGTTGAAGATGTTTTTGGATCAAATAAAAGAATTGTTTCTCTAAATGTGATTGCACCCCAGTTTTCCATTGCTCCTGCAGCAAAATCAGGTATTGCTATCAAATCAAGTTTAGGTAATGGATATTTTATTCCAAAATATTTTTCATAAGACAGAAAGTAATTTTTTCCCAAGTTCAAGCGAATACTTGCCTTTTGATTTATTCCCTTTTGTTGTAATTACTCGAATTTGTGTTTTACCGATTTTACTTGAAAGATATTCAAACTCTCCAACACCAAGATAAATTAGATATGTAGACATTATAGGAGTTTTAGCAAATTTGTATAGGGTTTTATTTTTAATCCTTTTTTTTGATATAACAGGCATGTTTGAAATTGCAGTGAATTTATTGTCTGCCACTATAGAAATATCAAATGTTGCCTTGGCATTTGGGTTCATCCCAACATGGAAATGCTCTTCTTGCATCTGCTGCTTCAAATTGCGTAGTTGCAAGAAATTTTGTTTTTCCATTTTGTGTATATTGACTTCTATAGAATCCAAGCAGTCGATCATTTAGATCACCAACAAATTCAATTTCGATAAATGCCAAACCTTTAATTTTATTTTTAATAGTGATTGTGAGTTCTTCTCTTTTTACATCAATTTTGATGTTAGCCTTTTGTAATGTTTTGGCATGTCTGATATGACACGATTTAATCTTTAGTTCAGCACAATGTAAAACAATAGAATTTAAGGATTCTTTGCAATCTATTGTAATTTTTTCTTTTCCATTAAAGGTAAAATTCTTAAAAACAGGCTCAAACTCAAGACTATAGTGTACAGGGAAAACCTTCACGTTTAAGGTACTTTTCTTAGGCTTTATGTACATTTTCTAATTAATAAAAAACATAGTAAAAACCAAATTTTTATCTGAAAAATAAGTTCGTATGGTAATTGGCAAAATTTCAAAATTTTTACATGTTCATTGATTTGAATTGATAATTAGAAACAGTATTTCTTGCAAGCAATTTCATTTGTTAAATTTTCAAACAATGAAAACAGAATCGAATTAAATTACATACAATTTGATTTGATCAATATTTTTTTCTATCCTGTTCATCAAAATGAGTAAATGTCCTAATCGAGGAGAAATAATTTTAAAACTTAATTAGATAATGCCAATAAAACACGATTAACGGTAAATAGAGCAAAAATAGGCTGATTAAAAATATTTTGCAAAATACTAATCCAATAGTTTATTCAAGAAATTAACTGAAAAACATTATTCTTAAAATAAAATGTGAAAAAAATATTAATTTTTAGCTATTGTGACATGCAATTTTTTGTTACGATTATTTCAAATCCTGTGTCAGAATGAAAAAAGAAAAAAATAAAATCACACTAGTTTTTTAGTTGTGTGAAAGGGGTTATCCATGACTGGATTATACTTTTATTCAAGTCAGTAAATGCGTGAACGTTTTCATTAAATGTTTTGATGTTTTGTACTGTAGAGTCAATTGTGGTTTTAACAATTTGATTCTGGGCAATATTTGTTTGAACAACTTGTTTGCTGATATCTACAAACGTAGTTTTTAATGCATCTGGAATTTCAGTTGTAAATCTATTCTTTTTTGCAAATTCCTGTTGAACAGATATTGACGCGTCCATTGTTTTTTCACATGCCTTGACATACTCTTCCTGCAGATGTGTCATGGATTGAAAATACTGTGGAATATTTTTTGAGACGTTTTCGAAGTATTTTTGAACATTTTGCTTGTATATTGAATATACATTTCCTGATTGAATTTGTGGGGTTTGTGTGTTCATAATTTTGGTAATTAACATGGGTTTATAAACTATTGGTAATAAATGGTAATGATAGGCGGTAAATGTCAATAAAAGGCTTTTTTCACTAAAATGAAAATTAAACACATCTATTCAAATTCAATGTGTAAACTAGAATCAAAAATATTGTAAAACAACAAAAGATCAAAGTTATTTATGATTAAAAAACATTAATTGATTGCAGTATGATTTGGAAACAAAAATTCAAAAATAATTCGGAGAATTATTTAATATGTATATTTTGAAAAAATCCTGATTTCATTCTTGGAATAATTATAGCTGTAATTACGGATATGAGTAAAATCAAAACAGTGATAGAATTAAATTCTGGAACAACAAATGAAGTAGATTTCTTTTGATCTCCGTAAATTATTTCAGTCGCATAAGTTCCATTTTTGCTAAATTTATCATCAACAAGAAATTTTGTGTAAAAAGAACCATCTACCTCAGGAATTAACTTAGCATCTATTAATTTTTCATCAGAATTTAATATCTGAACATTTAGTTCTTGAGAAGGTATCACAGGATCAACACATCCTTGGACATATATCGTGTCAGATGGTGCATATTTTTCTTTATCTGTAACAGCATAAATCCGACTAGAACCACGAAGATCATCACATGCTTGAGTTATTTTTTTTCGCTCATCAGATGAAAGGGAAGCAAATTGGTGATCTAACAAGTTAAGGAGAGCCTTTTGTCTTGTCGTATATCTTGATCAGAGTAATCTAATTGTTCCAAACCATTTTGAAATTGAGCCACGGTTATTAATCCACTTTGAAATTCTTGAATTAATGCATCATCCAAGTTTCCAGGTAGTTACTTCTGGAGGTGTTGGTTCATTAATAACAGTAAATACTTCAGTATCTCGTATATCATATATTCCAGATTGCTGAATTCCCCATCCAAACTTTACTTGATATTCACCAGTTGGTTGATCTTTCTCATTACAAGAGTATCCAAATCGCTCTACAATTTTGCCGTTTATTTTTAGATCACAGACTGATTGGACAAGACCACCTTCAAGTATTGACTTTGGATTTTGTTTGCCAAACAACTTAAAGGAGATCTTTTTTGGAGATAATTTTCCTTGTTGAATTTCTTCAAAGGAGTATAATGGAAAACACTTCTCGCCATTGCAAGTTTGTGGAACATTATCACTATCAAGAGGTGAAAAGAAAGGTAAAAAGACAAAAAATTCAACACGAGGATCCAAGTTTTTTGGAATTTCAGGCATATTTTCAATCGAAATTTCAACTTCAGTAGATGGAGTTCCGTAAATAGGAGTCATATCAATAGTCGGCATTCCCAAACCTAATGTTTTAGAATCAAAGGATAATTGAGCAAATGAATTTGGAATAATCATACCACCAAGTAACAATAACAATATCGAGGCAAACAAGGTTTTTTGTGAATTTGACAACCCCTTTTGTTTGGACAAGGCTCTTTAAAAAATATCCGATTGAGTTTTCATCAGAGGTTTTTAATTAAAATGATCTAAATTTTTAAAAATAAAAAGATTTTTCAGGAATAATTTTTTCTGCATTTTATTGAGTAAAAAATGGTTACTGACGAAATTTTAAAAGAAATTTGCGACAAGATTGAAAATTTGTTAGAGCGATTTGTTGTAGGAATTCAAAGGAAAATTATTTGGAGGGAATGATATTTTGGAAGAAGGTATGGAGGGACAAATTAAAAATCAGTATGAATCTTATTTATCCAACATGATCCTAGCAAAGGGATAGGATATTAAATTATTATCAGAAGAGCAGCAAGAATATGTTAAAAATAGAATAAATAATACATTAGAATTATCTCAAAAACAGTACAATCATAGATAGAAGTAAAGCAATAAAAACCATACAGAACATAAATTCACAATTCATTAAAGAAATTCTCTGTTTTGTTTTCGAAACAATATTTCTCAACATGAAAAATCTAGATTTAGAAATAAAAAAGAATTGAATCTAATTGTGTGTTATCATTTTTTTGATTTTACCATCTTTCGAAGCTTCTCGATTTCATCATGTTGGGAAACAACCCTCTTTTTCAAAGCATCTATTCTTATTTTTTGATGATCCAAGTCATTTTCTAGCTTTCTGATTCTAGTTTGGTGATTTTGATCATTTCCTTTAAGGGTTGATTTGACCATGAATTTTTTTAATTTTGTTTAAACTTAAGGGTTTACATATTATAAAAATAGTAATCAATACCAAATAGTTATCCACTGACAACTGAGCACCAACATGCCTCATGACCGCTGATGTTTGGGATTACTTGATTACTATCACTTGTACAATTGATAAAATATGATAAAAACATTATTTTATAAAATCTTAACTTTTGTTTGTATTTCTTGCTATTTTTGTATAAACTTGAAGATCGCCATACCATTGCTTGATTCATGATTTATTGAGATCAGATGATTCTAAAACGCCTCGTCAATCCAATTAAATAATACAAAGATATTGAATGTTTGTCGATGCTAAAATTTCAAGGCAAGATTGCACTAATAACAGGCAGTGGGACAGGCATAGGTCAGGCTATTGCTAAGAAATTCATCGAGAATGGCGCAAGTGTAATCATTTTAGGTAGAAGACGAGAACCTTTAGAAGAAACATCGGTAATATTAAAGAAAATTATTTCTGAAGTCAAGAGTGGGGCAACTGTGAGAATTTTTTCAGGAGTTGATGTCAGTGACGAAGTTGGCATTAACAATATGTTTGACACGCTGAAAAAAGAAAATGTCATAATAGATTATGTAATTAATAATGCAGGCGTTTCTGGACCAGTAACTTGTTTTGCAAATGCGCCATTAGATGAATTTAAAAGTACAGTTGATATTCATTTGACTGGAACGTTTTGGGGTTCAGTTCAGGCTCTGAAAGTAATGAAAGAAAACGGAAAGATTGTTACGATTTCAACATTTTTCACCGAAGAAAGACCACTTGAGCAGAGACCATATAGATTCAGAAGTCCATATACGTCATCACAAGGAGCCAAAAACAGATTAGTTGAAGCAATGTCTTGGGAATTAACAGATAAAAAAATCATATCAATTGGAACAAATCCAGGTCCAGTTCATTCAGACAGAATTTACAAAACAGTTTATCCAAAAGCTGCCGCAGAATTTTTACGTGTGAGTGGTTTTGAGGATTTAACACCCGCTCAAGTAGATGCTGCAAACAGAGAAATTTTACCGCTATTAGGCGAAGACCAAGGAGTTATCAAAACTGGGATTGAAACTGCTGCAAAGAAACTGTCTCAAGAAAACGGAAAAGACATACAAAAATTAACTTTGACTCTTACTAACCTATTAAATAAAATTCAAAACATTGCTGAAAAAGTCCAAAACAACACATCACATATGATTGCAGATCAACAGTTCTTATCACAAGGACAAGTTGCAGAATCTGTTTTGAATCTATGTGATGATCAAATTTCAAGAATCCTAAATGGCAAAATTATTCCAGGTGACAGAGTATTTTATCCAGTAAAACCACATATTGGTACTACCACCCCAGGTGTACACCAACCAGATTTTACTGGAAGGTCAGTAGTCTTTACAATTGATGCAACAGAAAAATCAGATGCTCAAAGGGTTGAATATCTGGCCCAACATGTTACAAAAAACGGTGGCAAAGTTGCATGCTTTATTTCCGATTCAACCCCAAAAGAATTGCAAGAATACATTAGTGAAAAATTTCATTCCCACATAGTAAATCTCAAAAATCCAGAGGAGGTTCAAAGATGGTTAACCACCGCAACTACCAACCTCGGAAGGATACAGGCAGTAGTTCACATCACAGGAAAACTGCCAAACATTTCAAAACTAATAGAATTATCAAGGGCACGATGGCAAGACCTAATTGAAAAATTTATTATCATCCCAGCCATCGTTGGACAAAGGGCTTTGGAGCAGTTTGTTCCAGGTGGAGATGAAGATCCAAGAAGATACAAAGATGCAAAAGGTGCCATGATGATTATTGGGCCGGACCTTCCAACAGGTACAAAAGTCACAGGACTGCAAAGAGCACAGGTAGAAGTTTTTCGTGGAGCTTTAAGACCATTTACAACTACGGTAAACCAAGAGCTAAGCGATGTTCTCAACTCAAAGATCAGAATTTTTTCAATTTTACCTGGTTCAGTTACAGGGTCAGAACCAGATAATGAGAGGATTGCTCAAGCACTCAATTTCCTAGTATCAGATAATGCAGCAGATTCATCTGAGGTTACATTTTGTGTTGATGAATCAAGATAGTAATGAAAAAATTCTCGGAGATTAAAGTAGGAGATGAATTTTTTTCCACATGTAGTATTTCAGAAAAAGAACTTGAAGAATATCTAAGATTTTCTAGAATAAAAAATACATTTTTAGAAGATTCACAAAATAAGAAACACAAACTAATTTCAGGCAGAGCGATTCTATCAAGAATGGAGGGGGAGTTTACTCGATTAAGTCAGATTTATGGAAATCATATTATTTTTGTTGGGACTGATGGAGATTCAGAGTGGCAAAACAGAAGCTCCAGATTTCTAAAGCCATTATACACAGACGAGGTATTGAAAATAAAATTTTCAGTTTCTGCAAAGGAAGACATTGATGATGAATTTGGGAAAATTGCAATAAACTATGAAGGAATAAAACCAGAAGGAGAGATTGTAGTAATATCAAAGAAAAATTGGTATAGAATTAAAAAAATACCATCAAAGTAACCTGTCAGACCATCAAACAAATATCAGTGTTATATTCAAAGAACTGTAAACAATCACATAATTTTGTGAATGATTAAAGGCGATGATCAGATCCACCATGAATCTTGATCAAACCTTAGCAATCAACTTTAATATAAAAATACTCTAAACAGGTGCAGAACATGAATTGTATAATGCCGTAATCCTTCATTTTTTGAATCTAAGATGCCCCCTCAAAAGCGGAGGCAAGTGAAATGTGCTAACTAGTTTATGTGAGCTATTTGCTTTCCAGCTAACACCGCGAGATGCCCCTGACTCAATAAGTGTGCAATATCAAACAAAGTATTAAAAAATAAAGCCAAAAGAAAAACACCATTTAGTAAACTTCCTTAATAAATTAGCCACCTGCTAAAAAAGGATTTCCAGTTGCTGAATCAAAAAATAATTTGATTGCTGCTACAAGTATTATTACTGAAACTAGAATTTGCAGAGATCTTTCTTTAATATCCAAAGATATGCGTGCACCAATTATTCCGCCAACAAAAGCTCCAGAAGATAACAAACCTGCCTGAAGAAAATCAGGATGGCCAAGCATGCTGTGAACCACAATACCAGATAAGGAAGCAAATAGCAAAATGAACTGCGATGTGGGTGCGGCCTTTTTCATAGTCATCCCAATTCCAACTACCATTAAAGGAACGAAGACTATTCCCCCACCGATTCCAAAAAACGACGAGATTGTTCCAGCAAAAAAGCTTGCAGCTATGACAAAAATAATCATTTGGATTGTGAGATTTTTTTTGGTAGTCTCAATTTTTTTTCTCAGAAAAATATAAAATGCAGATGAAACAAGAACCAACCCAAATAACATTTTAAAAATTCCAGGGGTGACATCACTTGAAACATATGCCCCCAAAATGGTTCCAGGAATTGACAAAAGCCCAAGCTTGAAACCAAGTGAATATTCGATTCGTTTTTGACGAGAATAGGAAATCGTAGAACCAACAGCATTACTAAAAGCTGCAAAAAGGCTATTACTTGCTGCAAGAGTCGGAGAGAATCCAAAAAAAGTCAAGACAGGTACAACAACAATTCCCCCGCCAAGACCTATCATTGATCCAAGAATTCCCGCTGCAAATCCCAACAGTATAATACCTACCTGATCAATCATTACAAACACCAGTCATACACATAGTATTGATATCCTGAATTTAGTTTGATATGATGAATTTCCAAAGATATCCTTCAGTGTTTGTAGTAACTTCCACAAGCAATTGTTTTTGGGCCAAACCATCAATCTCAGAGTGGCTGGTAGTTCGTTTACCCTCCAGATGATGCACCTTTATAGCATCAATCCAGTCCGAAACAGATTCTAGATTTCCGGGTTTTTGGTCTTGCCAACAGTTGCATACAAGAGATTCTACCATGACTTGATAAGTTATCTTTAGAGATTCAAGATTAGACATAAAGGGATCTGTTTGAATTACACCCAATACAGCATTAGGAGAATCCTTGCTTCCAATCATGTGAATGTTTCCAAGAAACTTGCCGCCAGAATCTTTTAGTTCTGTTGAGGTACAATACTGAATTGAATTTTGTTTTTCAGTATCGCTATAAAAAGTACAAAATTTTGCAATGGATGAGCCAGATATTTTTATTGGATTTGACATGGAAATACTTTTTGTATTAAGTGATGATTTCAAAATAGAGTTTGAATCAACATATGAGATGTTTATTGTGGGGGATGATTTTTGAGGGGTAATTGTAGTATCGGAAATGGGTGGCTTCGGAGGATTAAGCAGGATCATAGTTTCATTTACAGGTAGAGGTTTTTCTTTATTCAGAGTTGTTTTTTCAGTGTCTGGTTTTTCGATTAAGGTGATCGGTTTTTGATTCATTGGAATTGAAATAGCAATTAAAACGGTTACAACGATAATTCCGATAATAGTAGGGACTACAATCTTTTTATTCATTTTATTGATTGAATTATGATTATAACATAAGGTTTTGCAATTCTAAATGGAAATGATGTGTAACTTTGAATCCTTGGTAATGTTGTATTTATCCACAAACCCAGAAGTTACTTCCAGAATATACAGCGCTTCACCATCAGGTGTAATGCTTTGACACGACATTGTTTCAAGTGCACTCTTGCATGGAGGAATGTTTTTTTCTATGTGAATGATGTTCCCTTCTTGATCAAACCAAATCATATCCAGTGAAAATTGCATGTTTAACATCCAAAGTGAATAAATTCCTGCCTTATCAAAAACAAAGATCATGCCTTGGCTGTAAGGAAGTTGGTCTTGGAACATCAAACCGCGCACACGTCTTGGCTCAGTATCTGCAACTTGGACCTCCAATGGAATATTGTCTATTTTGATAGTGCCTCGTGGAAATTCAACGGATTCTAACTTGCTATCACTGGGAATGGACATTACCCCTACAATGCCAACTATAGCTGCAGATATTATTACCGGAATTAAGATTTGAGTTCGAGTAGCCATAAAAGAAGTGATTTTTTCCTTTTAAAATACTTGCAGATACATATAAGAAAATAATTTTTTAAAGATCAACAAATCAAAAATAATGTAATACTTTCAATATATAGTAAATTAAATACAAAACTTATAATAAAATTTTATTTTGATCCATAATTTTCTAGATTAAATCTTAAATAGTTAAATTTCCTATGATTGATGTGTCGAAAATAGTTTCGACTGATTAAATTGCGTGACCCTGTAGAACGAAAAGAGCAATCAAGCGTTTGACGTTTGACCACGAGAGGTAATCTCTCTATGTTCTACAATTGAGGGTTATGCCCTTTCTACTTTCAACAATGTAGTGTTTTTCACAAAAATTTCAAACGATAAAATGAATATAAAACAATAGTTTACGAATTGCTTGTTCTTGAAGATTCAAAATTGAAAAATGTTGTAAAACAATTGCCGAACAGATATACCAAAAACAAGTGATCGATTTTATTTTAAAACTCTTATCGTATATGAAGAGATAAGTATCATTTCTTAAAATGATGATAAGTTACAGGTTTTATTTTCAAGAATAAAAACTGAAATAGGAAAATCAACACAAAAATTTACATTCTTCTAAAGATCAATGTCTTTGGTTTCTCTGCTAAGTAGTGTTGGTACAATGAGAATTATTGCACCAATCATAATATTGATACCAAGTGCAATTGGGACCATGGGTTTTGAAACATTTGACATTAAATATAATGCAATTAATGGAGACCAAGAACCAAAAATCAGTCCGGCATTATATGAAAATCCTGCAGAACTATTGCGTATCTGTGTTGGAAATCTTTCAGAAAAATATGCTGGTATAGGTCCAGATGCAGTAGATACAACAAATGCAAATAAAATGACAAATAGCATCAATCCAAATGTATTTGCCAAAATTACATTTGCCAAAGGAATTGAAACTAAAATAGAGACAGATACAAAAATCAGCATTGATTTTTTTCGGCCAATTTTTTGCGATAACCAACCAGTCAAAATCATTCCAATCCAAGACGAGGCTGTTGCATAAATCATAATTAACGCAATTTGTGTTTTTTCAAAATTACCAAATTGTGCCAAGTATGTAGGCAAAATACTAATGGAACCATGATACATATAGACAAGACCAGTCATTATCGCAGCACAGAGCAAAAATTCTCTTCTGTGGATTCCAAAGACAATACTACGTAATGGTGTTTTTTCTAGTCCGCCTTCCTTGTTTTTTTTTATCCATAAGGGTGACTCATTCATGCTAATTCTTACAAAAAGTGCGACAAATCCAGGAATTATGCCTGTAAAAAAGAGTATTCTCCATCCAATCTCCTCAAATTTTGGCCCTGGAAATACAATGGTTATGATTTGAAAAGAGACCGCGGCCAAAAAAAATCCAAAAGAGAATCCACTTTGCAAAAACCCAGAGATCAATCCTCGTTTCTGTTTTGGTACACTTTCTATTGTTAGGACCGCACCACTTCCCCACTCACCACCTGCAAAAATGCCTTGAATAAGACGAACCATTATCAAAAGAATGGGTGCCAAAACACCAACAAGAGAGTATGTAGGGAGTAGTCCTACTGCAAAAGTTGCAGCAGAAAACCCCAGAATTGTAATAATCATTGATTTTTTTCTACCAAACCTATCTCCATAAATTCCAAAAACTACAGACCCAAGAGGCCTCATTATTAATGTGACTGTGTATGATGCAAATGTTGCAAGGATGCTAAACACAGGATCCTGTGATGGAAAAAATAACTGACTAATTGAAGGAACAACTAAAAGCATTAAAACAATGTCGTACCCATCTAAAGACCAACCAAGGAATGAACCTAAGGCAATTTTTTTTTGTGCTACAGTTAGACTCAACAGACTAATTCCAGTCTAGGTGTATATAGGCTTAGATTTTAGAATAAAAAAATAAAAATTTAACAGATAGTCATGGTAGAAATATGGAGTTATCAATTCAATTAGAATAGAGCATGTCAAAAATAAATGTCAAAGATTATGAAAAGAGATGCCAAGAGATACTTGAAGATCAGGAAGTCAGATTTGCAGCACTGTTAGATGAATCAGGAAATACTCTTGTTGGTGGATATAGAGAAAACATTGTTCCAAGATTGACCGATAAACAACATGATTCTGTTTGTAAAGAATTAGCAACACGAGTAATAAAAAGAAAAAAGTTTGATGTGGAATTAGGACGTGTCAAATATTCTGCATCAAGAAGAGAACACGTAGTAATAATGAGCTTCCCAGTGGATGATAAAATAATAATGATTGTAGCTGAGCCAAATGTAAACATTGATAGGTTAGCTTTTAAAATAATTGAAAAGCTTGGAAGTCAGTGGGGAAATTTCTCCAAAATGTAAAATGTTTAAAAATCATAATTTCGTTCAAATTCAACTTCAAAATAGAATTACTTTGGAGATTAAATCAGATTAATTTTGAATAAAATCTTGAAAATATCAACACGTCAAAATCGAGATATTTTCTAAACCAGAACTTATCTAATTTTATGAGAAAAATTAAGAATTGAGAAATTGTGACATCACATAGAATTTTTAAAATCAGCCAGTTTCAACGTTACGTTTGGTTGTGTCCAACATCATACAATGTAGAACAGTTGTAATCTTTTCTAACTTATCAGCGAAAATTTTAGAATCCCTCATCACATGGCCGGTAGATGCTCTGGAGTCCAAATTTAATAATTTCATTTTTTTGAGTTTTTCTATAGAAGAGATCAATGAATATTCAATTATACTAGACCCGAATTATATAAAAAGGAGTATTGAAGATAAAAAATTCAAAAAGACTAGAGTCAATCAAAGCAGCCCACCAATCAGGAAGAACAGAGCTACAGTACAAGAATGGAAGATTATCTAGAGGTAATTTCAGAGCTGGTAGAATTAAAGGGATATGCCACCACACTTGATATCTCACGATACATGAATGTTAGTGCACCAAGTGTCACAAAAATGTTACAGAGATTGGAAGAAAATAAACTATTAGAATATGAAAAATATCATGGAATCAATCTAACAGAAAAAGGAATGCAGATAGCTTATGAAATAAGACAAAATCATGGAATTTTGTTGGAATTTTTTGAAATTTTAGGGATAGGACATGAAACTGCAAATAAAGATACAGAAGGATTGGAGCATCACTTGAATCCTAAAACAATTAAACAATTAAGAAAATTTATCACATTCCTAAAATCAAATCCAAAAATTTTAGAGAATTTTAAGAATCCTTAAGAAAAATTTGGATGTCATTTTGGGATGCTGCAAGTTTCATAATATTTCTTGAAGCTTCTGAACGTCTAGGAATTAAAATTTCACCTTTTTTGCCAATTTTGACAGATGTAATATATTCGTCATGAACATAGATATCCGCATGCATTGAAGAATATTCTCTATTAACAGTTAGTAGTAATGCGGTTTTGGATTCTGAAAAAGAAAATGGTAATTTAGATAAAGAATCAGTATCTTGGTAGGAATTTTTTTCAACAACATCAATATGAATTTTAAGTAATTTTTCAATTTCATTAATGTTAGAACCCCCCTTTCCAATAATTGATGCCATAGAATGTTTGTCAACTATGACCTTTGCCCTATTATCAGATAAGATCTCTACTTCCACTCTGGAATCAAATTTCTTAAAGAAGTCACGTATTTTGTCTTCTGCCAATTTTTCAATCCCGATTTTTTTTATTTTTCTTGAAACCGGAACTATTACATTTTCCTCACCAAAGGTATAGATTTCATGCTCAAGTTGATTATCTGCAAAATTTCTAATCTCAATTACAGGTCTTGCCAAGTCAGATTCAGTCATACCAGTTGGAACTTTTACTACAAGATTCAGATCATAGATTTTTCCAATGAACCCGTCTTTAACAAAGACTACAGTATCTATGACATTTGGAATTATTCCAAGTTCAATTTTTCCAATAAAACGCTGAATCGCATCTAAAGGAGAATTTGCATGAACCACCCCTACCATTCCAACTCCAGTCAATCGTAGATCAGCAAAGGTACGGAAGTCTTCTCGTCTTCGAACTTCATCAAAAATCGTATAGTCGGGACGAACCAACAATAAAATATCAGCACTGTTATCAAAACTGCCATCTAGTTTTGTGTATTGTGTGATTCCTGGATTCACTTGCAAATCACGTGGAGATTCAAATGTTTTTACAATCTTGCCAGAATCATGATAAAAATTAGCCAAACTCGACGCAAGAGTGCTTTTTCCAGATCCAGGTGGACCAGATATAATAATTCCTTCGGCCCTATCAGAAAATCTCTTCATCAACTCTTCAGAAATTTCATAATCATCTAAAGTTAATTTGACAATGGGATGAACAATGGTTATTTCAAATGCTTCAGAAAATGGAGGATAGGTAATTGCGATTCTATAATCATTGTACTGAATTACAGATGCACCTGTTTTTGAGATTTCTATATTACTTGAATCAAAAATTGTGGTAGTTTCCAAAATTTGAGACGAGATAGATTGAAGATATTCTTTGGTCAGGATTTCACTGCCAATTTTTGTCAAAATAAAAGAACCTGGTTTTCCTTTTTTTGCCATAGGAAACATGTTTTCTTTGAGATGAACACTCATTGTTTCAGAATCAAAAAATTTTAAAAAGTCCAAATCAGGGTTTTTAGAAATAGGTGTTACCAGTACTGAATCCAACCCATTTGCTTGAGCAACTAAGTGTTGAATTTTGTCGGATGTGTAAAGGGTTGCCTGATTTTGTTTGGCCACATCTTCTATTATTGTGTCAATCCTGCCTGTTCGGGCCATGCGTATATCATCAGTGGTAGGATGGGTGCCTTTGATTGTTATAATCAATCCAAAATTACTTGATATGTCTTTGAGTTTTTTTATTTCTTCTAGTCCAATGAATCCTTGTTCCCTTTTTTGGGATGCCTGAGATTGCAACTCATCTAAAACTGCCTGAGGAATAATAATTTCCAAATTTTTGATGGACCCAGATTCAATCTGAGCATTTAATTGTCCATTGATTATTACACTAGTATCAACAACGATCTTTGACAAATTTTCTATCAGTTTTTAATTAATCTAGACCCTAAATTACTTTGCCAAAATTTCAGAAACAACTTTTAAGACATTTTTAAAAGAAAACGGTTTTGAGATAAATGAAAGTGCCCCAGAATCTAAACAATGTTGAATAAACTGTTGATCATCACTTGCGGTAATCAGAATAATCTTTGCTTCAGGATGTTTTGAGATAATTTCCTTAATAACTGCAAGACCATCTTTTTTCGGCATTGTCAAATCAAGAAGTAATAAATCAGGACGTAATGAACGATACATAACGATAGTTTCGTCACCATCTTTTGCCTCTCCCACTACCTTGTGATCATCCATCATCAAAATTTCTTTTAGTATCATACGTATAGCGATGGAATCATCTCCAATCAAAATATTTGCCATTCTATTGCTAAAATAGGTTATCATAATAAAAATATTCATCAAGAAATACTAGAAGAAATTTGGGAAACACGTTTTTTTATTTTATCCAAATCATAATTAGAGAAAGTCATTGATTTACTCATTTCAGTAATGGATGTATTAAATAATTCAAGAAGGTCAATGGGTTTTTTTCCTTTCATGATTTTTTTCAGTGTGGAATCAAGCAAAGAAGACAAAAGACCTAGATCTTCTTTATTGATCATTGGTGCTAATCCTTTAATTTTATGAGTGTGTTTTTGAATTTTGTCAGCGTTTGCATACAAATCTGAATCATTCTTACAATAATTCAGTATGCTTTGGATTCCAGAAATCTCTTCATTGATTTCTTTAGTGGCAGCAATGATAAACTCTTTAGACATAGTGAATTAAGGAAAATCATTTATTGTTTTTATAGTATTTGGTACATGATAGATTTTAGAAAATCCAAAGGAAAAATCATGTCATTAATCCAGTATTTTTTGGACTTTTTTATCAGATAATACCACTTCAAGACGGACAATATAATTAGCTAAAAGAAAACAAACTTGCTTAACTAAATTCACTCACTCTCTTGAAAAAATGGAGTTTTTATGAAAAGAAGATATGAGTCAAAACAACCACAAAAATAACCACAATACAGAATTTTATGTAAATTGTACCGCATATTTTGAATTTTTACGTAAAAAAGGGATTACGGATTATAATTTTGAGGACGAGTATTACTTCACATTACCAGCTATTTCAAACCACTGAAAGAAACAGAAAATTTGCAAAGATGGATTTAATTTTAGGAGGTTATCTTAAGAAATTTGCAGACATGAAGACTTTCAGATGTTTTGAAACAAAAGATTACAATTTAGATGAAATTTTAAAAATAAATTCAGTAAAAACCAACCGCCAGAGTAAAAGTAATAACAAACCATGTAACTAGAATATGAATTACGAATTAGAGTTAGTTAGAAGAAACGTAATAGAATGTACCAGGTGCGAACTATGTAAGACCAGAACAAATTCAGTGCCAGGCAAAGGAAATTTTCAATCAGACATAATTTTTGTTGGAGAAGCGCCAGGTAGAAACGAAGATGAATCAGGTGAACCATTTGTTGGAATTGCAGGACAAAGACTTACGGTTGCATTGCAAGAGGCAGGAATTTCAAGAGAATCAGTTTACATTACAAATGTTGTAAAATGTAGACCACCAAATAATAGAATTCCAACAATTTCTGAAAGAAATACTTGTCATGATTACCTTCAAAGGGAAATATCCATAATCAAACCAAAAGTAATTTGTATTTTAGGAAATACTGCATTTAATTCGATTTTAGGAGGATCAGAAATTACAAAGTACAGAGGCAAAATTGTAAAAAAAGATAATCAGATTTATTTTTTGACTGTCCACCCGGCAGCTACAATTTACAATCAAGAGTTAATCAGTGTTTTAAATAAAGATATCAGTAAATTGTTTGGATTGATCAGAGAGTTAAAAAATGGTAAAGAAGTTCCTGTAGATATTGATTATACTGCCTAGATCATTTTATTCTCGCGATACTGTCACAGTTGCAAAAAGTTTACTTGGAAAAAGAATAGTACGAAAAATAGACAAAAAAGAAATTTCAGGAATAATTATAGAAACAGAAGCATATAGACATAAAGATGATCCGGCAAGTCATGCATTTAGAAAAACCACTGAAAGGAACAAAGCAATGTTTGGTGAAGTAGGTATAGCATATGTTTACTTTACATATGGGATGCATTATTGCTTTAATATAGTAGCAAAAAATCCGAGAGTTGATGCAGGAGCAGTTTTAATTCGTGCAATTATGCCTGAAAAGGGAATAACGACAATGCAAAAAAACAGAGATACTGATAATTTTAAAAATCTTGTTAATGGTCCAGCCAAATTGACTCAGGCTCTATGTATTTCCAAAGAACATTATGGGGCAGATCTAACTAAAAACTCAGAATTATTCATTACAGATACAATTAAAAATAATAACAAAATAATTGTAAGTCCAAGAGTGGGAATTAAGGTAGCTACAGAAAAATTGTGGAATTTTAAAATTTCGGCATTATAAAATACTGTAAATTATTTGTCATTGTTTTCGTCCAATGTCCAAGGAGCAAATTTTCCTAAAATTTTTTGCCAATCTAGTCTTAAAAGAGCAATAATGGCCACAGTCATCATTATGCCAAAAACTATAATCCCAATATAGATTGGAGTAGGATCATTAATATTTTCAAGGAATGGCTGGATTAAAGATACACCAAGAAAATGAGAAACTAGTACAATAGTATAGCTTAGAACAATTTTCCCAGTTAGAGTTGCAATAAAGAATCTCTTTGGGTTATATTTTGCTAATCCCAGTGGAACATATACTAAATCATCAGGTATAGGAGTTGCTGCCGCAATAAATGCCGCAGCTGCACCATAACGTTTTACTAGTCGTTCAAATGGTCTCATCTTCTTTCTTGTTTTTTCATTAATAATTCGTCGTCCACCATAACTCAAATAGAAAATAATTTGTTTTGCAATAGTTGCAGTAATTGCTGAAAGCAATGCTAAAACATGTAAATCATACTGATTTTCAACTGCCATTGTAGCAAGTAGAAGAAAGCCAGGTAAAGGAACAAATGGTATTAATGAACCAAAAAAATTAACCAGACCTAAACTAAGATACCCTGATTCGGTAGAAAATGGGAATAAATCAATAAAATCCACAAATAAAGCAGTCATCAGGGATTATTTAATAAAATCTAATACATGCCGAGTTTACCATAATAGATTTCAGCAATCATTAAAATATCATGTTCTTTCAGCATAGACAATTGGTAAAAAAGGAATACACTGTAATTTGTGATATGATTTCAGGAATAAGTCCATACATTAGATTTGTTGGCATAATTGGACGAGGGGGCAAACTTTTGGCATATAAAAGAAGAACAGATCTAGTTCCATTTCTAAATGCAAAAGATACTCAGTATCAATTTTCACACATTTCCATGAAAACAGATTTTGATGAATTTTTCGACAAGAATTTAGGAGAAATTGAATTTGTTTGGGAAGAAAGAAAGAAGGTTCAAACCATTTCATTTGCTATTAAAAAAATTCGCGTATGGATATCAATTGATAAAAAAGTTATCCGCTCGGAAATGTTAAGAATTATTGATTCCTGCTTGCCAATTGTAAAAAAATATTCTTAGAAATAAACTGAATTAATATCGTACTTTTCTTGTGAATTAAATGGACACTTTAAGCATTCATATGGATTAGAACAAATTTAAGAAAATAAAAAACAATAACGCTTAACTTTTTTAGAACAATAAGCCAAGAAAATATGTGAACAGCATAGATAAAATTGAAAATCTCGTAAACGAGGTAAATTCAAGAGATCAGGAATTGAAGAATTATCAAAACATGAAAATAGAAGAACTAAGTAATGAAATTCGAAGAATTATCAGCACTCAGTATGAAACAATTCAAAGAATAGAAGAATTGGAAATTAAAGGAATGGAGTCAGATTTAATCAAATATGCTAAAGAGGATTTGTAGAAATTCTGCAGAAAGGAGAATTGGGCAGATTCAAAAAATATATTTTGATAAAATTGACATAACATATAGAAATCATATAGAAATCATAAATAAATCATAAGGGATTCTCATGTAACCAACACCGAACGTAACCAGTTTTAGTTTTAAATTTCGGTGGAATCGTTTTACATTTTTCTATTGCGACTGGACAACGTTCGAGGAAACGACATTGAGTTGCAGGTTTTAAAAGACTTGGAGGAATACCTCGGATAAATTTAGGTGGATCACTTTTCAAAGTTGGAATTGATTCTAAAAGTCCTTGGGTATACGGATGTTTTGGATTATTATAAATTTCATCAGAAGAACCAAATTCAACCATATGCCCACCATACATTATCCCAATTTTATCGGCAATTTCAGATAAAATAGCGAGGTCATGCGTAATTAACATGAAAGACGTGCCATCTTTTTTGAGTTTTTTGAAGAGATTAATAATTTGAGATTGAATTAAAACATCAAGTGCAGTTGTGGGTTCATCTGCAATAATAAATTTTGGTTCAAGCAATAATGCCAAAGCAATCACAACACGCTGTTTCATTCCGCCACTCAATTCATGCGGATATTTTTTTAAAACAGAATCATCCAGGTTGACCGAATTAATTGCCTTCTTAATTAGTTCATCAATATTTCCGTCAAAATTATGCTGTTTTAGAACTTCAACAAATTGTTCCTTTATTGTAAATACAGGATCAAGAGAGTTCATAGCACCCTGAAAAACCATGGAAATTTTTTTCCATCTGAATTTTTCATCAAATTTAGATTCTGTAAAACTAAGTATTGAATCATCATCAAACATGATCTCTCCTGTAGTTTTACCACCATGCAACATTCGGATAATAGAAAGACCGAGAGTACTTTTCCCACAGGCACTTTCTCCGGCAATTCCAATAGATTCACCATCATCTAAATTAAAATTTACACCATCAAGTGCGTGCACAGTGCCTTTTGAAGTAAAATATGATGAAAAAAGATCATTAACAATTATTCTAACCATATTTACCTCACAACATACTAGAATTTCTATCTTAATATTAGTAGACTAATATACTGATATCTGCACGTCAAAAAAGGACACTTTCATGTTTTGGATTTAATCACAATTATTTTTAATCCATCAAAAATTAATCGATTAAACGTAGTTTGAGAATAAAATATATCGACACACATTTACAATAAATTTAAGTTATAAATGATTAAGTAAAAGAACATGGTTTTTGGAGATATTTTTAAAAGCAATAAACAAGATGAAAATGATCAAGATTCAAAAAAAAAGTTTTCCATAATAAGTAAATGCAGGGTTTGTGGTGAATCAACAAGATTTACTTTGATATCAAGCAAAAGTTCTAAAGATTCGAGAGGTAAAGAAATGCAAACTGAGGTATGGGCTATTGCCATACATGAATACAAAGGGAAACAATGTAGAACTTCAAATCAACAATTCAAGCGTGAATATGTAGAAGGAAGTATTGGATTAAAAGAAGCAAAGGTAAAACAAGCAAGACAAAAGCAAGCAAGGACAAATTCAGGACAAAAACAAACTAGTCAAAAACAAACAAAGGATCAATCTAGGCAGGATCAATCTAGGCAGGATCAATCTAGGCAGGATCAATCTAGGCAGGATCAAGCTAGGCAGGATCAAGCTAGGCAAGAAACCACTGAAAAAATTACTTTGACTTTAAAGGAATGCTATAAAATATTGGAAGTGGATGAAACGTCAACACCCGAAGATATTCGTAAGTCATACAAGCGTCTTTCTTTACAATGGCATCCGGATAAACACACATATCAATCTAGGAAAAAAATTGCAGAAGAAGAAATGAAGATAATCAACATGGCAAAAAAAGAATTAGAAAATGCAGGAAAGATGTAAAAATATTTAATTAAAATAAAAATTTTAATCCCTGAAGAAATTATTCTGCAGTTAACAGGAGGATCAACATTATCGATCAAGGCGCTAAAGGATATAAACAACTTTAGAGAATGTAAAAAATCGATTCAAATGAAATTGCCAATATGTAATTTTGATGCAAAAAATTCAGTGCTTTGTCCGCAGTGTGAGAAAAAAGTAGAATTAAAAATAATTTCAAAATCAGATGTAGATGCATCGATCAAGCTAGCACAATTATCTAAATCAAACCAAGTAATCGACAAATTCACACTATACTCATGCAAAGAATTTGATGGAAATTTTGTATTATCTCTTGCCAAAAATGATATCAGAGTAATAAGACAAAGTAGAGTACTCTATAGATTGCTTCAAGAACAGTTTCAAGGAAAAATATGGCTAGTAGAAGCTGATGAGAATGACAAAAAATTCATCGAGGATCTATTTTTCCCAACAAAAATTTTGTCAATTAATTCAGTTTGGGTTCCTGGAGAAGGACAAAAAACAAAGGCAGTCATATCTGGAAAATGGACCAATAAATTTCCAATTGATACTAACAGGGTCATCCAGATTGTCAAAAACGCCCGAAACCTTGACATTGAGATAGATTTTGAAGAAAAAAGAACGTGAAAATGGATGAAATTTGTAAAAACTCATGATATTTCAGAATTAAGTCCAGACATTATTGGAAAAGAAGTTGTATTGGGTGGATGGATTGAGGATATACGGAAATTAGGAAAGATGACGTTTATTACTTTACGGGATGTTTCAGGAATTTCTCAAATCATAGTAAAGGGAGAACTAAATGACAATCTAGGAGAACTAAACCGACAGAGTGTAATTTGTGTGAGAGGAATCGTACAAGAAACAAAAGCCAGAGATTTCAATTATGAGATTAAAGCAGAGGAAATAGATGTTTTGGCAAAAGCAATACATCCATTACCTGTTGATCCAATTGGAAGATTAGAAAGCAACATCGACACAAGATTAAATAATCGTGCACTAGACATGCGAAATCAAAAAACAGCTTCAATTTTTAAAATCAGACATCATGTATTAGAATCCATACGTAAAACACTGGCAGAAAAAAAATTCATAGAGATTACAACCCCCAAAATAATTGGCAGTGCAAGCGAAGGAGGGGCGAATTTATTTTCTCTAAATTATTTTGGGAAAACAGCATACCTTGCACAAAGTCCACAACTATACAAGGAACAAATGACCATAGGTTTAGAAAGAGTTTATGAAATATCTAATTTTTATAGAGCTGAAAATTCGCATACAGGTCGCCATCTTAGCGAATTTACAAGCATAGACATTGAAGCTGCATTTATGGATTACAATGACGTAATGAATATTTTAGAATCACTTGTTATGGAAGTATACAAAGAAACTGCAGATAATTGTAAAAAAGAGTTGAAGGAAATAGGGCATGTGATTCAAATTCCAACATTACCTTTTGAGAGAATAACATATTCCCAATTAATAGATGAACTAAAAAAAGAAGGGGAAAAGATAGAGTTTGGAGATGATTTATCAGATTCTCATTTAAGAATAATTGGAAGGAAGCATCCGGGATTTTATTTTTTAACTGATTGGCCACTGAAACTTAAACCATTTTACATAAGGGAAAAAGAAGAAGACCCAACAATATCACGCTCATTTGATCTTCAATTCGGTTATTTGGAGTTATCATCAGGAGGAACAAGATTGCATAATTCAGAGACTTTAAAATCCAGACTCAAAGAGCAAAATCTCGATCCAATGCAGTTTGCAGATCATCTTCAAACATTTGATTGGGGAATGCCGCCTCATTCAGGCTGGGGAATGGGATTGGAAAGATTAATGACTACTCTCATTGGAATAGACAATGTAAGGGAAGTAGTCTTGTATCCAAGAGACCCAGACAGGTTGAAGCCATAAAGGAATTCAGATTTTTATTGTAAGATAAACTACAATAAATCATGATAAATCAAACAGATGCAAAAAAAGTAGTTGAAGTAATAGGAAATAATTTAATTGGAGTTTCGCATGATTCCAACAGCTTTCAGAAATTGCCAGATTCATTTTGGGGATATTTTGCAAGAGGACATGATACCAAAGGAACATTTGGTGTGATTGTCACTTATTCTGAAAGTGAAAATGATGTAGATGAACTAATCAAAATGTATGAAGAATGGGCAAATAAAAATAAAAACAAAGAATCAAAGTAACTACTTTGTTTCCTTTAAGAGTTTCCTATATTCGTGGCATTCCTTGCAAATTGCTTTTCCCTTATATTTTGGATTGCCATCATTGATTGTCAATGTTCCTGGATTTATTTTACAAATGCAACAAACAGTCATCAATAGACCTTCGAATTAACAATTTATAAAAATTGGGAATTTTTCAAAATAACAAAAAGTAGTACTGGAATCAATATATCCATAGCAAACTTTTAGCTGAAAAATGCATATTAAATCAATTTTTAAAATTAAAAAAATCATTAAGTTGAAAAAATATGCATGTGACAGATACAATATGATTCTAATATTTTAGAAAAACACAGTAGATTATAATTTTAGTAAAATCTTTGGGTGAAGATTGTACTCAATTTTTCATCTATTGCATTTAGAGTCTAGTAGTAATTTCTTTGGTAAATTCGGATGTAGATTTTTCACCTCCTATATCTTTGGTTTTCACACCTTTTTTTACCAGATCAAATATTGTAGATTCTAGTTTTTGTGAAACCGCAAAACATTTTGTATCATTATGTTTTTTCCCAAGCCAATCAAGCATCATTTTAATAGATAAAAGAAATGATGATGGATTTGCAATATTTTTTCCTGCAATATCAAATGCAGCACCATGAACAGGCTCAAATAAAGCAAAATCATCACCAATATTTGCGGCCGGTGCCATTCCTAATCCCCCCACAACCTGTGAGGATTCATCAGATAAAATATCCCCGAATAGGTTGGTAGTTACGATAACATCAAACTTTTCTGGTTGGCGGATAAGATTCATTGCACATGCATCAACATACATTTGTTCAAATGAAATATCTGGATAATTATTTGATATGTCAATACACGATTTTACAAATAATCCATCAGTGACTCGCATCACATTTGATTTATGAACACAAGTTACCTTCCTCATTAGGTTACGTTGTTTTGCAACTTCAAACGCATATTTTGCAATTCTCTTTGAAGCTTTTTCTGAAATTATTCTCAATGCCACAGTCTGAATTTCCCAAACTAAATTCATTACCTGCATAAAGATCCTCAGTATTTTCTCGAACAATCACCATATCAATATCATCTCTCAATGCAGGCATGTGTGGGTAAGATTTTGCAGGTCTAATGTTAGCATAAAGATCCAATATTCGTCTCAGCACTACAATTACATCAGCTGCACTCTCGCCAACTGGCGCCTTCAAACAGGCATCAGATTTTTTTATAGATGTGATGGTTTCATCAGGAAGCGCATTTCCAGTTTCTTTTAGTGCTGCATCACCGGCAGGTAATTTTGTAATATCAAATTTCAAATCAAAATTATCAGAAATGGTGTCTAATACAGATACCGCAGCATCAGATAGTTCTGGGCCTATTCCATCTCCTGTAATTAAGGATATTTTATACATGTAAGACTTTACAATAAGATGATTTTAAATCATTAGTTCTATCGAATTACAAAATATTTTAAATGGGTTAGAAAGCATTCACCATATTCAATAACGGTAAAATTAAATGAAAAGAATTGAAATACACACAAAAACTGAGCACACTAGACCAATTCTAAATGCTTTAAAAAAAGTCGGTGTTGGGGGATTAACCGTTGCTCAAGTAAGAGGTCGAGGACAAACGGACATACCAGTAGTGAGGGGATTAAGAGGTTCTGCAAAATTTGTTGCAGATTTTAATACAAGAAATCTGATTTACACTATTGTAAATGATGATCAGACAGAAAAAGTAATACAATCAATTCTAGCTGCAGTTCAAAATGATGAAACAGAGGCATTTGGAAAAATATTCATCACCAACATAGAGGACGCAGTTGATCTTTCTACTGGAAAAAGAGGAACTAATGCATTGTAGAAATAAAATTCAGCAAAAATTAATTCTGAATTTTCTTTTGATTGAGCATTTTTTTGAGCATGATTCTGTTTATGCCATCAATTACAGCCTGAACGCTAGTAGTTACAATATCCTCACCAATTGATTTTGCAGACACGCTATTTCCTTGTCCATCCTCCACTCTAATTGTTACCTCACATAAGGCATTAGAACCTCCAGAGATGGAAGCCAGTCCATAGTCCTTAATTTTAAGTTCAGAAATTTGTCCGGTTATTTTTTGAATTGCGTTAAGTGCTGCATCTACTGGTCCAACACCGTAATCAGTTCCAATAAAATCTTTACCGTCAATATTTAATTTCACAAATGCATAAGGCATGGTTCCAATTCCTGTAGATACTGAAAATCCAGTAAGTTGAACAATTCGTTTTATTCCCTTTTCACCTAAAATATTACTTGCAATAGAAAGCAATTCTACATCGGTTACTTGTTTTCCTTGGTCACCGAGATTTTTGACTTTATCAAGAATGTGTTGTGATTGAATATCTGTAGGTTTAATACCATATTCTGCAAGCATTGCATTCATCCCATGGATTCCAGCATGTTTTCCTACCTGAAGCCATCTTTTCCTTCCTACCAATTCAGGGCTGATTGGCTCATAAGTCAATGGATTATTCAATATCCCATGAGTATGAATCCCAGATTCATGACCAAATGCATTATCCCCAACAATAGCTTTGTTTGGTTGCACCTGAATTCCAACAGTTTTTGAAACAAAACGTGAGGTCTCATAAAGTAATTCGGATTTTATACCAGTTTCATATTTTTGATCATAGGGTAGACATTTCAATGCCATTACAAATTCTTCTAATGCTGCATTTCCAGCTCTCTCCCCAATACCATTAATTGTAACATGAGCACATTGCGCACCTGCCCTTATTCCAGATAGCGAATTTGCAACTGCCAAACCAAAATCATTATGACAGTGAATACTAATTGGGAGTCGTGTAGCCTCAATTGCATCCCTAGTAATTTCGGCAATGTATTCAGGTGTTGAGTATCCAACAGTGTCAGGAATGTCGATTCTGTCAGCTCCTGCCTTTGCAACCTCACCAAATACATTCTTAAGAAATGTTCTGTCAGTTCTGGTTGCATCTTCTGCAGAAAATTCAACCTGTAATCCTCGTGATTTACCATATTCTACTGCATCAATTGCTTTTTCAAGTGCTTGTTCTCTTGTCATTTTGAGTTTATACTCTAAATGAATATCAGAGGTAGCAATGAATGTATGAATGTAATTTAATCCTGCATCAACTGCTGCGTCAATATCTTTTTTGCTAGTCCTAGCCAAACCACAAATTTCACAAGATAGTCCTTCACTCGTAATCATTTTAACAGCTTTTAATTCACCTTCAGAAATTACTGGAAAACCTGCTTCAATAGCATCTACCCCAAGTTCGTCAAGTTTTTTTGCTATGGAAAGTTTTTGAACGGGAGATAATGATATACCAGGTGTCTGTTCACCATCTCTTAGTGTTGTATCAAAAATTCGAATTCTCATGCCCCGCTCCTTTGTAAAGCTGCAACACCAGTTCTTGCAACTTCAATAATTCCAAATGGTTTTGCCAATTCCTCGAAAGCGCGGATTTGATCAGGAGTGGCAGTTAATTCTACCATTATCGACTCTTTTCGGACATCATGTATTTTGCCACCATATGCATTTGCTAGTTTGTTTACCTCCATACTATCATTGGCATTACTTAATTTAATCTTAAAAATACTTAGTTCTCTATACACAGTTTTGTGCTCATCTAAGTGTTTAACTTCAATGGTATCAATCATCTTATCAAGCTGCTTTACTATTTGTTCAACTTGCTTTTCATCGCCGTATGTAGTAATAGTCATTCTCGAATATTCTGGATTATCAGTTACCCCTACTGAAATGCTATCAATATTGAAATTTCTGGATCTGAAAAGATGAGTTACCTTAAACAATATTCCAGGTTTATTTTCAACTAAAAGAGTTAGAATCGCCCACATGGTAAAACACTATGAAGGTAAAATCATATCCGCAAGAGAAGTTCCAGGTGCTACAAATGGCAAAACGTCTTCCTCAGGATCAATTGGAATATCAATCACTGTTGCAACATCACTCTTTAATGCTGTCTTAATTGCCTTATCAAGTTCATCCATTGACTGAGCACGGATTCCTTGAGCACCATACGATTCAGCTAATTTTACATAATCAGGACATTTTCCTTGATCAACCCCTATCATTCTTCTATTATAGAAAGTTCTTTGCCACTGTGCAACCATTCCCAATGTAAAGTTGTTCAAGAGAAACACAATAACTGGAATATCTTCCAACACAGCAGTCGCAAGAGAATTTTCTGTCATGCTAAAACTACCATCTCCTGCAATGTCCACTACAGGAACATTGGGTCTTGCAACTTTTGCACCTATCGCCGCAGGAAATCCCCACCCCATAGTCCCAAGTCCAGTTGAACTAAAGAACGTCCCTGGTTGTATTACATCATAAAAGAGTGATGCCCACATTTGATGTTGGCCTACCTCAGTAGTTATTAGTGCTTCATGAGGTAATACTTCTCTAAGCTTTCTCAAGATTTTTGCAGCGCCCATTTCACCTGGATGCAATTTTAAATTTTCTTTCCAATACTCTTTAGTTTCTTTTACATGTTTAATCCAAGTATTTTCTTCATTTCTTCTGATTGCTTTTTGCATAAGCATCTTTACCATGATTCTGAGTGATGCACGTACGTCACCAACTACCGCAACAGAGGTAGTTTGATTTTTGCCAATTTCTGCAGGATCTACATCCATATGAATAATTTTAAGTCTCTTTTCAAAAGCTTCAAAGGTTCCAACAGATCTATCAGAAAATCTTGTACCTATGGCCAATACGCAATCAGCTTCAGTCATCATTTTATTTGCCTCTGCATGACCATGCATTCCAATTGGTCCCAAAGACAATGGGTGATTCTCTGGAAATGCGCCCTTACCTTTGAAGGTAGTAACTACTGGAATCATTAGCAATTCAGATACAGATTGGAGCTCTGCAAACGCAGAAGAAATAATGGTTCCACCACCAGCTAAGATTATTGGTCTTTCAGCACTTAGTAGCATTTCAATTGCTCTTTCAATATGTATGATATCAGGATCAGCCCATGGATGATATCCACGTATTTTAAATTCATCTGGGAAAATCATATTCGCTTCTTTTTGTTGGACATCTTTTGGAATATCTAAAAGAACAGGTCCGGGTCGACCAGTTTCCGCGATATAGAATCCTTTTCTAACTATTCCTGGAATCTCATCAGGAGATCTTGGTTGAAATGCATACTTTACAACAGGGTTTGCCATCCCAATGATATCACTTTCCTGAAATGCGTCTTTTCCAATCATTGCAACTGGAACTTGACCAGTAACGGCAACCATGGGAGAAGAATCAGCTTGTGCAGTAGCAATTCCAGTTAAAATGTTAGTTGCACCGGGTCCAGATGTGGCAAAACATACACCAGGTTTTCTGCTGACTCGCCCAAATCCATCTGCCATATGTGCTGCTGATTGTTCGTGTCTTACCAAAATATGGCGAATATCACATCTAGCAAATTCATCATACATGGGAAGATTTGCACCACCTGGCAAACCAAATACTTCTTTGACGCCTTCTTTTTCCATAGCCACCATCAATGCCCTTGCACCAGTCATAGTTTCCATTTTATTCATTCAAATTCATCTCCATAATTTTAATGTGTGAAAATTCAAAATTCAATTTACAGTACTAGATCAACTAGTAACAATACACGTAATGTGTCAGTTGTCGTTATGCTCATTGAAATTCAAAAGTAATCTACATTTGATAATTAATAAAGATTCTCAGAAAACTACGGGTATTTTTTGAGGTGTTTTGCCCCATAAGACTTAAACAGATATTTTTCATATTTTGAAACAGCAATTTTGTCTGAAAATGAAGAAATTATTAGAATAATTGAAACACTATTTGAATCAGGAAAGACGAAGGATTTTTCTTTTCTTAGAGATATTCATCTCAACGATTCTAGGTTTTCAAGTTTTAGTGATTTACCACCATATGATCTTAAAGATTTCCAAACTACTATTGAATTAGAGGAATTAAAATTCATAAGTATTTCTGATTATGATTATCAAATTAGAAATCCAAAAATCAGTGTATTTGAAAACACAGCTGTAATAGCTTTGGAGTTAGAACAAAAAGGAATGTTAGTAGATACAAAGGCGTATACTGGTGAGCACATTTCAATTGTTGGGAGAGCAACTTTTGTGTTAGTTAGACAGCCAACATGGAAAATTGCACATATCCATCTATCGACAATAAAAAATTAACTTATTTTTTATTTCCAGATGGTTTGTTTTGTTGAGGTTTGTTTTGTTGAGGTTTGTTTTGTTGAGGTTTGTTTTGTTGAGGTTTGTTTTGTTGAGGTTTGTTTTGTTGAGGTTTGTTTTGTTGAGGTTTGTTTTGTTGAGGTTTGTTTTGTTGAGGTTTGTTTTGTTGAGGTTTGTTTTGTTGAGGTTTGTTTTGTTGAGGTTTGTTTTGTTGAGGTTTGTTTTGTTGAGGTTTGTTTTGTTGAGGTTTGTTTTGTTGAGGTTTGTTTTGTTGAGGTTTGTTTTGTTGAGGTTTGTTTTGTTGAGGTTTGTTTTGTTGAGGTTTTTCATTACGTAGTTTTTGATATAATTTGAACGCTTGTTCCACAGTTGCATTTCCGTGAACAATATATCTAACAGAATCTTATCATTGCAACGGGATTTTCAGATTGCCAGATATTTCGTCCCATGTCAACACCCACAGCCCCACCTTTGATTGCATTGTATGTTAATCGTAACGCATCTAGTTCTGATATTTTTTTACCCCCTGCAACGATTATTGGTACAGGACAAGATTGAACAACATTCTCAAAATTATCACAATAATATGTCTTAACAATGTGAGCACCCTGCTCAGCAGCTATTCTACATGCTAATGATAGATAACGAGCATCTTTCCCAAGTTCTTTCCCAACAGCTGTTACTGCAAGTACTGGAATTCCATATTCTTCGGCTTCATTGACTAATTTTCCGAGATTTACAATAGTTTGATGCTCAAATTTTGAGCCAACAAAAATAGACATTGCTAGTGCGCATGCATTAAGTCTAATTGCTTCTTTAATACTAACTGTGATATCTTCTTGGGATAAATCCTCCCCAATAATACTTGAACCGCCAGATACTCGTAAAACCATAGGCACATTAGTAAATGTTGGAACAGATGTTCTTTGTACTCCTCTTGTAAGCATTAAAGAATCACAGTATTTCAAGAGCGGAGAAATTACTTTTTTTGGATTTTCTAATTTTTCAGTGGGACCTAGGAAATATCCATGATCAACTGCCAACATTAATGCGCGGTTATTTTGTGGTTTAATAATTTGTGAAAGTCTATTTTGTAATCCCCAATCCATGTATCTTCGATTTTGAAAGAATAAAAATACCTTTCTTAAGCGTTTCTTATTTTGTAATTATTATTTTCATTGCATTATCTCCACTTCTAGCATGATCAAATGCTTTTTGAGAATCTTGAATGGAATATGTGTGAGTCACCAACCGCTTTACATCGATTTGAGAGGATTCAATTAATTTAAGAGCATCTTTTGTATCAATATCAGATGCTGCATAACTTGTTACTAGCGTGATTTCTTTAGAATATATTTTGTTCATATCCAAAACAATTTCAGCTTGTTTTGAAGGAACACCAAACATCATCACAATTCCACCTTTGCGTACCATTTCAATTGCATCATCTAATGCTTTAAGACTGCTTGTTGCTACTATTGCAATATCTACACCTTCTCCGTCAGTCTGATCCAAAATCTTTTGTTTCCTCAAAGGATCTAATGAATTAATTGAATCTGAAATATTGAATTTTTTTGCAAAGCTTAATCGGAAATCATTTAAGTCAAAACAAAAAATCTTAGAAAATTTTTTAAATTGTGCAAGCATGACGTGCATCATACCTGTAGGTCCAACACCAAAAATTGCTACCGAATCTCCTTCAAAGTAGGAGCATTTTGTCCATGATCGAATACAACATGCTAGTGGTTCAATCATTGCAGCTTCCTCAAAACTCATAGTATCAGGAATTTTAAGCACACCTCCATGATCCACATTCCATTTTGGTACAACAAATTTTTCAGACAACCCACATGGAAAAAGATTTGATTCGGAATATTTCTTACACATTGTTTCATTGCCGTGTTTGCAGAAATGACAAGAATAGCATGGAACATGATGATGAGTAAATACTCTATCGCCTATTTTGAAATTTTTTACATCAGAACTGACACCTATAATGACTCCTGCAGGTTCATGACCTAATCGCATCGAGGGTTTTCCATATTCTCCAAAAACTTTTTCGAGATCAGATCCACATATCCCACAAGCACCCATTTGCACCAAAATATCTCCAGATTTCAGGGGTGGAGTATCTATTTCATCAATTGAAATCATAGAAGGGTTTTTGACAAATGCTGTTTTCATATCAAAACTTTAGAATATAGAATATAAGTAGATTAAATTAAACACCAAGGATCTTTTTGAGCATTAATCTGTAGTCCACTTCAGATTTTTCACTTCCAACAGATGGCAAGGCAAAAACTAAAGTCGATTTTGTAGCTCTAAGTGCAGTTAACTCATCGCTAATTGATTCTGTTACATCATCACTGACTAACACCAACCCAACGTCAGAATCATCAGTAAGTTTCTTAATTTCATCAAATGCTTTTTTAGGAGTCTCCGAAATTATGCCAGGGACTCCGGCTAATTGGAAGCTTGTAACGAATGATTTACTACCAACAGTGAATATTTTCACAGATCATAGTCTTGTTTATTCTAATTTAACCCTTTTTGGAAGAAAAATTCAGGAAAGATTGATTTAGTTAAAGAGATCAAACATAATATGATAAAAATCGATACTCAAAAAAACATCTATTTATTTACACATGGAAGAATGGATCTTAAAGAAAAAGCAATAAACGCCCTAGTCTCAAAGGGATTTTTAAAAGAGAAAATTATAATGGCGTTGCCAAGTAAAACTGGAAATGTGGGAGACTATATGGCAATGTTGTGGATGCCACCAGCACCAGATCACATTAAAATTCAAAATATAACCAAGGTTGAAAAAGTGGAACCTGAGGGAATGATTGGACTCTGGAAAGGTGTTTCTAAAGAGGATCTAGAGACTATTCCATTAGAATAAAATTAGCTGAATCCTGCACCAAATTCATCTCCCTTTTGTAATGGGTCACCAGAATCGGAATTTTTTAATTTTAAGTAGAGTAGTGACTCATAAACAACCCTCATTGTTTCTTCATCATTAAGATTTGAATTAGATTTTACCTGATCCTTATATTTTTGGAGTTTTTGGAGATTTTGCTCATCGATTGGCAAAGCATCGATCTCCATAGAATTTGCAATCTTTTCAATTAACAAATTATATTGATTTTCATCCACATTGAGTTATGTTATTTCTAGTTATTAACAAGTTCGAATAATCGAATTTTATAAATCTGAAATTAATCCTGAAATAAAATCAGCATACTCTTCATCTGAAAAAATAATTGTTTCAATTTTGTTTTCTTGTTTAGCCAAATACGCTGATTCTAAATGATAGCAAGTTGATTTCCCACTTAGTCTACCAAAATAATAACCAGGGCAAGAACAAACCTCAGCCTCTGGATCTAACCAATGCTCTTCCGATTTTCCAACTACAGTCCAAATTTTTCTTTGACTAGGTTCAAAAAAATGCAATTTAACGCGTTTTTCAGAAACTGTAGATTCAATTCTTTGAGAATCATCACTCATAAGAATTTAATTCAAAGTCTGTTGTATATCTTTGATGCCACAGATAAGGATAGTCCCATCAAAACCAGTTATGATCTTGGAAGGAAAGAAAAAAAATCTAATAGCAACTGATTTTCATATTGGATTTGAAAGTGATCTTACATTAAATAAAATTTTTATTGGAAAAAACTCTTCAATTAAGGAAACCATAGATGAGTTATCCAATATAATTGATTTCGAAAAACCAGATTCAGTTATTTTATTAGGAGATATAAAATCCAGCATCAAAACCATTTCCAAAAGTGAATGGGATGAAGTCCCATTATTTTTTGAGAGCATCGTCAAGAAATGCGAAGTGGTACTTATTCCTGGAAATCATGATGCAAATATACAAAAATTAGTTCCAAAAAATATTTCAATGATTAGCTCTACTGGGATGGTATTAGAAAACATACTATTAACTCATGGCCATACAATGCCATCAAAAAATTTTTCTCACATAGATAAAATTATCATGGGTCATCTACACCCAGTATTTTTTCAAGATGATTCAGTATTAAATGGCCAAAGAGTATGGATTTCAATAAAGACAGAAAAACATAATTTGTTTCCAGATAAAATAGGAGAAATTGAAATTATAATAATTCCATCATTTAACAAATATTTTTATGCCACACACAAAAAAAAATATAAAAAATCAATTTCTCCAATAATTGAAAAAATAAAGCAAATATCATCTGCTAGAATAATTACACTTGATGGAACAATTTTAGGAGATGAATCATTAATCAATCAGGTGTTATAGTTAAAGTTAAAATAAATGATGAACTAATTTTTCGAAATCATACTAGTTGATTTAGTGAAAAAAAATGCAATATTTTGATCAATTCAATTTGATCATTACATAGATGAAATAATTAATTGAAGTCATCATATGGCTCGATAGAATCCTTTGTGGTTTTGTTAACTTTTAACCATTCCAAAGTTTTTACAAAGGAATCTGCCAACTCAATTGTAGTAAGAACAGGAATTCCTAATTCCAATGCTTTTCTTCTGATTTGATATTCATCCTCAAGCATTCCTACATATTTTTCAAGGGTTGATGTACTTGGAATGTTTATGATAAAATCTATTTTTCGTTCATAAAGCAAATCCGAGATATTGGGTTTTCTGGTAGGTTCTGAAATTTTGTGAACTACTTTAACGTCTCCAATTTTTTCTTCAAAAAATTCTGCGGTGTGCTCGGTTGCCAAAATATTAAATCCAAGACTCTTCAATCTTGAAATTGGTTGTAATAATTTTTCTTTATTTTGAGCACCTCCAACTGTTACAAGAGCAGTGCCAGTAGAAGGTAAGGTGTATCCTGCAGAAGTAAGTCCCTTTGACTAATGCATCATAGAAACTTGTACCGAAACAAGCAACCTCACCAGTGGATTGCATTTCCACACCAAGTGTAATATCAGCTCCATCTAACTGCATAAAGGAGAATTGCGGCACTTTGATTCCAAAATTTGGAATTTTACGCCATTTGTTCTCAGGCAATTTTGGCAATTTTTTACCTAAAATTGCTTTTGCTGCTAGTGAGATTAGATTAGTTTTTACAAGTTTTGATACAAACGGCATTGAACGGGAAGCCCTTATGTTGAGTTCAATTACATAGACATGATCATCGTGAATTAAAAATTGAAGGTTGAAAGGTCCTTTAACATTGAATATTTTTGCAATTTTTGTAGAATATTCAGTTATAGTATCTATAGTTTTATTATTTAGTCTCCATGGTGGGATGCACATCATAGCATCACCAGAATGAACACCTGCACTCTCAATGTGTTCCACTATTGCGCCAATTATGACATCAGTTCCATCACTAACTCCATCTACATCGACTTCTAGTGAATTTAGCATAAATTTTGAGATTACAACAGGATGATCAGGCGACACATCAGTTGCCTCTTTAACATATTTTTTTAGATCAATTTGCGACCATACTACCTTCATTGCAGCTCCAGATAATACATAGGAAGGTCGAACAATTACTGGAAATCCTACATCTTGTGCAAAAAGTTTTGCCTCGTTAAGATTTGAAAAAGCTTGCCATCGAGGTTGTTGTATGTGTAGTTTATCTAACTCAGAACTGAATTGAGAACGATCTTCAGCTCTATCAACATCAGATGCTGCAGTTCCTAATATGTTAATTCCATTTTTAGCAAGATTCAATGTCAAATTATTTGCAGTTTGACCACCAACGCAAGTAACAATACCCTTTGGATTTTCAAATTCAGCAATATCCAAAATTCTTTCTAAAGTCAATTCTTCAAAATACAGTCTTGAACATATATCATAGTCAGTTGAAACAGTTTCAGGATTGCAGTTTACAACTGAAACATTTTTTTCTCCATTTTCTTGTAATCCCCACACCATGTTTACAGTGCCCCAATCAAATTCCACACTACTACCAATACGATATGGACCTGCCCCAAGTACCATCACCCCTTTCTCTTCAGGATTAACCAGAATATCATTTTGATTGCCATCATATGTCAGATAAAGATAGTTAGTAACTGCAGGCCATTCAGCAGCTAATGTGTCGATTTGTTTCACAGTTGGTAAAACTCCTGCCTTCTTACGGATTTCACGTATTTCTTCTGGAGATTTGTCTTTTGCACGAGCAATTTGTTTATCTGAAAAACCTTTCTTTTTTGCTTCCCAAAGTAAAGTTGGAGTGATTTCTTCCTGCTTTAGTTTTGATTCAAGTTCCACGATATTTTTAATTTTTTCAACAAACCACGGATTAATTGAAGAAAGACGATAAATTCTTTCAACTGAAATTCCCATCTTGATGGCTGCTGCGACGTAATACAGAATCGTATCATCAGGATGAGAAAGATGATCTTCTATTTGTTCTTCGCCATATGTTTTTCCATTTGCTCGGTTTAAAACAAGACCATCATTTCCAATATCAAGCATTCGTATTGATTTTTGCAGTGATTCCTCAAAACTCCTTCCCACTGCCATGACTTCGCCTACGGATTTCATAGTAGGACCGAGTTTTCTATTCACAAGATCAAATTTTGCAAAATCCCATCTTGGATGTTTACACACAATATAATCTAGTGACGGTTCAAAACAAGCAGTGGTTGTTTTTGTAATTCTATTTTCTAGTTCTGGTAATGTATATCCCAATCCAATTTTTGCAGAAATGTATGCAAGTGGATAACCTGTCGCTTTACTTGCTAGTGCAGATGATCTTGACAACCTAGGGTTTATTTCAATTGCCACATATCTATCAGAGTCAGTATCCAATCCATATTGAATGTTACATTCACCTACAATTCCGACGTGTTTTGTTGCACGTAAAGCTGCAGAACGAAGCATATGATATTCATGATTATCGATTGTTTGTGAAGGTGCAACCACAATATTATCCCCAGTATGAACTTTCATTGAAAGGACATTTTCCATATTACAAACAATTACATTATTTCCTTCATAATCTTGCATTACCTCATATTCTATTTGCTTCCAATGTCCGATATATTCCTCAATCAGAACTTGGCCAACAAGACTTGCCCTTAGACCTCGTTCTACAATTTCGTGCAATTCAATTTCATTGTATGCAACACCACCACCTTTACCACCTAGAGTATATGCTACACGAATAATTACTGGATATCCTAATTCTTGAGCAATCTCCTTTGCATCAGGAAAATTTCTGACAGTTCTACTTTTTAAAATTGGAACATTACATTGGTTCATGGAATCTTTGAAAAGTTGTCGATCCTCCGTTTTTTGAATTCCAGGAATTTGTGTACCTAACACACGTACACCGTATTTTTGAAGTATTCCAGACTCTGCAAGATTAACACCGCAATTCAAAGCAGTTTGCCCGCCATAGGCCAGCATTATTCCGTCTGGTTGTTCTTTTTCGATAATAGATTGCACATATTCAACATTTACAGGAAGCAAATACACCTTATTTGCAAATCTTGTGTCAGTTTGAATTGTAGCAATATTTGGATTGATTAAGACACTTTTCAATCCATCTTCATGTATTGCTTTGAGGCATTGGCTTCCGGAGTAGTCAAATTGACGGTCGTTTTAACGACTTTCGCCGGCTTCTCCGATTTTTATTGCCCCACTTCCAAGTACAAGAATTTTTTTTATCGACTCATTTTTTGGCAGATTTACCTTCCTCCATAAGGTGTTTGAGCTCTTCAAAGATGAATTTACAGTCATTAGGTCCAGGTGTAGCTTCAGGATGAAACTGAACTGCTATACAATTTTGTGTTTTATGTTTTATTCCTTCAACTGTTTTATCATCTGCGTTTGTAAACCATAAATTAAATTCAGAAGATTTCAATGATTCCGGTGTTATTCCGTAACCATGATTCTGACTTGTAACATAAATCTGATCATTATCTAAATTAATGCAAGGTTTGTTTTGTCCTCGGTGACCATATTTCAATTTATAAGTTTGAGTGTTCCCAGCAATCCCAATTATTTGAGCACCCAAACAAATTCCAAGTGTAGGTATATTATTTTCAATTAGTTTTTTTGCAGTTTGTATTGTATCTGAACATTTTTGAGGATCACCTGGCCCATTACTAATTACAACTCCTTTTGGACGATAAGATAAAATTTTTTCAAATGAAGTATTCCAAGGAAGTCTAATTACTTTGTATCCAAGTTCACGGATATTTCTTAGAATTGCATTCTTTGTACCAGTATCAATTACAACTACAGATTGATCTTCAGATCCATAAACTACTTCTTGTTTAGTAGATACTATATCCATAAATTGTTCAGAATTATAGTTCGGTGCAGATGCAAGTTGCTTTTTTATTTCATCATCATTTATTTCAGTATCAGACACCACCAATGCGGCCATCATTACACCACCTGCACGAATTTTTTTTGTTAATGATCCTTGTATCAATGTCAGAAATTCCTGGGATTTTTTCATTATACAACCATTCATCAAGGGTCATTACTAGATTCCAATGACTTGCAGTTAGAGAAAGTTCATGAACAACTAATCCCCTTAGTTGAATTTTATCAGATTCAAAGAACTTTGGTATTCCATCTTTATCTTTAATTGATGGATCAGGAACTCCATAATTTCCTACAAGTGGATAGGTTAAAGCCAATATTTGTCCACTATAAGATGGATCAGTAAGTGTCTCAGTATAACCCACCATCCCAGTATTAAAGACTATTTCACCAAAAACAGTCGTAGAATAACCAAATCCCTTCCCTTCAAGAACGGTGCCATCATCAAGAATCAGTTTTCCAAACTTGTCTGCGTGGCTTGATTTCTTTGTAGTAATTGTGACCCTCGACGAGTAATTTTTATCGTTGATTTAAGTTTTTTGAAGGTTGATCGCAAAAATAAATTTAATTGCTAAAGGGCTCTGAATTCTTCGCTCCACTTGTGGTATGCACGAATCATCTCTAGTGAGACACTTGGTTTTCTTCTTGACATGATTTCTTTAAAGTCAGAAGTTGTCAATTCACGTGGTTGTTTCGGGGTTTCACCTTCTACTGGTTCATGGTAGTCTGGGGCATTGAATATTTCATGAACTGCTTTTATTTGTGCGGCTTGGCATACATCTTTGATATCACTAGCACTATATCCGTCAAATAATCGTGCTAGTTCTGATATGTTCACTCTTAGGTCTTTTTTGAGAGGAGCCGTATATTGTTCAAATAATTTTTCTCTTGCTTCTTGGGTTGGGAGTGAAACATAGATCCTTTTTTGAAATCGTCTAAGAAAAGGCCAATCAAGACTCCAGGGTTTGTTAGTTGCACCAATAACATAGAGCATTAAATTTTTACCTTTACCGTTAACACCATCCATTTCTGTCAGAAATTGATTTTTAGTTCGTACTTCTCCACCAACCTCACTATTTCTAGATCCTAAAAGAGAATCAACTTCATCAACAAAAAGAATTACAGGTTTACCTTCTTTTTCAGCATAGCTTCGTGCCATATGAAATAATTTTGAAACATTTTTTTCAGCCTCACCCAACCATTTACTCATCATAGATGCAGCATCTACATTAATGAAATAACCATCCATTTCATTAGCAGTGGCAGCAGCTAACATTGTTTTACCGGTTCCAGGGGGACCATAAAGCAGCATTCCTTTTGGCCAACCTAATGGAAAAAGATCAGGTCGTTTTGTAGGATAAACTATAGATTCACGTAATGCATTTTTTGCATCATCCAAACCAATTACCTCATCCCAGCTGATATCTGGTTTTTCTTTCATAACTAATTCTTCAAAATCATTTTCTTCCGTTTGCCTTTGCACAGAAGCCTTTTGTTCTTTAGGAGAGGCGTTTGGGTCTACAGCAGGTTCAACTCCACGAGATTCTTGAAGTGCTTGGATTCGATTATGATAAGAATTACATCGATCTTTGTAAATAGGATTGAGTTTACTTGTTGGATATAGTTGTAATAGTTTAACAAGTGAATCTATAGCATGTTGATAATGCGTGATAGCCATACCTCGTGCTCCTTGTGAATCAAATTTGATTGCCTCTGAGGCATATTTACTTGCGTTGTTTTCTAATTCTTGTGGGGCTAAACTCATCTATATCACCTGTGTAGTATTTCCTTGAGAATTTTGTTGGTATTCAGTGGTGTTAATCACTCTAGCAAATTTGGTTAAATTAATTGAACTAGTTTTAGGTGAATTGTTAAGTGATTCATCAAGATAAGATGTCTCAAGGATCAGAATTTTCTGAAATTTTAGAATGAATGTTTTTGACTTTATTGATAGAATCTTCGGCAGAAAGAATTAATTCAGAAATGTCATCATCAATACATTCCATAGATTGAACAGATTCAGTAATTATTGAAACAAATTGTTGCAGTATAGAATGTGTCTCTTTTTTATCCTCATATTTAAGAAGTATAAAATTAGCCAATCCTACAATTTTATTTATATCCTGTAATTCCTCTGCAGTTAATTTAGCAATTTTTTCATCATCGGGGATATTAAGACTTGGATAAGTTTTTTTCTATTTTTAGAGAAATTGCTTGAAGACATGTTATATCCTTTTTAAAATCGTGTTTAGGGTTAAAAAAATTCAAGTATTGCAAGATTTAAAATAATCAAGATTAGGATACCGCTTACTTATTTTAGAGTCTACGATTAATTTTACTTCATCAAGTATCAATAAGGATTCTTCATTAGATTGACTAAAATCAAATCGAGCACGAGTAATAATTGCAGAATCAAGAACAATACTTCCTAAATGAACTGATAATTCGCATAATTTTTGACTGTATATAGGCTGTATGCTAAAAAGCTGTGCACTCACAGTTCTAACCATAGGAATGATCAAAGGAAGAAGTTCAGGTATGCTATTTATTCCAGAAACAGAATTCAATCTTTTCTTAATATAGTTGAGAATTTCTAATGAAAACGAAATAGTTTTTTCTAAATCAAGTGTTCTAATGATAGAATCATCATTCAAATCAGACAAAAATCGGTTTAATTTTTGTAATTCATTTCTTTTATTTTCTAGATTATCTACAATACCTTCAAGAAGCTTGTTTGAATATTGTAGTCTAGGAATGATTGTAACAGTTTTCATCATATTCTCAGACTCCAAATCAAATAAATTCAAATTAGTCATAACGTTAACTTATTACAATAGATTTTGTATTTCAAGACCATGTCACAATTTTAACAGTAACTGCGGTAACACCGTGCCGCAGTTACAATTTTGAATTTTTTTGAGTATTTGTATAAAGGAATTTAGCTCTCGATTTTACCTAATCACCTAGCAAGTAAAAGCATGGTAAATGAGCAAGCATTAACTGTCAGCCTCGAGGAATTTGGATTAAGCAAGTATGAAGCTCAGGCATATGTAGCACTTATCTCAAAAGGAACAATTTCTGCAAGTGAACTTGCATATTATTCAGATCTTCCAAGAACCAAAATATATCCTACTTTACTAAAGTTGGAAAATAAGCGGTTAGCAATCATTTCAAAGAGCAAACCAATAATGTGTACAGCAATTGCTCCTGAAGATGCTTTTGATGAAATTATACATGAGCAAATCAATAAAGTAAATGCAATGAATACCTTAGTGTCAAATCTTAAAAAAGCAAGTGAGGAGAGCAGAAAATCCAGAGGTTCTGAAGAAAAAAGGTATTTTCAAGTTAGTGCAAACAATGTGCTGGAACAATTAAGAATTATGATAGATGGCTCAAAATTTTCAATAAATATCATGGTGGATCAATGGGGATTGGGTCTTTTGGGTGAATGTAAAGAACAATTATTGTCAGTCTTACGTCGAAATATAGAAGTAAAAATAATGATTCCATCAACACAACTTTGTTCAGAAACCTATAGAATGATTCCTAATGAAGTAAAAATTCGAATCTCAGATATAATTCAAAATTGCTTTATTTTTGATGAGACAGAATTATTGATAATAGACAATGAAAATGGCAAGGGTGCAGTATTCTCTTCAACTGAAGTATTAGGAATTAACCAAAATAGAGTATTTGCAAATATTTGGAAAAATGCATTAAAAACAGAATCATTTGCAGATATGACAAAAAATGAAGCTCAAGAACTTTACAAAATCATTCAGATCATTAATGAAAATGGATTAACACACATACTAAACTCAATCATTGTTTCAAAAAAACCTGAGTTTGACGTGCTTAAATTGCTTGAGAAGAATGGTGTAAATTTAAAAATTAAATCGATTGACGAAATAATTGAAATGATGGATGCTGCACTTCAAATAATGTGTTCAGGTCATGTCAATTTTGACACCAATACCAAAATCATAACAATAGATTCAAGATTGAATAGCGGACATTCGTTGCCATGGGTAGCGATTTTGGATGGATGTTTGCAAAAACAAGGATATACAACTAGAACCGCATACCAGAATAATTCAACCAAAGGGGAAAAAGTTCTCATCAAAATAAGTAAAAATTAAAATCAGTCAACAAAATATACAAAATGCCGTGATTGAAGAAAAAATAAAAACCATCGGAATTAAAATACCAATACCACCAAATCCTGCAGGTTCCTACATTCCAATTGTAAAATCAGGTAATTTGATGTATGTATCAGGTCAAATACCAATGATTGATGGCAAAGTTGCATTTACTGGAAAAGTTTCAGACGAAAATATTGAAATTGCAAAAGAATCTGCAAGAATTTGTGCAATCAACATATTGGCTCAAATTAAAAAAGAATTGGGAGATTTACAAAAGATTTCTAAAATTGTGAGGCTCAATGGTTTTGTTAATTCAATACCAGAATTCACTCAACACCCAAAAGTAATCAATGCAGCATCGGATTTGTTTTATGAAATATTTGGAGAGAGTGGAAAGCATTCTAGAATTGCAGTCGGAGTTTCAAGTTTGCCATTAAATGCCATGACAGAAATTGATGCAGTTATTGAAATTTCAAGCTAAAAATAATCAAACAATAGTCGCAGTCAGTTTAATCGTTTATTGAATTCTTTAAGGAATTTTTGGATTTTTGGTTTGGGAATAACGGCACCACATGCTTTATCATGACCTCCACCTGAACCACCAAGTTCTGTTGCAAGAATATTGACAATTTTTCCCAAGTGAATTTTACAAGTTCTTGAACCTCTTACGGAAACCGCATAGATACCATGATCTACCCGTTCCTTGTATGCAACACCAACATCTTTTCCAGATAGTCCTAAAACAAAATTTACCGCACCGCTTGCCCCAGAATCCATAATTTCCATATACCCAATATTCTTCATAACTTTCATACCTTTTTTGACTTTGGAAATTATTTGGGCAAGTTTCTCAACTTGAATTTGTGCAAATTCAAACGTATTTGGGATTTCATGTGGAAATTTAGATGCTGCTAATTCTTCCACCAAATATAACAGATAATCTAGATCTTTTTGGTGGCCAACTATGTTGTAGGTAAGAACAGTTGCATTAATCAATGCAAATTGTCTATCATAAATTTGCAGTAGTTTTGAACCAATTGGTCGATCTTCCATGTAATCAGTAATAGCAGCACATGCTGCAATGAAAGGAGCATGATCAGAGAGTTTAGATTTAAATGCGTTATACACTTGAATCGTAGTGCATTCGTTGATATCATGAATTACTTTCACCTTAATTTTTTCTAATTCTGCAACAATTTTTGGGTCTATATCATGATGATCAATATAGGTTACTAGAACGTGATTTTTTCTCAACGTTCTCATCAAGTCAACAAATTCATCCTGATTTTTTTTACTAAGACCTAAATCGCAAATGTATAGAGATTTTAATTTGTCATCAAGACAAATTTTTTGTATACTTTCCATTTGACCTGGATAATCAACCAAAACAGAATCACCACCAAAAGCTTGTCTAATCAAAGATGCAGAGCTTATACCATCGGCATCCTCTTTGTGTGAAATACAAATTACTTTAGTTCTTTGTTGTTTTGAGGGGATTATTTTTTTTATATCTTTTTTCTTATGAATCTTAGCAGTTTTTGGTTTAGATAATACCATTAATGTCGATTCACTTGCAAACCCTCATTTAAATCAAGAATGAATTACTTTTTCGAGTCCCTAGATTCCTGCTTCATCGTCTGATTTGCCAAAGACTGTGAATTTACAAATCCGTCATAAAAGGACATTCCATTCAATTGATTTTGTCTATCAACTTCTTGAATTTTTCTGAGCTCTTCAGGGGTAGCAGTTAAAACAATATGATCAAGTTTGTCCAAGAATTTTCTTTCAATTGGATTCATTTAGTTTTTTATGAAAATTGTTCATTTATGACCCAGAGTTGCCATATTAGACTAATTACTAAATTTCATAGACATGATTTCTTGCGAAAATATAATAAAAGATTTCTTCGATATACAGTATGGAAACAAAAAACATAGGCCTGCGTGGAATCGAAGTGGCAGATACAAAAATTTCAGCCATAGATGGAGAAAAAGGCAAGCTAATTTATCGTGGCTATGATATCTTAGATTTAGCAAAAAAATCAAACTATGAAGAAACGGCATATTTGCTATTACATGATGAATTACCATCCAAGGAACAACTGGCAGACTTCAAATTTCGGTTAAATGAAGCACGACTAATTCCCAAAAGAATGCAGATCAATATGGGAAACTGGAGAAAAGATGCAGACCCAATGGATATGTTACAAGCATTTGTTGCAGCATTGGCAGGGTATTACGATGAGGAATTTTCAACTAAAGAAGCAAGTTATGAAAAGGCAATTAATTTGATTGCTAAAGTACCTACAATAATTGCAAGTTGGCATAGAATTCGAGATGGGTTAGAAGTAGTAGATCCAGACCCAAACTTAGATCATGCTGCAAATTTTCTATACATGATGTTTGGGGAAAAGCCAGATGCAGAAGTTGAAAAGATTTTTGACATATGTTTGATACTTCATGCAGATCACAGTTTTAATGCATCAACATTTGTTGCAAGGCAAGTAGCATCCACAAGGGCACACATGTATTCAGCCGTAAGCGCTGCAATTGGTGCGCTTAGTGGGGAACTGCATGGTGGAGCAAATACAGAGGTGATGAAAATGCTTTTAGATATTGGAACAATCGATAATGTTGTTCCATGGATTAAAGAAAAAATGAGTAAAGGTGAAAGAGTCATGGGAATGGGTCATGCAGTTTATAAAACATTTGATCCTAGGGCACAAGTTCTAAAAGAATTATCAAGAAGACTTGCTGCAAAAACTGGAGACCAATGGTATGATATTACAGAAAAAATAGAAACCACGACAATTTCAGAAATGAAATCTCAAAAAGGAAAAGAAATTTACCCGAATGTTGATCTTTATAGCGCTTCAATTTACCATATGTTAAAAATTCCAATGGATCTCAATACCCCAATTTTTGCAATATCAAGAGTTGCAGGTTGGGCAGCACACATCATTGAAGAAAAATTTGCAGAGGCGGCACCAAAACCTGCATTATACAGACCTAATGCAGTTTATGTGGGAAAATATTGTGGACCGGAAGGTTGCGAATACAAAACTCTTGATTTGAGAAAATAAATTCTAATTTCTTGTGTTAAGCCATTCTTTTGCCTTACAGTTAACATCATGCTTGTACAGTACTTCAAAAACCATATCATAAAATGTAATACCTTTTTTTTGTGCTTGATCATCAAGCCATCTAATTCCATCAGCCAATTCAGGATCATATTGGGAGAATTCTATCAACTCATCTACCATTTTTGAAAAAAATGAGTGTGATTCTAGCATGTATTCGTCTTTGAATCTTTGATCATAAGGGGAGGATTCAAAATATATAGACAAAGAGCCCCTTTTTGATTGACAATTGGAGCATGTGTTATTTTTTGATGGAGATGCAAAAAAAATAAGATGGATTATTCAAACAAACAATTCCAGAGTAGAATAAAAAAGAGAACATCCAGATATTTACTTTGATAAAGTTAGTGATCAACAATCAAAGTATATCTCATTACATGCTGGATTATTTTGGGGGATTGGTACATTTATAATAAAAAATTAAGATACTGTAAAACTAGTATTAGATGATAAAATAATGTTCGAACATCTAACAGGTAATAAAAAAAGTCCTGATGAATTTATTGAAAAAAGAACATTTTTTATCAGACAATTGATTGAACAGAAAAAAATTAAAAATTCAATACAAGTTGGTGCCCCCAAATAATACTTGGCAACTTGAAAAATAGTTAAATCTGCTTGAATCAACAGATCAAATCAAGATAAAAATAACATAAATAGTTGGACATAAAGAACATGTTTTACAAAATTTGTAACTATAGTAAATTTTTAACTTAAAAATGAAGATTAGGTTTATTTAGTATGCCTAAAGACATGGATCAATATGGCAAGTATAGATAAAGCAGCAATTGTATTTTCTATTGCAATTGTAGCTGCAGGTGTAGGATTTGCATCCTATGGTGGCAGTATCCAAGATCATGCCAACATGAATGTTGCACCAATAGTTAAAGAACCAACTCCAGTAAAACCGGTGGAGGAGCAACCAATAGTGTGTACAAAAGAATACATTCCTGTGTGTGGCGTCGATGGCAACACATATGGTAATTTATGTACACTAAAGGCTGCAAAAGTAACCTTAGATCACCAAGGTGAATGTGTTACAGAAACAACACCAACACCAACACCAACACCAACACCAACTGGTCCACAGAAAATCAGCATTTCAATTCCAACTGGATCCTCATCCCCAGGTTGTGAAACATCAAATGCATGTTTCTTACCAGCATCAAATACAATCAATGTTGGAGACACTGTTGAATGGAGTAATACTGACACTGCTGCACATACAGTAACAAGTGGAAGTCCAAGTGAAGGCCCTTCAGGAGAATTTGATAGTAGTCTGATTATGGCAGGTGCAACTTATGCACATACCTTTGATAAATCAGGAAGCTTATGATTACTTTTGTATGGTTCATCCATGGATGGTTGGAAATATAAAAGTGAACTAACCAACAATTCTTTTTTTATTTTATTTGATTTTTACGTATATTTCGGTTGTATGTCAGACCAAATCTATGAGTTTCATCTCTAGCATACTGTAAAATTTTAAGAGGGACTTGTCTTTTGGAATTACAATAGGATTTTTTTGATTTGGGACAAATATTTCCTCATTTTTTTTAGCAAGAGAAATACAACGGGATTTTCAAGGCAAGTGCTTGTAATGAATTAAGAGCAGCATTTAGTTGACCTTTTCCACCGTCAATTAAAATTAAGTCAGGTAATTGTGAATTCATCTTCGAGTAATCTGAGATATCTTCGTTTGATAATTTCTGCGATCATCGCAAAATCATCTCTGCCAGAAACTGTTTTGATTTTAAATTTCCTGTATCCGGATTTATTTGGCATGCCACCTACAAATCGAGACATCGAACCAACTGCAAAATCTTCCCCATGATTAGAAATATCAAAGCATTCGATGATGTGAGGAATTGTAGAGAGATGTAGAATCTTCTTTTAGTTCAATCAAACCAGGATCACCCCTTTGGAGTGAATCAAGAGAAATATTCTTCAGAATTAAATTAATGATATCCATTTTTTTACCACGTTGAGGACAAATAATTTCAACTGAGAATCCTGCCTGTTCAGAAAGTAGGGATTCTAAAAGTAGTTTTATTTTCAGGAAGTTCACTAGCAAAGATAAATTTCGGAATTTGGTGGCTAGTATAGTACTGAAAAAGAAAATTTGAAAAAGTATTATCCCCAACAAGATCAAAAAAGAATTTGTCACTGTCTCGCATCACACCATTAATCATTCTAAAATTCATTACAGTGACAGTTTGATCTTTATCCCTAATTCCAAAGTATTCCTCATCAGAATTCTCAACATATTCCATTTTTTGTTTTGTTTGAAGACTATCCCAATCTAATCAAAGTATCACGAATATCCTTTGCACGCTCAAATTGTTGTGATTCAGCAGCTTGTGTCATTTCTTCTTTTAATTTTTTTGTAAAAATCTGGGTTTGATTTTTTCCTTTTAGTACTTCTTCTAATGCAGACACATGTTGTGAATATCTTGTCTTGAGCATCTTTGAATTCACATGGACCTTCACAATTTCCCAAATGGTATTCCAAGACAGACTTTTTTTGGTAATTGTTTACAGATTCTAATTTGAAATGCTTTTCGTAGAGTACCGATAGTCAAGTAGTTTTGAGCTACCTTGCATAAATGGACCAAAAATTTTTCCACCACCTAGAAACTTTCCATCGCGTGTTCGTCTTGCAACAAGTAGTCTAGGGTATTTTTCGTTTGATATTCTAAGATAGGTGTATCGTTGCTGATCTTTTAATTCAATGTTAAACTTGGCCTATGTTTTTTTATCATATTGGATTCTAAAAGAAATGCTTCGCTTTCATTATCAGTCAAAACAAATTCAATATCAGAAATGTTTTCTACAAGCTTTTGTGTTTTGTAATTTTGATTTTTTAAAAAATATGACTTTACTCTGTTTTTTAGATTTTTTGCCTTACCGATATAGATAATTTTTTTATCAGAATCCTTCATCAAATAGATGCCTGGATTTGATGGAATGTGGATTTTTGAAATATCAAAAGTCATTGTTTTAGTAGTTTTTTGAGATATTTTCCAGTATAGCTTCCAGGTGCTTTTGCAACTTGATCAGGAGTGCCCACTAGCAACTATTTTGCCACCCTCATCACCACCCTCAGGTCCCAAATCAATTAACCAGTCAGAATTTTTTATTACATCCATGTTGTGCTCAATTACCAGTACCGTATTTCCTAGATTTACCAATCTGTTTAACACATCAAGAAGTTTTTGTACATCTGCAAAATGCAACCCTGTTGTGGGTTCATCAAGAATGTAAAGACGTTTTTCCCGTGCCTCGTTTTGATAATTCAGAGGCAAGTTTTACACGTTGTGCTTCACCTCCAGATAGTGTCGTAGATGATTGTCCTAATTTGATATATCCTAAGCCAACATCAAAAACAGTTTGTAATTTTCGTTTTATTGCAGGAATATTTTCAAAAAACTGCAATGCCTCATCCACAGTCATATCTAAAACATCCGAAATATTTCTTCCTTTATACATAACCGAAAGGGTTTCAGTGTTGTATCGTTTTCCTTTACATTCATCGCACTTTACATAAACATCTGATAAAAATTGCATTTCAATTTTTTTCAAACCATCTCCATCACATGCAAAACATCGTCCATCGGCTACATTAAATGAAAATTGTCCTGGGGCATATCCTCTTTCTTTTGATAATTCGGTATTTGCATAAAGATCTCTAATGAAAGTAAATGCCCCGATGTATGTGGCAGGATTTGAACGAGGTGTCCTACCAATAGGAGATTGATCTATTGCAATAACTTTATCTATATTTTCAAGACCATCAATTGAATTATGTCTTCCAGATTTTACACCTGATTTGAAAAAATGATTTTCAAGGGATTTTAACAAAACTTCATTTATCAAAGTAGATTTTCCAGAGCCAGATACGCCAGTAACAGATACAAAAAGACCCAATGGAATTTCCACATCAATATTTTTTAGATTGTTTTCAGTGGCCCCATTAATGATTAATGAATTAGTATTATTTCGAATCTTGTTTTCAAGTTTGATTAGAGAATTATTTTTTAAAAAACTTCCAGTTATGGAATTAGTATCTTCAAGAATTTGATCAACTGTTCCTTCAAACACAATATTTCCCCCATGTACTCCTGCACCTGGACCTAAATCTACAATCCAGTCTGAATTTCGTATTACTTCTTCGTCATGCTCCACAATTATGACAGTATTTCCAAGATCTCGTAGCTTTGTTAGCGTTTTAATAAGTCGTTCATTATCTCGTTGATGTAATCCAATTGTAGGTTCATCAAGAACATATAGAACTCCTGTAAGATTAGAACCAATCTGAGTAGCTAATCTTATTCTTTGCGATTCGCCCCCAGACAAAGTAGAACTTGTTCTGTTGAGTGTAAGATAATTCAATCCAACGTTCATTAAAAATTCTAATCGCTCTTTAATTTCTTTGAGTACATCACGTGCAATATATTGTTCATTTTCTGTTAGGTTTAACGTAGAAAAAAAATCATAACAATGATCAATAGATAAATCACATACATCCATAATTCCTTTATCATTTATTTTTACTGCAAGAGATTCAGGTTTTAATTTTTTTCCAAGACATGATGTACAGGGAGTATCTCGCATGAATTGTTTTAACCATTCTCGTTTTGATTCAGAGTCAGTTTCCATAAATGAGCGTTGAAGATTAACCAGCACGCCCTCAAACACATTGGTATATTGCCAAGAAGAGTCTCCGGATCTAGAACTATATTTAAAATCAATTAAATCATTAGTACCATTAAGAATAATCCGGAGATGCTGCGGTTTTATTTTTTCAATAGGTGTCATCAAATCAAAACCAAATTTTTTCCCGACTGCTCTCAATGCTTGTCTTCTAAATGCTGAAAATCGTCCGCTCCAAGGAACAATTGCACCATCTAAAATTGATTTGCTTTTATCAGGAATTACAAGATCAGCATCAAACTCCATTTTTACACCCAATCCATTGCATGCCTTACACATTCCAAATGGCGAATTAAAGGAGAAAGTTCTAGGTTCTAATTCACCAACAGTTAATCCACAGTATGGGCATGCATTATTTTGTGAAAAAATTTTTTCAGATTTTTCGGAGTAAATCATCGCATCTCCTTTGGATGCCTTGATTGCAGTTTGGAGTGCCTTCAAATAGTCTGGATCGTTCAGATTTTTCTACTTGTATTCTATCTACAACAATTTCAACATTATGCCATTTCTGCCTGTCAAGGGGAGGAATCGTCTCATCTAGGCTCAAAATATCGCCATTTAGGCGTATTCTAGAGTACCCATCTTTTTTGATCTGATTCAAATAATTTCTCATGTGTTCCTTTTTTTCGTTGGATTATAGGCGATAAAACCAGAATTTTTTGGCCTGCAAAGTCTTTGAGAACAGTATCACAAATAGTTTCAACTGATTGGCTAGATATTTTTCTTGAGCAATTTGTACAATATGGAATTCCAATTCGTGCAAAAAGTAACCTCATGTAATCATATATTTCAGTGGTTGTTCCAACAGTGGAACGTGGATTTTTACTTGTAGTTTTTTGTTGAATTGAAATTGCAGGAGATAGTCCCTCAATAGAGTCAACATCAGGCTTGTCCATCATTTCAAGAAATTGTCTAGCATAAGCAGAAAGTGATTCTACATAACGTCTCTGTCCTTCAGCGTAAATTGTATCAAAAGCTAAAGTTGATTTTCCAGACCCAGACAATCCACTAATAACAACGAGCTTATTTTTTGGTATATCAACATCTATGTTTTTTAGATTATGATGTCGGGCACCACGAATTTTTAATTTATTTTCGGCCATCTTTAAATTTAATCTCCCTTTCCAATCGTTTTATCCTATCTCTACATTCAATTGCTCGTTCAAAATCTAAATCTTCAGAATATTTTTTCATTTGAACCTCAAGATCAATAATTTCAGTAGTAAGATCATGTGTTGATTTTAATTTTGATTCATCTAGAGTAGTAATTTGTTCTGGAATTGATTTCATAATTGTTTGAGGAGTTATTTTATGCTGTATGTTGTATTGTATTTGTTTTTCTCTACGACGGTCTGTTTCTTCCATCGCTTGGGACATTGATTTTGTGATATGATCAGCATACATTATTACAGAACCATGTTCATTTCTGGCAGCTCTTCCAAATGTTTGAATTAAACTTGTAAAATTCCGTAAAAATCCTTCTTTGTCTGCATCTAAAATCGCAACCAGGGAAACTTCTGGAATATCCAGACCTTCTCTTAGCAAATTGATTCCAACTAGTACATCAAATTCGCCTAATCTTAATTGTCTTATTAATTCGGTTCTTTGTAACCCTTCAATTTCAGAATGCATGTATCTTACCTTTACCTGCTTTTTTGATAGATAGTCAGCAAGATCTTCAGCCATACGCTTTGTAAGTGTAGTAACTAAAACACGCTCATTTTTAGCCGTTCTTTTAGCGATTTCCTGAATTAAATCATCCATTTGGTTCTTTGTGGTTCTTATCTCCACTGTTGGGTCAAGAAGTCCAGTTGGTCTAACTAGTCTGCTCTGCTATTTGAGAAGATATTTTTTTTTCATAATCACTTGGAGTTGCAGATACAAAAATTGCATTTTTCAAATATTCTTCAAATTCTTCAAAATTTAATGGTCTGTTATCATATGCACTTGGCAGATCTAAAACCATATGTCACAAGTTCTTTTTTTCTTGAATAATCACCCTTGTACATTCCATGTAGTTGTGGCAAAGTAACATGAGATTCATCAATTACAAGTAGATAATCATCTCCAAAAAAATCCATCAGGCAAAAAGCTTTCTCACCCGCTTTCCTTCCATCAAAATGTCTTGAATAATTTTCAATGCCAGAACAATAACCTAATTCTTCTATCATTTCCAAATCATATTTTGTTCTCATTTCCAATCTTTGTTTTTCTAATTCATTGAGTTCTGGTAATCGTTTTTCTAGTTCATTTTTAATTGACATTACTGCTTTTTCTCGAATATCTTTTGCAATCAAATAGTGTTTTGCGGGAAAAATTTTCATTTGAGAAACTTTACGCTTTTCTCTAAGTGAGACATTATCAAGTAAAGTAATTTTTTCAATATCATCACCAAACATAGAAATTCTTACAATATCTTCAGAATACGCAGGAATGATATCTATTGTATCTCCCTTCACTCTAAAATTTCCAGGAATCAGTTCGGTATCATTTCTTTCATATCGTGCATCAATGAATTTTTTTATCAGATCATTTCTTTCAATTCCTCCCCGACCTTAATTGTAATTGCCAAGTCTTTCCAATCCTTTGGATTTCCAAGTGAATAGATGCAAGATACAGTTGAAACAATTATTGTTGGTTCACCTGATAATAGCATTGCAGTTGCCTCCAATCTTAGCTTTTCAATTTTTTCATTGATCTGTGTATCTTTTTCAATATAGGTATCTGTCTGAGGAATATAGCTCTCAGGTTGATAATAGTCATAGTACGATACAAAATATCCAACATTGTTTTTTGGAAAAAACTGTTTTAATTCAGAATATAATTGAGCAGCCAAAGTTTTATTATGAGAAATTACTAAAGTATTTTTTCCAGTTCTTGCAATGACATTTGCAATAGAGAATGTTTTTCCACTGCCAGTTACGCCAAGTAAAGTTTGAGCACTCCCTTCATGTACTCCTTTAACTAGAATATCAATTGCTTGTGGTTGATCTCCTGTAGGCACATACTCAGAAACTAGTTCAAATTTGTGAATTTGCTGCAACAATTACAATCCTCTAAAACTGAATTTAAAGCAATGGTGATACTAGAAATATTTTTACCATTTAGGTTCATCAACCATCTTTAATCCATTATCAGTTATTTCAAATCCCATTATCTTCAAAGTTTCTTCTGCGGTTGGTGAATTTCTATCCAAGATTTTTTGTGCCAAATCCATTCTTGCATCTAAATTCAAATTTTGCCCAATTTTGTATTTTCCATGCAGTGATTTGGAAATAATTTTGATTACAGCAACACTGTCCAGAACATTCATAGAAGATTCAATTGGCTCATAGCCACCCTCTGGTTGGTATTTTTTCATGAGGCCGTTTAATGCAAGTGTTTTTTCTTCTTTATCTATAACTAGTGATGCAAATCCCTTAATTACAATACTGATGTATAGTGTGTCTGCAAGTGATGCATTTTTTGGATCCTCAAAATATGATGGGAGAAATTCCAATTCTCTGTCAACCTCAAAACCAACTTTGTTGTATCTTTTAATGTTCTCAATTTTTTCACCTTTAATATGCGAATGCATGTATATACAATTATTTAGAAACACAAAATTCATTGGAATTATTTGTGGATACCCATCTGCATCAAGGCTAGAAATTCGTCCAACGTGTTCTTGATCCAAAAACTCTTGAATTTTTTGGAAAGATTTGATTTGCAATATTCCAACTAGTTGCATTATGGATATTTCTATCATTTATATTATAAATACAGATCATTGCTGCTAAATCCCTAAAATATGGGTTGACTAAAAGAAATTTGTGAAGGATTCGTATTTGGATGAACTAAAAAATGAGTTCAATGAATATTCATCAGAATTAAAAAAAATGAGGAAGATACTCTTAAAATCAAATTCGCCTGAGAAGCAATCTGAAATAATTTTAAAAATAGATAGAATTGCAAAAGAGATGGAAAAAAATCAAAGACAGTCAGTAAAAGTAACAAAATCAAGATTAAAAGAAATGAAAACTAAATCTAAAAAATTGTAATTAAAATTCCTAAAATAGAGGGCATTTTGAGTAAAATGGTTGGACGCTAGAGAAGAAGAAAGAGAGAGAGCAACTTATGTTGTCCTTAAAATTCTGGAAGAATGGGGAAGTAATTCAAAATTCATGTGGTTTAGGGAATTACATAGAATTACGGATATTGACAAAGGATTGTTAAGAAACATTCTCAATGATTTGAAAAAATCAAAGGAAGTTGTCGATATGCATGGTACTAACAACAGAATATTTTTTTGCTTAAAAAAATATTATGCCAAATGTCGCGATACAGAATATAGATTCAAAGGAAAGCCAATAATGCTAAGAGATGGAAGTAAGGTCAAAGTCATTCAAGGTGAAACTAAATCAACAGCGAGAACCAGAAAAAGATTGGAAAAACAACAGAAAAAACGTCAAGTAAAATCACATTATAGAATGAAGAATAAAAACAGACGACCACACAAGTCATAAATTAATTTTTATTGAAAATCTTCCGATTTTCTACGCATAAAATTGGATTCTGCACGTTTTAATTTTGCAGATTCGGAAATATCTTCAGCCATATCATATAGATTATGAAGTTTTAAATCAGGAATTAGTTCATTTTCCTTTTCATCCTCCAAAGTAGATTCAAGATTTGATATAATGTCAATATTGTCTTCTAAAATTTTTAGACATTTTTTTATTTCTTCTGAAAGTTCTTCATCCATGATAAATACATTGAAATAGTATAGTAAAATATTTTCTATTCAAATCTGGGTTTATTTCAGTTTTTCTCGTAAATAGGGCATTACATGACTTGCAAATTTGTCTATAGAACCAAAATAATTCTTACCCCAGAATCGGATTACAAAGTGGTTTACACCTGCTTTCATGAATCTTTCAAATGTTGGGATTATGTCATCAGGAGTACCAACTGCTGTAGATGAGCGTGCAATTTTATCAGGAATCTTTGTTGCAGCCTCTCTCATCTTTACAATCCATGATTGATCAGACATTGAATATTCTGTAAAGTATTTTACAAAATCAAATCCCTCAATTTCTTTAATTCCATGAACGCGTAATACTTCTGGCTTGAATAAACTCACCTTAACTGCTTCTTTCATTTTTGCCCATGATTCTTCTGCATCTTCAGAAAAATAAACATCAATATCCAATGCATATTGAAAATTATCCTTTTCTTTTTGAGTTCTGTTATTGTATTCATAGATGCTTGAATTTGTTTTGCATGATCTTCAAATAATTCTGGAGTATAACCAATTGGCAACCATCCGTCACCTAGTTTACCAGTAAGTTCAAGAGTACGTGTGCCGCCTGATGCCATGTATGTTGGTGGATGAGGTTTTCTAATTGGAGGTGCTTGAAGACATGCTCCTTCTAATTTGTAATATTTACCATTATAATTTACAGTATTATCAGGAGTAGAACCATACAAAGTTTTGATGACTTGAATTTGTTCTTCCCATTTAGAAACTGGTTTTTCAAATGGAATACAGAATTCTTTGAGATTTTGAGCCTCGCCTGCACCAATACCCAAAATTGCTCTCCCTTTTGAAACTCTATCTAGCGTGATTGCAGCCAGTGCAATATTTGATGGATGTCGTCTAATTGCATCAGTTACACATGTTCCCAATTCAACATTGTTTGTAACTGCTGCAATTGCAGATAACATAACCCAAGGGTCTAAAACAATAGCATTTTTCCACTGAGGAACATTGGTGTGGTCCATATAGAAGATTGAATCATAACCTGTTTTGTCAGCAAGCATACAAGCCGTAAGTATTTGGTCCTCAGAGTACCCTGCTCTTGCAACGTTTAATCCGTTTTGAATACCAAATTTTAATGGTTTTTCAGTAATCATATAGATACCGTGGAGTATTAGCATAAATAAGTTTAGGCGATTCGGTGCATTTTGTAATTCCCTAAAAAAATAGAAAAAAAGTAAAAAATATTTGAATTTTTTACAGATTACCTGATTTGATGTCTTGAAGACATTTTATTACGTCTTCTTTTGAAATTGGGATTGGATTTGGGTCCAAATGTCCTCTGTCAGTCATAACAGTATCTGCTGCCTCTGAGACGTCTGCTTTTAAATCCAGTTTGTCAAAGCCTGAGTTTGGTCATTGCTTCTTTGAATCTATCATAGAAGATTGATTTGTTGTGTTTGTGTGCAACCGTGGTACAAGATGATAAAGAGTATCCGTGAGGTACACCCTCATTTGAGAATACATAGGACAATGCATGTCCAAGTGTGGTTGAACAATTACCAAATCCCATACCAGATAACATTGAACCATATGGATAGTTTTCTGGTTTGTTGTTCATTATTGCGTCATATAGAATTTCAAAGGCTTGTTTGCATAATGTTCTTGTCAAGTCATTACCAAGTTTACTATCATAACCCTCAGTAGCTTGAGCACATGCATCACAAACAGAATTTTTTATGACTTGATCTGGAGTACCGTCCATAAAATATGAATCCACTACAGCCATATCAGCAAGGAATCTGTCTTCTCGCAATAATTTCTTTTTGCCATCAAATTTCAAAACACAGTAGGTTGTCATTTCAGCTCCTGTTCCAAAGGTAGTTGGAATTAAGATTTTTTCTTTTTTCATTTCTGGTGCTGCATATTTTACCACATCCATTGAACTTCCTCCGCCCAATCCAATTAGTGCTGACGGATTTTTATCTTTGAATTGTGAAATTACAGCCTTGACATCATCAATTGATGGTTCAGGTTTTACTTGATCGTATAACATATAATCCTTAATGCCCATTTTGGCCAACCATTTATCTGAAAGTTCTGGAGGAACGGTTGTAACAACAAGGGCATTTTTTGGATATTCTGTTTCACCAAGTGCATTTTTTCCAAAATTAATTACTTTTGGTATACGTACTGTATGCATGAATCAAGATTTCATTGATTATTATTATATCTTACAATACGAGAAGTTGGCACTTGATAATTCAAAATTATAAAGATTTGGCGACTACAGAAAAGAAAAAAGAATGCCTAGATATTTTAGAATCAGGGGTAAAAGCAGCAGATCCGGAATATATCATTCCAAAATTTGTTACCCCAGAGGAAATCAAACTTGATGATAAGACTATCCAACTGAAAGATTTTTCAGATATCTATACAATAGCGTTTGGAAAAGCAGGGGATTCTATGACCAGATCTATTAATGCAATCATTTCAATTAAGAGTGGGATCATAGTGATTCCAAAGGGCTCAAAATCAAAAATAAAGGGAAAAAAATTTCAGATATTTAATTCAGGTCACCCAAAGCCTGATCAAACCAGTGTAAAGGCAGCTAAAGAAGTGATAAAATTTCTCCAAAACAGGAGAGAAGATGAATTGGTAATTTTCCTAGTCTCAGGGGGAGGCTCATCTTTGATGGCTATTCCAGACGGCATAACACTGGATGACAAAATCTTTGTAACAGACCTTTTGTTAAAATCAGGTGCAAGCATTCAAGAATTCAATTGCGTTAGGAAACACCTTTCAAAAATAAAAGGTGGAAGACTAGTTGAGAATATCAAATGCAAGGGAGTTGGATTGGTAATGTCAGATGTAGAAGGAGATGATCTGTCATCGATTGCATCAGGAACAACATATATGGATGACACAAATTTTCTTGATGCGCTAAACATAATTAACAAATACAAATTAAGACATAAAATTCCGTTAGAAATTTTACAAACGACTGGAAGATGGGTTCAAGGAGAAAATTCCAGAAACACCAAAAAAAGAAAAAATCATCAATCAAATAATTGCAAATAATATGGATTGCATAAAAGCAATGGAAATTAAAGCAAAAGAGTTGGGGTACAAAACAAAAACGCTGCAACTTTTTGGAAACATAAAGGATGCAACAAGGACAATTATTGAAAATATTCCAAATGAGGAAAAGAGTTGTCTCATATTTGGTGGAGAGACTACAGTCGAAGTAATTGGAAAAGGAACTGGAGGAAGAAATCAAGAACTAGTTTTAAGGATATTAAAAAATACTCAAAATTTTAAAAAATTAATTATCGCATCAATCGGAACAGATGGGATAGATGGAAATACATTGTTTGCAGGTGCAATTACAGAAAACATCAAGATAGATCTGTCAGTGATCAAAGAATTTCTAAAAAAAAGTGACTCAGGAAGATTTTTCCAAAAACAAAAAGGCAGTATAAGGACAGATCCTACTCATACAAATTTAATGGATATAGGATTAATACTTCGATAAAAAAGTTAGGAGCATAACGCTGATTTTTCTGTTTTTGCTTTTCGCATTTTTGCTATAACTGCCAATAGTTGAACCTCATGAATTTTATCCAAGGTGTCACACATGTCAAGTGTAGAAAATGCAGATACTTAAGTAAATACTAAAAATTTGTAAAAACTTTTCAAAAAATTTTAATAAATTTAAAGTTTAATATCTTAAAGTTAATGATTACTTAGGTAAAATTAGACAGTCTTGAAATATCTTAAATTTCTATTGATCTTATGATTAGAAAAAATATGATCAAATGTGAAGAACCATCATGCAGATGCAATTGTCACGAAGGCACAAATTATAGAAGGGAGAGAATCAGAGGATAACGATTGGAAATTGCATATATCTTGATACAATGTGATCTTGGTTCAGAAGAGCAGATTATCAAAGAAATTATGAAGATTCCAGAGGTAAAAGAAGTAAGAGGAACATATGGAATCTATGACATATTTTGTAAGGTAGAATCAAAATCAAAAGAGGATTTAGATATCGCAATTACCAATAAAATTAGAAAGATTCAAAAAATCCGCTCAACTATCACTCTACATTATATTCCATCACAAGGTGGAAAATAATTATTGAAAAAACAATTTTAAATTGTCATTATTTTGATTTCCCAAATCCTTAAGTTAATTATTCTTTAAGAAAATTTGTAATTTGAATTTTGAAAATGATTTAGAAGAACTAGAAAAAGCCTTACTTGAAACAGAACAAAGAATCAAAAAACTTGAAGCACATAAAGAATCCGTAAATAAGGAAATTAGAGACAGTAAATCAGAAAGTCAGGAAATTTTGGAAACTCTTAGGCGACTTCATAAAAATTTAGACGACTTGTATGAAAAACGTGCATTTCTAATTAAAGAAAGAGTTTCTAAATCTTCAACTTTTTAGAATTTACACAAAAAATCATTGATGGTACTAACATGATTTTATTAAAAATATTATTCCATCAGGATCAGTCAATAGCAATTGATCAGGATTGGTTTTTTGAACATGTACATTAAGATCGTGTTCTAGTTTTTCTATGATAGAACAATCTGGCACTATAATTTCAAAAACATCTAGTCCAACCTCTCCTTTCAAATGAGATTTACCACTCAAACTGTGCCAAGTATTCAGACCAATATGATGATGATAACCACCAGCTCGAAAGAAAACTTGCCCCCTTTTCGCTCCAATTATACGTTATATCTAAACCTAATTTTTGATAAAACCGTACAGATCTTTCAAGATTTGTAACTCGCAGGTGCATGTGCCCAATTTCACTCCTTGAGGAAATGTATTGTTTTTTCTTTCTTCGTGATTCAATTCAGACAGTAGAGATTCCAAATCAAGTGGAAGTGTATCCATGATAACATATCCCTCTGAATCATGTTGCCATTTGTTTTGTGGTTTGTCACTGTAAATTTCTATGCCATTTGACTCAGGATCATGAAGGTATAATGATTCACTCACTAAATGATCAGCAAATCCATCAAAATGCACACTAGAATTTTTTATTGATGAATAGGCAGATGCGAGATTCTTTCTATCCGGAACAAGTATTGCAAAGTGGTATAGTCCTGCAAAATTTTGCATTGTTTGTTTTGCATTAGGATCATGTTTTAGAATTAAAAGCGGTTCTATGTAATCTTTGAAAATTCCTTTGAATCCAAGTTCTACAGTTTCTAAATTATTTTCTGTTTTATATCTTTGATTTATTTGCAAACTAAGATAATTTTCATAAAAGGACAACTCCTTTTGCAGATTTTTAACTCTTAATGTGGGAGCTCCAATTCTCATGCTTGCAGGCATTTTGATTTTGTTTTTATTATTGGACATCTTAGGCGTTTAATTTTAGTAATAATTTGGCAACATCAGAACCAATCTTTTTGATTCGTTCCCCTTGTTTTTCATCTTTCATAGTTCCATCCAAATTAAATGCTTCATGAGCCTTTGATATTGCCATTTGATTTGGAATTACCAGCACGCCTATATTTTCAAGAATTGCACGGACATGAACCAACCCTCTCAATCCTCCTAATCCACCAGGAGACGCACTCACTAGTCCAGCTACTTTATCTTTAAAGCAAACTAAAGGAATTTCACCTTCACTTTGCCGTGATACCCAATCAATCGTATTTTTAAGAACACCAGAGATAGAGTCTGTTGTACTCTGGAGATGAAATGAGGAATCCTTGGTGTGCTAACATCAAATCCTTTAGTTTACGGACACTAGATGGCAATCCTTCTTGTTTTTCAAAATCTTCATCATAAAGCGGCATTTGAAAATCACGAAGATCAATTATAGTTACCTCTGCACCTGCCTCAATTGCTCCAGCTGCTGCTATCTTGACTAATTTTTTATTAAATGACCCAGTACGTGTACTTCCTGCAAATGCAAGAATTTTTGGTTGTACCACCAATAATTTAATTCTAGGTTATTTAACAAGTTTTCTTGTTGAAGTGATTACATTAGTTTCTAATGTTAAAAAATTTCATGAAATTTTTCTAATCATATAGGTAGATCTTCCTTGAAAAGAAGATGTCATATCATTTTCAAAGATAAGGAGATTTACTCCACATTCTTTTAATAGGATAATGGCATATTTTAACCAGATATTCACATGTTAGAAAAACAATTCAATCCAGAAATATTGTATAATAGAATTGTTCATTACTACATGGATAAAAAAGGATACTCAAAAGAAAAAGCAAATTCAATTGCCCAGTCAGTTGTAACAAGAGAGGCTCAGCGCCGAATATGTAAAAATGAAAAATGTAAACATTTTTCACATGATCACATTAGAAATTCTGAAACATGTCTAATCACAGACTGCAATTGTAAAAACTTTCAAACTAGATAAAATCATCCAAGGAACTTTCACGTAGTGGTTGTGCCTTAATTCCAATTTTTCTTAGATGCTCTGCAAATTCCTCAACAAATCCATGAATTGTGTAAACTTGCTCTGCTCCGGAACATTTGACCATATCAACTAGTTCATTAAAATCACAGTGATCACTCAGTGGAAAAGAATAGTCTGCTCGTCTTCCAAATGCAAATCTTGAAGATTGTGCCCATCCGCTAAATCCTATAGTTATTGCACCATACTTTGATTTCATATTCTTAAGAAAGGAATTTTTTTCAGACATCATCGGTACAACCATAACCCATGGTTTTTTTGCCAACAAGCCATTTTTTTCTGCTTCTGAATGACCAATTCCATCGTTTAGGAGTACACCAAATCTTTGATGTAAATCATTCATCTCCTTTATTGAATCGTGAAAGTAAAGAGGACCCCAATGTCCAAACAGTTGAGTAATAGTCTGAGCCTTTCCTAGTTGATACCCCAATAAAATTACCGGTATCCCCTTTGCATAAAGATCAGAGATTAATTCATTGACTTGCTTTTGGATTTCGACTAATTTTGGAAAAATAAATTCTGGCAATCCAAATGTGCACTCAGTGATGAGAGTTTTGCATTTTGGAATATTTGCCCCCTTAAGAAATCCTCTATTTCTTGTACAAATATCGCCAGTGTAAAAAATATCATTAAAAAGTAATCCCTTTGAGCCTAAAATATGTCCGCTATCAATTAAGGAAAAATCATCAAGATGTTGGACATGGTTGGTAATTTTAAATCCTCTAAGAGATGCAATTTCATTTGTCTCCTTTGAAGCAAGAATTATTCCTGTATTTTTTGAGGGAAGATGATCAAAGTGAGCATGTGATACAAAATTAATTCCATTAATATCAGTATTTTTTGGGTCCAAGTGTATTCGTTTATGATTGATTTCACACAAAATACCATTTTTTGTCATTCTTATTTTTTGAGACAATACAAACCAAAATTAATGGATTTGATATAAATTGCCGGTTTAGAAATTGTGAACCATGGATCAATAGATTTTAAACTAAAATATGTAAAATATGATATTTTTAATATCAAAGCATAGTTATTAATTAGATATTTTAAAAGTGCATCATGCTTTTTGTGGAATAATTGATTTCAATTATTGTTTGTTTTCTGAATAACACCCTGTTATTCATATTTTTAAGATAAATTATTAAATTAAAAAATGAAAAATAGGATGAATTTGAACATTACTGATGAATCATCACTAATGTCTTGATCATAATATAGGAGATGTTTGTTCATTTGAACATAACACTAGATAATATCATAAAAGATTTGAAAAAATTCAATGACAAATAAGCCAAAGCTTTTCTTGTTTCTGGCAATAGCAACTATTCTAATTGCAAGTCCTCTTGCGGCTGGAACAGTATATGCAGAAACATTTAGCGATAAAAACAAAAAAACTACAGACAAAGACAAAGACAAAGAACAATTATTCACAGGTCAAGGCCTTCCAGATAAGAAACTTGGAAAAAATGGCAACATCTACATCCAAACAACCACACTTGATGTTTATCTCAAAGTTAACGGAAGTTGGGTAAAAACAGGTAATTTATCTGGCGGTGTAGGCATTCCAGGTCCACCAGGTCCACCAGGCCCAGCAGGTCCAGATGGTAGTGGTGCAACAGGTCCTACTGGTGCAACAGGAGCTACAGGTCCACAAGGTCCAACAGGAAATGATGGAACAAATGGAGCTGACGGAGCCAAAGGTGCAACAGGAGCTACAGGTCCACAAGGTCCAACAGGAAATGATGGAACAAATGGAGCTGACGGAGCCAAAGGTGCAACAGGAGCTACAGGTCCACAAGGTCCAACAGGAAATGATGGAACAAATGGAGCTGACGGAGCCAAAGGTGCAACAGGAGCTACAGGTCCACAAGGTCCAACAGGAAATGATGGAACAAATGGAGCTGACGGAGCCAAAGGTGCAACAGGAGCTACAGGTCCACAAGGTCCAACAGGAAATGATGGAACAAATGGAGTCTGACGGAGCCAAAGGTGCAACAGGAGCTACAGGTCCACAAGGTCCAACAGGAAATGATGGAACAAATGGAGTCTGACGGAGCCAAAGGTGCAACAGGAGCTACAGGTCCACAAGGTCCAACAGGAAATGATGGAACAAATGGAGCTGACGGAGCCAAAGGTGCAACAGGAGCTACAGGTCCACAAGGTCCAACAGGAAATGATGGAACAAATGGAGCTGACGGAGCCAAAGGTGCAACAGGAGCTACAGGTCCACAAGGTCCAACAGGAAATGATGGAACAAATGGAGCTGACGGAGCCAAAGGTGCAACAGGAGCTACAGGTCCACAAGGTCCAACAGGTTTAGCAGCTACATTCACAGCACAAAATTGTGAACAAGGTCAAGTAATGACCGGAATTCTAGCAGATGGTACAATAGTATGTACTGACATAAACAACATCCTACCACAAGTACCTTAGTAATAAAAAACCCAATTTTTTATTTTTTTATCTAACAATTTAATTTTTGAATATTTTGCATGACAGATTCTAAGTTTAGACCAGTCATACACCTAAACAACAAAAATCAAAGTCAGTAAAAGTCTGAAATTTTAAATGAAATTCAATATTATTGACCACATACATTAATTGGAGGATTGATCGAGAATGAATTAGTTGCTAAATCTAGGAATTTTAATTTCAGGTCGTGGTAGTAATATGGAATATATTTTGAAATCAATCAATCAAAGAAAAATTCCAATCAATCCAGCTATAGTAATATCAAACAAATCAGATGCCAAAGGATTAGTGATTGCAAAAAAACTAGGTGTGAAAACAGAAATAATAGACAGCAAATGTTTCAAGGGAAGTAAATCCGAATACGATAACAAAATAATAACAATTTTAGAGAGATATGGGGTTACACCAAAAAATGGACTGATTTGTTTAGCAGGGTTTATGAGAATTATCAGTCCAGAATTTGTTCAAAAATATAAAAACAGAATTATCAACATCCATCCCGCTCTACTGCCATCTTTTCCTGGACTCCATGCACAAAAACAGGCAATAGATTACGGTTCAAAATATTCAGGATGTACCGTGCATTTTGTAGATTCTGGAGTGGACACTGGACCAATCATCTTACAGGCAGTGGTTAGAATAAAAAAAGAAGATACTGAAGAAACACTATCAAAACGCATCTTAAGAAAAGAACATAAGATTTATCCGGAAGCCATAAGATTGTTTGCAGAGAATAAAATAAAAATAATTGGAAGAAAAACTGTAATTATTTAAGAATCTGGTCCGCCAAAAAAATACAATACAATTAGTTCTTTTGAATTTCCGTAAAAAAAATGCTTTATGTTTTTTCCAACAAAATACGCTTTATTTTCGGAGATAGGATAACCAGTATCTTTAATTTTTAAAAAACCGTCACCTTTGAGAATAAAATATACCTCATCACTTTCATGTGGTTCTTGAGTATCTTTTTCTCCAGGTTGTAATACCAACACCCCCGCAGCCAAACTGTCCTTGTTGATAAACGTATGAAAATAGACATCATTGTGTTTTATTTTTTCTATATACTCATTAATGTTAAATTCTAGATTCATTTTATTGCGAAGCTGACGTTGTAAAACTTTGGTTCAGGTAGTTTTGCCATAAAGGATACTGCCGCAGAGTGTAATTTTTCATGTTCGGGGCTTTGATGCATTTTACCAAATTTTTCCAGATCTTCAAATTCTACTAGGACACGATGTTTGCCGTCTTTTGATTCCAATAACCGCCTATTTACAAATCCATCAAATTTTGATATTGTCTTGTTGGATTCAGAAAACCATTTTTTAAAATCTGTAATAGAATCAGGTTTTATTTGAATATCAGATATTACTACAAACATAGCAGTACTCAATTAAGACTTACATAATTTCCTTTCCCAGATTTTCAATTTCAGATTAATGAGTTTTAAGGATTAAATATCTACCAACCAGAAATAGTTTTGATGACAGGCATCAAAATAGATGGAAAAGAGATTGCCCAATCTGTCAAAGACAGAGTTAAAAGAGCTGCATTGGAGCTAAAAAATCAAGGAGTGAATCCATGCCTGGCAACAATTTTGGTCGGAGACAATCCAGCATCTGCCACCTATGTTAAAAATAAGCACAAGGCTTGTGAAGAAGTTGGAATCATCACCAAAGATTTCAGAGCTACCATCAGATATCACTCAATTAGAGTTAGACAAAATAATTGATAATTTGAATAAGGACAACTCTGTCCATGGAATTTTGGTTCAACTGCCATTACCCAGACAATTAGATGAATTTGTCACAACATCTAGAATTTCCCCAATAAAGGACGTGGATGGTCTTACTCCGCATAACATAGGGTTGCTTGCCATGAAAAAAGCAATTCTTGTTGCATGCACACCATCAGGGATAATGGAAATGTTTGATTTTCACAATATAGATCTGGAGGGGAAAAACATTGTTTTAATAAATCGAAGTAATCTTGTGGGAAAACCCTTGTACCATCTGCTTTTAGAAAGAAATGCAACAGTTATCACGTGTCATTCCAAAACCAAGAATATCGAAGAGTTTTGTAAATTAGCAGACATTATAATTACCGCTGTAGGTGATAGAAACAAATTTACCTTGACACCAGAAATGATAAAAAATAATGCAGTTATCATCGATGTTGCAATCTCAAAATATCAAGAAAAATTAGTAGGGGATACAGATTTTGATAAAATCATTCAAAAAGCATCGTACGCAACTCCTGTTCCAGGCGGAGTGGGACCCATGACGATTGCAATGTTATTGAAAAATACAATAACAGCTGCATCATTGAATATTCAAATTGGAAAATAATTCAGAAAAAATATCATTACGAAGGTTGCTCTTAGAGAAAAGGGACGGTACATCCTTTGATTTAATGAAGATTGCAAGCAAGTCGATACAAAAGAAATTAAAAAAAATTGAATCCTTTAGGAATGCTCAAAAAATAGGGGCATATTATCCAACAGGCAGCGAAATACTTACTCAAGACATAATGCAAGAAGTCCTTAGTAATGGAAAGGAGATTTTTTTGCCCAAAGTAATTGGAAAAGAAATGGAATTTAGAAAAATTATAGATTTTAGCAATCTTGAGAGGGGCAGTTTTGATATCATGGAGCCTCGAGACGAGTGTCCGGTAAATAACAATCTTGACATCATACTTGTTCCTACGGTTGGAATATCACCCTCAGGTGTAAGACTAGGATACGGTCATGGATATTATGATAGGTTTTTAGCAAAAAATAAAATTAAAACAATTTCTCTAACACTAGAAAAACAGATTATAAAAAATATACCACGTTCCGATCATGACATTATTATTGATTGGATTATAACTGAAGACCGAGTACTAGATACATCAAAGATAAGATAGACCTTTTTTGCCAATATCTTTTCGATAGTATTTGTGTGGCCATGAAATTTTTTCTACTACTTGGTATGTATTTGCAATGGCGGATTCCAAAGTATCGCCAAGTGCAACAACCCCCAAAACCCTTCCACCATTTGATAGAATTCTTCCATCTTGTTTCTTTGTTCCTGCATGAAACACCATTGTATTTTTAGGTACCAGTTCAAATCCAGTAATTTCCTCATCTTTAAGAAATGATTCAGGATACCCTGCAGATGCAAGTACAACGCATACTGAATACTGGTTCTTCCAAGTAATTTGAGGCATGGATGAAAGGGTTCCATTTACACTTGCAACAAGGTAATCATACAAATCAAAATCCATTCTCATTGTAATTGGCTGACATTCAGGATCACCCATACGTACATTATACTCCAAAACGTATGGCTCACCATTCCTGATCATTACTCCTGCATAAAGAAATCCCTTGAAAATCACACCCTCGCTTTTCATTGCGTTTATAGTTTTGTCAATGATTTTTTTTTGAATTTTTTCAGATAGTGTGAGGTCAATAACAGGTGTTGGAGAATATGCACCCATGCCACCAGTATTTGGACCTTTATCGCCATCAAAAATTCTTTTATGATCTTGGCTTGATGCCATCGGTATTGCAACTGTTCCATCACAAAGTGCAATGTATGATGCTTCAATTCCATCAATTCGTTCTTCCACAATAATCCGGCTTCCAGCCGAACCAAATGTCTTTTTGACTAATATCGTATCAATTGCAGCAAATGCTTCATCTAAATTACTACAAACAATAACACCCTTTCCTGACGCAAGGCCATCCGCTTTTATTACAACATTATAGTCAAGTGATTCCACATATTTTTGGGCATTCTTTGCATTATCAAAAATTTCAAATCTTGCAGTTTGGATATTGTTTCTTTTCATGAAATTTTTTGCCCAGATTTTACTTGATTCTAATTGTGCTGCCTTTTGAGTTGGTCCAAAAATTTTGAGATTCATTTGATTAAATTTATCAACGATGCCAAGTGCAAGAGGAATCTCTGGACCTACTACAGTAAAACAGTTATTCTTTTTGGCAAATTCTGCCAGTTCATCCAACTTATCTACATCGATTGGGACATTGTTTGTTGTTCCTCCATTACCAGGAGCTGTAAACACTGTATCAACTTTGGAGCTTTGAGATAATTTCCAAGATAAAGCATGTTCGCGTCCACCTGAACCTATAACTAAAACATTAACCAATAAAATTTGTCTTTGACTCAATTATATAATCCAAGTTATCCGCATTTGAAAAATAATCACAATACTCAAATCTGGATTCCAAAATATAATCAGCGTTAACAGAGAGTATTCCTAGCATTCTAGAAATTTATAGAAATTATTTGAATTATAATTATACAATTTTTGTGACCTGCCTAAAATTGATTAAAATTAAAAAGATTCCAATTCTTCAAGAGGATCAATTTAGCTTTATAATGCCACAATAATACCCAATTCTAGGATGGAACTTTCTGCCAAATTTGATGCCAAAGTAATAGAATCAATGATGAGAGAATATGTCAAGTCAATTGATGTTGAGAAACTTATCTTTGATTCAGACAAACCAGTTAAAATAAGATTCATTGAAGGACCGCCCACCATGAACGGAATCCCACATGCAGGGCATCTTCGTGGACGTGTAATCAAAGATCTGTGGTACAGATTCAATACACTTCAAGGAAAAAAAATCATCTTTAATGGGGGATGGGACACACAAGGACTTCCTGTGGAACTGCAGGCAGAAAAAGAGCTTGGAGTTACAGGTGGAAAGGCAGAAGTAATTGAAAAAGTTGGAATTGAAAAGCTAGTGGAAGAATGCAAGAGGATTGTAAAAAAATTCAATACCAAATGGGTCGAGGTGGACAATTTACTTGGAATGTCATTTAATCATGAAAAGGCATACTGGACATATCGAGATGAATTTATTGAAAGGGAATGGCAAGTTCTTAAAAAAGCCCATGAAAATAAAATACTAGAAGAAGATTTTACCGTAATTGCATATTGTCCTAGCTGCCAAACATCACTTAGTCATGCTGAGGTAAATCAGGGATATGAAGAAGTAAAAGATCCATCATTATATTACAAAGTCAAACTTCGAGATGAGGATGCATATCTCATCGTTTGGACTACAATGCCATTTACCCTAGTCACAGATGCGATGGTAGGATTGAATCCAGATGAAGAATATGCATACATCAAAGTTGAAAATGAAATATGGGTTGTTGGAAAAACAAGAATGGAGGAATTTTTTAAGGAAGTAAACATCAAAGATTACAATATTCTAAAGTCAGTAAAGGGTGCAGATTTTGAAGGCAAAAAATACATTCATCCATTATTAAGATTAATTCCAGGACTAGATGAATGTGCAAAAGAAGCAAATTTTCATGTTGCAGTTTCAGAAGAATTTGTAGATGCTACAACTGGAAGTGGTCTAGTACATCTTTCTCCTGCAAATGGGGAGGAAGATATTAAAATTGCAAACAAAAGAAAAGTCAAAGTATACAGTCCGATTAATGATGAAGTAAAATTTACCAGTTCTGCAGGAAAATATGATGGAATGTTTGTAAGAGACGCAGATAGAATAATTGTAGAAGACCTCAAAGAATGCAATGCGTTAGTAAAAATTGGAAAAATTAAACACAAATATCCACTTTGTTGGAGATCGCACCATCCAATAGTATGGCTAGCAAGAAAAGGCTGGTTTTACAAACTAGACAGACTAGGAGACAAGGCAGTCAATGCCGCAGAAAAGGTAGAATATTTTTTTGAGCAGCCAAAAAACAGATTTTTGGGGATCATAAAAGAACGACACCCATGGTGCATATCACGAGAAAGAATTTGGGGGTGTCCATTACCAGTTTGGATATGTGTTGATTGTGGAAAACAAAATTGGTGCTTCACTAGAAAGGAGATCATACAATCTGCAATTGAATTGCCAGATGGTCCAAATTTTGAATTACACAGACCATGGATTGACAAGATTAAAATAAAATGCAATCACTGTAACAGCGCTAAAACAAAAAGAGAAGAATATGTGCTTGATACTTGGCACAATAGTGGTTCAGCTCCATATTCATCACTTACAGATGAGGAGTATTCCAGAGACATACCTGCACCATTTTTCACCGAAGGAATTGATCAAACAAGGGGTTGGGCATATACTCTTTTGATAGAAAATGTAATTTTGAACAATGGGCCGATTCCACCTTTCAAGTCATTTTTGTTCCAAGGACATGTACTTGATGAGAAAGGAGGTAAGATGAGTAAAAGTTTGGGAAACGTAATTGATGGTGCAGAATTACTTGAAAAATATCCAGTAGACTTGATAAGATTTTATTTTATTTGGAAAGCCAGCCCAATTGAACCACTCAGCTTTAGCACCGAGGAGTTGATGTCAAGACCATATCAGGTACTCAATACATTATTTAACTTGCATTTGTATTTTAAACAAAATAGTGAGTATGATAAATTTGATAAAACAAAAACAATCGCTTGGGCAAAACAAAATAATCTGCTAACATCACCAGACATTTGGCTGTTATCAAAATTACAAAAACTAATTAAAAAAATCACAGAACGCAACGAAGTTTGTAAATTTCATGAGGCCGCAAAAGCAATTGATGATTTTATCATAAACAATCTTAGCCAGATATACATTCCAATCACCAGAGGAGAGCTGTGGGATGAGGATGAATCAAAAAAGAACAGACGCTTGGCAATCTATGCAATTCTAAACCAGGTACTCAAAACTTTGGATATTTTGCTTCACCCACTTTGCCCATTTACAAGTGAGTATCTCTATCAAAGCGTATTTAATGGAAAAAAGAGCATTTTACTTGATAGCTGGCCAAAGTACGAAGATTCACTAGTAAATGAAGAGATTGAAGAATCATTTGACATTATGAAAGATACGGTATCAGTTTCAGCTGCTGCCAGGATGAAGGGAAAGCTGAAAAGAAGATGGCCACTTAATCAAGCACTGATCTGCGTTGGCAAAAATCAGAAACAAAAACTAGAATCACTCTCAGATCTCTTAATGTCGCAGCTCAATGTAGAGAAATTTACAATACATGAAACACAAAAAGATTCAGGGCTAGAGCAAATACTTGAATTAAGGCAACTTGATCTTCCTGTTGTACCAGTTGTAGAGTTGGACAGAAAACGAATTGGTCCCAAGGCAAAACAACACATGGGAAAACTAGTCAACATGTTTACAGAAACAAATCTTCAAGAAATTATACTATCACTGCAAAGACAAGGACATTATACTTTTAAAATTGATGGAGAAGAGATAACACTGGACAAGGAAGATTTCCTAGTTAGTTTTGATGCAAGTGATGGATTTGCGATGTCAAATCGCGATAACTACACGGTGTTTATTTCCACATCAAGAAACAAGGAAATGATGGCAAGAGGTCTGATAAAAGACATTGCAAGAAGACTACAAACATTAAGAAAGGAAAGAGGATACAATCCAACAGACATACTTGGAGTTGCATCAGTACTTGATCTTGATGAGGAGTCTTTAGAAATGATTAAAGAAAAATTAGAAGAATTGGCATTCTTGGTTCGAGTAAAGCAAGTAAATTTTGTAGAGTCATGTAAAGAGTATAAGGATGACGATATCGATGGTCAAAAGATAAGAATATCAGTAGAATAGATATCAGATTGTAAAAAAAACTAATCAAATCTTACCTTTTATCTTTGATCAATTTATTAAAAAACAAAAGATCATCTCATAGGAGAAATGTCTTTAAATTTTATAGGATATTATTTGGGGAGATTGTAAAGAACACAATGTATTTGAAATTTGGTTTAAAAAATGCAATATTTTTATTAGAATAGATAATTCATCAAACAGGATATGTCTGAATCAAAAACCCCAAATGTGGTCGGGATCAACATTCTCAAACAAAACGGTGTCAATGTTGATGAATTAGTAAAGGAATTAATCAAAAATGCAGCAGTTGAATTTACTGCATACTACTATTTCACCAATCTGAGAGCACATTGTACAGGCATGGAAGGAGAAGGACTCAAAGGAATAATCGAAGATGCAAGATTAGAAGATCTTAGCCACTTTGAATCATGTCTTGAGAGAATCTATCAACTAGGCGGTTCTCTTCCAAATGATGCAATAGCATTTATCAAAATGTCTGGATGTGAGTTCTTACAACTTCCATCAAATCCTACAGACCACAAAGCAATACTTGAAAAATGTCTAAAAGCAGAACAAGGTGCAATTGTCAATTGGAATAAAATTTGCCAAATGACATTAGGAAAAGATCCTGCAACGTACGACATTGCAAAGGATATCTTGGCCGAAGAGATAGAACACGAGTCATGGTTCTTGGAATTAATTTATGGAAGACCATCAGGACATATGAGAAGAAAATATTCAGGAGAAAGACCACATACCAAAAAACATTCTAGAGCACTAGACATGGCATAATTGCCAAATCACAATCTTTTATTTTCATTAAAAGTAAACCATCTAGTCAGCTTTTAGCTAATCTGGCATAATAAATAGAAAAAACACGTACTGTTGGTATGGTAAAACAGATCAGTCTTGATGCATGGCAAATTCAACATCTAACTGATCTGCTACGAAAGGGCTCTGAAATTGCTTCAAAGACCAACAAGCCAATTGTTCTATACAGACAAACCCTAGAAGAAGAAGAAGATTCGTATGAGGAAATAGTATGCACACTTGTTAAAGACTATGTAATTGAACAGCTAGTTACATCAGGAGGAGTTTTAGTACCTAGTTTTCACCAACAATTTGTTTTTCCCATCGAAGATTTTCCATCCGAATTGGCAAGAAAAAGTCGTGATCGCTTTTTCTATCACGCGCTCTTTCAGCTCACGTGTCTCTGCGACTGCGAACGTACTCAAAACTGAAGCCCTCCTTCGCGCGCGCCGTCGGCAAGTGCCTTGACGCGTCCGTGGTAGAGGTAGCCGCCGCGATCGAACACGCAGGTTGTGACGCCCGCCGCCTTCGCGGACTCGGCGAGCTTCTTGCCCACCTCGGCTGCCTGTTCGGTCTTGTTCCCCGAGAACCCCTTCAGCTGCAGCCAGCTCGCGGCGGCAAGCGTACGTGCGCTCCCGTCGTCGATCAGCTGAGCGAAGATGCCCTTGTTCGAGCGGAAAACTGCAAGGCGGGGCCGTTCCGCGGTACCGGCGACCTTGCCGCGGATCCGACGGTGGCGGCGAAGACGGGCCTCGCGCGTCGAAAGTGTGCTCATGCCCGTTTACCGACCTTTCTCCGAACCTGCTCGTCGCGATAGCGGATCCCCTTGCCCTTGTAGGGCTCCGGGCGGGCGCACCTTGCGGATCTCCGCGGCGGTCTGACCGACCATCTGCTTGTCCGTGCCCTTGACGACGATCTGGGTCGGGATCGGGACGTCGAAGGAGATCCCGGCGCGCGGCGTGACCGTGACGGCATGCGAGTAGCCGACGGCGAGCTCGAGATCGCTTCCCTTGAGCTGGGCGCGGTAGCCGACACCCTGGATCTCGAGGTGCTTCTCGAAGCCCTTCGTGACGCCTTCGACCATGTTGGCGACGAGGGTTCGGGTGAGCCCGTGCAGCGCGCGGTCCTCGCCGCGGTCGGTCGGGCGCTTGACGTTCAGCACGCCGTCTTCCTGCTCGATCTCCATGCGCGCGGGGACCTGCTGCTCGAGCGTGCCGAGCGGCCCCTTGACGTTCACCGTCCCGCCGGGCGACACGTCGACCGTGACCCCGGCCGGAATCTCGATTGGCCTTCTACCGATTCTGCTCATAGCTGTTCGTATTCCCTTGGTGGATTCGCGAAGCGAAGGCGCTTACCAGACGAAGGCGAGCACTTCGCCGCCGACGCCGCGCTCGGCGGCCTGGCGGCCCGTGATCACGCCGGTCGAGGTGGACAGGATTGCAGTGCCGAGGCCGCCGAGCACGCGCGGCAGCCGGTCCTTGCGGGCGTAGACGCGGCGGCCGGGCTTCGAGACCCGCTTCAGATCGGTGATCACGCGCTCGCGGTTGCGGCCGAACTTGAGCTCGATGACGAGCGTCGAGAACGGGGCTCCCTCGACGACCTTGAAGTCCTTGATGTACCCCTCGTCCTTGAGGAGGCGTGCGATCTCCTCCTTCATGCGCGAGGTCGGCATCTGAGTGGTGTCGTGCATCGCCTTGTTGGCGTTGCGGATCCGGGTCAGCATGTCTGCGATCGGGTCAGTGAGCATCTGGCTCCGCCGAAATCCTGATGTGGCGTCGTCTGGTGTTCATCGAACATTGGAATGCTCTTTCCTTGAGTTTGGCGGGACGATTGTCGGCACCGTTCCGTACCGAATCCCTTCCCTTGAGCAACTCGAGCCTGCAGCCGGGATTCCGTCTGAAAACTCAAGTCGTGAAGCTGTGAAGTTGGCAACAGTCATCGAACGTCACATCTAACGTCTTCCTGGTTCACCAGGAAGACTTTGTCATGCCAGGAATCGCGCCCTGGTGAGCCGAGTCTCTCGCAGGCAGATTCGGCAGAGCTCGAACTTCTTGTAGACGGCCCGCGGGCGACCACAGCGGTTGCAGCGCGTGTAGGCCTGCGTCTTGTGCTTCGGCGTCCGCTTCTGCTTGACGATGAGGGACGTCTTGGCCATACCTGTTAGTCCCTTCTGCTCTCGGTGGCGAACGGCAGGCCGAGATGGCGCAGCAGCGCGCGAGCCTGCTCGTCCGTCTCGGCCGTCGTGGTGATGGCGACGTCGAGGCCCCGGATCGCCTGGACGCTGTCGTAGTCGATCTCCGGGAAGATGATCTGCTCCCGGATCCCGAGCGAGTAGTTGCCCCGCCCGTCGAACGAATCCGGGTTGAGGCCTCGGAAGTCGCGGATCCGCGGGAGCGCGATCGAGACGAGCCGGTCGAGGAACTCGTACATCTTCGCGCCGCGGAGCGTGACGCGGGCGCCGACGGCCATGCCCTCGCGCAGCTTGAAGCTCGCGATCGACTTGCGGGCGCGCCGTACCTGTGCGCGCTGGCCGGCGATCGTCGAGAGCTCCTCGATCGCAGCATCGAGCGCCTTGGCGTCGCGTCTTTGCGTCGCCGACCCCCATGTTCAGCGTGATCTTCGTCACCTTCGGTACGTGCATGATCGAGTCGAGCTCGAGCTCGTCCTTGAGCGCCGGGCGGATCTCGTCGTCGTAGCGCTGCTTGAGGCGCGGGACGTAGGTCTCGGTGTCGCGGCCATCAGCGGTCGATCTCCTGCCGCAGCCCGCGCTTGCAGACGCGGACGCGCGAGGTCTCGCCCTTGAGCTCCTTGACGTGGATGCCGACCCGCGTCGCCTGCTTGCAGGTCGGGCAGACGAGCATGACGTTCGAGACGTCGAGCGGCGACGGCTTCTCGATGATCCCGCCGGGCGTCATCTGCGTTCCGCCCATGCGCGACGTGTCGCGGACGGGCGCGGCTTCGGGTGCCGCTTGACGAGGTTGAGGTTCTCGACGATGACCGCGGCGCTCGCTCGGCCGCGCCTCGATGACGCGGCCCTGCTTGCCGCGGTCCTTGCCGGCGAGGACCTGCACGAGGTCGCCCTTCTTGATCTTCATCGCTGCTGCCATCTCTAGAGGACCTCTGGTGCCAGGCAGACGATCTTCATGAAGTTCTTCTCGCGCAGCTCGCGGGCGACCGGCCCGAAGATGCGCGTCCCGCGCGGGTTCAGCTGGTTGTCGATGATGACGGCGGCGTTCTCGTCGAACCCGATCAACGTGCCGTCGTTGCGCCCGTAGGGCTTCTTCGTCCGGACGACGACGGCCTTCACCACCTCGCCCTTCTTGACCGTGCCCTGCGGCGTCGCGGTCTTCACGGTAGCAACGATGATGTCGCCGACACGCGCGTAGCGGCGGTGCGAGCCTCCCATCACGCGGATGCAGAGGATCTCGCGCGCACCGGTGTTGTCGGCGACCTTGAGGCGGGATTCCTGCTGGATCACGATCCTCACCGCCTGTACGAGTCGTGCGAGATGCGCGGGTGGGAAGATCACTTCGCAGCCTCGACGATCTCGGCGAGCCGCCAGCGCTTCGTCGCCGAGAGCGGACGCGTCTCGATGATGCGCACGACGTCACCGACCTTCGCCGAGTTGGCCTCGTCGTGGGCGTGGAACTTGACCGAGCGGCGGACGACCTTCTTGTACTTCCGGTGCGACTTGATCACGTCGACCTTGACGACGATCGTCTTGTCCATCGCGTCGGAGACGACGGTGCCCTGTCGCTCCTGGCTCCGGCCGCGCTCGTGCTCGGGCTTCTCGAGCCGGACGATCGGCTTGCGCTCGGTCGCCTTGACCCGCGTCGGCCGCGTCTTCTGGGGCCGCAGCGACCGCGGCAGGCGCTTCTTCTTGGGCTTCGGGCCGGACTGCCGGGCGGCGCAGCGGGCTCGCGGCGTCGGCTGCGGCAGCCTCCTCGATCGCCTCCTCGACGGCGGCGGCCTCCACGACCTCCTCCGCCACGACCTCCGCGGCGGCCTCCTCGATCGCCTCCTCGGCAGCAGCGGCCTCCACGACCTCCTCCGCCACGACCTCCGCGGCAGCCTCCTCGATCGCCTCCTCGACAGCAGCAGCCTCCACGACCTCCTCCGCCACGACCTCCGCCGCAGCCTCCTCGATCGCCTCCTCGGCAGCAGCAGCCTCCACGACCTCCTCCGCCACGACCTCCGCCGCAGCCTCCTCGATCGCCTCGACGGCGTCGGCCGCCTTGTTCGGCCGTGATCGCACCTTCCGCGACGGCCTCTGCGACCGCCTCCTCGGCAACCTCGACCTCTGCCGCGATCACCTCGACGTCCTCGGCCACAACCTCCTCGACCGCCTCCTCGGCAACCTCGACCTCAGCCGCGATCTCCACGACGTCCTCGGCCACAGCCTCCTCGACCGCCTCCTCGGCAGCCTCGACCTCGGTGGCCTCGACGGGAGCCTTCTCGGTTGTCTTCTTCTTTCGTTCTGCCATCTCAGATCTTCCCCAGTCGCTCACGCTCGGTCTTCACGGTCAGGATGCGGGCGATCTCGCGCTTCGCCGAGCGCAGTCGGGCGCTGTTCTCGAGCGCGCCGGTCGCGGACTGGAAGCGGAGGTTGAACAGCTCCTGGCGGGTCTCGACCATCTTCTCGGCGAGCTCCTCGTCGGTCAGGTCACGCAGTTCCCTAGCTCTCAAAGAGATCAGCCTCCCGTCGCACGAACTTCACCTTGATCGGCAGCTTCTGCCCGGCAAGCCGCAGCGCCTCGTGGGCAAGCGCCTCGTAGACGCCGGCGAGCTCGAACATGACGCGTCCGGGCTTGACGACGGCGACCCAGCCTTCGGGCGATCCCTTGCCGGAGCCCATCCGCGTCTCGGCGGGCTTCTTGGTGAACGGCTTGTCCGGGAAGAGGTTGATCCAGACCTTGCCGCCGCGGCGGATCTTGCGCGTCATCGCGATACGGGCCGCCTCGATCTGACGGTTCGTGATCCAGCCGTCCTCGAGCGCCTTGATCCCGTAGTCGCCGAACTGCACCGTGGTCTGGCCCTTCGCGATGCCGTCGCGACGGCCGCGATGGTGCTTTCGGTGCTTGGTTCGCTGGGAGCAGCATCAGGTGTCAGTCTCCTCCGTCGGCGTCACGTCGGTCGACGGAGCATCGGTCTGCTCGGTGCCTTCGGCTCTGTCTCCGGGGCGGCCGCGCTGCCCGTTGCTCGGGCCGCGGCCTCCGCCCTGACCGGCCTGCGGGCGCCCTCCACCCGCGCCCGAAGGCCGCGGGCCACGCCCACCGCCGGGACGACCCCCGCCGGGGGCTCCGCCGCCGCCTCCACGCCGTCGCTTCTGGACGAGGCCGAGGCCTTCGCGATCCTGGCCGCGGCCACGGCCGCTCTCGCGCGACGCGCCGAGGCCCTCTGCAGCTCCGCCGCGCTTTCGGCGGGCCTGATCCTGGTCGCCGAGGCGCGTTTCCTTGCCGGTGGAGGTGCCCTCGTAGCCCTCGGGCATGATCTCGCCCTTGTTGACCCAGACCTTGACGCCGATCCGGCCGAACGTCGTCTTCGCCTCGGCGAAGCCGTAGTCGATGTCGGCGCGGATCGTGTGCAGCGGCACACGACCCTCGGTGTAGCGCTCCGACCGGCTCATCTCGCCGCCGCCGAGGCGGCCGCCGCACTGGATCTTGATTCCCTGTGCGCCCGAGCGCATCGCCGAGGCGAGCGAGCGCTTCATCGCGCGCCGGAAGGAGACGCGGTTCTGCAGCTGCTCCGCGATCGACTGCGCGACGAGCTGAGCGTCGAGCTCGGGCCGCTTGATCTCGTTGATGTTGATGTGGACGGTCTTGCCGGTGATCGCGTGCAGCTCCTTGCGGAGCGCGTCGACCTCGACGCCCGACTTGCCGATCACGATGCCCGGGCGGGCGGTGTAGATGTCGACCGTGATCCGCTGCTTGTCCTTGCGGATCAGGATGTCGGACAGCCCGGCGTGCGACAGCTTGCCGTTGATGTGCTCGCGGATGCGGACGTCCTCGAGGATGTAGTCGGCGAACTCCTTCTTGCCGGTGTACCAGTTCGACTTCCAGTCGTGGATGACACCGACGCGCAGGCCGCCGGGATGGACTTTCTGGCCCATTAGGCGACAGCCTCCTTCTTCTTCGCCGGCGCCTTGCGCTTCGGGGCCGCTTCGGCTTCTCGTCGCTTGCGGGTGCGTCGGGCGTCGGAGCGACCGTCGCAGACGGCTTTGCGGCCGCCCGCTTCGGCCGCGCCACGGCCTTCGGATTCGCCGACGATCAGGGTGATGTGGCACGTGCGCTTGCGAATCCGGTTGACACGTCCGCGCGCACGCGCACGCCAGCGCTTCAGCGTCGGGCCCTCGTCCGCGTACGCGGCCAGGATGACGAGCTCGTCGCCGTCGAGCCCGTGCGCCGACTCGGCGTTCGCAACCGCCGAGCGCAGCACCTTCTCGATGTCGACGGCGGCTGCGCGCGGGGTGAACGCGAGAATCGTGCGAGCCTCGGGAACGCTGCGACCGCGGATGTGGTCGAGCACGACCCGCGCCTTGCGCGCGGACAGGCGGACCTACTTCGCCTCGGCGCGCGACTGGGTCAGCGTGGATGTGTTCGCAGCCGCCACTAGCGCTTCTTCACCTGGGTCTTGTTGTCGCCGGCGTGACCGCGGAACGTCCGCGTCGGCGCGAACTCGCCGAGCTTGTGGCCGACCATCTGCTCGCTGACGAACACCGGCACGTGCTTGCGGCCGTCGTGGACGGCGATCGTGTGGCCGACCATGTCGGGGAAGACGGTCGAGCTGCGCGACCAGGTGCGGATCATCCGCTTCTCGTCGGCGGCGTTCATCGCCTCGATCCGGCCGAGCAGCCGGTCGTCGACGAAAGGCCCCTTCTTCGATGATCTGGACATAGGTGGTTAGCGCCTTTCCTTGCCGCGACGACGGCCGCGGACGATCAGCTTGTCGGATTCCTTGTGCTTGCGGCGGGTGCGCTTGCCGAGCGTCGGCACGCCCCACGGAGTGACCGGATGCCGGCCGCCCTTCGACTTGCCCTCGCCGCCGCCGTGCGGGTGGTCGACCGGGTTCATCGCCGAGCCGCGGACGGCCGGGCGCTTGCCGAGCCAGCGGCTGCGGCCGGCCTTGCCGGACTGCTCGTTCGCGTGATCGGAGTTGCCGACCTGGCCGACGGTCGCGCGGCAGGTGAGGAGGACGCGCCGCATCTCGCCGGACGGCAGCCGCAGGACGCCGTAGCCCTGGTCCTTCGCGACGAGCTGGACGCCGGCCCCGGCCGAGCGCGCCATCTTGGCGCCCTGGCCGGGCTTGAGCTCGACGTTGTGGACGAGCGTGCCCGTCGGGATGTTCTCGAGCGGGAGCGCGTTGCCGGCCTTGATGTCCGCCGTCGGGCCGGACTCGACGGAGGCGCCGACGCGGAGGCCCTGCGGGGCGATGATGTAGGCCTTCGCGCCGTCGGCGTAGTGGAGCAGCGCGATCCGCGCCGACCGGTTCGGGTCGTACTCGATCGCGGCGACCTTCGCCGGGACGCCGTCCTTGACGCGCTTGAAGTCGATCATGCGGTACCGGCGCTTGTGCCCGCCGCCCTGGTGACGCGTCGTGATGCGGCCGTTGTTGTTCCGGCCACCGGTCTTCTTGAGCGGCTCGGTGAGCGACTTCTCGGGCGCCTTCTTGGTGACCTCCTCGAACGAGGAGATCGCCATGAAGCGGCGCCCGGGGCTCGTGGGCTTGTACTTCTTGACGGCCATGACTAGTGGTTCTCCTGGTGACGGTTTCGCGTCTCTGGGGTGTGAGACGCAAGCAGTGCTAGGACGCAGGGAGCGCCAGGCTGCTTTGCCTGGGCGCGACCGAGGACGACGCAATGCGCCGCGGATCGCGCGCCAGAGGCGCTCTAACTGTTGCCAGGAGAGCCACTCAGACCTGAGCCCCTTCGAAGATCTCGATCGTCTCGCCCTCGCGCAGCTGCACGATGGCCTTCTTCCAGCCGGGACGGACGCCGTTGATGACACCGCGGCGCTTCGGCTTGGCGGGCACCTTGATGATGCGCACGCTCTCGACCTTGACGCCGAAGAGCTGCTCGACGGCCTGGCGCACCTGCGTCTTGTGGGCGTCCTGGTGCACCTTGAACGTGTACTTGCCGGTCGGCGAGACCGGAGTAGCTCTTCTCGGAGACGACCGGCGCGAGGAGGACGTCGGCGGGGTTCACGTCGCCTTCCCTTCGACGAGCGGGAGCGCGGCCTCGCTGACGAGGACGGAGCGCGCCCAGACGATCGGGGCGACCTCGAGCTCGGACGGCACGGTCGACGAGCACGCGCTCGAGGTTGCGGAACGACTTGATCAGGCCGATCTCGTCCTCGTGCGCGACGACGACGAGCGGCGTCTCCTTGCCCCACGTCTCGACGAGCGCCTTCGCCTGCTTGGTGGACGGCGTCTCGAACGCCGCCCCGTCGACGAGCGCGAGCGTCCCGTTGCCGACGTGATGCGAGAGCGCCCCGGCGAGCGCGGCGCGACGCACCTTGCGGTTCACCTTGACCTCGAAGCTGCGCATCCCGGGCGCGAACGCGACGCCGCCGCCGGTGAAGTGCGGCGCGCGGATCGTGCCCTGACGGGCGCGGCCGGTGCCCTTCTGGCGCCACGGCTTGGCGCGGCCGCCGGAGACGAGCCCGCGGGTCTTCGCGCCGCGCGTGCCCGCGCGATGCGCGTTCAGCTCGGCGCGCACGATCTCGTGCACGAGGTGCTTCTTGAGCTCGGCGCCGAAGACGGCCGCCTCGAGCGTGACGCTGCCTTGGCGGCCGAGCCGCCGAGCACCTGCTGCCTTACGCGGCCATCAGCCGGTGCTCCTGATCTCGACGATGCCGCTCTTCGGGCCCGGAACGGAGCCCTTCACGAGCAGCAGGTTGCGCTCGACGTCGACCTCGTGGACGACGAGCCCGAGCTGGGTGACGCGCTCGCCGCCCATCCGGCCCGCCATCTTCTGCCCCTTGAACACGCGCGACGGTGTCGCCGACGCGCCGATCGAGCCGGGCTTGCGGACGTTGTGCGAACCGTGGGAGACAGGGCCGCGCTTGAAGTTGTGCCGCTTGATCGTGCCGTCGAAGCCCTTGCCGATCGAGGTGCCGGCGACCTTGATCTCGTCGCCGGGCTCGAAGGCCTCGACGGTGACGGTGTCGCCGACGCTCGAGCTCGGTGTCGCCGCGGAACTCGACGAGATGCCGATGAGCCGTCGCGCCGGCCTTCTTCAGGTGGCCGAGCTCGCCCTTCGTGATCTTGCGGTCGGCGACGGGCTCGTAGGCGAGCTGCACGGCGTCGTAGCCGTCGGCCGCCTCGCTCCGCACCTGGACGACCGGGCACGGGCCGGCCTCGATCACGGTGACGGCGGTGACGCCGCCGGTCTCGGGATCGAAGATCTGGGTCATGCCCAGCTTTCTGCCGAGGATGCCCTTCATCGCCACGACCTAGAGCTTGATCTCGATGTCGACGCCGGCCGGAAGATCGAGGCGCATCAGCGAGTCGACCGTCTTCGGCGTCGGGCTGTGGATGTCGATCAGCCGCTTGTGCGTGCGCACCTCGAAGTGCTCGCGCGAGTCCTTGTCCTTGAACGGGCTGCGGATCACGCAGTACACGTTCTTCTCGGTGGGCAGCGGCACGGGGCCGGTGATCGTCGCACCGGTGCGCTGCGCCGTCTCGACGATCTGCGACGCCGAGCGGTCGAGCTGCTGGTGGTCGTAGCCCTTGAGCCGGATGCGGATTTTCTGTTGCGCCATGTGGTTGGTCTCTCTCTCGAGCGGGAGAGGCAGCGCCTCTCCCCTACGCAGGTAGGGGAGAGGCTCGGCCTCGCTCCTACTTGATGATCTCCGTGACGACGCCGGCGCCGACGGTGCGGCCACCCTCGCGGACGGCGAACCGGAGACCCGCGTCCATGGCGATCGGCTGGCCCATCTCGATCTCCATCTGCGTGTTGTCGCCCGGCATGACCATCTCCTGGCCGTCCGGCAGCTTGATCGAGCCGGTCACGTCCGTCGTGCGGAAGTAGAACTGCGGCCGGTAGCCGTTGAAGAACGGCGTGTGGCGGCCACCCTCGTCCTTCGAGAGCACGTAGACCTCGGCCTTGAAGTGCGTGTGCGGCGTGATCGAGCCGGGCTTCGCGAGCACCTGGCCGCGCTCGACCTCCTCGCGCTTGACGCCGCGGAGCAGCGCGCCCGCGTTGTCGCCGGCCTGCGCGAAGTCGAGCATCTTCTGGAACATCTCGAGCCCGGTGACGGTCGTCTTCTCGATCTTCTCGTGGATGCCGACGATCTCGATCTCCTGGCCGACCTCGATCTTGCCCTGCTCGATGCGGCCGGTGACGACGGTGCCGCGACCGGTGATCGTGAACACGTCCTCGATCGGCATCAGGAACGGCTTGTCGATGTCGCGCGTCGGCTCGGGGATGTACGAGTCGACCGCCTCCATCAGCTCGAGGATCTTCGGCGTCCACTCGGGGTCGCCCTCGAGCGCCTTGAGCGCCGAGACCTGGATCGATCGGGATGTCGTCGCCCGGGAAGTCGTACTTCGAGAGCAGCTCGCGCACCTCCAGCTCGACGAGCTCGAGCAGCTCGGGATCGTCGACCATGTCGGCCTTGTTGAGCGCGACGACCATGGACGGCACCTCGACCTGGCGGGCGAGCAGGATGTGCTCGCGCGTCTGCGGCATCGGGCCGTCGGCGGCCGAGACGACGAGGATCGCGCCGTCCATCTGGGCGGCGCCCGTGATCATGTTCTTGATGTAGTCGGCGTGGCCCGGGCAGTCGACGTGCGCGTAGTGCCGGTTCTCGGTCTCGTACTCGACGTGCGCGGTGTTGATCGTGATGCCGCGCTGCCGCTCCTCGGGAGCCGCGTCGATCGAGCGCGAAGTCGCGCGCGGCGGTGCCCGTGCCGGTCTCGGAGAGCACCTTCGTGATCGCTGCCGTCAGCGTCGTCTTGCCGTGGTCGATGTGGCCGATCGTGCCGACGTTGACGTGCGGCTTCGACCGCTCGAACTTCTGCTTCGCCATCCTCCGATCTCCTTCTTACGAGCCTGACTGCGAGTCGACGATGTCGCTCGCGATGGACTGGGGTACTTCGTCGTACCGGTCGAACTGCATCGTGAACGTCGCGCGACCCTGCGACATCGAGCGCAGGTCGGTCGCGTACCCGAACATCTCCGACAGCGGCACGCTCGCCTTGATCGACTGCGAGTTGCCGAGCGGCTCGAGCTACTCGACCCGCCCGCGCCGGCCGTTGAGGTTACCCATCACGTCGCCGAGGTAGTCGTCGGGCGTGACGACCTCGACGGCCATCATCGGCTCGAGCAGCTTCGGCTTGGCGCGCTTCATCGCCTCCTTGAACGCCATCGAGCCGGCGATCTTGAAGGCCCGCTCGCTCGAGTCGACGTCGTGGTACGAGCCCTCGATCAGCTCGACCTTGACGTCGACGACCGGGTAGCCGGCGAGGACGCCGGCGTTCATCGCCTCCTGGATGCCCTCGTCGACCGGCTTGATGTACTCCTTCGGGATCTTGCCGCCGACGATCTTGTCGACGAACTCGTAGCCGGCGCCCGGCTCCTGCGGCAGCAGGTTGATCGTGACGTCGCCGTACTGGCCCGAGCCGCCGGTCTGGCGCACGAACTTGCCCTGGATCTTCTCGGCCGGCTTGCCGGCGGTCTCGCGGTAGGCGACCTGCGGCCGACCGACGTTCGCGTCGACCTTGAACTCGCGCATCAGGCGGTCGACGATGATCTCGAGGTGCAGCTCGCCCATGCCGGCGATCAGCGTCTGCCCGGTCTCCTCGTCGGAGGTGACGCGGAAGGTCGGATCCTCCTCGGCGAGCCGCTGCAGGCCCTGCGAGAGCTTGTCCTGGTCGCCCTTCGTCTTCGGCTCGATCGCGACCGAGATGACCGGATCGGGGAACGTCATCGACTCGAGCACGATCGGCGCGCTGTCGCTCGCGAGCGTGTCGCCGGTCGTCGACTGCTTCAGCCCGACGGCTGCGGCGATCTCGCCGGCGCCGATCTCGTCGCGCTCCTCGCGGTGGTTCGCGTGCATCTGGAGGATGCGGCCGATCCGCTCGGTCTTGCCGTTCGTCGTGTTGAGCACGCGGTCGCCGGCCTTGATCTGGCCCGAGTAGACGCGGAAGTAGGTGAGCTTGCCGACGAACGGATCGGACATGACCTTGAAGACGAGCGCCGAGAACGGCGCGTCCATCGAGGCGGGCCGCGTCAGCTCCTCGTCGGTCTTCGGATCGATGCCCTGGACGGCCGGCACGTCGAGCGGGCTCGGCAGGTAGTCGATGACCGCGTCGAGCAGCGGCTGCACGCCCTTGTTCTTGAAGGCGGAGCCGAGCAGGACGGGCGTGAAGGCGCTCGCGAGCGTGCCGGCGCGCAGCGCGCGGCGGATCATCTCGGGCGTGACGGAGTCCTCGTCCTCGAGGTAGGTCTCCATCAGCTCGTCGTCGAACTCGGCGATCGCGTCGATGAGCGCGTGATGGTGCTCCTCGCGCCAGCTCGACGAGCTCGGCCGGGATCTCGCCGACGGTGAAGGTCTCGCCGAGGTCGTCGTCGTAGGTGATCGCCTTCATCTCGACGAGATCGACGACGCCGCGGTGGTGCTCCTCCTCGCCGATCGGGATCTGGACGCAGACGGCGTTCGCGCCGAGGCGGTCGCGCATCGACTGCACGGCGTGCGAAGAAGTCCGCGCCGGTGCGGTCCATCTTGTTGATGAACGCGATGCGCGGCACGCCGTAGCGGTCGGCCTGGCGCCACACGGTCTCGGACTGCGGCTGCACGCCGGCGACGGAGTCGAAGACGGCGACCGCGCCGTCGAGCACGCGCAGGGAGCGCTCGACCTCGACCGTAAAGTCCACGTGCCCGGGCGTATCGATAATGTTGATGCGATGGTCGCGCCACTCCGCGGTCGTCGCCGCCGACGTGATCGTGATGCCGCGCTCCTGCTCCTGCGCCATCCAGTCCATCGTCGCGGCGCCCTCGTGCACCTCGCCGAGCTTGTGGGTGCGGCCGGTGTAGTAGAGGATCCGCTCGGTCGTCGTCGTCTTGCCGGCGTCGATGTGCGCCATGATCCCGATGTTGCGGACGCGGTCCAGCTCGATGCGTGAGGCCGTGGTGCTCATCGTCTCTGTCGCCCTACCAGCGGTAGTGCGCGAAGGCCTTGTTGGCCTGCGCCATCCGGTACATGTCGTCCTTCTTCTTGAACGCGCCGCCCTGCTGGTTGATCGCGTCCAGCAGCTCGGCGGCGAGCTTGTCGCCCATGCGCTTCTCGCGCCGGTCGCGCGCGTACTGGACGATCCAGCGGATCGCGAGCGTGCGGCCGCGACGCTGCGGCACCTCGATCGGCACCTGGTAGTTGGCGCCACCGACGCGGCGCGAGCGCACCTCGAGCACGGGCGTCACGGACTTGACCGCGGCGTCGAGGATCTCGAGCGCCGGCTTGCCGGTCTTCTCGGAGGCGAGCGCGAGCGCGTCGTAGACGATCCGCTCGGCGGTCGACTTCTTGCCGTCGAGCATGACGCGGTTGATCAGCTGCGTGACGAGCACCGACCCGTAGACGGAGTCCGGCCTCGAGCTGGCGCGGCTGGATCTCTGCTCGACGCGGCATCAGCTGGAGCCCTTCTTGGCGCCGTACTTCGAGCGGGCCTGCCGACGGTCGGAGACACCCGAGGTGTCGAGCCCGCCGCGGATCACCTTGTAGCGGAAGCCCGGGCAGGTCCTTGACGCGACCGCCGCGGATCAGGACGACCGAGTGCTCCTGCAGGTTGTGCCCCTCGCCGGGGATGTAGACGCCGACCTCCATCCCGTTCGTGAGCCGCACGCGCGCGACCTTGCGCAGCGCCGAGTTCGGCTTCTTCGGGGTCGTCGTGTAGACGCGCGTGCAGACGCCGCGCTTCTGCGGCGCACCGCGGAGAGCCGGGGTCTTCGTCTTCGCCACGGGGGCCTTGCGGCCTTTGCGGACGAGCTGGTTGACGGTGGGCACGCTGCTCCTAACGCTTCGATCGAGGATCGAGTCACAGGCAGACGGCGGCAGGGTACGAAGCCCCGCCACCTGCGGACGTGGAGTGTAGCTGACGCCGGCGCTCGGCGGCAAGCGTGCTTCGACTTCGCCGCGACCCGTATACAAGCAGCCTCGGTCCTGCTTAGAGTTCGGCTCAGGGGAAGGGGGAGGGGATCACGACTGCGGTAGTCGTTGCGGCTGTATGTCTCGTCGGCGTGCTCGTGCTCGCCGTCGCACTCCTCGCGGCCATCTGGCGGCGACGTCTCGACGCGCGGCTGGCGAGGACGCTGGACCGCGTCGACGAACGGCTCAGCGGGATCTCGGAGCAGATCTCTGCTGCGTCCGGGCCGCGCGAGCCCGACGCCGACCTCGAAACCGCGATCGGGTCGACG
>CAWGRV010000016.1:0-5143 GCA_963825095.1 uncultured Nitrosopumilaceae archaeon
TGGTAGAAAAAACGAACTAGAGGACTTAAATATTTTACTCAAAAAAAAGTCTGCGAGTCTTGTGGTAATTAGAGGAAGACGTCGAATAGGCACAAGTCGTCTTATTCAGGAATTTACAAAAGACAAAAAAAAATTGGATTTTTTCAGGTTTAGCATCAGCACAAGAAATGACAAATCAAAGGCAACTTGATTCATTTGCAGATCAAATGACCTATAATTTAGGATTTCCGAAATTTCAACCATCTGGCTGGAGTGAGATTTTTTGGCATTTTGGAAATCAAGCAAAAGAGCAAGAAATTGTAATCGTATTTGATGAAATTTCTTGGATGGATTCTTATGATCCAGACTTTTTAGGTCATTTAAAAAATGGTTGGGATCTTTATTTTTCTAGAAATCCAAAGCGGTGAGCTTGCGAAATTGTGACAATTTTGTCACACCAAAGCTTCATTTCAACCGATATCTCATTATACAAGCTGCACACTAGCAAAAGCAAAAAAGAGACAATATTCTTCGTTAAAGAGGAGAATAAAAAATACTTGTAAAAATTAGTTCTTTATTGTTTATTCAACATAAATTGTCCAAAACCAAAAGGCAGTTAATGCAGCCCATAAAATCTAAAAAAAATGGTAAACCCCATATCTCTTTGATGATTTTTTCATTCTACGCTGCCTTCAAAACTACTGTGAATCTTTTTGAATTTTTTATCTTGGATCAAGTTTTCTGTCAGGTAAATTCTATTTTACTAGATTAAAATAAAGTAAGTTGAATGTATGGACATCAGCCTTTCAAAAGGCTAGTTATAAATTTTGCATCAAGTTTTCCCATAAGAAAAATGTGCGAGGACTTAAAAAACACTGTTCATAAGGATTGATTATGCACTTTATTCTATCATTATTTTGTTTGACTTTGTTGCCATTTATTTTTTTTAATTCTGCCTCACATGCTGCAACCTGGACTGCGTATGTGACGAATGGAACAAATCCATCCGGACCAACAAGTACTGCTGTCCTTCCCATCAGTCTACCGAATCCAGGTACTCCTACACAAACTTTGCCTACTATAAATACTGGCTCTAACCCGTTTGCAATATCTATTACGCCAGATAATACCGTAGCATGTGTGGTGAATGCTGCTGACGGAACAGTTCCAGGAAGCGTATCGAGTATTAGCCTGTCAAACAATACAGTTCTTAACACCGTTACCGTCGGACTTCTTCCATTTTCTATTGCTTTTAGGCCAGATGGGAAAAGATGTTATGTCCCTAATTTTAATAGCAATACAGTAAGCACTATCGACGTTTTGGGTAATAATCATATAACCGTTCATAAAACTGTAAGCGTTGGTAATGGACCAAATTGTGTTGCAGTTGGCCCTGCAGGAACTCCCTCTTCTGGAAAAGCCTACATAGGCAATTTTCTCGACAATACAGTTACTGTCATGCAAACATCTAATGATACTGTTATTACCACGATAGGCGGAGCTGGAAATTTTAATGAACCTTTTGCTATAGCAATACAACCAGATGGAGCTAAGGTATATCTTTGTAATAACGGATCTAACACTGTCTCTATCATTGACGCTGCAACCAACACGGTTGAAGCCTCACAAATTCCAGTAGGAAGCCATCCCAATGGAATCACAATTAACTCTCAAGGTACAAAAGCCTATGTATCTAATTTTGCTACCAATAATGTTACGGTCATTGATCTTTCAACACATGCAACCTCTACAATTATCGACCCTTTTTCTCAAATTAATCAGCCTCTTAGTATTGCTATAAGTCCAGATGGAGCAACTATTTATGTAGGAGATCCTGGAAATGAAACTATTGCAATTGTCAACGCTAGCACAAACACTGTAACCGGCATCATCACTAAAAGCAACGCAAACCTTCAACTTCCACCAAACACTCCATTTGAGCCTTCAGGAATTGCAATTACACCAGACCAAGCACCTGCTGCCCTCTTTTCTTCCCAATCTGTTTTAAGCCAATCTGCTCGTAGTCTTTTTAAAGATAAATCTCTACCGAAATCGCATAACTCTGATTCATTAACGGTCATTTTTAATGGATCTGCTTCCAGTTCACCGGTTGGAACAGTAGTTAATTATTTTTGGCAATTTGGTGATGGCAAAACACAAAACACATCCCAACCAATTGTTATGCACACTTATAAAAAATCAGGTAAATACACAGTCATATTGACCGTTACAAATTCTGCTGGAACTTCTACTACCCAAGTCTCTAATGGAAGGATAATACTTCTCAATGGCGGACCAAGTGCAACATTTATACAAAAAGTAACAGTTCCTTTAACTGCTAAAAAACAAAACCTAAACCTCCAAAATCCTTTGTAGGGATTGTAAAAAAACGAGATCACAAACACGAAAAATTTAAATACAAGCTACTATCTCACTGGAAAAGAAGTCCTTCGCATCATATCTCAGGATATCGCATTTATAGAAAAGATAAGTTGGTAAAAAAAGTCTCTGTTCATTCACACAAGGTCTTTGAGAGGTTCTTAAAGCATAAAGAAGATGCTAAAAAGTTTTCCATTGCCGCTGTGAATTTTTCGCACAAGCACAGCAAGCACACTCATATAAAAATTAAGAAGAGCGGAAAGCACTAGTTTACATGAATAATAAAATTCGTCTGATGCAATAATATGTGCAAGAAAAGTTGCAAGGAAAGCTGTTGAAAAAAACATATAAATGCTGAAAGAAGCGTGTATTTTTTTGATCTCCTTTGTTTGCAACTGTATCTTGCTGGTAATTTTTAGGCTCAGACGAAAGTTTCAAAATTATACGCTACGTCTGAAACAAAAAAAATTCATGAATCTTTCAGAATTTTAAAGTAAATATTATTTCTGAAATGTTTTTTGAAAAATGGAAACTTCTATACAACACGAATTTTTCTAAAACTAGAAAAAAATAACACAGAATAGATTTTGAACAGAGTTTTCCTTTCTTTCAAACCTAATTACTAAATTAATGAGAGGCTTTCCACTCAAGGTAATTTTCGTTTTTTTCGCTGTAGAATGAAAATAGAAAATATATCATCAAAACATTTACTGTCTTGCTTTGGAATTTATCTTAAGTCATTCACTGTATGCTTTTAGATTACCTTATACAATTGTTTTTATACTGAACAAAGTGAACATGTAAAACTTAACGAAAAACACAATCAACAAAAATAACTCTTAAGTGGCTAAAGTCTAGCAACCGATTTTTGGTTTAATCATCTATAGTATAGACTGCAGTCCTAAGCAAAATCACTCTCAAGATCACTTAGCAAAAACCTCCAAGCTGCAATAACTTCTATTTTACCAGCTTCTGTATCAAGTAAAGCCTCCTCTCCTTTAGTTACAATGAGTCCTTTACCTATTTTTAACTCAAGCATTGCCTTGTTAAGTGACTCTATCTCACGGCTTTTGGTCTTAGGATCAGCTAAAGATTCACACACCTGTATTAACAATCGAGAACGATCCATAAATTGAACAACGAAATCAACTTCATAATTTTCCTTTGTTTTATAATAAAAGACATGAGGTGTAATTCGACGTAAAGCTATAAATACAATATTTTCAAGCAATCGACCAGAGTTTACCATGATTCCTGAACTGGTTGCATTTACCAAAGCATGATCAATACAATAAATTTTCTTAGGATTGGCATTTACACGATTTAAAGAAGAATCAAAAATTTTAACACTAAAGAAAAAATAAGCATCTTCAAACCAACTAAGATAGTCTGACACAACATGTTTTGGAACTCCGTGACCTAATGATTTTAAATATCCTGTTAATTTGTTTATAGAAAACAAAGCAGCATTGTTATCACTAAACCACCTTGCAAGGTCAAGAATTGCTTTTGGATGAGAAACATCATGTCTCTCAATAAGGTCACGAAAAAGTATTGAATTATAGTATTCCTGAAGTATCTTAACACGCAATTGTTTATCAAGAAAAGTCACCTCAGGAAAACCACCTATCTCCAAATACTCATCAAAGGCATTTTGCAATATATATCGCGCTTTAGAAGAATAAGGTTTTTCATACTCTAATTCCTTACAGTCCAAAAACTCACGGAATGAAAATGGAAACATTTCCCAAGAAAGTGCTCTACCACGCATCTGAGTTGCAATCTCTTTAGACAACATTTGAGCTGAAGATCCTGTAATGTATATCTCACAATTTTCCATACGCATAATACGATCAATAAAAGACTCCCACCCAGGAAACATTTGAATATCATCAAAAAAACAATAAATTTTTTCCTCATTTTTCTTATTCGGGTACAAAGAAAAATAGGCATCTAAAACGGCACCAAAACCATTTGCATTAAGACCAATTTCATTAAGCTGATGTAATCGCTCATCAAAGAAGTTAATATACAACAAGTTCTTACGTGCTATGCCATGATTTATTAATCGTTGCATAATCTGGTACATTAAAGTCGACTTACCACTACACCTAACACCTATACAAATTGTTACCTTACCTTTAACTGGTGTAATATCTATGTGTCTTTGGATACCTGTTGCAAGAACAGTTTTTTGAAAATCAACAATAATCTCTTTTAACTGGTCAATCATATGATTCCAACCTGGAATTTATTTTTTCTATTTTATTCATCATCTGGAATAAATAAATACCAGATTAAATACTCTTTGGTAACTTTTGTTTCCAAATTTTTTAAGTTCTCATTTTTAGATTTCCAAAAACATGGCAGAATAGCTCTTCGAAAGCCAAAAATATCTTTATCTTATCAATCATCCAGTCCAAATCTGGTATTTAATTTTTCCATTTTACAGATATTCCGGAAAATTCAAATTCCAGATTTAATATTTTCTGGCAATTTTTATTTCCACTTTACAGAATTTTCACATCTTTACTGGTGCTTGACCCGATACTCATAATTGACGTTGCGTTGTCGCAAATCAGTCAAACTTTACCGTAATTAAAGATTGTGGTGGTTTTGGAGCTATCATAGGTCATAACTGCTTTCAGAAAGATCGAGAATCTGCATTAAAACTATTAGCTCAAGTAATTACAATTTGCAAGGTAGACTAATGAAAGCAGGAGCCTTTGCAGGACAAAAACCTCTGCCTTAAGTGCTTGTCGCTACACCAAAGCTGATAACATAC
>CAWGRV010000017.1:0-34336 GCA_963825095.1 uncultured Nitrosopumilaceae archaeon
AATTATTGTCTTTATGTTGGAGGTTGAAAGCTGTAGAAATATGACAGGTAGATCAATACGATTTTGGCAAAAACCACAGTTCCAACAACACATGACGCTAAAGAGAGGTGTTTCTGAGGGGATTGTCACAGCATTAACAAAAATTGTCCATGAAACTGGGATTGGAATAAATGAGATTGAGTTAATTTCTCACAGTACTAGCACAAGCAATTAATGCATTACTAGAATCAGATACATCAAAGGTTGGAATAATAGCAATGGGTGTTGGTCCATCAAAAAAGGATGTTGTAAAACAGAACTACTTAGGATATGACCATTAACAATAACCATGATATCAAAACATGTCATGATTTTTAGACACATCTCATCTAATTACAGAAAATGAAGTTGCATAAATAAATCGATTAAAGGAAAGACAAAGGAGCAGAGGTAATTGTTGTGCAGGCAGAGGCCTTTGGTGCACTGGATGATCCCTTTATCCAATGAGATTATTTTTGTTATGGCTAATGCGTTAAACAAAACATTCCATCAACAGCATCACATACTGTGAGATTTCTGGAACTGTATGGTTTGGAGATACGAACTTTAACTGCTTAGCAGTAAATGCAAGTGTTTTACCAAGAAACATTTCAAGTTGCAAACTTTGTAGAAGATGCAATTAAAAACAGGAATAACTGCACCGTCTATGATGATTATGAAAGGAGATGGAGGTTTCCAGTATGGATACATTTAGGACAAAGGACCAATTCTTCAATTCTCTCCGGACCTGGTGTAGGCTGCTGAGGCCACCATTGTATCTGAAAGTAACCAATGGCATATTTGTCGAGGTGGGTGGTACTAGACCACAAATATTTGCATATAAAAAATGGAAAACCAGAAATTGTTATGTGACAATTAAAGATCATACTCAACTGTAGGTTCGTTCAATGGATGTGAGAATTTTAGAGTTACAGGAGGAATAGGTAGTTATTGGTAGGATTGAGAACAAAATAGAGTATCTTGTAGGACCCGTAGTGCACATCTTGCAGGTCTCAAATATTCTTGTTTTGCAAATCCTGAGAGACTTAAAACGGGAAAAATAGTGTTAATTAAACCACGCCTAAATGCACAAACCTGAATATGTTGTGCAATAAAATGGATAAAGAGAACCTATGCCATTACCAATAGCTTGTGCTGCCAATGCTCTTGGGATGATAGAAACAGATGATTATGCTTTTGCAAATCAAGAATCTGAGATCGCAATGAGGATTTTGGCAGAGTATGGCTTCGGAATCCAATATCCTGTTAAATTGCAATGTTCTATAATTCAAACAGGATCATTTGAAATAACAAAAACAATCAGCCAAAATATTAAAGGAATTCAAAATGAATCCATCACATACTACATTAATAGGTGTGTGTGTGGACTTTCATTCTAGAACATTTTTGTTGTGTACTGTGAATGAGCAAGCAGATACATGCGAGTCATATCTTCTATTGGAGTAGCTATCATCCATGCTTCAAGAAGAAATTGAGACAAACTATGGTTGAACCAACACCAGAAAAAATTAATCAAATTTATAAAAAAATTTATGCAATGTTAATTGATAAGGGTGCAATTCCAGAATCCATTATAATTGATAGTGAATATGTTTCAGATAAAGCACTTCTTCGTGTAACTGCTATAGGTAATGTTGAATTAGACAGTGCGGAATCTTCAAAGAATATTTTCACATTAGATGATGCTAAAAAGAGAGCGAGTGAAATTATTGAAATTTCAAAAGAATTAATTGATTTGAGTTATGAAACTGATCATTATTTTGTATTTACAGGTCATATTGAGGTTAAAAAATTATTTAATAAAAAGAATCGACACTATATTTTAGTTTTAGATAGATATGGAAAACCAAAACTTTCATTAAAAAATGGCAAAATTTTTCAGGGTGGTAAGATAGCAATATTAGAAGAATTGGATGAATATTTAGAATCAAAACACACAGATATTGCCCCAAAGGTGTTCCTCTTAAACGATCTAAAACTTGTAGATTATTCAAGCCTTACATCATCATCTCACATTATTGATGCTGTCAGATTAGAATTAGCTGATTCTGAAAAGGGCGCGATTTTGATTGAAATCTAAATCATAAGTTAACTCAATTATTCTTTTTGAAACAATTTAATCTATTAATGATTTTACAGATATGTCAATATTTTTATCTGATTTGGACAGGTTGCTATTTACAAAATTAATTAAAAATATGTCTTAAATAAATATCCTGCCATCTAGGCAAAGAAAACAATAATAATTAATCAATAAATTATCAAAGAATGAATCATAGCATTCTTGTAGTTTTTCTTCTTACTAGTACAACTATTTCAATTAATGCAGAGACCTCAGAAAACTTAAATGTTGAAAAATCATCCACATACAAATTAGATACGATGAAAAATACCTATACTATTCCATATTCTGTAAATGGTGAGATTCTTGCAATGGTAGTTGATCCCGACTCCAGATCATTGCTTATAGGATTAACAAATACGCAGGATGCTATATTTACAATTGATTTGAAACATGAACTAATTAGCGCACAAAATAATGACTTTGTAGTTCTGGCAAATGGAAGAGAAATAGAGTACCAAATCACATCAAATTCAGATAGTTCAAAATTTACTTTTTTTATTCCTGAATTTACAGAAGAAATTGAAATAATTGGTACACATGTAATTCCTGAATTCCCAGGACTTGTAATTCTAGTTGCAGGAATCATGATATTTAACATCGTTATTTTTGCAAAGATGAAATTACCTTTATTTAAGTAGTAATTTTATCCAGTTGTTTTTGTTTTATGGCATTTTTAACTTCGCGTGCAATTCTTTTACCCATACTCATAGATTCATTAAAAAGCAATGAATAGTAAGGTGAACCATCCATGTAGATATTTGTACCAGCAACTATTCGTGCTGAAAATTCAAATGCAGTAAATTTTGCATTCTCATCATATACACCCTCAATACAAAATGGTCCATTCATTCCAGGTTTGATCATTCTTTTTGAGGCATCTACAAAATTGTCTCCCATTGTATATGCTTCATCTAATAATGATTCTCTTAGAACTATAGGACTATTCCCAATCACATTAAATGATGGTACTTTGTGGGTTTTAATTTGCTCCTCTGATGGAATTCTAGCAAGTCCTTCAATATCAGATTCATGTCTTTGATCAGCACCAAAGAATTCCAATTCTTCTTTTAGAGGAGAATAAAAAAATTGCAAATATGCTAAAACCCCAGATGAATATTCTTGAATGTACAAAGATTCATCATTAGTGATCACACCTTGTAAAACTAGTTGATTTCTTTTTGTATTGAAATCTTCTTCACTTGATGCCAAAAAATAACCTTTTCCGCCAGCAGCTCCCTGTCTTTTTACAATTACGAGTTTGTCGATATCTTTTGGAGTTGCCACAGGTTTTGGAACTGGAAGTTTTGCTTCACGCATTAGTTTTTCTTTCATGATTCTATCAGATTCCCATCTTAGAATCCATTTGTTACCAAAAACTGGAGTTTTGATTGCTTCAATTTGTTCAGAATTCATTTGCGCAATTAATGTCCCGTGTGGAATTAGTACTGAATCATTTTGATTTAAGAAATTTTGGCATTTTTGATCTAAAACTTCTGCAAATGTATCTACTAGAAAGATTTCATCGATAAACGGAAATCTACTGTATAGTCTCTCTCGTTTTTTTTCACAAACTAAAATTGTTTTTAGACCCTCATCTTTGGCACCTTTTAGAACTTGTAGAGCACAATGAGATCCTAATGTTGCTATTGTCGTCAATGCGATGTATCTTCTACCTTATCGGACTTTATGAACTATGTGTGGATGACACATATTGAAATACCTCATCAATTAATTCTGCACTTAATTCGGATTTAATATCTTCTGGGATCACCCTTAATACAAAATCATAAATGTTTGTATTTTTTGGGATACCATTCCTTTCCTGATATATTGAATAAACAGCAATTCCATTGGATATTAAAGCGATTATTTTTTCTTTGTTTGTCAAAGACACTATTTTCCCAAATATCATGTACTAATTGACTGTTTTTCCTAAATTGATAACGACTGATTGGATTTAAATCAAAAAATACCTGTTTTAGAAATTATAGAGTGGATTTGTCCAGATCTACTTCAATATGAAAATCTGTGTTATGGGCGTACTTAATTGTTAAGAGTGTTTAATTCCATTATTTCTCATTGTGCTTTTCCAGTTTCTTTAGATAGATCTTGTATTGCATAATAATCAATATAGACTACCGTTATGATAAAGATTGCAATTAGCAATCTCATTAATAGAATCAACTTGTTTTAGAGTGAAATTTTTTCTGATGATAATTATTACTTTTTTCTTAGAAGTTCGTGTTTTTCGATTCTATTGCCAGGATCTAGGAAGACGGTTATTCTCAAATTCAAAATGTGTCTTCAAATTATAAGCAAATTTAGTCTACACAACCAGTATCATTGAATCATTTTCCCAAAAATTAATTACACCATAAAACAACAATTTAGTAAATAATGATAAAAACAGAACTTGGCATACTACGTAGATCTCACTATTCCAATGAATTGAATTCGTCTATGAATGGATTGGACGTGACAGTAATGGGATGGATTTTGACAGTTAGAGGACATGGCAACATTAGTTTTGTTACAATTAGAGATAAAAATGGAGACATTCCAATTGTTGCCAAAAAAGGAGACTGTCCTGATGAACTACGTGAGAAACTATCTACATTAAAGGCACACTCATCTATTGCAATTATTGGTAAGATCAAATCCTCGGAAAAAGCTCCCACGGGTTTTGAGATTATTCCAAATGAAATTCGAGTTTTTTCAGAGGTTGAAAAAATTCCACCTTTTGAGCCTTTGGCAAAAACTGTAAAAAATATTGACACCAGATTAGAGGTAAGACCAATTGATCTTAGACGTAAGCCATTACAACATATTTTCAATGTAAGAAGTATGGTACTCAAATCAATTAGAGATTATTTTTACCAGCAAAACTTTACAGAAATCAATACTCCAAAAATGATTGTAACTGCAACAGAAGGTGGTGCTGCCCTATTTCCCATATTTTATTATAACAAGGAGGCATTTTTAGCTCAGAGTCCCCAATTGTACAAAGAACAGTTGGTAATGAGTTTTGAAAAAGTTTTTGAAATTGGACCTATTTTCAGAGCAGAGCCATCTAGAACTAACAGACATTTGGCAGAGGCAATATCAATTGATTTGGAGGAAGCCTTTGTAGATTACAATGATGTAATGAATAGAATTGAAGAGATTATAAAAATATCAATTAAATCTGTAAGTGAATATAAAAAAATCAATCCAGATGTGGAATTTATGATCCCACAAATGCCAGAACATATTCCAAGATATTCTTATGATGAATTGGTAGAAAAAATGCAAAAAGCTGGAACCAAAACTGAGTGGGGGGATGATCTATACCCATCTAATCTCAAAAAGATTGGAGTTGAAGGATTTTATTTTATTAAAGATTGGCCTTTGGGCCCTAAACCATTTTACGTAAAAGATAGTAAAACAAATCCAAAAATTTCTGAATCGTTTGATTTGATGTTTGGAGATTTAGAATTATCTTCTGGTAGTACAAGAATTGAGAAACGAGAGGAAATTGAAACGAGAATGAAAAATAAAGGAATGAAAATAGATGCGTTTGAATATCATTTGGGAGCATTTGACTATGGAATGCCACCTCACGCAGGATGTGGTATTGGTTTAGAGAGACTTATTATGGCACTTACAGGAACAGAAAATATTAGAGATGCCACATTTTATCCAAGAGATGTGGATAGATTAACGCCATAGTTTTCTTAATCCTTTTGTAACCTGTTTGGTAAACTCCCCAACAAGATTGAATAATCATATCATAATTAGCAAAGTTAGAATTAATTATTTTCCTGATGAAATTGTTTATTAGTATCCGACGTGATTTCTAGTCATGGCAGATGTAGCAAAAATAATAGAAGTCATTGGAACATCAGACAAAAGTTGGGAAAATGCAGCCCAAGTTGCTATCGAGGAAGCAAAAAAAACCATCCATGGGATACATGGAATTGAAGTAAGAGACATGACAGCAAAAGTGGATCCAAACAGTGGAAAGATAACCAAGTATAGAACTTGTGTAAAAATTTCTTTTGGTGTAGATTAAATACAAAAATTCTAATTCAAGTTTATTTACTATTCATTATTATTAATAATGATGGATGAAATAGCTAATCTTATTGCTCAGAAAGTTGGAATTAGTCCCAGCATAGTCAACACAATTCTTCCAATTGTAACAAAAATGCTATTACAAAAATCAAGCCCAAATCAAGCATCAGGATTATTATCGATGTTGCCAGCAGACATTACCAACATATTTTCTGAAAAAGAAAAACAGGAATTTACAACCACACAACAAAACCATAGTGCCGAGGATATCATCAACAGGGTAGACAAAGAGGCAGGAATAAACGACAGAACAAAATCCCAAAAAACAGTTCAAGAAATAATGAACATGTTTCAAAATACAACTGGTCAAAAAGATTTGTTGGGAGGATTTTTTGGACAAGGAACAAAGAAATTTGATCTCAATCCATTTGATTAAATAAAATGGACACATGTTAATTTATTGTGAAAATTATTTCTGCATTATTGCGTCCATTCGTTGTAAGTTAATTAGTAAAAGATACATATTCAGAAAACATACAGAAAAACAGGTTGCATTGATTCAATATTTGAATTTAGTCATTTATTGCCAATGACAGATAGTAATATGATTTGACTTTTAGAATTTCTAAATTTAATAAATTATCAAAACATTGCCAAAATCCTCCGGAAGGATGGATGTTATTTTATATGGATCTTATGTCTTTGAAAAACATGGTAGACCAACCAGCACCGAAACAAAGTTTTACTCAAGAATTCATGGGATTTCTCAAAACCTTTGGAATTATTGGATTAGCGATTGCGTTTGTAATAGGTGCGGCTGCATCAAAACTAGTAACTGCATTTGTAACAGACATCGTTAACCCGATAATAGGCTTGGTATTGCCCTCTGGTGATCTCAAATCACTAATGACTACTGTCACTAACAGTGTTACAGGAGCTGTATCTGAATTCAAGTACGGTGACTTGATAGCAAACATAATTGACTTTCTAATAATAGCATTGATTGTATTTATCGCATACAAAGTTCTATCAAAATACAAATTAGTAGATGACAAAACAAAGCCGGCATAAATAAGACAATACCTATTTTTTATTCTATTATTCTAATGAAATCCTTTAGTTTTCTTCTAGATTTTGGAGGTTTTTTCTTATCTGGATATCCAATACAAAGGATTGACGAAGGTCTCAAATTTGTACCCAGAATAGATTTAACCATTTCTTCATCAAACATTCCTATCCAAATTGAACTTAATCCAACTCCTGATGCTGCAAATTGTGAATAGGAAGCTGCAAGCGTTGCATCTTGCAAAGAAAATTTTTCCAAAATATTAGGTGGAAATTTTAGTTTTATTCTTGACGGATCCATACAAAACACTAAAACAACTGGAGCGTTAACATATGGCTGCTTGTTTGCAGCTTCAACTAGTGCTTCCTTTGTTTTGTGATTTTTTATATAATATACTTCAAAACCTTGAAAGTTTCCAGCAGTAGGTGCAGTGTCAGCTGCAGCCAAAATTTTATCGATTTTCCAATCTTCTACTTTAGTCTTGTCAAATTTTCTAGTAGAACGACGACTTGACATTATCTTGAACAAATCAGAATTATCTGTGTTTTGAGAGTGTGCAGATAAAATTGTCTGAAGAAGGGATACATTCTTTTTTTCTTTAAATTCCATTTCCTCTTGATTCTTTTCTAATCCAAACAGATGGATAGAATTCCTTTGGACTAATGTAGATATACTGAGGTTCATGAGGAATTTTAGCGTATTCCAGAATCTTTTTTTGAAATTCAAATGTTTGTGCTTCAAGCAATGTGTGATCTTTAAGATTGAATTGAATTGTGTCAGAATTTATCAATATAGTACTCATTTGGTCTTCTAGTTCTATCGTTCCAGTGGAATTTTTTTGCAAAATTTCAATAATTGCTTCCAATTCTTTATTGTTTAGAATAATAGTATCCGTATCATCTTCATCAATTCCTTGCCAAACTAACCTGCAACCCTCTTTTGTTGTATATGCAGGCTCTACTCGAGAAAATTTCAATACTTTATCTTGATATATTCTAGTATAAAAAAAATAATTTGCTATGGACTTAATCCCATTTTTTCCTAATCATTAGCATTATATCAAAGAAATTCAACATCTGAAATTATGATAAAAAAAAAATCCATTTATCTTGTTTTTTACGCACATATTACTCGAGATATAATAACAGATGGTAGAAAAGTTCACTACCAAGATAGATTAAAACCAAGGAGAATTTGAAAATGGAGTATCAAAAAGAAATAGAGCATGTTGCAAAATTAATGAGAATCGAAATTGATGATCCTACCATTTATGAAAGTGTTAATAAAATGATAGGATATTTCAATATTTTAGATTCAGCAGGTGTCGAATCTGAAGAAATAACTATTAAAGAAATTCCACTTACGAAATTGAGAGAAGACAAGTATATTCCATCTGATGAAAAATTGATTGAAAGACTTAACCACTATAAAGGAACCTATGTCCGAGCTCCGAAGATGATTTAATTGAATTTAAAAATTTCAGCTCTACAATTTGTCAGGGATGTAAAATCTGGAAATATATCTGCTGAAGAATTCGTTTTTGAAACTATGAAACGAATACAAAATGTAGACACTAGGTTGCATGCATTTTTATCACTAAATGATAATGCAGTTGATCAAGCAAGAGAAATTGATAAAAAAATTAAAAATGGAGAAAAAGTTGGGCAGTGCTTTGGAATGCCTATTTCTATTAAGGACAATATATGCATTAAAGATACAAAAACAACGTGTGCATCAAAGATGCTTGAAAATTTTATTGCACCATACGATGCTACAGTAATTTCAAAACTAAAACAACAGGATGCAATTTTTGTTGGAAAAGTAAATCTTGATGAATTCGCTATGGGTCTATCTACTGAATTTAGTGCATATGGCCCAAGTAAGAATCCATGGAATACAGATTATGTTCCAGGAGGTTCCTCTGGCGGCAGTGCCGTTTCAGTTAGTGCATTTGAATGTGTTGCGTCATTAGGGTCTGATACTGGTGGTTCTGTAAGAAATCCTGCCAGTTTTTGTTCAACTGTTGGATACAAACCAACTTATGGATTAATTAGCAGATACGGTCTAATTTCTTATGCAAACAGTATTGAACAGATAGGACCTCTAACTAGAACCGTTGAGGATGCAGCATTTATGTTAAATCTCATTGCAGGGTCGGATCATAATGATGATACAACGATTGATAACAACAATGAGGATTATCTAAAAGATATTGATTCAGGAATAGAAGGCAAAAAAATAGGAATTATCAAGGAAATGATTGGAGAGGGGATTGATCAGTCAGTACTTTTTGCAACAAAAGATGCAGTATCAAAATTAGAGGGATTAGGGGCAATTTGCGAGGAAATTTCTCTTGACATGGTAAAATATTCTGTTGCAGCATATTATACAATTACTGCAACTGAAGCGGGTAGTAATCTTGCTAGATATGATAATTTAAGATACGGTTATGATTTTCCTGTTGAAGGATATGAATTTAATTCGTATATTGAGAAAGCCAGAAAAAAATTTGGTCCTGAAGTAACAAGGAGAATTATTCTAGGAGGCTTTGTTCCATCTGCAGGACATGCCGGAAAATATTTCCTTAAAGCACTCAAAGTAAAAAGTAAACTCACTAGACAAATCAATGAAGCATTTAAGAAATTTGATTTGTTAATTTCACCAACAGTTCCAATTTTACCATTTAAGATTGGTGAGAAAATAAATGATCCAGTTGCTTTATTTCTTATTGATATTAACACAGTTACAGCAAACCTTACTGGAAAACCTGCAATATCAATCCCATACTCAATATCAAATGGTCTTCCAATTGGAATTCAACTGATTGCAAATTCTATGAACGATAAATTATTACTTCAGGCCGCCTATGCACTAGAAAAAACTGTAAAATTGCCGGAGGTTCCAATTTGACAAAAATTGGCTTGGAAATTCACAGTCAACTCACAAGGTTGGAAAGTAAATTATTCTGCTCATGTAAAGCAAATTATAGAGAATTCGAACCAAACACAAACATTTGTTCTATTTGTATGGGTCTACCAGGCAGCCTCCCCAGATTAAATCAAAAAGCTGTTGAGAAAGCAACAATGATTGCCATGGAACTAAATTGCAGTACTCCTGAAAAGATTGCGTTTTTTAGGAAAAATTATTTTTATCCAGATTTGCCAAAGAACTTTCAAATCACTCAGCTAAACATATACGGCGACACTAGTGTTGGAGGTAAAGGAGTAGTCAAGGTAGGGGAAAAAGAAATACACATCACTAGAATCCAATTAGAGGAAGATCCAGGAAGGCTAATTTATGAAGGCACCTCGGAAAAAAACCAAATAACTTTGGTCGATTATAATCGTGCCGGTACCCCTTTAGTTGAGATTGTAACTGAGCCTGACTTTGAAAACCCAAAGGAAGTAAGAGAATTTTTAAATATTTTATCTAATTTGTTAGAAAATCTTGAAGTATCAGATCCTAGTTTAGAGGGAGCAATGAGGGCAGATGCCAACGTATCCATCGAGGGTGGCAATAAGGTTGAAATAAAAAATATTGGCTCCTTCCATGATCTAGAAAAAGCTGTTCATTTTGAAATTACACGACAGCAAAGCCTACACTCACGAGGTATCCCAATTATTCAAGAAACTCGTCATTGGGATGATAAGAGAAAGATTACAATTTCGTCAAGATCAAAAGAAGAAGACCTAGATTATAGATATTTTCTAGAAGGAGATATCCCGTGGGTAAGAATTGGAAACAATGTAAAAGAAAGATTAAAATCAGAAATGCCGGAGAGTATTAGTTCTAAAAAACAACGCTATGTTTCAGAATACAATATTCCTATACAGGTTGCAGATGTACTTTCTACGGATAAATTTTATTCGGATTTATTTGAATATGCCCATACAAAAGATAATGCTAAGGAAATTGCAAATATCATAACAACCGATTTAATGGGATTGGTAGATACAAGAGAGAAAAGAGAATTTTCAAAATTAAAACCGTCTCATCTAAAAGAAATTGCTGATGCAATACAATCAGGTAAGATTTCAAGAATTTCAGCAAAAAATGCATTATCTGAAATTGTAAAAACAGGTAAGGAGTTATCAGACATAATCTTCCAACTTGATTTAGGGAATGTTTCAGACGAAGTAGAATTATCAAAAGTTATTGAATCCGTAATTATTGAAGAGACAAAAGCTGTGGAACAAGCAAAAACCAATCCTCAAACTTTAAACTATTTGATAGGAAAGGTAATGCAAAAAACTAAAGGTAAAGCGGATCCAAAATTAACTCTGGATATATTAAAAAAGAAATTATAGAAATATCATGGATGATCTTTCTTTAGAAGATATTGAATTTATCAAAATCCTTGCAAATTCTGATTCTACTTTGTTGCAGGCTGGTATGAATAAGGTAACAAGAGATCGACTTGATTCCCAAATAGGCGTAATTTTAAGGGAATATTACAAAGAAAATACCATGAATACAAAAACTGGATGGATAGAAAAATTCAAAAAAGCAGGAATTACAAAGGATGAAGGCAAATCTGCCATTGCATGTGCCAGAAGATTAGGTATTGACATATTTTGATTAATAAAAAAATCTTTTTAGAGGTAGATTTCTTAAATTAGTAACTTGTCTGATTTTGTGTTTATTCCAAATAAATCTCAAATTCAAAATTCAAATATCCAAAAATTTATGGATAAACACAATATTTCATCATTAGATGAATTGATTCAAAAAGCAAATCGGAATGTTAAATGGTTTTGGAAAGAAGTGGATAGAGATATTGGAATAATCTGGGATGAGCCCTACAAAAAAACAATAGATGTTTCAAAAGGAATTCAATGGTCTAAATGGTTTATTGATGGTAAATTAAATATTTACAATTCTTGTGTAGAAAAATTTTCCAAACAGAACCCAAATAAAATAGCATATCATTTTGTATCCGAAGATGGGATAACTTCCCAGATAACTTATTCGGAATTAGAACACAAAATTGGCAGACTTGCTAATGCTCTTAAAAAATTGGGAGTTAGAAAGGGCGATGTAGTCGCAATATATCTCCCAATGATAGAAGAATCTATTTTAGCAATTTTAGCATCTGCAAAAATTGGTGCAATTCAAACAGTAATATTTTCCGGATATAGTTCTGAATCACTACAGGTGAGATTACAAGATTGTAAGGCAAAGATTCTTTTTGTTTGTGATGGATTTCAGAGAAAAGGAAAATTAATTTCACAAAAGCAAGTGATCAATAAAGCAATAAAGAATACAAACATAGAAAAAATTATTGTAGTACATTACAAAGGAGTTGACAAATATAATGAATTTGGAAAATTCATTTGTTATAATTCACTGATATCTTCTGAAAGTTCCGTATGCTCTACTGAAATCATTGATTCTGAAGATCCTTTATTTATTTTGTATACCTCTGGAACTACAGGAAAACCAAAAGGAGTAATTCATGTCCATGGGGGGTTTTCTGTTTTTGCGGGATATCAGGCGGCATATTTGGTTGACATGCACGAAAATGATGTTGTTTTTTGGCCTGCTGATATAGGTTGGATAACTGGACTGGTGTGGAATGTGTATGGCCTTTTGATTAGGGGTTCAAGTGCGGTAATTTATGATGGTGCATTGGACTATCCAAATTTTGATAGAGTATGGAAGATTATAGAGGATTACAACATAACAATATTCGGGATATCACCTACGGCAGTAAGATGGTTTAAGAAAAATAACATAGAGCCATTAAAAAGCCACAATCTTGAAAAAATCAAAAACATACCAACCACAGGAGAGCCATTGGATGAAGATTCATGGTGGTGGTTATTTGAAAAAGTTGGCAACAAGAAAATTCCAATCATGAATTTATCAGGGGGTACTGAAATAGGAGGCGCAATGATATCCGTTCTCCCTGGAATGAAATTAAAACCATCAACTGTTGGCATGCCATGTCCTGGAATGATTCTTGACGTATTTGATGATGATGGAAAGACGGTTATTAAAAAAAATGGATACCTGGTAATAAAATCTCCTTGGCCTGCAATGACAAGAGGATTACTTAATGATAATGAGAGATATCTTGAAAACTATTGGTCACGATTTGAAAATATTTGGTTTCACGGAGACTATGTTTATGTCGATGATGAAGGTTTATGGTTTATGAGAGGAAGAACAGACGATGTAATTAATGTGTCAGGACATAGAATGAGTACCGTTGAAATTGAACATGTAATAATTACCCATGATAAAGTTTCAGATGCAGCTACAATTTCAATTCCCGACGAGATTACAGGTGAAGCAATTGTTATCTTCATTGTACCTAAAAATAAATTTGAAGTGATAGACTCCCAAATTTTTGATTACATATCTGAAAAAATTGGTAAGATTGCACGTCCAAAATTAGTGTTTCAAATGTCTGATCTTCCAAAGACGAGAACTGGAAAAATTATGCGAAGATTGTTAAAAGCAAAACTGCTGGGTTTACCTCTCGGAGATCTATCCTCCCTTGAGAACTCTCATGTCCTAGATGAAATAACAAAGCTTGTATGATGTAATAAAATCTTCAATTTCTTTAATATTAACAAAAGAACAAATCATTATGTTCTAATTTTCTTAAATCTTGTTTATGAAAAATCAAAAGAGAATGTCACAGTTGCCTAAAAATTATATGATTAGATCATAATGCTATGTAAAATAATTTTATGTTTAAATCATAATTTCTACAATGAAAAATAACAAAAATTTAGATTGAGTATAAAATAAGGACTCAAATCCTAAATTAAAACTTCAAGGTTAAGATTTACAATAATTTATTGAATCAGATGATAGATTCAGATATGACAAAAATATGTCACATTGTAAACAAACAGAACCTTATCTTTATGAAAAAATGGATAATTACATGTCAAAATTAGTTTGGGATAATATACATGACAAAAATATTGTGATTGAAAAAAATATCCAAGTTAAAAATGATATTAACATTCCAGAAAATACACCCGATAAACTTGAATTCCATGGTACACATTTGAACCAAGGATTGAATTACCGCAAAAAAGCTAACCGGCCCTAGATATCATCCGTTTTTATTGTACCTAATAAAATAACTGAATTACTATTTTATCAATATTGATACATTAATCTATTCATCTTCATTTTTTTAAAATTTTCTAGAAAGATTACTTTTTTTATTCAATTCTAAAAAAGAATGTCAAATATTTGAAAATCTTATGAAAAGAAGTTTTAACCATATTACATTGAAACGTATTTGGACACTTTCTTGTCAAACATATTGATCACACCCCTAAAAAAAACTGACACCCTACACTATTTTTCAGGATATGTTTTTAATATTATGCCCTTGATAGGTAGACAAAAAACGGCATCGGAATGGAATAGAAGAGGCATTGAGCTTGAAAAATTGCTCAAATACAAAGATGCCATTCACTGTTATGATAATGCCATTAAAATTAATCCAGATTATGCAGAGGCTTGGATTAACAAAGGCAACGTCCTTGATAATTTGCACCAATATAATGATGCCTTAAGGTGTTATGAACAAGTGATAAGAATTCATCCAGATAATGCGGGGGCTTGGATCAACAAAGGTAATGAGCTTGATAATTTAGGAGAATATGAAGAGGCACTAAGATGCTATAATAAAATAATAAGACTTGATCCAAATCATGCAGATACGTGGTTTAACAAGGGCATAACATGTAGTAAATTAGGTAAGTATAATGAATCCATTCAATGTTATGATGAAGCATTAAGTATTGAGCCAAATCATGTATCTGCTTTGTACTCCAAAGGCAATACACTTGATATTTTAAGGAAATATGAAGAAGCCATTATTTGTTATGATAAAATATTACAGATTAACCCAGATGATTCAATAGCTTGGTTTAACAAAGGTAACGAATTTTTCAATCTAGGTCAGCACAATGAAGCAATCACTTGTTATGACAAAGCATTAGAGATTAGTCCTAATAATATAGATATTTGGTTTAACAAAGGTAATGCATTTTTCAATCTAGATCAACATGACATCAGCTATCACTTGTTATGACAAAGCTTTAGAGATTAGTCCCAATAATACGGACATTTGGTTTAACAAAAGTAATGCATTTGAAAAGTTAGGCATGTATAAAGACACAATTAATTGTTATAATAAAATAATAGAAATTGATCCAACCGATCCAAATATTTGGTTGAACAAAGGAAACATAATTTTCAATATGGGCATGTATAAAGAAGCAATGAAATGTTATGACAAATCAATTGAGAACAATCCAAGTTATGTAAATGCATGGATAAACAAAGGAATCATATTTGGAAAATTAGGCAGGTATAATGACAGCATTCATTGTTGCAACAAGGTTTTGGAGATGAATCCAAATCATTCCTCTGTTTGGAAAAATAAGGGCATCGCATTAGAGAATTTAGGCAGATATGAAGAAGCTGAAAAAATGCTATGAAAAAATCCGCCAAGATTGAAATTCTGAGTTTGTAATCTAAATAAATGGGGATAAATTAAAAATCTTATGAAAAAAGTTTTCATTAACGGTTACGGTTCGATAGGAAGTAGAATTACGGCTTTTTTAAAAGATGATCCTGAAATCTCAGTCATTGGCGTAGGAAAGTACTCTCCAGATGATGATGTCAATTTAGCAATTTCTCGTGGTTTGAATGTCTATGTTCCTGAAAGAAAATTAAATGATTTCAGTAATTTCAAAATATCAGGCACAATAGAATCTGCTTTGAATGATTGTGATCTGGTAATTGATGCGGCTCCAGGAGGATATGGGTATAAGAATAAGAAAAATCTTTACGAGCCAAAAAATCTAGTGGTCATCTATCAGGGTGGGGAAACTGTAGTCGGAGAAGAAGCAGTATCTGATTTATTGTTTAATTCTAGAGTTAATTATGATCTGGCTCGTGGTAAAAAACATGTTATGCAGGGTAACTGCAATGTAACAGGCATGGGAAGAATTCTTGAACCATTAAGAAATAGATTTGGGGAGAGATTGATTAGATTTGACGTCACACTTGTTAGAAGATGGGCAGATATTGAACAAATAGACAAAAAAGTTACAGATACTATTGAAATGACTGAAGCCCCACATCATGGAGACGATGTCAAAAAATATTTTGGAAAAGATGCACCTCTTTTTGTTCGTGCAATCAAAGTTCCTACAAGACAGATGCATTTGCATATTATGGACATTCGTTTCAACGGGATAGCCCCAAAACCTTCTGAAATCCATGAAATTTTTACAAATGAATTTGGAGTAGCAATTTTATGGACTGCTAAAGGAACAAAAGACATTAGAGATTATGCCAGAAACATGGGGTTTAATTTCACAGATACAAACATGATTCACATTCATGCAAACATGACTGTTTCAATTGGCGATACAGTACAAATAATGTATTCAGATGATCAAACTGGTATCGTTATTCCGGAAAATCACTGTTATTACAAGCCATGTTGTTTGGATAAGTCATACAAAGATGCATTTTCTCATACTGAATCAATATTCAAAATGAATGAAAAAAAACAGAAGTTGGAAAAACAATTTGCAAAGAAAAACTAATTTTGCTTTTTTATACGTTCAATTCTGATTCGGACAGGAATATTTTTTGTTACTTTTTCAACAATAATCCTAACGTTATCAATTTCAAGTTTATCTCCTTCTCTAGGTATGTCTTGTAATCTTTCATGTAATAATCCATTTAGGGTAGAATAATCATCACCCTCAGGTAATTCAGATTTGAAAATTTCGTTAATGCGCCAGATATCAATTTCACCACTTGTTATTATTGTGTCTTTATCAATTGATTCAAAATCTTTTGGTGGTGTTTCGTCTGTTTCATCTTCAATGTCTCCAACTATCTCTTCTATCAGATCTTCCAATGTGACTAGTCCCTCAACACCGCCATGTTCATCAACAACAATGGCCATGTGTGTTTTCCTTCCTTTCATTTCTTTTAGGAGTGAGCTTACCATTTTTTCTTGAGACGCAAATACTGGTTTTCGTGAAACTTGTTGTAATGTGATCATTTTGTTTTCTTTTTCTAAATGTGTCAGTATATCCCTTACATGAACAAATCCAACAATATCGTCATGTGTTTCTCCAAAAATAGGTATTCTAGAATGTAAATTTTCACTGATTAGAGGAAGTGCCTCAAACAAAAGCATTTTTGCAGGGAGCATAAACATTTTTCTTCTTGGAGTCATTACTGCCCTAATTACAGTATCATCAAACTCCAAAGCACTATGCACAAGTTCACTCTCATCTTTTTCTAGAATGTTATCTGCTAGACCTTGGGCCACTATCCCTTTAATTTCTTCTTCTGTGATTGGCGGAGGATGATAACTACTCCCTGTTGCCTTAATCATTGCCTTTGTAATTATTTCAAAAAGTTTTACGACAGGCCACAATACATAACTAAAAATCAATAATATAGGTGCACATCTAAGTGCAATTTTAGTAGAATTGGCATTGGAATATATTTTAGGTGTAATTTCTCCAAAAACCAAAATCACAAAAGTCATTGTTCCTACTGTAATTGCTACTCCCACTTCATTTGAAATTTTTAACCCAAAATTTTCAAAAGTCCTAATTGCAATACTTGATGCAAAAACGGATGCTGCTACATTAGTGAGATTATTTCCAAGATTAACACTTGACATCATCCAACTTAGGATTGGATGTGAATTTGTGTAACGCCTTTGCACCTTTGATTTTTTGTTTTAGTAATTGACTTACTGTGGATTTTCTAATTCCAACCATTGCAACTTCGACTCCGCTAAAAAATGCCGAAAATCCTATGAGAATAGCCAATACAAGATATTCAATCCAAAGATCTACCATTTAATCCTCCAAAAAAGTTTGTCAGAACAATATTTGTTCTTCATTTTATTTTTTATGCACCATCTCTTGGTTGGAATATTTTGTAAAACCTACTTTTAAGTCTTAAGACATGAAGGAGGCATCAAACAAAATTAACCTGCCCATTGATGACTAGTTTTTAGGAGGAATTGCAAATTTGTTTTGAGGATTTTTGTGATAATCTACAGGTAGCATTGCATCTTTTTGTCTTCCTGTTAGAATTCCTACAACCACTTCATCTTTCTTGATTATTCCTTCATCCAGTAATTTTTTGACTCCAGCAGGAAGCCCCGGATGCCATCTCACAATCAAATCCATTAAGACCTACAAGTGCCATTCCATCAAGCATTTCTGAATCTCAGACACTTGGTTACAACACCATTTGTAAATTCTAATGCACGTAATCCTTTGAGAATATTGGCAGGTTTTGCAATTTGTATTGCAGTAGCTTTTGTTTTTGGTCTAATTCATTTTTGTCCAAATATTCATAATATCTTTTAATCAATTCCGTATCAGAATTTCCTTTATTCCATCGTAGTTCTTCTTTTCAAATTTGCCATTATACAAATCATATAAGGTACTTGCACCTTCAGAATTAACTACTGCAAGTCGTGGGATTTTTTTTATCCAACCCCACTCGTATAATTCCATCAATGCTTTTCCACAACTTGATGTATTTCCAAGTGCTCCTCCTGGGTAAACTATCCAATCAGGCGGATTCCCATTTCAAAAATTCCAACGCTCTAAAAACAATTGTTTTTTGTCCCTCAATTCTAAAGGGGTTTACAGAGTTTACAGTATATCCACCAATTTTCCCTGCTTGTTCAAGGAAGTTGATAATGCATCATCGAAATTTCCATTTATTTCAACTACTTGAGCACCGAATTGAAATGCTTGACTTAATTTTCCAGGGGCAACTTCTCCCGCAGGTATGTATACATCACATTCCATCTTCTCATTTGCTGCAAACATGCAGCAGAAGCAGAGGTATTTCCAGTTGATGGCACAAATTATTTTCTTGCACTTGACCAGTTTGGCATGGGTTACAGCAGTTGCCATACCATTATCTTTGAATGAGCCACTTGGATTGTATCCTTCGGGTTGTAAGCCAGAGACTTATTCACTCCAAATTCCTATGAATTCTGAAACCCTTGACATTTGATAGGGTTTTGAGAGTCGTACCCTCTGCACCATCTAAAGAAACTAAATATTTTGAACATTGATCGATATTTTCTGTATCAATTTGACAAAAATTTAGTAATTCTCGAAATCGCCAGACTCCACTTTCATTAAAGATGTTTCCTTGAGGATTTCGTCGTTGATAAAATACCTCCTTTAGTTTATTCGAGGGTTTGTTTTTGTATTGTACATCTAATAGATGACCCTTTTCACATTGAACATTAGTACTATTTATTGGATATTCCAATGCACAGTGAGGATCAATACACTTTAGATACGCGTCACCTTGCATTGTCAGTTAGCGGAGATTGTGATAATTTAAAGTTAAGAGTAAAAACAATATTTACAGAATAAGGTATTAGTTAATCAACATTTTATCGTAAAATTTTCAAGATTTTTTTGCTAAAAATTGGTCATTTTCCTGTAATTAGATCATTAAGGGTGTTCCAAAAACTTAAGTTATAATTTACTGTAATCTTTTTTATGAAACATATTAAAGATTGTAAATATCGAATTATCAATAACATGAAGCATGTTAACTGTTTCTGTGTCTGTCATAAAATTATTATTAGAAAATAATGAAAATTTTTAATCTTATTTTTAAAATTCAAAATTGAGTGATTATAATCATGGACAACATAATTACATCAAACAAAATCAAATAATAACACAAATAATTAATAATTCAAATATAAATCTCAAATGTTCAAGTCTATACTTATTTTCAAATAAAAAGTGCATCATTTTCCATTTAAAAAAAACAAAGTACAAACTTAGTTTTTACAGATATCATCTAAAGTAAATTACAAGAATATGGATCAACCCATTTTATTTTTTCAAAGAAAAGAAAATATCTATTTAAGGATTGGTTTAAAACTTAGATTATTAATTAGAAATGGATCATGGTCACATATTATGAATATATAAAAAATATACTAGAAAAATTCACAGTTTCATACAGAACTCTTCAAGAACTTGAAGATAAAACAGGAGATTTGGAGATTATTAAAAAAGAAATATCAAAAATAAATGGTTTTTTCCAAGTATTAGTAAATAAAATCAGAATTTCAAAAATCGAATCAAGTGATTTTTTAGATTTAAAATCTAAATTAGAGTATTATCTAAATAATTATTCATTTGAGAAAGAAATAGAAACCATGAATGCATTATACTCGGATGATAAAAATCGATTAAAAAACATACGCTTAAAAATTCTTGAATCATTTGACGACAGGAAATTGAAGGAGAAAGTTGAATACATTCTAAGAAAAGTATAGAATTATGCAAGAAAATGAAAAAAAATGTATTTTATGTGGTTGCCAAGATCATCTACTTTTTGGTTGTCATAATCATATTTCAAAAAAATGCAGTTGTTACAAAAACATAGTAGATAGAAAGTAATGACAGTAAGTTTATTTAGATTTTGGACCTGATCTTTCATGAAAATTTAAACAGCATTTGCATTCTTTTTTAATACATTCCTGCTCAGTATGATGAGAGCAGATGCCACACTCACAACTATTTACCATACCTATTCATTATTTATTTACAATATAACTAATACGATAAATTTTTCTAATTTTCAGGATAGAATTAGTTATTTTTTTGACTTTGGTTTTCTTGTAGTGGGTTTTTCTGACTTTCCTTCTAATTCCTTTTCCATTTCAGCCGCTTTATTATCAACAACTTTGATTATCTCTTGAATCAATCCATCAAGATCACTATCAGAAGCCTCAGGTTCTACAGCAGTTGCAATTTCATTAATAGTACTTGAAATTTCAGCACTTACTTCCTCAAAACTTTCCGGATCTTCATAAGCTGCATTATACAGATTTTTAAGATTATTTACATGACTAATTATCTGATCAGTTAAAGTAAGTCGGAATTCAGTTCCATTAACATTGATCATTTTTGTGATCATATTGAAGATTTCAAATATAGTTGCTTAAAGGTTTTTAGTTGAAATTTTTTAATTTACTATAGGTCTATTGCTTGAATTAAAATGTTATATAATCCAAAGCTGACGCATCACTAATTAAAGTTGTGTGTCTTGAACCGACAACATAACCATTTTTGATATCATTTGCAGGAACCCATCGATTTGTTGATGAATAGTGTCTTTTTTCAGCCAATTCTCGTTCAATGGCTTCTATATCAAATTCGCCCTCTTCAACTTCTTGTGTGGCAAGATGTTTTATAGTTACCAGTATTTTGCTGACTTTAACCCGATCTCCAAATTTCCATTTTGATGGAGGGTTTTCATCTGAAACTTCAAGAACTTTAATTTTCATTTGTTTATTCCCAAAAGCATCATAGCTGACTAGAGTTCGCTCATCTGTAAACTCTTCAAAAGTTATTCTTGATTTGGTTCCTTCAAATTCAGATGCAGTCTCTAATAATGATTTTGGTAGCATTTGATTACTTTCTGTGATCGTAATATGCGATTTTTCATTTTCAGAATCATTAGAATTGTTTTTCGACATAATGATAGTTGATCATTAATCATTAAAAAACACTCTGTTCTAATTGTAAATAGTTAGGCATTAGTTCTGTGTTTGGTTTTAAATGGCATGACATACTCAACAAGATTCAGTTTTTCTCTTTTTCCATTAATCTTTGAGAATATTTCTCCATCATATGTACAAACACAGTCAGTTATACCTGTGGAATCATCCCAAATTTTGAAAAATTCTCTTAATTCTCTACTCTCATATTGACCCAATCCTATCCTTTTTTTTGATAGAAATTTGAATGCAAGAATAACTTTTCGATCCCTGTAAATATCGAAGGTTTTAATCCATTTCTGACATCTTTCAATCTGATCTGCAGGTACTGGAAGTGATGTACTAGTTCCAGATTTTGCCTCTATGGTAAAAATTGTAGCATCATGGTTATTTACCGCTAAAACATCAGGCAAAGCCACACTTGGAGATCCTAATCGAAATGCTTTCCAGTGTTCAGCAGAATTAAATCTTTTTACTAAAGTATCCTCCCAATTATATCCTCTTTGTCTACGTGTTCGGGCAATTTTCTTATTATCTTTTTTTGTCATTATTTTTGCTCTATGTTTTATTAAAGAAATTGAAGTCATTTTACCATTCATGTCAATTTGTATGTAGTAAAGATATAGTAAAGTAGGTAATTATAGAATAACCGATATCAAAATGCAGATTATTAAATTAGAAATTGCATGACTAAAATAAAACAAAATAATCCTATAGGCTGTACCATTTCAGATAGTTGTGGGTGGCACTACAAAACGACAATTAGGTTCTAATCTCTATTGGATTTTTCTAATCAGATATTCAGAGTCGGATCTGTAATTATGATGTGTGACAACTTTAGAATCCCAACAAAAATATTCTTAAGTGAGTTTTTCTTCGAAAAAATTATTGAAAACCAAACTTCATCCCAAGAATTGTCTAATAAGATTTTGTAGGTTTTGCAAAGAGCCAATGAGGCTAAATTCTTACAAATTTGATATGGATTATAGATGGTATAATTTTCATTGTGAAAAATGTGATTTTGTAGTAGAAATGGGTGAGGCCATTGCCGAGAATATAAGAAATTTGCACAGAATATCAGGGGGTCAACCTGAACCTTTAACAATAGAAGAGATTAAACATCAAAATTCTCCATCAGATGAAGCCACAAAGAGATTGTCTGCTAGTGTCGAAGAAGGCTTGACGAAACAGGCTAGAGCCAGAAAACTTCGTGAAGCTCATTCATTAGATGATAATAATTTAGAAGATCTTAGATAGAGTCTAAACTCTTAAGTTGAATCAAAAATTTAGGAAATTATTGAAAAAAAAAATCTAATTGTATTCATACTAATTGCTATGACGGGATTAATTTCTATTGACTATGTTTTTGCTCAAAACTCTACAAACCCAATTAAAATGAAAATAGATATAGAAATAATGAATATTGGAAAGATAGACAAGGAGACAGGTTCCTATGATATGATTTTTTGGGTATCTGAGTCTTCCGACGATTATGATTTTACTAAGGAACGAGCTACCCATAATTGATTATGAAAATGGATTTGTATTAGAGATATCTGCAATAAGTGTTACACAGCATTTCTATAAATTCAAGGCACATGGGACTTTTTATAATGAAATTGATTATAGACCACATCCGTTTCATCATATGGATTTAGCAGTTCACATAAAATCTGTAATTCCAAACACATTAGATAAGCTAGAATTCGAAGTAGATCAAGAATACAGTGGAATACGCGATGAATCATTTGTAAAGGTTCCAGGATGGAACGTTGATAAACCTTATTTTTTTGTTTCCAACCAAACCTATCCTTGGGGAGAATTTTCAAGATTCTCGACAATTGTTCCTGTAGAGTCATCTCCAACGGGAGTCTATGAAATACATATCACCTGCAATAATGATTGCGACGTTTGCGTTCAGCACATTTTGGATTCCTGCAAAGTATTCTGACTAAAAAATCGAGATTATTGCTGCGACATTGGTAGGTTCAATATTTTTTCACATTACATTTTTAGGCGAAGGTATTCCCAGTGTTCAGTATCTTACCTTTGCGGACAAGGTCATGATGAGCATATACGCGGTATTTGCAATGTGCCTGTTGTCGGTTTTATTACACAAGAAATACGAATATGAATTAAAGGAAAAATATACAATAGCTGTCAAAAAAAATCTTAACAAAAAATTTTGTATTTTAACTCCAATAGTAGCTATAGTGATATTTATTATTGCACAATTTTTATGATTTCCAATCTCTTTTCATGTATTTCTTGTTAAGAATATGTCAACTCTAAACGGAGATTATGATAAAATTGTTGAAGAGGTGTTATTGTCTTAAGCTCTTTTTAATGTCATAAATTTAAAGCAAATCAGTTATGTTCAAAATATCAAATTTCATTGAATGGGGTCCTTTAATTACTAATATTATCATGAAAAACAAATTTCCCAAATAGATTACAAAAATGATTGTTACAATATGATAGAACCATTCCCGTAGGCGTTTTTGTTTCAGTTGCTTGAACATTACATTTTGTACAATTCATTTGTCTAGATCATATCAGTAATCACATAATCATAATTAAGAGTAATGAAATTTTTGATTTTAATGTATAAAAAATTTATTACAAATTTTTTACAAAACTAATTTTTTTGTACTCATTACAAATAAAATTTCTAACCATTTAACAAAATAGGAAATAAAAATAGGAAATAAAAATAGGAAATAAAAATAGGAAATAAAAATAGGAAATAAAAATAGGAAATAAAAATAGGAAATAAAAATAGGAACTTAAGACCAATAACAATCAGTTATTGGGTGACAGTTCCAATTGAAAATAAGCCTAATCAAGATAGGATTTGATCATACTTAAGATTGATCATTTGTAATTTTATTTTGTAATAATCATTTGTTACACTTTAGGTAAGATCAAAAATATTTCATCATACATACAACAAATTAAAACTAGTATAATTTGTCCATCGTCTATTCTATATGTAATAGATATTTTTCCATCTACTATCTTTATTGGATTAACATTTTATTATTCTCTCTAATCGTTCTTAGGTTAAGAATTGAGGATTTAATGGATAAGTATTTTATTTTTCATTAAAAAAGAGATGAATTAAACTCAATAATTAGTAAAAATCATTATAGGGTAATCGCTAACAATAGTTTGTTTTAAAAATTTTGAATAAAATTACCAAAGCAAATGCAAAAATGTGAGAAATTTTTCAATTAGTTTATCAATTAGATTTTGTAGATTTGCTTGATGATGGATGAAATTGCAAAAAAAATTGTAGAATTAAAACAAGAATTTGCAAAAACTTACAGTGGAAATAGTCACATTCAAGAATTAATTCCAATTTCTAGTTCAAAAGAATTTCCGATTGATAGCAATCATTTAAATCATTTACATGATTTTATCATAAAAAATCCAATTTATCATAATTCCTATGAACAAAACTTTGGAGGTATTTTGACTAGAGTGTACGAGGGCGATATTAACGAATATTGGCTCAACAGTATCAAACATGGTTCAAGCTGTCAACCATTTTATCCAACGTGGGTTTTTTCGGCATATACTACTACACTACTAGCAAAAAATTTTAATTTTAAAGAATTAATAGATATTGGTTCAGGAGACGGTCGAATTGCATATTGTGCAAAATTTTTGGGTCTACAAACAATTAGCATTGAAATTGACGATGCACTAATTGACCTCCAAAAAACAATATCATCAGCAACAAAAGTTGATTTTAATCCAATTTGTGTAGATGCCATAGAATTTGATTATTCTTCATTGAAATTAACGCATCCAGTTTTTTTTATTGGAGGTTTACCTCAGATGGGAGGAGACATATTAGCTTCCAGCATTATTGAAAAAATTTCCTTGTCAAAGATCAAAGATAATACAGGGATTGTTTTTGCAGGAACTCACTCAAAGAAACAGATGTCAAGTAATTTAGCTCATGGTGGATGGAGTTCCTTAATTGATAAACATGGTCTTAGAGTGACGAAAACGATTTCCTTGCCCACCATTTGGACTTTTGATCAACTTGTAGATACACCTTACATCTATACTGAATTTATTTGAATATATCAAAATAATGAAAATTCAAAGAAATAATCATCGTTTTTCATCCCACAACGGTCTATCCTAACTTGTTTATCCTTATCTGGAATCCCTGATGAGGATATTTTACCCATTACTTTTACACTATTTTCAAATTCTACTAAACAGAAATAATGGTTATTTTGTTTAGAGAATTCAATGATTTTGCCTTCATTTGAGCATTTCCTCCAAAGAATATCACTAAAACATTGATTACAAAAATCAGATGGAGGCCAAACAATTTTTTTACAATTGGTGCATTCAGGAACTTGAAAATTTCCTTTTCTTAATTCATCTTCAAAAGTCATTTTTCTAAAATTAAAACAGTGGAGGAAGTTGCAGCTGCAGACATGTTATGAACTAATCCAATCTTTGAATTATCGACTTGCCTTTTATTTGCATGTACTTGTAATTGCTCTACAATTTCAATAGATTGTGCTACTCCGGTTGCACCTAATGGATGTCCAGAACCAATCAGTCCACCTCTAGGATTAATTTTAAAATTATTTTGTTCATAAAGTTCTTTTATCATATTCATCCCTTCTCCTTTCTCTGCAAGACCCAATGATTCTAAAGCCATTGGTTCACAGATAGAAAATGCATCATGAATTTCTGCAACATTAATGTCACTTGGCATACATTTAGACATTTTCAAGGCAGATAAAGCGGCAAGACGAGTTGATTCCATGTAATCAGAGGTATTTTTTGTAAATCCTGCTGAAATTGTTTTTTGTCCTATCCCAGTAATCCAAATTGGTTCATCCGTAAATTTGCTACAAAAATCTTTAGACGCAAGTAAAATAGATGCTCCGCCAGTGCACGGCCTAGAACAATTTAACAATCTAAGATCATCGGTTAATTTTTTAGAGTTCAACACATCATCTATTGAATATGCTTTTTCTGAAAGTGCATTAGGATTGTTTTGAGCCTGTTTGTGGTTTTTTACTGATACGATTGCCAAATCTTCATCAGTTATTGAAAATTCTCTTTTGTATGATTTTGTAAAAATACTTGCCCAAAAAATAGGATGCTTGAATTCCCCCCTAGAATTATCCCACTCTAGAATTTGCCCAGGACTATCATATCTTTCAGCACCTGATACAAGAACCACATCTGCAAGACCCGAAGCAATATATGAATACGCAGATACGATTGCATTTGTGCCAGAATTACACAGACTTTCTATAGTATGTGCAAGTTTTGGTTGAATTCCAGCCATTTCAGATAATATTGCGGACAGATATTTTGAATTATTATTGGTAGATACTAAAACTGCATCAATATCAGTCCTACTTAAATTAGGACAATTGTCAAATAATTTCTTTGTGGATTTTAAAAGAACAGAATCAATTTTTGAATCATCCCTTGAAAATTTGTTAATTCCATATGACACAATTCCAACTTTATTCATTTATTTCTCACCAGAAAACGTATTTGTAAATAATTTAAACGAGTCTATTACCTTGCCTACAGGATTGAATTGTATGGTTGGCAAGTCTATTCCAGTTTCCCTAAATTTTTGTAGTTGTTCAATACACTGATCAGGCGTTCCAGCAATTGTTAAAGACCTTAACATATCATCTGGAATTAATTCATGATTTGATTTAAACCCAGAAACTTGAAATTCTTCAAAAATATTTTTTGTTTCAGAGGCATAACCGTTTTTTGCCAAAAAATCTCTATATATTTTTCCTACAGAGATATAAAATGCGAGTGTTTGTTTTGCACGATTTATTGCAACCTCCGCATCCTCAGAAACACAAGTAATTATCTGACAGGTTACATCAATTTTTCTTTTTGATTGCATTTTTTGTATTGTTTTTTTCATTTCATTTAAAGGCCGTAAATAGAAAATCACACCATCTGAAATCTCCCATGTGAGATTTACCATTTTTTGATTAACCGCTGCAAGATATATCGGAATTGTTTCCCTAGGTGGTTTTATTAATAATGTGAAATTCTTTAAATTAAAAATTTCTCCCGAATAATTTACAGTAGTTCCAGACAAGACCTTTTTAATAATTTCAACATATTCTTTCATTCTCAAGATAGGATTTTCAAATTTTGAACCATGAAAATCTTCAACAATTGGAATACTACTTGTCCCAAGACCAAGCACTAATCTTCCATTGGATAGCACATCTATGGTGGCGGCACCCATGGCAATTAACGCAGGACTCCGAGAGTAAATGTTGATAATAGATGAGCCTATCTTTGCCAGTGATACTTTCTGTGAGATTATGCTTAAAATCGAAAAATTCTCCATCCCCCATGTTTCTGGAATCCAAATTGTATCGACTTTTCTATGAGATAAGAGTTCAGAACATTCTAGCACCTGTTCGACACTTAGAAGGGAACCCAAACTATATGCTAGTCGCATATAGTATCTGAAGCATTTGATAATTATATTCTGATTCTTTTTTGAGAAATTGTGTAGTTTTTGCAGAAAAATAAATTCAACAATAAAGACATTGGGCAAAAATTGTTTCTAGTGTTTTAGCCATATCTACATCGATCTATTAACGATTTCATTTTTAAGAAATATTTTCCTGATTTAAAGGGAAATAAAAAAACCTTTGTTTAAAAGCAATAATAGATGTCAGTCCAATTTGAACAAACATGCATTATTATTTTTAATGATAAATCCAAATCATGGTAACCTCAATCTTAATGATTAACAAAATTAGATCTGAGACAGTTTATTCAAAAATTGCAACATCAGAAAATATCAAACAACTAGATAAAGATAAAAAAGTTGAAGATATGAAACATTAGAATTTTTGTATTGAAAATAAAAACAAAGAAGAATAAAACAAGGCATTATTTTAAAAAATTACAAGAACAATGAAATCAAAAAAAAATGCTCAATTCAATATTTTAGTAAAATTAGATTACAATCTGAATTATCATTATATTAATTTCTCAAGCAATCATCAAAAATGTATTAAAAAAATCTATTCTTTTATAGTCAGAATAAGAAATATTTTATGATGAACTTTGTATGATTCACTAATATTATCTATTCAAAATCTACAAAAAAGTAAGTATGGTAAAGGAAATAAAAAAAGAATAGATGCCATAATGCATGCTCTCAATAGAGCAAGATCGTTATTTTATTCTGATCAACAAAATCCAGACATCGATTCATCCTCAATAAAACAAATCAATTTTCGAAATATTAAACCTGAAGAACAAATTCAAAAGATTCTTGACGAATTTATGGATGATTTTGAAAAACAATGTTTAGAGAAAAATAATGGAAGTGCTAAAAACTATTCATTATTTGCAGTGACATCTTATAAAATAATTAAGACATTAGAAGAAGGACATAGAAGAGGACTTCTGTCAGCTCATGCGATTAACAGATTAAATAAAATGTTTGTGAAATACCCAGTTAAGTATGGAGTGCAGGCAATACGGGATCCATTAGGACTTATTTTTGTAATTACCGAGCTTGCAATAGATATAGAAAAAAATCTCGGCAAACAATTTGAATTTGATGAAATTCTATTGATACAGATCATGCCATTTATACAAAGATATTACATTCAATCCGAAAATCCCCTTATTGAGATCCTAGACGAAATTTCAAACATGCCAAAATTCAAACTGACGGTTCAAATTGGTGACAATCATAAAAAATTTGTAAAAAAATTTTTAGGTTACAGCATCATTAGAATTCCCCTGGAAGATAAAATCAATAAAGCGAATTTTCTTTTAGAGAAAATAATAAACGAGGAGGAAGATTCGGTGTCCCTTGAATATTACAATACACTCAAGATCACATTTGGAGATAATCAACTTCGTCCACATTTAGCCAAAATTGCAAAATCCATGCCTAAGTCAAATAGACGATTTGCTAACACCATACTTGAAGAGATCTCAATGCTTTGAGGAGATTATTTGAAAATGGTTAACAATAAAAAAAATCATCCAAAAAATCAGAATTTTTGATTAAATATATGATTTCTTTGGATCAGATTCTTAGAATTTTATTCTAAAAAATTGACAAAATGGCTTTTTGATTTAGATTAGTGATTTTAACTTTAATGCTTTTACAAATATGATATGATAGTTCTATACTATGGGTGGATAACATCATGAGTGAAGTTTTGATCGATGATCCAATGACTACTGTAAACATGCTTTTGAAATTGCAAATAGGAGATGAAGGCAGATTGCTTTATTTAAGAAATGCACTGAAAAATGGTAAAGTTATTTTTAATTCAGATAAAAGGTTTCTACGAACTATGCAGGAAAAATTGGATCAGATGCATAGAAAGCAATCAAAATTACAAAATATTTCAACTGCCAGAGTAGTCACTCAAAAAAGATTGTCTGAGTATAATTCCAATCGCTCTGATTTTACAGAAAAATTTTATAATTTGCCTCAAACTAATCAAGAAAAACAAAATAAAAAAAATTTTGAAAATCAAACACAAATTCCTGATTTAGAAAAGATGCTTTTGGGATTGTCTAATTCAATCACAGAGTTGAAAAAAACACAGTCTCAGATATTAACAAATTTAGAAATCTTAATGAATGGTAATCAAAATTCTGTAAAAAGTAACCAACATTTTAATGAAATAATCACCGATAATTTAAATAAAAAAAATGTTCAAAATAAATTTGCACAAAAAAAGGATATGAAATATGAATTTTTTGAAGACAAACTGATTTCAAACAAATCAAGAATGTTTTCTAGTCGTAAAATTTCAGATATTTTGGCATGGGTTACTTCAGGCTTATTTGTTGTATGGTTTGCTAGCTTTTTGAAACTAATTGATATTGATCCATTTCAAAATCTATTTTTAGGCTTGGCTGCAGGCTTGGCTGTTTGTGTTGCCATCAGTCACAAATTAAAAAAATAGACAGTTCAAGATACTTATCAATCAACACAATTACACATATGTCAAAGACTATTCTTCATATAATTTTAGCACTGTGTTAATTAACATTGAGGTGGAATATTATGAGATAAATTCTTAATTCAAATTATTGAGCAAACAGACTTATTCCAATAATCCTACCCAAAAAAGCACATTTTGGGATGAAGCAACAAAATATACATCATCTACAAATAAAGACAAATCATTTGTAAATGAAATAGTCTACATGATGGTAACTCTTCACAGAACTGGGGCCTAAATTATTTAGTCATTTTCATATTATTTATTTTTAAAGAACAACAGTATCTTGAAGAAATTAATTTAAAGTGGATCTAAAACTAGCAGTTAAAATTTTTGCATTAATCTTAATTTTGGAGATATTGCAACGATTGATACTATTGAAACTACCAGTATTAAGATAGTAATTGAACCAAACTCTGGTACTACACGAGTCCCACTTATAGATATATCATGACTTCCTGAAGGATACTTTAGTGTCAAGGTTTGTACTCCTTGCTCATCCAGAGTTTCAAAGTCGGTAGTAGCCTGACCATCTACCATTACAACAAATTCTCCTTCCAAGACATTTCCTACAGGGATTACCGTGACCCCGTCATTATCCCCAACAGCTGTAAATGATAGTTTCTTGTTTGCTTCATCAAGTCCAAAGTTGTTTAATTGTGATGAGTCTTTGTATGGCTAGTTCCACTTGATTGTCTCCAACCATCACAGGCATTACATTTGATTCTAATTTTGCAGGTGGAGTTGTAATTTGTTCGGGTTCAGCGGTGGTTGTAACCTGTTCTGGTACAGTAACAGCATTTTGTATTTTCAAGGTTTTTACAGAATCATCAAATTTACTGATATCTTTATCATAATCAGAAGATATAGCCATAAAGGATACAACTACCCAATGAGTTGCAGTCTCTGCAGAGATATTCTTTAATTTAATCACAGTTCCGTCTTCGTTGGTACATGACATTATAGTCTCAGTTGCTGAAATCCCACTAACAGTTGTAGGGTTTACAGATGGTTCATCGCACTTTGATTGTCCTTGATCATCAAAAGCCTTTGGAGGGGAATCTGTCTTTGTCTTCTCACTAACCATTAGAGTCATGGCGGTAAATGAATTATCATTCATTGAAGTCATTCCATCTGGAGATACTGTTGCCATTGATCCTTCAGGAACACCCATTGTTATTCCAGTCCAACCATCTGGAAATACAATTTCAAGCCCAACTTTATCGTCAGTATATTTTCCACTTATTTCATTCATAGACGGGATTTGAGCAAATGCAGTGGATAGTGTCAAAGAAACTAGTACCAAAATAGCAAACAATGATAAAAACTGATTATTCATCAATAAAGCAACCTAATTCCAAATATAAAAACATATCAAAACAAATCAAAAATATTGTTATTTTTCATATTAATTTGAACAAGTAATGAGCATAATATACAAGATTTTTTCACAGTTTGATACTAAGTTAGTTTAATTGGGTTTATTTTTTTATTTTACAAATTCCACAGAAAAGATAATCATCCTTATGTCTAATCCAATAATGTCTCACATGATCTTTTTGTCCACTCATATTGATTAAACCACTTCAACACCGTTCCAAAAGGCAATCATGCCTTTGATTTTTTTTACAGCCTCATTTGGTTCAGCATAGTACCAAGCACAATCCTTTAGAGTTTTTCCATCAACGGTTATAGAATAATAGTTTGCCATCCCTTTCCAACCACAAAAAGATGTAAGCATAGTTTTTTGAAAATATTTTTCGTTTATGGAGTCACCTGGAAAATAGTGATTACCTTCAACCAGTACAGTAGAATCACTTTCTGCTATAACTGTACCTTCCCAAATTGCCTTCATAACGAGTGTAAAGTAAAATCAATATTTAAGGAATAAAGTTATTTTTTGTTTTGTTCCGGAATAACAGACAAGGTAGTTGTAGAAACAACATTTTTTATTTTTCGAATTTGTTGTGTGATGGCATCAGTTACCTCTTTTGAGGTATTTGCCTCAACTTTGACGAAAATATCATAAACCCCAAAAGTGCCCTTTGCTTCTTTAACGGCCTTAATTTTTAGAAGTTCGCTCATCACTTCCATTTCGTGAGCCATTTCACTTTTGACCAAAACATATGCAGTTTCCATTCTACTCGCCTTTCATCTCTAAACGAGTTTTAAACTCTGGTGTAATTCCCAACGAATCATAATTTCCAGACGAACAGGTAAAACACATTGAATCTTTTGGAATTCCAACTGCTGCTGCTAGATTTTCAGCGTCATTATACCCCAAAAAATCTGCACCGATACTTTTTCTTACCATTTCGGTTAGTTCTTGGTCATTTATCTCCTTATCATTTGAGAAGGTTGCAAGTTCTTCTTGAGAAGGAAAATCAATTCCAGCATAACATGGGAATTTGATTGGAGGGTATGTAATTACCATGCTAATTTTTTTTGCCCCAGCCCGTCGTAATGCTTGTATTATTGCCTTGGAACTAGTACCACGAACTAGACTATCGTCAATTACAACCACATGTTTTCCATCGATTATTTCTTTAATTGGTATTATCCAACGATTAATTTCAATTCGATCACTTTGATGAGGTTCAATGAAACTTCGCAGTGGACCTTTTTTGCTATATCGATCTTTGAGAAGTCCCTCATCAAAGGTGAGTCCCAACTCTTGGGCATATCCCAGTGCTGCAGGTCTTGCAGAATCTGGAACAGGTATTACCAAGTCGGCATCTTTGATTGGAAATTTTTTTGCAAGAAACTGTCCAATTCTTTTTCTTGACATGTAGATATTTGCGCCTTCCATATTACTTGAAGGATGTGCAAAGTAAGTAAATTCAAAAGAACAATGAGCACGAGAAGTATCTTCAGAGAATCTTTCAGTTTCTAATCCATTTTTACTAAGTTTGATCAGTTCACCTGGTTTGACATCTCTTTGAAGTTTTGCACCAACTGCAGAAACTGCAGATGATTCAGATGCAACTATGTATGTATTGTCAGATTCTTTGTAACCTAAAACCATCGGTCTGAATCCTTTAGGATCCCTAGCAGCATACACAGAATTATCATCAGAAATAAATGTAAAACAATAAGAGCCAACCATTTCATTTTTCAGAATTGCAAAGTGCTTTTCCCATTTTTCCATTTTCGGAAATTAATGATACAAGTCTCTGTGCCGCAACTAAGGTATCACTTGCATTTTGAGGTGTAAATGAACATCCTCCAACTAAATTAGATAGTTCTTGGACATTTGCTATTGTTCCATTATGAGCAATACAAAGGTCCTTGACTTTGAGGGGTTGTGCATTTTCAAGAGTACTTTTTCCCATAGTAGAATATCTAACATGACCAATCACGGATGGGGAAGAATAGTCTTCACAAATTTTCTTAAATTCAGAAGAAGCAGAAGACACCAGACCCAATCTTTTTAATGGTTCCTTGTTTGGAATTGCCAT
>CAWGRV010000018.1:0-75747 GCA_963825095.1 uncultured Nitrosopumilaceae archaeon
CGACCTGCTGCTTGTATCCCAGCGCCGTGCCGCCGGCGCCGTCGTCAAATTTCTTCGGCGCCGGCCACAGCACGGTCACGGCTTCGACATTGTCCGATTTGGAGAAATCAAAGCGGGGCGGAACGCCGGAATCGCCCGGCGTCCGCCAATAGGTCTTCCATCCCGGCTGCAACTGGATGGCAACGCCGCCGAGCAGCACGGGACCGCTGCGCGATCCCGCCAGCAGCCGGACCGCGGAATGCGCGTCGCGTTGCCACGGCGAGGCATCCTCGGCGTGAACCTCCGACGTCGCACAGGCCACACATAGGGCGGCGACGCCGAGCGCGGCGCGCAGGGGAACCATCACGATCATGGCACGTCTTTACAGCCTAGTTTCGAAGCAAACCATTGAATTGCGTGTGATCGGCCGCCGAATGATCCCGGAAGCTTGATTGACAGAAACCGCACCCGATATCAGGATATAAGTAGCAAGAGAGCCGTTTGCGGATGAGCCCTGAAGGCAAAAGACCGAAGCCCGTCCGCCGCAAAGCCGCCGGCTTTGGCGATAATTCGTCTGGCGACGGTTACCTGGACGGCCAGCTGCTGATCGCCATGCCGGTGATGGGCGATCCGCGCTTCGAGCGCTCCGTCATCTACATGTGCGCGCATTCCTCGGAAGGGGCGATGGGCATCATCGTCAACCGCCCGGCCGGCAGCATCGATTTTCCCGGCCTGCTGGTACAGCTCGACATCATCCAGAAGGCCGACCAGATCAAGCTGCCGGAAAACGCCAAGTCCATGCAGGTGCAGAAGGGCGGCCCGGTCGATACCGGCCGCGGCTTCGTGCTGCATTCGAGCGATTTCTTCATCCAGGACGCGACGCTGAATATCGACGACGGCATCTGCCTGACCGCGACGGTGGACATCCTCAAGGCGATCGCCAAGGGCACCGGACCGAAGCACGCGATCCTGGCGCTGGGCTATGCCGGCTGGGCGCCGGGCCAGCTCGAGAACGAGATCCAGCACAATGGCTGGCTGCACTGCGACGCCGATCCGGACCTGGTCTTCGGCGACGATGTCGACGAGAAATACCTGCGCGCGCTGCGCAAGATCGGCATCGATCCCGGCATGCTGTCGAACGAGGCCGGACACGCGTGAGTTCGTTTCGTAGGGTGGGCAAATCAAAGGCGCGTTTGCGCCGTGCCCACCATCTATCAACATATCGCTTCTTGGATGGTGGGCACGCTTCGCTTTGCCCACCCTACGACTACGGCTCCGGCGATCCTACTCCGCCGCCTGCTGCTGCACCGTCGGCTCGGTGCCCGCCACCGTCGCGCGGCGCATGTCGCGCGGCTGCGACTGGTCGTAGCGCCGCACGCGGTGCATGGTCTGGCGGTTGTCCCACATCACGAGGTCATGCAGCGTCCATTTATGGACATGGACGAATTCCGGCTGCGTGGCATGCTCGGTCAGATCGCGCAGCAACAGCCGCGCCTCGGGCATGCTCATGCCTTTGATGGCGCCCGCATGCGATGACAGATACAACGACTTGCGGCGGTGTACTGGATGCGTCCGCACCAGCCGCTGCAATACCGGCTTGAACATCGCCTTTTCTTCGTCGGTATAATCCATGAACCCGAGCGAGCCGCGCGAATACATCAGCGAATGCTCGCAGATCATGTCCTCGATCTCGGCCTTGGTGTCGTCGTCGAGCGCGTCATAGGCCGCGCGCATGTCGGCAAATTCGGTGTTGCCGCCCTTCGGGTTCACCACCCGCGCCGACAACAGCGAGAATTTCGCCGGGATCGGGCGGAACGAACTGTCGGAATGCCACAGGCAGTTGCCGAGATTGAACAGATGGGTGCGGCTGTCGCGCGCCAGCGGCTGGCCGTCCTTGCCGAGGTTGGAAACGTCATTCAGCCCTGACGTCAGGCGGTAGTCTTCCTTCTTGGTGACAGTGCCGCCGCGGGCGCTCTCGCGCTCGCCGAAATTCAGCGCAAAGGCCAGTTGCTGTTCGTCCGTGATGTCCTGGTTGCGGAACAGCAGCACGGCATATTTGTCCATGCCGGCTTCGATGTCGTCGGCCTCCTGCGGCGTAAGGGGCTTTCGCAAATCAACGCCCGAAACCTCGCCGAAAAAATGCGGATGAAGCTGCCGGATCGTGACCGTCATGGCGTCTCTCCTGAAAGCGGCGGGCGGTTTGTCCCGCTTCGTTTGGCAGAAAAGTTACTCACCGACGTGTCCAAGTCAACGCTGCGGACGCATGCCCGCTACGCGTTTCGCGCCATCAGTCCGCCGTCGACGGGGATCACCGCGCCGGTCAGGAACGAGGCCGCCGGCAGGCACAGGCTCAGCGTCATGTGCGCCACTTCCTCAGGCTCGCCGTAGCGGCCGAGTGCAGTGCGGCGTTTGGCGTAAATCGTCTTGTGCTCTTCGGAAATTCGCTCGGTGATGGCGGTGCGGATCGGGCCCGGACAGATGCAGTTCACGGTGATGCCCTCGCGGCCGAGCTCGACGGCGAGCGAGCGCGTCAGGCCGGTAACGCCGGCTTTCGCCGCCGAATAGGGGCTGTTCGAACGCGGTCGCGCCGAGCGCCTCGGTCGATGCGATATTGACGATGCGCGGGCATTTCGACCGGCGCAAATGCGGCAACGCAGCGCGTATGATGCGCGGATGCGCGGTCAGCATCACGGCCAGCGCCTTGGCCCAGGCTGCGTCATAGCCGTCGTCGTCGATCGCGACGCGAATGGAGATGCCGGCATTGTTGATGACGATATCGAGGGAGCCGAAATGAGCGGCCACGTCGTTGACGACCTTGACGATGTCGTCAGGCTTTGCGACGTCGAGCGTCCATGCCTTCGCGATGCCGCCGGTTGCGACGATCTCGCCGGCGACGGCCTGCGTAGTCTCGGCGTTGATGTCGGTGACGGCGACATTGGCGCCCTCGGCCGCGAATACCAGCGCCGTCGCGCGGCCCATGCCGCTGGCGGCGCCGGTGACGAGGACGGTCAGACCTTTGACCGAGCGGCTGAGCTGTTTGAAATCCGACATGGCATGAACTCGCGTATGGGGGCTGATCGCGGTGCAGGATTGACAAGGCTGGCACCGATCCGCAGACAGGTCAAACCGGCCACAACAGAAAAAGGATCGCGAGCGATGAACGAACTGGATTTCAGCGGCAGGCAGGTGCTGGTGGTCGGCGGCTCCAGCGGCATCGGCAACGGCATCGCGCAGGCCTTCCGCGCCAAAGGCGCGCACGTGGCGGTCTGCGGCACTCGGGCAAGCTCCGGCGATTATTCGCCTGACGAAGGGTCGCATCTCGAAGGTCTCGACTACTTCCGGCTCGACGTCAGCAGTGCGCAGGCGATCGAGGCATTGAAGCCGCCGTTCGAAAAGCTCGATGTGCTGGTGCTGGCGCAAGGCGCGGTGATCTACCGCCGCGGCGAATTCGAAATGGATGGCTTTCGCAAGGTGCTGGAAGTCAATCTGATGAGCCTGATGGCGTGCGCGACCAAATTCCACGCGATGCTGAGCGCGAGCCAGGGCTCGCTGATTATCGTCAGTTCGACCGCCGCCTATCATTCCACCATGGGCAATCCGGCGTACAACGCCTCAAAGACCGGCGCGGTGGGCTTGACGCGCACGCTCGGCGAGGCGTGGGCCGAAAACGGTATCCGCGTCAACGGCATCGCGCCCGGCCTGGTCGACACCAAGATGACCAAGGCGACGACATCAAATCCGAAACGCCTCGAAGGCGCGCTGGAGCGGATACCGCTGAAGCGGCTCGGCACGCCCGCCGACATGGCCGGTGCGGCGCTGTTCCTGGCCTCGCCGCTTTCGTCCTACATCATCGGACAGACCATCGTGGTCGATGGCGGGCTCATCCTGTGAGCCAGGCGTCTTGAACCGAGGCATTTCGAGCGCTTGAGGAACCCGAACGGGTCTCGCCGGTTACATCCCCTGAAAACAGGAGAGACTGCGATGGACAAGGATCGAATTGTCGGCTCGGCCAAGGATTTTGCCGGTAAGGTCGAAGGCACTGTCGGCGACATAACTGGCGATGCGAAGACGCAAGCCGAGGGCCGCGCGCGCGAAGCCGCCGGCACGGTGCAAAATCTCTACGGACAGGCCAAGGACGCCGCCCGCGATGCCACGGATGCCGCCGTCAACTATGCCAAGGATGCCTATGAAAACAGCGGCGACACCGTTCGCGGCGGCCAGCAAGCGGTAGCGAAGACCGTCCAGGAAAATCCGCTCGGCGCGCTGTTGGTCGCAGGTGGAATTGGATTTGCGCTGGCGCTGTTGATGACGCGCCAGCCGCGCCGCCCGCCGCAACGCTGGCGCTATTACGGCTAGCTCGGTCCTGAATGGTTCGCCCGGCGGTGCAGTGCATCGCCGGGAAACGCGCGTCTCACGGTGCTTTCAGAATCGCGTGAGATTGCCCGGCGGGACCTCGGCCGATCGTCCGACATTGCCCGGCGGGCGCGGTATGCCCGGGGCCGCCGGTGCGCGCGGTCCGGCTGCGGGTGGCGGCGGCCCGGGCTGACGCGGCGCCGGGCCGAAGCCGCCGAAGAAGTCGCGCAGCGACGGCTGGTTGGTTTGCGCGGGCCGGATCTGCATCGGCTGCTGCTGCCTCTTCTGTTGCTGTAACGTTTGCTGCGGCGGCGGCAGCAAGAGCTGCTTCTGTCCGGGCACCGCCACCACCGTTCCGCTCGGCGATGCGGCCGCCATCGGCGTATCGCCCTTGGCCTGCTCGCGGCCGATTTCCCGGCGAGGCCAGGTGTAATCGTCGGCGCGGCCGGCCGGTGCCGCCAGCGCTTCACCCTTCACCAGCGTGCGCGCAGCGAGCGCATCCACCCCGGCGGGGCGCGAGCCGGGCCCGCCGAGCAATTGATCGGTGCCGACGGATGAGGCCACCAGCGGCATGACCGGTCCGGCCAGCGGCCGCGGCGCGGGCTGGCCTGGAACGACATTGGCGTCGGGCGTGACCGGCTCGATCGGCACGGCGATCGGCCCGGAGCGGGCAGCAAGCAGGCGCGTCACTTCGCGCTCGACATAATGCGCGAGCTTGCGCGCGCCGGGCTTGGTGAAAAACACGCCGTCGGCCGTGCGCAACTGGCGGATCTGGCCTTCGAAGTCGGGACCTTTTTGCAGGAAGCGGCCGGCTTCATCGACGAAGCCGTCCCAGACATCCACATAGGTGATGCCGGCCTTGCCGGCACCGTCGCGATACAGCGCGTCCAGGAACAGCATATCGGACGTTCCCTTTTGTCCGCGGATCGCAGGCAGGCCGACCCACAACACCGGCACGCCCTTGGATTTCAGCACGCCGATCAGCTCTTCGATCTTTTTGGTGTAGAGTTCGACCCAGCGTTCGTCGCGAAATTCGTAGAGCCCGCCGCTCGAGCGCGCGCTCTTTTCGGGGGCGGCGGTTTGCGGTGTATCATCGTCGTCGGCATCGTCCGCCTTCGCGGTATCAGCCTTGGCGGCGTCCGCCTTGGTCCCGTCAGCCTTGGATCCGTCAGCCTTGGTTCCATCAGCCTTGGTTCCGTCAGCCTTGGCAGTATCGGACTTGCCGGCATCGGCCTTGGCAATATCAGCCGAACTTTCAGGCTTGGACTTTGCGTCGCCCGGCTTGGCGCGCGCGTCCTTCTTGTCGTCCTTCTTGTCGCTCTTCTTCTCAGGCGCTGCTTCGCGGATTGACACGCGATCGTTGAGGCCGAGCATGACGACGATGGCATCAGGCTTTTCGTTGGCGAGGATGGCCTTGGCGGCCGCGGTCCAATCGGCGGGCTCGCCGCGCGGCTGATACTTGATCAGGCCGGAGATGGTCTTGTGCTTGCGGATCACGCCCATGTCGGGCTGTTCGGCATAGGCGTCTTCGAGGCCATAGCCGAGCCAGTCGGCCATGGCGTCGCCCAGCACCAGCACGTTACGTTCCGCAACCGTGTCGCGCTTGGCGGGCCCGGGCGCGCGGGAGAAATCCTGGCGTGGCGCCTGCGGGGCCTGTTGCTGGTACGGCTGAAAGAAATCGCCGCCAAACCAGCCGCCGCCGCGCTGCGGCGCTTGCCGCTGCGGCGGACCGCCGAAGCCGCCGAAATTGAAAAACTGCGCCGAAGCCGGTCCTACGATCCCGATCAGCAGCGCGATCGCAACCGCCAGCGCCACCAGCGGGCCGGTGTCGGTGAACACGTGCAAGAAGGACTTTGGCTTTCGCATCCGGCTCGGTCGCAATGGATCGTGACTTTGTCAAATATAGTAGCGGATCGGGCCGCAAGCGGGCAGATTTTCCCCATAAATCGGGGTTCCGGCCCGACCGTCAAGGCTTCTGCCGAATCGTGGTTTTCGCGGTTGGTTTGGGGGCGAAACCCGACTTTACCGCCCGCGCAGCCGCTCCAGCACGTCGGACGAGGCAAATCCGTCCGCCGGCGTCCCGATCGAGGCCTGGAAGCTGCGCAGCGCCTCCCGCGTCTGGCCGCCAAACTGGCCGTCAGGCGTGCCCTTGTAGTAGCCGCGTTGGGCCAGGAGCTGCTGCAGTTCCAGCCGCTCGGCGCGCGACAGCACCCGTTCCTGCCGCGGCCAGGGCTGCACGAAGGCGGGTCCGCCGCGCAGGCGGTCGGCAAAATGGCCGATCGCCAGCGCATAGGCCTCCGCCGGGTTGTATTTCATGATCACGCGGAAATTCTGCAGCATCAGGAAGCCGGGCCCCTGCGTGCCGGCGGGCGCCAGCAAATAGGCCTTCTCGGTCGCGTCAGGGAACGGCTTGCCGTCGGCCCGCTTCATTCCCTGGCCCTGCCACTGCGCGATCGTCATCGCCTTGGCCTTGTCCGCCAGCATGAAATTAAAGCCCTCCGGCAGCACCACCTCGTAGCCCCAGGTCCGGCCGGCCTGCCAGCCGTCCTTCTTGAGGTTGTTGGCGGTCGAAGCAATCAGGTCGGCGACGTTGTCGACGACGTCGCGGCGACCGTCGCCGTCGGCGTCCACGGCATAGCGCTTGAAGGCGGTCGGCATGAACTGCGTCGGCCCGAACGCGCCGGCCCAGGAGCCGCGCATCTGTTCAGGACGCAGATCGCCGCGGCTGAGGATCTCCAGCGCGGTGAGGAACTCGTCCTTGAAATAGGCCTGGCGGCGGCCGATGCAGGCCAGTGTCGCCGTCGACTGCACCACGTTGCGGTCGCCCATCTGCGTCGAGTAGTTCGAACTCGATGCCCCAGATCGAGGCGATGGCATAGCGGTCGACGCCGTAGGCTTTTTCCACCGCATCGAACTGCGGCTTGTATTTGGCGAGGATCTCGCGCCCCTTGGCGAGGCGATTGTCGTTCACGAGGATGTCGAGATAGTCCCAGATCGCCTTGGTGAATTCGGGCTGCGAATCCATCAGGTCCATGATGCGCAGATCCGGCGCGAGACCTGCGGTGAAGCGTTCGAAATTCGGCTGGGTAATGTTGCGCCGTGCGGCATCAGGCCACATCGAGGCGACGCAATTTTGAAAGTTCGCAGCCGCCTCCCGGATCGCGGAGGCGGTCATCAGCGGGTGGCCGGAAGCGCCGTCCTCGCCGCTCCAGGGGGGCGGCGCCGGCGGACCGCCGTCCGGGCCGGGCGCAGCCTGCGGCGCCGCGCCGGATTTCGGACCTTGGAAGATGTTGCCCAGAAAGTTCGAAATCCCGTTGGGGGAAGATTGAGCGTGGGAGTGGCTGACAAAGACGGCCTGGCTGGAACATGCCAGCGCCGCCGCGATTAGCATCGCGCCGGCTCGATTGGTCATCGCTCGTTCAGGCAAACCCATTCGATCTCCGTCCGTCGCTTCTCACCCCGGTTCAGAAGGCCCTGCCACGGTTTCCAACAGCTTAACAGAGGCGGAATTTCGTTGTCGCCCCCGGCCGGCGCAAGGGCAGGCGAAACAATTGGCACCACACATCCGCCTTTGTTGGGGGATGCAAACCGGCTACCAACGTGCAATCAAAGCACTTTCCCTGTTCCCAAATTTCCTCATTTCCAGGGCCCCCAACTCCCATGAAAATCCGCAAAGCCGTCTTCCCGGTCGCCGGTCTCGGCACCCGCGTCCTGCCCGCCACCAAGGCGATGCCGAAGGAAATGCTGACCATCGTCGACAAGCCGCTGATCCAGTATGTGGTCGATGAGGCCAAGGAGGCCGGCATCGAGCATTTCGTCTTCGTTACCGGGCGCAACAAGGGCGTAATCGAGGATCATTTCGACCGGATGTTCGAGCTCGACACCACGCTGGCGGCGCGCGGCAACAAGAAGGCCGAGCAGGACATTCTGGCGCGCGACCAGCCCGAAGCCGGCGCCCACCAGTTTCACCCGCCAGCAGGCGCTCGGCCTCGGCCACGCGGTCTGGTGCACACGCAACATCGTCGGCGACGAGCCGTTCGCAGTGGTGCTGCCGGACGAACTGGTGCTGAACAGCCCGGGTTGCCTGAAGCAGATGATCGAGGCGGCCGAAAAACTCGGCGCCAAGTCCAACCTGCTCGCGGTGGAGCCGGGGTGCCGCGACGATCTCACCCACCGAATACGGCATCCTGCGGCGTCGGGCAAGCGGCTGGCCAGGAACATGTTCGAGGGTCGACGGCATGGTGGAGAAACCGCCCGAAGGGCACCGCGCCGTCAAACCTTTCGATCACCGGGCGCTACATCCTGCAGGCCGGAAATCTTCAAGATCCTGGAGACCCAGGAACGCGGCGCGGGCAACGAGATCCAGCTCACCGATGCGATGAAGACGCTTGCCAAAACACAAAGCTTCTATGGCGTGGAGTTCGAGGGCGAGCGGCATGCGTGCGGCTCGAAATCCGGTTTCCTGCGCGCCAACATCGCCTACGGCATGGCGCGCGCCGACCTGCGCGACGGCTTGCGCGCGGAGATGAAGAATCTGGATGCTTGAGAAAAATTGCCATATGCGATCTCACTTGTAAAAATTTGAATGATCAATGTATCGTTGGATATCATCGAGGTATTGGAAAATTCATCATTGGTTTTGTAAATCCTGAATTTAGAAGTGGGAAGAATAGGAGGTTTATAATTATTAGGTGCTTGTCCATATAGCTGTAAGGCCCATTCCAAGTTAAGTTCTGAGGAATTCCATAAATCAACCATAATACGATTGGAACCGGTGGTATATTCAGTCGTACCATCCGGATTACCTCCTGCTATGGCATTTGTGTCGGATTCAGTAAACATGAAAAGATTACGCCACGGTACATCTGCACTCACATCTGGCACATTGTAAAAATAATTTGGATTCAATAAGGTCAAATAATTAAATGTTTGATTATACTCAAAAGAAGGTTGTTTTATGAAACTTTTCAATTCTTTATAAATTTTATATCCGAAAATGGTTTTCCTAATTTGTGAGATTGTCTTCGTCAACGATAATTTATTCTCTTTATTGGCATGATTGCTTTTTTTTTCAAAAAATATTTTTAAGAAGGGTTTAATACTGGAATATTGTGGAACCTGAATTGTACCATTATTTAACACTTGTTCGGTCTGAGGAATCAAGTTAAGCACGGGATAATTCAATCTACTATAGTCATGTTGAGGATTTTGTTGATTTGGATCGGGAATCGGTGTTGGATTTGGGGTAGGATTATTTGATTTCTGTAAATCCTGAACTGTCCCTACCAGAGTTGGATTCGTAGGTTGATCAGGAAATGCCGGTGTTGATTCCAATATTTCGGTCAAATCATAATTATAAAAAAACAAATGGGCGACTTTATGTTTAAACTGATTCAAATCAATAATAATTCCTATGCGACTTGCTGTGGACACAAATGCCATTTTTAACTCCGTCGGATTCATTAATCCGCTGTCAGTTTGAACTAAATAGAATGTTTTGATTTCTAAATTTTCGTCGCAAACCCCAATGTGAAAAACACGAAAGTTTAATGACGCATTTAAGATGTCAATTTTGACCAAATTCTTACTGACAGTATGGAACAGTGGATTGACAAATGGAACTGGTTGATCGGAATACCAATTTACCGCAGAAGTGCCATTCACAACAGTGAAGGTTGATCTGGTTCCGAACTTTACTAAGTTCGCAAAAGTTTGTGTCCCAGTATTTGTCAAATCCATGTCTAATATCGCAAGTAAAATTTGATTGTTCCCGTACTCAAAGCGGTCAGTTAACCATTGCGTAGGCTTATCCACTATTTGCAACAATCCCACCAATCCCGCATAGATTAATTCCATGGATACGAACATATTATGACTATGAAACCATAATAAACCCTGATTATTTGTTATTTCTGGGAATTGAAATGTGACTTTTGGACCCAACAGAGTACTTTTTCCAAATACTACTTCCATCGCAGTTCCGTCGACGGACCCGACGGTATTGAGTCCGTGGTAATGAATATTAAATGTGAAGTTCGTTTTGTTTTCATATTTGATTTTCGGTTTCGATCCTTGAGGAAATCGAATGAATGGAAATCCGAAAGATAATTTTGACACTTTTTTCCCATTAATAAATACACGGGAGCCAAATATTGGATGTTTTATCACTTCGGTTCCACTATATTCCGCATCTGTGGCAAACTTGTGCTTCATATTACGAATTTCTATTTTGACTTTGTCGTCGTTTTGAAGAGTCGAAAAGTCGAGTAAAGCTGGCTGGAGTAATTTTACATATTTATTTGACATTGTATATAAAACAAATAATATTTTTTTGAATACCAATATTAAACTCTTAACAATTCGATTACTTTTGTCAAAAAACTATAACTGCATTATTAAGGATTAGATTTTCATCATTCAATTATCGGAATAAAAAAAGAAACAAAAGATAATCAACTCCCGAAAAATTGATTTTCAAATTCATAGGGCGGTTCCTTTATTTTTTACGATTATTTTGTTTCTAAGGGAATATTTCAAGTATGCAAACTTTCAAGCTAGAAATCCTAAAACAAATCGATACAAAAATTGCTACCATTTTGAAAAGAACCGAAGAATCGATGATCGATCCTCCCAAAGTCAAAGAAGCGATGAACCTCTTATTTGAAACACCTAAAAAACAACGATTGGATCTGGCAACAACCGAATTACTTGCAAGAATCGGTTTTAACCATCTGAGAGAATTGAAATCTTCCATTCACCAGGAGAATTTCGAGATGGAATTGTGGACTAAATTCAAGCTTAAATTTTACATTTTGTGGGAAAAAACAGATTCGGAATTTTTGGAGGAAATTCATGCAATCGTCATTGAATTGTTCGAATCTAAGGCAGAACCCACCGTGGACTTCTTTTACGGGCAAGATTTGAGAAATATGCTCGTGCTAACATTGGACAAAACACTTGATGGTCATCCTCTTGAAGAAATCTGGAAAAACAAAAGAAAAAAGTTATTCAGTGATTTCGGCATTCAAAACTATAAATGGTGATTATGAGAACGATTCGCCAATGCTATTCTCTTAAGTGAAATGCTACTCTCACATATTTTCTCCGATAAAAATGATGCCATTATACACTTTTTTCATTTATGTAATATATTTATAAATTTTAATGTATATGTTTTATTTGAAATAAATTTGAATTTCATTCTTTAAAAGACGAAAAAATTGATATAAAAATAAAAAAATTCAAAGTAATATTGTGTTTCAAATAATTAAACAGAATCATGCAATTCGACAAAACTAATTTTGATGATCATGACGAATCTGAGTTGATCATGTATGATCAGTATTTGGAGCGAAGCGGAAAAGAACGAGCTTCGGAAGAAAAACATGATTTACATCTTCCAATTCGAGATTATTTTCCGACAAATTATATTCCACAAGCAATAAAAGATGAATATGTCGAAGATGAAAACGATGTGAATAAATGTTGTGATTGTTTTGGAAAAGCAATTTGTGAAACGAGATGCCCTTGCCAAAAAAAATTATGTCAATTTCATATCAGATTCGGTTTAGAAGATTCAACATATTTTGAATGTGATCGATGTACAGAAATAGAATACGAAGAATTAAATGGAAGAAAAGTATGGTTAAGGAAAGGAGGTAATATTTGGTGTCAAGAACATGTAGGAAACAACCTTTCGTTGGTGGATAGAGAAAATAATATTTACTCTTGTCAAGAACATTTTAAAGCAACTTCAGGGAACGATGCAACAAATGGACAAATCTAAAAACGAATATTTCAATCAAAAAAATTGAAAAATTAATTTCTGGAAATGTTCCTAAAGTTTGTTATAGTGAATCCTCATTAGAGAACAAATGACAACGAAGTATTTCAAATACAACATAACAACTACAGATGTTCCTGAGGATAATTGGAAAGTTTTCGAAAGACCAGTTTTCGCTAGAAATCCATACGTAAAAGGTGGCAAATATGAGCATCGGGAGGTTTTGAAAAAGATAAGAGATTGTGCTGAATTTTTAGGACAAGCCAATCTAGCTCAAAATAACATCGAGTATTTGATAGATGCTCATGGAGTGTTTACTTCTTTGAGCAAGGAAATGAATTCAGCTCAGACTTTATTTATCAGTTCTTAGATATGATTCGAATAAATTTGAAGTAAGATATAATCCATTTTTTTATTATTGAAGAATTTCTTCATTCTAATTTTTCAATACTTATTTGGCAATCCAGTATTGAAAAATTGATTTTTTCTTTAAATCAACATAAAAGACAAAATTATAACTATAAATACAAAATTATAACTATTTTATGACCGATTTCTTAAAACCAATTGCCGATAATCTAAAAAGAAATCCAACTCCTATCATTTTAATCGATGTTTCTGGTTCGACTGATGACGAATTATTGAATGGAAGAAACGTTCGGAATTATGAATTCGAATTGGCAAGTGAATTATTAAAAAAATACGAAACAGATAACGCCCGCATTATTTGTTGGTCTGATAGAGCTTTGGCATTTGATAAACTCAGTGATATGGAAGAAATGGAACAACTTTGTCAAGGGATCAAATCAGGTACCCACTTAATGTGTGGTTTGGAACTGATCAAAGAAACTCATTTTAAAGATAATCAAATTACTGATATAATTATTATTACAGATGGAGAAATACAGGATACTTCTAGCGAATTGGCCAAAAAATTAAATCAATTGTCCAAATTCAAAATTAATATCAAAATCATGGCTGTTGAGACGGGTACAAAAAATTATCTCGAAGGCGATTGTCTCGTTGGAAATGTTCTATACAAAATGGTTAGGGATCAAGGGATGATAAGACTAATCAATAGATTTTCGATTTACAATGAATTAAATAAGGAATTCGTTAATTTTTCCAATCCCATTGTTCCTGATGGATTTATTCCATTTCGAGATTTTATGTTTAAGAGAAGTGATTTACCTTCATTTGTCCTGTACATTTCAAATTCTACAAACGAAATTGATAAATTAAAAGAAGATAGAAAGGAAATGACGTATCTCAAACTTGCTCATGAAATCTCGCTATCGATTTATCACTTAATCAAAAATAAACCGCATCACGAAGAAATGGCAATGATTGATTTGTTTTCAAATATGTTCAAAAAATTTCCGGACGTATATTCGAGAGTGAGAAAACTTTTGCTTGATGAAGTAAATAATCATATTGCGGGAAAATCAACAACATTTACGGAATCAAGAAATAATAGAAACACTAATATTGAGAATAATAATTTGTCTCTTATGGAAAATGTTCGTGAAGCCATTGAAGATTCCAGCGCATCTTTGATAGATACATTATATAAAATTTCATTTTTAATTAGAACAAATAAAAATCTCTATATTATCAAAACATGCGATAATTTAGTAAGTATACATATGGATAAAACTGTTTATGAATCATCGGGAATAAGCATCAATCTGGATCATAATTATCTCATACCTATCATGTTCAACCCGGACATTTCTAATAATTTAAAACAAGAAAGTTGCATTCAATGGCTATCGCTGAATTATTCAAGAGTTCTAAATATTTCTCCATCTAATGATTTCATATATTATTATTTTCTAGCCGATGCTTACACGGTTCTGATTCTAAATCAACTAGATAACGACATCAAAGTAATGTATGAATCATGTGTAAAAACCATTCTGAATAGTAAACACGAAGACGGAACATCAAAGATGGAACAAATTTCAAGGGATGTGATCGTTAAGATACCTTATAATGTATTACAAAATTGCATATCATACACTAAATTTCCAATTAAACCGTTATCACTATTATATTTAATAGTCTCAGAATTCATTTTGCCGCATATAGATCAACCAAAAAAAGAAACATTTGTTGATGATTTACGAAAATTTTGTTTGCCAGAAATTAGGCAGGATTTGGAATTAGGTTCCGATAAAGAAGTAAACTGGGATTCCGTAAGTGCTCCATTAAATAAATTATGTCAATATGGTAAAATAAGGGTTGTAGAATTCAATTCTAAACTTGTATATATATTGAAAGCACATAATTTTGCAAACACAAACATTTGTTGCTGTGACAGAATTATTGAGGATGATTGTTCTTTTTGTAATATTTGTGGATCCAAATCACAGATTATTAAATTGGAACAGAAAAAAATAAATACTAAGGAATTGCTTTTGGATAGTACCATGAAGCAATTTTATATTGATACTAAAAAACATATAACGTTAGGAGAATTGACTGGGGAAAAAATAAATGATAATTTGATATCGCCAGATAAATTCTTTTTAGACTATGACTCTATGGAATTAAAAAATATTATGATAGTTAATCCGATCTGTAGTACTAAAATGAGGACTAAAAATAAAGAAGAATTTAATGAATTGGTACATCAAAAATATCCATTTCTAAAAGATCTAGACATGACTAATGTGGTTTTGTGCGGTGGATTTGTCAGATCGATTTTGTTAAAACAGCAAATGAAGGATTTTGATTTCTTCTTTTACAATTTAAACGATTATGATAATAGATTTCATAAGCTAATGAGAGATCTAATTAATAGTGTTAGAAAATATGATCCAGAATTGAGGTTTGGAATGTTTTTCAAACCACTCTATAACGTATTCGAATTGATTTGTTTTGAAGATCCCCAATCACATATTAAAGAAGATTTTACCTTAGATAATTTTGATAAGTATACATTTTTGCAGTTGAGAAAATTCGACAGGCAGGCAAATATCGAAAACGATGAATATTATTTTGAGGACAATGATGAAAAAGGCATTAAGATGAGATATAGATTTCAGTTCATTTTGTGTAAATATAAGTCAATATTTGACATACTGAATTCGTTCGATATGTTTCCGTCGAAAGTAGCTTATGATGGAAAAGACGTGTATTTTACCGAAAAATCATTAAGAGCCTATCAATTTATGATAAATGAAATATCATTAGAAGGCTATTCTGAATTGTTCAAACATAGATTGAATAAATATTTCAAATATGGGTTTTCAATAGTTTTTCCAAAAAATAATAGAGCATGGTACAAAGAAAATTTTGATAATAAGTACAATAATTATAGAGGTTCTTTGAATGAAAATGAGGGACCGTTATGTTTCAAGGTTAGAAAAATGACAAAAAACATCATTTATATCAACCATAATTCTAACATCGAAATGCTCATGGAAAGAAGAAATCAAGCTTTAGAAAAAACAGCTTTAGAAGCTGGCAAGGCATTGTATATTTCATCATTATTCTGTTCTTTTGTATCATTTCTCAGGTATGCTAAAATTAATGGAATCAATTATTCATTCCCACAATATCCGAATGATGGGACAGAAATAAACATACCAATGAAAGGTAGTCAATTTGAATTAAAGACGGCAACTGTAACAATTAACTTTCTAGATAGAATAAATGTTAAAAATAGAGATAGTTCGATAAAATGGTATGATGAATTTGTAGAATCAATGATCCTGACTGCATATGAATGACAAGTAGACTAATAAATCAATCATGTGTGAATTCCGAGAATAATATTGTTTTAGCTTTAACCAGCAGTGGTGGTTATCTTTGTACTATTGCTCCGATTTTACAAACCCCATCGGTTTCCTAATTAAAAAAATTGAAGTTTAAAATACTTACTTAGTCCTTCAAATTCCCCAAATTTTGCTCACCTCTTCTGGAGTGACTTTTTCAACACTTTATTATTGCATCAGAAAAATCAGAAATGGCCTTTCCCAACTTGCGTTGTGCCAGCAATGACTGCGAACTCGAGATCGAGAATTTGAATCCCGGTGATGGAATACTCTATCACGTCCAAAATCCGTTCAATCAGGTTTGGTACGTAACTGTTCTCGAACCTGACCGCTCGACGGTCAGAATGTCAAGCAGCAAGGCTGGTCGCGAGACAGCCAAAAATGAGGTGATCGATCAGTATAAACAACATCACAAGAACGATGTCGCCGATCACAGTCTTTATTACAATCCTTATATGGGATCGCTGATAAAGATGGATATTTAGTTTATTGATTTCATTAAAAACTTCAATGTTATTCGCGTTTTGGAGAAATTTACAGGCATCGGCACAATATAATTTATTTATTTTTTTCTTCGCAAAATTAAAAGTTTTTTGGATTTTGGAGAGTGATTCGATAAAATACGGCTGGAATGCCAATTTTTTTAATTTCATCCAGAAAAATTGAAAGTTCAATACTTTATAAAGTTCTTTATTTTGACCGGTATTTGCTAAGAATTAATTTCAGAATTCTCAATCCAACCAATGGCTAAAATATTCAGGCCTCTAGGTGATCTATCTGGAGTAGACACGAAAAATCTTTTGGATATGTGGCAAGAACTTGAAGATATAAATCGAAAATTCGTGGAAGAAAAATTGAGGTGCCTTATGGGGAAATTAAGGCACCTCATAGACAGTAACAATGGGTTTATTGAAGAAAATACACAAACCGCCTATTGGGGTTGGACCATAGACTCAAACGTAGAGAATTTTGTTCCGACTCACAAATTGTCGGGCGAAACGATAAAAAAATTTCGTAAAATTCTCGAACAAGAACTTGAGAGACCGGAGAGACGGAAACGCTATTATGTGGGAACTGTGATATGTTCTAATCTTATAGACTTCGAATATCGAACTAGAGCCCATATGGAAACTCTGGAATGGCACGAGAAGATAAAGCCCCCTCCATGTATTATTGGATGCAGTGTTATTGATTGTCTGAATGAAATTGATCCAAATACGAATTGGAAGAGTTGTTGTGCGTGGCATCCTGCTCTCGTTCTTACAATCACGATCATAGGCTCATTTTATACAGGAGGTTGCCGTACAGAACTGAAACTCCTGGAACCGTCTCCGAATGAACATATGCATTCTTATCCGCACAAGGATGAAACTCCTGCGCGCTACCCGCCTAGCATTAAATCTGGCATTAAGGACCAGCCAATCCCAGCTCGACCTAATTTCTTACGCAAGAAAATCGCTTCTTATGCTACGAAGAAGAATATTAAGATTAACTGGGACAGCAAGCATATATCGCTTTTACCCCCAGAAGGCCCTTATTCTCTTTTCGATGAAGACGATCAATTTATCAAAGGAGAAATTGTCGAAAATACTTTTCTCTCGATTTTACCAGGAAAAATTTTGCGATCATTGAAGAAATTTGTGCTATTTCCGGGACCGTCTGTTTGGTTCACAGAGGAGAAACCAAAGAAACTCAAACCAATCGATCTTAAAATTCATCTTAAAATTCATCTTAAAATTCATCTTAAAATTCATCTTAAAATTCATCTTAAAATTCATCTTAAAATTCATCTTAAAATTCATCTTAAAATTCATCTTAAAATTCATCTTAAAATTCATTCTTGGAGAATTGGAAAAAATAATTCACCGAAGGTTCTATCCGATTTATCCACTACTGATCTGTTAAATCTAAGGAAAAAACTTCAAATTAAAAACTCCAGACTAAAAAGAAAAATTGTCCTGCCCATTCGAGGCCAGTGGGTTTGCATTCAAGAAGGAACATTTGTTGAAAAATCGATTAACGAACTTCAAAAGAACGAGATATTGTGGGAACTAGAACAAGTTGAGAACGAATTACGAAATCAGAAAAGAATGGTTCCCTATCATTGTATCAAACGTGACATTGTTAAGAATCTGGAACTGGAGTTCTTAAGAGAAATTGATCCAGAAAAAGATTGGAAAAATGATCCTACTTCGTTTTGGAATCCGGCCAGAGTCTATATAGTACGTTGTTTGTACGAACAATTAGGACTTAAAAAACCGCCGATCAAAATTGTGGATGTTTTACCTTCACAGCATTTAGTCGCTCGGAGAGCATTTCTTTCAGAAAGCTACCAATTCTACGCCGAAGAAGGAATTCAGGAAGGATTCCCTCCGGTCAGACCATTTGGAGTTGGTCAAAAAAGTAACCGCATTGATTATCGAGAAAGGATGGAAAATCAATTGGTGTAAGGCAGATTTGCTCCGAGAAGGACCTTATTCTTTACTTGATGAGGATGAAAAGTTCATGATTGATGCAGTTCGGGAAAATACCTGGTTTGGCCATTTGCCAACAGAGCTTTGGAATTTACTGAAGTTATTTGTTAGTTTTCCGAACACGCCCCTTGTACGTCTCGCTCTTCTCGGCAAAACCTAAGCTTTTCAACCTTTAACGGTTGATTTGCGCAATATTTTGCATTGTTGGGTACCAGCGAGACGCAAAAAAGCATTAAAGATCTTAATCCTTTTTTTATAACTGTGTCAACGTCACGCGATGGTTCCACGCTAGAGACATATTACACCAGTGTAACAATTCCAAGCAATTCATCCCAAGGCGCGGAACAATCGCGTGGAACCTATATTTCGATTTTTGGGATGATTCAAAGCATTGGTATCATCGCTTGGACCGATTTGAAAATTAATATGAAGCAAGTGATCTAATGCCCAAAATCATCACACTAATCGCCGGCGCCGAAGGCGCACTAAAGATCTTAATCCTTTTTTTATAACTATAGCAACGTCACGCGATGGAACCAGGCCTGAAACATATTGCATTAATATGATAAATCTCATGCAATTCATTCCAAGGCGTGGTATTATCGCGTGGCAATCATACTTTGATTTCCATTACTATGCCAAGCATTGGTGTCATCGCTTGGAGCGATTTGAAAAATGATACGAAGTAAGTGCCCTGATGCTTTAGAATCATCACATAAATCGCCGGCGCCGAAGGCGCATTAAAGATTTTTATCCTTTTCTTATAATCACATCAACACCGCGCGATGGTACCATGCTTAAGATATATCGCATTAATCTCGTGAAACTATGCAATACATTTTAACGCATGGAGCCATCGCGTGGAAGCTATACATTGGTTTATGTGAGTCTCCAAAGCAGTACTGTCATTGCTCGGGCGAATTTAAAAATAAATACGAAGCAACTGTCCTGATGCTTGTAACCATCACAGGAATCGCCGGCGCCGAAGGCGCATTAAAGTATAAAATCCTTTTTTAATGATGTATTAGCATCCAGGCGAAGGACAATGCTAGTAACTTAAGTAAATTTATTCATATTTTTTTTGATAGTTTTAACATTTTAATGGAAATGATTTCCTAAAATTTCATTTTTATAAATTTCAGAAAATTTCGCACGAATTCTAAATTATTCATTTGGTCGGCTGTTTTACTTTCTTTCTGCAAAACATGAATACCTCCGGTAATCCGGCTGCCCATAAATTGATCATCTTATTACATTTTTATAAAAATGATAATGCATACCAATTTATGGGAAAATAAAGATTATTTTTTTTCCACAGTGCAATACATGCGACCCTTACTACCCCATTTTGACCCCTTTGGTTTTTTCCTAATTCTCTTATGATGTCTGTTTTTTTGTATCAATGTAACGGTATCTTCTATTATTGATAATATTCTTAGGATTTTATTTATTCCCGTTTTGCGAGTATTGCCATAAAATAATGCATATAAGAGCTTCTTTACAAATTTCAGAGTATTCTTCCTGTTTATTTTATATTTATCGCAATTTATATTTTTCATAGCAATGTTTTCGAAAAAGCTATCAATAATAAAAATGAAATTATGTTTAGCTATGTCCTGTTTAACTTTTCCAATTCCTTTTGATTCAATATCTTTCAAAGATAAATCATATTTAGCGTGTCTAAAATTTGTTTCGATTTTCCATCGTTTCCAATATAAATCCATTAAAAAATTCATATCTTTATCTATCAATGTTGTTCCCAAAAAATAATCATTTCCATTAAGTTGGTATTTAATTAGTTTCAACTTTATTAATGTTCCATCTATATTGATGTTTATTATTTTCTCCGAACAGTTACCATTTAGATGTTTTTTTACAATTGTCAGCGTTGAAACTAATCGAAATACAACATTTATGCCCTTTCCAATAAGTGTTCTAAATAATTCCTTACTAAAATAACCTCTATCCATTAATAAAACATCGCCAGGTCGAATATATTTTAATTGTCTTTTCAATATGAATCTTTCATCGGAAGAATTACTAATAGTGTAATTGATGACCATTTCTTTATCGACATCATATAAACAACTTAACAAAGCGGTACAGTAATTTTGATTTTTGTCCAATTTAAATCCATTTTCACTAAGGGTAGCATTTAAGTTAATACCACTACCATCAACGGCAATATATCTTTTTCTATTATCTGCATATATAAAATCAATAAGTGATTGATTAAATATTTCAAAATGGGAATGATCAATATTAGATCGTTTATTAATAATGGCCGTTTTAGTTACATTTAAAACATTCTTATATTTTAAAGACGAATTAACGATATCATAACTTAATTTCTCATTATTCTTACGGGAGAGAATATACGCGATATCCTTAAAAGAAACCTTTCTCTTCCGTATCGAAGTGTAAAAATTCAAATCAGATAAAACTCGATTAATATAAATTTTAAAATTTTTAATGATTTTTATAGGGTCCATTAAAAATAATATATATAAAAAAATTAAAATTATAAAAAACTTAAGTTACCAGCATTGGGCGAAGGAACCAAGCTTGGAAGAAATTGCATAAATCTGAATGATCCCATGCAAATAATTCCAAAGCTTGGTTCCGTCGCGTTAAAATTATATTTTGGTTCGTGTGAGTTCCTTAGAGCATCGATTTCACTGCTTAGACCGATTATAAAATTTGTTTTACGCAAGTGTTTCAATGCTCAAAATCCTCACGCGAATCGCCGGCGCTGAAGGCGCATTAAAAATCCTAATCATTTTTTAATAACCACATCAACGTCACGCGGGAACTATATTTCGGTTCATGTGGTCCTCGAAAGCATCGACTTCATTGCTCGGACCAATTTGAAAATTTATGTCAAGCAAATGTTTCGAAGCTTAAAATCATCACGGAAATCGCCGCTGCCGGAGCCGTTAAAAAAGTTGAAAAATAATTACCTTGCCATTCTCTTTGAAAAGGAGGTAAACTGACATTCAAGAATCCAAAATTCAAGATTTATGGAATCAACCAAGGAGCTTCGAATTCTCTGCATCGACGATGGAGTCTTCCAAGGCATTTTGTCCCTGAAAGTTTTAAAGCTTTTGAAGTGTTACTTAGGAAACAAAGAAATTGGCCAATCGTTTGATGTTATTTGTGGGACAGGAAGGTGTCGTCATCTGGCGCTCATGATCGCGTATCGGAATATAGCTTTACCTGTATGCGAAGATTCTTGGTTTACTTTGATTGAAGAAGGCTTTTCTGATAAAACATCGCAGGGTTTATTTTCCGATAATTCCCCGTATGTTTTTGTAAATCCCACTTGGTCCAAGCTCGAAAACACAGATGCTCTCCGAGATGTTTTGACTGAAGCACTGAAAAACAAAAATAATCGCGATCATGTTGTTCTTCAGGAAATTGAAAAATTGGGTCACAGGGTAAAATGTTTTGTTTCCCTTGGTAATGCTTTGACAAGCGATTCATCGGAAGAATCGGTTCCGCTGGAGGATAAATATTTTAGACTTAATATGGTCGTCGATTCCTCTTTTACAAAAAGTTTTGCCTCAAACATTGCGGCCGCCCAAGCCGCTTGTTCTCGTTATCTCGATGCCCCGGAAACAAGGCAAACGTTTGAGAGAATGGCGAAAATGCTCTGAGAATTTATTTATTCATGCGACACCTTCGCAGATCTCATTTTGCTCGGCGAACAAAATTCGCTCATCATTATGTTCGTTTTGCGAAGTCATTTTTATAAAAAAATTTTAGAACCGAAATCTTCTCTTTCTTCTCTTCTGTGGAAATCCTAATTCTCTGAATAATTTTTTTTGTTCATTTTCCTTTTCCATTATTTCCTGATAATAGTTACCTAAATTAACCATTGCTGGAGAGCGTCCCTACAGTGCCGTCTCATAATATGTACGAGAACCTTTATTTGTAGCCTCGTAATCCCACCTCTTTTCTCCATTCGGTAAAAAAAGATAGAAGGATACTTATTTGTCAGGTTATCCCACCATATCTCAAAGGGCTCGATTGTTTTGTTGGAAGTCATTGATATTGGGAAATATCACTCGATGACAAATATCACAATAAAGCAAATAGTGAGCAATTAAAATTAGAATGCAGAATATAAAATATTCGAAATTCCAATTTTTTTTTATAAAAGATCTATTTATAAATTTATGAAATCTTAAACAAGCATTTCCTTGAGTTCAAACGCAAATCGCTATACGTCAAAAACCATACACAGGAATTATAAACAAACACTGATCTCGAAAACTTCAAGCGGAACAGAGTTGTTTTTCTGCTGCGGGATTCTTTTTTTCCCGATCTTGCTTTTTTTATTGCGAACTCGCTTGAGTTTTTGGATTTGTTCTGAGTTCTGTTTCCTCATGCGAATTTCTCTATCGACGTCCTTCTTCCCCGTAATAGAAAGAAGTGCCTCCGTTGACATACTCATCGCAAACCATCTCATTGTTTCCCCAAGTTCAGACAGTTCTCGTTTCTTTCGCCGGAAGGTTTCGATCGATTCTTTTGTTGCACAGATGCACTGTGGATTTGAACAAATGTGTCGATTCAGGCATTTCCAACCTCGCGCTTCCATTCTTTCAATTCGTTCCAAGAGTTTGATACCATTTTTGCCACTTCTTTGGATACAACAACTTTTATCTGTCGGGTGTTCTAACGTAGGCCCTTCTTTTGAATCCATGATAACAAATTCTTTTCGCCGTATGTGTTCCGTGATCGACGGCAAGTATTCTGCCTTGAAGCATGATATTTGGTCCCCACATAATTCCAATTGATTGACGTCGAAATCTCTCTTTATCATATTTGTATTTTCAGAAGAGACTAAATCCATTTTCAGTGTCAGTTCGGAATAAGTACGATGGCGAACCAAGATCGTAATACAACCGCACGTCCCATAAGTCAGAATGTTGGCATGTTCGAGCTCAACAATGTAAGTTTCTTTCAATTTGTTTATCAAAAGCTCTCTTCCCTGGCTCGAAATTTTGACATCGATGTCGCGAAAAGACTCTTTTGCGAGAAGAGAACGGACATAGCCACCGAAAATTGTTCCTGCACTTCCTTCGGAAGACTCGTTGCACACAGCAAACGTTGTTTGCTCGTCCTGCTGAAAGATCAAATCGAGAACATGCTTGAGCATCATTTCTTTGAAAGCCTTCATGCCTGAGGTAAATAGATTGTAGATATTTTTGAGACTTAGAATATCTCAAGACAGTCAACAAAAGATCGTTTCAAAGGAATCTTCAAATGAAAACATTTTCAATTTTTTAACAGGCACAATCTCAGGTATGAATAGTACACAGTTGTTCTTTTTAATTCCCATTGAAGTTTCTCGAAAAATTTCAATTGCGTACGAATAAACAACAAAAACCAATCATAGACAGTATTACTAAGGGGATGCCAACCAGGAAAATGCACAATAATACAACGAGCGCCTGATGAGCATCCCCTATATTCAAACTTATTTGTTTGGGATACAACCTTTGGTAATAGCAAGTAATATTACTCCCAAGTGGATAAAAGTCATTCAAATCATTGATGACGAATTCCTCCATTTCATCTTCTTGATAAACTGTAAATTGAGCTGACAACGTTTCATTATAGATTGTTGTGTACATTACTGCAATGGTGCCGTCATAACATTGAAATGCGGTATTACCATTACATTGTACTTGAACAACTTGATGAGATGTTACATTACATTCGGTTTTGATTGCATTATTGCTCCGGTCCTGAAGAGGTTTAAAACCGACGAGAGCGTATGTGACTCCGGATAAAACAAGACCAAAGAAGGAAAGATAACACAGGAATAGGAAGACCTCTGCTCCAGTCCGGATCGCTTCACGCTTCTTATCCATGGCCTTAGTTTGAAAGTTAATTTGTTTGGAAAAACCAATGAAAGTGAATCTGTTTGGAAAAACTAAAAGATTGTGCTGAAAAATGCAATTTCAATCTTTTTTATTTATTCAGATTCGATTACTGGCTCTTAAATGTTATTAGTGGAACTACATGAGTATCGGTCCCAAAAAGATCTATATTTTTTTCATATCTTTTGTGCTTTCAAAACTATTTCTTCCATATTGCCTAGACTTACAATTGAATTTTTTAATGATGTCTGAATTTCTGGTTTCAAGTCTAACAAAATAAATAATGTTCCTTTGAAAATGTCCACTAAATTAATGGCAATTGGAAAAACATAAAATGGTAGTGTATTGTATTTAATATTTTGAAACCCACATTTTTTCAGATTACTTAAAATCATATCTTTTGACGAAAAATTATACCTCCAACATTTGATAATATCATATTGTAATTTCTTCAAATAATTATTCTTAGTATTTGTCATGATCGGAGTTTTGATATAGAGTATGCCATTTGGTTTCAAGACTTTATAAATTTGTTCGAATAATTGCACGCGATTCTGAGAATAACCATGACTTTCTAAAAATATTACATAATCGAAGCTATTCTCGTCGAAATTCAATCCCAATTCGTCAAAATTCATTAAAAGTACTTCCATTCTATCCTCTAATTTTTTTTGTTTTATCTTCCTCTGGATTATTTTATATTGTGAATCAGAATTAGTGATGCTTGTGACTCGAATATTCGGCATATGTTCCACCAAATAAAAACTCGTACCTCCAACGCCACATCCTGCATCCAAAAGATTTATTGGTTCATGCCTTTTTCTTTTTAGGCCAGATACTCTAAAATCGAACTCGCAAGGGGAACTCATTATATTTTTTCTGAAACAACCAACATCGTGAGTTCCTTGCATATCGAATAATGTGGAATCTGAATGTTCATCATAATAAAATCCGAAATCATTTTCCTTGGGCAGTGAATTGACTTTATCATAAAATTGATCTAAATAATTATTTTTTCCCGTTTCACTCGATTCAAAAGATTTTAGATTATCGGGGTTTGAGAATGAATTAAAAAATAAAAAATTTGATATTTGCAATAGTAAAATGCCAACGAGAATCATTATTAAAATTATTATTAAGTACATAATTATAATATTATTATATAAAAAAATAATTAAAAGTAATGTTATTGTGGCTTCCGTAGTAGATATTCTTCAACGTGAGAATTAAAATTGTACCGCAGCCACAAGAAAGCCTATAAAGGCAGCTACTCTTTGGGTCGAAAAACTTTTCCGGAAATAAAAAGTACCTATTTCATGTACTATACCCAAAACACTCACCAGACTTATTGGACCGAGGATAGATAGTGACAAGTCGGTCGTAGCTGTCCTAGTATGATTGTTATAATATTTGAAACCATGGTAAAGTCCCGAATAAGTGACACCGGCCCAAAAGTAGGGATATTTCTGTGGAACTGAAGCGATTCCACAGAAAAAACTGATAATCCCATTGCTGATACACGACCAAGAAATCCCGGGTTTCGCCAGATCTTTTTCAAACTTTAATTTTTTCTGCCCCAGGTCAAATTCATAAATCTCTAAGATTGTTCCATTCAATTGCACTTGATAAGTAGACCCAAGAGTGAGTACGAAACTATTTGGTCGGTGGGGTATTAACTGGGGGATAAAATGATGCTGGGACAGTTTGTGTTTGTTGATCCATATTATCAGTCGACATCCGGTTTCTTTTTTTAAAGTGGGCATGATAAAATGACTAAGGACTTCGTTTTTCAATTTTAATTCATTCATCATCTTTGGAGCTAAATTTATCCAAGAATGTATCCACTCTGTCTAAGTGCCATTGGACAAGTCCCCAAAAGTGGCCGGTCGATTCGTCTTTATATTTTTTGCATCTATTTTTTTAAATCTATCAAACCTTTCATAGATTTTCAGAATGGATAATAGATTTTCTTCTAGCACATGCGGATTTCCTTCTTTTTCTAAATTGATAAATATTGTTTGGTGAGTTGATTTTATGTTATATTTCAGATTTTCTTCTGTTGTACATTTCTTTAATTCTTCGAATTCCAGTAATCCAACTTCAGTAAATTTCAATAGTCTATTGACATTGTAAATATTAAAATATTTTCTGCAAATATCTTTTTTTGTCAACTGAAATCCGTAGGTTTTTAACTTAGGAATAAATTGTTCCGGACACCGATCCAGAAAATCTTGATAATATGGATTTCTCTTTCGTAGTTCCATAGTTCTGTTGGTGTCAATTTTCTTTTTTTCGATGAGGTGATTAAGAACTTTAGGTTTATTGTATGACCAAAAGAAAATTGGTTGATAGACTCCAACCACAAAACTTGAAGTTATTTGATTGACATCTATGTTTTCCCGCTCAAGGTATTCAATTATTTGATCCTCACTGTATCCCGAATGAGCAAAAACCCACCTAATTTTATCAAATTCTTCGTTGTGTCCGTACTGTGCCTCTTTTTTAATTCGTTCTTTGAATTCATCATAAAACCCAGTTTTGAAATTCAAAAAAGAAGTAGTCTTTCCGACAAAATCAATTATCGTTTCAAACAATTGTTGTGATAAACAATTTGGAGGAAATATTGGACTCTAGAAATTGTTATAAAATCAATTTTTCAATGAGCTAAAACTCATCCCGCTGCGAATCGAGACGTCGAAGATGCTGAATTGTTGAAAATAATACGGATTGGATTCAGTACACGCTAAAATATTGAAGTATTCAATAGGATTATTTGCATTCTAATATGCAATACGTTCTGTTTCATTTACAAGTGCGCAATGATTATCATTGTCCAAATTGTAAACAGCCAATAATATTATGCGATGATACAGTCCAAAATATTTTTGAGAGAGCTATGGCATACATAGATAAAGAATTGGAAAGTAGAGATGTAGATTTGTTAAAAGATGGGTATTCTATTTGGATAGATGAATGGGTACGCCGAAGAAATGGCGATAAGTACCAAATATTCAAAATCAAGCTGAATCGAGAATATGATTTGCGAAATTTGAGTCGTGATTTGGGTAATAGTCTCAATAATGATAACACGGATCAACATAATCTTGCAAGATATTTATTGTTGCATGTGCGTGTGAGAAAATTGGATGATTGTCCGGATAACATAATATATTATATTTCTTTTCATAAAGATTTGGAATCGGCGTATGGCGACGTATGTAATAAAACAAAAATAATATACAGGATACACGATGGAAACATGGATAAATTATTAACCGAAGATTCAAAAAATACTTTGATGAATTTGGAAGAATTGTGGATAAATCTGGATGACAGCATTCCCGATCATGAAATTGATCCAGAAGGCGGAGATTATTTTCAAATTATCAGATTGAAACAAGATGAAATCATAAATCTAAATCAATGTTGCAGCAAATTAAAGGGCTTATGGAGTGATTGATAAGCAACCCGTGGATATTGATAAGCAAGACGTGGATGAGATTGAAAATTTTTTGTTTATCTTGCTCCGCTCTTAATACTGATAAACAAAAAGCCTTAAATGCAGCTACGCTGCCGAGCAGCGCGATGAAACCATGCGTCGGAATGATTTGCCTTGTACCATTCAGATTTATGCAATTTATCTCCGGCATGGTACTATCGCGCGGCACTAATACATGATAAGAAAAGTATTAAGTACTTGATGCGCCTGCGGCGCCGGCCATTTATATGATGGTTTAAAGGACTGTAAATAATCGCATCACATTGATTTGAGAAAAAATAAAAATTGAATTTCTTTACGTAAGTTTTGAACCGAATAATTGTATTTTAATAAATCTATAATGTGTTCGAAAATATTTAATATATTTGATATTAAGGATTTCAAAGCGGAATCCGACGGTTATCAAAACGAAAACGGCCACCGTGTCACAAAATTGAAAACAGAAAATGGCGAGTGTGTAGACATTTTTCACGGTCAAGGAGTGCAAAACGTATTAACAAATCAAATCTTTTTGTCTGAAAGATACTGTAAAAAATATATTTATTTAGATTATGATAATTTTTTGAATATGCTTGAAAAAATAGATAAATCGGACAAAACAATTGATGAATTAAGAATATCTATCAGAAAATTATCGGATAAAATTGATGATTTGGAAAGTGCCATAAAGTATATTCCGAATGGAGAACCGTATAATGAAGCAAAAGAAGAGTTTGATCGATTGGCGAAAACCAAGGAAGAAGATCTAGTTTCGAAATAAGTGTAGCTTGCAGATGAAGGGCCACCACTAGGACGAAAACAAAAAAAGGTGAAAAATATATCTTTATTTTGTCCCAAATAGATTTATTTCATCAGAGCTTTAAGAATGAAGTATCTTTGTGGTTATTTCATATTTTTTATAATCACACTCACCGGAAGTGAACAAGCAGAAGAGTGTGAATTTGTCAAGGAAACAGAAAATTTATTTTGGCTCGCCATTGCTAAAAATAACCCTGTGGCAATCAAACACTTTATTTATAACGATGTTGACATTCAAATAAAAAATGATTTGAATCAGACTTTGATGCATGCTGCGGCTAGTGGAATGACCAGACATTGTCCATCTATAATTGCTTATTTATATTTTAAGGGGATAGATCATACATCAAGAGACATTTTTCAGGAAACCGTATTTGATCCATTGAGGCGTATTCGGACCTCTACTTCGGATTATCATCGGGAAAATAAAAAAGATGCACTTGATGCATTAAGAATATTAACTTATCTATCCGATGCTCCGAATGACGTGAAAGATGAAATGGAATTTTTTGAATATGAAAATTTGCCGGTTGTGCAACATTTAATAAACCGTGGGATTGATATTAATGCCCAAAATCATGGAAACCAAACAATAATGCATGCTGCAGCTATCGGAGGAAAAAAATATTGTCCAGCCCTAATGGCTTTTTTGTACTTTAAGGAGTTGCATCCTCTGGCCCAAGATATTTTTGGAAAAACGGTTTTCGATTACTTAAAAAGCAACAACACGAGTCATAGAGAAGACGCTTTGATTATGTTAAGAACATTGACTTATTTATTTGGCACTCCAAATGATCTAGCGGATGAAGAAAGCTATCGTTTATGGTCTCTGAGTTTCGTCAAGTAATGGTAATTTTTGTTCGAACAATTGGCGCTAACTACATTTTTCAAACTTGTTTTTTTAACCAAATGTGACCCCTGTCTCTAGATGCATTTACTATTTGATTATAATATTGCACATATTTTTCATACAATTGTGGGCTGTATTTTTTTAAAATTTCGTTTGGTTCTATCAAATGTACAGCATATTCGTTGCGAAACATATCAGTATTCTTTTTGACGTGATTCCATATTTTAGCATAGGTCTCATAATTTATGTCACACTTAAAATCTTTGACATAATTAGCTGTTATGTTGCCATTATTGATTTTAGGAATCTTCTTGCCGACTTGAAAACAATATGTTGTAAAAAAGAATGTTTCTTCATACCAATCATATTGATCTGAAGAATTTATGTCTAATTTGTTTCCATAAGTATCAAATTCGTAGGGAACATTAATGGTGAGTGTTTTCCAAAATTCAAATTTTGTACCTAAATCACACATCCTTATTTTATAAATGTAACTGCAATCATCTTCATTTCCTGTCAGGTGAAAAGATTCATTTGAAAGAAGATCATCATTCTCCATAATTTACTTTTTGAATAATTTTATAATTGATATAATTATAATGAATATTTAATATCAACTTTTACAAGAACATAATTCGGCGGAACAATGTTAAAAAGATTAGATGCTATAGAAACTGATTTGCAAATTTTGAATAAAAATATTATTTCAAATAATGGGTTAAAACAATGAAAGTGAAAATTATCTATAATGGCATAAAAAATTGATACAATGGTGCAAGAAAAGAAAAAATTGATGTTTCCAAAAAAATTATAAAAGGTAATTTCATTTTCCAATGATCCATATTATCAGACCTTATTCTGTATTCAAGAATGCAACCTGTGATTGTAATGACTATCATGTATATTGATTTACAAAATAAGATTTGAATTATCAAACAAATTAAGAGGGCCGCCAAAGAAATCAAATATATTCGCGCTTTTATGCCTAACACTTGAATCACTAAAATGATTGGATGTTCTACTTTTATTAAATTGAAATAATATCCGATTGGAAAAAAACTAAAGTAAAAAATAGAACTCATAAGAGTAATTAAAAATGGAGAAAAACATAGGATCAGATCTAGCATTTTTTCTTTTCGAATAGCTTCATCAAAAATGATAAACAAATGAATAATCAATTTTTCAATTCTGCAACAGTCTTGTCCAAGAAGTAATACTTGGAAATATTTGCTGAAACGGCCGAATGATCACGCAGCTTTGAGAGAAAATTGATTTCCGTATTCAAAAAACCAAAATGAAACCCATTTACAGAAATAATTCAAACGATAAAAAAAATTAGTCACACTATCAAATATGCTATCTGAACGGCTTGTTCAAATTAAGATCTCAACCGACCAAGAGTCTGATAACGGAGAATGTTTGATATTCAATTTGCCAAATGAAATTTTGAACGATATCATGTATGCTTATTTGAACCCCCGAGAGATAGAATCTTGTCTTTATGCATCAAAAAAATTCCATGTTTTTACACAAAATCAAATTAGAATCATCAATAATGCAAACCTGGGATGGTACCATTGTTTGCACAGTGGATTAGTACGGGAACTCAAATGTAAACCTTACTTTTAAGATGTCATTTGATCTTTTTCGAACCATATTCTTTGATTGTAAGTGATTAACATCCTCAAAGCATCGGTCAAGGCCATTTCCCACATATCTTTTGGGTCTTTATCGTAAAGAATTTCTCCACAGCCTTGACAATCAAAACCTGTATAGTCACACATTGCCTGGAAGAAAACATAGTAGCCATTATTGTGTTGAATTAAGAAAATCCAAGAGATGTCATCATTGTTGCCTTCTCTGAAATAAAAAACTTTATCGAATTTAGTAACATCGAGCAATTCTTTTGCATCAACCGGATCTACCTGTTTATTTATCAAACCTCCATAATTCCATTCTCCTTCTTCGGCAAAGTATGCTCTCAATGGATATTCAAAATCAGACCAATCAAATTCACCAGAAGACCGAAATCTTAAATCTTCTAAACTTTCGATCTCTTCATACGGAATTTTTTCTTTTGTTTTCTTTCCGCAAAATTTTCTGGAATCACAAACTTTTTTAGCTTTTTCTTTATTATCATTTTCCTTATTTTCTTCATTGTTTTCCTGGCCGCCTTTTAGTTTCAATTTCAGATATTTGCTTTTATATTTTTTGTATTTATCTTTGTACATTATAATTGTTAATAAGAAAATAATAAACTTAGTTTTGTGGCTTTCGCTTAACAATATATAAATCTCAATCACTAATTCCAAAAATGGCCGTGAAACCATCCATCAATTTTCCAGTTGTGCTCATATCATCGTTGCTTCAATTAACAACAAAATATGAAGATGTCAACTCCGCGCACAGAACTCTTTGGAACTGTCACAAACGCGACGGAGCAATGTATTGGAATGAGTTGCATAGCACCATTAAAATTTATGCAATTCATGTTGAGCATGATATTATCGCGTGGCACTAATATATGATAGGAAAAGGATTTAGTACTTAATGCGCCTTCGGCGCCGGCGATTTATGCGAGGGTTTTAAGCACTGCAAATAATCACCCAACATTAATTTTAGAAGAAATCCTGCTGATGGTGAAGCGCTTCGGAGAGCCACAGAAAGTAGAATATGATTTTCACGCGATGGTACCATGCATTGGAATTACTTGCCTGGAATCATTCCAATCGATGCAATTGATTTCAAGCACGGTCCCATCGCATGACGCTGATATATCAGAAGAAGAGGATTAAGTACTTTGTGCGCCTTCGGCTCGGGCGATTCCTGTGACGGTTTAAAGCATCGCAAACAATTGCCCCGCATTAATTTGAGAAGGACTCCGGCAAACGCAAAAGCTAGGCTTTCGCGCAATGCCTCGCATTGCTGAGCGTCAGCGAGACACACACAGTGCGTGTTTGGCAAAAGTTTAGCTTTTGCGCAATGCTTTGCATTGCCGAGCCGTAGGCTTAGTGGACTCTGTTCACTTGCTCTCTGAGCAAACGAATGCAATGAATCGAGCGCCAGCGAGGCGAGCTTTCAGCTCACTGAAAAATTGAAAATTAAAGTATTTATTGGGTTTAAGGAGAAGTGATGATATTCAGTCTTTTGGAACAATGTTCAAGGCATTTTTGCTGCTATCTTGTCTGCTCGCGACTGGTCTTGCTTGGACCCAAACGTTCAGCAACGTTACTTCTTGCAATTGCGAATCTGGGAGGAATTGTCTGGATGGTACCCAAATTCAAGTTGAAATTACCGATTACAGAGATACTTGCGTGATTGTTTACACTTATAAATTTATTCCTAATCGACAAAATCCAATTTGCTGTGATCTTGAAGATTTTGTTCTTGGATTTTTTGGTCTTTCCTTCTCCGAAGTGACGGGTTGTGATGACGAAGTAACGACAAGTACTACTAGCACTTGTCTATCGACGTTTGGTTCTGAAATCAATCATCCCGTCAGAATTGTGATTGATCAAAGTGAATCGTGCAAAAGTAACGATTTTCAAGTGCAAATTACTGTTTACAATTCCAGCATTGCGCTTGTACCTATCGGGTTGAAGTCCAACCAAGATTGTCTGCTCTGTCAAACTTATGGACCCGTCTTCAATCCGTATCTGGGAACTTGTTCTCGTGACGCAGATTGTAACAACGGCAATCCTTGCCAGACTTATATGTGTAGTTCTTGCGGAGTTTGCATCTATGACACTGTACCAGATTGCACGCCGCCTACAACTACTACACCTACGAGCCCGTCTACGCCTACAACTACTACACCTACGAGCCCGTCTACGACTACGCCTACGACTACCACACCTACAAGCCCGTCTACGACGACGCCGACCACGACTACCCCGGAAACGACCACACCTACGAGCCCGTCTACGACAACCCCGGAAACGACTACACCGACAAGCCCGACTACGACGACACCTACGAGCCCGTCTACGACTACTCCTACGAGCCCGACTACGACACCCACGAGCCCGTCCACGACTACTCCTACGAGCCCGACAACGCCGACCACGACTACCCCGGAAACGACAACACCTACGAGCCCGACTACAACCACTCCGGAAACGACTACGCCTACGAGTCCGACTACAACTACTCCCGAAACTACTACGCAAACATGTGTTGATGTTTTCGGATGTGCGTCGATTTACAACGTCTTTGTCTTTGGAGATTTCTATGGTCAGAGTAACAGCGATGTCGAAGGCCGTGTCGCGGCCGGCGGAAATCTTGGCTTCGCATCGGATTACTCTATTGGAGCTACCTTGTTCCCAACTTCCAGTTTCACTGATTTGGAATGGGATGCTCTTTGTGTTACAGAATATGGATCTTATGATGTTTGTGATTTCTGTGACAAGTGTGGTCAATCAGTGCTTGTGTCTGGTGGCACAATTCAAACTTCACCCGACTCCCGAGTATACTTTGGTAACTGGCTCGGCGTTGACCTATCGGATCTACATCTTACCAATCCTATTTATCCAGAGTATGCCACCATCAATTATTACAAAGCGCAAATTCTCAACGGCACCACCTGCCCCGGTCTAAATAATTCGCTAAGTCAGGGATTCCAGAGCGTCTACACCCAACTAACCGGTATCTCTCAAGCCCTATGCAATTTGGCACCGAGTGGACTGGTGAACCTGACGGTTAGCGAAAGCGGTCAAGTCGAAACGCTGAGCGTTGATGTCTATTGCAATGAATATGAAGAAGTGATATTCATCAATCAAAATGATCTAGATTCTCTCAGTCAGATTCAAATACCCACGGCAACCAGTTCTGCCCTAACATTGATTATCAATGTACAAGGAAAGACCTTTAACCTTGGCAATGTCGACCTTTCCGCACTGAAGAGCATTGCCGATCATGTTATTTGGAATTTCTGTGACACTGAAACCCTTTACATTGGTAATGTTGCCGTTTGGGGAACGATTTTGGCGCCTTACGCAAATATCATCGGAGGTCCAGGCGTGATTAATGGACAAGTATTTGCCAACAGCTTTAACGGCACTACACAAATCAATAGTCTTACCAGCGCTACGCAATTCAATTGGATTCCTTTCAAAGGATGCATCGATACAAGTGGAAATGGTGAAAGTCTATCGTCCTGTGAGAAAGCCATTTTTGGTGACAATCTTCTCGTTGAGCAGAAGAAAGTCTCGAATGTGAATGCATTGGTTGTGTCCATGGAACTCTTGATTTTCCTGATTGGCTTGATTCTGACTTTTTAAAAATTTCTTTATTTTAATCGTATGTTCATACATAAGTGATGACATAAATACATATTTTATTATGGCTCTAAAAAACAAGTTCCCCGCAATAAATGATTTCATATATTCCGATCTTTTTTCTCAACGGAATGTTATCCAGTGACGAGGCAAAGCCAATTGAAAAATTGATTTTCTTTTTCTTTATTTGCTAGAAATAATGAAGTGATTTTGGAATTCTATACGACTGACTTAAATGCGAAGTGGTGCGATCGAATCATTTGTCATAAAATATGTCCGTGGGTTGAATGAAAAAGACAGAGATGGATTAATAGAAAAAATGCTTGAAAAAGATAGCACAATTATTTCTACCGAATTGGAACTTGATGAATTACATTCAAATTTTTTGCTCGACATAAATCGAATTTTAGAAAAACTGGTTGAGATGAAACAAAAAACAAAATCGATACGAGAAAATTATCTACAAGCTATCAACGGCAGGTATTCTTATCTAATTACAGGGCTTAGACAAGATTACCAGATACCGAGCAAGGAATTACAAGAGAAGAGGATGCAACAGAAAAAATCTATAGCTAAAGACAAAAAGGTAGGTAAGACTTGCAGTTTAGATTACATTACTGACGAACAAATGAACTTTTGGTATAAAATACCAAATTATTTAGAAAAAATGAATGAACATTGGAATTTGATTTGTCAGGAATTTATAAAAGATGACAAAACCGAAGATGGTATTGCCGAAATGAATGAGTCATTGCAAATGATCTTCAGAATTGAACTGACCGTAAACAAACGATTAGAGCGGGCACGGGACTACATTCTTCATTGGCATAAGATATTTGATTTATAAATTTGAAAAAGGACTCGAGGTATATTTTTTATACTTCATAGTGAGGGAAAGTATATTTATTTTCAAAGTGGCTCCAAAATATCCTTTTGACTGAAGAAGATTTCAACAATCCCGAAAATTGGAACAGTCAATTTATTTTAGTGAAAATATCTCATTATTGAGTTAAAAATCTGAGAATTATAAAGGAATCTGATTTTATAAATGGTCAAAAAAAGTCAATTAAAATTTAAAAAAATTATTGTTATGAGAAACGGAAAAAATTTCGGCACTCCTCGTAGGAATACCTGGCTGAAATGTTACGAATCCTCTTTGGTTTATCTGTCTTGGTCAGTCGGTCGATTATACTTTTTTGCCGATAAGTTAAAAGAACAGAAGTCATCTGTTAATATACTAGACTTAAAATGCAAAGACAATGATCAATCCATTTTTTTTAATTACGTCGGTGATTGGGAGGAAGAAAATCCAGAATATCATATTAAAAAAGTTAATGATCAATATCAGATATTGTTTGAGAATGCCAATGATTATAAAAAAGCCAAGACGAAAATCCTCCAATTTTGTTAAATCTAATTTATGATTGTTCAAGTGAGATTCTGAATTGGATGAGAAAGTTAACCTGCATCACCTTCGGTGATCTCGCAATAATGCTGCGCATTATCTCGCGGCGCTCGACTCGCTATGCTCGTTTGCTTTACGAGCAAGTGAACGATCGTTCACTTCATGCAAAGCATGAAGCAAGCAAAGCTTGCCAAATTTCATTTGAAATTTAATAATGCCTAACTTTATCCGGCGCTGCTCGGCGAACAAAGTTCGCTTGTTGAGACGTCTGTTTCTCTTCCAACCATGCATGCATGCATCACCCTCTGTGATCTCGCGTGGAATTATTAATAAAAGAATGAGGGCGATGGGACAACGCATTGACATATTCGCATTGTGTGCAAACAAATGCTTGGGCTTTCGCCAGCACTGTGCTCTGCCCGGCAAAAGCTTTGCTTTTGCTGAGCCTACGGCTCAGTGAACTCTGTTCACTTGTTCGAAGAACAAACGAATGCAATTCGTCGAGCGCCAGCGAGATAATGCGCAGCATTATTGAAATATTGAAATCTAAATTCTCTAAACAATTCATATCAAACTTCTTCCCGTGAGCCATATCCCCTAAAATGTCGACTACCAATCAAACGAATAATCGATTTGCTGGTTGCGTAATTGAATCATCGCACGATGTGACGGCATCCTTCGATAGAACAAAAACTTATTATCGCATCTTGAGACCCGATGAAGCAAAATACAAACTAGGACTCAACAATAGTTCCAATACACCGGCGGATAATACTTTTTGGCCAGTTGTTTGTTCAGAAAAGATGGGAGGGTTTTATTTCACGGATATTGAACATATCTTGTATTATCTGTTCGATTGGGGTGTTGAATTTTGTGAAGTCACGGTACCGGAAACGGCCATCATTTATCAAGAGGATCCTGAACACCATTTTGGTGATCATATTTGGAGAGCCAGTGAAATTATTCTATCCAACAAGAACAAGATCAATGTACGATTTGTCAAGGATCTAATTGAAAAAGGCGCAAAAATGAATAAGGATATTTTTGATCAGATTTCCAGAACATTGAATAGCGATCCGAGGGGTTTCAATGTGAGAGAACTGACCGAGGATGAGGGTAATGAAATTATGGATTATTTGGAGGAACTGGTGATATATTTATTTATAAAATATTCAAAATGATTTGCCTGCAATATCATTCTGCATGTTGGAGTCGGAAATCCAATAACAAACACCATGATGAATTATCGTCGAATTATCTTCTAAGATTTTGAAAATGGCATGAGCAAATTTTTTTCATAATTTTTTAAAATATACGTTTTTAATGTGATTATGTTATAAACAAAAAATGTCTGGAAAATCCAAGCATAAGAAGTCTAAAAAGTCTATAAAAAAAAACTTATTAAGGCTGATATTATAGTTGTAGGTGGAGGAGCAGCCGGTTGCATTCTAATGAACCGCCTCTCAGAGAAAGGGCGTTCTGCGGTCTTGGAATTGAGGCAGGCGCTAATTTGAGCACTGATCCCGAAATTGAGGCTGTCGGTCTCCCAGCTTTTTTCTTGAAAAATTCTCATTAAAATTTTTGTAATGAAAAGAGAAAAATATCAACAATTAGTAAAAAAATTATTACTTGATAGATTTATTAACTAATTTTATTTAATTATTTTTGTATATATTTCGTTAATCAAAAATTGACTTAAAGAAATATCAAGTCTCTTCTATAAATTATTGGAATCGAATGGTTTATTGTAAATTCGATGGTTGCAAGAAACGAGCACGTTCGAATATGCCAGGCTTATCGAAACCCATATTTTGTGGTCAACATAAATCCGATAATATGATCGATGTAATAACTAGACGATGTGAGCACGAAGAATGTAACAAAATATCGACTTACAATATATTGGGCTTTAAGAAAGGCAAATTTTGCGTTGAACATAAAGAAAATGATATGGTCGATATTAGGCATAAAAAATGTGAGTATAACGGATGTAATAAACGACCGACTTATAATATCGCAGGCTTTAGAAAAGGAAAATTTTGCATTCAACATAAAACGGATAATATGATCGATGTTAGACATAAACAATGTGCATATGATGGATGTAATAAGCGACCCAATTATGATATACCAGACTCTAAGAAAGGCAAATTTTGTGCTGAACACAAAGCCGGTAATATGGTTGATGTTGTGCATAAAGGGTGTGATTATATTGGATGTAATAAACGACCCCGTTATAATTCACCAGATCTTACGAACAGCAAATTTTGCGCTGAGCATAAAACTGATGGTATGATCGATGTTAATAATAGTGGGCGATGTCAAAATAACGGATGTAATAAAATACCGGTTTATAATGCCCCGGGCTCTTCTAAAGCCATATTTTGTTCGGAACATAAATCCAAAGATATGATTAATGTTAAAAGCAAACGCTGTGAATATGATGGATGTAATAAAATACCAGCTTATAATATACCAGACTGTAGAAAAGGCAAATTTTGCGCCAAACACAAAACTGATGATATGATCAATGTTAAAAAAAGGCCGTGTGAACATGATGGATGTGACAAAATACCCACCTATAATATACCGGACTCAACAAAAGGAAAATGTTGCCTTGAACATAAAACTAATGATATGATTGATATTAAACACCAAAGATGTGAGTCTAATGGATGCAATAAACGGCCAACTTTTAATGTACCCGGTTTATCGAAAGCCAAATTTTGTCTTGAACATAAATCTGATGATATGATTAATGTTATAGATAAACAGTGTGAATATGATGGATGCATAGCCCATGCTCGATATGGAAAATTATTTAGCCGTAAGCAGCATTGTTTAACACATAAAGAACAGAATGAAATTAACAATAATAATCCAAAATGCCAAACAGAAAAATGTAAAGCGCGGCCCTGTTACACCAATCAAAAAGATAATATCCCACTAAGATGTGAAGAGCATCACCTGACCAATGATGTTAACATAATAGAAAAGAAATGTGTTAAATGCGGTTTGTTGAACTACATCAAGAATGATAATAATATGTGCGACTACTGTAATGACTTTTTCATTAAAAAAGTGCATAAATCCAAGGAAATTAAAGTGAAGGAATTATTAGACGCGAACGGCATCAAATACAAATCCCATGACAAGATTCCTGATGGATCGTGCTTTATGTACCGCCCAGATTTCGTAATAGATTATGAGTTATTCACGGTGATCCTCGAAGTTGATGAGAACCAACATAACAGTTACAATTGTGAATGTGAACAAGTGAGGATGATCAATTTGTATCAGGATTTCGGAGGAATACCAATAATTTTTTTGAGATATAATCCAGATCCGTATGTTGATACAAAAGGCAAAAGAATTATCGAAACGAAATATAGGGAGAGAAGGCTAATCCAGACATTAAAAGGTCTAAGGAACAGAGATCAATGGACCAGTGCATTATCTGTTCGGTACATGTTTTACAATGGGTATGATGACATTAAGGCAGAGTATTTTGAAATAGACATCGATAAACACATCTTTAAAGAAATACCAATGTATGATGCGGAACCACAAATTCTATTACAGAACCAGGATGAGCCATAATGTTCGGCGAAGCGGCCAAATTCTGAAAAAAGTTTTAGGCAAGAGATAAAATCAATTTTATTGAATTACAAAAATCTAAATTTTTTTTTTATTTGTTCAGTAAATTTCAATTTCGAATTTTCGGAAACCAAATTCATTGTGTAAGCCCTGGAACCGGCATCGGTTCATTATGCTAAAATATGCTTGGTTGATCGGCGTGATATTCAAATTAAGGCAATCCGCGCCCTTATCCAATTGCATGAAGTTAAAATTAATTTTATTTCACGCAATCATCCCAGGGCTTGATATAGGATTAAAATGGCGTTTGAATATGTCTCATTCGTTGTTCGCTTATTATTTCGTAAAATTTTGAATACTGCCGTTTTGAAATATGGGACAATAACGGTGGATGGAATTATGAAAACTCTGGCACATATCATTGTATCCTTTACATTCACAGTTGTAGTCGATATATTGACTATGAATCGGAATATTATGATTCTTATTCGACCATAGATTATACATCCTTGGAAAGATTTCCGGTATCGAAAGAACATATGATAGAAGATTATTGTGGCTCGCTTGATTGGCTAGATTTGTGGCTATTCATAATAATGGAAGGATCAGTGAAAAAGGGTCATTTTCGATGCTCCGGTACACGTGACAAGTTCTCGTGACAACGTTTTAGTTTCCAACCGGATTTTATGTCGGTGCATTATCACCGCAAATAGATGACAGAGACGTCTTTTCGGCTCTTGGCAAATCAATGTAAATATTTAAGAATTTTATAAAACATTGAAAATTTTTTTATCTGAGATTATTATTAAGTCACCATAGCAGAACATAAGATCATCGATAAAAATGAACATATTAAAAAGCGTAACATTTCATTTATGTGATACAAATGAAGCACTTGTATCATGTTGGAGAAATGATTTCAGAGATCAACCAAATTACAATTTTTATGTTGGTGATATTTTCACACTTCTTCCTCAATTAAACGAAAGTGCGATTGTTTCTCCGGCAAATAGTTTTGGTGATATGCAGGGAGGAATTGATCTCGTATATCATCAATTCTTCGGTTATGGATTGGAAGGGAAATTACAAAAAACCATTAAGGATCATAAATTTGGGGAGCTTATAGTAGGAGATGCAGTGATCATCGATATTCCTACTTCAAAAAAAGGAATTAGATACTTGATATCGGCGCCGACAATGAGAGTTCCCATGGATATTAGAAACACCGCAAATGTTTATTTGGCCTTTCGGGCGATCTTGATATCTGTTATTCAATTTAATACTTCGAACAACAAAAATCCGATCAAACATGTTATTTGTCCGGGTTTGGGGACCGGAGTTGGACAAATCTCTCCCGAAACATGTTCAAAACAAATGGCCTACGCCTATCATAGTCTTACCAACTCAGATCATAAAATGAATTTGAATGAGCGTTGTTTTGAACATCACAAAATGATAAAATAAAAAATGGAGTTGATAATTTAATCAGGATTCCATAAACTTCAATATATAATATTAAAAAATCCGGAGTCTGCATTTCTATCATTTTTTCATATTTTCAAAATGAAATGGAATTCAAGAAAATATTTCCAATTATATTCATGAAAATTTGAAAAATAGATAAAAAATAATATCGTCAATAAATGCTGAATTTCTGATAATGAAAGTTAAACAAAAAAGCAATGGCGGATGTGTATGAAATCATAGATCATTACTTTAATTTATACATGGACAAAAATAGATGTTGTTGTCACTCAGGACAAATCATAAGATTTCAACCATCGCACATAGAACTGCTTCATCTTCATGATGACATTCCGAAAGCCCAATTTCTGTTGGCTTATCATCATAGTATTGAGAAAGGGAATGACTCCGATGAAAAAGCAAAAAAATATATTGATCTATCGATTAGAAATGGAATCGGACTCGCACACAATATCAGAGGCTGTTTGGCAGATCTTACTGTGGATCAATCAATAGAATGTTTTGAAGAAGCAATACTATACGGATCGATTCGTGCATATTCAAATTTAGGAATAAACTATTTTCATAAAAAAAATGAGGAATTATCTAGGAAATATTTTGAAATGGGGATAAAAGAAAATATAACATGTTGTAAATTTTCATATTTACTATGTTTTGAAAAAGAGAGAGAATGTTACTTGGAAGAAGTTTCAAAGTGCGCAGAGAAAGGATGTAGAGCAGCATTAAATACTATGTTTTGCCGTGAGAAGGATAAAAAAAAGAAAAGATATTGGGCCGAATTAGGAATGAAGAAAGGTTTTGATACTTATATTTATAATTTAATCAATTATTATGAAAATCATAATAAATTCAAATTTTGGAGATTATTGAGAGAATATCAAAATAGTAATGATGTGAATATTTTATTATATGTTAGTAAAAAATACTTAAAATGGAATGTTATTCCTGAATGTCTCAGTGCAATTTTTAAAGGAATGAAATTAGGACATTATGAATGTTATGATTTTGCAAGAAACAATTTGGATATTATTTTTGACGATCCTAAACAGTATGAAATTCTGGCAAATTTTTTGGAGAAACATAAAAAGGATACTATAGATGAATTGAATCTGACCGTCGCCTATGATCTTTCTGGAAAATTAGATAAAGCCAAAGAAATATTAGATAAAATAGAAGATGAATATCATCAAAATCTAGGATATTTCAAATACTATCACTACATGAACAACCTCAAAAAATCCCTTGAACATCTCGAGAAGGCCTATGAATTCAATAAAGAAAGATTTAATTCATACGCAGATCTGGGATCATTATGTTTGAAGGAAGGTCAAGAAGAAAAAGGTTTAAAAATATTGGAAGAAGGCATTTCCTTATCCCATTACAATTGTTATATGGCCCTGGGAGATCATTATTTACGAGGGAGACATTACTACGAGGCTTGTCAAAGTCTAATACAACCTGCAAAAAAACATTGGATTCTGGCAAATCATATGTTGGAGACAATAATTGATCAAAATCCAACAATTGAAATTGGAAAATTATTAATAGAAAATAAGCGGAGCCCAATGCTAGTAACTTAAGTAAATTTATTCATATTTTTTTTGATAATTTTAACATTTTAATGGAAATGATTTCCTAAAATTTCATTTTTATAAATTTCAGAAAATTTCGCACGAATTCTAAATTATTCATTTGGTCGGCTGTTGTACTTTCTTTCTGCAAAACATGAATACCTCCGGTAATCCGGCTGCCCATAAATTGATCATCTTATTACATTTTTATAAAAATGATAATGCATACCAATTTATGGGAAAATAAAGATTATTTTTTTTCCACAGTGCAATACATGCGACCCTTACTACCCCATTTTGACCCCTTTGGTTTTTTCCTAATTCTCTTATGATGTCTGTTTTTTTGTATCAATGTAACGGTATCTTCTATTATTGATAATATTCTTAGGATTTTATTTATTCCCGTTTTGCGAGTATTGCCATAAAATAATGCATATAAGAGCTTCTTTACAAATTTCAGACTATTCTTCCTGTTTATTTTATATTTATCGCAATTTATATTTTTCATAGCAATGTTTTCGAAAAAGCTATCAATAATAAAAATGAAATTATGTATAGCTATATCCTGTTTAACTTTTCCAATTTCTTTTGATTCAATATCTTTCAAAGATAAATCATATTTAGCGTGTCTAAAATTTGTTTCGATTTTCCATCGTTTCCAATATAAATCCATTAAAAAATTCATATCTTTATCTATCAATGTTGTTCCCAAAAAATAATCATTTCCATTAAGTTGGTATTTAATTAGTTTCAACTTTATTAATGTTCCATCTATATTAATGTTTATTATTTTCTCCGAACAGTTACCATTTAGATGTTTTTTTACAATTGTTAGCGTTGAAACTAATCGAAATACAACATTTATGCCCTTTCCAATAAGTGTTCTAAATAATTCCTTACTAAAATAACCTCTATCCATTAATAAAACATCGCCAGGTCGAATATATTTTAATTGTCTTTTCAATATGAATCTTTCATCGGAAGAATCACTAATGGTATAATTGATGACCATTTCTTTATCAACATCATATAAACAACTTAACAAAGCGGTACAGTAATTTTGATTTTTGTCCAATTTAAATCCATTTTCACTAAGGGTCGCATTTAAGTTAATACCACTACCATCAACGGCAATATATCTTTTTTTATTATCTGCATATATAAAATCAAGAAGTGATTGATTAAATATTTCAAAATGGGAATGATCAATATTAGATCGTTTATTAATAATGGCCGTTTTAGTTACATTCAAAACATTCTTATATTTTAAAGACGAATTAACGATATCATAACTTAATTTCTCATTATTCTTACGGGAGAGAATATACACGATATCCTTAAAAGAAACCTTTCTCTTCCGTATCGAAGTGTAAAAATTCAAATCAGATAAAACTCGATTAATATAAATTTTAAAATTTTTAATGATTTTTATAGGGTCCATTAAAAATAATATATATAAAAAAATTAAAATTATAAAAAACTTAAGTTACCAGCATTGAGCTGAGCCAGGGAATCAGATGTCTTCTCAAATGTAATATTAAACATGAGCAAATAATTGAAATATTGAATGATAAATATTTGTTTAAAGATGTATGTGAGATTTGCCTTGAAACAAAAGAAGAATTAAAATTTCTATGCGGGCATCATTCCTGCATCGATTGTTTGAAAGAAACCAAATTCAAGTGTGCATTCTGTAAACAACAAATTAAAAGTTTTATAAAAGTAAATTGATTGGTTTATCATTTTGAATGATAAAAAAATCTTATACTCCTGGCAGAAAAACTATGTTGTTTATTAAATCTCCAATTATTATCTTTTCGACTTCAGTTTTCTCCACCACGTTCAAAAAAAATTGATTTATAATTATTTTTAGGCAATTTTTTGTTTATATTTTCAAAAAATTCATAATGGATGCCACACGAGACATAACAGATTATTTCAGCAGACACGGAATAACTGTAAAATTAAAAATTGTTAAACCTCAAGATAAAAAAATGATTGGACTAATTCATAACCTGATATTTAATGGTGATTTCAAAGTCGATGTCTCAGATGATTCAATAATCTCTTCTTATTACGGCTTATATTTTAGGACGAAGAAAGACTATGACCAGATGAAAAAATATTTATCGATCGCTGTGGAAAAGGGGAGCGATAATGCGGCATTTTGGTTAGCTGAATATTACTACGAACAAAAAGATTATGAAAATATGATAAAATATTATTTAATGGCAATTGAATAAGGGAAATGCATTGGCAATGAATAGATTTAGGGCGTTACTATTACGAACAAAAAGATTATGAAAATATGAAAAAATATTATTTAATGGCTATTGAAAAAGGAAATCGTTCTTCAATGAATAATTTAGGTTATTATTATAAAGAACAAAAAGATTATGAAAATATGAAAAAATATTATTTAATGGCTATTGAAAAAGGTAATTCTGATGCAATGAATAATTTAGGTTATTATTATGAAAAACAAAAAGATTATGAAAATATGAAAAAATATTATTTAATGGCAATTGAAAAAGGTAATGCTGATGCAATGAATAATTTAGGTTATTATTATAATAATACAAAAAGATTATGAAAAAATGAAAAAATATTATTTAATGGCTATTGAAAAAGGTAATTCTAATTGCAATGAATAATTTAGGTTATTATTATGAAAGAACAAAAGATTATGAGAATATGAAAAAATATTATTTAATGGCTATTGAAAAAGGTAATTCTGATTGCAATGAATAATTTAGGTCATTATTATAAAGAACAAAAAGATTATGAGAATATGAAAAAATATTATTTAATGGCAGCAGAAATGAATCACCAAATTTCCATCAAAGCAATAAATGATTATCTAGAAGAGAACTTCGATATTTGTTTCGCTTGCAAGGCTTATAACTGTTTAAGTGAAAACAATTTCAAAAAATTAAATGAAAAAATATGTGAACATTATAAATTTTTTGAAGAGTTGAATAATTTCACTGAGGCGACGTTAAAATTCGAATGTATAAACTGCTATAATTTGGAAAATTGTGTTTTCTTAAAATGTGGCCACGGTATTTGTTATAAATGTCATGGACAATTATGTAGATTGTGTTCCAATCGAAGTGATTGATAATAACATTTGCGCTATCTTCTTGAAAAATTGATTTATAATAATTTTCTGACCAAATTTTGTTCATTAACCTAAAAACTCATGATGGATGCCTTACAAGAAATAATCAATTACTTCGGCAAACATGGAATACACGTAGACTCGAAAATTTTTAAGCACAAAGATAGACGAATTATTGAACTGATTCACAATTTGATATTTAAAGGTGATTTACAAGAAGACGTCTCAAATGAGCCGACAGTTTCTAATTTTTATGGCGTGTATTTTGGAACTAAAAAAGAATATGATCTGATGAAAAAATATTTACTAATCGCATTGGAAAAAGGTAATCAGAATGCGGCAGTTTGGTTAGCAGAGTATTACCACGAACAAAAAGATTATGAAAATATGAGGAATTATTATTTAACCGCTATCGAAAAGGGAAATACATTGGCGATGTATCGGTTAGGTCGTTATTACTATAAGCAAAAATATTATAAAAATATGAAAAAATATTATTCGATGGCCATTAAAAAAGGAAATGCAATGGCCATGCACCAACTGGGCCGTTATTATTATAAACGAAAAGATTGTAAAAATATGGAAAAATATTATTTGATGGCCATAGAAAAAGGAAATCATCATTCAATGCATAATTTGGCTCGTTACAATGAAGAACAAAAAGATTATGAAAACATGAAAAAATATTATTTAATGGCGATTAAAAAAGGGCATGCTAGCTCAATGAATAATTTAGGTTATTATTATAAAGAACAAAAAGATTATGAAAACATGAAAAAATATTATTTAATGGCAATTGAAAAAGGAAATTATTATTGCAATGAACAATTTAGGTCATTATTATGAAGAACAAAAAGATTACGAAAATATGAAAAAATATTATTTAATGGCGATTGAAAAAGGATATCCTGATTCAATGAGCAATCTTGGTTATTATTATCTGGAACAAAAAGATTATGAAAATACGAAAAAGTATTTTTTAATGGGAGCGGAAATGAATCACCAAATTTCCATCAAGGCAATAAATGATTATCTGGAAGAGAACTTCGATATCTGTTTTGCTAGCAAGGCTTATCGTTATTTGAGCGAAACGAATTTAAAAAAATTAAATGAGAAAATTTGTGAATGTTATAAATTTTTTGAAGAATCGAAAGATTTCACCGAGGCGGCTACCAAATTTGAATGTATAAACTGCTATAATTCGGAAAATTGTGTTTTCTTAAAATGTGGCCATGGTATTTGTTACAAATGTCATGGACAGTTATGTAGATTATGTTCTAATCGAACTAAACGAGAATGACAGTCGTACCATTCTACTAAAATAATATTTGTTGTTGTTAAACATCTAATTTTCTTTCGCGACAATCGAGCCCTGAATGTTTAAAAAAATTGATTTACAATAATTTTTTAACCAACATTTGTTTATCAACACATAAATCCACTATGGAATCTTTACAAGAAGTAATCGATTATTTCGGCAAACACGGAATGACGGCAAAAGTGGAAATTCTTGGACCCATGGACAAGCAAATAATAGAACTAATTCATGATTTGATATTTAGGGGTCATTTCGAAGAAGATACTTTGAGTAACCTAAAGATTTATTGCTTTTATGGTTTATATTTTAGAACCAAAAAAGAATACGAGCAAATGAAAAAATACTTACTCATCGCGTCGGAAAAGGGTGACGACAATGCTGCATTTTGGTTGGGAGAGTATTACGAAGAACAAAGAGACCATGAAAATATGAAACAATATTATTTAATTGCTATCGATAAAGGAAATGCGATGGCAATGTATCGGTTGGGCCGTTATTACTATGATCAACGAGATTATGAGAATATGAAAAAGTATTATTTAATGGCCATTGAAAGAGGAAATCGTTATTCTATGAATAATTTGGCTCATTATTACGAAACACAAAAAGATTATGAAAACATGAAAAAATATTTTCTAATAGCTATCGAAAAAGGATATTCGAATTCGATGAACAATTTGGCTCATTATTACGAAACACAAAAGGATTATGAAAATATGAAAAAATATTATTTAATGGCTATTGAAAAAGAAAATTCTGATTCAATGAATAATTTGGGTTATTACTATAGAACACAAAAAGATTATGAAAACATGAAAGTATATTATTCAATGGCTGTTGAAAGAGGAAATGCGATGGCAATGCATAATCTCGGATATTATTATGAGGAAATTGGGGATTATGAAAACATGATAAAGTATTATTTGAAGGCCATAGAAAAAGAAAATTCTAATTCGATGAACCATCTGGGTCATTATTATCAAAAACAAAAGGACTACGAAAACATGAAAAGGTACTATTTAATGGCTATTGAAAGGGGAAATTCTGATTCAATGTTTCTCTTAGGCCTTTATTATAAAGAACAAAAAGATTATGAAAACATGAAAAAATATTTTTTAATGGCAGCAGAAATGAACCACGAAATTTCTATCAAAGCGATAAATGATTATTTAGAACAAACTTTAGATCTTCATTTTGCCTGCGAGGCCTATAACTGGCTAGATGAAATGAATTTAAAAAAATTAAATGAAAAAATATGTGAGCATTACAAATGGATCGAAGAATCAAAAGATTTTACCGAAGTGACTACCAAATTTGAATGTATAAACTGTTATAATTCGGAAAATTGTGTTTTCTTAAAATGTGGCCACGGTATTTGTTACAAATGTCATGGACAGTTATGTAGGTTATGTTCTGATCAAACTCAATGACAATAACAGTCGTTCCGTTCTACTAAAATAATATTTGTTGTCTGTTAAACATCTAATTTTTTTCGCGACAATCGAGCCCCTGAATGTTTAAAAAAATTGATTTATAATAATTTTCTAACCAAAATTCGTTTATCAACATAGAAATCCACTATGGAATCTTTACAAGAAATAATCCATCATTTCAGCAAGCATGGAATAACAGGAAAATTGGAAATTCTTAAGCCCACGAATAAGCAAATGATAGAACCAATTTACGACTTGACGTTTGGCGGTGATATGGGGAAAAATACCCTAAATGATCCGATAATTTCTTATGTTTATGGCCTATATTTTGGAACGAGAAAAGAATACGATTTGATGAAAAAATATTTACTCATTGCATCAGAAAAGGGTAGTGAAAGTGCAGCATTTCACTTGGGCTATCATTATAAAGAAGAAAAGGACTATGAGAATATGAAGAAGTATTATTTAACAGCTATCGGAAAAGGAGATTCGAATTCGATGAACAATTTAGGTTATTATTATGAAGAGCAAAAAGATTATGAAAACATGAAGAAGTATTATTTAATGGCGATTGAAAAAGGAAATTCTGATTCGATGCACAATTTAGGGTATTATTATGACGAACAAAAAGATTATGAAAACATGAAAAAGTATTATTTAATGGCAATTGGAAAAGGAAATTCTGATTCAATGTTCAATTTGGGTTATTATTATGAAGAACAAAAAGATTATGAAAACATGAAAAAGTATTATTTAATGGCAATTGGAAAAGGACATTCTAAATCGATGTACAATTTAGGTAACTATTATAAAAAACGAAAAGATTATGAAAACATGGAAAAGTATTTCTTAATGGCCATTGAAAAAAGACATTCTAAATCGATGTACAATTTAGGTAACTATCATAAAAAACAAAAAGATTATGAAAACATGGAGAAGTATTTCTTAATGGCTGTTGAAATAGGACATTCTAAATCGATGTACAATTTAGGTAACTATCATAAAAAACAAAAAGATTATGAAAACATGGAGAAGTATTTCTTAATGGCTGTTGAAATAGGACATTCTAAATCGATGTACAATTTAGGTAACTATTATAAAAAACATAAAGATTATGGAAACATGAGAAAATATTATCTAATGGCAGCAGAAATGAATCACCAAATTTCCATCAAAGCAATAAACGATTATCTAGAAGAGAACTTCGATATTTGTTTCGCTTGCAAGGCTTATAACTGTCTAAATGAAACAAATTTCAAAAAATTAAATAAAAAAATATGTGAATGTTATAAATTTTTTGATTCTTCAAAAAATTTCACGGAGGCAACCACCAAATTTGAGTGTATAAACTGTTATAATTCGGAAAATTGCGTTTTCTTGAAATGTGGCCATGGTATTTGTTACAAATGTCATGGACAGTTATGTAGATTATGTTCTAATCAAAGCCAGTCACAATAGTACATCTACCTTCTTGAACCAAACTTTGTTATTTATCGGGTTGCCAATTCTTATCTTTCCCAATAGTAATTTTTCATTTATTACAAATACGATCAAATTGACCAAAATCGAGATACAAACGCTTGAAAAATTGATTTATAATAATTTTTAACCCATTCTGTTTATTATTATAAAAAGTAATTATGGAGCCCTTACAGGAGATTATCGATTATTTCTGTAAGCACAACATAAAAATTGAGAATGTTGAACTCGAAAAGGATGAGATAGAAATAATTCACAATTTGATATTCAAGAATGATTTCAAAGAAGATGTTTCGAATGATTCAAGGATTTTATTCTGGTATGGATTATACTTCCTGACTAAATATGAATGCAGTCGAGCGAAAAAATATTTACTGATTGCATTCGAAAACGGCAGTAGTAGTGCGGCGGTTAGTTTAGGAAATTATCGTAACAAAATGGGTGATTATGAGAGCATGAAAAGGTATTACTTGATGGCAATCGAAAAAGGAAATGATTACGCAATGAACAACTTAGGCCATCATTATTATAAAAAAAAAGATTATGAGAACATGAAAAAATATTTTTTAATGGCTATTGAAAAAGGAAATAGTAATGCAATGTACAATCTTGCTTATTATTATATGGACCAAAAAGATTATGAAAACATGAAAAAATATTTTTTAATGGCCGCGGGAATGAATAATGAAAGTTCCATTAAAGCAATCAATGATTATCTGGAAGTGAATTTCGATATTTGTTTTGCCTGCGAGGCTTATCATTGTTTAGGTGAAGCCAATCTCAGAAAATTAAATGAAAAAATATGTGAGCATCATAAATTAGCCGAAGAATTAAAGAGTTTCACCGATGCAACTACGAAGTTCGAATGTATAAACTGCTATAATTTAGAAAATTGTGTTTTCTTAAAGTGTGGCCATGGGATTTGTTATAAATGTCATGGACAATCATGTAGATTGTGTTCCAACCAAATTGGATCATAAGAATATTTGCCCATTTTCTTATACATCCTTTCTACTTCACCGGTTCCACTAAAATCGAGATCCATACGCTTAAAAGATTGATTTATAATAATTTTATTGATTATCGTCAAAATTAATTATTGGGGATGATCATCAGTAAAAATCGTCCATGAAAGCCTTGGATATAGAAGATATACCGTTGGAAATATGGTACATAATTTTTGAAAAATTAGACTTTTTATCACAAATCAAATTAAGAAAAGTTTGTAAATATTTTTATCAACTCGAAATTTATGATTTTTATGATATACCGGAGCGATATTATGCGCGATTGACAGATGAAATTCTGATTCATTATCCATTTATAAGATATTTATGTGCCCGGAACAATGAGAATATAACAAATGTTAATCACTTAATTAATTTGAAAAAATTAGCGGCAGATGAAGAATGCGGAATAAACGATGCGGGAATAAAACATCTAAACCTGATAGAATTAGACATTTGTGATAACGAAAAAGTAACAAATCTAAATCATATGACAAACTTGAAAAAATTATATGCATGTGGAAGTTGCGGAATAAATGATTATGGAATAATAAACTTAAATCTCATTGAGTTTTACGCGGGTAATAATCCAAACATAAGAAATGTGAATCATATGACAAACTTGAAAAAATTATATGCATGTGGAAGTTGCGGAATAAATGATTATGGAATAATAAACTTAAATCTCCTTGAGTTAAATGCATGGGACAATTCAATAATAACAAATGTAAATCATTTGACCAATTTACAGATATTAAATGCCGATGAAAACTGCGGAATAAGTGATGAAGGCATTAGCAGTTTGAATTTGATTGAATTATATGCCTCCTATAATACAAAAGTAAAAAATCCGAGCCATATCACCAATTTGAAGATATTTTACAAAGAAGAACAAAAATATATGGAATAAAAATCATTCGTTTATACCCATTCCATTTTTTATTTGTAGAAATTTTCAAATTTTTTTTTGAGCATTTTTTTTTTGAGCATATTTTTTTGAGTATTTTCGGAATGGTTAGTTTTTTCATACTGTAAAAGAGCTACTCAGGCGCGTCTTTTCTGTATCGGTTTATTTGGTTTCGCCTTTTTGCCTATGTCCTAGTCGATGAAACTGGACTGATTTTTTAATCTTTTCTTTCTTTTTCCTTTGCAAATATTCTGGTATTGGCAAATTCTTCAATATGCATTTTGCTTTTCTTAATATATTCATTGCCGCATTAAAATCTCGGTTCATTAAAATTTGTTTTTTTGGTTCGCCATTATGAACATTTTCGCAACGTAGCAAGCCATGTCTTAAACAAATTTCTTCTGCTTTCCATGCACGCCTCCGGCGTCTCGCTTTGCTCGGCGAAGTAAACTTCGCTATAAATTTGAAATTTTCTTTATATTTAAATAAAAGCTAATATTTAAACTTATATGAGTGAAGAATTCAATAAACAGGCATACATTTCTGAAAAAATAACACTCTTTTATAAAGACTAATATAAACAAAAAAGAATTAAAAAGAAACTTATTCAAAAAGCAAAAAATCAGAGAAATAAAGGCGGATTTTTTAAAATCTATGATAATATTAAAAATAGGATCTATAAGATATACAAGGATAACAATTTAATCCTCAACAATTCCTATCAGGAAATAATTGGTTGTTCTATTCAGGAATTAGAAAAACACATTTTTGATTTGCTTGTCGAAGGTATGAATTTTAAAAATTATGGAGAATGGGAAATAGACCATATTATTCCTGTTTCTTCATTTGATTTCTCTATAAAACAAAATATTTTTGAGTGTTTCAATTTTCGAAATTTACAACCTTTATGGAAAATAGAGAATAGAGCAAAATATAATAAGAGAAATTATTCGAATTTTAAATAATTTAGGCGAACTCGTTCGCTTCGCTCAGCGCAATGCTGGTAACTTAAGTTTTTTAAAATTTTAATTTTTTTTATATATTATTTTTAATGGATTCCAAAAAAGTCATTGAAAATTTCAAAATTTATATTAATCAAGTTTCATCTTATTTAAATTCTAAGACTTCAACAAGGGAGAGAAAGGTTTCTTTTAAGGATATCGTATATTTTCTCTCCTATAAGAACAATAGAAATTTAAGTTATGATATTACGAACTCGTTTTTAAAATATAAGAATGTTTTAGATGTGACTAAATCGGCTATTATTAAAAAAATATCTAATGTTGATTATTTCTATTTCGAACTATTGAATCAGAACCTTCTCGATTTCATATATGGCGATTATAAACAACGATATATTGCGGTTGACGGTAGTGGTATCAACTTAAATGCGACCCTCAATAAAGATGGTTTTAAATTAGACAACAATGGAAATTACTGTACCGCTTTATTAAGTTGTTTATATGATGTTGATAAAGAAATGGTCATTAATTACACCATCAGTAACTCCTCTGATGAGAGATTCGTATTAAAAAGACAATTAAAATATGTTGAAGCTGGCGATGTTTTATTAATGGATAGAGGTTATTTTAGTAAGGAATTGTTTAGAGCACTTGTTGGAAGGGATATAAATGTTGTATTTCGATTAGTCTCCTCGCTAGCAATTGTAAAAAAACATCTAAGTGGTAACTGTTCGGAGAAAATAATAAACATCAATATAGATGGAACAGTAATAAAATTCAAACTAATCAAATATCAACTTAATGGCAATGATTATTTTTTGGGAACGACATTAACAGATCAAACTATGAATTTTTTAATGGATTTATATTGGAAACGATGGAAGATCGAAACAAATTTTAGACACGCCAAATATGATTTATCTCTAAAAGATATCGTCTCAAAAGAAATTGGAAGAGTAAAACAGGATATAGCCATACATAATCTCATTTTTATTCTTGGCAGCTTTTTCGAAAACATAGCTATGAGAAATCTAAATTGTGATAAATATAAAATAAACAGAAAAAATAGCCTGAAATTTGTAAATAAGCTCTTACATGCATTATTTTATGGTAAAAGTCGCAAAAAGGGAATAGATAAAATCCTGAGAATATTATCAATAATAGGAGATACCGTTACCTTGATACAAAAAAACAGACATTATAAGAGAATTCGGAAAAACCCAAAAGGGTCAAAATGGGATAGTAAAGGTCGCATGTATTGCACTGTAGAAAAAAAATAGTCTTTATCATCCCATAAATTGGTATGCATTGCCATTTTTTTAAAATGTAATAAAAGGACCAATTTATGGGCAGTAGGAGCACCGGAGGTATTCATATTTTGCGAAAAGAAAGAACCATAGGTGACCAATTGATGGATTTCGAATTCATACCAAATTTTCTGAAATTTATAAAAATAAAATTTCAGGAAATAATTTCTATTGAAATATTAAAATTATCAAAAATAAATATGAATAAATTTACTTAAGTTACCAGCATTGCGCTCAGCGAAACTCCTGAAAGGAGTGCAGGGAAATATAATATCGATAGATGAAACGCATTTTGATAATAGAATTGCAAATAATTACGGTTGGTCGGAAAAAGGCAAAAAAATAATATTAAAAAAATACTTTAAACACTTCAAAAGATACACTCTGATATGTGCGATTTCAAATAGAAAAATATTGCATACAAAGATAATAAAAGATTCGGCAAATGGCGAGACATTTCTAAAGTTCATAGAAGAGTTAATAGGCAAGATTGACGAAAATAAATATTTATTGATGGACAACGCGAGAATACATCACACGAAACGATTAAAAGAATATGTTGCGAAAAATAATCACAAGATAATATACAACGTACCATATTCGCCAGAATATAATCCAATAGAAAAAGTATTTTCGAAATTGAAATCAATGGTGAGAAGGAAAGAAAATAATTACAAAGAGGAGAAATTGATGACAAATATAAAAAATGGACTAAGAAAAATAAAAGAAAAAGATTTGGAGAATTTTTACAGAAAGAGTTTAGCGATTTAAATGTAATAAGGTGACAAAAAGGAAAATGGAGAGGACGGAAAGTATGCCAAATTTTTGTTGATAATACTCATCGACTAAGAAAACAAATTTTTCGAGCTCAGTCTCCAAATTAGGTTTGGAATAGGTATAAAAAATTGATTTTTTCATTCAAAAAAGGTTACGGATAAAATTTAATTTCATCAATTCGAATGGATGACACCTTGTTCATTTCATTTAGTTATCTAGATTTGAAGGATATTTATTCATGTTTGTTGGTCAGCAGACGATTTAATGAAATAGCTGGTCATGTATCTATTTGGAAAACATTACTATTTAGGAATTTCAGTGATTGTAAATATGAAGATGATAAATACAAAGATAAATATAAATTGAATCATCAATTAACTTTATTGAAACAGAAAATCAATTACAAAGAAAGCATTTATGAGTTACATGATTTACGAGCCCTCAATTTGCATAACAAGCAATTAAAAGAATTGCCACCAACAATAGGACACTTAACTAATTTACGAACTCTTTTCTTGGATAATAATCAATTAAAAAAATTACCATCAACAATAGGGCACTTAACAAATTTACAAACTATCTATTTGTATAATAATCAATTAAAAGAATTACCATCAACAATGGGACAATTAACAGATTTACGAGATCTTTATTTGTATAATAATCAATTAAAAGAATTACCATCAACAATGGGACAATTAACAGATTTACGAGATCTTCATTTGTATAATAATCAATTAAAAGAATTACCGTCAACAATCGGAACCTTAACTAATCTACAATATCTTCATTTGTATAATAATCAATTAAAAGAATTACCGTCAACAATTGGACAATTAACTAACTTACAATATCTTTATTTGCATAACAATCAATTAAAAGAATTACCATCAACAATCTGGCACTTAACAAATTTACAAACTATCTATTTGGATAATAATCAATTAAAAGAATTATCACCAATGATAGGACAATTAACTAATTTACGACGTCTTGATTTGGATAATAATCAATTAAAAGAATTACCACCAATGATAGGACAATTAGCTAATTTACAAATTCTCCATTTGCATAACAATCAATTAAAAGAATTACCGTCAACAATTGGACAATTAACTAACTTACAATATCTTTTTCTGGATAATAATCAGTTAAAAGAATTACCATCAACAATAGGACAGTTAATTGACTTACGAAATCTTTATTTGCTTAATAATCAATTAGTAGAATTACCGCCAACAATCGGACACTTAACTAATCTACAATATCTTCATTTGTACAATAATCAATTAAATGAATTACCATTGACAATAGGACAATTAACCAGTTTACAATATCTTCATGCGGATAATAATCAATTAAAAGAGATACCATCCATAATAGGGCAATTAACTAATTTACGAAACCTTTATTTGGATAATAATCAATTGAAAGAATTACCACCAACAATAGGACAATTAACTAATTTACAACATCTTAATTTGGATAATAAGCAATTGGGAAACCAAGCCAAACAATTATTACCACCAAATGTAAATATATATACGAAAAATTGATTTTTTTATTCAAAATGTTACGGATGAAATTTAATTTCATCAATTCGAATGGATGACATCTTGTTCATTTCATTTAGTTATCTAGATTTGAAGGATATTTATTCATGTTTGTTGGTCAGCAGACGATTTAATGAAATAGCTGGTCATGGATCTATTTGGAAAACATTACTATTTAGGAATTTCAGTGATTGTAAATATGAAGATGATAAATACAAAGATAAATATAAATTGAATCATCAATTAACTTTATTGAAACAGAAAATCAATTACAAAGAGAGCATTTATGAGTTAAATGATTTACGAGCCCTCAATTTGCATAACAAGCAATTAAAAGAATTGCCACCAACAATAGGACACTTAACTAATTTACGACGTCTTGATTTGGATAATAATCAATTAAAAGAATTACTACCAATGATAGGACAATTAGCTAATTTACAAATTCTCCATTTGCATAACAATCAATTAAACGAATTACCGCCAACAATCGGAACCTTAACTAATCTACAATATCTTCGTTTGTATAATAATCAATTAAAAGAATTACCATCAACAATAGGACAATTAACTAATTTACGAAAACTTTATTTGGATAATAAGCAATTGGGAAACAAAGCCAAACAATTATTGCCACCAAATGTCATTATATACACGAAAAATTGATTTTTTTATTCAAAATGTTACGGATGAAATTTAATTTCATCAATTCGAATGGATGACACCTTGTTCATTTCATTTAGTTATCTAGATTTGAAGGATATTTATTCATGTTTGTTGGTCAGCAGACGATTTAATGAAATAGCTGGTCATGCATCGATTTGGAAAACATTACTATTTAGGAATTTCAGTGATTGCAAGTATGAAGGTAATGAATATAGAGATAAATACAAATTGAATTTCCAATTAACTTTATTCAAAAATAAAATAAATTACAAAGAGAGCATTTATGAGTTAAATGATTTACAACGTCTTTATTTGGTTGATAATCAATTAAAAGAATTACCACCAAAAATAGGACAACTTAACTAATTTACAATATCTTTATTTGTATAATAATCAATTAAAAGAATTACCATCAGAAATAGGACAATTAACTAATTTACAATATCTTTATTTGCATAATAATCAATTAAAAGAATTACCATCAAGAAATAGGGCAATTAATTAATTTACAAATACTTTATTTGCATAATAATCAATTAAAAGAATTACCAAATGAAATAGGACAATTAACTAATTTACAACATCTTTATTTGGATAATAATCAATTAAAAGAATTACCACCAAGAAATAGGACAATTAATTAATTTACAAATATCTTTATTTGCATAATAATCAATTAAAAGAATTACCTCAAGAAATAGGACAATTAACTAATTTACAATATCTTTATTTGCATAATAATCAATTAAAAGAATTACCAAAAGAAATAGGACAATTAATTAATTTACAAAATCTTTATTTGCATAATAATCAATTAAAAGAATTACCATCAATGAAATAGGACAATTAATTAATTTACAAAATCTTTATTTGAATAATAATCAATTAAAAGAATTACCATCAACAATAGGACAATTAACTAATTTACAATATCTTTATTTGCATAATAATCAATTAAAAGAATTACCACCAAAAATAGGACAATTAATTAATTTACAATATCTTTATTTGTATAATAATCAATTAAAAGAATTACCAACAGAAATAGGACAATTAACTAATTTACAAATATCTTTATTTGCATAATAATCAATTAAAAGAATTACCGTGAAAAATAGGACAATTAATTAATTTACAATATCTTTATCTTTATAATAATCAATTAAAAGAATTACCATCAAAAATAGGACAATTAATTAATTTACGAAATCTTTATTTGCATAATAATCAATTAACAGAATTACCGCCAAAAATAGGACAATTAACTAATTTACAATATCTTTATTTGTACAATAATCAATTAAATGAATTACCAAAGAAATAGGACAATTAACCAATTTACAATATCTTTATTTGGATAATAATCAATTAAAAGAGATACCATCCAGAATAGGGCAATTAACTAATTTACGAAAACTTTATTTGGATAATAATCAATTGAAAGAATTACCACCAGAAATAGGACAATTAACTAATTTACAACATCTTAATTTGGATAATAAGCAATTGGGAAACCAAGCCAAACAATTATTACCACCAAATGTAAATATATATACGAAAAATTGATTTTTTTATTCAAAATGTTACGGATGAAATTTAATTTCATCAATTCGAATGGATGACACCTTGTTCATTTCATTTAGTTATCTAAATTTGAAGGATATTTATTCATGTTTATTGGTCAGCAGACGATTTAATGAAATAGCTGGTCATGCATCAATTTGGAAAACATTACTATTTAGGAATTTCAGTGATTGCAAGTATGAAGGTAATGAATATAGAGATAAATACAAATTGAATTTCCAATTAACTTTATTCAAAAATAAAATAAATTACAAAGAGAGCATTTATGAGTTAAATGATTTACAACGATCTTTATTTGGATGATAATCAATTAAAAGAATTATCATCAACAATTGGACAATTAACTAACTTACAAATATCTTGATTTGTATAATAATCAATTAAAAGAATTACCGCCAACAATCGGAACATTTAACTAATCTACAATATCTTTATTTGTATAATAATCAATTAAAAGAATTACCGTCAACAATCGGAACACTTAACTAATTTACAATATCTTTATTTGTATAATAATCAATTAAAAGAATTACCATCAAGAAATAGGGCAATTAACTAATTTACAATATCTTTATTTGCATAATAATCAATTAAAAGAATTACCATCAAGCAATAGGACAATTAACTAATTTACAACATCTTTATTTGGATAATAATCAATTAAAAGAATTACCAACAGACAATAGGACAATTAATTAATTTACGAACATCTTTATTTGCATAATAATCAATTAACAGAATTACCACCAGACAATCGGACACTTAACTAATTTACAATATCTTCATTTGTACAATAATCAATTAAAAGAATTACCAACAGACAATAGGACAATTAACCAATTTACAATATCTTTATGTCGATAATAATCAATTAAAAGAATTACCATCCAGTAATAGGGCAATTAACTAATTTACGAAAACTTTATTTGGATAATAATCAATTAAAAGAATTACCACCAACAATAGGACAATTAACTAATTTACAAATATCTTTATTTGCATAACAATCAATTAAAAGAATTACCATCAACAATCGGACAATTAATAAATTTAGAATGCCTTTACTTGGACAATGATCAATTGAGAAAACAAGCCAAACAATTGTTGTCAGCAAATGTGAATATATACACGAAAAATTGATTTCCTCACTGAAAATATTAGATGTCAAATTTAATGTCATCCATTCAAATGGATGATATATTGTTCCTTTCATTTAATTATCTAGATTTAAAGGATGTCCATTCATGTTTATTGGTCAACAAACGATTCAATGAAATAGCCACTCATGCATCTATTTGGAAAACATTACTATTTAGGAATTTCAGTGATTGCAAATGTGAAGGTAACGAATATAGAGATAAATACAAATTGAATTTCCAATTAACTTTACTTAAAAATAAAATAAATTACACGGAAAGCATTTATAAGTTAAATGATTCACAAACACTCGGTTTGCGTAATAACCAATTAAAAGAAATACCATGGACAATAGGACACCTAACTAATTTACTGCGGCTTGAGCTGAAAGATAATCAGCTAAAAGAACTACCATCAACGATAGGGCAATTAACTAATTTACGCCGTCTTGATTTGAGTGGCAATCAACTAAAAGAATTACCATTAACAGTAGGACAATTAACTAATTTACGGCATCTTGATTTGGATAATAATCAATTAGAAGCATTACCATCAACAATCGGACAATTAATTAACCTAAAAGATCTCGATTCGTGTAGTAGCCGATTAAAAGAATTACCATCAACGATAGGACAATTAACTAACTTACGACATCTTGATTTGGATAATAATCAATTGAAAGAATTACCATCAACAATGGGACAACTCATCAATTTAGAAGATCTCGATTTGTATAATAATCAATTAAAGGAATTACCATCAGTAATGGGACAATTAACTAATTTGCGATTTTTCAATTTGGATAATAATCAGTTAAAAGAATTACCATCAACAATAGGACAGTTAATTGACTTACGAAATCTTTATTTGCTTAATAATCAATTAGTAGAATTACCGCCAACAATCGGACACTTAACTAATCTACAATATCTTCATTTGTACAATAATCAATTAAATGAATTACCATTGACAATAGGACAATTAACCAGTTTACAATATCTTCATGCCGATAATAATCAATTAAAAGAGATACCATCCATAATAGGGCAATTAACTAATTTACAATATCTTCATTTGTATAATAATCAATTAAAAGAATTACCAGTCAACAATTGGACAATTAACTAACTTACAATATCTTTATTTGCATAACAATCAATTAAAAGAATTACCATCAACAATCTGGCACTTAACAAATTTACAAATTATCTATTTGGATAATAATCAATTAAAAGAATTACCGCCAACAATCGGAACCTTAACTAATCTACAATATCTTCATTTGTATAATAATCAATTAAAAGAATTACCATCAACAATAGGACAATTAACTAATTTACGAACATCTTTATTTGGATAATAAGCAATTGGGAAACAAAGCCAAACAATTATTGCCACCAAATGTCATTATATACACAAAAAATTGATTTTTTTATTCAAAATGTTACGGATGAAATTTAATTTCATCAATTCGAATGGATGACACCTTGTTCATTTCATTTAGTTATCTAGATTTGAAGGATATTTATTCATGTTTGTTGGTCAGCAGACGATTTAATGAAATAGCTGATCATGCATCTATTTGGAAAACATTACTACTTAGGAATTTCAGTGATTGTAAATATGAAGATGATAAATACAAAGATAAATATAAATTAAATCATCCAATTAACTTTATTGAAACAGAAAATCAATTACAAAGAAAGCATTTATGAGTTACATGATTTACGAGACCTTAATTTGTATGATAATCGATTAAAAGAATTACCATCAACAATCGGGCACTTAACAAATTTACAAATATCTTATTTGGATAATAATCAATTAAAAGAATTACCATCAACAATCGGACACTTAACAAATTTACAAATATCTATTTGGATAATAATCAATTAAAAGAATTACCATCAACAATAGGGCACTTAACAAATTTACAAACTATCTAATTTGGAAAATAATCAATTAAAAGAATTACCATCAACAATTGGGCACTTAACAAATTTACAAACTATCTATTTGGATAATAATCAATTAAAAGAATTATCACCAATGATAGGACAATTAACTAATTTACGACGTCTTGATTTGGATAATAATCAATTAAAAGAATTACCACCAATGATAGGACAATTAGCTAATTTACAAATTCTCCATTTGCATAACAATCAATTAAAAGAATTACCGTCAACAATTGGACAATTAACTAACTTACAATATCTTTTTCTGGATAATAATCAGTTAAAAGAATTACCATGCACCTCCTTCGGAGGTTAAATAATCTCCGAAGGAGATTATTTAGCGAGCCTGGCTCGCTTCATGCAACGCATGAAACGCCCGAAGGGCGTGCAGGACAACTGACAGATTTACGATATCTTGATTTGTATAATAATCAATTAAAAGAATTACCATCAACAATTGGACAATTAACTAACTTACAATATCTTTATTTGCATAACAATCAATTAAAAGAATTACCATCAACAATAGGACAATTAACTAATTTACAAAAACTTTATTTGGATAATAATCAATTAAAAGAATTACCATCAACAATCGGAACCTTAACTAATTTACAATATCTTGATTTGTATAATAATCAATTAAAAGAATTACCGCCAACAATCGGAACCTTAACTAATTTACAATATCTTGATTTGTATAATAATCAATTAAAAGAGATTACCATCAATAATAGGGCAATTAACTAATTTACAAAATCTTTATTTGGATAATAATCAATTAAAAGAATTACCACCAACAATAGGACAATTAACTAATTTACAACATCTTAATTTGGATAATAATCAATTGGGAAACCAAGCCAAACAATTATTACCACCAATGTAAATATATATACGAAAAATTGATTTTTTTATTCAAAATGTTACGGATGAAATTTAATTTCATCAATTAAATGAATGACACCTTGTTCATTTCATTTAGTTATCTAGATTTGAAGGATATTTATTCATGTTTGTTGGTCAGCAGACGATTTAATGAAATAGCTGGTCATGCATCTATTTGGAAAACATTACTATTTAGGAATTTCAGTGATTGTAAATATGAAGATGATAAATACAAAGATAAATATAAATTGAATCATCAATTAACTTTATTGAAACAGAAAATCAATTACAAAGAAAGCATTTATGAGTTACACGATTTACGGGCCCTTAATTTGCATAACAATCAATTAAAAGAATTACCACCAATGATAGGACAATTAGCTAATTTACGACGTCTTGATTTGGATAATAATCAATTAAAAGAATTACCGCCAACAATCGGAACCTTAACTAATCTACAATATCTTCATTTGTATAATAATCAATTAAAAGAATTACCGTCAACAATTGGACAATTAACTAACTTACAATATCTTTATTTGCATAATAATCAATTAAAAGAATTACCATGCACCTCCTTCGGAGGTTAAATAATCTGATTATTTAGCGAGCCAGGCTCGCTTCATGCAACGCATGAAACGCCCGAAGGGCTTGCAGGACAACTGACAAATTTACGATATCTTTATTTGGACAATGATCAATATTGGTTTCTTCATTCTAAATATTGGATGACAACTTGTTAATTTCATTTAGTTATCTAGATTTGAAGGACATCCATGCACCCCTTCGGAGATTATTTAGCGAGCAAGGCTCTCGCTTCATGCTTCGCATGAAACGCCCGAAGGGCCCGCAGGGCAAGTGTGCAGACTATGCTCTAATCAAAGTGAGTAACAACAGTGGTGCGACTTTCCTGAAATAACCTTTGTCATTTATCGAGTTTCCAATTCTCAACTTTTCCGACAGCAATTTCGGATATAAATAAATCATCATTCCTTGCGTATGCTTTCCACTTTCTCTTTTTCTTATCATAAATGTCCAAACGTTTCCGGAATCCTATTCAAAAAATTGATTTATAATAATTCTTTAACCATCTTCGTTCATTAACCGAAAAATTCATCATGGAATCCTTGCAACAGATAATCGATTATTTCGGTAAATATGAAATAACCGTAAAGATGGAAATTTTTAAGACCATAGACAAGCAAAAAATAGAACTAATTCATAACTTGATATTTAATGGTTATTTTGAAGAAGATGCTTTAAATGATTCAATAATTTCTTACTTTAATGGCTTATATTTCAGAACTAAAAAAGAATATGACCAGATGAAAAAATATTTACTGAATGCATTGGAAAAGGGTAGCGAGGGTGCAGCATTTTGGTTAGGATGGTATTACTACGAACAAAAAGATTATAAGAATATGAAAAAATATTATTTAATGGCTATCAAAAGAGGAAATTCGAATTCCATGAATAATTTGGGTTATTATTATAGAGAACAAAAAGATCAGAAAAAAACGAAGAAGTATTTTCTAATGGCTATCAAAAAAGGAAATTCGAATTCGATGAACAATTTGGGTTATTATTATGGAGAACAAAAAGATTATGAAAATATGAAAAAGTATTATTTAATGGCTATTGAAAAAGGAAATTCCCATTCGATGAGTAATTTAGGTTTTTATTATAAAGAACAAAAAGATTACGAAAATATGAAAAAATATTTTTTAATGGCAGCAGAAATGAATCATCAAATTTCCATCAAGGCGATAAATGATTATCTAGAAAAGAATTTAGATATTTGTTTTGCTTGCCAGGCTTATCATTACTTAAACGAAGAAAATTTCAAAAAATTGAATGAAAAAATATGTGAATGTTATGAATTTTTTGAAAAATTAAATAATTTTACTGAGGCAACTATCAAATTCGAATGTATAAACTGTTACAATTTAGAAAATTGCGTTTTCTTAAAATGTGGCCATGGTATTTGTTACAAATGTCACGGACATTCGTGTAGACTATGTCAATAATATTCTGCATTATCGTGGCGAGCTGAATCAGCTCGTTCCGATTTCAAAAGAATGATAAGTGGCAAATTGTTGCTCTAATTCATTCCTTAAATGTTCAAAACATTTATATCGGAGAAATTTTGTAATTTTTTTTTTTTCCGAGCCTATAAATAATGAATATTTTAATTTTCGCATTATTGTGTACCCTGGTGATTTTATTTATATGTTTCTACTGGAATGCAAAATCAAAAGCGGGTTATAACACGAATCGGAAGACAGTCTATCAACCGGTAAAATACGTAAAAGCAACATCTTTTCCCCCGCGATCATGTGATTGTCCAGAATTAGCTACTTGGCATGGTGGTCAAGTGCAACATAAATTGAAATGTCCTATTTTTTGTGGATTAAATCCATCCTTAACAGTGAAACAGTTTCTCGAATATGAAGGATTTCCAACAGATAAAGATCAAGAATGGCCTTCGTTATAATGGATTGTTCTAAATTTGGAGGATTATCTGGTGCCCGTAGGATCCTTATCTGATAATTCAGTTAATGGACACCGATTTTTAATAATAACGAACAGATCCTCAATTCTTGCACATTCGTTCCACTTCACTCGTCGTACTGTAATCAAGATCCAAATGATATTCTTGTAAACTTTTAATTAAATCTTCTGTTTCGAATGGTTCAGCCAAAAATTCATTTGTATCTAAAAACCCATAGAGATCAAAAACTTCAAGCTGAACATTAATTTTCTTCAAAAGATTTTCTATTTTCATGTATGAAGATTCATATTTTAAGCGGAATAGGTATATTTTAAGAATAGCACTTTGCTTGACTTTATCTGATTCAGCACACATTTCTTCTAATTTTTCTGGAGTGCTGTCTTCCCTCAATTTTGTTAAAAAGGGAGACAAATAGTTTCGATTTATTTGTAGTTCTTCTTTCTTATTATTCAGGAAAATTATTTGAGAATTTATTAGTGTCTTTTTCTCTTTTCTGTGTAAGTCTAGTTGGTGTCGCTGAATTTCCAGATCTTTGGCTGTAAGAGGTTGAGTCAGTTGATATCGCATCAAAAGAGATCTAGAATGCATAAGATCAATTTGCTGTTTCTTAAAATTTTTTTCAACATCTTTCAGTCTCCAAAATTCTTTTAAAGTTTCCCCATGAAGATCTGAATAGTTTCTTCTGGCAATATTTTTAGCATAAATTTTGGGTCGAAGGCACGCATACATTGGTTTTCATTTATTACTTCGTTTGGATAAATGAAAATGATAAAAGAATATTATTTCAATTTTAACGAATGAAAGCGAAGTTAAAATCAAAAATTGAAACGCAAAATTTAAAGTATTTGAAATTGCGGTTTGAAAACAACCGTAAAATGTTTCGCAAACACGAAATCTGTGTGGGTTAATCATTCAACATTAATGTAATTTGTTTTTGTCGCTGCCGAACTTCCCGCACTATTGGTAGCTATCAGAGTGGCGCTTTTTGGTCCTCTATACCGGAATGTAAAAGTCGGATTTTGTTCCGTGCTTTTGTAACCATTATGAAAATCCCACAACCAAGAGGTAGGTGAATTTGTAGAATGATCCGTAAAATGAACTGTTAATGGTTTGGGTCCGGATACGGGTGCAGCCGAAAAAGCCGCAACAGGAGCAATGACATGCGAAGGTGTTGCTGTTATATAATTAGTTTTCGTGACAGTCCTGGAGCCAGAAGTATTTGCAGCAGCCAAACTGACCGTATACGTTCCAGCATTTGAATAAGAATGTGTGGGATTTTGTAAATTGCTCGTCGTCCCATCGCCGAAAGTCCAATGCCAACTTGTAGGGGAATTCGTTGAATGATCCGTAAAAGTAACTAACAAGGGTACAGTACCTGATAGAGGAGATGCAGTAAAGCTTGTCTCTGGGATAGGGGGTGGTGCTGAGACAAGGATGTAATTTGATTTGGTAATTGTGTTCGATCCGTAGTAGTTTGTGGCTTTAAGACTTACCGAATATAAGTTAGAAGAAGTATAAGTGTGTGAAGGATTTTGAACAGTGCTGAATGTTCCATCGCCAAAAGTCCACAGCCAACTAGTCGGTGAATTTGTTGAAGTATCAGTAAAATTAACGGACAAAGGCGTATGACCAGATAAAGGTGTTGCAGTAAATGAAGGAACTGGCACGAAGATGGTTGCCAATACGTTTAATAATAGTTGTCCATTTGGGGTACCATTACCGGTGCATGGATCCCAGCCAACACCGGCTGAGTAATAACCGTTATTGCCTTGGGTGATATCATGGAAAACACTCCTATTCGCATATATTACTGGATGTATGAACCCAACATTGCGTTCTAACCTCTGGTTAATACGAGCTAAAAGACCACACCATAACGGAGCCACTGCGCTTGTTCCACCCACAATAAACTGTCCACCAGCACTCTGAGAATAGAGGACATAGCCCGTATTGGGATCAGCATCTCCGGCTACGTCAGGGACGCCTCTTCTATGATTAAGGTTGTATGTCACACTAGATTGATAATTTGGTTCCGAGAAGCCTGCACTTATACCACCGCCTGTCGCACTAGATTGACTGTTATCATTCCAAACAACTTCCAGAGAAATATTTTCACCGTCATTTGATTCCAGATGTGTCCCACCACAAGCTAAAACGTAAGGACTGGAAGCAGGGAAGTCGACATTTAAGCCGCTTTCGGTGTCGCCTGCGCCATTATCACCGGCCGCTGCTGCAATCGTTATAGGCAATGTAGAAGCATGTTGAAACAACGAATTGTAAGCCGTAATTGTAGATGATGACCATTCGTTTTCAGGACCTCCCCAGGAAATTGAGACGAGATCACAACCAGCATTTATCGCAGTATTCATGCCATCATAAAATCCTTGATCCGTATTCGGGCAAAAATAAACAAAAATTGATGCATTTGGAACGAGGGCAGCGATTACTTCAATATCTAAAACAACTTCAATGCTAGCTCCGGATGGATCTGATGGGTAATTGACAGCTCCATCTACGGAAACAGCTGTAATATTGGGAGAGTATGGAAGATTGAGCATAGAAAAATATCTTTCAATATCAGAAATTACATAACCGCCACCTAATTCGATGATACCTATTTTTTGATTTTGACCATTCAAATTTAATGGAAAATTATACAAAGTAGCCAACTGTAATGGAGTGAACACTCCAATCGATCTGGATGTAGAATTGGCGTTCGATCTTTTGAAATGAGGTCTGGCAACTTTCGCAGTTGTCAAACCAAGAATGTGGTTCACTTTATCTTTCCATTCTACGGGAATACTTATGGGCTCTGATGAAGCATGGTAAGTGCTTTCATCAGCTTGATATTGATTCATTTGTAATGTTAAAGCATTTGCGAAATTGACAGAACTTCCTTTGACTTTCAAATGATGAGGAAAATCTTCTGTGACCTCAAGATTATGATTCTTACAATATGCCGTGATTTCATTTGTCAGAGAATCTAATTGTTCTTTGGTTAAATTACGATCCAGAATCCATGTGGTCGAAATTTGGTGCCCATCATCTAATTTTCCTAATAATTGGACATTTTTTTTGTGTATATGTTGAGTTTGCGGTAGAATGTGACGAATTTGTACTGACATATATAATAGAATTATATATTTTGAAATTATAGCCAGCCGCGCTACGGACGCAGTTCTGCAAGTTTTGCTCGATGCTAGCGCCTTACACGGTACACCTGTTGGGCATTTCACTTGGCTCGGCGAACATTGTTCGCTTTTGAAAACTAGATTTCTTTTATTTCGCGCGATGGTATCATGCTTTGGAATGATTTGCATGGAATCATTTGGACTTATGCAACTTATCTCGAGCATGGTATCATCGCGTGGCACTAACATGTAATAAGAAAAGGATTAAATACTCTATGCGCCTTCGGCGCCGGCAATTTATGTGACGATTCAAAGCACCACAAATTATCGCGTCAGGTTAATTTCAGAAGGGAGCCCGGCGACAGTAGAAGTGTGCTGGATGGTCACAGAAAGTAGAATGCGACTTTCACGCGATGGTATCATGCTTTGGAATGATTTGCATGGAATCATTTGGACTTATGCAACTTATCTCAAGCATGGTATCATCGCGTGGCACTAACATGTAATAAGAAAAGGATTTAGTAGGGAGAGGCGTCAACTTTCAGAATTCGAATGTTCTTGACCTGCCTGAAGATTCAGATACTTACAAAGATTGGCTCGGATATAATGTCGAATTGGAGGCATTAGTCACTCAAGGACTGGCTCAACGATGTCCCATGACGAATGGTGACAAATCTTTGTTTTACCATGTTGCTACGTGGAAATTCCAAGAAGCAAATTATTGATAATAAAAGATTTAATTTATAATTGTCGATATTTCCTCATAAATTTCGTTTATTGAATGTCCCATTTCAAAAGTTACCGTAATTAAAATTATTTTGTTATATAAATAAAATTTGTCGAGCGTTCAAATGAAACCCCCGACTTCTCCATCATCTAAATTTTTTTCTCTTTTTGCCCGCTTAATGCCATCTATCGTTGCAGCAGTTAACGTAATATTTTTTCGAATATTCCATAATTAATGGCAATGTCATCTCTTTGCCTCTAACCATTGCGGGTGAACTTCCATCTGAATTATTGTAAATAAATTCGTTGGCGAGAATGTTCGAATGGCCACTTCTATTTCCGATGCATAGGTACTTATTATCAGCCATGAATATGGTATACTCAAAATCAAAAGAAGTATCAGCGTCGGAGTCCTCCGAATCACTTGTGTAATTATAATTGGCATTAAAAGTACTTACTTCTTCAAAACCTCTAATAAATACTATTTCTTTTCTTCTGTCTTTGTTTGAGAAAGCAATACATTGTTTCATTTGTGTTTTATTATTTCCTTTTAGCATTTTTTTCTTGTATTCATCTGTCTTACTCTGATCCGATGCAAATTCAGTCAATTGTTCCTCAAATTCCTCTAAAAATTTCAGACCGTTGGAACATAATTTTTTCGGAATTTTTTTATCACAAAAAGTTCGCATCTCTTTGCTTTCCGTTCCAACGAAAAGTTCAGGATCACTTTCCATTTCTAAAAAATTCTCCCAATTCATAGAAATCAGTTTTTTATTTATCTTATAACAAGGATGGAACCATATAATTTTATGTGTTTTGGGAATAATTATTTCAAATTTTTTGATGCAGAATAAAAATATATCAAATGTTATTTCCATCAATCGGATAGTTAGACTCTTTCTTGACAAACGAAAAATAAGATTAAAACAAGTAAACATTTGGAATCAAAACTATATCATAATGAGCTCTCAATAGAGAAATGTATTTCATCCGATAAAGTCGGCCTTTTTCATTCAGCAATAAAGTGAAATTTCCAGACGAGGATAAAGCTATTATTTTGATATTTTCAAAAAAATTACGAAAACCCATTGAGTTCCGAGAGTTTGTTTCACAAAATGAAAAAACTTGGCCTCTATTGTTCAATAGCAATGTGAATTTATCGCCACAACTGCCCGAAATTATTCTCTCATTTTCTAAATTTTCAATGAGCATTGGTGTGCTCTCATCTCCTCTTCTCCCTAATTCTGAATTTACATTATTTCCAAAAGAATAAACCCGCCCGCGATCCTCTATCAGCACTATATGCTGATAACCACAATGTACTGATTTTATATTTTTATTTTTCAAGCAATCATAATTAAGTTGTAACGATAGTTCTCTGATATTTTTTTTTGTGTTATAATCTAAATTAATCTTTCCGAAAAACCAAACTTTGCCGTTTTGATCCAACAGAACGCTCGCACTCCGACTGCAAGCGCCAGATATAATATGAGTTTTTTCGAGAATTGAGATCTGAGCTGGCTTGAAATCACCATTTCTGCCTAACTGGCCTTCTTCATTGCTTCCCAAAGAGAAAACACTTCCTCGATCAGTAATTAAAAGAGCATGACAAGGCCCGCGTGCGGCAAAAATAATTTTCGTATCATTTGAAAAAGATAAAGAGCGCCATAATCCTTCTGTTATTGGACATGCAAGAAATGTTACCGAAGAAAATATTATAGAATCCATCCGCGTGTTAGAGTACATGGCTCTCCCCTTTTCTGTTAAGACAATATGATAATAAAAACCCGATGATATGAAAATCATTCTATCATTTATCAAGTTTTCTTGAGATACGATTCTTACTGAGAGATTGTCATCTAAAGTATAAAAATTATTATTATAATCCAAAAAACACGAATTATGATAAGTACATCCTAAAAAGTCCCGTCTCAAAATTAAAAAGTTAATTATTTCTTCTATAAGTTCGCAAGGTAACAAGTGAAAATATTGGTCATCTTGTCTCCATAGCCGTTGTAAGATTTCGGCATAACTCAATCTGATTGACATCTTGGTTTTCACATTTTATGATTATTTTGAATTGACTTACTGGTTTACATTTCAATTTTTCAATAATGCTACGCATTATCTCGCTCCGCTCGACGAATTACATTCGTTTGCTCGCAGAGCAAGTGAACGTAGTTCACGAGCAATGCTGGTTACTCAAGGAAACAATGACAATTAACTATTCGAAGCATCGGTTACTTAGCACTAATCTAAAATGCACTTATGCTATGGATGATATGCGTGGAATTATTAATTAGGAATCAAAGCGATGAGCTGACGCATTTAAAATTTAGTGTTTCATACAAATCTATGCTTGGTACCATCGCAATCATTCCAAGCATTAAACACCGAAGGCGTTTAAAGTACAATACATTAAAAATCAAAATATTATCCGATCTTTTTCAGCCACGAAAATCATTCCATAATTTAAGTCCCAATTCTTCAAAATAATAATTAAACCTTGATCGACTCGTAAATATCTCTGCGAAATATATATAGATATTAATCTGATGAATAAAAAATACATTCACTTGGTTTATAAAAATAAATTTCAATTTGCCGGTGCCGATAAAAATGAGATCTATGATGGACTGGCTTCTGACGAAATAATGCCACCACATGTTGACCAAAAAGAAGAAGTAAAAACATTTGTCGCAAGAACGGATCCGGAGGTACCGCCTCCACTTCCTACAGCTCAGCCGACCGAATCACCCGAAGTACCGTTATTTCCTGAAGATATAGCAAAAATTCGAAATGAAACAGGACTTGAAATCTTTAATATTTTCTATAAAAAAATGAATGCGAATAGTATGTATACAAGGAGATTGGTAGAAATAGAAAGATTATATGAGGCCGGAGCACTATATCCCACGAGTTTCGAAAAATTAAAGAAGGCGATTGCAGATCTGAAAGCCGCTTTTGATAAATTTGTTAAAAATGTCGTAAAAGACAGGGTATTGACTGAAATTTCATCAGGCAAACAGAGAATTATCTCAAATCCTCAAGATTGGGCGGAGGCCATTATCGAAATGCTAGATATCGAAGATAAATTTAATGATGCATTGGGCAATCTTATTTCAATAGAAAGACAAAATATTTCACTAATTTGTAAAAATTGTAATAAACACGTCAATGTAGAATTTTTGAAAGCATGTTGTATGAAACCCTGTATTGTCACAGTAACAGGAGATAATAAACAAACTTGTGGTACTAAAACTTAAATAAATGAATCCTTTATGATCTGGTGCCGATCATGATATATATTTTATGTGAACCATATCTTTCAACCAGATATGGAAATCAATTTTTGTGAGAGCTTATGGTTAGCAAAAGTGAATAAAAATTTTAATTTTTATGATATTCTTCCAGCCAATTAACCTTTTTTCAAAAGCATGATAAATTTCTGACAGATCTTGATATTGTTGTGTTCCTTTTTTGTGGGTATTTAAAATTGATAAAGATTCCGAATTGACCAAATTGTCAATCTTTATCAATATTAAAATTATGGCCAATAATTCCATTTTAGGGGAATATTTTATACCCGAAATTGAATTCATTATTTTACAATATTTAGATCCAATTCAAGACTATAAAAATTTGTCATTTGTCAATTGGTTTTATTATGACGTGATCACGAATATGCCTATCTTTTATGAATTGAAATCCTATTTCCATTACATATACAAACAAGATAAAACATTTAGATTGTTTCTGAGACTCGATCCTGATGATCTATTTGACAATCGGGAACAATATAATGATAATTGTTTGAATGCCACCAAAGAAATTATCAAGAACACGGAGAAATGATTAAGAGATCGACATTTGATCAACTAGTACTCAAATTCGCAACGGAATTTTATTACGGAGTTAATTTGTACCTGAGGACTTGGGATCATTATACAAAAAGTTGAAATCCTGTTTGATTGTTAAATCCCTAAATGCAGCATTGCTGCCGAGCAGAGCGAGATCACCGAAAGTAATGCTTGGTAGATCATGGCCGATTATGATGATGACGTACCACCCCTGCTCGTTATGTTTAACTCTTCAGCTGAAGAACAAGAACAAGAATCCAATCCATTTCAAGAACCGAGCAGTTATTCTGGAGTATGTGCTTTTCCTTCGTACGATCAACAGATTCCTGACGAGTTTCTAGCTCAGTTTCCAGAACAATTTAACCTAGAAATCGAACGATCAGTTGAAGATTTCAGATGGATAGCAGGGGAGTTTCACGGCATTGCCCGATTTGTGATGGTTCCGAATCAAGGAATATGTGTTGATTTCACGTTGGCTCTCTCAGATTATCATGCATTCCTTCAAAAGCTCAAGACGACGTGTAGATTTCAAAGGTTTGAGAATACTATTTCATATGATGTCAATAAGACTCGCATTACCGTTACTTTCATTTGAGAGATGAGATGTTCGTTTATTTTTGGCTCCGAATGTAGATGATGCGTTGCATCACTGGAATGAGTGTAGGGTTAGATCAATCTTTGGTTAATCTATCTATATATTAACCAAAATATGGTCACAAGCCATTCAACTAATTTTATCATTCCATAATTTGGATCAAAGCAATTATAACCAGCTGTTATACTTTTTTCTATTGCTTTTTTGTAAATTACGGAAATGATAAAAAGAACCCTAGCTTGAAATTTTATTTTATGGCGCCGAAATTATAGTTTTTCGTTGAATGGATCAAAAGTTTGTTTAACCTTGGTTGGATAATATTTAGATTTATAACTTTGAACATTCTTTAAAGTTTCCTCTAATTCGTTTATTTTATAATATTTATGAATATCACATCTGCATTTATGCAATTTGGATTCGATCGGTTTTCTAACGGTATCCTTATCATAGCGGATCTCTTCATTGCATTTACTTATACTTCTTCCAATGTCCGTAAGGACTTTGTCTCTGAATTCTATGGTGCAAGGAATTGAACAAAATAATCCTTTGCCCAGTTGATATTGGATATTCGTATTTTCACAATTCTCGCAGTTAGACATTCTTGACAAACAAAAAATTTAATATTCAATAATTTTATTAAATTTTCTTTACTCATTTCGGGGAATCTCGGCCAAAAAATTTGAAAAAATTAAAATAAAAAATTAAAATAAATACATAAAACCAATGGCAATATGACAACACACAAATTTTCTTATTGTTTCGATAAAATTTTAAGCGATAAAGACTTTATCGAACAACTGATAGTTCCATATTTTTCATTAAACAAAAATTGCCCTAAATGTGAAAACTCTACAATCGTTAATCAAGAATTATTTTTTTCACGCGATGCTCGGAAAAATATTACATAAAATGCAGGTGTGCAAAATATGTAATTTCCAAGAATATACTCATGTGATTGTGGGCTAGAAAAATATCATTTTTAATGAATAATTTGAAAATCCATATATAATACATCCCAAAATCGGCGAATGTGGTTAGATACTGAGCAAGTACGTTCCATTTGTTTATAACCATAAGATTTATAAAGTTGAAATAAAAAAATCAATCAATGATGTTATCGAGCCAATATAAAAAATGAAATCTATTTCGATACCAATATTTCCTACCGTGGAAACTCCATGTGGTGCCGATTATTTCACATGTCCAATTTGTTATACAGGTTCGGACACATTTATTGATGATAATGAAGATGAAAACGAATACTCAATAAGCTGGTGTCGTTATTGTTTAGATTGTAACATTATCTTTGATGCTGGCTGCGTATTATCAAGACGCGGCTGTACTGATAGTGTCTATAATGGCCTCTTAATAAATTCTTTTTCGAATGAGTCAAATAACAGAATTCATCGAATGCCCGTTTTTAATTCATATGATGAAATGCAATTATTACTGCCAGGGATGAAGCCAACTCTAATCTGCACATGTTTTAGCAAAATTGTTACTATAATAAAAAATTTGAGGTAACCGCTACATTAAACTAGAAGTTACTTGATATATCGATTTCGTCGACATTATCAATTTCTTCCCGAATAATAATGTTTTTATTCGCATTATTACTCTCGCCAATATTCATCTGATCAATTACTCTTTTTCTCTACAGTTCCATTAAGATATTTCCCATATCTCTTGGTCCTGTTGGAAATTTTTCATCCCCAATATAAACTTGGAAGTTTTCAGGGTGTTGTAGCGCACCCGGATTTCCTTCTTTTATTCTGGAATATATGATTTCATAAATATTCCCCTACAACCGTTTATATCTCTGTCCATCCTTGCTTTACATTCTGGACAATCATACACCTTGTCTGATCCCAGATTTTTCTTATAATAGCCACAAAGTGAGCAAACTTTGCTTGTGTACCTTTCATCTATACACTTGTAATTGACTCTCTTTGATTTGCATTTATATTCTAATCTCTGTCGAAATTGATAGAATTTCAACCTATAAGCCAATCTCTTATTTATTGGTGTCAGATTTGACGTTTCATTGTTAGTTATTCCCTTGACACTCATATCGCCAACAAGAATA
>CAWGRV010000019.1:0-267955 GCA_963825095.1 uncultured Nitrosopumilaceae archaeon
CATCGCCACGTATTGCTATATCATATAAAATTAACAAGCAAGATTATGAATTTGAAAAAAACTGAAATTTTAGAAAATGGTTGCTGAAATTAATTTTATTCATGTAATTATAGGTGCATGCATTCTTCTTTTTTCAGCCAAAGTTATGGCAGAGTTGTTCCTAAGATTAAAACTTCCAATTGTTTTAGGTGAACTTTTAGCTGGAATAATAATTGGCCCATTTGCACTAGGTGCATTTTTCATTTATCACGAAAAACCGCTAATGGAAATCACAGAAGAATTGAAACTACTTGGAGAAATTGGCGCCCTTGTTATTTTGTTTATGGCAGGACTGGAGATGACGCCAAAGGAATTTCTCAAAGGAGGAAAAGCAGCATTCATAGTTGCGACCGCAGGTGTAGTAGTTCCGTTTTTTGCAGGATTGGTGGCTTTTCAAATGTTTGGCTTTGATGCATTACAATCCATGTTAATTGCAACCGCGCTAACAGCAACAAGCATTGCAATTTCAGTCCAAGTGTTAAATGAATTTGGCAAGATCAAAACCCCCGAGGCACGTCTAATAATAGGGGCAGCTATAATTGACGATATTTTGGCAATTGCAGTACTATCAGTTGTTTCATCAATTGCAGGAAATGGGTTAGGAGGAATCGAGAATATCGACATTGTAAATGTAACAATAACAATTTTGCAGGTGCTAGGATTCTTTGCAATAATGTTAGTGACATCAGTAATTGTAATACCAAAATTCATCACCCCCAGACTATGGAAGGCAAAGGGAAGTGTGGAGGGAATTGCAACCGCATCATTTTTTGGTGCAGCTGCAGTAGCTGGATTGATTGGATTATCTCCAATTGTTGGAGCATTTGCAGTTGGAATGGCAATGTCAGCCACAAAAATTTTTGAAAATATTCGAAATTACATTGAGAAGGTGGGATTAATTTTTGCACCACTGTTCTTTGCTATTATCGGGGCTCAAGTAGATCTTAGGGCAGTAAATTTGGAAATCATCATACTTAGTGGGGTAATCATATCAATTGCAATAGTAACAAAGCTGTTTGGGTGTGGATTGCCTGCAATGTTGTTTTTGAAAAGTAAGAGGCAGGGATACAGAGTAGGAATAGGAATGATCTCAAGAGGAGAGGTAGGTTTGATTGTGGCAGGAATTGGAATATCATCTGGAGTTCTCACTTCAAATGTATATTCAACCATAGTAATCATGGTAGCAGCGACAACAATCATAACGCCAATTTGGTTAAAGATGGAATACAGAAAGGAACAAAAAAGGAATTTAGGAAAATCAGAAAAAAAGATGGGATAAATACGGTTTTTAGGAATTTATTCTACTGCATATTGTTCTTATAATTTAACATTATTTTCTCAAGGTAAATTATGATTAAACTTAATCAATAGGTTATAGAGATGATGGTTTAAGCAAGTTGGCAAAATTACCCGATCTTTCAACAATCCTAAATCATCAAATAAAATATTATTGCTATAAAATCCAGCATAATATGTAATGAATCTGAAACAAGTCCAAGACTGTCACTTAGAATCTTATAAAATAATCTTATAAAAAAGACACATGTAAGTCTTAAAAATTAATATAGATTTAGAATAGTATTCCTCTAAAATTAATATACTTCTGAGAATTAGATATCTATTCCTCTAAAATTAATATACTTCTGAGAGAAATGAGAGCATCTTTTATTCTAAGTTATTAGACTCTAAGTTAAATAGTCCAGGCTCTATTTAATTAAAAAATTTATTAAATTCTAATATTTCTAATTTAAAATCCCGCCTTAACTAATTATATTAAAACATATTAAAAATATGATGAATCAAAAGTAAAATCTATTTGGTAGTTTGTCTGGGTTATTCAATTTATTTTCAAAGATTTTATTTCGAATTTCAGACTGAGAATTTTAGTATTTAAATATCACAACTCCAACAAAGAACTATGCTTGATTAGACATCTTCGCATTCTCATTTGCAAAAAACATTACAAATACAAAGAAAAATTTATCTAATTTTCAATCAAAAATAGTTTTAGATACCCAAAGGACAAAATCAAATAATTTTTGCTTTAATTGAGTCACATAAAATCTTAATTGAACATATTTTTTGTTATTTTCATTCTAAAATTTATCACAAAAAAGGGGCAGATCGCTAAATCATGAAAAAGGTAAATACGACAAACCCACTTGCACTTGTTGATGAGGTCCGCACAGATGTGCGGTCTGATGTGGGAAAAAAATTGACATACAAGCACAATCAAACAACAACTGCCAAAAATCATCAACGGTCAAAAAAAGAAAAAATTCTCTCAAATCCTAATGTAAAAAGATGGTACGACAATCTGGCAAGAGGCAGTAAAATTACTGCTGAAACAAGATTGAGACGACTGGGCAAATTTTGTGAGACCCATGACATGACTCCGACACAACTAGTAGAGCTTGCACTCAAAGACTTGAGGATAATGACTGACTTGCTTGAAGATCACATAACATGGATGGAGGAAAAAAACTATGCACCAGGCTACATACAGGACACAATAAAGTCTGTTAAATCATGGCTTCGAGATTCAGAAGTCGAGATTAAACGAAAACTCAAAGTGTCTAATCCTGATTTCACTCCAACGCTTCAAAATGAACGCGTTCCAAACGGAGAGGAAATTTTAGAGATATTCAATCGTGCAACCCTAAGAGCATCCGTGAGTATATCATTGATTTCAAAGGCTGGTCTAAGACCAGAGGTATTGGGGAATCATGATTGTACGGATGGATTATCCATCAAGGATTTGCCTGATCTGGTGATTTATCAGGGAATGGTAAAGTGCATAAATTCCCCTTGCAGAATTATTGTCCGACGTGAGCTCTCAAAAGCAAGACATCAATACTTTACATTCTGTACATCGTCTGCAACAAAAAAACTAGTTGCCTACCTTAATGACAGACTTGCATGCGGTGAACTATTACATGGTGATTCACCAATAATAGCACCTGACTACAAGTACAAAACTAACAGAGGCAAAAACCAAAACAAACCATTCTTGTCTACATTCCAAATCTGTAAGGAAATCAGGAAAACATTTCGCCCTAGATTCAAATGGAGGCCATATGTACTTCGAGCATATTATCGAACACAGTTAATCATTGCTGAATCTCAAGGAAAGACAAGCCATTCATTTGCATCCTTTTGGTTTGGACACAAAGGCGACATGTCTGCAAGATACTCTACAAACAAAGGAATTCTTCCAGAATCACTGACCAAAGAAATGCGAGAATCATTTCTACGTTCTGAAGAACTGCTTGATCAAGAGGTAACATACAAAGATCCAATTCTACAACAAAAAGAAGAGCTGAAACAACACTATACAACAAGCAACTCCTGAGCAACTTGGTAAAATGCTAGAGATGATTCAAGTAATGAACATCGGCAAGATAAACCAAGTCAGCGAGTAGCTACAAGTAAAGAAACAGAACAACTTCTTTTGAAAGGTTGGAGATTTGTTGGAACTTTACCAAACGGAAAAGTTGTGTTGGAAAATTAAGGATATCCGTTTCCAAAGTGGAGACGGGTCTAGTGGGATTCGGACCCACGACAACCGGATTAAAAGTCCGGTGCGCTACCTGGCTGCGCCATAGACCCCTAACAAAAATGCTTGACGTGTATAATTTAGTCTTTTACAAAATTTTTTGTCCTGACAGAAACTTTTAATCTGGCAATTTATCTCAAACAATTTGTGCCCTTGTAGTATAGTCCGGTCTAGAATTCGACCCTGTCACGGTTGAGACGCGTGTTCAAATCCCGCCGAGGGCGCTTTTATCTTAAACATCTAAAATACATAATCTCATCTACTAATTGATCTTAATTTCTTATATTCTAATATCAATTGAAGAAATACAATACAGATCTTGATTTTGTTTTAAACTATACTTGCTTATTTGAGTAGTTTGTCTCCTGAAGTATAGTCACTGAAGTATCTCTTACAAGAATATTAAAATTCAGGCAATTTTAGTGAAATTTGATGTCGGAAGAGAAAAAAGAATCCTCAATAAACTCTAAGGATACCAAAGTTTCAGAATCAGAAGCAGCGGCAAAAGTTATAAGCTGCTGCAAAAGCAGCTGAAGCAGTAGCATTAGCAGAAGCCGAAATGGAAAAGGCATTGGCAAAAGTTGCAGCAGCAAAGGCAGCTGCAGAATCGGCTGCTGAAGAAGAATACAAAGCAATAGCAAAAGAGGTTATCGCAGTGGCTGCTAAAGCACCAGCATTTACCAATCAACGCAAAGGTGAGGAAATATTTAGAAGGGAAATGGGCGAACCAGAATTTTTCTTAGCAAAAAAGGATAGATTTCCAAGACCTATTCTTACATCAGAAGAACAAGATGAACTTACAAGAAAGGTGGAGATTCCTATAGATAATACTCCAAAATATATTCCAGAGCATGTATTAAGCCCTGAATTTGACGGAATGTCTAATTACGAATCTGGGGTTAGAAATTTCTTGGAAGAAACTAAACAGAAACTTAGAAAACTAAAAAAAGATCCTGAAGCAACAGAAAAAGATATAGCTGCAACACAACAAGAACTTGAATACTTAGAATCCATTTATGAAAATTATAATATTGGTATGAATGTTTTCCGTACTGCAAAGGGTGGAAGGAACAAGATTAAATAATAATTTGTGATTGTATGAGTGAAATAAATTTCGATATAATTAATGCAAGAGTCACTTTCAAAAATGTACCACTTTATGCATTATCGCGATTTGCCTTCAAAGATGTCGCGTTGGCATGTGAAACTTTTAAGAAAATTCCAGGCGTCGCAGAGTGCATTATAATTCAGACTGCTAGCAGAATAGAAATATTTACAGTAAGTAATTTAGAGACAGGAGATACTCCAGATGGAAGAAGAATTGAAGGAAAAGGACTTGTTTTAAACAAAATTAAGGAAACTTGGGAATCGTTATCAGAGCTTGAACAAATAGATATAGATCACTTTGATCAAACCCTCGAAGTATACAAAGGAACAGATGTCTACCTTAATCTGTTGAGATTAGCCTGTGGTTTAGATTCTGTAGTTGTAGGCAAGGAGGAAATATTGAATGAAATTAAAACATCATTTTCAAATGCAAAAAATATCAATGTTTCTGGTAAAATACTGAATAAATTATTTGAAAATATTATTCGGATTGCAACTCGTATAAGAGATACCACTGGAATCAATAAAAATGTATTATCCCTTGGTGATATTGCTGTTAAAATTGTAGATGAAAAAGCAGGTTTGGATGCCAAGAAACGTATTTTGTTAATTGGTACAGGTGAATCTGCAGCTATGGTTGCAAAAACTCTTAATAAAAAAGGATTTGCATTTGACGTTACAAGTAAAACAATCGAACGTTCTACTGGATTTTCTAAAATATTGGGCGGAAAACCAATTACATTTGAAGAAGTTTTAGCTGGTTTTGATAAATATGATATTATTTTTGTTGCAACTACCTCTGATTATTTCCTAATTACTTTTGACAGGATAAAATTGGTGATGGAAGAAAAAAAGAAAGGTACACTAATTTTGGATTTGTCCGATCCAAGAACAGTTGATGAGGGAATAACTGCACTGCCTGGAATCAAATTATTGTTTAGAGATCAAATTGCAGAAATATATGAAGAAAATGTCAAAGGCTAGAATTGGTATTGTGCCCGCAGTTGAAAAAATAATTGATAAAGAAATTCCAATTATTGATGCAACTATGAAACACATTTCCGTGTAAATTTTTGTCTAGTATCTTAATGTTTAAACAATAAAAAATTAGATAAATCTGAATAGAGTTATTTCTTTCTAAGGATAAATTGCATTAAAGCTTCTTTTGAGTAATCTATTCCATGTACCTCTTCAGTATGTTTTCCAAATTCTTCTATTACTTGTTCTATTTGACCCTCAGCTACAAAATCACATTCAAAACCGTAATCACTACATTTTAGTTTAGCCACGATTGACAGTTCAAATCTTTGGATATAAATATCAAAAGATTATGTTTTTGAGCGATAATTGAATAATCTTGACCATTATTCTCAAAATAAGGATTCTATTAAATTCATTAATCTAATATTGGATTTTTCAAAATAATTCTATTAAATTTTTCATTAATGTTAAAATTTGATCCATGTTTATCCAGCATTTAGATTTAAAATTTAACAGAAATACATTTATCCAAAGTAACAAAAATTACTCTGTATGGTAGTAGAACGTAAGGCCAAAGTTACCTACATGCAATTACTAAAAGAAGATCTTGTAGTTATTAGATTGGTCCCAAATGATGGTATGCCAAAATATGTTACTGGTCAATTTCTTACCATCGGTGTGCCGATACCTTCTGAGCAAAAAATTGTTAGAAGGGCATACTCTATTGCATCCCATCCTGAAAACAGAGATTATTTTGAATTTGTAATTCGATGGGTTAGAAAGCCTTTACCTGGTCGTGTTACGACTGAATTATTTTATGCAAGTGTTGGTGATGAAGTTTATCTAGGAGATCCAACAGGAAACGCGTTAACTATTGATGATAAACTACTAAATGGAAAACCTGATAATAGAAGAATTGTTTGTGTCGGTGGTGGAACTGGTCTTGCCCCATTTATTGCATTTGCTAAACATTTACACGATACAGGTGATAAAAGAGAAATTATTGTTCTTCACGGTGCAAGCTATGTTGATGAACTAAGTTACAAAGAATTACTTACAAATTTAGAAACTGAAAGTATTGAAAGAGGAAAGGATGAATGGAATTTCAAATATAGAGCTGCTATTAGTAGACCAAAAGAATTCTTTAATAGAACTTGGTCAGGTCATGTTGGTAGAGTTGAATCGTTCTTTAAACCAAATAAAAATGGTGTTTCTCCATTAGAGGAATTGGTTGGAGAAACAATTACTACCGAAAATACTAAAGTGTACATCTGCGGATATCAAGGCACAATTGATGGCGTCATCGAGTATTTGGGACCAAAAGGATTTGTTACAAAGGAAGAAAAACGCAAAGACGGAAGTTATGAAATAAAGTATGAATCATATGGATAGATAAAATCATAAACCATCTGCAATTTTTTATTTTTTGATTTTAATTTTTTTAATACCAATGATTAAGTTTGTTTAGGATAATAGATCACTCTTTCCATTTTATTTGTGAAATCACATCATCTAAAATTTTTTGATTTGATGCTGCGATGAATGATATTTTTGTTTTGTAGCTCAGATCTGCATCAAGAGGATTCAAATTGGCGTCTAAAAGTATACCTCCTGCTTCTCTTACAATCAAATACCCTGCTGCAATATCTTGAATTCTAATCTTATCTCTTAGATCTATGAAAATATCCATTAATCCTCTTGCAAAAAAAGCCATTTCAAGAGCATTAGCACCAAAATGTCTAATGTGATTGTGTTGCTCAAAGATTGGGTGTAATCGATTCATTAACTCGATTGTTGCACCTGATGTGTTTATTCCAATAATTTTGTAAATTGGTTCTTTATCATGAACTTTGATTTTCGATTCATTCAGGAAGGCTCCTTTATTTTTGGAGGCCCAATACATATCTCCATTTGAAAGATTTGTTACTACCCCATCTGTCACGGAACTTAATTTATCTTCAATTGCAAATGCTAATGAGCTACAAAAAAATGGGACTCCCCTTACAGCATTAGCTGATCCATCAATTGCATCCATGATGATAAATCCTCTAGGTGTTTTAGACAGTTCGACTCTACCGCATTCTTCTCCCAAAACAACACACTCAAAATTAATTTCTCTAAGATAATCCAAAACTGTTTTTTCGGCAATAATATCGATATTGCGTGAAATATCTCCACCTGCACCTATTCCAAAATCTCCAGCAGCATTATCTGTACCGGCCAAGTCTCTTACATTTTCATAAATTCGTTTTGAAACCTCTCGAAGAATTTCAATCACCTGCATCATTTTCCTTTTTCATCTTCGTAATTTAAGTGAAAGAAATTTTTTTAATTTTGAAAGCATAAATAACAATGAGTTAGCTCATCATATGTGAGTGGAAAAGATCAATCCGTTGTAAGCAAAGAAGCACTAATGAGCACAAAACCTGGAAAACAAATTATGAAACAAGGATTGTTCAAATCAAAAGGCTACAAATTATTTAATCAATACAAAGAAGAAGCAGAAAATAAATTTCCAAATTTTGCAGACAGATTTGCTAGGGATCTTTTAAATGAAATCAAATCTGATCCTTCTCCAAATTCTACACAACAGACATTTGGAAATGAAATAGGCTCGACTGAAATTATCCTTCAATCTTCTGATATTGCTTCTATAAAATCAAAAATGGAAAACCCAGAAATAATTAAAGATAGAGTACTTCGCATTTTAAATTCAAATTTTGTAAAAATGACATTTCCTGTATTTAATGCACTATTTGACGGAGCATCAGAATATACCGGAAAGAAAGATCCCACATTAAGACAAAATGTGGTAGAAGGTCATATTTTAGCAATTGATCTTAGCGAACCAATGGATAGAATAGTGGATAAAGATGAAGATTTAGAATACTTGGATGATTACAAACTAATGAATCCGTATATTTTAAAATTAGCTAGAGAGAAAATCGCTAAAGGTGGAGAAGAGGTTCTACGTGAATTTGAAAAAGGTTTCAAGGATGCTAGGGAAGGCCAATATCTTGATGAAAAATTAAAATCAAAACCGACTAAAATTACAGAAGAGGAAATGACTCTATCTTATAAAAAATATAGATCTGTGATGGGTACAGCTGGACGAAACATGGCTCTGGCAGAAAGACCTCTTGGCGAGATTTTCTATCTGGGAATGGCAAGAGCTGCTGAAGGTGTTGGATGTGGAAATGAAATTGAAGACTCTATAAAAAATGGATTTGTAAAAATTCCCTCCTGGCCATTATATTACACCCTACTAACAAATGACGTTAAGAAAGGATTTGAAATAACCCTGGAAAAAAGCAATTTGTATCTTCAGGATGCACGTTTAGCCCTTGAATTACTACCAAATGGATTTTCACATAAAGAATTTTTAGAGTTTTTATTTTTAACTGTAGAACATTATAATCAGTATTGGTATAATCAATTACAAAAAGCAAACAAATGGTTAGAGTTTGAAAATAAACTCCCAAGGTGATTAAATTGATGTGGTCTGAAAAATATAGGCCTCAGAATATTTCTGACATGGTCGGTAATGAAGAATCTAGATCCTCAATAATTGAATGGTTTACCAAATGGAAAAAAGGAACAAAGCCTCTTCTCCTAGTTGGTCCTCCTGGAATTGGAAAGACAACTATAGCATATCTTGTTGCAAAGCAATTTGGTTATGATATGATTGGGTTAAATGCAAGTGATGTGCGAAGTAAATCTCAAATTAACGAAATTCTTTCACCAGTCCTAGGAAATAACAGTGTACTTGGAATTCCAATGATTTTTGTTGATGAGGTAGATGGAATACATGGACGAGGAGATTTTGGTGGCGCAGAAGCTCTAATTGAGATTTTAAAAGAACCTACAGTCCCAATTGTATTGGCAGCAAATTCCGATACTTCAGATAAAATGAAAAGTATCAAAAAGGTTGTCAAAACTATCTACTTTAAACCAATTCCTCCAAGACTTTTGAAAGTATATCTTGAAAATATTTTAAAAAAAGAGAGTACAAACATTGGACTGGGATCTATAATCAAAATAATCGATAAATCACGTGGCGATATTCGTTCAATGATTAATTTGACTCAATCCCTTGTCACAGGATTTAATCCGCAAACAGAAAAATCCTTTGAATCCATAAATGTTGAAGATGGGGTTAACGCATTTTTTAAAGCAAATTCAATAGACGAAGCAAGAAGTATCCTATATTCTATGCAAATTGATCCCAAGATCAAAATCGACGCGTTTTACTCAAGCATTATTACAAGTAATTTAGATAAAGATACACTTGCTAAACTATTGGAAATAATATCTGAAGCTGATGTGCTTTATGGCAAAATTATGAAAACTCAAAACTGGAGATTGCTACGATATCTTAATGAAATTCTTATTGGAATATATCAAAATGATGGACGAATAAGATATTCACAATACAATCTTTCATGGCCATTACTAAATAGAATCAGATGGGATGGAAAAAAAATCAAAGCTTTGTCTGCTATCATGGCAAAAAAATTACATTTGTCTTCAAGTGAATTTATTAGCAAATGTTTTCCATACGTCTTGTTTTGTATAAAAAATAAAAAATTAGAATTTGAACTCGACGAAAATTTTGGCGAAATTGTTCAAAAGGAGATTGAGTTAATTAAATGAGCTGGAGAAAAATTCCAATGAAGTTTCCAGGTACATGTATTGTTTGTAATAAAAAAATTGAAATTAATGAAATAGGATTATGGGCAAAAGGATTAGGTGTTAAACACGAACAATGTGCAGAGATAAATGAACTTCAATGCATAGTTTGTAAAGGTTCAGCGGGTTGTTCAAAGTGTGAATTTCGAGAGAATTGTGATATCCAGATGGTTTCTCAGCTATGTATCTGTAAGAAATGCAGTGAAGGAAAAAATCCTTTTGATTCCTACCTAAAATCGGTAACACAAAACTTTTCTCTATTGAATCTAAATTCCTAAGTCTATTCAAATTTATCATTTTCAAATTAATACCCTCAAAATAACTAAAGTGAATTATGACAAATTCCAAAAAAATCAAACTAAATTAATATAGGCAGAATTCTTTTCTAAATTATCAAATGCATTCCGAAAAAATTGAGGAATATTCTAAGAGAAATAAAATATCGTTACAAGGTGGAGGACAGGATAAAATAAAAGATCAACATGATAAAGGAAAGCTTACCGCAAGGGAAAGAATCAATCTTTTATTAGATCCTGGCACTTTCACTGAGATTGATCCCCTTACAACTCATCATTATCATGAATATGATATGCAAAAAAAGAAGTTCTATACTGATGGCGTTGTTGGTGGTTATGGAACAATAAATGGTCGACAAATCTTTGTGTTTGCTTATGATTTTACAGTGTTAGGAGGTACGCTAAGTCAAATGGGAGTGAAAAAAATTACAAAACTCATGGATCATGCATTAAAGACAGGATGTCCTGTAGTTGGAATAATGGATTCAGGTGGAGCAAGAATTCAAGAAGGAATTATGAGTCTTGATGGCTTTGCTGATATTTTTTATCATAATCAATTAGCTTCAGGTGTTATTCCGCAAATAACTGCAAGTATTGGACCATCGGCTGGTGGTTCTGTATATTCGCCAGCAATGACTGATTTTGTTATTATGGTTGAAAAAGTAGGAACCATGTTTGTGACAGGACCTGATGTGGTAAAAACAGTTTTGGGAGAAGAAATTTCATTTGATGAATTAGGTGGAGCAATGACACATGGAGCAAAAAGTGGTGTTGCACATTTTGTTGCAAAAAATGAATACGAATGCATGGATTATATAAAAAAATTAATTTCATTTCTCCCACAAAATAATACACAAGAACCACCAAAACTAAAAACTGATGATGATCCAAATAGATTAGATCATAATATCATTAACACGATTCCTGATAATCCGTTACAACCATATGACATGAAAGAAATAATACATTCTTTTGTTGATAACCATGAATTCTTTGAAGTTCATGAATTGTTTGCACAAAATATTGTAGTTGGATATGGTAGATTAAACGGTAAAGTAGTTGGTATTGTTGCTAATCAACCACTGTATCTTGCTGGCGCTCTTGACATTGACTCATCAAACAAAGCAGCTAGATTCATTAGATTCTGTGACGCATTTAATATCCCAATTATAACACTTGTAGACACTCCTGGCTACATGCCAGGTTCGAATCAAGAACATAATGGGATTATTAGACATGGCAGTAAACTTCTATACGCATACTGTGAGGCAACCGTTCCTAGAATTACTCTAGTCATTGGAAAAGCATATGGTGGCGCTTACATTGCTATGGGAAGTAAAAACCTTGGAACTGATGTAAATTATGCCTGGCCAACTGCACGTTGTGCTGTATTAGGTGCTGAAGCAGCTGTAAAAATCATGTATAGAAAAGAATTATCTAACGCGGATAATTCAGAGACTCTTAAAAAGCAACTTATTAGCGAATTTTCAGAAAAATTTGAAAATCCATATGTTGCAGCATCTCATGGAACTGTAGATAATGTAATTGATCCAGCTGAAACAAGACCTATGCTAATCAAAGCACTTGAGATGCTTGCAAACAAAAGAGAAAAACAACTTCCAAGGAAACATGGAAATATCAATTTGTGATTAATATGATTGAGAAAGTCCTTATTGCAAATAGAGGAGAAATCGCTCTGCGCGTAATTAAAACGTGCAAAGCACTTGGAATCAAAACCGTTGCAGTATATTCAGATGAAGATTACAATTCTTTGCATGTAAAACACGCAACCGAAGCATATTATATTGGTGAGGCGGCTCCTGCAAAATCTTATCTTAATCAAGAAAAAATTATTGAAACAATATTGTCATCTGGTGCAGATGCGATTCATCCAGGTTATGGGTTTCTTTCTGAAAATTCCGATTTTGCAAGCAAATGTGAAAAAAATAAAATAAATTTTATTGGTCCAACTGCAGCATCAATGGAGCTTTGTGGTGATAAAATGCAATGTAAATCAGCTATGCTCAAAGCAAAGGTTCCAACAGTACCTGGTAGCCCTGGTCTTGTAAAAGATGTTGAAGAAGCATTAAAAATTGCAAATGATATCTCTTACCCAGTACTTTTAAAATCAGTTTTTGGTGGAGGTGGTCGTGGAATTAGGTTAGTAAATAATGATAAGGAATTACGAGAAGGATTTGAGACAGTTACAAGTGAATCAATCTCTGCTGTTGGGAAATCTGCAATCATTGTTGAAAAATTTCTGCAAAAAACCAGACACATCGAATATCAAATGGCAAGAGACAAACACGGAAATGCTGTTCATATTTTTGAAAGAGAATGTTCCATTCAACGACGTAATCAGAAGCTTATTGAACAAACTCCCTCACCTGTAGTTGATCAAGAAACAAGGGAGAGAATTGGTGATCTTGTTGTTAAAGCAGCTAAAGCCGTTGACTATACTAATCTTGGAACTGCAGAATTTCTTCGAGCCGACAATGGTGAATTTTATTTCATAGAAATTAACGCACGATTACAGGTTGAACATCCAATTACTGAATTTGTATCTGGATTAGATCTTGTTAAACTACAAATTGATATTGCAAATGGTGAACCCCTTCCATTCAAACAAAAGGATCTCAAGATGAATGGTTATGCTATTGAGTGTAGGATAAACGCTGAAGATACTTTCTTGGATTTTGCTCCTTCCACTGGGCCTATCCCTGACGTAATTATTCCATCTGGACCAAGTGTTCGTTGTGATACTTACCTCTATCCTGGATGCAGTGTATCCCCATTTTATGATTCACTGATGGCAAAACTTTGCACGTGGGGTCAAACTTTTGAAGAATCTAGGACTCGAATGCTAAATGCATTAAATGATTTTTACATTCAGGGGGTTGAAACTTCAATACCACTTTACAAAACGATTCTAAATACAGAGGAATACAAAAATGGACAACTCACTACTGACTTTTTAAATCGATATGGTATTATTGATAGATTAAAAGAAGATCAATCTAAAGAAAAAATTGAAAAAAGTGAAGCAGCCTTAGCTGCGGCAATTATTTACTCTGAATACTTTAAGAGTCGTGTACAAAACACTTCTGATAATTCCAGTTGGAAAAATAAATTGGATTGAGAATATATGGATTATAAAATTAAAGATATTGAGAAAACATTTGATGGCGATATTACCGAAAACCTTGGTAACAATGAATATGTAATTAAAATTAATGGTACTGAACACCGAATTAAAATTTTAAAAATGGATTCTCATGGAATTGAGTTTGTACTAGATCAAAAATACCATCGAGTAAAATATCTTGAAAATTCAATAAATGAGATGACTCTTGTCATCGATAATTTACCCCTTACAATTAACATGCATACTAGATTAGATGAAATTGTTTTCAAAAATTCTGGAAGTAGAGGTTCTTCAGATACCCAATTAACATTAAAAAGTCAAATTCCTGGAAAAGTTGTTTCGATTGCTGTTCAGGAAGGTGACTCTGTCAAACAAGGTGATGTAATTTGTACTTTAGAGTCTATGAAAATGCAAGTATCTGTAAAGGCTCATAAATCTGGTTCCATTAAATCCATCAAAATTAAAATTGGTGGTACCGTTGCAAAAAATGATATTGTTGCAGAAATAGAATAAAAGTTATTTTTTTATTTTAGAAACTTTTTAATTTCTTCATAATTTGGTTCTTTTAATGGATCCTCTGATACCCATTTGTATCCAATTTTTCTATTCTCCATTACTATAAACACAGAACGTTTTGCAGCATTGTAATTCTTTATGTGTAATAAGTGCGGCATTAAAACATCATAATCGCGGATCGTTTTACTGTTATAATCTGCCAATAATGGGAAATTGAAGTGATGTTTTTGTGCGAATGCTTTGTTTGCGAATGGGCCGTCATTACTTATTGCAACTACTTCAGCACCTAGATTTGCCAACTCGCTCCAAGAATCTCTAAAGTTACACAGTTCGGTTTCGCAAACTGGAGAGCTTGCAGCGACAAAGAATGATAAAATGATTTTTTTGCCCTTAAACTCATCCAAAGTCCTCATTTTTAGATCTATGTCTGGAAGTTCAAAGTTAGGAGCAATATCTCCAACATTCAACGACATGATCGCATTAGAGGTTTCTCCTATTAAGTACTTTACAAAATGCCATTTTTGAATCTGAATTAAAAAAAGTGCATACCTTTTTATACAAAAACTTGGGTTCAAAGCTAAATTGGTCGGGGAATTAGCGGGCAACTATAGTACCGTAGTATTGATGTTTGGATTTGCAGTAGTAGCAATGGCCCCTGCACTGTTAATTTCTAGAATGATTTCTCCTAGGAAAAAAAGTAATCCTGTTAAATTTTTACCAATGGAATGTGGACAGGTTCCATCAGGTGAAGGACGAACCCATTTCATGATGCAATACTATGCTTACATTTTGATGTTCGTTGTTTTTGATGTTATGGCTATTTTCTTGTATGCTTGGGGAAGTTCACTTTTAGAACTCCCGAAATCTGCTACTCTTCCAATTATTGGTTTTTTGGCAATTATGTTTGCTGCAATGGCTTTTGCGTTGTATCAATCAGGGAGACGAACAATATGGTAGTTTTTTATACGAATCAAAATTATGAAAATGGAGGATTAAAATGCTCAAAGAACTGATAACACCACAAAACGCAAACGTTTTTGTTGGAAAGCTAGGAGATATTTTAGAAAAAGCAATTGACAAACCATTGGGTTATGCAATTAATTGGGGACGAATTTGGTCCCTTTGGCCAGTACATATTGAAACAGCATGTTGCAGTGTAGAATTTGGTGCAGCATCTAGTCCGAGATATGATGTAGAAAGATTTGGCATAATTGAAGCATTTGGTTCTCTGAGGCAATGTGATCTAATTGTAGTTCAAGGAACTATAACAAGAAAAATGGCACCACGTCTACGATTAGTTTATGATCAAATGCCAGAACCAAAATATGTAATTGCGATGGGAGCTTGTGCCATTACTGGCGGACTTTATTTTGATTCATACAATGTACTTCCAGGAATTGATGGAATTTTGCCCGTTGATGTTTATGTTCCAGGCTGTCCACCTAGACCTGAAACGCTAATTCAAGGATGTATGTTATTACAAGAAAAAATCAAGAGAATGAAGGCCAGGAAGTTTGTATAATGAGTTCAGAACCTGAAGAAGAACCAGTAGAAGCTACAACTGAAGTAAATCCTAAACCAACAAAAGCCGGAACAGTAGAAAAGGAAGTAGTATTACCACCATTTGAAAAAGGAATTGCAGATAAAATTGTTGAAAAATTTGGTACAAAAACCAAGATAGCTTTTGTAAAACCAGACAGAGTTAGAATTAATGTATCTAGAGATGATGTGAAAGAAGTGGCAACCTTTCTTAGAGATGTATTGAATTTTGATCATGCTGAATCTGTATCTGGCGTAGATTATCCACAAGATAAGGAAATTGAAGTAGTTTATCATTTAGGTTCATACACAGATTCATCATTATCCAGACAAATTCTCGTTTTGGCAACAAGAGCACAAAGAGAAGAAAATCCAATTCCTGGAAATGATGCAACAAGACTCCCTAGTCTTAGAGATGTATTCTATAGCGTGGAATTTCACGAAAGAGAAATTTTTGAAATGTTTGGGGTTTACTTTGATGGACATCCAGATAATAGACGATTACTTTTGCCAGAAGATTGGGCAGATTTACCACCTCTAAGAAAAGACTTTGCAATTAAAGGAAGATAAAAATGAACACAGAATTACCGCCCGGACTTGCACTTCAAAAAGTAGACGAGAGAATAATGACTCTCAATGTTGGACCACAGCATCCTGGTTCAGGCCACATGAGAATTATTGTTCAAATTGATGGTGATTTTATTGTAGCATGTGATCCTGATCCTGGATATGTTCATCGTGGAGAGGAAAAGATGGCTGAATATAGAAACTACATTACCAATATTCCACACTTGGAAAGACCTGTAATTCATGATTCTTGTAATATTTTATATCCATATGTCCTAGGAGTTGAAGAACTTCTTGGTATTGAAGTACCAGAACGTGCAAAATACATCCGAGTTATTGCAGCTGAATTGAATAGATGTGTTTACACAATGTATTGGCTTGCAATTTATGGAATATTTTTAGGTCATTCAACAATGTTTATGTGGCCTGCAGGTGATCGTGAACTGCTAATTGATCTATTAGAAAAAATGACTGGAGCTAGAGTCACTCATGCTCATTTTGTACCAGGAGGAGTAAGAAATGATTTGCCACCAAACTTTGAAGATGTTTGTTTAAGACAAGTAAATTATTTTGAAAAAAGAATCAAAGAATATGCTGCAATTTTCTATGACAATCCAATCTTGATTGCAAGAACTGCTAATACTGGTGTTTTATCACGTGAGGATGCAATTAGATTAGGTACAACTGGTTCTGTTCTTCGTGCTAGTGGTGTAGACTATGATCTTCGAAAAAAAGAGCCATATGATGTCTATGATGAGTTGGATTTCCAAACCAATGTACTAAAAGAAGGCGATTCATATGCACGATCAAAAATTCCATGGCTTGATATGATGGAAAGCTGCAGGATTATCAGACATGCATTACAAAAAATGCCCAAGTCTGGTTCTGTAAGAGTAAAACTAAAACCAAATCCAAAAGGTGGAGATGCTTCTGTATACAAACGGGTAGAATCTGGAAGAGGTTCTTTGGGCTGTTATATTGTTTCAGATAAAAAACCTGAACCATATAGGGTAAAACTTAGCGTTGGTTCATTTAGAAATCTAATTGCTTTACCATACCTTCTAAAAGGAGAAAAACTTGGAAACATGCCATCTGTGTATTGGAGTCTTAATTACTGGCCAGTGGAGGCAGATAGATAAATGTCTGTTATTGCACCAGATTTCAAATTTAGTGAATTTGTAAAAGCTATTCTAGATAATTTATTCTGGATACTTCTAATCTTTGTACTAATAGGTCTGCCCGCTGTTTTCATAATTTTATTCTATATTGAAATGCCTGTTATTAACGGCGAATTACTTACACCGTTTCTTGCATTAACTTGGTTAGCAAATCCTTCCAGAACGCTTCCAATTTTAAAATCCTTCATGACTACTGATTTGTTTAGAATTGCTGCATTTCCCGGATTTGGGTTTGCAGCATTGATAGCAGCAGGGACAATCTTTATCGAAAGAAAATTCCTTGGCAAAACTTCAACTTAGAGTAGGCCCATTTTACTGTGGAAAGGTTGAAGGAATTTTGCAATTGATGGGAGATGGACTAAAGTTAATATCAAAAGAAATTATCATTCCTGCAAAAGCTGACAAACCAATTTTCTGGGCGGCACCTGTAATATTTGTGGCAACGGCAGCAGCATTTGTCGCATTAATTCCTGTTGCACCTGGATGGGTAGTTGCAGATGTTGATGTTGGTTTACTTGCAGTCTTTGCAATTATTGGATTCTTTCCAATCATTACCATTCTCTCTGCATGGTCTTCAAATAGTAAATTCCCATTCATTGGGGGAATACGTGCATTGCATCAAATGGTATCATTTGAAATTCCACTAATTCTCTCGTTATTGGGAGTTGTAATTCTTACAGGAACTCTAAATCTTTCTGAAATTGTTGTTAGTCAAACTCATTTTCCATGGATAATATTTTTGCCTATTGGTGCAATTATTTTCTTTATCACAATTTTGGCAGAATTGGAGAGAATTCCATTTGATTTACCTGAAGCAGAAAGTGAAATTGTTGCTGGCTGGTTAACTGAATTTTCTGGAATGATTTATGGTCTTGTCCAATTAGGGACATACCTGAAACTTTATGCATTTGCAGCATTGTTTGTTGTCTTGTTCCTTGGTGGATGGACTGGACCAATGCTTTGGCCTCCATTCCCTGAGGAAATCATTAAGGAAGGAATAGTTATGGGCCCAATTCATGCTAAAATCCCTGGATTACCTGTATTTTCACAAGAGATGCTAAATGGTGTTTTATGGTTTGTAATAAAAACAGTTGGAGTGATCCTTTTTATTCTATTACCAAGAGGAGTTTTCCCAAGAATCAGAATTGATATGTTGTTGAGTCTTGGTTGGTACAAACTAATCGGTCTTGCATTCGTTAACATCTTTATAGCACTCGGTTTGTTGTACGCTGGAGTCTTGGGACCTGGAGGAATATTGTAATGGGAACAGCAACTGGAATTATCAAGGCATTAAATTCAGGAATTAAACATCTGGCGATTAAACGATTCACGTTACGATATCCTGAGGAGAAACTAAAGTTTGTTGGTGATGGTTACCAATACGACCCGTCAACGGGCGTTGGAATTGCAGGTTACAAAGGTCGTCATATGCTATTTCATGATCATTGTACTGGTTGTCAATTATGTTCAATCGCATGTGAAGGGGTAGCAGAAGCAATTGCCATGGTAAAGGTTCCTAACGAATGGAAACAAAATAAAAAAGACTATCATGCCACAGATCGATTATGGTAAGTGCGTATTTTGCGGACTATGTGTTGATGCATGTCCATTTTATGCATTGTATATGACAAATGACTATGAACTTTCTTCATTTAGTAAAGAAGGATTGATTTACACTCCAGTCTCAACTTCAAGTAAAACCCTTTGTTTCACAAGACTCTGAAATAAAAATAACTGATCGAGGTGCGACACATGGCTGATGCTATATTTCTTGCACTATCTGTTATTACGATTGGTTCGGCAATAGCTTCACTTGAATTAAGATCTTTAATTTATGGTTCAATTTCCTTAATGGGAACACTTGGTGGAATTGCAGGATTCTTTTTACTTTTGGATTCACCATTTGTTGCAATGTTCCAACTAGCAGTCTATGTGGGTTCTATTGCAGTTTTAATTTTGTTTACAGTAATGCTTGTGAAAAGGGAACTAATCTTCAAGAAGATTGAAGATAAACGACGAAAATTTGCAGGCATCGGATTGATGCTCGTTTTCATGATTTCTCTGGGTTCAGTAATAATGGATTCTGGTATCAAATCAATAACAACAGATGAGCCTGCAGTTGATTTTAGAAACATTGGTGCAGACTTTCTAACATATTATTGGCCAGCTTTGATTTTAATGGCATTAATCTTAGCGGGTTCAGTTACAGGCGCACTAGTTTTAGCAAGAAGAGAGGATGTAAAAAATGAGCAACGAACTGATTGATTTTGTGATAGTGTCTATTGCCATGTTGAGTATCGGCATTTATGGATTGTCTGTAAAAAGAAATGCAATTCGAATGTTATTTGCAGTTGAAATAATTATTAATGCTGCCAATCTCAATCTGGTTGCATTTGGACGATTCTTGCCTCATAGCGCTGGTCAAACGTTGGCCTTATTTTCAATTGCAATTGCTGCAGCTGAGGTTGCAGTTGGACTTTCGTTAATCATTGTGGCATATCGCATGTATCAGAATATAGACATTGCAGACTTTAGGAGCTTGAAGGGTTAATGGAGTATGCACTTTTGCAGGCAGTTTTCTTGCCTTTACTTTTATCTCCAGTTGCCTACGTAATTGGAAGAAAAATGGGTCCTACAATTGCAATGTGGTTTACATTTGGAGTTTTACTTTATACCACTATATTGGTGATCAATGCAGCTCTTGGAGGTACTTATGAAGAACATTATCCATGGACAGAACAATTTGGTGAATTTGGTTTCTTGTTGGATGGGCTTGCGTCACCATTTGCAATTATGATTTATGTGCTTAGTACAATCTTGGTACTCTACTCAAAACCATACATGATTCACAGATTCCATGAACAATATGAAGAGGAACAACACGAAATCACATCAGATAGTGGTCATTCAACAATTATTGAATCATCTTCTCTTTCCAATTATGTTAATGCCAAGTCGGGACTCTACTTTGCCCTCTATCTTGTCTTTGCAATGGGTATGCTTGGTACTGTTCTTGCTACAAACTTAATTGAATTTTATGTCTTCTTTGAGATAATGCTGATTCCAGGTTTCTTTTTGGTTGCTCTCTGGGGAGCTGGTCCAAGAAGAAAAATTGGTTTGATGTTCTTGTTGTGGACACATGCCGGAGCAGTTGTTTTACTATTAGGGCTTTTAATGATTGGTCTTTCAATTGGAAGTTTTGACTTTGCAGATATTCATGAATCAGAAATTCCAAAAGACATTCTGATGCTTTCGGCAATTGCAATTTCAATTGGACTTGGAGTTAAACTGGCAGTATTTATGTTCCATATATGGCTTCCATGGGTTCACGGTTCTGCACCAACTCCAATCAGTGCATTACTATCACCTGCAATGATCGGAATTGGTGCTTATGGAATTTTCAGATTAATTGTGGAATTTTTGCCAAATACATTTGTAGATCTTTCAATCTGGTTCCATATTTGGGGTCTTGTTACAATGATTTATGGTGGTGCAATGGCACTCATGCAAGACGATATCAAAAGATTACTTGCGTATTCTAGTATTAGTCAAATGGGTTACATTGTATTTGGAATTGGTTCAATGTCTGTCCTTGGATTATCCGGAGCTGAGATGATGTATGTTACACATGCACTTGGTAAAGGTATCCTCTTCATGATGGCTGGAATTATTATTGTTAAAGTAGGAACTAGAAGTATTTCTCAACTAGGTGGTTTAGCAGGTAAGATGCCAATAACTGCTGTATGTGCAGTGATAGGGGCTTTGACGATTATGGGTGTGCCACCAACAAGTGGATTTATGGGCGAATGGACTCTATTTGCCGGCGCTTTACAAACTGCAATTCATGACGGTTCTACAGTTAGAGCAGTAACATTTGGTTTAGGACTTGTTGCAACGGCACTAACTATGTCATACATTCTTTGGATGTTAAAGCGAGTATTTTTTGGAAAACTTCCACAAAATCTTGAAAATGTTAAGGAGGGAAGCTGGTATATGACAGCTCCGATGATGGTGCTAGCAGGTTTTACAATAGTTCTTGGAATTTATCCTGACATATTCTTTAAAACAATTATTCCATACATGAATGGAGTGTTGGGGGTTTAGTAAATGGCAACTGAAGCAATTGGTTTACCATTTGAAGTTGGTGCAACAAGTGCTTGGTTAATTTGGATCCTACCCTTCATCGCTGCTTTGATAATACCTGGAATTGGAAAATTTTCACAACGTGCAACTGGATATACTGCAGTAGCATTTGCGTTGATGAGTGCATTATCTGCAGCATCATTACTTCCACTAGCATTAGAAACACATGAAATTCATGATCAGATATCTTGGATTGATTCTATTGGCCTGAAAGCAGGTGTTCTAGCCGATCCACTTTCAATAATTATGGCAAATGTTGTTGGATGGATTTCATTTCTTATTATGATTTACAGTACTGGTTATATGAAAGGCGATAAATCAATTACAAGATTTTGGTTTTGGATGATGTTCTTTATTGGTTCAATGCAATTAATTGTATTGTCTGATAATTTATTACAAGTATTCTTTGGTTGGGAAGGAGTAGGACTTGCATCATATGCATTGATCAGCTTTTGGTATCGTGATAAAAAGAAGGATCATGTTGGTACAGAAGGACGAACGGTTCTTGGTCTTTTAGACTATTATTCACCAACTCACGCTGGAATGAAAGCCTTCATCATGACTAAAGTTGGTGATGTGATGATGATTGCAGGTATGCTCTTGATATTCTTGTTTGCTGGAACTTTTGGATTCAGAGAATTAATGCATGATACAACCTGGGCTACTACAATGGATGCACAGGGTCTTTTGGTGCCTGCATTTGTTCTGTTGTTTGGAGGTGCCATTGGAAAATCAGCACAATTTCCACTAAATGAATGGCTATTAGAAGCAATGACTGGTCCAACAGCTGTTTCTGCCTTAATCCATGCAGCCACAATGGTAAAGGCAGGAGTTTTCTTAGTAATGAGATTAGCACCAATAGTCTTTGCATTGAGTATTGCTGGAATTCTAGCGGATCAATTCTTTGAAATCATTCTATTGGTTGGTGCTACTACAGCAATTCTTTTAGGAGTTCAAGGAATGGTTAATTCTGAAATTAAAAAGGTACTTGCATACTCTACTGGTTCTCAAATTGGTTATATGATGATGGTCCTTGGTATTGCTGGACTGTCCCGACAATTTGTTGATGGCTATACTGCAGGGTTTTTCCATTTGATTTCACACGCAATGTTCAAGGCATCATTGTTCATGGCAGCAGGTTCGTTGTTACATGTAGTAGGATCAAGATTTATGACTGATATGGGTGGATTGCGTAAAAATATGAAAAAGACTTATGCGTTTATGTGGGCTGCAGGACTTGGATTAATGGGTGCACCATTTATCACAACTGGCTTTTGGAGCAAAGATTCTATCTTTGGAGCAATTTACACTTCAGGACATGAATGGGCAATGCCGATATTTGCAATTGCTGTATTGACTGCAACAATCACCGCATTTTATACAACTCGAATGTTGGGATTGGTCTTCTATGGTCCAAAGAGTAAACATATTCAAAAGATGGAAGAAGAAGGTCATCATATTCACGAAGCACCTTTGTCCATGTGGGTGCCATATGGAATTCTTGCAGTACTGACAATTGCGATTGGTATTATTGGATTATCATTTGAGGGGGGACTGCATGAATTATTTACCGATTATCTTGGAGAATCATTTGGAATTCATTTAGCAGCAGTAGAGTCTGAACAATCAATATTGCCTGGATTCTTGGAAGGAATTAATCCAGTTGCACTTGCTGCTTCGATATCTGCGTTTGCAATTGGAACTGGATTGGGATATGTATTCTATATTGGTAGGTGGGTTGATCCTATCAAATTTGTAAATTCAAATATCTTCTTTTATGCAATTCATAAATTCTTCCTAAATAGATTATATCTTAACGCAATTATTTACTGGTGTTTTGTGGTAGTCTCCACTGTGGCTTGCAAGAGGGGTATTCAGATACTTTGAAAAAACAGCTATTGATTATGGGATGAATAGTGGACTAGAAAAAGCAGTTGGATGGAGTGCAAGAGTGGTTCAAGGAACTCAAACTGGCGTAACTCAATCATACTTGTTTGTATTTGGAGCAGGATTACTATTTGTAGTGCTGATATTGTTGATATAGGTGATATGATAAGATGTTAGAAATTAATTCAACCCCTCTGGTAATAATTGCAATTCTTGGAACAGTTGGAATTCTTTTACCTATTATCAGTATTGCCCGAAGAGAAAGAGGATCAAACTCATTTTATGCAGTTATTGCCTTTGGTGCATTAATCGCTTCAATTGCTTTTGTTGGATATCAATTTATCAGCAATAATGTTCTTCCCTCTGCTTTATTCTCCAAGGATGTACTTGTAGATGATGCCTTTGGTGGGTTCTTTGCTATAGCACTGTTACTTGTTGCAATCTTTACTACTGTTGGATCCTTCAATTACATGCGAAAACAAAATTATCCTGCAGTTTACTATTCATTAATTCTACTTTCAACAATTGGTATGGTGTTGGTGGCATATTCTACCGACTTGGTAATGCTTTTTGTTGCATGGGAGCTAATGAGTATTCCAACATATGTTCTGGTTGGATTTATGAAAAAGAACCCAAGCTCAAATGAAGCCGCACTAAAGTACTTCTTGTTTGGTGCATTATCATCTGCAATTATTGTTTATGGAATTTCCTTATCATATGGATTAACTGGTTCCACCAATATCGGTGATGTTATTCAAGGCTATTCAACTCTTGATCCCTCAATGCTACCACTGGCATTACTCTCAGTTGGTATGTTTATTGCAGGATTTGGATTTAAAATGGGTCTAGTTCCTTTTCATCAGTGGTTACCAGATGCATATGAAGGTGGACCACCAACAATTACTGCTTTACTTGCTGCTGGAACAAAGAAAGCAGGATTTGCGGCAGCAATTAGAATTATCGTCTTAGGAATGGTTGTACTTAATCTTGATTGGACTTTGGCCCTTGCTATAATTGCAGTAATGACAATGACAATAGGAAACGTGGCTGCAATCATGCAAAAGAATCTTGCAAGAATGTTGGCCTATTCTAGTATCGCTCATGCTGGATACATTTTGATAGGACTTGCAATTTCACCGTATAGACTCCCTTGGTTTGCAAGGTTCGCTATACCAAATACTAAATCACGCAGTAATGAAAGGTGCCGCTTTCATTGCAGTTGCAGGAATAGTTACAACACTTGCGGTAACTAATCTTGATAAACTCAAAGGCCTTGGTCGACGAATGCCAATTACATCCCTTGGATTGGTCATCTCTTTATTGGCATTAGCGGGAGTACCTCCACTTGCAGGATTTTGGAGTAAACTCGTTTTGTTTGGAGGTGCTTTAGATGCGGGTTCTTCTGTCTCATGGGCACCTTGGCTTGCGATTGCCGGAGTTCTTAACAGTGCACTCTCACTAGCATACTATGGTTGGATTGTGAGAAAAATGTACTTTGAAGGAGAAACTCAAAAACGTGTACCGGAACCAAAATCCGTAATAGCAATTATGGTATTTTCTATTGTATTTTTGGTAGGATTTGGTGTTTACCCAAATCCAATAATCAAATTTGTGCAATTCGCTGCACCAACTCTTAGTCTAGGAATTATGCCTTAAAGGTTGTAAATTTAATAAGATTTTCTAAATTCAGTTTTGCATTATTTTCTGAAATTTTTCTCAAACTTATTCTTGCTTTGTCAGAATACACTTTCAAAAGTTCTTCCATTTTATTGAACACATCTCTAGGATCAGAACTTTTCTTGATAAGTAAATTAAATAATTTATCTTCATTCTTCCAATCCAACAAATCATCTCTTATCTGATACGAAATTCCTATGTTCTTTCCATATTCTGTTAAGGCTTCGATTTCATCTTCGGTTCCATTTGCAATTATTGCGCCTATCCTTGCTGCGACCTCAAAGGCGGTAGCAGTTTTGTATTCTATTACTTTGAGATAATCATCAAATGTAACATCTTCGCTAGATTCTAATCTGCTTTCAATCATTTCGCCTTCACTCATCAACATTGCAGTTGTTGCCAAATCTTTTGTAATCCTGGCATTATTCAATCTTGAGGAAATTGCAAGAATTAATCCTAAAACAAAATCTCCTGTTAAGACGCTTGTGTTGTACCCATATTTTATATGGAATGGATCTTTTTGTCTCCGCATTGTTTCATTGTCTATAATGTCATCGTGAATTATAGATTCCATGTGCAAAAATTCCATAGCGCAAGCTGCTGCTAGTGTATTATCATCAAGTTTTCCTACACTTTCTGCAGCTAAAACTAAGATGATTGGCCTAATTCGTTTCCCCCCTTCTAGGGAGTACTTTAACGGTTCAATGAATTCGGATTCTGAATAAAGTGATAATTCTTTATCTAATGCATAGTTGATTTTATCGATATACGTACCATATGTTTCAACCAAAGGATTAATCTCGATATTTTTCCTGTCCAAGACGTAACCTATTCAAAAAACTTTCTCGTTAGTAATTAAATCTTGGTGCTCCAGCCGGGATTTTCATCGTTAGATTTTGAACCCGGGATCACTGCCTTGAAAGGGCAGTATGCTTGACCGGTCTACACCACTGGAACCCAACAAATTTGGGTAATTTGTCCATAAAATCTTTTGTAAACCACAAAGATTTTTTTATTGGCAAATAAGAAGATGTTTCATGAATCTAATAAAACAAATTGATAAAATCATTGAAGAAAGAAGTTTACTAAAACATCCATTCTACCAGATGTGGTCTGATGGAAAACTAACTCTTGATTCTTTAGCCGGTTATTCTAAAGAATACTTTCAACTCGTTAAAGTAGTTCCATCCTTAATGACTCCAATTATAGAAAAAGCTCCAAATTCTGTTGTTGGTGAATTAATTGAAAATCAACAAGAAGAATTCACTCACATAAATCTATGGATTAAATTTGCAGGAGAACTTGGAATTTCTGAAGAAAAATTAATTCATTACAATGGCTTAGAAAAGACCAGAAAAGCAATTTCAGAGTTATCTGGATTGATGAATACCTATGAGGGAGGTGCATGCGCAATGTATGCTTTTGAAAAAGAGATTCCTAAAATTAGCCAGACAAAACTTGACGGCTTGAAAGAATATTATGGAATGTCCAGTACAGAATCTACTGAATACTTTAAACTCCATACTGAAGCTGATATACGTCATGCCGCATCATGGAGAAATATTCTTGAAAAAACATCAACTAATCAAGATGATTTGATCCAAATAGCAGACAGATCTATCTCTGCACAAAATCTATTGCTTGATAGTTGTTACGAAGCATACTGTTGAGCTCACAACATTTTATACCGAAGATAAAAATCACCTGCTTAGGGCCCATAACTCAGCTTGGTAGAGTACCCGGCTCATAACCGGGGAGTCAAGGGATCGAAGCCCTTTGGGCCCATATCATTCCATTAGTTTTAAAATGAGCAAAGCCAAAATTTAGTGGCTGCAATGAAGAATCAGAGTTATATCTGAAAGATGATTTAAAGGCATTTGTCTGAGCTGCCAAGGTTATTTGGCGATCTGGTTTTTTACTTTTTCTAAAATGATTTTATCAACTAGTTTTTGTTGATACAACTCTTGTGTGATTTGTATGATATTGGTAATTGAGTGTAATTTCACTCCCAATTCTTTTAGTGCTCCATCCGCACCTTCCATTCTATTGACAATTACATATGCATCTGTTACTTTGATGTGTGCCTCTTTTAACAATTTTATTGCGTTTACAACTGAACCCCCAGTTGTCGCAACATCATCTATCATCAAAACACTCATCCCTTCACGGATTAATCCCTCAATTGATTTTGAAGTACCATAATCTTTTGGTTTGCTTCGTACGTAAATTATTGGCTTAACTGTTTCCATTGCCAATGCTGACGCAATAACTAATCCACCTGTAGGAACTGATACAAAAGAATCAAAATTACTTAATCCTATATTTTCAGTAATGTCGTTCTGAAGATATTTTATCAAAATTCTAAATTGATGAGGATAACTAGGGATTAATCTCAAATCTACATAATATGAACTCTTTTTGCCACTGGCAAGTGTAAAATCACCAAATTTTATTATGCCACTTTGATGCAAAAATGTTGCAAATTCTTTTACAAATTCCACATCACTATTAACAGCACTGGATTTATTTTGGTTTGTATTGTGTAGTAATCATGCCTGAAATCTGGTTAAACTATGGAATTACTGATGTGGTTCTAGACATTAGGGCAGAGAATCTAGAACAAAAAATTGATTCTGATGGTAAAATCATGGAGGATTCAGCGATCAATGAAAAACTGAATGGAATTGATTTTACAAAACCAATGGAGCTGGTGGTTTTACACAATTCAAAATCTATTCAAAAAATCATTTCATCGTTATTTATGATATGTGAACAAAAGTCTGTACCATTCCCAAAAATTTTAGCTGAGAAAAGAATTATGAATCTTGTAAAATCAGGATTGCCTGAAGGAAGTTCGATTAATGAATTTGATAACTCTAATCTTTTAAATTCTAATCTGGTTTTTATGGGTGAAATGGAATTTGATGGTTTATTTGGATACGAAACCATTTCCACTAGATTGATCAAAAAGTTTGGTCAGGAATCCATGCTTTCGGCGTACGCGAAAAGAAAAAGTAATGTTCCATCACCAGGACAACCTACAGAAAGTATTGACGAGGCAAAAAAATTTACTGATAATTTTGAGATTCAAGCAATTGAAATAGTTGCCAATTCTCAAGGAATAGTTGATTTTACAATAGGGCATCCTTCAGAAACCCTCTCATCAACCAAAATTCTAGAATCATTTGCATTCAAAGATGTAGGTCACCATAAATCAGTCATTATCAGTACAGGAAAAGATTCAAGTAATAACACTCTTGGAAAATCTCTTTCATCTCTTTGGAATTGTGCTGGTGCAATTCAAAATGGAGGACTAACTATCTTGGTAGCTGAGTGTAAATCTGGATTAGGATCAAATGCCCTTCAACAATTTATTGAAGGAAGATTGAGTATTGATCAACTCCGAAATCCAATCAAATATGTTGATGGAATGGAAGATTTGTTATTTTTGTCTGAAATACAAAAAAATTTTCAAATTGGGCTAGTTTCAGTCCTTCCAGAATATTATGTAAAAAAATTAAACATGATTTCTCTTTCTGGGATAAAACCATCATTGGACTATGTTCTAAAAACTCAGGGTCCTAGACAAAAAATTACTGTAGTGATGGATGGTTCTAGGGTCTTACTACGATAGAAAATTAATTGGCAAAGGTGCACACAATACAGCTAATGCAATAATTCCCAAGTATGCAATTTTTCTATTCTTTGATAAAGGTGAAACATCATCTAATGGGTTTGCACTGGGGTTTCTTGTTCCTAAAACAACAATCATAATTGCCATTGGCCAAAAACCTAAAAAGATCAAGATTGCGATGCTTCCATATGTTGTATATCTATGCAATTTTGGACCCAACAAGGTTCTCACTAAATGTCCACCATCTAATTGCCAAGCAGGTAATAAATTCAAAAATGTAATCAAAAATCCAATCCACGCCGCCCATAATACCGGCGTATAAATAAAAAATACATCTTCTTTTCCAAATGCAGCTAATGCACCATCAAATAATAATGAATTGCCATATGGTAACCCTGTGAGACTTCCACCATTTTCTGAAAATTGTTCAACAATGTTTGGATCTATAATTGGCATGGTATAAGCACCATAAAGCGAAACAATTATTGCAACAACTAGCCCGGCAATGGGTCCTGCAATTGCAACATCAAATAATATTTCGCGATTAATTGTTAGTCCTCTTGATTGTATGAAAGCTCCAAAGGTTGGCACAAATCCAAAAACAGGTATCCCTGGAATAAAATATGGCCAAGTAGTTTTTAGTTTGTGATATCTGGCTGCAACTAGGTGTCCTAATTCATGAACCCCTAAAATTCCTAAAAGGGACAGTGTGTAAATTCCTGCCATTTCAAGTGGGTCTCCTATGTTTATTAGAGTATTTCACTCCAAGGTCTTGTAATACCCATCAACCATCACAAAAATTATCACAATTGCAAACAAAATGCGAGGAATCCAAGATGCGTTTAACCACTTTATCTGTTTTTTTTGTGTAAATTTCTCAATTATTAAGAATCTTTCACCATTGATTTCTACCAATCTGCAAAAATAATTCATATTTTCTAATTTTCTTGCGAGATTTTCAAATTTTGATTTAAAATCACTATCTAAAATTCTAAATTCCAATGAATAGATTCCCCTGTTGAATTGATTTACCTCAAACATTGAATTAACCAAGGAGACTATGATTTCATGAGAAGGATCACTCATTCTGTTTAACCTCTATACCTTTCAATTAAATCGTTTTGTGAATACAATATGTGGCATTTTGCTTACTATCAAAAAAATCTGATATGCTCATTAATGTTGTGCATAACATATACCACCACAAACACAGTCTTCAATAATCAAAATCCTTAAAGAATTTAATCTCATTATACGTTTCCAGAACAACAAACTGACTGTTTAGAAAATTTACATTCAAACATCTTTTTTAATAGCAGATAATCTGTTTACCACATCAGTTGAGGTAATTATTCCAACCACTTTGATGTCTTCAACTACAACAAGCTTTCGAATTTTTTTTAATGACATTTTTGTGGCTGCATCCAATATTGATTCATTTGGACCAATTGTTTGTAAAGGCATTGATGCAATATTGCCTACTGTTGTATCTAGAGGATATTTGTTTGCTGCAATTTTAGTTGCAAAATCTCTATCTGTTATAATTCCTATGGGATCAGAATCATTTTTTACCAAGACTGCTCCTATCCCCTGTTCCATCATTTTTGCAATCTGATAGACTGTAGTTGAAGAATTGGCAACTATCAATTGTTTTGACATTACATCTTTGACTAATGTCTCTGACAGAGTTTTTTCTAATGCATTGTCATTTGAACCTGATTTTCCAAACAAACCTCCAATCTTCATCAAAAATAATTGAATCACATAACTTTAAAGTTTTAGTTTACAATGGAGATAAAATATTAGAATATTGGATAACGAGACTCCATTTGCAATTCTAGTATACTACTAGTAATGACAGGAATAGATTTCAAAGATACTATAGTGGTTAGATCTGCCAACAAAGGAACGTCTACCATTACTGGACCAGTAACACCATCTGAATTCATGGGACTGCAAGACAAAACAATTGAAGCAAAACGACTAAAGCTTGCAGGAGACTTGTGGATAATGAGTGCAAAAGGTACAACAAAGATCAAACTTGATGAGATGCAAAAACAAAAACAAGCAGATCTCAAAGGTCATTACATATCAACTGGAAGAGGAACAGGAAGAATTCAGCTATTGTGATTCTTCCATTATCTTTTTTTGTTTTTCCAAAATTTTCAAGTTTATTCAATAGTCAGAAATTTGATCCCGTCTAAATAAGTAAGAAATCACTGTAACATACAAACACATCTTAAAAACAGTCTGATCTCAAATAGCAAACTTGAGTTTTGTCAATTTTTATGGTTTAAAATTAAATATTGACAATAAAGTACAATAGGTATGCAAGTAATTCTTAGACAAATCGGTGATTGCAACATTCGACGTGCAGAACCAAGCGATCTAATCCCAATTATGGAGATTAATTTGAAAACTCTTCCTGAACACTATTCTGATTATTTCTATGAAAGTTTGCTTGCCGAAATACCAGAAGCATTTATTGTTGGAGAAATTGCAGGAAAACATATCGGCTATATTATGTGTAAAACCGAATATGGCTTTTCCAATTTTAAAAAATTAGGATTTGTAAAAAAGGGACATGTTGTATCTATTGCGGTTCTTGAAGAATATAGAAAAAAAGGAATTGGACAAGCTCTTGTCGAAGAATCTGTCAATGGCATCAAGCTAAAAAAATGCGATGAATTCTATCTTGAAGTTAGATGTAGCAATAATGATGCTGTTAGATTATATGAAAAACTAGGTTTTACTATTAGACAAAAACTTAATGCATATTATCGTGATGGGGAAGATGCATATCTAATGGCAATTGAATTAAACTAGTTCAAACTAATAAATAACTCACCAAAAACTTTACCGCATTGAATAAACGCAAAGGTATGGGGGTTACAATTTTTGTATTGTGTATTGTTACGTTCTTTGTTTATGCATATTTGCTAATGCTCTCTGAATGGAGTCCAATAGTATTGCAATTATCAATTTTAATGATTGCTGGTGGAATACTTGGTGTAGTAGCTTGGATTGGTTATGTTATGGCAACAACAAAACCTTCATCTGCATCAATTTCATCAGATGACTGATTTATTTTGAAATTTTTACATCTACCACTGTTTGATAGTATCTAGGTCCTACTGGTCTTACTATCTTTGATCCCAAAATTTCTGATTTGACTGGAGTTATTTGCATATAATGTTCTTCAGACAGTTTTCCTGCATCTGATTTTTTATCTGCATGAATATGAGAATAATAATGAATTACACCATTGTTTTTGGTTGCTTGAATTGCAGATTTTAAAAACTCATCAGATCTTTCTGGAAGTAGCATTAGTGTTCTATCTGATTTGTTTTCTAGTTGCTGTTGAATAATTTGTGAGGCGTCTCCATTTACTGAAATAATGTTCCCTGCTAACTTGTTTGATCTGATATTTTTTTCACACAGTTTTGATGCGACTGGATTAATATCAATGCTATAAACAGTACATTTTTTCTTTTTGGCAATCATGACTGAAAACATCCCCACCCCTGCAAACATATTGACTATGGTCTCTCCATCCTGAACCAAATTAGCAATTCTTTCTCTCTCAGTAGATAACCTAGGCGAAAAAAATGCATTTTCAACATCTACTGTAAATTTACAGCCAAATTCCTTGTACTCTGTTTCTGTTTTGTCTTCACCTGCTAAAATCTCCAAATTTCTTGTACGAAAATCACCTTCTACAGGTGAAGCCTGATAAAAAACACTCCTAGCAATTTTTACCTCCTTTAGTAAAGTTTCACCAATGAGTTTTTTCTTTGATAATAAAGAATCTGGAATTCTAACAATGATTATGTCTCCAATCTGATCAAAAGATGATATAAGTTCCTCATTTTCTTGTAATGTTAGAATATTCTCTAATGACTTCTTTAACATTCGAGTCAATTCTTGTAATAGAAATTTCCAGCACTTTTTTGTTCTTTGTCAAGTCTACTTTCTAGTTTGTTTACCCTTGGTCTAGAACTTCTCTCATCTCTTCTAAATGACATGTCAAGGGATTTTAGAAATCTGTTCATTGCATCTGCCTTTGGCATTGGAGATGTAGCATGTCCAAATCTTCCTGGTTCTCCTTCAAAAATTATCATAGAGTCAGATACAAGATCCATTAATTGAATATCATGATCTATTATTATTGCTGATTTTCCAAATGAGCGAACAAATTTCTGAAAAAATTTTGCAATAGTGATCCTGTCTTCTACATCTAAAAATGCAGATGGTTCATCTAATGCATAAAGGTCTACCTTTTGCAATAAACACGAAGCAACTGAAATTTTTTGTAACTCTCCACCAGATAAATTAATTACTGATTTATTGTACAATTTTTTAATTTTTAAGGGATCAAGTATCTGCTCTTCCTCCTGACTTCCCTCTATTGGGCCGCCATTTGCTTTATCTAATAATGCAATCACTTCAACATCGATATCATTTTGAAGGTACTGTGGCTTGTAAGCAATTTTTATTTTCTTGTTAATTTCTCCAAAGTCTGGTTTTTCCACACCTGCAATCATTTTCATCAATGTTGTTTTTCCAAGTGCATTTGCTCCCATTATTCCTAAAATCTCACCTTTTCTTACTCTTCCAGATTCAACGGTAACTGAAAATTTTGGATATTTTTTCTCTAGTTTTGGATAAGACATAATTTCACTCCCCTCTTGAAACTGATCAGTAGATGTCGAAGATGTGTCAAAAGAAAATTTCTTGTCTCTAAATCGTACGTTTTCAGTTGGAAGGTAACCATCAAGAAACACATTGATTCCAATTTTTGTTGATAATACACTGGATACAATTCCATATGCAGCAGGTTCTCCATAAAGTACCTCGATATAATCACTAAGAAAGTCAAGAAGTGTTAAATCATGTTCCACAACCATTACACTTTTTCCAATTTTAGCCAACTTTGAATTACTCTTGCTACACTTTTTCTTTGAAAAACATCATTATAGGATGATGGTTCGTCAAAAAAATAAAATTCCGTATCTTTGGATGCAACAGCTGCTATGGCTAATCTTTGAAGTTCTCCTCCGCTAAGCTCTTTAAGATTTTGTTCCATTGAATTTTCTAATCCCAACTCTTTGATTAAATCTCTTGATATGCCGCGTTCATCATATTTTTCAATCAATTCTTTTCCTGTTCCATTAAATGCTTGTGCAACATGATGTACTTGCTGAGGTTTAATTGATGCGTGAATTTGTTTATTTTTAATTTTTTCAAAATGTGATTTTAATTCAGTTCCACTGTAATATTTTAAAATCTCATCCCATTCCGGAGGATTTTCATATCTGCCTAAATTTGGTTTTAAATTTCCAGAGAGAATGTTTACTACAGTACTTTTTCCCATTCCATTTCTACCAAGTAATCCTACAACCTCTCCTTTCCTTGGTGTAGGTAATTTGTATAGTCTAAATGAGTTTGGACCATACTGGTGAATTTTCTCATCGGCTAACTCAGCGGCTAAATTAACAATAGTTATTGCATCAAATGGACAGACTTTGACACAAATACCGCATCCATTGCAAATATCCTCATCTATCTGAGCTTTTTTTGATTCTTCGTTGAGAATGATACAGTCTGCTCCAGATTTGTTTACTGGGCAGTATTTTATACATTCTAGACCACATTTTTTTGGTTGGCAAAGATCTTTGTCCAATACTGCAACTCTATGAGTCATGTTGTAATTCGATAAATCCTGGCTTTATACCTCTTGAAACATCTAAAATTCGGCGTTACCTTAATAGATAAGATTGTGTCAACATTGTTCAAGCCGGTCATAGCGTTAGGGTGCGACCCAATCCCATTCCGAACTTGGAAGTCAAACCTAATGTCGCTGTTGTGCTACTAAGATGCGAGAGCTCTTGGGAAGCAACAGTGCTGGCATTTTCAATTACTAGACAATCAATCTTTTAATATCGAATTCATAATTTACAATCTGAATCCAATGACTAACTGCGCTGTTTGTGGGCAACAATTTTCAGATGATATACGATTTTTAAATCACATGATGGAAAAACACGGTTTTAGAAATCCAAGTATCGACAAGCCAGATCGGAACAGCCGTGGCTACTAGATTAATCTAGATCCTTTAGAATATCCTTTAGAGTAGCTATCTCATCACCTAGAAAATCAACTGTTGCAATTACGCTTGTTTTAGCACTTTCTGATATGTTGTATTTCAATTCTTTTTGAATTAGTTCTCTGAGCTGCTCACGTTCCATGATTAGATCGCTTAACCTCATTACTGCATTTTCCACATTCATTATTTTTCTCCAATCTTGTGAATATGACCATCTGGATGTATGCATTGGTTTCCTACATGTTTGTAGTGTATGTAGTCATGACCGGTATGGTGTAAATCATTACAATTGCAAACACTTTCTTTTGCCATAACAAAGTAAGAGTTTTTTTTGTATAATAACATGTAAACTAATTTTCAATAATGATAATTGTAGTTATTTGATTTTTTGAATTTATATATTTTGAAGATAATCTAAAATTAATCTTACCCCAAAACCTGTAGCACCTTTTGGATTGTAAGGCTTTTCTTTAGTTGCTACCTGGGTCCATGCAACACCTGCAATATCCAAATGAATCCACGGTGTATCTTCTATTGCATTTCTTAAAAATGCTGCAGCAGTTATGGTTCCAGCTGCTCTTCCAACTCCAGTGTTTTTCATGTCTGCCACATCTGATTTTACCAAATCCATATAGTCGTCATTTAGTGGAAGTAACCAAACATCCTCTGTTGTCCTTTTTGATGATTCTATAATTTTCTGTGCTAATTTATCATTATTTGAAACCATGCCAGCTATGTTAGTTCCTAGTGCAATTATGCAAGCTCCAGTTAATGTTGCAAAGTCAATAATTGCTTTTGGCGCATATTGTTTTTCACCATAAGATAATGCATCTGCCAAAATCACTCTGCCCTCTGCATCTGTATTTAGAATCTCTGCAGTTTTTTTGTTGTATAATTTTATAATGTCCCCTGGTCTGTATGATTCTCCACCTGGCATATTTTCAACTGAGGGAATAATTCCCACAATGTTTATTGGAAGTTTTAATTCTGAGACTGTTTTCATTATTCCAATTACAGTGCATCCGCCACATTTATCGAATTTCATCTCATCCATTTTTTCACCTGGTTTTAAGGAAATCCCACCCGTGTCAAAAGTTACAGCTTTTCCAACTAGTACAATTGGTTTTTCATTTTGATTACCTCCAATATGTTCCAAAATTATTAACTTTGGTTCATTTTTGCTTCCTTGTCCTACTGCTGTAATTCCACCGAATCCTTTCTTTTTGAGTTCATTTTTTGAAATTATGTTACATTTCATTTTGTTCTTTTTTGCAATGGTTCTTGCAAAATTTGCCAATGTTGTGGGTGTACATTCGTTTGGTGGCAAATTTGCAATACTCTTTGTGTATACTACTCCCTCTGAAACAACTTCGGCAATTTTTATCGCTTTTGAAATCTTGTCTGATTTAGAAATTAATATTGTAAGGTCTGGAATGATGTTCTCCTTTTTTGATTTATAATTTTCAAATTTGTAAACAGACATTTTACATCCTTCTACTATTTGTGATACTGAAAGCGCAGGATCCATAACAAAACTTGGTGGCACAATTATGGAGAATTCCTTCAAGTTTAATTCTCTAGCATTTTGAGCAATCTTACCTGAAACAAATCGTATAGTATCATTAGTGAATTTCTCTCTTTTTCCTAGTCCTGCTACCAGTATTCTTTGTGTAGTTTTATCCAAAGTCGGAATCACAACTATTTTGCCAAATTTTCCACCCATGTCATTTATTGATTGTTTTATAGCAGGAGTTATTTTGAAATCAATTTTTTCTAAACCTAGTATTTTATCCGAACCTTCTAATACAAATCCACACAGCATCCCTGTTTTCTTTTTTAAAAGATTTGCACTTTCAACTTTTATCTTCATTATGAACACCTAAATTTTGATGTATTATTTAGATTTACTAGATATGTAATTTTTATTTATGCATAAACTTGGTTTTCTAATTTAAAGAGCTTTCCAGTTCTGCAATATCTATTTGTATTTTTCATGTCTTTTGTTTTTTTTAAAATAGTTTGTTTTCTATTGTAACTGTGACTGAAACATTTCTTGTCTACATTTTTTTCATCGATCAAATTCACGACTAGTAAAAGTAGATATTTATTAAATTCACAAATGTAATCAAGAAATGGGACTTAATTATTATCAAATAAAGAAAAATGTTCTACGAGCGCGTAAATTAGTGATTAAATCAACAAACACTGCTGGCTCTGGACATCCTGGAGGATCGTTTTCAATGGCAGAAATTCTAGGATGTCTATTTTTCAAATATTTGCGATATGATCCTAAACAACCTCAATGGGAGAACCGAGATCGACTTGTTTTATCCAAGGGACATGCTGCACCTGGATTGTTTTCAAGACTTAGCCGTTGCAGGATATTTTCCAGAATCGGAACTTGAAACATTGAGAAAATTTGGAAGTAAATTGCAGGGACATCCTGATCTAAAATGTCCTGGTGTTGAATTTTGTGGAGGTTCCCTAGGAACAGGATTATCATATTCCATAGGTATTGCACTTGCTGCAAAAATGGATGGAAAAAATCATCATGTCTATACCATAATGGGTGATGGTGAATCTGATGAAGGACAAATATGGGAAGCTGCAATGACTGCAGCTAAATACAAGGCAGATAATCTTACGGTTTTTTTGGATAGGAATTTCATTCAACAAGATTCTTACACTGAAAGAATTATGCCATTGGATGAAAAATTAGAAGGTAATGATATTACTGAAATGTGGAATGATGCATCAAGATGGAAGACTGGTGATAAATGGAGATCTTTTGGATGGAATGTAATTGAAATTGAGGGTCACAGAATTGAACAAATTGATGCTGCAATTTCCAAAGCAAAGTCCACAAAAGGAGTTCCTTCAATAATTATTGCAAGAACAATTAAAGGAAAATCTGTTGAACATATGGAGAGTAATCCACAATGGCATGGAAAAGCTCCTGACTCTGATATAGTTCCAATAATTAATTTGGAGCTAGACTCTCAATTCATGATTGCACCGTCAATTATTGCAGGTGATATGACACACTTGGAAAATGAAATAAAACGATGTGTAACTGGAAAGGCTGATTACATTCATCTTGATGTAATGGATGGAAAATTTGTTCCAAACAAAACTTTTGATCATAATAAAATAAAGGAATTGAGATCATTAACTGTACTTCCATTTGATTCTCATTTAATGATTGACGAACCCGTAAAACATGTTAAAGAATATGTTGAAGCAGGAAGCGATATCATTACAGTTCATGCTGAAGTATGTGATGAATCAAGCTTTGGTGAAATTCATGATTTATTAAAACACAACCAAGTAGGTGTGGGTCTTGCAATCAATCCTGCTACTGAACTCCCTGTTTGGTCTTACAAATTCCTTCCAACACTTGATCAGTTGATTGTAATGTCTGTTGTACCTGGTAAATCCGGTCAAAAATACATTGAAGAAACCCACGAAAAAATGAAAAGATTGAATGTCATTTTAAATGAACACCACTTTTCAGGTTACATTGAAGCTGATGGTGGTGTAACTCTAGAAAACGTTGGTTCTTGCTTTATTGACGGAGCTAGAGCCTTTGTAGGAGGCAGTGCTATTATTGGTCAAAAAGATGTACGTGGAACAATAAATGAATTCAGAGTTCACATTCTAAAAGCAAGAAGAAAAATTTTGCTAGATAAAGCATATCTATTGGGCGGCTCCACTCTTGTGAAAAAATGGATTGATCTGCATATAATTGGTGAAAAAAAAGAGCAAATAAGAAAAATAGCTGCAGAGGAAGGTTACCTTTGAATTCATCTCTTATGACTGACATGCGTTCAGAGTATTCTAAAACTCTAATTGAACTTGGGAGAGAAAATCCACACATAGTGGTCTTAGGTGCAGATACTACAGATTCGCTTAAAATCTCTGGCTTTGGAAAGGAATTTCCAACCCGATTTTTTAACGTGGGAATTGCAGAAGCCAATCTGGTTTCCCTGTCTGCTGGTTTAGCATACTCTGGAAAAATATCGTTTGCAAGTACTTATGCAATATTTCTACCAGGGCGTGCAGTAGATCAAATAAGAAATGGAATTGCATATCCATCACTTGGAGGCAAAAAAGGTCTCAATGTAAAACTGGTTGTTTCTCACGGAGGATTGACAGTTGGACCTGATGGTGGGTCACATCAACAAATTGAAGACATTGCTATTATGAGGGTGATTCCTAATTTTTCTGTATTCATACCTGCTGATACCTTTGCAGTTTCAAAATTAACTAGGTTGATGGCAAGTGAGTATGGTCCATTTTACATGAGAATGGCAAGATCAAATACTCCTGTTGTCTATTCTGAATCCCAAGAGTTTCAAACTGGAAAAGGAATCACGGTTCGCGATGGTTCGGATTGCACTTTGGCTGCTTGTGGCATAACAGTCAAAATGGCTCTTGATGCTGCTGAATCTTTACAGCACGAGGGAATTTCTTGTAGAGTATTGGACATGTTTTCTGTAAAGCCAATTGACTCTGGACTTTTGGAAAAAGCAGCAAGAGAAACTGGCTGTATAGTTACTTGTGAGGAACATAATATTTTAGGTGGAATGGGTTCAGCAGTTGCAGAATCTGTTTCAGAGACATATCCAGTTCCAATAAAGCGAATAGGAGCCCAAGACATGTTTGGCGAATCTGCAAGAGACAACGAAATCCCACTTCTTTTAGAAAAGCACGGAATAACATCTTTTAATATGGCAAAACAAGTCAGAGAAATAAGGAATAGAAAATTATGAAGATTTTTCTTGATACTGCAAATCTCGAGTCAATAAGAAAATTTAACGACATGGGTTTGCTTGATGGAATTACCACAAATCCCTCTCTGTTATCCAAAGAGGGAGGCAATCCAAAAAAAGGAATGGAAGAAATTTGCAAAATTATCAAAGGTGATGTAAGCTTGGAAGTTCTAAGTACTAGTTATTCTGGGATGATTGAGGAAGGAAAGCGTCTACGTCAGTACGGTAAAAATGTCGTAGTCAAGGTTCCAATGACTCCTGATGGCTTGAAGGCCTGCAAGTCACTTTCATCAGAAGGCATACCTGTTAATGTGACACTGGTATTTTCTCCAAATCAGGCTTTGCTTGCAGCAAAATCAGGGGCCAAGTATGTCAGCCCGTTTATCGGTAGGCTGGATGATATTGGTCAGGATGGGATGCATTTGATTAAAGAAATAAAGCAAATATTTTCCAATTATGATTTTAAAACAGAGATCCTTGTAGCAAGCATTCGTCATCCAATACATGTTATTGATGCTGCAAAAATAGGAGCAGATGTTGTAACCTTGCCTCCTGCAGTTTTAGACAAAATGCTGCAACATCCTTTGACTGACATTGGTCTGAAAAATTTTCTGTCTGATTGGGAAAAACTCAAAACAGGAAATCCTGATCTAAAAATTTAGAATTTACTAAATAATTTCTTAGGATTTTTCATGAAGCCTGATCAAAAATCCTGATTTTACAAATACTTGAATAATTTGGAAATTATTTTTACTGTGCCATCATTTTTAGTATTTCAATATTACTAGAAAGTTATCACCAAGATTCAAGTACTAATTTCCAAATTCTTCATTGATGAATCAGCTAAAGGGAATTTTGCTAGGTCTAGTTTTGATTTCTGGTGCAGTGTTTATGCCTGCGCAGTCTTTTGCTCAACCCTCTGATCATTTTGGTCCATACTCGTCATTTTTTGAATTAATGAAATATCTCTTTTCATCTGGCAATGTAACAATTGTAAACGATTCTGGCTCTGTCTTGAACTTTAACAAAGCAACAATAATTCTTTCTAGCAGTACTACCACTACCGAATCTGGCAGCAGCACTGTGATTTCAATTAAAAATGTCTCTTTACACGAGGGAAATTCAGGAACCAAGAATTTTGTTTTCAAGGTAAAAAGAGCGGGTAATCTTTCAGGAGAATCATCTGTTGATTTTGCTACATCAGATGGAACTGCCACAATTTCTGATTCTGATTATGTGTCAAATTCTGGTACACTAGACTTTGCTACTGGTGAAACCACAAAGACGGTAACTGTTCTTGTAAATGGAAATACTGTCGTAGAACCACATGAGACATTTACCATGAATTTGGATAACTGTATTTCATGTTTCATAATTGACGATCAAGGGTTAGGTACCATAAAAAATGATGACTCTGCAAATGGTGGTTCTGGAGACAATGAATCTGGAGACAATGAATCTGGAGACAATGAATCTGGAGACAATGAATCTGGAGACAATGAATCTGGAGACAATGAATCTGGAGACAATGAATCTGGAGACAATGAATCTGGAGACAATGAATCTGGAGACAATCACAGTAACGGTAATTCTCATCATGGAAAAGTAACTCCTTCCAGTGGTACCTCTGTAGAATCAGAAAAAGAAACTATATGCCATGTGTCTCCTGGAAATGGAAGTAATCATACAATTACTGTAGGACAATCTGCTGTCTCAGCTCATCTGGCTCACGGTGATTCTCTAGGAGCATGTGACACACAAGATTCTCACAGCGATGCAAAAGAATCTAAAAAACAAAATGATGAACAAAGTAACAAACAAAATAATAAACAAAGTAATAAGAAAAATAACAAACACAATGATGACTAGCTATAATTTAGAACATTCGTCTTGCAAAGATCTTTTTGCATAAAACCCAAGTTTCTTTTCTGCCAAGGTTACATCTGCAACACTATTTCTTATGTCTCCTTTCTTTTGTTCTTTGTAAATTACTTTGATTTTTTTGCCAGCAGATAATATCTCTGTCAATTTGTTTATTGAAACTGATTTGCCACTTGCAATGTTGTATGTTTTTATTCCACTTGCTGACAATTGCACAATCAAAAGCTTCCACTATGTCATAAATTGAAATAAAATCTCTTGTCTGTTTTCCATCACCATAAATTACTAGCGGTTTATCTTGTCTAATGTTTTTTAAAAATACAGAAATTACTCCTGAATACAATTCATTTTGTCCCACGCCATACACATTAAACATTCTCAAAATTATTGCATCAAATCCAAATTCAATTGCGTATTTTTTAATTTCATTTTCAGCCGCTAACTTACTTGAACCATATGGTGATAATGGTTCTGTCTTTGACTCTTCTTTAATTGGCAAATCTTTACAATCTCCATACACTGCAGCTGAAGATAGCAAAGATTATTTTTTTTATTTTATTTTGTGCACAGCACTTTAAAACATTAATTGTGCCATTCAAATTTACATTGGTAGTAATTTCTGGATGAATGACAGATTCAGATACGTCTGATTTTGCAGCCAAATGAATTACTAGTTCCGTATTCTTGCTTACTTTGTATAGTAAATCACAATCTAAAATGTCTCCCTTGACAAATTTTGCACCATTTTTAATCAACGGTAACAGTTTCTCTTTTGTACTACTTGACAAATCATCATAAATTGTAATCTCATTATTTTTCAAAAGATGCTCTACTAGGTTTCTCCCAATAAAGCCAGCACCTCCTGTAACTAGAATCTTCAATGGATTTTTGTTTTGGATGGTAATTATCTTGCTTTCTATATTTGATATCTAGTATCAAAGTATGGAAAACCTTTAAAATAATTACACAATAAATTACAAAGAGTGTGAAATTTTCTCGAATTGATCTCAAAACAGCATCAAGATTGTAATTATTACATAATCCGATCTATAAATTACACAAAGAATCACTCAGGCATGAAATATATTCAAAAATATGTCAATTTGTGGACAATTCGTCCATTAGCCTTATATACAAATTTTTAACAAAAAAATCAATAACATGAATAACGAAATAAGTCGAAAAATAACTAGTCTTACATTAATGACAATTATGTTAGCTGGTGGTATGATTGCTGCTGCTCCATCTATGATGCCAGCAGCTCATGCAGCCAACGCTAACCTATTTGTCTCCGCAGAAAACTCACAGTTTGATAACTACATGTCAGGACCTCAAGTAATTGAGGTCGTTGTAATTGATCCAAACATTAATGATACTGACCAGGCAAAAGGTGAACCAGACGTTACAGTCAACGGAAAGATTCTCAGAATGGTACAAGGTGTTGATGGTAACTGGTATGGTTACTTTGCCGATAGAAACAATGGCAATAATGGCTGACTCTACGTCATACAGCTCCTGGCAACAAGGAATAGACTTTGGTACATTTTGTAATCAAAACGACAATGCTTGCAGGTTTAGGTCACTGGAGCATTTACTGATACAGTGGGTGTTGCAGTACCGGAAACGGTGGTGAAGGAACAGAAGGTACCACTATAGTAGGTGGAGCAATTTCCATCTGCTCGTGCCGGAACACTTTGGTGCTAATGATGCAAACAACGTAGTTAGAGAATCAAAAAGACCATCAAGCACTTAGTGGTGTATTTGGACAAATCGGACTGGCAACAGTTAATGCATTGGCCATTTATCCAACTATATGATCTAAACCCAACTGGTAACGTTGTAATTCAGTACAACAAAGGTGGTGGTGTTCAAACAACAACACTTACTTTTGATACTGTAGACCAATTTGCCAAAGCAAGTTTAGACAAGGCTGTATATACAACGGTTCACAAGTTCAAGCTACGATCACTGATCTATGGCTTAACATTGATCCAACCGACGAAGACTCTTGGACATTTGGTACAGTAGGAACTCTTTCTACACACTACCAAGTATTCGATGAGAACGGCGCCGGCAATGGTGACTCTTTTGCAAATACATTCTCTGGTCCAGGTTCCTTAACAAGTCAACTTCCAAACTTAATGTGTGATAATAATTGTGTACTGAGATTTAACCCCGATGTTCAAGGTAAAGGAAACGTCGCTACCTTACAAGATAACGCCGATTCTCAACTTGTAACAACAGGAAATACTCAAGACCCAACCACATGGACAACCTTCAATGGTTTCCTAGGCGGTAACGTACCAATAACAATTACAGAACAGGGTCCAAACTCTGGTATATTTGGTTCATATGATGAGTCAGATACATCAGTCATTAAAATCACAGATGCTGCAAAGAGGGGAACCTCCGCATCTATCGATTATAATGAGACCCCAGTTACGATTCTTGTAGGTTTCAACTTTGCAACAATTGATATTAAACCAATTGATGCTGAATGGTCTTCTGGTGAAGAAATTCCACTCTCATTAGTTGATGGCGATGCAAACAAAAACAGCAGAGCCGATGAAGACTTAGATCTCTTTAATCCAGGTGTTAGTATTATTCCAACATTAACGACAGGCAAACCAGTCACATTACATAATTTGGCTGGACCTACGTTAACTGGTGGTACTGTTACTCTCAATGAACCTGTACAAAAATTCAGTGAAAGAGCAATGCTCAAAACTGGAAGTGCTACAACAACTGTTTTAGCACACTTGTCAGGTGCAGTTGGAGGAACTACACTTACACTACCACTTGGAACAATGGACGATCTCTTCAAATCAACACCAATCAATAAAGCAAACTTCCATGGATTCATACTACTAAACTACGATGTTAGGTCATTGACCAATACTCCAGGTTCTGGAATTAACACAGTCGACATTACGTTGGCTGGAGTTTCAGACAACAGTGTCCCAGCAAACCCATTTATCACAACAAACACCTTCCTTGGTCAACCTCTACAAGGGTTGATTTTACTAAATGAAGGTGCATTTGAGAATTTGGCTGCTGGTACTCCGTTAACTGTCACCTTTACCGCTAACGGTATTGCAGGTGCCTTACCTGGTAACACTGTATTCCCAGTAGCTGCAGATATCTTTGGATACGGCTTTTTGAATGATGGTAGAGAGACTAATGAAAGAATTGCTAACCAAATAATCAGATTAGAGCTAGAAGAGACAGGTGATAACACTAGTACCTTTGATGGTACCTTAGAGTACACCATGATCAACCAGCTTAACATACTTGACCCTGCAACATACACTGGTCTAACCCCAATTTCCAGATCAAGCAAGCTTTATTGTAATTGAGGACTTGGATGATGAAGAATCACCAAGAGTCACATATAATGACTTAGGCGCAGATGGTGTTGTAACTCAAGTATCTGATCAAGAAGCAGCCCCAGCTCACTCTGGTGTCGTATCATTTAGTGCAGAAACCTTCAAAAACGCTGACACAGTTACAATTACACTTGAAGACTTAGATCTTAACGTAGACACTGATCTTGTCGATATCTATACCGTAGTCGGTATACCTTCTGATGCCAACTTTGATGTAGTTGGTGATGCAACCGTTGCAAACGGTGGCACATCAATTGCATTAAGCAGTGGTGATCAATTAGGTAGACTACTAGATGTCACATTTGATGATTTACAATGGAAACAACCATCAGCAACAAGTAGCTTGCTTAGCTCCGCTAGTAGCAACTGTTGGAACTGATACTGGATTAGGCGGAACTGGATTCTCATTAATTGAGACCACACAAGCCTCTGGTGTCTTTACTGGTGACTTCCAAGTTCCATCTGCATGGTGCAGACCAGGCGCAACAGCTCCTGAATCTGTAACCGGTCTCGATATGGAAGTTAACTATGTTGACTTTAGAGATGCATCTGGTGAAATCATTGAAGTAGGTGATGGCGCAGGTATTCGTGCCAACACTGGTTCAGTTAGTCTAGACAGAACAGTCTATCCGGTACCATTTGGTATCCCATCAGACTTTGCTGCCTCTAGTGACACTACACCAAAAGGCCGTTCAGTATTCCCAATCCACCAAACTGGAATGAATACTTTGGGTTCTCCAAGAGCACCAGCCGGCCTTCAAGCAGGTGAGTTCCTAGACAGTGGTGATCTAATAGTTCACGTGAGAGTTAACGATCCAGATTTCGATATATCCGCAAGCGGTGAAGATAAAATCGCACAAGCAGTTGCAGGAACAGCAAACGTCGGTCCAGTAAAGATCTCTGTACAAAGAGGTTCTGATATTGTAGTACTCGGCTTTGCTGGTAGTCCAGTAGAAACCAATGGTCCAATCAATGTAGGTAATACATTAGTTGGAAACGGTAGGGTAGATGACGGTGAAATAACCAATATCGCCACTACTACTCCTGGCTTTAGTGGCTCTGTAACTTGGTGATCCTTCAGTCTTTGCAACATGGTGTACCTGTAACTATTACACATGGAGTCAACGTAGTAACAGCAACCTTTACCGATATCCGGTGTAACCGGTCTTGATTCAGGTGCTGAATTATCTGTGCTCACTGTCGTTCAGGTCCTGCCAGGTGCGTTTGTAAATGGTCCAGTAACCATTACACAAGGAGCCTAATACTCTGTAGCAGCAACCTTTACCAATGACGGTGCAACCGGTCTTGGTTCAGGTTCTGAAATAAGTAGCATTGCTCCAACAGTAGGCAATGTGATTATCTGTCAAACAGGTATGCCACCAGCCAATTGTGCAACAGGAATATTTACTAACCTTGGAACAGGTGAAGTCTCTTCAGACGAACTTGTTACAGTAAATGCAGATAGTGGTATGACTCCAGGCGCAGTCACAATTGATGATGATCCAACAGCAACAGTAGGAAACAGTGCAACAGCAACATGGAATGATCTTAACGGTGATACTAACATCGATGTGAATAATCGAATTAGATTATTGTTAATGGTAGTACAGGCTTTACATCTCACTGATACTTTGTACGTTAACCAAGGTGCATAAAGTTGCCATCATTCACCTTTACAGATAACGTATCCTCAATTGAGGATGGCGAATTAACTGTTTCACCTTCTCCAAGTGGTATTGGATTTGTTACTGGTACAAGTAACAATTACACAAGCTGCTACTGGAGCAATTGCAACAGGAACATTCACTGATGACCCAACTGCAAGACAGTTTGGTCCAATGGATGAAATCGCACCAGATGCAGGAATATTCGAATCTGATATTGTAGTTAGATACACCGACGGTCCAGCCAATACGTTGTGCCCAGATACAGTTGATTATGCTCCACTCAATGGAGCAGCTGACGTTGCTGCAAACCCAGTAACGGACAGATTCACCAGAGCCGCAATCAGTGGTGATTACTGTATTATACAAGGAGATATTCTCCAAGTAGAATACACTGATCCAATTGATGCATCAGGTGATCCAAACACTGTAACTGATTCCGCAACATTTGACTTGAGAAACGGTGTATTGCAATCCGACAAATCCGTATACATAATTGGATCCGATATGATCATGACCCTCATTGAACCAGACTTCGATCTGGACAATGATCAGGCTGAAACATATGACTTGGACTTGATTGAATGGGACTCTGATGCTGCCACCGTCACCATGGGTGACGCTGACAACAACGGTGCCGCATTTGACCCAGAACCATTTAACTTTAGAGAAACAGGTGACAGCACTGGTATCTTCCAGATTGTCGTCGAGATTCCTCAAACATTAGATGGTGAAGATTTGAATAGAGGCGAAGAAGCCATACTCGAATATTCTGACTGGGGCCCATCCGGATCTGACTTTGTAGGCGACGAAGACGAAGACGTCAACTTGACAATCTTCACTTCAAACTTCGGAGCAACTGTAGAGCTTGACCAAAAAGTTTACACTTGGACTGATAAAGTATACATTACTATTGTCGCACCAGATCACAACTTTGACAGCAACCTAATTGACGAAATTGGTAACACTGATGTTGACCCAATAAAGGTCTCCACCAGAAGTGACAAACTCGACAATTACAAACTAGTCGAAACTGGTACTGACACAGGCATCTTTACTGGTGAGGTAATTCTTACCGGATTCACACATGATGCCGATGGCGATACCACAACTGGTAACGCAAATGGTGATGATGTAGTTTCAACTCCACCTTCTGGTAATGGTCCAACTGATGGATTATTGCCAGCAGATGATGATGACGGTATTACTGTATCCTTTGAATTCTCAGAGGATGAAACTGTAGTCGGTTCAGCACTCATTAGATGGAATATCGGTGAAACCCAGTGGCTTGAAGCAAGTCTATCCAGCTAGCGGAACAGGTGTTGTAAGAGTAATTGATCCAGATATGAACTTAGATCCAGAAGCAGTCGACAACTTCAACGTCGACGTGTGGTCTGACTCTGATGCAGGAGGTATTGACCTAACTGTAACTGAGACTAATGAGGCTACCGGAATATTCGAAGGCACAGTGTTCTTCACTGTTACTGACGAATCATCTGGTCACAGACTCAGAGTCGCAGAAGGTGACACTGTCACAGCAAGTTATGCCGATAATACTCTACCTGCCCCGTACACAACAGCAGATGAACTCGATATCACTGCCACAGCACTCATCGGTACAATTGTGCCACCACTCGAACGAGCACCAATTACTGCTTGCAGAGTTGTTGATGCGTTTGCAAACACTTTAACTAGTGTCTCTGTAGACCAACAAGCACAAATTACTTGTGATATTGCCAATGGCCAAGATAGAGATCAACCATTTGCTTACTTGATACAGGTCCAGGATGCAGACGGTGTTACAGTATCACTCGCATGGATTACAGGTACATTAACTGCAGGTCAATCATTCAGCCCAGCATTATCATGGATTCCAGCCGAAGCTGGCAACTATGTTGCTACTGCATTCGTATGGGAGTCTGTAGATAATCCAACGGCTCTATCACCAACTGTCGAAACAGCTATAACTGTAAAGTAAGATAACAACTAGTTCACATTTCCCTTTTTTTATTTTTTTTAAATTCTTCTTAACGTTAGTTGTAAAAGATTCAGAAGCAATATCTAGGTGATGATATTTTATTATTTTAAATTGAAATACAAAATTATACTGTTTTTTATTTTACTTGCATTTATCCCAGTGAATGATGCGTTTTCTGAATTGGAGCCTGATACATACAATACTGTCTATACACAAGGACAGCCTCTTTTGGTATTTGGAAAAGGCTTGCCTGATGAAACTTTGATTATTCGAGTTTTTGCCCCTGATGATACAATTGCAAAGTTTGATCAAATTACTATTGGCAGTGAAGGTACGTTTAACCATGTGCTATTGACATGGCCACAACCTTCGCCTAATTTTCCATTTGGTACATATACTGTAGAGGTAATTAGCACACAACAAAACGGTCTCTCCAAAAAAATAGATGTAAAATTTGCATCAACTGCAGAGTCTGACAAAGGTACCTGTAGAGCGAAATCTAACTACGACGGTATTTGCCCCTGAAACTGCAGCAATAAACATGCCATTTAGGGTATTTGTCCAGACGACAAGTGATGGCCTTTTGATTGGAAATGATCCAAAGGAACTGCTTGCAACAACTCACATCCATCTTCCTTCTGGAACAGTAGAGACAATATCAAATAATTTTTCAACACTTCATCAGGGATTGTACTATGTAGACTATACCCCACATGAGGAGGGAACATTTGTTTTTCATGTCGTGGCATTTAATAAAGGAATAATATCTCAAGGCTCTGCAGCAACCAATGTGCTTAGTCAGAATTTGGGTGGAATTTCAAATCAATTAATCAAACTAAACTCTGTTTTAAATGAAACCTCAGACAAATTGACCACATTAAAATCAGACATTTCAGGATTTGGATCAACTCTAGAAAGTGCAAGCACTAATATCGACACAAGTGTGAGTTCGATCTCAAATTCTGTAAAAAACATGGAGGAGGCCTCATCTCAACTAAATTCATTATTATTTCCAATTGTAGCATCAATTGGAATAATTGTTGCACTACAAATTACAATACTTGCACGAAGAAGATAATTATAATAATGTAATAAATCAAAATCGATTATAATCCACAAAATAATTATTCTTTCTATTATTATTCTTGTTTCAGGAATGTTTGCAAGTTCTTATGCAAACGTTGATGGTGATTTGAATCAAGAGTCTAAAAATTCTGATATTTTATTTGATTCAGATATCATAAAAATAAATCCAGATCTTCTCCAACCTAGTAATTTTAAAAGATATGTGATTTTTGGAGCAGGTTCTGATGATTCAGATATTTTAAAAAAAAATTCATTATATGGAATTCAATCTAGCAGCGGATTTTTTTACGTTGCAGTACTTTCAGAAAATTCCATCTCAAATCTAATTTCCAAAGGATACTATGTAATGGAGGATTTCAAATTAGAATTTCACTCTGATGCTCCTGAAATTAAAGATGCATCACGAATTGGCAATATTACTGGCTCTACACTTGCAGAATCAAAATACAAAGTCACTGGAAAGGGAATCAAAATAGCAATAGTTGATACTGGTGTAGACTTTTCAAATCCCGATATACAGAATTCTCTGGCAAGGGATAAAAAAAATCATCCAATAATGCTTGATTCAGATGGTCAAGGAATTGTACTTACAAACTCTACGTTTTTTGCATTCATCGATAAGGATGGTGTTATTAGAAATTATACAAAACCAATCCCAGAAGGAAATACATCGCTGGTCTACAAAACAAAAGATGGTGTTTTTCTTGATATTTCTCGGGGAGGAAAGACAACACAAATTCCAGTTTATAATTCATTTTTCCCCCAAGTAGGAAATACTCCAACCTTTAATGGAACTCTTGATACTGATTACAAAATTGGACAAGATAGTAGAAATTACATCAAATCAAAAAGTGGAATCTATCATCTTGGTGCAATGTATCAAGGTGGTTTGGAAGCACCATTTGCAAGGATTCAAGTTGTACCTGTACTTGTAGTGGATTCTAATGTCGCAGGAATCTATGATACTATAATTCCTGATATGAGTACTTCTTGGGAAGATTATACAAGATTTGATCTTGAATCAGGACAGAAACCAAAATATGACTTTGACTTTACTGATGAGAAACCAATCGTACTGGGAAGTGGAAAAGAATCTCTTGTTTATGATTCCAATGGTGACGGTAAGGCAGATTATAGTGCAGGTACAATAGGAGCTCAAGTGCTAGATGTTTACGGTGTAATCCAAAACAAAACATCAGTTGTAGATCCAGATCTTCATGCAATTAATGGAACACTACTTCCTGCATTAGATCCAAAGGGAAACTTTTTTGGAGTAATGACTGATTTTGTCGGACACGGAACTTCAAGTGCTTCATCTATAACATCAAAAGGTGAGCAAACATATGATATCTACAATGACACTGGAAAATTTACAATCAAGGGAGTTGCACCTGGAGCAAAGATCGTCCCAATAAAGGCACTATGGTTTGGTGACACGGTTTATGCTTGGTTGTGGTCTGCAGGATTTGATAATCAAAAACACAGTCGGAATTTTACAGGCAGTCCGAGGGTTGATATAATTTCAAATAGTTGGGGAATTTCCAATTTTCCATCAATTCAATCTGCACCTGGATTGGATATTGAATCATTAATACTTGGATTACTTGTGACTCCGCACTCACTTGATGATAATTACCCTGGTGTGACAATTGTCTCAAGTGCAGGTAACTCTGGACACGGATATGGCACAATTGGTTTTCCCAACGCATCTCCGTTTGGGATCACAGTTGGCGCAACTACAAACAATGTTTTTGTAGGTTATGGTCCGTTTAAGGACCAACCAAGATTTGGCAATTCAACTGCCCCAATTAACGAGGTAGTTGATTTTTCAAGCAGAGGTCCTGGAATTATTGGGGATCCAAAACCCGATTTGATGAGTATTGGTGCACACGGCTTTACTCCGTCAAGTGTTCTAAAAATTGAAAAGAATTCTAAAGACTGAATCATTTACATTATTTGGAGGTACCAGCATGGCAGCACCCTTGGTTTCTGGTAGTGCTGCAATATTGATGGAGGGATTAAAAAAACAATCAATAGACTATGATCCATTTACTATCAAAAACATTTTGATGTCAACTGCAACAGACCTCCAAAATGATCCACTCACGCAAGGATCAGGACTTGCAGATGTCAATCAAGCGCTAAGTTTTGTAAACGCTGAAGAAGGAATGTTTGTTGTTTATAACAACGCCTCATACAACAATATTAAAAAAATTCTAAATCCTGCACTTGAGCCAATTAATTCAACTTCTTTAGGATTTGGTAAATTTGTATTTCCAACAAAAATAATGCCAATGACAAGTTGGTTTGCAGGTCAATTACTTCCAGGAGAACACAGTGAAGCAACATTTACAATTGAAAATCCCACAAACAAAACAATTCAAATTTCCGTAAAACCTACAACAATATCTCTAATAAAGAAAACCCAGTTTGACGGTACAACAATAGTACGCCAGAAAGATTCCTTGTTAAATAAAACAGACGCGTTTGTTCCAAATTATATTAAACTCTCTGATGTTAAAGAGCACAAAGAGTTGGGGGATTATTTTGACAAAAACCCAATACCTGAAAATTCTTCCTTGATGGTTTTGAATCTAAATTTTCCTTTTGATAATTTTATGAACAAAACTGATAAGGTGTATGCAAATGATCTCAAAATTTCTTCTCTGTATCTTTATGATTGGGTTGATAAAAACAACGACACTGATATTGCCTCTAATGAATTATCTATGATTAACAGGGCTGGATCATGGGGTACTGTTCAAGAACTTCGAGTCAGCGAACCAAATCAGAAATTTATCGGCACCCCACTTGTAGGAGTGTATCCAACTCCAACTAGACAGTCCTTCTATTTAGGTGATACAAAACAAAATTCTACATCCATGCAGTATACCTTGTCTGCAAGTTATTATGCAAAAAACAAGTGGTCAGTCATTTGGCCCTCATCAGAAAATGTTACTGTTCCTGCAAACGGTACTGCTCAAATTGATATCTCCCTTGTTGTACCAAATGATCTGCAAACTGGTGTTTATCAAGGGTTCATTTCCTTTGAAGGAGAAAAACACACTGTAAATTCGCCTGTAACTTTTGTCGTAAAGCAAAAGATTGATCAAAAAGATTCTCTGGTATTAATTCCTGGAAAGCAAGGTGATGATGTGCTTTTTGGTAATGGTTATGTTAAAGGTGCATTTGATATGTCAAATAGATACATGGCAGGTGATTGGAGACAATATTATTTTGATATTGATGACAAGTCGATAAATTCTGCAGCAATTGAATTATCATGGAAAAATAGTGATACGAATTTGTCAGTATTTGTAATGGATCCAAAAGGAAGAATAATTCAAACCAACATGCCATCTGGAGTATTTGGTCATTTTCTGGGCTGGCCTTCACTTGATTGGTTAGGTAATTCTGTTTTCAGCCAAGGTGGTGGCTTTTTCCCAGTCAAAAATAAAGATGATACGTCAACAATACTCTATGTTCCAATTAATCAAACAGGGACTTACTCCATTTTAGCTCATTCTACATTGTTTGGCGGCAATTCAACTACAGAATCAGTTACACTTGCAGCTAAATTTTCCAACATCTCTTCAGAGATTCAATTACCTCAAAATAAAACAAACCAAACAAAACAAAATCTCATACATATGGAAAATGTTACTCCAACTTCCTCCACATTTTCAAATGCAATTATTCATAACAATTCTACAATTGACAACATCTCACCTAACCAAGATTCATTTTTTACCATCGGTCTTGGTCTTGGCATTGGATTTGGAATTGCGATCGGAATTGTTTTATTTTTAATTTTTAGACAAAAACCTAATAAATAATTGAACAAGGTTTATAAGCAAATTGGCGAGTACGTGAGTCTGAATGTCAGAGCAGGGGACAAAAAAGTCTGGCGGATTATCTAGGCGAGATTTTCTTAAATTGATGGGAGCTGCTGGTACTGGATTAGCATTTGCTCCATTTGTTCCATTTGGAAATTTTATGCCCAACCCATCGCAAGCTAACCTCGAAAAGGCTAAGGTAATTTTGCCTGATGGTTCACAAGCTAACGTAAAAACATTTGAAACAAATCATGCAGAAGTAATTACTTATCCAAGTACTGGTGATCCTGCACTTGACACAGAAGCATTTCGAAAATGGCAATTCATTAGACTACCTGAAGAACTGAGGAGGTGCAAAAAATGATGTTTCATCTTTTAGAGCATATAGTATGGTTTGTCTTCATCTTTGGTGTTTGTGGAAATATTGGCCTGAAAATGGTAGAAAAAGAGGTGAGTGTCCATGTCATGGGAGCATGTATGATCCTACAACTGGAACAGCATTTGCTGGACCAGCATCATTACAAGCTGCACCATCAAATACACTTGCACAATTAAATTTTGAACTTGATACAGATGGTTTTTTATGGATAAAGCCGCCAACTTGGGGTGTGAATGCTAATGGAGTAATAGGATATGGACGCTTCGTTACATAGAAGAACTGGCGCAGTCGCCTTTTTTTATTGGCTGTGGGACGGACTTGACAGGACAATCTTTACTGGAATAAAATTTTCATTTCCTGCTAGATTTGTAAGTCCATTTGGATTTTTGGGGATGCTTACTTTTGTTGTGTTTATAATTCTGGGAATTTCTGGAGCCTTGTTAATGTTTTATTATCAACCAATGTTAGACCGTGCATGGAACAGTGTTCAATTTATCAATAATGACGTTCCATTTGGTTTTCACATTAGAAATATTCACTATCATGCTTCCAATGCAATGGTGTTATTGGCAATTTTGCACATGTACTATCAATACTTTAGTGGAAGATACAAAATTAGAAATGAAATCTTGTGGGCCACAGGAGTTATTCTTGGAACAGTTACAATTCTAGAAGCATTTACTGGTTATGATATCATCTTTAGTGAAAGAGCAGAACTTGCAATTAGTATTGCAGCATCTCTCACCACCTCAATTCCTGTTGCAGGTCCTACAATACGAGATGCAATGTTTGGAAGTGGTTTCTCCGACTTTGTTTTGCGATTCTATGCTCAACATGTCTTTGTTTTACCATTGGTAATGCTTGGATTAATGGCAGTTCACTTTCCAAGATTCCTAGTTTTTGATGTACCTATGGTTATGGCAATTGGTGGAGCAATTTTACTCACTGGAGGAGTATTCCCTGTTGATTTGGGATTCAAGTTTGTTCCAACCCAGCCTCCTGGTGTCACCGTACCTGAATGGTATCTCACAGGTTTGTATGCATTTTTGAGGACCCAGTATGACAAGTTTGTAACAGGTGTACTTTGGCCTGGATTATTCATTGCATCCTTTTTGTTAATTCCATTTATTGACAGATACAAGAAATTTTCTTGGAAAGATCGTCCAATAATCACAGCATTTGGAATTACAGGAATCGCTCAGATAATGGTCACAACATATTGGGGATTCTATATTCCATCAGATTCAAGTATTCCACTTGTACAGCGTCTAGTAGTTGATCCTATTTTCCTCTACACAGTAATGATATTACTAGTTCCACTAGGTTTTGGATTCTCATACATGATGATTAAACTTGCAAAAGAATCTGAAAGAAAAGCTAAACTTGCCAAAGAAAAAGGTCCAAAGAAAGTTGCCACGATTAATCTCTCACAAAAATGGATTAACTGGCTTATTGTGGGGCTTTTGGTATTTCAAGTATTCCTAAACATTGCAGCTTACAATGCAGCATTAACTGGCATGAAAAACATTTCACTATTCTTTATTGGTGTTATTTTGATAGTGTTTGCTGGTTTCTTCCATCTTTACCGATATGGATTGAATCAGGCAAAGAATGCCCCTCCGCCACCACCTGTACACGTACCAGAGGAAAAACCAAAGGAATTGGCAGAACCAGAACTAGTTCCAAATACTAGTAAGATTTCAGAAAGTCATTCCTTAGATGCCACGAAGAAAGAACCAAAAGAAACTCCGCAAATTTCTACACCAAAGATTCAAGCAGATTTGGGAATCAATGATAACAGAAATTCTGATCTTGGTTCACCTGATCTAAAAAAACTGTGATCCTTTCCAAATTCTAAAAAAGCTTTATAAGAACTCGTGAAACCTAAAAAAATCGTTGAGTGTACCCACATCGAATCATGCATATGGGATAGGAGTCATAGCAATTATTATTGGAGCATCAATAGGAATTGTTTATTACACATCATTTTATCTTCCAGAATCTCTGGCAAAACCGGAGGTTTCAAAGGCAATCCTAGAGCCTGAAGGAAATTTGATCATAAAAATTGTAGATGGTGCAGTTACACAAGGTAATCAGAATTTTGTTCCAAATGCGGCTATTGCTACATTAACAAAAGATAATCATGTCATATGGGAAAATAATGATTCAGTAGCACATACAGTAACTCCTGATAAAGACTATGAGGATTCATACAGCGGTGAATTTGGTTCACCCGGTGTTATTTTGCCTGGAAAGACCTACGAATTTACCTTCACCGAAGATGCAGAAATAAAGTATCACTGTACACCACACCCATGGATGACTGGAAGTATCACAGTTGAAAAAAATAAATTCTAGATAGAATATTTTGCAAAAATTATCTGACTTTCAATTTCCTTGTGTTGCTCAATAATTGATGCTCGAAATTTTACCTCATGAACTTGTTTTGGTTCAAATTTTATTGTCGCTGTAAATTCAGCTCTGTTTTCAGGCATTGCATCTTTGTTTATGAACAATCTTGAAACATTTTGAGAAATTTTCTTTCCATTGTATGATTTGTAGATAATGTGTTCATTGGAATCTAAAATTTGTGTATTAATTACAACACCATCATATTTACCTGGATATGACACAATGATAGTTCCTCGGATTTCAGAATCTGGATGAATTTCACTAGGTTCTAATCTAAACTCTATATCCTTCACGCAAAAAATGAGACAGCGTAGGAATAAATAATTTTGTTAAAACGGGCCGGAAGGGCTTCGATCCCTTGACCACTGGATTAGAAGTCCAGCACTCTATCCAAGCTGAGCTACCAGCCCAAGAATCTGAAAATTAATTGTCATTTTAAGGGTTTACAACCATTTTTTCTGGTAGTTCTCCCTTTCCATTTTAAATAAAAATTGTTGTGCATATCCGGCATAAGGTCCAAAATAGTTTACAATTTTTTCATGCATTATATCATATTGTTTTTCTGTAATTGATTTTGTCTCAAGTTCAAATTTCTTTGGATAGTATTTCTCTAAAATTCTTATCATCCATCTATCTAATGGAAATGCATCAAGTTTATCTAAGGAAAACAGCAATATACAATCCGCAACTTTATTTCCTACTCCTGGCACTGTTAGAATTATTTTTTTTGCATCTTGGTAATTACACTTTTCTAGGTGTTCTAACTCTATTTGTTGTGATTCAACTCATTTTTGCCGCATCAATTATGAATTTTGCTCTATATCCAACTCCACAATTTTGAATTTCTTGAATTGTAGCATTTGCAATTTCTTTTGGTTTTGGAAAAACATGGAATTCTTTATCATCAAATTTAATTTTTCTCCCAAATTTTACAGAAATTTTCTAGACTTTGATTTAATTTTTTGAATGTTGGAATTTGAAGAACATATAAATGATATAAAACATTGAAATGGATCTTGTCTTACTAATCTTAGACCCGGATATTTTTTTACAGCGATTTTTGTTGTTTTATCTTTTGAAATTGATTTGATAATATCTTTTTCAATATCGTCACTTTTCCTAAAAAAATCTATTTGTTATTTGAATAAGATATGATCTCTCCTAGAATGATTTATTTTTAAAATATCTTGACCATTTACTCCATACCAAAAGTCTTGCTGCTTTTTCCAAAGAAACACCTGTCCGCTATTGATTGTATTTTCTAGGTTTATAGCATTTTGATCTATCATTTCAGATAGTTATTATTTCATTTACATCAGGGGCATGAGCCTCAAACCCAAACTTTTCATGAATTTCTTGGGCAAATTTGTCACATGACTCAGTATCTCCATGAACTGTTATGAACTTTGGGATTGCCATTGATTTTTTTCATCACTTCAAACAGTTCATTTCTATCAGCATGTCCTGAAAATTCAAACTGTTTTACTTCTGCAGCAACATTTAGATCCTTTCCACGCGTATATTACCTTTCCTGTATCCAATAATTTCTTTCCAGGAGTTCCATCTCCTTGATATGATACTAGCGCTATTCCATTTTTACTATCAAATGAAAGCTCTTGCAAATAATATGTTGCATTTCCTCCAACCAACATCCCTGCTGGAGATATGACAACACAAGGTTCTTCTAATAGCTGTTTTCTTTTTTCATGATCTTTAACAGCAATTGAGTGAATTAATTGCATCTGCAAACACTTTTGGATCTCTTAGATAATCTGGATGACTAAACATTATTTCATTTACTTTTAGTGCCATGCCATCCATTATGATTTTGTGTTTAAAATTTGAGCTTCTTTAAAATACATGCCATTTCTTGAGAACGTTCAACTGAAAATGACGGTATGAATAGGACTCCTTTTCTGTCCATCACCTCATTTGCAAATTCGATGAATTCTTTTTCTGACTCTGTTTCTTGGTTTTTGGTTTGTCTGAGAGTATGTACTTTCAGTAATTAATAAATCAATGTCTCCTACATCCAAATCAGCTTCACGTAGCATTCTTGAACCGTGGGTTTTGATATCTCCAGTATAAAACAATCGTTTTTTCTCAGATTCAACTAATACAGAAGCACCACCAAAAACATGTCCTGATTCTCTTAATTCAAAAGATGCATTTCCTTGGTAATTTTTTCTCTGAATTTTATTTCCTTTGCATTTCGCATCATCTTGTTTAAACTCAGGAAATCCAAATGGCTGAGCATTTTTTGAATTTTTAGCATATCTTCAATTAGTAGTCTTGAAAGGTCAAAAGTTGGAGGAGTCGCATAAACATCTGTATTTCCACTTACAAAGAGAGATGGTACATTTCCTGAATGATCAAGATGTGCATGGGTAATTATGATTGCATCATATCTTTTGGATTTACTGAAGATGGATATCCCGGCGGAGTTCCTCGTTTTCCAAACTAATACTCCATAATCTAATAGCAAACTGGTACCATCACAATTTACCTGAAATACAGATCTGCCCACTTCTTTGGCTGCACCTAGAACCTTAACTTGCAAGAATCAAAGACTTTTTCAAAGGACTTTTAAACCTTTTTAGCACTCAGATCGGATCATTATGTATATTCTTAGAGATTTACAAAAGACTTAATTAGTGTCAAGAAAGACTGATCCGACATGGGAAGAAGTTTTCAAGCATGGTGAAATACAACCAAGATCAAGCCGTAGTTGCGAAAAACGGCAGGCGATGAAGGAAACAAACCACTATTGAATCAAATAAACTGGATTTGGGTTCACAATCTGATGAATCAGAAAGGAGATCTAAATCCATCATCAGCGGAATTGCTTGACTGGGTAACATCAGGCCAGATTGAAGCAATGCGCCAAATAAAGAGTTAAAAATTATCTTTTGTTCTTTCTTTTTGTTTTTCTTTGTATTTTCTTTGACAAAACTTGAAAAATTATATCTATAACTCCGTTATGAATTTTGCAGATCATGGTTTAAATAGCAACCGATGAAAGATCAAAAGCTGAATGCCAATCGCAATTCTTCCAGACATTGATGAACAAAGATGTATAGGCTGTGCACTATGTGTAGAGATCTGTACATCTCTTGGTCCAGACGTTCTTAGAGTAAAACCAGTAGAAGGTTGGAAGAGAGGTAAAGCATTTGTATTTTATCCAGAAAGATGCATTTCAGATGGTGCATGCATAGGTGTATGCCCAACAAAAGCAATCTTTTGGATGAGACCAATGACTTACACTCCAGGACAACCAGTACCTCTACACAAAAACGGTATATTCGTAAAAGGCTGGGCAGAAGACGCCGCACTATAAGCGAGTCATTCTCTCTTTTTTCTTATTTTTAATTAAACAATGGATTTGTTTCTTTAGTCCCTTTGGGACCTTTTATAGAAATTTTAAGAATTCATCATTTGTAGCATAAATTTTCTTGAATTTGTTGTTTTTAAAAAACTACTCCAAGTTTTAGTAAATTCTGGAAATTCATTTTGATTATAGTTTGTATCTGATATGACATAATGGGCTGCAGGATAAATATCTGATAATTTCAAATGGGATTATTCCGAGATATGGATTGTATTGACAAAATTGTATGTCATCTATATCTTGGAATAAATTTCTTTTTTAGGTTGATTGTATTCTGTGAAGTATAAAATGGTCTTTGTTTGATTCCTCTGGTATGATTACAAGTGTTTTCTTTTTTGATTTGAAGTTTACGTACAAGTGAATGAAATCTAAAAATCTCTGGTCTGATATTGATCTTCTTTTGAAAACAGAAAAACTGCTTTTTCTTTGTATTGTGGAGTAGTTTCTACAAGATAATGAGTATTATTCGTAAGAATAGATATTGTTTCAAACAACTTGGGATGCGCTCTTGCTTTTTTTAGGATGTATTCCCATAATCTTCCCTCATGAATTGCTTGCTTTACTCTATCTACTTCAGCCTTTATGGCAGATAGATTATGTAGCGCTATCTCGTTAGTTCTATCTTGCCCTTCTATCTGGCGCAGATTCATTAGGCTTTAATTTGAACATATCTCACAGTTACACGGAAATACGGAAATATCTGAAAGATTTCGTAGTACCATCATCCGTGATGTATCTTTCATGTTTAGCATATAACATGTAAGAAGCAGAATCAAAAGTATCGCAGCCAAGGGCAACTGCAAAAGGTATGGTTAATGGATGTCCTGCACCAAAAAGATGCAGTGGAATGGAGTGTGGCATTTGTTTTTTTGCAGTTATTATCATTTGTAGCTAATAATTTGTATTCATATGATTCCATAAATTCTACAGGACTTCCCAAAGCTAGCATCTTAAAACCTATATCAACTAAATTTTTTGTTGATTTTGCAACAAGATCAAAATGTTCTCCTCCTTGAATTGGTCCAATCCATATTTGACCATTGTTGTCACTGTCTTCAAGTGTCTTCTTTGAGACTTTGAGAGTATGGTTGACATATGATTCATCTTTTTTCCATGAAAGTCCATAACCTGTAGGTTTATCCAACGGAATTGCAAAATCTGTTCGAATTCCTTTTTCAAAATCTGCCATCTCTGAAGGTAATACTTTAACATCTCCATATTCTAAAACTTGATATCCTCCAGAATCTGTCATTATTGCTCCATCAAAATCGATTATTTTGTGAATTCCTTGTTTTATAGCTTCATCACCGTAATTGTTTCTAGTGATGTATGCATTTGTAATTACTAAATCAAAACCCATCTCTTTAATTTTCTTGGATGGAATAGTTTGTTTTACTGGATGAATAACTGGCACATATGCTGGAGTTTCTATTTTTCCATGATTTGTATGGATTACTCCAATTCTTCCAGCCAAGTCACTTTTCAAAATCTCAAACAAGTTAATTCTTCTAATAGTAGGCGTTATTTAATCAATAAGCAAAAAATTTTTTCAAATCATTCTTTTTTGTTACTAGATCAAGCCAATCCACTTCTTCACTTTACCTCTTCCGTTGATAATGTTCAGTACTTTCTCTGTAATTTCTGAAATGCTTTTTCCTGTTACATCTACTTGGAATACCTTTGTCTCCAAACTGATTAATTGCATCATATGCAATAATTCCTAAAATCTCACTGCCTATTTTCTCTAGTTTTTTCTTCTAGTGTATTCTCTTTTCTTGTATACTGGAATGAATTCATATGGACTTCTTCGTAAAACAATTACCATCTTTACTTGATTTGATGATAAAACATAAGGAGCAAAATGTCCTACAATTAAACTAGAACTGGAAATTTTTTCTTTAATTATTTTTTCTAATTCTGCAACATCTACATCATTTGTATTCTCATTCTTCTTCAAATACATTCCTGCTTCTTTGGCAATATTGTTTATGTCAATTATCGGATAATTTTAGATACTTTGAAATCTCCTTTGCTATTGTATGTTTTCCCACTCCTGGATTTCCAGTAATTACTATTGACATATTATAAAATTATCAATGAACTGAATTAAACAATTTCTGGAATACTAATAAGTACAATAATCTTTTTGTGAGTATTGCAAATTGGCTTACTAGGAAAAGCAAATGTTGGAAAATCTACATTTTTTTCAGCTGCAACTGAAACCCCTGTCCCAATAGGTAATTTTCCATTTACAACAATTCAGCCAAACATTGGTGTTGCATATGTGAAATCTACTTGTGCATGCAAACATTTTGGAATAAAACATAAAAATCAATTATGTGTTAAATGGAATTCGATTTATACCAGTCAAGCTAATCGATGTTGCAGGATTAGTTCCTGGAGCTCATGAAGGAAAAGGTCTAGGAAACCAATTTCTTGATGATGCAAGACAAGCTGAAGTTTTAATCCATGTTGTTGACATTGCTGGTACCACTGATATTCAAGGACAATCTGTTCCAATAGGTACTCATAATCCACTTGAAGATGTTGAATTTGTTGAAGATGAATTTGATCAATGGATTATAGATATACTTCGAAGAGAATGGGATAAACTTACTAGAGAAGTTGAGCAGAAAAGAAGAAAACTAATTGATGGAATTGCAAAAAGATTTAGTGGTTTGGGAATTAAAGATTATCAAGTACATGATGTATTGCACAAACTTGAACTAGTATTCAAAAAATCCAAATGAATGGAATGATTCTGATATTCAATCTTTTGTCAAAGAACTAAGAAAAAGAACAAAACCAATTATAATTTCAGCAAATAAGGCAGATCTTTGCAAAGATCTTAGTATAATTAAAAAAATTCAGATACAATTGTCATTCCATGTAGTGCTGAGACTGAATTGCTGTTACGAAAAGCCTCCAAGGCAGGGATTAGTAGACTATACATCAGGAGATGACCAATTCTCTATACTGGAAAAGAGAAAAATTCTTCCACAACAACAAAAGGCACTTGATTTAGTAAAAATAGTGTTTTCGAAAATCCATTCAACTGGAATTCAAAAAATTTTAAACACTGCAGTATTTGATTTTTTAAAATTTATTGTGGTTTTTCCAGTAGAAGATGAAACAAAACTAACAAACAAAAATGGAGATATTTTACCTGATGCAAAACTGTTACCGAACAGATTCTACTGCAAAAGATTTGGCATGTCTAATTCATGCCGATATTGCCAAGGGTTTTCTACATGCAATTGATGCAAAACAAAACAAAGAATCGGGAGTGATCATCAACTAAAAAATGGCGATGTTTTCAAAATTGTGTCAACACTAAGTAGGGGATAAAATGATTGGTCTAGGAATTGAAAGCACTGCTCATACATTTTCATGTGCAGTAATAGAAAAAAAAGGAAAACAAGGAAAAATTCTATCTGACATACGAAAAATCTATAGACCTCCAGAAGGTGAAGGAATTCATCCAAGAGAGGCATCACGTCATCATGCTGAAAATAGTGCAATTGTTCTTTCAGAGTGTCTCAAGAAAAGCTAATGTAAAATTTCAATGATCTTGATATTGTATCATATGCAGCAGGTCCAGGACTTGGACCATGTCTTGAGAGTTGGTGCAGTGGTGGCACGATCTTTGGCTTCATACTACAATATTCCAATATATCCTGTAAATCATGCACTTGGACATATTGAATTTGGAAAATTGCTTACTGGTGCAAAAAATCCGTTGGTTCTTCTTGTTTCAGGAGGACATACAATGTTGCTTGCATTTCTAATCAAACAATGGAGAGTTTTTGGAGAAACTTTGGATATTACATTAGGTCAATTACTAGATCAATTTGGAAGATCAATTGGATTTGCATCACCATGTGGACCAAGAATATTGAAGAACTTGCTTCAAAATCAACTTCGAATTATGTTCTACTACCTTATTTGTAAAGGGAAATGATGTATCATTTTCAGGTTCTTATCTGCAACAAAATTAATTGCATCAAAAAGGAAATCGAGATACATGCTTTTCATTACAAGAAACTGCATTTGCAATGATAGGCGAAGCAGTAGAACGAGCATTATCATTTACTGGAAAAAAAGAATTGTTAGTTGTTGGAGGTGTTGCTGCAAACAAAAGATTATCTGAAATGCTTGCAAGTGTTTGCAAAAGACATGAATGTAAATTTTTTGTAGCACCACAAAGAATATGCAGGAGATTGTGGTACTCAAATATGCTGGACAGGATTATTAGAATCACAAGTAAAGAGCGGTACTTCATCTAGAAGATACTTTTGTAAAACAATCATGGCGATTAGATTCCGTTAAAGTAGGTTACTGATTCTTACAATTTTCTATTGCATATTCGATATTTTTTACCCACTCCTTTGTATTGAATACTCCAAATTTGTATGTCTTTTCACCTTCATTAGTTTTGGCTGTTAATCATACTTTTTTTATCAATCTTCCTTCTTTCCAAGCTTCTGTTTACATCCATTTAGTGAAACATCAACTATTGTATCTCCAAAACGTTTTGAAAAATCCATAATTCTTGATTGTGTCTTATCAAATGCAACCCTCTATTTGTTAGAGTTAGAATTCCTGCACCAAGTTTGTCTTCGTTACAATCTTCTTGTTTTATTCTCTTTTCCCTTCTTCCATGATTAGCTTTTAATCACATTCCTTAGCTTATAATTTTAATGAAACTGCTAAAAAAAGGTGCAGAGGCTGATATCTATCTTACACACTGGAATGGTTTACCAGCAATACTAAAAATTAGAAAACAAAAAGATTATCGAACCCAATTCTCTGATGCTAGAATTCGAAAACAAGAACAATTCGAGAATCCCAAATAATTTCAGAAGCAAAATCATTTGGAATACCATCCCCTCTTGTTTATTTTGTTGATTAGAAAAAATCATCAATCCTTATGCAAAAAATCTCTAGGTAAATCCAGTTCATGATTTACCTAATTCAAAAATAATTAAATGATGCAAGGAAATTGGTAAACATTGTTGGAATAATGCACAAAAATGGCATAATGCATGGGGACTTGACTACATCAAATTTTATCTTATCTAAAAATAAAGTATATGTAATTGATTTTGGATTATCACAAAAAACAATCAAATCAGAAGATCATGCTGTGGATTTGAGTTTAATCAAAGAAATTCTAAACAGCGCACATGCCAAATAATGGAATCTGCTTGGAAAAAATTCATACTCGGTTACAAATTAGTTGTTGGTACCACAAAATTATGCCAAAATTACACAATTGGTATCTGTGATTGAAAGTAGAGGGAGATATGCAACAGTCATTTGATCTATTTTTTGTATCTTCAAATTATCATAAATATCAAGAAGCAAAAAAAATTTTACGAATCATTTGGAATTTAATCTTGGATTTTTCAAGTATGAACTTGAAGAAATTCAATCACATCACTAGAAGAAATTGCATCAAAAAAAGCAATGCAGGCATTTCAAAAATGTAAAAAACCTGTAATAGTTGAAGATGATGGACTTTTTATTGATTCACTTAACGGATTTCCAGGACCATACTCTTCATATGTTTTCAAAACTATTGGTAACAAAGGAATTTTACATCTCTTAAAGCATAATAGAATCAGCAAAATTTGTTTCAATTATTTCTTTTTGTGATACAAAAAATTCTAAATCTTTTGAAGCTAAAATTAATGGAACAATTTCAAAATACAAACTGGGAAAGGTTGGGGATATGATCCAATTTTCATTCCAACAAATTCCAAAAATACATTTGCAGAGTTGACAAACAAAAATCAATTATCTCATAGATACATGGCATTAAAAAAATTTTCTAATTGGTATTTGCATAAGCGGAAATCCAACGATCAATGACTCTTTCATTGTTTTGAAAAATCACAATTCTTGAAACAAGACTTTCATCCATTATTGAAAATATTTGACTTTTTTTAGCAATGTCTTCACAAATTCTCTCACTTCATGCATTTCTAACATATTTGAATGTTCTAATCTATTAGTTGATCTACCAATATGCATGTATGATTTTATTTCAATAAAATGTGGACTGGCTTGATTTATCATTGATGCAAATGCAGGAATCATTTCTTTCGATCATTATAATTTCTTATCAAAGTAATTCGAAGTACTGTTCTTGTATTCAAATGTTTTAGCATTTCAAGTGTTTTATTCCATCTTTGCCAAGAATCATCGTATTTTGGTTTGTTAATTTTTAAAAATGAATCATAGTCTGCAGCATTTGTAGAAAGATACAATTGTGTTGGTAGTGCATCTTCATCCTGTAGTCTTTGAATCATGTCTGGTTCTTGTCCATTTGTTACAAGAAAAATTGATTTTGTTGCTTCTAATGACTTTAGATATTTTATAAACTCTGGTAGTTTTGGATACATTGTTGGTTCACCAGAAAGTGAAATGGCATAATGGCTTGGAAGTAATGACTCGTCTAATCTTTGTTTGTCATTTCTAGAATCTCCATAATGTCCCATGATCAATTTTTTTCGCTCTTCCATTAAATTAGTCATTATTTCTTTTGGATCTGCCACTTTTTCTGGTTCCATTTTTAAAGAATCATAAAATTCCATTGGTCTCCAACAATAAACACATCGATTTTCACAATGCATTCCTGCAGGAGAAAATTCCATACAACGATGAGTCGAAATTCCATAAAATTTATGCTTGTAACAACTTCCTTCATGTTTGAATGATTTTTTTGTCCAGTGACAAAGTTCTACTGTGGAATGATCTGCAACTCCGTACTTTGCTTTCTTTAATTGTTGAACAATTCCTGGTTTGATCTGTATTAAATCGATTTTCAACTTCTACTGTTTCTCCAGAACAACTCATATCACAAAATCCTTTTTTGGTTTACTTAAATTGATCGCGCTTAATATTGAATCAAGAAATTCATATCTCAAAATTTTTCAAATTTTTAGCCCATTCCAGAGTGAGGTTTAATAACTGGATCTTTAACGTAAATTTAGGCTTTGAAAAAAACACGTCTTGGATTCTTATTGTTACTTTTAGTTATATTAACCAGCATGTCCTATTAACCCTGTATTTGCAAATCATGATTTAGATCGTGATGGTGTTATGGATGAAATTGATAGTTGTCCTAACCTTCAAGAAGATAATGAAGGTGCAATCGATGGGTGTCCATCTAATTTTGTTCCATGGTATGATGAAGACTTTGATGGAATAGAAGATAATATTGATCAATGTCCCAAATGTAAGAGAAAATTACAATAAATTCCAAGATCAAGATGGTTGTCTTGATTCACCTCCTGGAACTGGCTCAGGAATACCAGACTCTGATGGTGATGGTTTTATTGATACTCGTAGATTTGTGTCCAACTCAACCAGAAACTTTCAATGGTATCTCTGATACTGATGGATGTCCAGACAGCTTTGGTTCTGGCTACAGATAGAGATAGAGATGGTGTTCCAGATCATTTGGATAATTGTCCACTAAGTCCTGAAACTTATAATAAATTCCAAGACGAAGATGGTTGTCCTGATAATGTTGCTGATTCTGCATTTGCTGATACTGATAATGATGGCATTGAAGATAAAATTGATTTTTGTCCAACTGACCCAGAAATTTTTAATGGCTATAGAGATACAGATGGTTGTCCTGATGTTGCAGTAGATATTACAATTATTGATACAGATGGTGATGGTATTGCAGACAAATCTGATAATTGTCCAAAACAACCAGAAACATTTAATCGATTTGCTGATTATGATGGTTGTCCTGATTCAATTCCAGCGTTCTCTAGTCTAAATGATTCTGACAGTGATGGTATTGTAGATGCAATCTGATACATGTCCACAAGTACCTGAAAGATACAATGGATTTGAAGACGACGATGGTTGTCCTGATATTCCTCCTTATTCCAGTGAAAATGATTCAGACCAAGATGGAATTTCAAACAGTAATGATAAATGTCCTGCAGTAAAAGAAACTTACAATAAATTCCAAGATGACGACGGTTGTCCAGATTATTTTGCTGTTGATAAATCTGTTGCAGACACTGACGGAGATGGAATTTCAGATTATTCAGATTTATGTCCAACACAATCAGAAACATTTAATGGATTCTTTGACTATGACGGTTGTCCTGATACTCATCTACAACTGATAGAGATGGTGATGGAATTGTTGATGCAATAGATTCATGTCCTAGAGAATCTGAAACTTACAACAAATTCCAAGATGATGACGGTTGTCCTGATGGTGTACCTGGATTATCTTCTTTAGATGCTGATAATGATGGTATTGTTGACTTGCAAGACAAATGTCCATTAGCTCCTGAGATTGTTAATGAATTCCAAGACTGAAGACGGTTGCCCTGATATTTTTGTAATGGATTCTGATGGTGATGGTATTAGGGACAAACTAGATCAGTGTCCTGATACTCCTGAAACATGGAATAGATATTCCGATACAGACGGTTGTCCAGACAATCCAGCTGAGCCAGATAGTGATTATGATGGAATTTCAGATTCCAATGATACTTGTCCACTAGTACCTGAAAGATACAATGGATTCCAAGACGACGATGGTTGTCCTGACTTTCCACCATATCTAACAGATGCTGATTCTGATTTTGATGGTATTGCAAACAGTAATGACAAATGTCCACTTGTTCCAGAAACTTATAATAAATTCCAAGACGATGATGGTTGTCCTGACTCTTCACCTGATAACAAAAGTGTTCCAGATGCTGACGGTGATGGAGTTTCTGATTATGTAGACAATTGTCCAAGTCAGGCTGAAACTCTAAATGGAATTTTAGATTTAGACGGTTGTCCTGATAACTACATCTCTAATTCAGATAGAGATCAAGACGGATTACCTGATGCAATAGATGCATGTCCTAGAGCACCAGAAACTTATAATAAATTCCAAGACGACGATGGTTGTCCTGACACAATTTCAGAATCATTTGTTGTGGATTCAGACAATGATGGAATTGAAGATAAAATTGATGCTTGTCCACTAGTTGCTGAAACATATAATGCGTTTGAGGATGACGATGGCTGTCCTGATAGTAACGTTTCTCAACCCGATGCCGACGGTGATGGAGTTCCTGATGTAATGGATATGTGTCCAACTCAAAAAGAAGTTTGGAATAAATATATGGACTATGACGGATGTTCTGATTCTGTTCCAGAATTTGCTACTATTGGAGACTCTGATGGTGACAAAATAAAAGATGATGTTGATATGTGTCCTAATGATCAAGAAACTTTCAATAAATACAAGGATACTGACGGTTGTCCAGATAGTGCTCCAGAACAATCAAGATACAAACATGATGCTGATTTAGACGGTATTCTAAATGATGTTGATCAATGTCCTATGGTACCTGAAGATTACAACGGAAATCAAGACCAAGATGGCTGTCCTGAACAATAGGTGTATCTGAGATGAAAAAATTTCACACTCTGGCATTTGCACTTTTAATCCTCTCAACTATTTCTATGGTACCAAGTACTGTCCAGTGGTGATGTGATTAATGACAATGATAACGATGGAGTTCCAAATAATATTGATCATTGTCCACATTTAAAAGAAGACTATGACCCTCAATACGGCAATAACATAGACGGCTGTCCTGCAGATTTTGTTCCTTGGTATGATGCTGATTATGATGGTATTCCAGATCATATTGATCAATGTCCGACTTCTAGGGAAAACTACAATAGATTCCAAGATGAAGATGGTTGTCCAGATGCAGCCCCAGGAACTGGTTCAGAAATACCAGACTCTGACGTTGATGGTTTTATTGACACACTAGACTTGTGTCCAAGTCAGGCAGAAACATTTAACGGCATTGATGACAAAGACGGTTGTCCAGACAATGCATATTCTTTAAGAGACATTGATAGAGATGGAATTTCTGATATCTCAGATTCATGTCCTAGTGTTCCTGAAATTTATAATAAATTCCAAGATGATGACGGTTGCCCTGACATTGTTTCAAATGATAGTACTGGATACACATTTCCAGACACTGACGGCGACGGTATTCAAGACAGATGGGATTCATGTATTAATGAAGCCAGAGAACTTTAATGGATTTTTAGATGGTGACGGTTGCCCTGAAGTTGAAGGTGTGACTGGCAGTCAAGCACCTGATTCAGATTATGATTCAATTCCAGATGCTATTGATAATTGTCCTCAAGAACGGGAAAATTTTAACAAATTCCAAGATGATGACGGTTGCCCTGACATAGTTAATTTAAAAATATCAAATGATGTTGATGGTGATTCAATTTTAGATCAAAACGATTCATGTCCATACAACAAAGAAACCTTCAATAAATTCCAAGATGAAGATGGATGCCCAGACAATGTTGCAAACGACAAATTGGCTGCAGACACTGACGGTGACGGTATTTTAGATAATCTGGATTTGTGTCCAACTCAGGCAGAGACTTTTAATGAATATTTGGATGAAGATGGCTGCCCTGACAAATCTCTTCTAAGTCATGATGGTGATTTGGATGGCATTTCCGATAACTTGGATTCATGTCCATTAAACCCAGAAACTTTCAACAAATTCCAAGACGATGACGGCTGCCCTGACATCTGTTTCAAGTGATAGTACTGGATACACATTTCCAGACACTGACGGCGACGGTATTCAAGACAGATGGGATTCGTGTATTAATGAAGCCAGAGAACTTTAATGGATTTTTAGATGGTGACGGTTGCCCTGAAGTTGAAGGTGTGACTGGCAGTAAATTGGCTGATTATGATTATGATGCAATTCCAGATAATCTGGATAATTGTCCTAAAGTTGCAGAACGATACAATGGATTCCAAGATGAAGACGGTTGTCCTGATAGCATAGATTATTCTGCAGTAATTGATACTGATTCTGATGGCATTTTAGATGATACTGATAAATGTCCTCTGCAGCAAAAGAAACTTACAACAAATTCCAGGATGATGATGGTTGTCCAGATTATTTTGCTGCTGATAAATTTCCTGCAGACACTGATGGGGACGGCATTATAGATTATTCAGATTTGTGTCCAACTCAGGCAGAAACTTTCAATGGTGTATCTGATACTGATGGCTGCCCTGATTTTACATCCATAACTGACAGAGATGGTGATGGAATTGTTGATGCAATAGATGTATGTCCTCTTGTATCTGAAACTTTCAACAAATTCCAGGATGATGACGGTTGTCCTGACACTTTATCGAGTACTTCAACTGGATACCAATTCCCAGATGCTGACGGTGATGGAGTTGAAGATAGAAAGGATCAATGCATCAACGACCCAGAGAACATTAACGGATATTTGGATTGGGACGGCTGCCCTGAAATCAAAGGTGCAGAATCATCTACATCTAAACTGGTTGATTCTGACGGTGATGGTTATGCAGATGTAGTTGATTCATGTCCAATTAGCCCAGAAACATGGAACAAGTATAACGATGCTGACGGTTGCCCTGATGTTGCTCCAGAACAACAAAGATTCGTCCATGATGATGATTTGGATAATATAATTAACGATCTTGATCAATGTCCACTACAACCAGAAGACTATGATGGCGACAGAGATACTGACGGTTGCCCTGACCCATAAGATGCTAAAATGAAAAAATTTCACACTCTGGCATTTGCACTTTTAATCCTCTCAACAGTTTCTATGATACCTGGTACTGTCCGGGGTGATGTATCTAATGACAATGATGACGACGGTGTACCTAATAATCTTGATCAATGTCCACATTTAAAAGAAGACTATGACCCTCAATACGGCAATAACATAGACGGTTGTCCTGCAGATTTCGTTCCTTGGTATGATGTTGATTATGATGGTATTCCAGATCATATTGATCAATGTCCAACAGTTAGGGAAAATTACAATAAATTCCAAGATGATGATGGTTGTTTGGATTCGGCTCCATCTGTCGGCAAAGATGTACCTGATTCTGATGCTGATGGGATTGCAGATTTTCTAGACTCTTGCCCGAACCAACCCGAAACATTTAACGGCATTGATGACAAAGATGGCTGCCCTGACAATACCTCATCCCTGGATACGGACCAAGATGGAATCTCTAATACCCTAGATTCATGTCCTGAAATCCCAGAAGTTTACAACAAATTCCAAGACGATGACGGTTGTCCTGACACTGTTATCAAGCACTTCAACTGGATACCAATTCCCTGATGCCGACGGTGATGGAGTTGAAGATAGAAAGGATCAATGCATCAACGACCCAGAGAACATTAACGGATATTTGGATTGGGACGGCTGTCCTGAAGCTGCAGGATTTCAATCTGATGGACTAATTGATTCTGATTATGATTCAATTCCAGATGCTATTGATAATTGTCCTACAGATCCTGAAAATTACAACAAATTCCAAGATGAATGACGGCTGCCCTGATGTAGTTAATTATAAAATATTTGGAGATGCTGACGGTGACGGTATTTCAAGTCCCGATGACTTGTGTCCATACAACAAAGAAACCTACAACAAATTCCAAGATGATGATGGATGTCCAGATAAGATTACAAATGATAAATTTGCAGCAGACACTGACGGTGACGGTATTTTAGATAATCTGGATTTGTGTCCAACACAATCTGAGACTTTTAATGGTTATCAAGACACTGACGGTTGTCCTGACAAGTCAATCTCTTCAAATGACAGGGATCTTGATGGTATTTCAGATATATTGGATTCATGTCCACTAAACCCAGAAACTTTCAACAAATTCCAAGACACTGACGGTTGTCCTGACACTTTATCAAGCACTTCAACTGGATACCAATTCCCAGATGCCGACGGTGATGGAGTTGAAGATAGAAAGGATCAATGCATCAACGACCCAGAGAACATTAACGGATATTTGGATTGGGACGGCTGTCCTGAAGCTGCAGGATTTCAATCTGATGGACTAATTGACTCTGATTATGATTTTATTCCAGATGCAATTGATAACTGTCCTCAAGATCGAGAAAATTACAATAAATTCCAAGATGATGATGGTTGCCCTGATAGCATAGATTTTGCTGCAAATGGAGATGCTGATTATGATGGTATTTTAGGTGATAATGATAAATGTCCTCTTGCTAGAGAAACCTACAATAAATTCCAAGATGACTGATGGTTGTCCCGACAAGATTGCAAATGACAAATTTGCAGCAGACACTGACGGTGACGGTATTTTAGATAATCTGGATTTGTGTCCGACACAATCTGAGACTTTTAATGGTTATCAAGACACTGACGGTTGTCCTGACAAGTCAATCCCTTCAAATGACAGGGATCTTGATGGTATTTCAGATATATTGGATTCATGTCCACTAAACCCAGAAACTTTCAACAAATTCCAAGATGACTGACGGTTGTCCTGACACTTTATCAAGCACTTCAACTGGATACCAATTCCCAGATGCCGACGGTGATGGAGTTGAAGATAGAAAGGATCAATGCATCAACGACCCAGAGAACATTAACGGATATTTGGATTGGGACGGCTGTCCTGAAATCAAAGGTGTACAATCTATGCCAAAACAATCTGATGCTGACGGGGACGGTTATACGGATGCAGTAGATTCATGTCCAATTAGCCCAGAAACATGGAACAAGTATGATGATGAAGATGGTTGCCCTGATGTTGCTCCAGAACAACAAAGATTCGTCCATGATGATGATTTGGATAATATAATTAACGATCTTGATCAATGTCCACTACAACCAGAAGACTATGATGGCGACAGAGATACTGACGGTTGCCCTGATAACTAGAACAATTAATCAATTAAGATTCTTTTCCAAATAACTAATACCGCCTTTTTGATATGGTAAATATATCTAGAAATTAAAATAGTTTTTATGCTTCCAAAATTTTCAAGCAGAGTTTTTTTAGCCCCAATGGCTGGAGTAAGTGATCCTGCACTTAGATTGCAATGTAAAAAAATGGGGGCAGGGTTAGTTGTAACGGAATTTACTAGCATTCATAGCATAATTGCAAAGGAACAACAATTAAAAGAAAACAAAAAAACTATTCAAGAATTTATAAAATATTCTGAAAAAGAAAGACCTCTTTCAATTCAATTATTTGGTTCTGATCTTTTAGCTTTAGAAAAAGCCGCAAAAATTGTAGAACCATTTTTTGATATGATTGATTATAATATGGGATGTCCAGCTCCACATATTACACAACAGATGGCAGGTGGAGCACTCTTGCAAGAAGTTAATCTGACTAGGCAAATTTTTAGCACTTTGGTTAATGCCGTAAAAAAACCAATCAGTTTAAAGATTCGTTCAGGAGTAACTGATGCAAGTCGCTATCTTTTTAAAGAAATAGCACAGATTGCAGAAGACGAGGGAGTACAAATGATTACACTCCATCCTAGAACTGTAAGTCAAGGATATTCTGGTAATGCTGATTGGAGAATGATTAAAGAATTAAAGGAAATTTCAAATATTCCTATAGTTGGAAATGGTGATATTGAAACTCCTGAAGATGCAAAAACAATGATTGATGAAACAGGATGTGATTATGTTATGGTTGGTAGAGGTGCAATGGGAAATCCATTTTTGTTTGAACAAATTACTGATTATTTAAAAACTGGAGACTATCAAGTTTACTCGTTTAGGGATAAACTGGATTCATTTTTTGAATACCTTCATCTTACTCAAGAGTATGACATTAAATTCTCTAACATAAAATCACAAGCAATGCGATTTACCAAGGGAATGGCAGGTGGTGCAAAACTAAGGCCAAAAATATCTGCAACAAAACACATTACAGAACTCGAAAAAATTATGAGTGAGGCATATGTACTTGCATCTTAAATAATTTTGATCATTCTTTAAAACTTCCAATTTTAATATATTTTTGATAAAAGTCATTCAAGAGTGAATTTTATCGCCTCTAAAATCTGGTATTTATGTAAATTTGATTATTCTTATATATTTTAAGATGATATTGTAATCATGAAAACAAGGGTTGAACAATAAATTGGCAACAGCATACGTTCTCATAAACTGTGATTTAGGTTCTGAGGAATCAGTAATTTCAGAATTGAAATCCATAGATGGGGTGGCCGAAGTTCATGGCATATTCGGTGCATATGATATATTGGCAAAAGTAGAGTCCAAACAGGTTGAAGCATTACGTGAGACTATTACTTGGAAGATTAGAAAAATCCCAAAAATCAGATCAACATTAACTTTAATGGGAATAGAAGGGCAACACTAGAGGAACACTAATTGGCAAAAGCATACGTTCTCATAAACTGTGATCTTGGTTCAGAAAAAGTTGTAATTTCATCTCTTAAAGCAGTTGATGGTGTTACTGAAGTACATGGTACTCTTGGACTCTATGATGTTATTGTAAAAATAGAATCTGATTCTGAAGAAAAAATTCATCAAACAGTTACCGATATTATTCGAAAGATGCCTAGAATTCATTCAACAGTAACCCTTACACGCTCAGAAGAGGGAGAATTGTTCCAAACGTCAGAAAAACTCATTGGCGCAATGCTTGGTAAAAATAACGCTCAAGCCTTCGTTGTTATTCATTCAGATAGAGGGGAAGAATACAACGTCTTAAAAAATCTGAGTCATATTTCAGAAGTTAAAGAGGCTGATGTGGTATTTGGACATTATGATGTCATTTGTAAAATTGAAACGTCAGAATATAAGATATTGGAGAAAATAATAACAAAGGCCATTAGAAAACTACCCCATGTTAGAACAACTATGACCTTAAATGTCATCCCAGAACAAGAATCTTGACTTTTTGAAATTTCTATAACAATATAATTACAAATTTCTTCCAGTTCTAAACGAATTACTTTTTTGTTGATATTTAATAACGCCCATCTTACTATGATAATCACAAAAATCTCACTGTTCTTCAAAAATTGTTATAGGTGACATTATTCCATTCTCTTTAAATTATAACAAAATGCGCATATTAGATACGAGTATTAGTTCAAAAATAAACAAATTATTTGCTTTTATACTTAGATTGTAATAGGCTGTTATCCCTTCAACAAACATGTCCCCCAAAGGGATAACTCACTGGGAGGAATAATTGCATCCTCTCAGTTGATTAAACTATTTTTTGGTTTTTTTGCTTTTTTTATAATATTCATTTCTTGATATTTTACGTTCCTTACGAATTGTGGTTACTCCTTTAACAATAATTGGTAAGGATACTCCAAAGAGAACAATTACAAATTCTTTTGGGATTTCAGAGACCGCTTCTTCAGCAGTTTTTTTTGAATCCTGAGATGTAATTACTATTTGAAAGATTATGGTGGGAATAAACCAAACACACAATCCTAAAATGAGCCAATAAACTCCTTTCAACAGTTTTTCTCCTTTTATCTATTTTAAAATTATTGCCATCCACTAATAATATCATTATATCTCTGATGAAAAGAAAATAATTAGAGGGCTTCTACGCCTCTCTTTTTTGATGCAATATTTCGAGCATCATCAACAGTAGATACAATAATTATTCCATCCCCTGCTTTTCCTGAATATGCCGCATCTGAAATAGCATTAATTACTGCTTCTACTTTTGAATCATCGACAATTGTGCTAACAGTTGCAACTTTGTTGAATTCTGCTACAAAAGTACCTGTTCCTCGTCCGCCTCTGATGGTTTGTCTTTCACCAGAACCTCTGCCATTTCCTTCAAGTATGGTAAATCCTCCTACCATATCCTTGATAGCATCAGAAACTGCACCTGTTTTATCGTGTTGTATAGTTGCCTCGATTCGTTTCATTCGCATTTCTAACTCCCTATTATTTAAAAAAGATCATATGTTTTTATTCCAATTTTATGATACGATAAGATCAGTTGGTTATATCATTATCCTCTCCTCTTTTTAGTGCACAAAATAAAGAAATTTTATGAAAAGTGATGAAAAAAGATCTCATCGACTCAATTATCTTTTAAAGTATTATTTGAGTAATCCAAAAGAATATGATCTGTATCAACGTGCTAAACAATTGGGAGTATCAGATTCAACAGCAAAAGATTACATTCGAACCGTGATAATACAAGCTAAAAAAATTCATTCCAGATAACCTCGCTAATTCTAAAGAAATTCAATAAATATCATAAAAACAAATGGACTTTTTATTTTTGAGATAAAATTCGAGTTTGTGGTGATGTATTGGTTATTTTTTACCATTAATGGACCAGATAACTTCATAAATAATCTAATTTAAGCAAAAACTAAGATGACAGATCCTCTTATTGATGACGTTAGAGATCTATTGGATAAGGAAAAGGGTGATGAACTTATACTCAAACAAATTTTCAGGGCTTGCCAAAATAATGAAGTAATTAGTAATTATGAAAGAAATTATGTAAAAAAACTGGCAGAAAAGTACCTTGGAAGAGCACCACAGATAGAAGAAAAACAAAATGAAGAAAAATTAATAATTCCAGATGTAATTATTCCAAAAACATCATCCGGCCAAAAATTTGAAACTCTTCAAACTACTCAAATTCCAAAAGCAGATTCTAAAAATAAAAAATTAATGGTAGGTATTGGTGGTGTAATATTGGCAATAATTGTTATAGTTGGTTTATCCTTTTCTGGAACTTTGAATATTGGAAATGATAACAACATAAAAAATCCTTTAGGTTCAATACATCTTTCAATTCAAACTGATTTACCAACATATCAAAAAGGTGATATTATTTCCGTTAATGGAAGATCTAATTCAGAGAAAATAAACCTCTCGATAGAAAATCAAGAAGGTATGTCAGTTTGGTCTGAACAAATTACTGTAAAAAATGATGGAACATTTTCTACATTGGTCATAGCTGGAGGATCTGGATGGGAAAAGTCGGGAACGTTTATAGTTACAGCAGAAAATGATTCAGAAAAAGAGTCAAGTACATTTTCTTTTACGGTATAATTTTTTCAAATTCTTTCCAATGTAAATCTACAATTTCTCTTAATTTTTCAATACTAATCTCTTCCATATACTCACGATAAACAATAAATTTATTTTGTTTACTCGAATTATTACCATCGATATCATTATAGATATCACTTGTATTTTTTGGAATTATTCCATCTTTCCACTGCTTCATTTCAAAAATCCAAAGCGTTGAATCAGGATTTGAAAAATCAATGTCATCACAACCAACAATATACAAATAACATTTTGTAGCTCGACTTAATTTTTCATGTAATTTTTCATATGCAATCATTTGTCCCTTGGCGATATTGATCTTATCATTGTGAAATCCCTTGAATTCTAGTATGATAAAACCCCCATTATGTTCAATTAGCCAATCAATATCGGTTCCTCCAGAGGCTATCATGCCATGAACTATTAAATCTCCTAACACTTCTCTACCGCGAGCAAATTCAGTCTCGTCAAAAATTTTGTATTTTGACTTTGGGCTCTTTCTAGTAATAGATTGTGAATTTGCATTTTTTTGATTAATTTTCTCTTTCTCATATAATGTGTCAATCAAGTCAGTTGTTTCATTTGCCACAGCATAGAATCTATTTACTAAATGATAAGATAGTTTGTAAAATTAAATAAAGTCTATGATATTTTTGGGTTCTAACGACAAATGTAATCTCCACTTGCATCTTTGTATAAAATAAAAAATTCTTCTGAATTTTTACGATCCTTTTTTGCATTTAATGCGTCTTGATACATTTCAAAATGCTCTATTAAATACAGTTGATTATCCGAATCTCCAAAGTAATCTATTCCAACTAAATTAAACCCGCTTTCAGGAGTTAATCTAATTTTTTCATTTTGGAATTTATCTTCAGCCAATTAATTTCATTTTTTATGAATAATTCGAATGTAAGAATTGTATCTTATTGATCGTATATCATTAAATTTTTTTCTTCTAATAATGAATGTAAATTATGAACAGATCGATACACGTCTGATTCCTTTTTTGCACCAGTGCAAACCAGCTTTCCAGAGGCAAATAATAAAATTACTGTTTTGGGATCTAACATTCTGTGAATCAATCCTGGAAACTGTTCAGGTTCATACATGCTTCTTGGTAAAGTTCTAGCAGCCTTTTCTAAATGAATTTTTCCGCCTAAATTAATTGCTGCAACAATATTTTGAACTGTTATTACTGCATCATTTTTTATTTTAATTTTGCCTTTTCGAAGTTTTTGGACAACAGTATTTACTGCTTTTATTGCCATGTCTTCTGATTTTGCACCAGTACAGACCATCTTTCCTGTTCTGAAAATTAACGTTGCAGTTCTTGGATTTTGTAATCTAAATACGAGTCCTGGAAATTGTTCTGGATGATATTCTGTGTCTGGGAATTTTTCTGTAATTTCATTAAGATCAATTTTTTGGTCTACTGATGCGGAGGCAACCACATTCTCGACACTTACAATGGGCTTGGTTTGAGGCATGACGACGGTCTTTAAATAGGTCCTTTATATATACTAGCCAGATTATTTCAAAATTTCCTAAACCTCTTAATGATGTCCAATCCATTGAAAGCGATATTCATCATCAATGATATCTGTTAGAATTTCTTCTGTCCGTGTTTTTGATAATTTGACATCAAAGAATCCTAATTGACCTTTACATGGAATCGGAATTCTCAACGGTTTTGGATTTTTTAATAAAAATCCAAAAGTTTTACCTCGAAAATTTTTTGACGATAAATGAAATTCTTTATCCTCTTTCACATTTTTTACTGAATTATATTTTTTTATATCATATAGTTCCGCTTTTCCAATAATTGCTCCAGTAACTAATTTTTTTGTAATTTTTAATCTTTTACATTCATTCATTCTTATTTTCATTGGAGAATGAATTAAAAATTCACCACGAAAATTTGTATTCCAATTTCTTAATTCTATTGTTTTCCTCCCTGATACTACCAAATCTGCAAAAGGTTGTGAGATTGATAGGCATTTCAAGATAGTTTCTATAATGTTTTCCACTCTTTTTAAAAACTACTGTTTAAGATTATCAAATACTGGATCAAGTTTAACCCTATCCTCAAATTTGCTGCCTATTCCTAAATAATTGAAATTGTTTCAATTTTTACTTTGAAAGTCATGGAATAATTCATAGATCTTTAACACTATCTACAACTTGATTTGCAAATTAAAATTTTGTCTAATCTAATAATGTTAATTTTTTCCTATTTCGTATGCTGTTTAAAATATTCTTTTCTTGTTGATTTTGCTCTTTCCATGAATTGACAATATCATGTTTTTAATCCAAATTTTAATAATTTAATATTAGTTGTCCATTGTAAATTATCTAAAAATTCTAATCTTCTAAAACTCTGATTACTTTTCTTGGAATGTCATTTAATCTACTTACAGCTAAGGTCTTTTCATATCCCAAATGTTTTAGATTATTTGCAATGGTAGTGGCTCTAATTGTATTTTTCCCCATTCCTAGGGCTATCATCTTTATTCCAAGAGACTTCATTGATTTGATCATTATGCGAACTGCATCTGAATCTGATGGTTCTCCATCAGTTAGTGTTAAAAAAATGTCAGGCCTTTGTGATTGTAATGTAGGTAACATTTTGTCATATACTTCTGCTAATGGAGTTGAGCCGTTTGCAACAATTTGCGCTAGTCTTTTTGCTGAAATATTATTCCATTTCATATTTTCTGATTTTATTAACCAGCACACAACATCTCTATTTTGTGTATTAAATGCATATACTGCAAATTTTACTTTCAAATATGCCAATACTTCACAGAGAGCAAGTGTAGCTTTTTTGTATTCTAATGCATCTGATGCAATACTTGATGAATGATCTAATAATATGAAAATTTTCGTTTTGATTGATTTTTTAATATCTGTAAAAAATGGTTTATTCCCATCAATATAATTTTCTACATCAAATTCACTACCACTGTTAAAATGTTGTTCCTTCCATCCTGATCTCAATTCTCTGAATTTTATTTTCATATTATTTATTAGATTCATGTCATAAATTGTAGTCTCATCAATATTGTTGACAGTTGGAATTTGCACTCCTACTGATTTTGGAATTAGTCCTCTATTGCTGTTTTTTTTATTTTCCTCAAGCAATACATTGTATTCCTCATGGATGTTATTTCCAATCAGTGCATTTTTTGGATCAATTTTTCCAAAATCACCCTCTTTATTTTTTGAAATTATTGTGAGGACCTTTAGTAATTCTTCTTCTGTCATAATCATACCTGCCTTCATAAACGGCAATGAGACAGGAATTGTGAGCAATGAATCTATATCCAAAATTTTAATAATTTCATTTACATTTTTTTCTAACCATTCTGTATCATATTTTCCCTCTACCGCTTCATCAACAATTTTCTTAGCAAATGTTGAGGCTTTTTTTATTCTTTCAAAATGACTAGATTGTATCTCACCCTTTATCGCTCCAAACATAAAGTATTGATAGAAAGCCTCTACAATCCGTGCTTTTCCATAAACTGTATGTAATTGTGGTCTTGCTACAAGCATGAATGCATAATTAAAGACAATATCTTCATCCATTCCTCTCCAAAGATTTCTACCTAATTGTTCAACTCTTCGGGTTTCCAATGTATTTAGAATAAATCCATATGCATGATCACTGCTTAAAATTTTTTTACAAAATTTTATTCTCATTGCTTCGTACCATATTGAAATTCTAAATTGTCTGTATCTCTGAAAATCATTTCCAATCCTTTTTTCGATTGATGTTAGGATAACTTTATTTTCTTTTAATCTAGTTTTTGTCTCCATCTTATCTGAGAATTCAATAATGATATTCTCTCTTTCCGACCATCTTCTTACTAAAAATGTGGCAATTTCTACTAATGATTCATTTTGTAATTGTAAGGATTGCATCCGATTATCCGTACATAGAGGTTATGATGTCACTTACTTTTTGATACTCTATATTTCCCCACTGTGTATATACATTAGCAAAAACGATGTTTGCTGATTCTTTTGGTGACATTCCAGAATCCAATAATTTTCCAAATGCTATTGTCTCCCTTAAACTAGGAGAATAGAATAGTTCTTCTACGGCAGCGGCTTGTCTTAATATGTTTGCAAGTTTTATCGCCTGAACAATTTCTGAATTGTGATTTCCAGAAACATGTTTTTTAATAATTTCTAATTCAATATCCTCTGGTGGATACTCTAAACGAATTCTAACTGGAAATCTGCTAAGTAATTGTGGTGGTAATTCTTTAGTTCCACTATGTGTAAGTGGGTTAATTGTTGCAATTACAAACCAATCCTCCTTGGCTTTTACAATTTCTCCAGACGATTCTTTCAGAATTATTTGTCTCCTGTCATCTAACGCTTCATCTAATCGAAGTAGAACATCAGCTTCAGAGGAATTTATTTCATCTAAATACAAAATACTGCCTTCTTTCATTGATTTAATCAGAAGACCTTGATCAAAATTCACTGTTCCATTTGTTAGAGTTTTTGTCCCAATTAGATGACTCTCTCGTGTTCTGAGACTGAAATTTATTGATTCTAACTTTTTATCTAAACTATTTGCAAAATCTCTAACTAGGGATGTTTTTCCAGTACCCTTAGGACCAATAATTAAAACAAAGAGGTTTGCTTGATATGCTTTTTTTAGAATTCTAATGGAATTATTCCAATCTAGATATGAGGTTTCTTGTAACATTTACTATTTTTTAAGATTAGATTTACAAATAAAGCTTAGTTTTGATATTGAGCTAGTTTGGCATTAGATTCATCAAGAATTTGATGTAATTTTTTACTCCAATCATTAAATCCCTCAGGTGAATCTGGATAATTGTAATAATGTTCTGTTAAAAGTCGATTTTGTTGAGTGGTAAATCTTAAACCATCAGCAAGTTTTTTATTTAGAGCTCCTCTGATTAACATTCCTAATTTTGTAACGCTAGAAAAATCTGGATGCTCTCCTTTTGAAATCGACTCAACATCTAGATTTCCCAGAAAGTGTTTCATTCCATAACTGATCTGTTCATTTGTAAGTGTCTGAATTAATCGCCTAAAAACTTCCAATCCTGCTGTCTTGTATCCATATTCATTTACAAACTCTTTATTGTATTTCCATAATCCCCTCTCTGTTACATCTCCTGATTGAATTGCCTCTACTACACATTTTCCAACAATAGTACCTGCAACTAGTGCCGGACCGATACCTCCAGCATCCAAAGGTTTTGGCATCCATGCAGAATCTCCCACTATGACAAACCCATTTGCAACCATGCAATCATTTTGTCTTCTCACTGAAACTTGGAAATTACCTGTTGCATTATTCTTATCCTGTGGATCTTCTGAAAGTTTTGGATTTTTTATTGCACGGTTTCTTTCAAGATATTGATTAATCAACATAGATACAGTATCATTTTTACCTAATCTCTGATTTCGTTTTTCAAGTAGCGTTTTTTCAACACCAAGTCCAATGTTTACTTTGTTTTTTCCTTTTGGAAATACCCATCCATACCCACCTGGAGCAATATCTTGATCCAGATGAATTATGCAATAATTCTCATCAAATTCTGTTAAGTCTTCTTCTCCCTTATCAAAATACATAATGTGTCTACCTGTTGATTCTATGTCTTTGCGGTCAATTTTTTTCTCCATCTTTGTTGTGTTGGAAATTTGGTTTCGTAGCATGGATGTCATACCAGTTGCATCAATTACAACTTTGGCAGTCTTTTTGTATGGTGTCTTTGTTTTGTAATCTATACCTTGAATTCCTACTACTTGATTTCCCTCGTACACTAATCCTGTAATGTTAATCTCAAAATCAAAATCTACCCCCATTGCTAAGGTCCTTTCATTTTGACGATGTGGCAGAACTTGTCTATTGAGCATATATCCTGCACCATCAAAAGGGATGGATGTTTCTCTATCTGGAGAAAATGCCATGACTCCTTTGACTTTATGCTCAATTTCTGGTTCACTCCAATTAACTTTAATTCTGTTGGACATGAAATCTACAGCTTCCTTACTTACTGCATCACCACAAATCCAACCAGAGACACTTTTCATTCCAGGTAAATTTGCTGTATTTCTGTCAACAACTAATATCCTAAGCCCTTGATTTGAATAATGAGAAATTGATTGAGCTGCAATAGTTCCTGCTAATCCTCCTCCAGCTATAATTACATCATAATCTGCCACAAAAGAAGGCGCCGACTATCTGTATTTAAAATAATACCATCATTATTTCTGAAGAAAAAATACTCTCAATTTTTGATTTAAAATGGGGTCGGTTCGTCGCGGCGTCTTCAAAGCTTTCGCTCAGACTGGAGCGGCTATTATCTCCTCATTCCCAAATTGATTTACTCTTTCATTCCTATTTAATCTAGTTGACAGATTGGAATATTTTACTGAAAATTTTGACTGTATCTTTTTTATTATAAATTGGAGTATGAATTTTTAGTTTTACTGCATCTTTTTCCTTAAAAATTAGGTTTCCTTTGATTAATTCTTGTTTATCTAATCTGATGTGAAATCTAGAATCTACTGTTCTTTCTTCTATTTCGTGAATCATCTCATCAATCTGATTTTTTGACAATAACTTCATCAATTTCTCAACAAACTTTTGTGCCTGATTTTTTTCAATGTTAGCATTTAGCAATTTTATGGGATTATCAAAATGACCTGTAGTATCTTCAATCGTAAATTCTTCTGGGGTTAAATCAAAGATTTCTTTAAAAGATTCAAAAATTTTTGAAACATCTTCCGTAGCATGTACAATTACATCAATTGTAACTTCTAATTTAGCATCCATTATCTATTATTATGATTTTTGTTTAGGCTTCTAGTAATGCTATTTCTTTTTCTGCAGTTCTGATAAGTTTAACTTTCTCTAGTCCTACATGTCTTACTCTGATAACTTTTTTAAATGCTGCCATTATATCAGAATTAATTTTGCTGTAGCATGTGGCTTGAACAAACTGATCAATTGTCATTTGAGGTACTGTATTGTTAATCACATCCTTTGCAATCAATCGCAAGGCATGCTTTCTTGATGTATTTAATTGTCTGTGTGTAAGTGCAATTATTTTCATTCTAAAAATATATCCATCTTTAGTTTTGATATCGATAATGAAATTAATTTTAGATGAACCGCGCCTAACTAAACTACGTAAAAATTCTTTTGAATATTCATATCGTTTAAAAATTGTGGTAGCTTTGTCTCCTTCTACCTTATTAATTTGAAAGTAAATTTTGTATTGGTGTTGTGAGGGATCTCCTTTTAAAATATCATATAGCGTAACTTCCAGAACTCTACCTTGTGCATTTACTTCATCTGTAATTGGAACATACGCGATTGGTACATTGTTAAATGAATCCGGAGCAGTAACTGTTACCCATCTCTTTTCTCTCCATTTGTCCTTTACTCTTCCCTTTCTACGAGCCAATTATTAACGACCTTTGAATCCAAAATATAAGGGTATGCGGCTAGATTGTATTTTTACCCATATATTTTTGCAAAACTTTTGGGATGACAATATGGCCATCTTTAGTTTGAAAATTTTCCATAATTGAAACTAAAATACGTGATGTTGCAACCAATGTACTGTTTAATGTGTGAATATATTGTGTTTCTTCGTTTGTCTTGTCTCTAAATCTTATCTTCAATCGTCTTGCTTGATAATCCAAACAATTTGAGCAGGAAACAATTTCTCTGTACGCATTTTGTCCTGCCATCCACGCCTCTATATCATATGTTTTGGCAGAAATTTTCCCCATATCCCCTGACGATAAGAGCATTACTTTGTATGGAATTTCTAAATTTTGATAAAATTCTTCGGCAACTGATAGCATTCGTTCATGTTCTTTCCATGAATCTTCAGGACGTGAAAAAATAAATTGTTCAATCTTGTCAAATTGGTGAACTCTAAAAATTCCCTTCTGATCTTTTCCATGTGCCCCTGCCTCCTTTCTAAAGCATGTACTTATACCAGCATACCTTAACGGAAGATCTTTTCCTTCAATAATTTCATTAGAATGCATTGCAGCCATTGCATGTTCTGACGTTCCTATCATGTAGAGATCTTCATTCTCAATTTTGTAAATTACCTCATCAAAATCGTTTGTTATTATTGCGCCTTCCATAGAATGACGATTGATCATATATGGTGGCTGAACAAGAGAATATTTTTTTCCTACAAGAAAATCTAATGCATAATGTATGATTGATTGATTTAATTGCACAAGATTGTTTTTTAGAAAATAAAATCGTGCACCTGCCACCTTAGCTGCTCTTTCAAGATCTACTAAATCCAAATTTTCAGAAATATCTACATGATCAATTATCTTAAAATCAAATTCGGGAATTTTACCCCATTTTTTAATTTCTTTGTTAGCCGCTGCATCATTTCCAATAGGCACTGACTCGTGAATTAAGTTTGGTACGGTTAGGATTAACTTTGAATATTTTTTTTCAATTTCTACTTGCGATGATTCTAGATTTACAAGTTCCTCCGAAATCTTTTTCATTTCTGTTAGGATTGATGATATTTCTTTACCTTCCTTCTTTTTCTGAGAGATCTCTAGTGCCACACTATTTTTCTTTTTTCTCAACTCATCTGTTATTAGAATGAATTCTCTCCTTTTTTGATCTGAATCTATTAATTCATCCAAATCAAATTTAACTGCTCTTGCCTTGAGCATAACTTTGATGATCTCTGGATTCTCTTTGATTATTTTTGGGTCTAACATTATTCAATCACTTTTAGTGCTACTTGGACATGTTCTAAAACTTCATCAATTATGCCAATCAATTTTTTCATATTTTCATTACTCTCAAAATTAAAAACAAGTTTGCTATCCATATTTTCAACATAAAGGCTTAATCCTTCTGGAAAATTTACATTATCTGGCTCTAATGCTTTTTTTACAGTTTCCGCCTTTTCTTTTGAAAGATTATTGAGGGTTACCTGTACTTGGCACATTAACGACATTTACTTCTAAATAATTAAGAAAACCATCTAATTTGTCTTTAGTTATTTTTGCGCCAGCAGCTGCATTATGTCCCCCTCCTATACCATCAAATTTTGCAGCACCACCTCTCATTAATTCACTTAAATTAATTCCCGATTTACATCCAAATGATTTTCTTGATGAAAATTTTACTGTGTTTTCTTCTCCATTTGTTCTTAGAATGATGATTTTTCCAACATTTTTAGGTGAACCCGCCATTAAGGAAGATATCGTTCCTGTCATCATTTCTGGAACAATTCCTTCACCATTCACCATTACACATGTTTCACTTTCAGAAATTCGCCATCGCTCGTTTGTTAAAATATTCATGTATTCTCTAATCAATTTTCGATAATCTGTCAATATTGATTCTCCCTCTTTTAGGATCTTATTTCTATCTCCCATGCAAATTGCAATTCCTACACCTGATCTACTAATTCTCCCACATGAATTGAGCATTGTTGAAAATTCTCTACCGTCACGCAAAAAGCTCCTTTTGTCCTCTCTTGGAAATGTGTATGTGTATCCGATTAATTCAGACATTATTTCAGTGGCATTCTTTCCAGAAATGAATTTTGTAATAGTTTCGATGATTAACCGTTTTTCTTCATCATTTAATTCGGCAGAAACTCTCCATCTTCCTCCATCCTTTAGTTGAATCCCAGAGGAATTCAATAGTGACAGACATGCATCTCTATTCCAGGTAAGACCTTCGATAAATGGTTGTGATGTAAATGCAAGAGCATCTGGAAGAGATCTGGTTTCTCTTCCCACTAATAATAAATCTAAATCCATTTCTAACAACCCTTCTTCTTTTGCAGTATTGGCAATTTCAAAATTTTTTCCAACAAATGACTTTCGTTCTCCTTGATCTTGTCTATCGCCTAAAGCTGAGACAACAGTCTATTGCAGATAAATCGGAATTTTTGTCGTCCAAAGCCATTGCTGCAAGATATGCCATTCCTCCTGCACAAATTTCACTCCCACCATCAATTCCATATTTCCATGCATTGATGACTTTTTTATTATCATATTCTTGTTCGGGAATTTGGTGATGATCTAGTACAATCCAATTTTCTCCTAATGATTGATCTAATTTATCTGCAAAACCTCCTGCAAGATCTGTAATTATGTGAAAATCTCTTGGGTCTTTTTTAAGGGAATCAATAACATTTTTGCTCAATTCTTTGGAAGTTCTAACAGTACACCTTGCACCTGCTCTAATCAAGGCTTTTGTGATTATGCTTCCTGAAGTTAATCCATCACAATCAATATGAGTTGTAACTAAAATTGATTTTTTAGATTTGATGCAATCTGAAATCTTGTCTTTGAAAAATGAAAGTGACTCTTGCAGTGTTTCAGTCATTACTCTAATTGAGCAACTACGGATTTATATTTCCAATTTTTAGGAATTCTATCAATTCTTTTGTAATATACTGACAGTCTGTGGACTTTGGCTTCGATCAACTCTAAAGATCGTACATTTCTGTTGTCTCCTTTGTTTGACTTTAGGTGCTTTTGAAGCCCTACTGCTTTTCTAACAATATTGTCCAAATCTTCTGGCATTTCACCTTTGAGACCATTTTCTGCTAATATTTCACCAACACTTTTTTTGGTAATGGGTTTGATTAGTGGGATGGAATATTGATCTCTTAATTTCAAGCCAATTTGACTAGGAGGTAGCCCTTCCTTAGCATATTTTACAACAAGTTCTTCTATTTCTTTGGGACTCTGAGTGATCCATGATGGAACACGAATTGTAGTTGGTCTAATACTATGTGATTTTCCGTGTCTATGCGAATGTAATCTTCCCATATTGTGACACATTTTAGAACAAAATTAAACGTTACTTATTCCGTATTTCGTACACAATACCTGAGTTTTGAGTATTAGAATAAAAGTTAAATATGCACACTGGCAACACAACGAACAGGTAAACCGCATGAATAACAAAGTACTTTTAACAACATCCTTACTCGCTGTTCTTGTCATCGGTACTTATGGACCACTTGTAGTTGCATTTGGTCAAACTTACATGGGTAACGTAGGTGACAAAGGTGAAACCGGTGCGCGTACGCTAGAAGAAGCATTGAAAATTCAAGCAGCAAGAGTTGCATCAGCAAAAGCCAATCCAGGAACTGGATCAGGTACACCATATCTCGACGCAAGTGGTGTAGTTGGAGCATCTGTAATTTCAGCTGCTATCTTCGGTGGTATTGCAGCAGCTTTCTTTATTAGAGGAAGATCTGGTAAATACGCAGCAATGGGAAGAGGATAAACAAACCTTATTTTTCTCTTATTTTATTTGATATTCTTTAGTGAATACTGATCTCGTACTTTTTGATAATAAAAGAAATGTATATATCGCACAAATAGAGCCAAAATATACAATGACTCCTATAGTAGGAACTTTCCTAAGTATCCTGTCTTCACTTACAGGACAATTGGGACCAAACTATGATCCATTATTCTATGATGTAATGATTTACATCTTCGGAACCATGATGTTTTCAATATTCCTCCTTGGAATTATCTCATTCTGGTTACGTGTACACGGTTGGGCTTACAAAGATAACCGTGAAAGATGGGTCGACGAATTAGATAGACACTTTGAAAGAGAAGGTATCGGTCTAATTCCAGACAATGGTAAATACTGGTAAAATAACTTCCTTTCTTTTCATTATTTTTAAAATTTCAATAAACTTGTTTTTTTTTAAAAGAATAGATTTTCACAAAGTTATTTTAAAAAGTTTGAATTATCTTTAATGTTATTTCTTGGTCATTTTATTTTTCAGGAGGTAGAAAGTCCTTATCTTTTGCCTCGTCATATGCCTTTGAAGTAAATACCATCTTGTAGTGATAGCCATCCTGTAATGGTGTTTTGATGAAATTTTCTGATTCCTTTCCATTGACGTATACAGTTGATTTTGTTTCATCCATATCTCTTAGAGGAAATTTGAATATCCACAAAAAGTGGCCAATTTCAAATTGTGGATCTTCTTTCCATTCTGCATATACTGTTCCATCATTACTAGTTGTGTAAATTGCTCTTTGGCATCCTCCCTCCATAAAACCGACATTAGCTGGAATGTCTGCTTTTTGATTGTCCACCCAAAGTTCAACGGTAAATGAAATCTTCCAATTTTTTTCTATATTGTTAATGCAAGCATTGCGTGGTTGTTCTCCTATAAATGGATTCACCACTAATATTGTAATTAATACAGCAATTGCTCCTACTCCTGCACTCAAAACTAAAAATTTTAGGGTCTTGTTTCTTTTGTAAGGATCCCCCATTCCAGGCCAATTCATTTGAACTGATTTTTTGAATATTACTTAAAGTCCTTTCTGTTAGTCATTCATTATCTCAATAGTATCCAATTGATCTTGATGGTCAGCCAGGAAATACGTGATCTCATCAGAATCGATTTCAAGCCATTCAGATTCTCCACAGTATGGTAGGTAATCTTCTACAAAAATATCTCCAGGACCTGTCATCCTTACAATCATCCTTCCTTTTTTTGAAGTTATTCCAAATGGTAATTTGAGTATCTTGCCTCTCTTTTGATTTTGTATATTTACCTTGTAATCATCATTACGAAATTCTACATTTCCAAAAAAATAACTTTGAAAAATATTTATTTTTGTTATTTTGAAACTTAGCACAATTTTGTCTAATCTCACTTAGAGATAAATTTGATTTCGTATTCATGTGTAATGCAATTATTCTGTAAATTATAAAATGAAAAGGAAAAGGTTGGGTAGTTTAGATTACTTGCCAGGGTCGTGTAGCAAATGTGATTACATATCCGACACCAATGATTATTGATTGGTATGCGATGTTGGTATATGGAATTGGTTTGATGATTGGTTCTCCTTCAACGACTACTGTTTGACCTGGACCTAGTCCTGGACCCACTTGTGCAATGTTGAGTTGGGTATGTACGTGGTACACTCCCGCTTCAAGTGCTTTTGCAGATAATGAATATTCGACAACTGAGTTACCTGGTATGTCAAAGACATTTCCTGGTGGATCTCTTGCCAACATCTCCCATCTGTTTCCTGCGTTAGTGGATTCTGAGAAAATGGAAATCCATCCTCTAAGATCTCTTTCTACAAGGCTAACCAGTGTACCTTTTACTGTCAAGGTTTCGCCAGTTTGTAGGGATTGTCTGTTGAAGGTCTCGTCTTCAATTCTTACGAAACGACTCTGAAGTTGTGCTTGGACACCATGTGCATCTGCAGTTGGCAATATGGCATCAACCCAGTTGATACCAAGTGTACCTAATGCAAGTACAACAGTGAGTCCTAATACGAAAATCTTTTTTTCGACCATAGTTATCCCTAATATGAGGTTGACTAGACACATCGTTATATGTTTTACCTTGTTGACGAGGATCGATATACGGTATAGTGTTTATCATCAATGATTAACATCAAAACTATAAAAAAAATAATATGATTATTTGAAAATAACTGGCTCTAGTAACAAGAATTTTGTCTTTTTATTATGTATTTTATTAATATTTTTATGAAATTATCTATTTCTGAAACTCCTTACTTTATATTCAGAATCAACATGATGTGAGTCATGGCACAGATGCCCGCATTAATCCCAAAAGAAGTTGAGATTCAGAGACTAAAGAAAATCTGGCTCATCGTCATTGCTATGGGATCCACTGCAGCATCAGTCGAAGTAGACAACTTCGTTGATGGTTCTTTACATCAGACATCTATCCGAGATAGCGCATTTACCCCAGCACACTGGTGGCTATATTCCCACTTCATCACATTACCACTTGGTTGGGCAGCAGCTGCAATTTATGATAGAAAGGTACCAATTCTCAGAGGTCCAAATAATTCAATTAACACAGGATTGAAGATGACTATTCTTGGTTATCTTGCAACCATGTTTACAATTGGAGTCAATGAGATGTGGCACTTCTGGTTTGTAGAGGAAATCTTTGCAGTACCAAATCACTGGATGTTTAACATGGGTGTAGTAGTAGCATTCATGGGCGCACTTGCATACGTAGTCAGAGTATATGCTAGACTCGTAGAACTAGGTGCAGAAACTCCAGGTGAGAATCCGTACGTTGCAGAGATGTACAAGATGGCCTTAGAAGGCAAATTGTACAGCAGAGCAATTCCATAGACAAATAGTGCATAAAGCACACTTTTTCTCTTTTTATTATGGTTACGACGTAGATCGTACCAATTCTCAAATTTAAGAAAGACTTAAAAGTATTCTGAATAGTATAAACCCAGAATGACTCTTCCGAAAGGATTCGGTTCAGGTGGCGCAGGTGGCTCATCAAGTTCTGATGTAGAAAGAATGATTGGCAGACGTGTAGAAAACATGACTGGCATGATTACAATTTCTTACATTGCAGCTTGGTTAGCAACTTTTGGTGGTACTTGGGCAGGGTATACCTATTATCCTTGGGCATATCCAACAAATAGTGGCCACTATGCGTTCATAGTTCTGACAATTATTGAGGCAATTGGTTACCTCTTCTGTGTTAAAGTAATGGAAGAAGGCTCTAAGAAAAACAGCAATGGTATAATTGCTGCCGTAATTGGAGCAACTGCAGTAGGCACTGTAATCATATCATTAACTGTCGGATGGTAGAAGGCAACTCCTTCAGACTCTTCTTTTTACTTTATTTTAAAAAACAGCCGATCTACATCATACTATAAAATTTTATATACCGACCATATTCTTTACTTTACAATGGTCTGGTTAAGACGATGTACACACTACTTGTTCATAGTAGTAGTTGCAGTTAACTCTACACTGTTAACAATTAATGCAGGTGACTACATTTTCTACACCGACTGGGCTTGGACTTCGTTCACGGTATTTTCAATATCACAAACATTGATGCTTTGTGTAGGTGCAACATATTACCTAACGTTTACGGGTGTTCCAGGAACAGCAACGTACTACGGCCTAATTATGACAGTATACACATGGGTAGCAAAAGGCGCATGGTTTGCACTTGGATATCCATATGACTTCATTGTAACTCCAATTTGGTTACCATCAGCAATGTTGCTTGATCTAGCCTATTGGGCCACAAAGAAGAACAAGCACTCCTTGATACTGTTTGGCGGAGTACTAGTAGGAATGTCATTACCATTATTCAATATGGTAAACCTGATAACAGTAGCAGACCCACTAGAAACGGCCTTCAAATATCCAAGACCAACATTACCACCATACATGACACCTATAGAACCTCAGGTAGGTAAATTCTATAACAGTCCAGTGGCACTGGGTGCAGGTGCAGGTGCAGTGTTGTCAGTTACGTTTACAGCACTAGGTTGTAAGCTAAATACTTGGACATACCGATGGATGGCCGCTTGGTCAAAGTGGGACTAAAAATCCACCCCTTTCCTTTTCATTTTATCTACCTAGATGGTTCTAATATCATGATTAAATTTGATTAAAAAATATTGTACATCTTGTGATCTTTTATTGCCTATTTTGACAATATGTGATATGGGGATAACAATTTGTGAAGCAACAATACGACCAAATTTTGATTACTCCAAAACCTTTTGTGAAATGGGCTGGAGGAAAAAGACAATTAATCCCAATCATTAATCAAAATCTTCCTGAATCCTTTGGTACATACTATGAACCTTTTCTTGGTGGAGGTGCATTACTATTTCATATTCTTTGGAAAAAAAATAATCAAAAGTGTAGTGTTTCTGATTTAAACTCTGATCTTGTATTGGCTTATACTGTAATTAGGGATAGACCAGACTCTCTAATAATTTCTTTAAAAAATCATGAGAAAAATTATCAAACAGATTCCAATTCTTACTATTACTCAGTTCGAGAAAGCAATCCCAGAAGCGCAATAGAAAAAACATCCAGATTAATCTTCCTAAATAGGACTTGTTTTAACGGACTTTATCGTGTAAATAGTAAAGGAAAATTCAATGTTCCTCTAGGAAAGTATTCGAATCCAAACATAGTCAATGAAGAAAATATTCGTTCTGTAAGCCATATCTTACAATCAAACCGTACATCAATAAAATGCCGAGATTTTGAGGCGGTATTGCATGATGCAAAAAAAGGAGATCTTGTGTATTTTGATCCACCGTATCAACCAGTAAGTACTACTGCAAATTTTACTAGTTACACTAACAAGGATTTTACATATGATGATTTAAAACGATTAGCAGAACTTTGTTTAAGATTGGATTCAAAGGGATGCAAAGTATTGTTGTCTAATTCTGATTCAAAGGAAGTTGCAGATATTTTTTGGAAGAAACCTTGGAAAGTCACTAAAATAGAAGCAAATAGATCTATCAATTCCAACTCTAAAAAAAGAACTGGACATTTTGAATTATTGATAAGAAATTATTAAAGCTCCAAACGGGATCCGAACCCGCGACCTTTACCTTACCAAGGTAACGCTCTACCAGGCTGAGCTATCGAAGCACAAATTTTAGCAACAGAAAATCCTTATAATTCTTGATTATGCTCAAAAAATCTCTAAACTGTTAAATTTCACACAAATTTCTACACTTTTGGAGGAGTAATCAAGCCTGGCCAAAGTAAGCACTTGTGCTTTTGGACATGCAGGACTTAAGATCATAAAAATGGGTGATCCTGTCTCTCAGGAGTTCGTGGGTTCAAATCCCACCTCCTCCACTGCTCTTTATTTTGGATGTCTGATTCCTCTTGAATTCAAAATTTCATACACATCAGGAAGTGAAAACACAAATCCGATGTGAACACAATCTTTTTCATCACATAGTTGACAGAATAACTCTCCTTTTTGTACTGCAACTTCTGCAATTCTATTTTTAATATTGTCTTTTAGAATAACACGATCCTCATCTACAGAAATTTTCTCTATTTTTGGAGCATATCTTGCAAAGGTTTTGTCCTTTTGCATCATCTCTTCTAACATATAAGTAACATAGCCTGAAAAACTATTGACTCCTTTCATTGCAAGGTTGTCCTTATTTTTTTGATATACGTCTTGGAATTTATCATAAACGGTTTCTGAAACAGTTATTGATTTGAATCCAGCTTTTGGCAATTTACTTTCCTCTTACCGTACAATAAAGTACCGTGGTATATAAGATTTTATCCTATTGACACTGTCTAATGTGTGGGACATATTATTCGTGTTTTTAGTCGGGACATGGTTTTAGGCATTAATGATTTTATTATTTATAATCTTTCTCAACTGACTTTTCCTTATTCCTATTACAATAATCTGAAATACATTTACTACAAAGATAAGCAGGATCAGTAAGGAGATTAATACTAACCTGTAGATTATCTTTTGATTTACAGCACATACAAAATTTTTCTTTTGTTATTCCCTTTCTTGACATGTTTGATTTAATCAATTAACGCATAGATACTACTTTAATCCATGTTCTTATATCGCTATGCTGGACTTTGACTTGCATTTTGAATTAAGGTCTTCCACTTATCCTGACCTTTTATCTCAATCCCACAAGCATCCGCAGGAGTCTTCCCATTCAAAGCCATATGAGGTCTAACATAATTATGATAAATTTGAGAACCATCCTATTGGTACTGTTACCTTCTAGATTCACCGTAAATTAACTGCTAGTCAAGATCCAAAATAACTTTAATTTTATGAGAATAATTCCATTAATCAATATGACTAAAAAACCAAGATCAGTGATAGTAAAAACACTTGTAACTAAAGAAAATTCGAAAAAAGTTTTTGAATTTTTCACGGATTTAAAAAATTGGGAATATGGAGGTGCTTTAAAGAATATTCAAAAAAATAAGGATGATTGGTGGTCATGTGATTCGCCTTTTGGGAAAGCAAAAATGAAATTAAAATCATATGAAAAATTTGGAATTTTAGATCATGATTTTATCGGTGGAGGTGGAGAGTGGACTGTGTTTTCAAGAGTGACACAAAATGAAAGTGGTTCAACTGTGTCATGGTTATTCATTAGACCTGAAGTAATGACACAAGGACAATTTGAAAAGCAACTACAAAATTTTGACAATGAAATTGAGGGGTTGAAAAAAGCAATAGAATCTTAAACCCTCCCACCTAACTTTTTTTTTTAAATTTCCAATGAATCCAATTCTTATTTTATTAGTTATATCTGCTCAAAAAAATTACTCTTTATACAGTACCTTGATTCTGGAGCAATATGGGTAGAAGCTACCAATCTGCGGATATAAGGCAAAAATTGATTGATGTACTTGAAGATTCTAAGACAGGAATGTCAGGAGTTGAAATTTCTGAAAAACTCGGTGTCAACAGAGTTACCATGACAAAATATCTCAAAGTATTTGCTGCAGAGGGTTTTCTTAGACAAAAAAACATTGGGAATCTCACTCTGTGGTTTTTAGAGCCAGGTCAAAAATCATTTTCATTTCCCGATGATTACTTCAAAATTACACCACAATATCTTGAAAACTTAATCACCGAAAATGAAAATCAAGTATATTCATTAATTAAAAACTGTCTTAATTCTGGAGCATCCGTAAACAAACTTGTTAATGAAGTGATAATCCCTTCAATAAACTCTATTCAAAAATTATATGATGATGGTAAAATTGGAAATTCTGAACAAAAACTCCTGCAAAATATTATATCCAAATCACTCCAAATTTTTAATCAAATTCCAACTGATTTAAACCGAAAAAAAAATATCATTGTAATTTCAGCAGATTCTCAAAGTAACTTAATGTCTGAAGCAGCATCTGCATCATTACATTCAGCGGGTTGGAATGTTTTCCATCTTGGTGATATGTCTTCTTCGATCAATGTTTTGTTTGATCTTGATTTACAAAAGTTATTAGGAAAAATTTGGAAACAAAAATTGGGTATGATGATTATTATGGTTTTTTCAAATACTGAAGAGGGACTCAACTTTTTTGCAGAATCTGTTAATTCTATTAAGGGAAAACTTGGAAAGCGTATGCGATTAGCGTTATGCGGAAGGATTGGGAAAAAGACAAAAATTGACTCAGATTTCTTATCTGAAAAATTCGAAGATATTATTCAATGGTCTGAAACGATCTATGAAAATTCAAAGTAATTAAAATGGGCCCGATGTGATTCGAACACATGACCTTTCGATTTCTGAATGGTTTATCAGTCGAACGCTCCAGCCAAGCTGAGCTACGAGCCCACAATCATCCCTCTTGGCAAGACTCATTTAAGTTTAATTTTCTTTCCACTTAATTGAGCATCCAATTGATGGGTCAAAATCTTTTTCTATTTTTTCTCCAGATAACAATTTTTCAATGTTGTTGATCATTGTCTTTTCTGTAGCAACATCATCTGGTTTCATTGCATTATTGATTCTTCCGTGGAATACTAATTGTTTTTTACTATTGAATAAGAAAGGATCTGGAGTGCAGATTGCACCGTATTTTTTTGCAACTTCCTGAGTTTCATCTACTAAATAATCAAATTTAAATTTCTTATCTTTGGCAGTCTTTTTCATATTTTCAAAACTATCTTCGGGATAATCTTTAGAATCATTACTATTAATTCCAACTATAGCTATTTTATCACCAAATTTATCATACAGCTCATTGAAAGCTTCTGCTTTTGCCTTGACATAAGGGCAATGATTGCACATGAAAAGAACTAGAATCCCTTGATATCTACTGTAATCACTTAGTGAATGTTTTTTATCATCAATACCTAAAAGTTGAAAATCCGGTGCAATATCACCTGTTCTCAATTTAATTTGTGATTCCAAGAGTACCATGATATGATTCTTCTTTTTTCAAATAAAATGCTTACCAATAAGACAACAATTAAAATCCACAGGTTATTTCTTCATAATGTGGGCTGGTAGTATAGCCTGGTAGTATACCCGCCTTGCACGCGGGGGGTCATGGGTTCAAATCCCGTCCAGTCCACTTCAATAAATTCTGAATTTCGGATTACTGGATGGATTTAAATAGGATAAGTTTGGGTTTTATCATATGACTACAGCAGCAGATGGATGGCCAGTTTGGATTCCACTCATTGTTGGTTTAGCACCAGGCTTAGTGTACTGGTTAGCAATAACTGCAATGAAGAAAAGACGATAAAATTTACATTTATTTTTAACTTCTTTTTATTTTCCGTAAAGTGTAAACTGGGTTAAACGTTGTTACCTTTCTTGTTCACTATATGATATGTTGATGGAAATTAATGTCTAATATCTAAAATCTGTATGGATAAAATTATTTTAAGCCTACTTTTGTTTTTAGTTTTATTTCCAACATCTGTTGGATTCTCACAGGTATCAAATCTTCATACATCCACTTTATCCGTAATTCTTACTAGTGATTCTCCCTATATTTACAAAGATGATGAGGGATACACTGTAGTTGTTGGAGCTGTTAAAAATACCAACAATCTTTCATCATTTTCAAATGTAAGTATACATGTCAATTTTTATGACGATACAAATCCACAACCACTAGAAACCGCTGAAGGGGGAACTATTTTGCAAGTTATCCCACCTCTTGGAACATCTCCTTATGCAATAAAATCAAAAACTCCAAATCCTGACATAACTCAAGTATCTGTTAGTCTTCAAAAATTTGATTCTTCTACTTCAAAATCTAAACAACTATCTATTGGATATAGCAACATCATACTAGATGAAAATCTTCGTTTCTCAGGAGTTTTAAAAAATGGTGCTGCACCAATAAACAACACTAATGTCTATCTTGCTTTCTATGATGCCTTCAAACCTCCTCGAATAGTTAGAGTAGATACAATCCCAATTGGAAATGTTGAACCAAATAGGATAGTCAATTTTAGTTATAATGAAAAAATTGAATCAAGATCTGTAGGATTTCTGTTATTTTCAGAATCTAGTGCATTTTACTCTGATTTGATTGATGTAAAACTTCCTCAACCAGAATCAAGCACAAAATTGGTTACCATCTCTGATGTCTCTGTAACAGATTCTCAAGGAACCAAACTTTCAGACATTAAAGTAGGTTCACCAGTAAAAATCCGAAGCGAGTCTTGGATTCAATTTTCGGCAGATCAAAAATCTAATGAAACTCCATATACTTACTATGTACAAATTAAACAATCCGGTGAAAAACCATTTGTGGAGTTTCTAGGAAAATATGATGGAAAATATATTGGAGCTGATAAACAATTTCCATCTATAGACTGGATTCCTGAGCATAGTGGTTTATTTTTTATTGAAACTTTTGTCTGGGATAGAGATAACATTCCTATTGCAGATAGAGGACCTGTAGCACTAGTAGTTGTAAACTAGTAGATTTATCTCCATAACTTTCTATTTCAATAATATGGCCAAATTTACTCTTGTTGCGATGGGTGGAACTTTTGATATTATTCACAAAGGCCACTTGACATTACTTTCAAATGCATTTTCAATTTCCTCAAATGTAATCATTGGATTAACAAGTGACGAATTAGCCGAAAAAAAGGGAAAGAAAATTCTTAATAAATATGAAAATCGATTTAAAGCTTTGATGAGCTTTATTAAAACGAATTTTCCACACAAAAAATTTCAAATTGTCAAATTAAACAATGATTTTGGTCCTGCTGTTTTAGAAGAAAATGTACAGGCTTTGGTTGTAAGTGATGAGACAAGTATTCAGGGAAGTATTTTAAATAAAATTCGCGCAGAGCACAATCTTACTCCAGTTCAAGTGATAATTGTTCCAATGGTTTTAGCAGAAGATGGCGGGAGAATTTCTACAACCAGAATAAAAAGATCCGAAATAGACATAGAAGGAAACTTGCATTCAATTGACTAGAAGCTTGTCTATGTTTGAGTAATCGTAATAAAACAATTTTTTTGAATTGAGTTTTATGGCAATCATAAACAACATGATGAAAAAAATTGATACTGATGTATCAGATCTAAAAAATGGACTATGCCCAGAACATCTTTCATATTGGTATGAAAAAATCATCAAAGAAACAATTGACATGGCTCCACCATGGTTGCAAGACAAGATCAAAATTAAACAAGATCCAATTCTTCCCATGAAATTCAATCTCGATATTTCAAAAAGAGCTGTTCGTTACTTTATGATTGTAGTTGATAACAATCTTGATGACATGCCTTATTCTACAAGACTCTATTTTCTTAAAGTTCAGGAAATCATGGGTCAGGAAATGGATAAATCTCTAATTTAATTTGCCAATTTTTAATTCAGGCACGAAAATCAAGCTCTAACTATCTATATCCAATTAGGTTGAATCTTTATAAGAAAAATGGACCTATACAAAGCAAAATACTCCGACAAGAAATTTGATAGATATTCAAAATCTAGTCAAACTTCGCACAGAAATTTTCAAGAGGATGAACCTTCACGCTCTTACAGAAATTCCAGATCTGAAAGAAAACCAGAAATGCATACGGTAACTTGTGATGATTGTGGAGATGAATGTAAAATACCATTTGAACCAAAATTTAACAGACCTGTATATTGCAGGGATTGCTTCCAAAAAAATAAACCAAAAGAGTTTGGAGATAGATATTCCAGAGACGACAGATATTCTAGGAATAGATATTCCAGAGACGACAGATCTTTTAGAGAAAAAAATTCCAGTTATGAACGAGATACAAAATCTAGCTCAGAAGATTTTAGAACAAACAAATCTAAAAGCAAAAAATTCCTAAAAAAGACAGAAAGTTTCTACTCTAATGGTTCAGAAAAATTCTATTCTTCTCTAAAAGAAAAGTTATTTGAAATTTTGGGAGGTAAAACATGTTCTAGTTGTGGATTTAAAGATGAAAGAGCTTTAGGCTTTAATCATATTAGTGACGGCGATGCTTTTGACAGCATTAGAAGAGGAGGATTTGCATCTTCATGGGGTAAGTACATCTCTGAACCAGAATTGGCTAGGAGAGAGTTACGAGTCCTATGTTTAAACTGTAATGAGATCAGGGAGCCTCAAATCAAAACTGAATCCAAAAAACCAGAGACAATGAATAAAAAAAATAGATACTTTCCTAGATGATCTCTTCAAAATCAAATTTGAGAATTTATTAACACTTTAATAATAATAATTTAGTTTTAAAATTATGGATAATGACTTCAAAGCATTAGGAATTAGTCTTATTGTAATGGTTGGAATTGTTGCAATTTACACTTTATTTGTAGGTTAATTTTACCCCTTTACAATTTCTACGTATTGCCCAAAAATCGTAGTAGAAATTATTTTATGCTCTTTATCAATTACAGATTGAATAAAATCTGCAAACATCTCCACATTCATTTTATCCTTAAGAAGAACACTGTGAGCTGATTTATCTTTTAATGCAACAACTAATTCATTATCAACTATGTTTAAAATCGCTGTAATGAAAGTCTCGTTTGCATCTTTGATAAAAAGTAAACTAGATAGCTTTTGAGCCTCATATTTGTCATCACAACTTATTCTAATTTTCATTTATTCTCAAAAAGAAACTTGTGTATCTGATCTTTTGCTTTCTCTCTTTTTATCTGATGAACAGCAAGAAATTCATTTATTTTTTCAATCAAAATTGCTTTTAATTCTCCAGTCAACATCTTACCCGATTTATAATCATCATGAATTGATTTCAATTTTTTATCATCTGGTTCAAAAAATATTCTAAGATATTGATAAGATACATCAATGTCTGGGTTTCCCCCTAATTTTCTATGTTGTTCAACATCTGATTGACCGCCTGAAAACGCATGCCTGTTAATTTTTTTCTTAACAATATTTGGAGAATCCGTCGTGTAAATAGTTCCATTCTCATCTGAGGCAGACATTTTCCCCCTTGGCCCTGATAATCCGGGAATCATAATATTATGAATTAAAGCAGGCTTTGGTTTTCCAATTTTTGGAGCAATATCTCTGGTTAATCTAAAATGAGGATCTTGATCAACCCCTAAAGGAATCAAAACTGGCTTATCTTCAATGAAGCAGGGTGCAGATTGTAGTGATGTGTAAAATATCATGCCGATATTTGTTTCATTTGTAAATCCAAATACTGCCTTTGTATTTGAAAAATTAATTTTTTTTGCTACCTGTGCTGCAATTGGATATAATGTCTGAATATTTTTTGTATTGATAATTATCTTTGTGTTATCTGGTTTAAACCCCAATGCAATAAAATCAAGGGCATTTTCATACGCAAATCTACTTGTATCCTCCAAAGTTAGATTCTGTTTTGAATAAAATTTTTCATCATCTGTAAGTTGAAAATACATATTTACATCAAATTTGTCTTGAAGCCATTTTGAAAATACCCATGGAACTAAATGGCCAATATGGGTATGACCTGATGGTCCTCTGCCTGTATATAGAAAAAATTTTTTACCATTTTCATAATCATCTAAAATTCTTCCCATTTCTCTATGTGAAAAGAAAATGCCTCTTCTTAACATAAAGTGGTCTTCGCCTGTAATTCTTATGATCCTCTTTAGAATCTCAGACGAAATTTTTTCAGTGCCAAATTTTTTTATTAGTTTATCATAATCTATATCCCCTTCGACATCCCAAGGAGTTACAATAAAGTCATCAGTTGGCATTTAATTTGACTTAGGTTTAGGTTTAAAAAGTCTTTTACCTATTTAGAACTCTAGTTTTAATTTCAATTCTCATTGCAAATATTCCAAGGTAATACGATTAAATTTCCAAAGAACACCTAAAACTAATTTGATTGCAGAAATCATCCTTTATTATAATTTAGAGACGACAGCCCCAAAATAGCCATTTTTTAGTATAATCTAGAAATTTTTGATTTTTTTTATTTTAATAAGATAAAATTCATATCAAAATAAACCACAATTAAAAAGACCTGATTTAGTATTTTAGGTTTGAAAAAGTATCCTTTAAAAGGTCTTTTTCATTCCTTCTGCTAATGTCACAAGTCTTTCATGAAATTGAAAAAAAAATCATTACTTCTTTAAAAAACAATCCAAAACAAACTCCAGAACAACTCGAAAAATCTACTGATTTATCTCCTGATCAAGTTCGAAGGGGGATAGAGTGGCTTAAGTTGAAGGGATTGGCCATTGTAAACGAATCTCAAACTATCAACCTATCTCTTGGAAAAAATGGGTTGGAATCTTTTCATAAAGGATTACCAGAAAAAAGATTGCTTGATTTATTAAAAAATGATTCAAAACAATTACAAGATCTACAAAGTGAGCTTGGCATGGTTTTTGGTCCTGCTATAGGGTTAGCAAGAAAAAATAATTGGGTTGACACATCTGATGATAAAATCTTTTTAAAAAACTATCCTTCTGAATTTTCAGGGGAAAAAACTCTTAAACAAATTGGAGAGAATAAAATCTCTCAAAGCGAGCTTGATCTGGATGATCTATCTAATATTTTGAGAAGACCTGATTTTATAACAGAGGAAGTAATTAAGATAAAAGAAGTATCATTAACAGAAAATGCGAAATCAATTGAAATATCTACTAATTCATCCAGCGCAATTGATGTTGAATCCAAAGTACCTGATGTAGTTGTAGCACGGATTCATCCACTAAAAGATACAATTGATGAAATTCGTGAAATCTTTGTTACATTAGGTTTTACAGAAATTATAGGTAATATGACTCAGCCTGCTTTTTGGAATTTTGATGCATTGTTCACTCCGCAAGATCATCCTGCAAGAGAATTGCAAGACACATTTTATCTTGATGGTTTATCCGCAAAAAAAATTGGGACTTCTGAACAAATTAGAAAAATTTCTGAATCTCACAAAAAAAATTGGCGATATTATTGGGACATAAACGAAGCTAGAAAAATGGTTCTTCGAACCCACACAACATGTGTCACCATAAAACATCTTGCTGAAAATAAACCTGATGAAGCTAGAGTTTTTTCACTTGGACGTGTATTCAGGAATGAAAAAGTAAGTTACAAACATCTTGTAGAATTTAATCAAATTGAAGGAATTGTTTTAGGTAAAAATTCAACTTTGCGTGATTTAATGGGCATACAAAGAGAATTTTATCGAAGAATAGGTTTGACAAAAATAAAATTTTGGCCAACCTTTTTTCCTTACACTGAACCTTCTTTTCAAACAATGGTATATAATGATAGGTTAGGAAAGTGGGTGGAATTGTTTGGAATGGGAATTTTTAGACCAGAGGTAACAAAGCCACTTGGAATTACTAAACCCGTTCTTGCTTGGGGAGGTGGCATAGAAAGGATTGCAATGCTAAAATATGGTTTAGATGATGTTAGGGAATTTTACAACAATAATCTTAACTGGTTAAGGAGTGCAAAAAAATGCCAATAGTCGAACTGTCATATTCTAGACTTCAAAAACTACTTGGAAAAACATCTAAAAAACAAATCGCTGACTTACTTCCTTTTCTTGGATTGGATATAGAATCTGAGGACGATGATCTAATTAGAGTTGAATATAGTCCTAACAGACCTGATTATTCAACTGATTTTGGAATCATACTTGGATTGCAGGGATTACTTGGAATCAAAACTGGAGCAATAAGATTAAACATTAAAAAATCAAATAATTATGCTATTAATGTAGAACCAACTGTATCTAAAATAAGGCCCTTTGTAACTGGTATTATTGCAAAAAATGGACGGATTGATGATAACCTTATCAAACAACTTATGACAATGCAGGAAGATCTTCATTTTGGGATAGGAAGAAAGAGAAAAAAATCTTCTATTGGAATTCACGATTTGGATAAAATCTCTTTTCCACTAAGATATACTACTACAAAAAGAGATCATGAATTTACTCCATTAAATTCAAATAAAAAACTTACAATTTCTGCGATATTAGAAAGTACAGATGTAGGAAAAAATTATGGGTCCATTCTTGGTAATTCAGATCAAGTTCCAATTATTTTTGATTCAAAAAAACAAACTGTATCCTTTCCTCCAATTATTAACGCTGCAGTAACAACTGTTACAGCAAATACAAGAAATCTCTTTGTTGAAGTTACTGGAATTAATAAATCTGATATAGAAGACATGCTTTCTGTTGTGGCAACTGTACTTCAAACTGCTGGATTTACACTTGTAACTGCAAAAATTTCTGGCGGTAAAAATTCTTCGCCTAAATTTGGATTAAAAAAATTAATGGTGGATTCTGATCTAATTAACCAAACTCTTGGGTTGAATCTGAATGCCTCAAAAATAATCTCTTCTCTTAAAAAATCACGACTTGATGCAATATTAAAAGGGAAAAAAATCATTTGTGGCATCCCTCCACATCGTTTTGATATATTTGGCCCAATGGATTTGGTTGAAGAAGTTGTACTTGGATTTGGTATACAAAACTTGGAACCTGTTTTATCTCCATCTCAAACTTTAGGACAGATAAATCCGTTATCGTTACAACTAAAATCTGTTAGTTTGACAATGATTGGATTGGGATTTACTGAAGCCCTCAATTCAAGCTTGACCAGCAAAAGAATTCTCTATGATATGACAAATAGAGAATCAAATAAAATAATTTCAGTGTTAGATTCAAAAAGTCAAGAGCATACAATTTTACGCGATTCTATTCTTCCAGGATTGCTAGAAAACCTCTCTAAAAATATTCACATTTCATACCCTCAAAAATTATTTGAAACTGGTACTGTTTTTTTTCAAGATGATCCAATATATGAAAAAACTAATTTTGCCGGGGTCATTGCACACAAGGACGCAACTTTCACTGAAATTAAATCCATTTTACAATCTGCGTTAAACCAAGGTTTTGGTTTGTCAATTGAAACAAAAACTTTTTCACATCCTACTTTTGAAGAAGGTCGTGTAGCCTCAATTTTGTTAAATGATAAATTAATTGGAATTATTGGAGAAATTAACTCGGAAACAATTGAAAATTATAAGATCCGTGTTCCTGTAGTGGGTTTTGAAATATCTTTAACTGGATTAATATTTGACTAAATCTATCATTAAGCGCCCAAGAGCAGGCACACAGACGGATTAGGATGATGTCGATCGTATTGATACCAATGATTTCTAGTTCACCCAGGTGTGCTACAAGATGGGCAACCCCGGTTAGAAAACCCAAGGAGGTTTCGGCTAAAATACCAATGATCTTGCGCGAGTCAGAACCGGGGAACACATACAAACTTTCAAAAATATAAAACCCTCAATAATAATTTGAAAATTGAAAATGGTAAATTATTGGTTGGCTAAACAAGAACCAAGCGGACCTCGTGGATACAATTTTGAAACTCTAAAAAAAGATAAAAAAACGGTCTGGGATGGGGTTCATAACAATCTTGCATTAAAACATATGAGAAATATGAAATCCGGTGATCTTGTTTTATTTTATCACACAGGTGATGAAAGACAAATAGTGGGAATAATGAAAATAATTTCAAACCCATATCCAAATCCCAAAGAGGAGAAAGTACGATTTATTGTAGTTGACGTTATGTACAAAAAATCATTAAAGCGAACAGTTACTTTAGATGAGCTAAAAAAACAAAAAACTTTTAAGAATTGGGAACTATTACGTATTTCTAGATTATCTGTAATGCCTGTTCCAAAGGATATTTGGGATGCTATAATTAAGATCTCTCAAAACTAGAATAATCGGTTTATTGATATAGGCGAATTGTTTAATGAAATCATGGCAACAGCTTATGTTTTAATAAACTGTGAACTAGGTTCCGAAGAGTCTATTATACATGCACTTAAGGGTCTAGACGGTGTTAAGGAAGTACATGGTACTTTCGGAGCATATGATATCTTGGCCAAGATTGAATCTGATACTGTTGAAAAACTAAGAGAAACCATTACTTGGAAAATTAGGAAAATTGAGAAGATTCGATCAACACTAACCCTTATGGGAATAGAAGGCCAATCATAAACACCTTTTTTTCTTACTATGATTTTACATTTTATTTTTGTTGTAAAAGAGGAAGATCTTGAAAAAAGAAAACCTGAATTTGAATATGTAAAACAAATGGGTAATTTTTACAAAGTTTGGATCAAAGAAAAATTTGGCAAAGATTTTGAGGTTCAATGTGATGAACTAATTACAAAACCACGGCATCTATTTCAAAAATTAGATATCCCTACACTCATTAGAGATCATGAACAAAGAGGAAAAGAAATTTATCATTTCTATCTTTGCCATTTTAAACCACTTTGGACTGATTGCACCTGTGAAGGTTATCATGCTGAAAATTTTGGTATGGTTTGGTGGCAATCTCCAAAGGATCCTACCGATACTTATTTCTTGCAGAAAAAAATTGTACTACTGTTTCCCATGAATTAACACATGAACTTTTACGGGCATCAGGACACAAAAAATTCATTCAAGATGTTCATGAAATTTGGACTAAGCATTTGTACGATCAATTATATTTTGAACAATATGGACCACATTTTGAAAAAACAGAAGAAAAACCAATGTTTCTTACCATTGATACATCAAGTCTTAAAAAACAATAAATCTTGGATGATTAAATAATGTGAAATTGACTATCTACTAATTGAAACTAACACTTTGTAACAGAATAAATATTATTTTCAAAATTTGCGGTTTTAAAATCAAGTTTATTTTCAACATCTTTTGTTCTAGATTTACTCAAATTTTCAAGCTCAACTAATGCATCACCTCTAAATCCTACTGAGGAACCATAAATTGCATCGCTTAACATCGTTCCATGTTCCCCTTTCTTGATATCATCAACCATCTCGTAGAATCTTAATTGTCTCTTTTTTGTTTACGGGGTTTCCTGTTGCTTTGTTTTGTGCAACTGCGATATACATTCCATTATTTTTTACTGCAACGGGAATTTTATGACTTTGTTCCAGTAACACCTGGAATTGGTTCATTTATTAGAATCTCACATTTATGGTACATACTAGAAACATATGCAAAGAATCTATATTGTGCATACTTGCCAGCACTATCTTCCTCACACCCAACAAATACTTTATGTAAAAGCTCTAATGCTTGGTCATTCATACTTTGTAATCTGTCATCTATTCTTCCTCTTTCCAAAAGATCTGACTTACATTCTTTTGAAATCAATTCCAAAATGAAATCTGGCAAATTATAATTTTTTAGTGCTGCAACAAAAGCGCCCGCTTGAGACATCCCAAATTTTGGAAAACCCTTATTGACCATTCATACACCTCATTTTATAATATCTACTACTCCACAACTATGATACCCTAGACTCCTTTTGGCTTATAATTGTTAAGAAATTAGCATGCCTGATACAATTCTCTTGCAATTTTTTGAATTGCAAAAATTAAATTCAAGTTAAACCAAGTGAATTATGTGGAAATAGATACTACTCCAGAATTAGTATCTCGTGTTTATAAAAAATTGCAAGAAAATATCAAAAAATATAGAAAAATAATTAAAAGACCGCTTAACACTGACCGAAAAAATACTTTCTGGCCATTTTGAGGTTGTTGATGATCAGAATCTTGACGATGGTAAACACTATGTCTTTCTTATCCCGGACAGAGTGGCATTACAAGATGTGACTGGACAAATGGTGATGCTACAATTTATGCAAGCGGGACTTAAACAAACAGCTTTGCCAACAACAGTCCATTGTGATCATCTAATTCGAGCTCAGGTGAATGGAGATACAGACATGAAAGTATGCTCTTGATGAAAACAGTGAAGTTTTCAAATTCTTACAATCGGCGGCATACAAATACGGTTGTGGTTTCTGGAAACCTGGTGCAGGAATAATCCATCAAGTTGTTCTTGAAAATTACGCATTTCCAGGTGGATTAATGATTGGTACCGATTCTCATACTCCTAACGCAGGTGGTTTGGGAATGATTGCAATTGGTGTAGGTGGATTAGATGCAGCAGAAACAATGGCTGGAATGCCATGGGAGTTACTTTATCCAAAAAGAATTGGTGTAAAATTAACTGGAAAATTAAATGGATGGACTGCACCAAAAGATATCATACTAAAAGTTGCCAAAGAACTAACTGTTTCGGGAGGAACAAATTCTATCATTGAATATTTTGGATCTGGAACAGAATACTATCAGTTGTACTGGAAAAGCTACTATCACTAATATGGGTGCCGAGGTTGGTGCAACTTGCTCAATATTTCCATATGATCAAAGAATGGAAACTTACCTAAAGTATACAAATCGAGGAAAAATTGCGGAACTTGCAAATAACAATAAAGAACTTCTTATTGCAGATCCTGACGTAGAAGAAAACCCTGAGAGATTTTTTGATAAAATAATAGAAATTAATCTTTCCACATTGGAACCTCAAATTGTTGGACCACACACCCCTGATCTAGGTAGATCAATATCTGATTTAGCTGAATGATGTACAAACTAACAAATATGTTGATCCAATCTCTGTGGCATTAATTGGAAGTTGTACAAATTCATCTTACGAGGATATGTCAAGAGCAGCTGGTTTAGCTGAGCAGGCAAAATTAAAAGGGATTAGATCTAAAATTCCGTTGTTAATTACACCTGGATCAGAACAAATTAGAAGTACAATCGAAAGAGATGGTCAAATCAATTCATTAAGAGATATTGGGGCTACGGTTCTGGCAAATGCATGTGGTCCTTGTATTGGTCAATGGAATAGACCTGAATTAAAACCTGGAGAAAAAAATACAATAGTTACATCTTACAACAGAAATTTTCCTGGGCGTAATGATGGAAAGAGAGATACTATGAATTTTATCGGCAGTCCGGAAATAATCATTGCATTTGCTTTAAGTGGTAAACTATCATTTAATCCTTAAAGGACCAACTTGTGGCAGCGGACGGCACAAAATTCAAACTTGAACCACCAAAAGCAGCTCCAGAAGTTCCAGAAAAAGGATTTATGATGCCAGAAGGAATTTTTGTATCGCCCTCCTCAAAATTCTGATAATGTTGAAGTGATTATTGATCCTAATAGTAAAAGGTTACAACGTTTAGAACCATTTTCAACATGGGATGGAAAAGACTTTGAAGAAATTCCACTACTTGTGAAGGTAAAAGGAAAATGCACTACAGATCATATCTCTCCCGCTGGGGCTTGGTTGTCACTTCGAGGTCATATTGATAACCTAAGTGATAACATGCTTTTGGGTGCCATTAATGCCTTTAACGATGAAGTTGGTAAAGGGAAAAAATTTTTTAACTGGTAACCTTGAACCATTTTCCCAAATTGCAAGACAGTATAAAGAAAAAGGAATTAGATGGGTAATTGTTGGTGATAGTAATTACGGGGAAGGAAGTAGCAGAGAACATGCTGCAATGTCTCCAAGATATTTGGGTTGTGCAGCTGTTATTACAAAGAGTTTAGCTAGAATACATGAAACAAACTTGAAAAAACAAGGAATTCTGGCACTTACTTTTAACAATCCCAATGATTATGACAAGATCCAAGAAGATGATAGAATCAGTCTTGTTGGATTGAACACTTTTGAACCAGAAAAACTAGTTAAATGCATCCTTTCACACAAGAATGGAACAAAGGATGAGATTTTTCTTAATCATTCTTATAACAAATCTCAGATTGATTGGTTCAAAGCTGGATTCAGCCCTCAATATTTTGAGAAATAAATAATTATTTTTACGTGGGGCCGACCGGAATTGAACCGGCGACCTACGGGTCACTACACTCCAAACTTACATCATCCGTGAGTCAGTTTAGCTTAGTTTACCTTTGGAGCCCTTAGCGGTGATCTATCGTATACACTGTCGCCCTACCAGGCTAGGCTACGACCCCACAAACAAGAATGAATTAGACTGGAATTTTAAGTTATTTTAACCAAGATTTATTTGCAATTAGGGTTGATTTCACTACCGTTAAGGTACATTATGGTAAAACCAATCGTTATAGCTGTAGGATTTATTCCTGTCATAATCGCGATTTTAATTGTTGTTCCATTAATATTCAAATTAGATATTCCATACTCTGCAGCTCATCCAAATGATGTCAATTGAAATTGAATATACAAAACACCAATTGAAGAAAATATCTTTTGGTGTTACTGAAAGAATTGGATCTCAAAAAACTGAAATTCTACTAATTAAAAATAATGGTGAAACACACTATATGGTTACTGAAAATGGATATCCAAAACCTGATGTTAAATACATCTTGATGACCAAAAACTACGAAAGTTAAAATCTTTAATTAAAGAAACAGGATTTATATCAATTCCCATCTGAATCATTTCCAATACTTGATAATGCAACTGAATATCAAAAATTCAATATCAAAATTACACTAAATGGAAGAGTAAATCAAATTTATTGGCCAGAACAAAATGCCACTGATAAATTCATTCCTCCAATAATTACTATGGTCGAATCAGAACTCGATAAAATCGAAGAACAAGTTAGTGAATAGGTACAAATAGTCTTCGAGAAAACTCTGAATATGCTTCCCTTTCTGGTGAACGAACAAATGTGAAAGGAATAGTTATGGACAAATCCGATTCTGGTAATATTTTACGTGGAACATCAACTTTAAAACGAGGTTTTGCTCACATGTTAAAAAATGGAGTTGTAATGGATGTTACTACTGTTGAACAAGCTCAAATTGCAGAAGAAGCAGGTGCTGTATCTGTAATGGTTTTAGATAAACTTCCATCTGATGTAAGAAAAGCAGGTGGAGTTGCACGAACTGCAAGTATTAGAATTATTGAAGATATTATGGATTCAGTAACAATTCCTGTTATGGCAAAATGTAGAATCGGTCATGTTTATGAAGCAAAAGTTCTTGAAGATACAAATGTTGATATGATTGACGAATCTGAAGTTTTGACACCTGCCGATGAAAATCATCACATTTGGAAATGGGATTTTACAACTCCGTTTGTAAATGGTGCAAGATCATTATCTGAAGCATTACGAAGAATTGAAGAAGGTGCTGCAATGATTAGAACAAAAGGAGAACCTGGTACTGGAAATGTTGCAGAAGCTGTAACTCATATTAAAAAAGTAAATGATGAATTAAGATGAATAAAGGCAATTTATGATTCTGGAGATAATCAGGATCTGGTTAGAATTGCAAGAGAATTCAAAGTATCTTATGATATAGTCGAAGAAACTGCAAAACTTGGAAGATTACCTGTTGTTAATTTTGCAGCAGGTGGAATTGCAACTCCTGCAGATGCTGCATATTTGATGTCTCTTGGATGTGATGGAATCTTTGTAGGATCTGGAATCTTTAATGCAAACGATGCTAAAGAAAGAGCAAGGGCTATTGTATTGGCAACTACTTTTTGGAATGAATCTGAAAAAGTAAAAGAAGCACAAAAAATGATTGATGAAAGACAATCAATGTTGGGATTAGATGTTAAGACTCTGGAATTACGAATGCAAGAACGTGGAAGTTCAGCATGAGTCTTACTATTGGAGTTTTAGCAATTCAGGGCGATGTACATGAAAATATTACATCTACTAAGACTGCATTAAAAGAATTAGGTATAGAGGGACTGTTAATGGAGTTAAAACTGCTGAAGAAATTTCTGATCTTGACGGTTTGATTATTCCAGGTGGAGAAAGTACTACAATTGGTCAACTTTCTCTTGTAAACAGATCTCTTAAGATAATAAAAGAAAAAATTGAAAATGGAATGCCTGTTTTTGGAATATGTGCAGGTATGATTATGCTCTCAAAAACAGCAAATGATCGTGTTGTTGGAAAAACAGATCAACCCCTTTTAGATTTACTTGACATTAAACTAGAAAGAAATTCTTTTGGAAGACAAAAAGAATCATTTGAAGCAGATATTTCTATGAATTCAATTAACATTCCAAAATTTAATGGTGTGTTTATTAGAGCACCATCTATTTCTGATGTTGGTTCAGATGTAGAAGTTTTAGCAAAATTTAATGAAAAAATAATTGCTGTAAAAAAAGGAAATATTATAGGTACGTTGCATTTCATCCTGAATTAACAGAAGATGTCTCTTTACACAAATATTTTGTAAATTTGATTAAAAAATCAAAAAACTAGTTAAATATGAACAAAGTTATGAGAAATTCTTTTTAGCAAAAATAGAGGTTATTTTTTAAAATGAAACCTACTGCTATTTTATTCTATTATATTGGCAATTATTTTACTGGGAGGCTCATTCGGCCAATTCTATATTAATAGTGCTTTTGCTAAAAATCTTAATGAAACCGATAATCAGTTTGAATCTTCTGATGATGTAAAACCTGACCAACAAGAAAAAACAGAAAAAAAACAAAAAGAGTTAGAGCAGAAAAAGCTGATCAACAAGAAAAAACAGAAAAAAAACAAAAAGAGTTAGAGCAGAAAAAAGCTGATCAACCAGAAAAAACAGAAAAAAAACAAAAAGAGCTAGAGCAGAAAAAAGCTGAACTTCAACTTCATAGAAAAATTCTTGAGGTAAAGCAGATGGAACAATTTAAGGAGTACGAGGAAAAATTTGCTGAAATTAAAGACAAAAATCAGAATAACACTAACCAACAACAATCTAATGCCACTGAAAACTTTTCTTCAAAATCTGTAAAATTAGAAGAAAAATTATTTAAAAAATCTAAAGAAATTCGCGAAAATCTTGTGCTAAACTCAACTAAATTAGACTCTAGAACTCAAAATATCCTTGAAAAAGTAAATGATGGAAGTTATTTTGGAGAGAAAATTACTAATTCTAAGTATCTTGAAACATATGAATTAGTTTTTGACTCTGTACAGACCTCCACAATATCGAACAATTCTCAAACCTCGTCCTTATCTGGAAAAATGAATTTCGTCGCATATGATAAAGGTAATTCTAGTCTAAAATTGGAATTACTTGAGTGTCATATTGTAGTTGACCAAACTCCATTTAATTGTGGATTTGGTAAAGCTCGAACTATATCGTCAGGCCAATCAGGTCTCAAAGACTCCCTTGTAATTATCGCATTTTTAGAAGATGATGTACTGAAAGAAATTCATACCACGATGAAAATTTTCTTACATTCTGATATCTTGATTAAAGATGTGGAAACTTCACAAGTTTCAATCCTAGGACCACAAAGCCAAATTTCTCATATGTGGTTTCTCAACGGAACTGCAACTTTGAGCAAAATAATTTCATCACAAGAAGAAATTCAGATAGAGACTAATATTACCAATTCTACTCTTGATAAAAATTCAAACGGGAGATCACTGATGGAAAAATTCAATTTTTCCTTTCTTTTCTTACTAACTGTTGCACTGATTATGATAATTAATTCATCTATTTCATATTCATTTGCAGAGACAGGAATAATTCCAATAAACTCCCTTGATGTAAAATATACTATTGAAAATGGTACAATTGAGTCAATTTATCTCAATCCGGATTTTAATCAATTGGTTGTCACAATGACTACCAAAGCTGACGGAACTCTAGAAATTGTTATTCCAAGAGATATTTTGGATGCAAAATTTGAATTGAATGATGATATGTTTTATGTGTTAGTAGATGATTTTGAAACTGATTTTGTTGAAACTGAATCTAATTCAACTTCACGCAGTATAATAATTCCATTTTTTAAAGGTGATTCTATAATTGAAATTATTGGAACAAATGTCAAAAATCAACCTGTCTCAAGTCCAGAAATAAATATTCCCAGCTGGATAAAAAATAACGCAAGTTGGTGGTCCAAAGATCTAATCGAAGACACTGAATTTGTATCTGGGATTCAATACTTGATTAACGAAGGAATTATGACAATTCCTGAAACCCAACATATTCAGTCTAACAACGAAGTTATCCCTAGTTGGATAAAAAATAATGCTGGTTGGTGGGCAGATGGATTAATCGAAGACACTGAATTTGTATCTGGAATTCAATATCTAATCTCAAATGGAATTATGCATGTATAATTTTAGATTCAATTATCTGCCAAATTATGCATGGATTTTAGGTCATCCCTAAAGGGTTCTAAATTTACTGGAATCTCAACTTTGATAGAATCTTTTAAAGACAGATTTTTGGTCTTTTTTTCACCCCAAACTTTGGAATTAAAATCTACAATTTCTTTTGTAATTTTACTTACATCCTTCTCTGAAAATGATTCGACCTGAAGTTGCCTGTGAATACTTTCTGATGAATACAAAACTTTCCAAAGATATTCTGTAATAAACGGTGTAATTGGTGCTAATAATTTTAAAATTGTTGATAATGTTTTATGTAATGTGTAAATTGCACTATCTCTTTCTGCGTCCGAAAATCCAATTCCATATGCTCTTGCTTTAACCATTTCAATATAATGTGCTGCAAAAAGATTCCAAGTGAATTCTCTAATTGCGATTGCAGGAATAAAAAAATTATATTCATCGTATCCTTTTTTACATTCTTTGATAAGATTATCTAATTCAGATAAAATCCATTCATCAGTAGATGTTGGAATTCTTTCCTCAATAACCGGGAAACTTGACAAAAATCTGGAAACATTCCATAATTTACTAAGAAATTTTTTTGTTGATTCAATTTTTTGTTCATTACATCTAAAATCATATCCATGATTGATCTCACTTGCACTCCAAAATCTAAAAGTATCTGCCCCTAATTTTTCAATAACTGGTAAGGGATCAATTGCGTTTCCTTTACTTTTACTCATTTTCATTCCTTTTTCATCAAGACCGTATCCCATAATCCATGCCTCTGACCATGGTTTCTTTCCAGTAAGTTGTTCACATCTTAGGAGAGTATAGTATAACCATGTTCTAACAATATCTTTTGCTTGAGGGCGAATAGTAGTAGGATATACTTTGTTAAAAAATTCCTGATCTTTGTAAAATTTTGTTACAAAAAGAGGTGAGACACTCGAATCCATCCATGTATCAAATGTTCTCTCTTCACCTACAAATTCATTCATCTTACATTTAGTGCAATGACTAATGGGACATTTTTCCAGCCATGGTTTGTAATATCTTCCAGGCTCAGGAACATGTGGTTCTGAGCAATTTTTACAATACCAAATGGGAATTTCAGTGCCATAATATCTTCTTCTTGATATTGGCCAATCTATGTTAATGGATTCTAACCAATTCATCAAGATCTGCTTATGCATTGCGGGATAAAACCTAATTTCATTTCCTAATTTTTTCATCTTTTGGAGGGATTCCTTTTGTTTTAGATAGTATTCCTCCATCGGAATTATTTCTATTGGATTTTTACTCCTTTCAGAAATAGGTGTTCTATGAACTATGTCCTCAATTTTTTCAATGTACCCTTTATTGCCTAAATCTTCGATAATTTTTATACGGGCTTGTTTTGGTTTCAATCCAACATATTCGCCTGCATGCTCTGTCATTTTTCCATCTAATCCAATTGCAACAATTTCTTTCAATTCCAATTCTCTAAATATTGCTACATCATTATGATCACCATAGCTACATACCATGACTGCACCTGAACCAAATTCTTGTTTCGCTGAGTGATGCGTTTTTAGTTCAACCTCTGCATTAGTAATTGGAACAATTATTTTTTTACCAATATATTCTACATATCGTTCATCTTCTGGATTCACAATTATTGTTTTACATGCACAAAGGAGTTCTGGTCTTGTACTTGCAATGATTATTTCTTTATTGAGATCTTTTATTTGAAATTTCATATAAACAAGTTTAGTTGGTAAATCTTCATACGTTATCTCTGCATCAGCGATGGTGGTGCCTGTAACCCAGTCATAATTATTAGGTCTATTTGCAAGATATACCTGTCCTTTTTTCCACAGTTCGATGAAAGTAGCCTGTGTTAATGATCTATATTCTTCCGAATCAGTTCTATAGTAATTTGAAAAATCTCCACTAATTCCCAAATTTTTCATAATCAGGATCATTTCGCTTTCTAAATCATCCAATGCTTCTCTACATAATTTTAAAAATTCCCCTCTTTCAGTCTCACGCATTCTAATGTTGTGTTTTTTTTCAGTATACATTTCAACAGGAAGACCATTTCTATCTATTCCAATTGGAAAATACACATTTCTTCCAGCCATCCTCGCTGTACGTGCTATCATATCAATTTGTGAATAATGTGCCGCTGCACCAATGTGCCATGGTCTGCCCGATGGATAGGGTGGAGGTGTATCTATCGTAAAATTATTTTCAGCTGGTATGAACTCATAAATTTTTTCATCCTCCCATTGTTTCAATATTTTTTTTTCTAATTCTGGATTCCAAGAAGTTTCTATAATTTTTGGTTCCATCTCTTTTAACTATCTTGAAATATTTGAAATAATGTGAGATCCTTTATTGTATCCTTCATAAATGTAAACACCTACAGCTTCTACATTTTGAGGCATTTTTGGTGCAAGTAATTTGATTATTTCAATAGAAAGGTTCTCTACAGTAGCTTCTCCTTCTAAAAGATACGCTGTGTTTTTTGGAACTTGAATATCAAACATTCCTCTTGGTCCATCAAATTGAATTTGATAATGTGAGTCGTCTTCTTTTTTTAGATATTTTCTGTTAATGAAAAATTTGTGATCAAACACATTTACAACTTCTTTAATAATTTTTTTTGCTATTCCAAAATCCACTAATAGATTATCTTTCATTTGTCCAACCAATTCCACCATTACTAAAGATGTATGTCCATGCAAAATGGAACATTTCTCGACTAATGGAAGAATATGCGCATAATCAAATGAAAATGATGGGTCTTCTAGAAATATTGAACCTGTTTGGGGTGTTTTATCATAAAATACAATATCTTGCAATTCTTTAATTTGTGCAGTATATTTTGAATGTCCTACTGCCATTATTTTTTCTTCAGGGAAATCACTCTTGATTTCATTGTATTTTTTTATATCGTTATCATCATCTATTACTTCAATCAATCCCTTTGCTGTCTTAAAATCAACAGTTACAGAATTTCCATTTTTCAATGTTAATTTGTAATCATATTCATATTTTTCATCAAGAAATGAAAGCATTTGTGCTATGGTTAATTCAGTTCTCGTTCTCATTAAATTTCCTTTTTTGTCAATGTATCTGAAATCTGAATCTAGTACCGCTGGATTTGAAGTCATGTGAAGTCAACTGGCTTTACTCTGTATATAAATTCTGTATTGCACAAAAATTAAAAAATCATATTAACAATTTCATTTTATTTCAACGAATTTAGAATTTTTGCCAGGTTGATATCATTTTGAGTGATTCCTCCTGCATCATGTGTTGTTAAATCAACTACTATCTTATTGTAAACGTTAAACCATTCTGGATGGTGATTTATCTTTTCTATATGCATTGCAGCTCTTGTCATAAATCCAAATGCTTGATTAAAGTCGTCAAATTCAAATTCTTTATGCAGTTTATTATTTATTCTCAACCCATCCACCTAAGTTTTTTAATTCTTCCTTAATTGATTCAGATGATAATCTTATCATGATTTTATATTCCAAATACTACATTAATAGTTAAAGAATAGCATTAATCCTAGATACTTTGTATTACTAATTGTAAGATTATTGATGAATAAAATGGAAAAAGAACTTCTTGAGAAAGTTAAGACTTGTATCAAAGCAAGTCTGGGCCAAAAGAAAATTGGTATTGCATTTTCTGGAGGAGTTGATAGTACATTAATTTCTAAAATTTGCTATGATATGGGTTATGAAATTACGTTATTGACAATTGGTTTTCCCAAATCACATGATATATTATTCGCAAAAGAAGTTAATCTACAGCTTAAAATTTTCTCATAATATTTTAGAAATTGATTTAAAAACTTTTCAAACTTTATCTACTAAAGTTAGACAAATAATAAATACCGAAAATCTTTCTTGGAATGAAAATTGTATTGCATTTTACTATGTATCAAAACTCGCAAAAAGCTTGGGAATAGATACTGTTGTAACTGCAAATGGAATTGACGAATTATTTTGTGGATACAATTCCTACCGAGAGGCAATATCCATGGGAGAACTCAGAGTTCTTGAAGTTATGAACTCTAAATTAGATAACGAAATAAAAATGATGAAAGCAGTAAATCAAATCGCATCTGAATTTAACATTACAATTATTCAACCACTTCTCTCGCTTGACTTCATAGAGTTTGCTAAAACTATTCCAATATCTGAAAAGATTCATGACTCTGAAGATTTACTAAGAAAGCACATTATACGAAAATTGGCTAGTTATGTTGGTGTTCCAAAAATTTCGTATGAAAAACGAAAAAAAGCCTTACAATATGGTTCTAATATACATAAAGAATTGTTAAAGTTTAAATAAATTTTTTAACGGTTTTTGTAACCATGCTGTTTACATTGTTTATTATTTGTGGGGAGGCGCCAAGATGTTTTTCTGGAGAAAATATTGATTCAATTTCCTTTTTTGTTAGTTTTGAAGAAAATGCTTTATCATTTTTGATTGCATCGCTATACTGAATTCCTTTATCTTGCGCTTCAAAGGCAACTCTCTGAACATCTCTATATGCAACAAATCTTGGAACTCCTTTTTTGATCAATGCCTCTAAAACAAATTCAGCAAATATCTGTCCCTTTGTAATATACAAATTCTCTATAATTTTTTCCTCATTTACTAAAAGATTTGAAATTATTTTAATCATGGTTTCTAACATTTCATCAACAAGAATCGATGATGTAGGAAGAACAAATCTTTCATTTGCTGAATTTGAAAGATCTCGTTCATGCCAAAGGGGTATGTTTTCAAAAGTTATGCTTATCTGACTACGTAATATTTTGGATAATGATGAAACTCTTTCACTCTTTATGGGATTTCTCTTAACTGGAACTGCACTACTTCCCATTTGACCCTTCTTGAATTGCTCTGCAACTTCACCTATTTCTGTTCTTTGTAAATTTCTAATTTCTACTGCTATTTTTTCCAAAGTTGCACCAATCAACGCTAATTCAAATATGTATTCTGCATATCTTTCTCTCGGAATTATCTGGGTAGCCACTTCTGCTGGGAAAAGATTCAGGCTCTTTGCAACTCGCTTTTGGACTTCAAGAGATCTTGCACCCATAAGTGATCCTGTGCCAACGACTCCAAGTGTTTTGCAAATTAAAACTCTTTTTTTTATCTCTTCAATTCTTTCTACATGTTTTGCCATCTCCGCAGCCCAATTTGCAAATTTTAATCCAAATGAGATTATACTTGCATGTTGACCATGGGTTCTTCCAACTGCTGGAATTTTGCCATGTTTGATTGCCCTTTTTGCTAATAATGATGCCAATTTTGCCACCTTAGGTTCAATAATTTTTAGTGCATCTCTCATTTGCATAGAATTACTTGTATCCACCAAATCATTGCTTGTCAATCCATAATGAATCCAAGGTCTTGTATTTACTGTACATTTTTCACTTAATGATTCCACTAAAGCAGCGGTATCGTGATCACTTTTTGCTTCTAACTCTTTAATTCTTTTTACATTAATTTTTCCAGATGTTGCAGCTTTGAAAATTATGTTGCCTGCAATTTTTGGAATTATTCCAATTTCACTTTGAGCTATTGCAGCCCTCCCTTCAATTTCTAATTGGTAATTCACTTTCTTTTGCTCACTAAAAATCTCCATCATTTCTTTAGTACCATAGCGCCCACTATCTATTGGTAGAATTGCCAATGATTATTATCTAAAAACATCGAAAATAAATCTACTTGTATTAATGAATTTAGGCTAATTTTCCTCTCAAAACATTTGTTTGTGATTGTAAATAATGATTTAAGTCAAATTTGACAATCAAAATAGCCATGGTATAATTTAATGCAAAATGTATTCATCATGATTAAAATGAATTACAAAATATCTGTAAATTTCTAAATTTTACTTATTAAGATTTGTGGTTAAAACGAAATTTAATCAAACCTTATCTTCTAAATTACTCTACATAATACAATGAACACATCATTAACAAACCCGAAAAAGACATTAACTGTTATGACAAGCATTGCACTTGTAGTGCTTGTATTGGCATCAGTAGGTTCACTTTATCTTGGAAACAAGGATGTGACCGCGCAAGAAGAAACAGTATTCCCATCTCGGGAAAAGACAATAACTGTGACTGGTACTGCAACAACTTCTGCAGCACCAGATTTATTGGTTGTAAAGTTTGGTGTAGAAATCCAGAACAAGACTGCAAAAGAAGCACTCGATGCAAACTCTTTATCTATGAATCAGATAATTGATGCAATCAAATCTGTTGGAATTGCAGAAGATGACATTAGTACTGCCAGCTTTAACATCTACCCTGTCTATGAAGGATACGAAGATCAAATAACCAAAAGATGGACACAAGAACTAGTAGGGTATAGAGTTACTAATACAGTAACTGTAGAAACTAGTAAATTAAATTCTGCAGCAGACATTATTGATGGTGCAGTTGAAGTAGGTGCTAACAGAGTAGATTCTGTATACTTTACACTCTCACCTGAAAAACAATTGCAGATCAACGATGAATTAATTGGAAAAGCAGTACAAAATGCGCAGAAGAAAGCAGAGAATGCTCTAATTCCATTGAATCACAAAATTATTGGAGTAAAAATGGTTTCACTATCTGATTTTGGAATGCCGCCTCCTCCAATACCAATGTATGACATGGCTTATGAAGGAATGGCAAAGTCATCTGCACCAACACCAATATTCTCATCTGATCAAGATGTAACCACAACGGCAAATGTCGTATTCATTATTGGAAGTAACTAACTTCCTTTTTTCTTTTTTTAAATTAATCTATGAGAAAAATAATTTCCTAAAAATTAAGTTACTTATGATTTAAATTGGCTTGGAATGAAAATTATCCATTCGTCATGTCTACTTTAACTCCGAAAAAAATTGGAGAAAATCAATATCTTATTGAAGCAGATTCAAATCTTGGAATGAAAGTTCCAGTCAAGATCTATGCTGATGAACAATTATTGCAGAAAATGTTATCAGACAGGACTATTATGCAGGCAAAAAATGTGGCATCTATACCTGGAATTGTTGGTCATAGCATAGTTTTACCTGATGGTCATGAAGGTTATGGATTTCCAGTTGGTGGTGTCGCAGCTATGGATGCAGAAGAAGGCATGATTAGTCCAGGAGGTGTGGGATATGATATCAATTGTGGGGTTAGGTTACTTCGCTCAAATTTAACTGAAAAAGATGTTAGAAAAAAACTACAAGAACTTGTAACAGATCTTTTTAGTTCCATACCATCTGGAGTTGGTTCAAAAGGGGCAATAAAATTAAGTAATTCTCAACTTGACGAGGTTCTTGTACGAGGCGTTAACTGGGCAATTGATAATGGTTATGGTTCATCAGACGATGCAGATGTTTGTGAGGAAAATGGTCAAATAAAAAATGCTGATCCAAACAAAGTTTCAGATAAAGCAAGGAAAAGGGGATGCTCCTCAACTTGGAAGTTTGGGTTCAGGAAATCATTTTCTCGAAGTACAAAAAGTTACTGAAATTCATGATGAGGAAGCAGCTAATAGGATGGGAATTAAAGAAGGAACTATTACTGTTTTAATTCATTGTGGTTCACGAGGTTTTGGTCATCAAGTTTGTAGTGATTATCTAAGAATATCTGAACAAGCCTTACAAAAATATGATATACATTTACCAGATAGAGAACTTGCATGTGTTCCAAATACATCTGAAGAAGGCGAATCATATAGAACAGCGATGTTTGCAGCATTAAACTTTGCATGGAGTAATAGACAGATGATTACTCATTGGACAAGAAAATCTTTTGAACGAGTTTTCAACCAAACGGAATCTGATCTTGATATGAATTTAGTTTATGATGTTGCTCACAATATTGCTAAAGTTGAAAAACATAAGGTAGATGGAAAAGAAAGAAATCTTGTTGTTCATAGAAAAGGAGCAACACGTGCATTTCCTGCTAATCGAGATGAAATTCCGTTAAAATACAGAGATCTTGGACAACCTGTTTTAATTCCAGGTTCAATGGGAACATCCAGCTGGATATTGCTTGGAAAACCAAATTCAATGTCTCTGAGTTTTGGCTCTACTGCTCATGGTGCTGGTAGAACCATGTCAAGATCAAAAGCGCGTAGGGATTTCACAGAAGATAATGTTAGAAAATCCCTTGGCGATAAGGGCATAATTATCAAGGCATTAACACATGATGGAATTGTAGAAGAAACACCTCAAGCATACAAAGATGTTGATGCTGTAGTCAACGTTTCTCATAATCTAGGAATAGCCACTAAGGTAGCAAAATTGGTGCCTATAGGTGTGATAAAAGGTTGAGTGACGAAGATTCCGAACTTGAAAGATTAAAGGCAAAAAGACTTGCAGAAATGCAACAAAACATCTCTTCTAGAAAACAAATAGAACAATCCAAAGATAATTTAAAACCAAATGAAACTAAAAATCCTCGAGATATTCTTATCACACATCTGGGATTTAGAGGTTTAGAAGTTTTAGAAAATGCAGAATTACAATTTCCAAATGACACAAAAATGGTAGTAGGAAAATTAGCAGAGCTGATTACATCTGGAGAAATTATTGAAAACATTGATGGGGGAAAATTATTGATGTTATTTAAATCTATAGGCCTAAACATAAGAATGCAAACTAAAATCAAAATAGAACAAGATGGAAAACTTGTATCCTTATCAGATAAATTAAGTAATCAACTATCTGATGATGGTGAAAACTAGTGGATACTATTTTAGAAGTTAGTACGAAAAATTATGGCAATGATTTACTACTAATAAAAAAAGCATTATCTCACATGGAGACTCTTGTTGGTAGCTCTAGAGGGATATTTCTTAAGTGAGCCAACATCAAAATTTGGATGGACATTTTTCAAATTAAGTTTTAAACAAAACTTTGCAAAATAGGATTGAAGAAAAATTTGCAGACATGTTAAACAAATATAGATTGAATACCAAATCTCAAAAATTTGCCACATTTATGACTGATTATTTTCAGTCTAAAGGTTGTAATATTAGGATTAAAGTCTTGGACTAGACTCTTCTTCCTCTTTTTCCACCTTTCTTTCTGGTGGTATCGTGAGGAATTGGTGTAACATCATCTATTCTACCAATTTTGAATCCACCTCTTGCCAAAGCTCTGATTGCAGCTTGTGCACCTGGACCTGGAACTCTAGAACCTACTCCTCCAACAGCTCGTACTCTGATATGAAATCCTGTGAATCCTTTAACATGTGCAACTTCTACTACTGCATTTGCAGCTTTCATTGCAGCAAAAGGTGATGATTCGTATCTATCCGCATTAACATGTACTCCACCTGAACTAATGGATACTGTTTCTCCACCAGTAAGGTCAGTCATGTGAATGATTGTGTTGTTAAAACTACTGAAAATATGAGCAATTCCCCATTTTTCTGGACCTTCTGTCTTTGTTTCTGATCTTGATTTTGCTTGACTAGTCTTCTGATTTTTGTTCTTCAGCAGGGGATTCTACTTCAATCTCAAATTCAGTTTCTGACAATATTTATTCACAATTAAGGGGTTTAAAAAACATTGATTTTTTGAATCTGCCATATTTTGAGCACTTTTTAGAATTTTTCATTATTGCTCAAATACTATGTTTTATTGAAACCTATATGGGATCTTTCTTTTGGCTTGCTTTGGTTATTGCAATTGCATCTCTGCTAATAGGTTCAATGATTTTTCAATTTCTTATTCCCAATACCAAAAACTCTTTGGTTGCATTGGAAGAAAACTGTAAAAAAATTGCCAAAGAAGGGTTTGAAATACACCAAGCATATCCAGATTTTCAACCTGATCAATTACCTACTGCTGACATGAATAGATTGTTGTATCTTGATGAAATGTGGATTAAAGATTGTGTTTCTGCGTTACCAGCAGAATCCATTTTTAATATAGTTCAAAAAGTTGAACAAGATTTTTACTCTGGGGAATAACTATTTTCTAAAATGATGCCACCCTAAATCTTTCAAAGGAACGAATTTTTCATTGTTTTTCAAGAAAAACTCCTTTCCCTCTTGTAACATAACCAATTTCAATTATTGGCGTTTTTAGTAGGACGCATTTTTTTTAATTATCGATTTTATTTATCTGAAACAGTAAAAACAAACTCATATTCTTCACCACCATGAAATACCAACTTATTTACCACCATTTTGTGAAATTTGGCAAATTTGATTAAATCATTTTCTGTCGGGATATTATTTACGATAAATTTGCATCTACTCTGATCAGCCATTTCATTCAATGTAGTAGAAAGTCCGTCACTAGAATCCATTGATGATGTAAAATAACTCCTATTTTTTATACCAAAATCCAATTTTGGAATTGGAAAAATCACTGATTTGATTGCCCTTTTGATAAAGTTTTTGTCTCCTTTTCTTCCTCTAAGTAATATTTCGAGACCTGCAGCCGTATATCCAAATGGACCTGTAACAAATATTCGGTCTCCAATTTTTGCTCCTTTTCTCCTAATGATCTTTTCTTTTGTCCCAAATAAGCATACATTGATTACAATTTCCTTCCCTTCATTTGTGTCTCCGCCTAGAATTGTAATGTTGAATTCTTTGGAGGCATCTTTTAAACCACTGGCAATTTCACTAATTTTTACACGCGAGATGCCTTTGGGTAAATTCAAGGAGATTATTCCATACTGAGGATTGACTCCTTTTGCAGCAAAATCACTGATGCAAGCAACAATGCCTTTCCTTGCAGCGTGACGGATTTTCATTTTTGGGGGAATGTCTGTACTTTGAACAAGCGTATCTACTTTTGCAACGATTTTTGTTTTTCCAATGTTAAATACCTCAACATCTTCAGAAACAAATTTTTTGTTCCCTAATCTCTTTTGAAAAATTTTGATTATTGCTGATTCATCTAACATATTCATAACATTGTTTTACTAATTCTAACGTGTTTTTCACAATTTTATTACATCTTTCTACATTGTTTGATTCTGCTGAAACTCTGATAATATCTTCTGTGTTGGATTTTCTAATCAAAACCCAACTATCTTCATCTATTATTGCTTTGATTCCATCGTACGTTATTACATCGGAATATTCTTTGGCAAATCTTCTTGATACTTCTTCTATGACATTGTCATGGAAACCGGAATCCACATTAATTTTTTCCCGGATTTGTTTATAACTTTCCATAAAATCTAATATTTCATTAAATTGTGAATTTCCTAACATTGAAGCTATGAGACCACTTGTGAGAATTCCTTCTCTACAATAATTAAATTCTGGCAAAATGAAACCACCACTACTTCCTTCTCCACCTGCCTGAGCATTTGTTTTCAGCATTAAATCTATTACATTTGCCTCGCCAACTTTTGATCGCATGACACTTCCTCCTCTTTCTTTGATAAATTTCTCAACTGAAATACTTGTATCGATACTTAAAACAAATTTTTTGTAACCCAAATCCAATGATTTTGCTACTCCTAATCCTAGAGTTACATCTGGTGTCTGTTTTTTTCCATTCTTTACAACTACTAAACGATCACCATCCAAATCAAATGCAAATCCTATTCCTTTCTCTGGTGTTACTGCAATAAGATCTGATAAGCTATCTGCAGTTGGGTCTGGACCCCTTTTGCAATTATTTAGATTCTCATTGATTACGTCTATTTTACATCCCAACTCACTTAACAAATTTGGAGCAAATTCTTTTGCAGCTCCTCCTCCTATATCAATAACAATTTTTGGTTGATTTTCTATTTGACCTATTATTTTTTTTGCATCTTCCAGATATGATGATGTAATTTGCTCTTCAGTACCAATTTTTGTTTTTAACATTACTTGGGGTTCCAAAATCCTTGGTAACTCTGATTCATTAATTCCTCTTCCATTTATAATAAATTTTATTCCATTCCATTCTAACGGATTATGTGATGAAGTAATTATAATTCCTGCTCCATATCTTCTTGATTCACGAAAAACAACTGGAGTTGGTGCGGTGCCTAAATCATATACATTTACTCCATTTTTCATTAATGCTGCAGATGCAGTCTCTTTGATCATTGTTCCTGAAGGCCTTGTATCTTTACCTAGAACACATTTTTTAGATTCAATCAATGATGAAAAATTATTACAAAAAAATAATGTATCCTTTAAGTTAAAATCATCTCCAACAATGCCTCTGATGCCAGAAATTGTTTTTTTCATGTTAACCGTTTCTGAAAGGCTTTTTATTAACTCTGATGAAATCATCGCAAAGTGCCTTGGTAGCTCAGCCTGGTAGAGCGAACGCCTCGTAAGCGTTAGGTCGTGGGGTCGGAGCCCACCCGAGGCTTTATCTTATAATCATTTTTAAAATTGTCTAGATTTTTTTAAATATTTTTAATCATCGAATTTTTCTATGTCTATTTCTAATTCTTTACCTAAACCTTCCCACCATTGCTTAGTTTCGTTTGCCATGTTATCTTACATTTTACCTTAAATTCTCCTTTATAGATCTGTCGATTCATAAATATTTGATCAATTCATAACGTAATATGAAATCGAATTATCTTGACTGATCGTGATCTTTCGCTTTTCTTTTTCTGAAAACAATAATTAATAATGTTGCACCGGCACATCCCCAAAACAAAGGCGATAACCCTGCATTTGTCGGACCTAATATGCCCACAAATGACAATATCATTATTCCAACCAATACAAATCCTATTATTTCAAGAATCTTACTCATAGTTTTTCTAATATCGCTATGTCCAATCAAAAAGATATATGGTTTTGTAAATCATGATTATCATGGATAAATATCTCCTAGTGATTATGGTTTTTCTAATTGTTACTATTCCGATAGCATTCATTTCTCCTGCTACGGGAGAAATCCGAGAAAAACCGCTTATTCTATTATTTTATGCTTCAATTGGAGGTATCTCTGTAATTATTCTTTATAGTTCGTATAAAGATAGAAAACAAAAGCAAAAAGAAAATTTCAAACGAAGATCTAAAAAATAATTTTAAAGTTCTAACCCAAACGATTCTGCAATACCTGCAAATTTTGAGTACGATTCCAAATATTGTCTTCCTTTCTCTGTAATTATAAACGCATTTTTACCATCAAATTCTATTTTATTGATTAATCCTGAACCTGTTAAATTCTCTAAGAATTTTGATAATCTGGAATGTGATAAATTTGCCTTTGTTAACAATGATGTTGTTTTGATACCTTGTTGGCCTGATTGCTCAGCTGCAGTCAAAAGATCTGCCACAATTTGCATACTTGTTCTATACGAGACCATTATGATTTTTATTTAAAACCGAGATATAAGGGTATTACCATCAATTGAGATCAGATAAATATACTCTAATAGGACTTTTGTTAAATTGTCCTCTCAATCTTCTATTCGTTGGTTTGATGATTTTGTAGGCGTAGCTTATCGTTATTATGACCTTAGAATGAATGTCGTGCCATTATTTACAGATAGAAAGAAAGCCTCTGCACTTTGGCACGATGTAATACACTGGTGGTTAGATTCCTCAATAAAGATAAGGTTTGTTGAAATTGATGATGAATATTGGTTCATAATGAGTTCAGATTCTCAACGACCAGAATCTAATCTCTCATTTTTCAAAATTTTACCGAAATCTGAAAATTATGAGCGATTTAAAAATGGACATGGGGGAGAGGCATATCTGAGATTAGGTGTTTATGTAACCAAATTTCGTAAGAATGTCAAAAAGGATGAATTATGTAATTGTGGACATGCTGCAGAAGATCATGATAAAGACGACAATGATCTCTGTTTATACGAAGAATGCATGTGCAAAAAATTTTCTACTTTTCAAGTAACTATATTGAAAAGAAAAAAAACAATCACTGATATTGTATTTCTTGAAGAAAAAGATATAAAAAATGATCCCCTTGCATGGAATTGTCTTAATATTAACAAGTATTCAAAATTTAGCTAGATCTATTTTTCTTTATTTACTCTGATATGCTCACCTGGATAATGCTCTTTGATTTTTTTTGAGTAACATTTACCACAAAGTGGACCCTTGATCTCCCATTCTTCCATAGGATTGAAACGAAGAGATATTTTATCACTACATATAATACATTTTTCTTTAGATCCCAAGGTAACTTTATTCTCTTTATTCTATATAAAAAAGATTCTGGATTTAAGATCACCTGAAAAATCATATTAAATAATACTAATTTATAGGAAATCTGGTAGATAGTCTGACCAATGTAAACCTCCTGCAAATTTTTACTTGGTTGGATTACTACCTTTAAAAATTTAAAACAAATTATTTACAAGTTTTTTTAAGGATAGGATTTCCTCTTCTTCCTGTCTTATTTTTTTGTCTACAACTCTGAGCATTGAATCGTTCCATACATGTTGTGAGAAAAAGTTGTGTTTTGTATTTGCTAATTCAATTTCATCATCTACGGCGGTATCTTCTAAAAATTTTGTAACAACAATATCTGTAATTTTTAAAATTCGCATATTTAATTTAAAACTACGAAATATGGGCTCAAGTTTTCTAACATCACTCTTAAAATCTCCTTTAGTCTCTAAAATTTTTTTATGTAAAATTCTAAAATAAACTCCTACATAGAACAAAGTTGCATATCGTTTTGTTTTATGTCCGCCTTGTTTTCCATACTTCAATGCCTTTTTTGCGTACTCCTTAACCAAATATGGATAAAGTAAAATCCTATAATCATCTTTGAGATTATCATTGAATATGTCATCATATTTGCTTCCTCTGGGGAGAAATTGGGCCGGAGAACTATATGCTTCTGTCGGCCTCTGTTCAATTCCAGCTACCAGAGCTTGAATGGCATCTTTTGCAACAATCACTTTTTTATGGTTATCTGGAAGATAATCATTGTAAATTAAATCACCTTGATACTCTAATTGTTTTGATTTTGATTTTGTATCAAAAGATCCAGCTTGAATCTCATAAAAATATCCAGAATTTTTTAATTGAGATTTAATTGATTTATGAAAATCCATTAAAGACACAAGATCTTTTCCTCTGACTGAATTCTGTGAATTTCTATATTTTGTGATGTTATTTTGTTCTTGTTCATCATCTGCTTTAATTATGGTAACTGTCATAGATCCATCCATGTTTTTAGTTCGTTTTGAATGATCCAAAATTGAATTAGATGTTTGGGCCCCATTGACAATTTGTGGTGCATGAAGTTCAATGATATTTTCTCCTAAATCTTCAAAATCACTAACTACAATTGTAATTCCATTATTGTAATAAAAAAATTTTCCTGGATTATTTTGAAGAGTTTCTCGTAATCCTTTGTTTACAGTTGTTTTAAATTGCATCCACTGTCTAATATTTGATTCAAAAACATAATCTCTGTTCTTGCTAACAAACTCTGTTAATTCTCTTAATTTCAAAATTCCAAGAATTGTATTGTTGTGTCGAAGCATTCGTTCTAATTTTATTGATGATTTCTTTCCAACAGCTGGTTTTTTTATTCTCTCCCACAATTTTTGGATAATTTTTTCAATATCTATGATCTCGATTAATTCATCCTGATATTCTACTTTTTGATCCGTAACGTAACAGCATTTTATCTTTAAATTTTTTTCCTTAATTTTCATAACTAGCTGTGCTAATTCAGGTCTCATTTTTGACACATCCTTTCCAAGCAGTCGTTTTGCATCCTCCTTGAATTTGGCAATAGCTTCAAATGAATGAGATGTTCCATATTTTGATTGAAAAAGACGAATAGTGTTATCTGAAAAATCTACTGGAAGATACGCATCAATACCTAGGTCATTTGCACCATCCACAATTGCATCTGCTGCATCGTCTTCAGTGGCCTCAAAAACTCTTGTGAGCACCCATTGTAAAAAATTATTGCCCTTTTCTACCTCGCTTTTTGAATTTTCTGTATATTCTTGTATGCTTCCTTTAACATTTTCAGAAAAACCTTCTAATGGTGTATTGGAATTTTTTTGAGCTAATATTGTATGTGAACCTGGAATATATTCAAGTAATCCGTTGCTATTGTAAGTCAAGTGTTTATTTTAATATGCTATATATTTAGAGAATTTGGTAATTACATAATACCTTAGTTCTATATGTGAATGATTTGTGGAAAAAAAGAAAAACATACTCAATAATTTTGTTAACCGTGGTTGGAATTCTATTGATTATTGCATTCCAATCGCAAAATACTACCATTAAGAATATTGACGAACTAAAAATCTCAAACAAGGCTGATGTCATAATGTCTTCTAAGGTTTCACGTCCCGGGTGTGAAACGACAGATTCTTGCTATACTCCATCAAAAATTACTATTAAACAAAGATCTGCAATTACATGGTTAAATGAGGATTCAGCGTTTCATAGCGTAACTTCTGGTTTTTATGATAACCCCACTAAACTTTTTGATAGCAGATATTTAGATCCCAATGAATCATTTACATTTTCTTTTGAAGATGTTGGAACTTACGATTATTTTTGTACATTACATCCATGGATGAAAGGACAAGTGATTGTTGAACTTGATTAAATTGTTGAAAGGTGAGGAAGGGAGTCGAACCCCTTTGTATAAGCTTTGCAGGCTCACGCATAACCGTTCTGCCACCGCACCGTTTTAAAAAACATAAAATGAATAATTAAACTCTTCAGTTTAAAATTAAATAAATGGTTTTGAAGCAAGTTTTACATCTTCTGCCTTTACTGTTTTTCTTCCGGCATGAGATGCCATATCAATTGCACTTTTTGCAATATTATTAGCCAATTCTTCAATTATTACTCTTAATTCTTCTGCAGATTCATCACTAACTCTCTCGGCGCCTGCTTTTTTTAAAATTCTATACATCGCTGAAATTCCTAATTCTGACGATTTCATTAGTTACTCTTTTCATTTTTTCGATAAAAGACTATGAGTAAAAAAATATAACTAAGAAATCGATTTATACAGACTATTTTGAAAGTTGATAAAGTAATGACCTGGTTATATGATTCCCATATTCATTTATCTGATTCAGATTATCATCAGGATTTGGACCATATTATTAAGGGGATGGAAAATATTAACATCAAAGCATGTTGCGTTTCCATGGATACAAAAGATTCTGCAATAACTTTGGAAATTAGAAAAAAAAGTAAACTTATCTTGCCTTTTATTGGGATTCATCCGGAACGTGCAAATGATGATTTAGATTTAATGATAGATCTAATTAATAAAAACTATCAAAATATTACTGGTATTGGAGAAATAGGATTAGATCCTACATTTGTAAAAAATGCAGAAGAAAACAAAAGACAAATTCATGTTTTTGAAACTCTTCTTTCTCTAGCAGAAAAATTCAAAAAACCCATTTCTATTCATTCACGAAAAAGTCTTGATGATGTATTTCAGATTATGACATCTTATCAAACTAAAAACGCATTGCTTCATTGGTTTGATGGAAGTAAAAGGCAACTTGCAAAAGCAATGGATATGAATTTTTTTGTTTCATATGGTCCAGTTTTGATTTACGCAAATGATAAACAAGTGCTTCTATCTAAAACGGATGAAAAAAAAATTCTAGTTGAAACTGATGGCCCTGTAAAATTTTCAAGATGTTTTGAAATGAAATCGGGACAAATTTGCTTTATTCCAAGCGTAATATTCTGTGCATCAAAAATAATGGGTAAATCATACGATGAAATGGCTTTATTATTGGAAGAAAATTCAAAATCTTTCCTTGGAATATAGGTATAAAAAACCCTAAATTGACATACAATTATTGGATAGAATTAAACGTCTTTCTTATGAGGTTCTTGATACACACAAGTCAAAATTTGGAGAAGATTTTGCTGATAATAAAAAAGCATTAGATCAAATCAGCTATTATTCGTTCAAAAGGATTAAAAAATGAAATTGCAGGTTATATCACTAAATTTATTAAAAAAGAAACTCGTGAAGAAAAAATAAAACAATCTCAAATAGAATCCGCTAGACTCGACAATTCTACCATTAAAGAGAAAATTTCTGAATTGGAGGAGGGTGATGAAATTCAAGAAGAAATAGTTGCAATATCAGATCCAAACACAAGTGATATTGCAGAAGATTAAGTCTCTAAGCAAAACAAAGATCAATCTCTCACATTTTGAATGACGAAAAATATGATAATGATTAAACTTGTCGGTGGAGCAAAAAAGTCCTTTTCAACAGAAAAGTTGAAAATTGAAAAATCGGATATCTCAATTCAAGATCTCCTTGATTTACTCTTAGAATTAAAACCATCAAATACGCCTAAACTGGATGTTGAAAATATTTTGATAGCAATCAATGGAATTGATTCATCTGCCATAGATGGAAAAATGACTAAAATAAAAAACAATGATGTCGTAAGCATAATTCCTATAATTCATGGCGGTTCTCCTAATAGATTGTTTCTTAACATATCTAAAAAATTAATTCAAGTTATAGAAATTCAGAATCAAAATGAAATTAATATTACGCATATTGATGAACTTAGAAAAAAATATCCAAAACTTAAACTTCAGGCAATTTCTAGTAGTTTTATTCTTAACAATTATCACCTTAAAAAAATTCTCTCCTTGTCTGTTTATTCTGATAAAAGTAATAATTTACTTTCAAATAAATTTGAAATGGATATTTTAATGCGTTTTGCTATCACTTCTCAAATTTCAGAGGCAATCAAGTGTGTTGGAATAAAACCAAACCAAAATTTTATTCTAATTAGTATGGGTGATCGAAAACTACTAGACGCACTTTATGCTGAATTAAGTGATATTTCTATAAAGATATTCTCAAAAAATAATAATTCATTTTTAAAAAAACATTTCAAAATAACCGATAAACAGCTTGATACGATTTCAACAAAGAATCAACTTGGCGACATACTTATAGAAAAGGCTGCAATTCTATTCTGAATTAGACCTCTTAATTTTTTCTACACTTAAAATATCGGTTATTTTAACAACTGATATTCCAGTCGTATTTCCTAAAATTTCAATCAAAATTATTTTTTCAGGAAATTCTAATGATACCTTGTTTTTAATTTTGCTTGCTATTCTTGAAATTAAATCCTGACTTGAAATATTTGAATTTCTTTTCTCAATTGAAATTCTATATGATTCTTCATCTGAAATAAATTTAATTAACTCTAATACTCCATTTTCAATATCTTCAATCTGAGTTTTTGTAATTTTTTGAATAGGAATTACTCTTAGACAGTATCTGACACACCACGGTTCATCTAATAACATTTCTTTGATTTTTTTTACTATGTCAATTGGATCCAACACAGTTTCAGCTGTCAAAATTCCTGACATGTCTGTGATTACTATTCTAGGTTTAGAATCTCCTATTTTGTCTAAAATTCTTATTAATTCCTGTTTAGTTTCGGTTTCTAAATGCCTTGCGCATGTTATTATCAAATTCAAAGTAATTTCAAGATCTCCTTTTGTGTTAAAACTCCTTCTCTATGAATTTTTAATTTTCCATCAACAAATTCAATTATTGTTGATTCTCCATCACTAGTTATTATTCCGCCATCTAAAAAAAGATCATAGTCGTGTATGTTTTGATAACATTCTTCTGGATTCCTAAATGATTGGGATCCAGAAATATTTGCACTTGTTCCAACTATAAAATTACATTTTTTTAATAATTTCAAGGTGCATTGATGATTTGGAACTCTAATCGCAATTTTATCTGTAACATGTAAAGATTCTTTAAGTTTTTTATCGGTTAATTTTAAAATTATAGTTAATGGTCCAGGCCAAAGTTTTTCTGCAATATTTTCTGAGTCTTTATCAAACTCAGCAATTTTAGTTACAATCTCTTTGGAAAAAGCCAAAACAGGAAGTGATTTGATTCTCTCTCTTGATTTAATTTTGTAAATTTTCTGGACAGATTTTTTATTGTATGGATCACAACCAATGCCATATACTGTATCTGTAGGAAAAATAATGATGCCTCCATCTCTAACTATCTCACTTGCTTTTTTGATGCCTACTTGGTTGCACTTGACTTTCAATTACATTCTTCATACTTTTTCTTTAATAATTCATTTCTTTTGAGTAAGTTTTTAATGCTCAAAAATTTTTTAGTTGTAATAATATGTCTAGTACACCTGAATATGAAAATAATGAATTTGAGGATGAATTTGATGATGATTCAGACGAATTTGAAGAAGAGGATGATTAGATTGTTAGTCCAAAATTATCTGCAAATTTTGTGAATGTATAATATGCTTGTAGAAACTCTCTACCTGATTGGCTTATTCTGTATTTGTTTGATCCATGAGTATCTACTTGTTCTAATAACCCCTGAGATACTAGAGTTTTAAGAATTCTGGAAATTCTTGAATGTGATATGTTGGCTTTTCTAATGAGATAAGTTACAGATGCTCCATCTACATCCTGGAGTTCATCGCGAGTTGTAGATAAAATATCCCCGATAATTTTCATATGTGTTCTATATTCAGCCATATTTTTCCTTCGCAAATTATTTCTAATATTTCTATGAGAGTAGATTGATATTTTTCAATATACTAAAAAGATAAAAGAATTTGACAAATTTTGATGTTTTATTTAATTTGAGCCTGACGACTAATTACTCTATGTCTTTATCAAATTTTATTTTGGTTAATGGAACCTTACTGACTGGAATGAACAATGCAATTAAACCTCCAATCTTGATGGAGATAGAAATTGAATACAATGCTGATTCCGGAAATACAAATGAATACCATCCTAAGAATTCTCCAAGAGCTAATAGTGCTAAACCAATTGCCACTGATATAGCTCCTTTGTTTTTATTTTCAAAATATGATAACATAGTTTCAATTGCACCATAAGCCAGTAGGATAAATGAAACAGATCTAAACACATGTTCGATTTGTACAGATGATACTAAGAATAATGGAAAAATTCCAATTGTTCTAAATTGTCTTGACTTTGGAAAAAATGATTTAATACTATGTGAAAATGCAATAAAAAAATAACCTATTGTTTGAATGATGATTCCTAAGGTTTGAATCCATCTTTCTATGTTACCCGACTTTGTTACAAAATCTTCCACCATGTATCCACTCCAAATTACAAAAAAACCAGTACTAATTGAAAAAAACGCAATTGATAATCTGAATAAAGTAGGACTTCCAGTATTTCTAAATCCAATTAAAGACATTATGCCTATTACAAGTCCTACCAAAAATCCGACCAAATTTAATACATTTTCTAGTAGAAATTCCAACGATGTTTAACAATTTATCAAGCTAATTATTTTAATCTGCTGAATGATTTTATCATGATGTGTTAATCCCATTCATCTAACGAACCTGCAGACTGACCTTCAGTACTACCAGTATAATCTCCAAGAATGTCTGAATAGGTTGGTTCATTATGAGCCACAAATTTAACATATTCACCATAGCTCATATCCAGATCACAATTTTCACATTTTACCAATGAAAAATCCATTGATAATTCCGCTGTTTTCTTGCATTTTGGACATTTTATTTTCACAATTAATTTGATTTTTGTTATCTATTATTGCTTTACCTTCAAAAATTAATTAGCATTTTTTAATTTGAATAATCTATCGTAGATTTTCTTCTGAAATCTAGATTTTCGAATAGTAAGATAGTGGAGGATGTAAACATGATGTTAATATTTTGAAACATATTGATCTTCCCAAACTCGTCAAAACTAAATATCTACAAAATTATCAAATTTAGATCCTCATTGTTAATTTTTTACTTTCATGCTTTCCGGATTAAGACAATTCATTGAATAAGAAATCATTTTTTCAGAGTACTAAATAATCCATGAAAAAAACGAACGGAATTATTACGATACTTTGAAATATTGATTTTTTTTATTTATAAAAAAGGCGATCTGATGTATAAAATGGAGGTTGCACACCTTGGAGGTTATTAATTACTTTAATAGCTAAGTGAAAATTTTGTATATTGAATTAGTTTTACTACATTCCCAGATCTGTATGACGATAATGAAACAATTCAATTTCATGTTGATTTCAACTTAATTATTTTTATCAAATATTACTACCAACACAAATTTGGAATGATGTTGTTATTGATTAAATTATTTAACTAATGTTTTGCTATTTTTCTAATTTTCTTAAATGAATTAATTATGAAGATAAATAGTGATGTGTAAATCAATCATTTGTTTTACACCATGGTCTTGATTCAAGCCAACCAATTTCTTCAATCATTTCATCAATTTTTTTTACTATGGCATTAACTGATCTATATTGCTCATACATTTCTGTCTCTTCTTCTTTCGACAAAATTTTTTCTTCTGCTTCATCGAAGAATTTATTTTCTTTGTTTAAATGATCGAATAAATAAATAGAATATGTTCTCAAAAATCTAGCTACTGGCTCCCTTGCATTTTCTCCATTTTTCCATCGACGTAGATGTCTTGAAATTTCTCTTGCAATATTTCTTCCAAACTCATGCTCAATCATAAATTTTCGAATTTCATCTTTTAGCGTATCATAACTTGCAACACATGGAAAGTAAGAATCTTCTTCCCTAGAATGGTGAATTGCATCTACAAATTCAGAGATTACTATTGTGATTTTTTCTATGTCTGAAAATGGAATTTCTGTTCCTTTGTATATTTCTTCAGAACATTTTGAGACCACTTTTTCTAAGCGACGAACTTGATCGTGATCAGCACGAAGTTGATTGGTTGCACTCATAATTATGATGATATCATACGTGCTTTAATTTGTAATGGCATATAAATAACCCATCTATTTTTTTTGCTTAGAAAAAAATTTCCATTTAGGTTATTTTATGGTATTTTCTACAAGGTTTGTTCTTTCCTTGTTATTACTCCAAAATTATTTATCAATATGATCAAATTTTTAGACATTGGGTATTGTTTTCATTTTTTTTCAGAATAAGTGTTGTCTAAGATAATCCTAGTAATGTTGTTTTCGTGCTTAAGTTTGTTTTTTATTCCACAAATTTGGGCTGCTACAGACGAATTAGTATTAACCGTAAACAGCGAATCTGAATATAAGGTAGGTCAGTTTCCATCCATTTCTGGCCTGGTGACAGATTCTGATGGAAATCCAATTAATGATGTAGAAATTCAAGCAAGTTTCCCATCACGAACTATTTTGAGTTCCACCAACACTTCCGGTGAGTTTTCAATTACCTCTCCAATTCCAGCAGAATTAGGAGAATATACCATCATAACTAGTGCAACAAAAGACAAGTTATTTGTAGATGCCAAAATTACATATGATGTAAAAGAGAGTAAATCCAAAACCCCTTTACGAATTCTTCCACAAGGAATTGAAATAGATGAATCCAACCAAATTGCAAAGGGAAACATTACTAAGGTAACTCTGTCAGATGTTTCAATTCCAATAACTTCTGAAAGCACCTCAAATTTAATTGAAAATGAAATCATGCCAAATCCTTTCTCAAATACAATCCTCCCTCAAATTGAATTACAAAATAATAACGAGATAAAACAAACAATTGTAGTTGATAAATCGCAAAATATTAACGAGCAAAAAGAGAAAATAGCTGAAAATGTATCAAACGACTTAAAACTACTTGATAAAGAAAATGAGCCAAAAACACCAAGAAATGCATTCTTGCAGTTTCTATCTGACATTGATTCTACAGTTAAAAATATCTTCTGGGGACAATTCTTACTTACAGAAAAAAAGTCAGATCAGGGACATGACGCCAAAGAAAAAGCATTAGATGAAGGAAAGTCACCTAAGGAAGCAATGGAAAGTTTTCATAAAGCAGTCTGCAACCACTAGAAATGAAATTATTGATCATAATAATAGACTAAACATAGAGTATGGAAATGCTACTTCTAGTATACAAGAGCAATTTGATGAACAAGGAAAACTTCGAACAGGAAAATAAAAAAATATTGTACAGAAATAGCACACCCCAAAATTTGAAGATTTTGAAGTAAGAGTGACATTAAACCCATAAATTTAAGCAACAGTAGATCTTAAAATTTTAAATTAACTCCAACAAAAGATAAAAGGAGTTCTTTTTAAAACACTCCATGAGTCAAACTTGTACAAAATGTAAGAATTCAATCTCTGATAAAGAGGAACTTGATGTGGTTGCAGAGAAATATCCAGTTTGTAACAAATGTTGGGCTGAATGGAAGGAATACCGAGTAATGGTAATGAATGAAATGAGGCTAGATATGTCTCTATTGGATCATAGGAAATTATTGAAAAAACACGAAAAAATTTTTGTTGGTATTCTCTCTCCTGAGGGTGAAATAATAGATTATACCAATGAAGATAATAGAAAACCAGATAAAATTCCAGAATCTTAGAATTTCAAATATTTTTTGGCATTATCTGGTATGATTAACATCATTTTTCGTTTTCTCTCTGTATCAAGATCATTAATTATGTTTCTGATGGAAAACGCAAGAATATCTTTTTTTTCAGTATCCAATGTTAGAAAGATTTCTAAAATTCCGTCCAAATTAAATACAATTAGTTTTTGAGGCACTTCAGAAATTTCTTTGATGTATCCTGAAAACAATTCATTTCGTTGCTCTTCTGTAAATGTAGTTAAGATCTCTAACCATGTCTTAAAAAGTTTTGAAAAATTTGGAAATGGGATTGTAGGACCCGCTTCAAGAGCATTATTGATAATTTCTTTTTTCTCAATTTCTGATAATGTAAAAAATTCCATCATTCTTTTTTTTAAAACAGGGATCCTGAGAAAATCTGGAAGATTTGCCAATATTACTATTATATTTCCCGCATAATTTGGCCCTGTCATATAAAATTCTGTTTCTAATTGAATATTAAATCATATGATACCGCGCTAAGCTTAAATAAACGAAATTTGAGCTTAAGAACATGACCTCTACTGTTGTTGTTGGTGGTTTTTTTGGAGATGAGGGTAAAGGAAAGATAATTTCATATTTAGCAAATCAAGACAATCCAAAAATCATCGTTCGTGGCGGTGCGGGTCCTAATGCTGGTCATACAATTAGAGATTCGAATAAAACATACAAAGTTAGAATGCTTCCAAGTGGGTTTCTAAATAAAGAGGCAAAATTAATGATTGGTCCTGGCGTCGTAATTAATCCACAAATTTTGTTAAACGAAATTCAAGATTTTGATGCATGTGGACGTTCATTTATTGATAAACATTGTGGCATTATTGAGGAAAGTCACTTGGCTCGTGATTCAAAAGGGGAATTAAAAGAAAAAATTGGAAGTACTGGATCAGGTACCGGCCCCGCAAATGCAGACCGAGCAATGAGAGTTTTAAAATTGGCAAAAGATTTTGATTCTTTGGCCTCCTTAATTGTAGATGTTCCTGCTGAAATAAACTTGGCTCTTTCTGCTAAACAAAATGTTTTGGTTGAAGGAACTCAAGGAACATTTCTATCTTTATGGCATGGAACATACCCATTTGTTACCTCTAAAGATGTTACCGCCTCTGGAATTTGTGCTGATATTGGATTGGGACCAAAAAAGGTTGATGAAGTAATCGTAGTCTTCAAATCATATGTAACTCGTGTTGGTACTGGCCCCTTGGCAAAAGAGATTACTCTAGCGGAGGCTGAGAGCAAAGGTTGGTCTGAATTTGGAACTGTAACAGGTAGGCAGAGGCGTGCTGCTGATTTTGATTTTGATTTAGCCAGGCGTGCAGTTATGCTCAATAGTGCAACTCAAATTTCAATAACAAAATTAGATGTTCTATTTCCAGATTGTGCAGGCATGACATCTTATCAGGCTCTTTCAGAAGATGCAAAATCATTTATAAAAAATATTGAGGATAAATTAAACACGCCTGTAACTATAATTGGAACAGGTCCTGATGTGCACGAAATAATTGACAGAAGAAAATAGGCTGGAATTTTTTAAGTAAGTTTAATTTAGTATACTGCAAAAAATAACTGTGGATAAGTTACCTCGGTACATTGAAGTTTCTTCTACGTTAGAATTTTCTAGATTAGTTTGTGCTCTTGAGCGTGCACCACGTGTGTCATTTCTTCATGATCATCTCGGTCAAAAAATTTTATCTGTTCAAATGGATATTCTTAAAGAAAAACCCATTGTGTATTTTACGCCACTTGAACATGATGGTCATTACATTTGTTATGGATTAAAAGGTGGTAAGGAAGAATCTACCATAGTAGATTCCACTTCTGATGCAAGTAAACTTTACTCTCCTATTGTAAGAATCAAATCACTACCAGATACTTTGAAACCTGGAAACGGAACCAATGATAGATATCAGCCTATTGAGCTTGAAGATTTATCGAGTCTTGCAAAACTCACTTGGGGTTTTGAAGAAACTCCATTTCCCTTGTTTTTGTTTCCTCATACTAACAAATGGCTTGTAGGTGTTTTTATGAATTTTAATGAAGAAGGAACATCTTATTTCTGCCACGTTGTTCTTGATTCTGATCCACAAAAACCATTCTTAAAATTTACAACAACTAATGGTACAGAACCTTCATTTGTAGAAAATCCCTCTGAGCACGGTTATTCATATATCAAAATTATAAAACTAAAAAATACACATCCATTAGTTGATTATGGCCACCTTCAAAACTAGGATTTCTAAGATCTCAAAAAAGAATGGCAAGATAATTCTTGCTAATGATTACGATCTATCTGTTTGTGATCTAGAAGCAAAAACCATTCATAATATCAAACAATTACATCCTTATCTTTGTGGAATTAAACTAAATTTTCATTTATTATTGCCACTTGGTTCAAAAGAAATTTCTAAAATAAATAAAATTGCTCATAAATACGGATTACAAACAATTGCCGACATTAAATTAAATGATATTGGAAATACTAATAGAGTTGCAACAGAACATCTTTGGAATTTAGGTTTTGATGCGGTAATTGTAAATCCAATTATGGGATTAGATAGCCTAAAAAAATTGGTAAAATCATGTCATAAGGAAAACAAAGGTGTGATCACACTTTGTCATATGAGTGCCCCTGAAGCCAAATTATCATATGATATGGAAGTTAAGATTGATAAAACACAGCAACTATACCAATTGTTCTTAGATTGGGCTATTGCCTCTAAAGCAGATGGTATTGTTGTTGGGGCAACATTCCCAGAAATTATTAGGTATTGTAGTAAAAAAGCAGGTAAAACATTGAATATTTTTTCTCCTGGCGTTGGTATCCAAGGAGGTAGTGCAAAAGAGACTATTTTATCTGGGACTGACTATCTAATAGTAGGTAGAACAATTCTTGATGATAAAAATCCTGTAAAGGTTGCACAAGATTTACAGATTGAAAGTCTTGGCCAGAAATAATTCTGATTTAGTTAAAACTGATTTGGCGTTAGCAAAAGTTGTTTTTTCAATCGCTGTTTGATAATCCACCCAGGTGTAATCCAGATGTTCATGGGAAATCAAAACTTCCCTTGTTTTTGTTTCTGCCAAGAAAAAAACAACTCTCTTATGAACTAATTCTCCTTGAAACTGGAAGTTATATTCAATCCACTCTTCAAACCCATTCAACAATGTAATATCTGTAATTCCTGTTTCTTCTCTTGTTTCTCTTATCGCGGTCTCATGTATTGATTCTCCCTTTTCCATTTTGCCTTTTACAAAATCCCAATGACCTGACGGATAATGCAGTAACAAGAATAAAATTTTTGAATCCACATTTCTAAACAACACAATACCTGCTGAGGTTTCTTCAATCATTTTTCATTAATCCTAATCATTTACCTAATCTTCTTTTTCTCTCTTGAAATGTCCTAATAGCTCTCATCAAATCAATCTTCCGAAATTCTGGCCAAAATATGTCCATAAAGATTAATTCACTATATGCACTTTGCCACATTAGAAATCCGCTTAATCTTTTTTCACCTGATGTTCTTAAAATCATATCTGGTGATGATTGTGGTAAATATGATGTGTACAAATTAGATTCTATCTCTTTTTTATTTATATCGTCTACATTTAATGATCCATCTTTGATCTTTTCAGCAATTTTTTTCACTGCATCAACTAGTTCGTATTGTCCACCATACGCTAATGCAATATTAAGAAAACGATTATCATAATCTTTTGTTATGTCGTCTAATCTCTTTAAAATTTCTTTAATTGAATCAGGTAAAAGTTCAATTCGGCCAATTCCTTTTACTCTCATTTTGTTTTTATGAATTCTGGGATCATTGTACAATTTTTCTAATCTGATTCGAATTAACTCATAAAGATGTTCTAATTCTTCATCTTCTCTATCAAGGTTTTCTGACGAAAGTGCATACAATGTAATTATCTTGATATCTAACTCTTCACACCAGTCGAGAAGCTTTTCAACTGCATCTGCTCCTTTCCAATGACCTGTCTTTGCAACAGCTAAGTGTCTTTTTGCCCATCTTCTGTTTCCATCTAAAATCAAAGCAAGATGATTAGGGATGTCCCCGTCACGTATTTCATTCTCCAGTCTTGTTGCATAAATTTTGTATAATCCTGATAATTGGAATACTGCATCTTTTATACTTCCCAAATCAAATCCTCTTCGATAATCAATATTCCATAGATGATATCAGTGTTTTTCAAAAATTAGATTGAAAAAAGAAATTATTATTTAATCTGATATCATTTCCTGAATTCTGTTTTTTCTATATTTTTTAAAAAGAATGGTTGCTGAGATTAATGTAGCTGCAAGACCTGCCAACAAAGGTGGGACTAAAGTGAATGCACTTTCATCTTTTATCATAATGGTGAGAAACTGAGAAGTTATAGGATATAATGCTATGAGTACTACAAGTCTTAGTACATCAGTGATTTGTCTTGGAGTTCCTCCTATCCAATTGCTAAGTAATATTCCAGCAAAGATTGCACCCAACCCCATCCATAAAATTGGTAATGCTCCTGTAACAAATTGACCGATAATAATTTTATCTGTAAAAATTGTAATTAATTCTGAATCTTGTTCTACTAATTTCTGATCTATCGAACTTATTCCAGCTGGAACTGACGATAAAATTAGTAAAATTCCTGCAACCATTGTAAATATTCTGATAAATCCCATCGGGGTGGGCTTTGTTAAATTAGACCATGCTCTATCAATATCAAAAGCTCTGATCAAAAATGCGGCACCTGCGATACTTATTAGCACCGCAAATATTTCCTGAGTATATCCAATAATTGTTCCAATACCTCCAATCAACAAAAGTATGCCTGGAACTCCCAAGAAAAATTTTGAATATTTTGAATCATATGCTAACATTCGTAAATATTTTCCAAAAACGGCATAAGAATACTCTACACTTCTACTCACCTTCATTATAACCCGTTGAACCGAAACAACGGCAAGTACATTTTGAACAACTGGAATGACACTTTCATCGTCTTCCCCATCTGATACAATGACTGCACCATTTGCAGAAAATATCTCTAATACTTTTTTTATTTCTATTAAGATTTTTTCATCTGCTTGAACCCCTCTTTCTTTGGTTCCTGCCACAGTTACAACTTCAACTTGATATCCCTTACTTACCAGATCTTCATATGTTTTAATTGCAGCAAACATTGAATTAGAGTCTGCATCTTCTGGATCTTCCAATGCTAGTCTCTGGGCTGCCTCTATACACGCATTTCTTCCAACTACTGGAGTGATAATTCCTGTTTTTTCTCCTATGTCATTATCACGGTCAACACAAATAACTAATAATTTGTTAGCTGTGGATGCGCTTACATCCTTTTCTACTTTGTCAGATCTTTGAGACATTCTCTTTCTAAACGTTGAATTGCTTTTTAATGATTTCCAACTTTTAAAAATATTATGATTCGGTTTTGAGCCTACTTTGGTCTTAGAGAATCTGATTTCTTGAGTAATTCATGTGATTCAGATTTTAACACATCTATTTTTTGTAGAATTTCAGTATCTGTGTTGTTATTTTTTATCATATTTGCAAATACTTTAGTTTCTATAACATACGAGTTGAATTTTTTCAGAGCCTCCATATGGCTAATATAACTACCCTGCCATTCTTCAGGAGGTTTTGTCGTAACAAATTCACTAATTTGGGCCGTAACTTGGGATGATGTAATGTCTGAAATAGCAATATAGTCTTCTGGTGAAGTTTTTCCAGTTAGGAGATTTTGAAATTCATCTTCTGTAGACTCTTGTAGTGTCTCATGGATTTTCTTTGCTCTGTCGAGATAATTTTCAAAATCTGATACTACCAAAGTCTGTGGAATTTCTTGAGGAATTACCCAAAAGATAAAACTGGATGCAGTAATTGCAATCAAAATTATTATTGTAATTATAATTCCTTTTTTCAAGATCCTTTTGTTATGTCATAAGTAGGGTGTTTATAACTGTCCACCTTGCGAAAAATTACTTGTTACTAAATTATAATAAAAAAATCAATTGTAAATACAATTTTTATTAGAAAAATTGGAAAAAATCCTATATTTATTGAATTTTTTACCTAACAGGGTATTTCTGAAGCGTTAAAAATTTACACTCATCTAGTCTATAGTTAAATAATTTTCACAGGCTCTTCCTAAATACCACCAAGTGCGAGGTTTTCTAGAATGGTAGAAGCATATTGCGTAAAATGCAGAGCTAAAAGGGAAGTCAAAGATCCCAAAGAAACTAAACTCAAAAATGGGCGTCCTGCTGTTAAAGGCACATGTCCTAAATGTGGAACTAATGTCTTCCGAATAGGCAAGATGTAGATCATCAAAATCCACACGATTTCTCTTTTTCAAAAACCAATATAGGGTACAGTATGCATATTTTTTTAATGACCACATATGATTATGAAAGTCTACTAAAGAGAATTCAAGATAAAGTAGGTGCAACTAAAAAGGAATCTACAAGATTTGAACTCCCTGTGGTGGATGTCATGTGGGAAGGTCAAAAAACATTCCTTCGTAATTTTGCTGAATTTCCAAAAATTATGCGCCGGGATCCTGATAAAGTGTTACAGTATCTCTCCAAAGAATTTGCTGTTCCTGCAGAACGCTTAGGCGATAAGGCAATGTTTGTTGGTCGAAGAGCTCCCGATGATTTTACACGTCTTTTCCAAATTTACATTAAAGATTATTTAGAATGCCACACTTGTAAGAGTCCTGACACAAAAATTGTGAAGGAGAATAGAATTTCTTTTTTGATTTGTGAGGCATGTGGTGCCAAATCAACTCTGAAAGGTAAATATGCATAATGCAATTCTCAGTCAAAATTACTGATTATCAAAAAAATTTAATGTTAAATATTTGTGATGCAGATCTTCTTGGAAAAAGCATATTGCAAGAAGAATTGACTATAAACATTAGCAAGAGCTACTATGGTGATAAAATAGTTGGAAAAGACGAAGCTGCACAATTACTTGAAAGTTCATCGATAATTAACATGGTTGGAAAAAATACTGTTTCTCTTTCATTAGAACTTGGCATAGGCTCTGAAAATGGAATAAAAAGAATTTCTGGAGTACCATTTTTGATTGTTTTTAAAATGTAATGCTTTTAATTACAAATAAAAAAATAGTTGATTCAATGAAAATATTCCTTTGTAATTGTAATCACAATAAAAGAAATCTCTTTTATCTAGTACTTTCCAGAATATTTATTGTCCGATGATCTAATGTCAGATGATTTACTATATGATGATTTAAGTAGAAAACTAGAATCAAAAGTTGACAAGAAACTAACTTCTAAATCGGAAAGGGGAGGTTTGGAAGATGGATTCAAAAAAGGTAAAGTGATCAATGAAGTTTTAGATAAACCAACTGTAATGACACTTTACAAAATGATCAAAGATCATATTATTGCATATGTTAATGGTCCAGTAAGTGCCGGAAAAGAATCTGTTCTTTTCTGGGCTGTTGATGAAAAAAATAATGACATTGCATTAAAAATTTACTTGATAAGCACTTCAAATTTTAAAAAACGAGAACAATACATTACAGGTGATCCAAGATTTTCAAAATTAAAAAGAGGAACAAAAAATCTTATTTATCTTTGGGCAAAAAAGGAATATAGAAATTTATCGCAATGTTTCAAATGTGGCATTCCCGTTCCAAGACCTCTTTATCTGGCAAACAATGTACTTGCCTTAGATTTTATTGGTGAAAATGGTTCACCTGCCAAGATTTTGCTTGAATCTGAGGCTGACGAAAATGATTATGTTCAGGCAATCTCAATAATCACAAAACTCTATCAAAAGGCCAATCTTGTTCACGGAGATTATTCTGAATACAATATTTTTAAAACTTCAAAGGGTTTAGTTCTTTTTGATCTTGGTTCTGCAGTTGATTTGAGACACCCTAATGCTCAAGAATTCCTTAAAAGAGATATTAATAATATTACCAGATTCTTTTCTAAAAGAGGAATCCCTACTAAGGATCCAACCAAAGTATTTGAGGATATTACAAAATGAGCTTCTGAAAAATTACTTCGAATTCCCAATGAACGGATAGCTGTGTTAATTGGTAAATCTGGAAATGTAAAATCAAAAATTGAGCAACTCTGTTACGTTACTTTAGATATAGATGGAGAAACTGGTGAAGTTTTCATCAAATCTACAGGTGATGTTGATAAAATCCAACCCTTCAAAGCCATGGAAATTGTTACAGCAATAGGACGAGGATTTTCTCCTGAACACGCGATGAGTCTACTACAAGGCGAAAATGCATTACATGTTATAGATTTAAGAGATTTTGCAGGAAAATCAAATACCAATATTGAAAGGATAAAAGGGAGAATTATTGGAGAGGGTGGTAAGGTAAGAAGGAATTTGGAAAATTTAACTGGAACTTTTATCTCAGTTTATGGGAAAACTGTTTCTATAATAGGAGATACTAGTAAGCTGAGAATAGTAGTAGATGCAATATCCTCAATATCAAGTGGCAGCATGCATGGAGCTCGTTTACACAAAATTGGAAGCAGTTAATAGAAAAAACAAACAAGAAAAAATGAAATTGTGGGAGAATCAAGATGTCTTCGATTAAAGAAAAATTTAATCAAATCTCACCAAGTGAGTTTTTTTACAGAAATCGAGATTTAGCTGGTTTTAGTAATCCTACACGATCATTATACACAGCAGTAAGAGAATTTGTAGAAAATTCTTTGGATGCATGTGACCAAAAAGGGATCTTTCCAGACGTACATCTTTCAATAAAGGCAGTTGATCCCGAAAAACCCGATCCAAAACCCTACATTCTAACCGTTAAGGATAATGGCCCTGGTATAGAATCAAAGCATGTTCCCCTGGCATTTGGAACTGTTCTTTATGGTTCAAAATTTGGGCTAAAACAGGCACGAGGTATGTTTGGTCTTGGGGCAACTATGGCAATTTTATACGGTCAAATTACAACAAATAAACCAGTTTTTGTTAAAAGTTCACCAGACGGAAAAATCCAAGATGAATTTGAATTATTATTGGATATTCAAAAAAATAAACCTGTTATTCTAAAACACAATACAAAAGAAGTAACCAAAAGAGGTCTTACAGTTAGTATTTGTTTAGAAGGGGATTATGCAAAAGCAGGTTCAAAAATTAAAGATTATGTTTATGAAACATCCTTGATCACTCCCTATGCAACAATAACATTTGATGATCCTAAAGGAGAAAAATTTCATTATTCTAAAATTGTAAATGAAATGCCACCTGCACCAACAATAATTCGACCACATGCACATGGAATTGATGTTGAAACAATCAGAAGGATGATGGTTGAATCACAGTTTGAAATTCCAAACATCGATGATGTGATGGTTGAAAAGGTAAGAAAGGATTTGGGATTAGGGAAAAAAAATCTTGCGTTTACCGCAATAATGGATAAAGCAAAAAAACGATGGAAAACTCTTTCAAGACCTGTAAGAGTCGTAATTGCCTTGATGTCTTTTCTTAAAATGGATTTTGATAAACTAAATAAAATCCGAATTGAAGATATTGATGTACCCAACAAAAAATTATTTTATTGGGATTTTGGTGATTCACAATCAAAGGTTGTAGAGATGGATCCTGAAAGTCCTTTTTACAAACAATTGACTGGTACGGTTCAAGGTGAAACATTGACTACTTTCTTGACAAAAAGATTTCAAAGGATTGGCCCAACAACTGCTGTTAAATTTGCAGAATTTGCGGGCTTTAAACCAGAAAAGCGTATGGGAAGTATGACTAATCAGGAATTAGTAAAACTTAGTGAATCATTACAGAAATTTGAAGATTTTCTTTCACCAGATCCAAGTTGTCTTGCACCACTAGGAGCAGAACCACTTGAAAAAGGAATAAAAAAATTCTTCAAACCTGATTTCTGTGAAGTAATCCAACGCCCCGCTTCAGCTTATTCTGGTTTTCCATTTATTGTTGAGATGGGAATTGCATATGGTGGTGAAATTCGCCCAGGAGGACCACATGTTTATCGGTACGCTAATAGAATTCCTTTACTTTATGATGAGGGGAGCGATGTTGTTTTAAAGGTAGTAAACGATTCTGATTGGACGCGCTATAAGGTCAAGGGTGATCCGCCATTTGTTATAGTGACTCACATTTGCTCCACCCGTATTCCTTACAAGACAGTTGGAAAAGAAAATGTAGCCGACAGACCAGAAATAGAACGTGAATTACGATTAGGTCTGCAATTTCTATCTAGGAAGCTTGCAGCATACATGTCTAAGCGAGGTCAAGCTGAGATGGCAAAAAAGAGAGCAAATCTTTATGCAAAATACCTTCCATTAATTGCACAATTTTCTACCGAACTTTCGGGAAAGACTAAAGAGCCCAATTATAAGAAAATGTTAGAGGAGGAGTTGATAATTGACGACAAACAAAGCTGAAAGATCGAAAGTTAAAAACAAATGAAAAACAAAAAAGCATCATAGATGCGCTAAAAATACATGGTGCCAAAGTCTATGAAGATTTAGAAAATGGGCAATTCCCAAAATTTTCAATCCCAAGTAGATCTGTAAGCAATATTGTCTATGACAAGAAAATTCGACAATACATTTTAGGAAATTCTGCTGCACTTCGAAGTTCAAGGAATTCATCACAATTAAGATCATTTACTCAATTAATGTGGTTGGCTTTTTTTGCCAATAGATTAACCCAAGAAAAAAAATCATCCACACTTAGAGATGTCTATTATTCATCTCAAGCCTTTGAAATTGAATTTGAAGATCAATCTGAATCTGATAACATCATTGTAGATTTAGAAGCGATACTTTCAAAACCGCGTGAAGATTTTCATATATTTCCAGAGGAACGCAGTTCTATTTTTGGAGATTTGAATATAGAATATACCATTCCTGGATATGAGGGAAAAAAAATGAATCTTTCAAATCATCCTGATGGTTATGCAATTGGTCCTAGCTTGACAACTTCAGAGTTATTAGACACAAGTGCCGAAATTGTGATTGCTATTGAAAAAGGTGGTTTGTTTACGCGATTTGTAGAAGAACAAGTTGATAAAAAATTTAAATCTATAATAATCAACACAGGAGGTCAAGCGCCTCGTTCAACTAGAACTCTTTTAAAAAGATTGCATGATGAAATGGGATTGCCAATAATTGTTCTTACTGATGGTGATGTGTATGGAGAGCATATTGCAATGGTAATAAAATCTGGTTCTGCAAACGCTGCTCATCTTAGAGATTTGACAGTTCCTGATGCAAAATGGGTAGGTGTTTGGGCAACAGACATTGAAAAATTCAAACTTCCAACAATTCCAATGACAGAGTCTGACATTAAAAGATGCATTGATTTGCAATCTGATCCGAGATATCAAGATGGGATATGGAAAAAAGAACTTGATGTATTTCTTAAAATAAAAAGAAAAGCTGAATTAGAGGCATTTTCAAAATATGGTTTAACAAACATTACTGAAAAATATCTTCCGCAAAAATTAGAACTTGCAAAAAGCCTTTAGTTATTTTATTCTTAGTGTGAGCACACCATTTCTATATTTGAAATCAACAATTTGCATTTGATTAGAACCTTCAATTGAAACTTCTTTAGAAAAACCAGAGGACCCTCTAATGTACAAAATACCGTCAATTAATCTCACTGATATCTTATCTTCTGGTCCCGGCACTTCTGCAACAAAGACAAAATCACCTTCTCCCTTAATGAGATCGTATACCCAATTTTTTGTTTCTTGCTCTCTTACATTGTACACTGGTTTTTGTTCTTTAGTCATTTTCTTTAAAACTCTGACCCAGTAAAACATTGTAATTGCCGCCATTCCGACCAAAATAAAACTTACAAATCCTGAACCTGCTCTCTGAGTCATAACATAAATAATTCCAAGAAACAAAATTACCATTATTGGAATCACAAAATTTAGTGCCTGTTCATTTGAATATGCTCCCTTATAAGTTGCCAAGCAGTTGGATTTGATTCTGACCAAATATAAAGTCTCTTTGAAAATATAGCACCATTTTATTAAATAGAATTTAATTTAATCCAGGATTGGTTTTACTCAATTTTAGAACATAATGATTACAAGTTGAATTTATCGTAACAAATTCTCTAACAAAAGATTATGAATTAATGAGAATGTCTCATAACTGAGTGCTCTTTTTGAACATCAGAGTTCCAACAGTTATCAAACTAATAGTTATTCCAAGCAACACCAAGAAATCTATGATGAGATTTGTGTTGGCTATTCCGACAAGCGAACCTCTTATTCCATCAATTCCATAACTGAGCGGATCGAAATAAGAAATCACTCTCATTGTATCTGGTACATTGCTGAGTGGAAACAACGCACCAGAGAGTAAAAAGATAGGCATCACAAGAAATGACATAATCATCTGGAATCCTTCCATGCTTTTCATTCTTGATGCAATTATCAGACCCATTGCAACAAATGAGATTGCAATTAGAATCATGAAAGGAATTGCTAGAAAAGTTCCTAGACCAAATGCTGTGAAACCTAACATACTAGATATTCCAAGTACTATCAGACCATTGATTATTCCAATGGTGGCTCCTCCAAAAGTTTTTCCAAGAACTATGCTTGATCTAGAAACTGGAGCAACTAAAATCTCCTTGAGAAATCCAAATTGTCTATCATAGATGACTGATATTCCAGAGAATACGGATGTGAATAAAATAATCATCCCAATTATTCCAGGAGCAAGGAATCCAATGTAAGGTAAACCCGGTATGGTTACCGAAGAAGAAAACCCAAATCCTAAAATGAACAGCCAGATAAACGGCATTGCCAAGCTGCTAACTATTCTTGAACGTGCTCTGACAAATTTTACCATCTCTCTTAACCAGATTGTGTAAATGTCCTGAAACATTATTTTCTACCCCACTGGTTCATCATTTTTTTCATTTGATCTGCTGAATCCGCTTCCTGTTCTCGTATGGTTCTACCAGTATAGTGTATGAACACATCCTCTAGTGATGGTCGAATCATTTGTACAGAATCAATCTTTATGCCTGCATCAGAAGCTACCTTGAGAATATTTGGAATTGCTGAACCTCCATCTGTAACTGTTACATTCAAGTAACCATCAAACAACATCTTATTTTTTATCCACTCAAATGTCATAATCTTAAATAAATTATCAGTATCTCTAGTCTCTAGTTTTAGTATGTCTCCGCCCAACTCATTTTTCATCTTTTCAGGAGTGTCAAGTGCAATTATTTTTCCATGATCTATTATTGCAATTCTATCACACAAATAGTCAGCTTCTTCCATATAGTGAGTTGTGAGTATAATTGTGAGACCTTCATCTTTGTTCAACCTTTGAATATAGTCCCAAATTCCTCTTCTTGTTTGTGGATCTAAGCCCAGAGTAGGCTCATCTAAAAAAGAATCTTTGGATGGTGCATCAATCCACGAGCAATTTCAAGTCTTCTTTTCATACCTCCAGAATACGTCTTGATCTGAAATTTTGCCTTGTCTACAAGTCCCACCAACTCTAATACTTCATCTATCCTTTTTGTCCTCAGATCCTTTTGCATATGATACATCCTTCCATGAAATTCTAGATTCTCTTTACCTGTTAATTCATCATCTAGACTCGGATCTTGGAAGACCATTCCGATTGATCTTCGAACTGAATCTTGGTTTACAATCTCCATATTGTTTACCATTGCACTTCCAGAAGTGGGTGTCATCATTGTTGCTAACATGTTTAACGTAGTCGACTTGCCAGCACCATTAGGACCTAAGAGTCCAAATAGCTCACCTTCCTTGATTTCCAAATTAATCGAATCGACTGCAGTAAATTTTCCAAATTTTTTCGTTAAATCTTTTATCTTAATTGCTAACATAATCAAAAATACTACTTCCTACTTATAATCAATAGCAAACCATACTAACACCAGAAAAATTTGTTGGCATAAATTAAGCCTGATATTTATTACCATTTCTTGAAATCTATTCATATTGACTAGTGATAATAAAATCAATAAACTAACTATGAAGGAAATTTTGTTAAAAGGTACAATTATCGCAGTAATAATTTCCATTCCATCTCTTGTATCTTTTATGGTTGCATGGGTTCTTCTTGATAATTTGTTGATTGCTGCATTAATTGGTGTAGTGATTCATTTTATTGCAATGGGATTCTCACTGAAAATATCAAAGAAACTGTTGGTAAAAAGAAATCTATGATCATGCTTTATTTGACTGGAATTTATTTTAAAAATAATGGATATTTCTAAACTAGAAAAAGATCTAATCTCAGAAATAAAATTAAATGCATTACAAGCCAAGGTATTTCTTTTAGTTACATGTTATGGGAAAATGTCTCCCACAGTAATAGCAGAAAAACTAAAGATCTCCAGTAATGATGCTCTAAAAATTGCCAAGGCAGTTAATGACTCTAGGTGCTTTCATAGATATTTCTGAAACTGAATTTGAAGCAATGCATCCTAGATTTACCGCTGTAAACATGTACCGAAAAGTATGTGCGCAGAGAAAATATTGAGTTTAAACGAAATAAAATCGTCGATAATATAGGAGTAATTTTAGAAAAATCATATGATGATGCAAGAACTAAATAATGCTAATTAGCGGTGAACAACATTGAGTATTGATACTGAATCATGCAAGCATCAACCAGTATACTTTGGAGTAGTTAACATTAACATAGACAAAGAACTATCGGCTCAGTTGATGTGTGGCGTTGTGGTGTTTGTAAAAAACGATTTTGTGAAGAAAAACAACTTGGAATTGAGGAACTAGCAGATTTAGTGGGAATGCCAAAAATTGAACATGATGCAAAATGGGCAGTAACTGTATGTAAATTACAGCAGGGAAAATACAAATGGAAATTAGTTAGATTAAAAGAAAATTCTGAAATTAAACATGAGTGTTTAGATGAAACAAATTGTACCCCTCAAAGTAAATAACTTTAAGGTTGAAGATGATAAACACTGGAACTTTCTGATAGATGATAATGTCAACAAGGCAGTAGAAATTTAATTTCAAAATGGACCTCAAAGTTCACATTAATAATGTTCATGGAAGCCAGATGGCAGCAAAAATTACTGGTACATTTACAATTGATGCTCATTCTTTTCGATTCAATGCAATTGCATTTGGACGAATTGGTGGTCAAAATATTGGTGCAAAAATTTCAAAATCAACTGAGAAGGAATTAGTTAAATTAGGCTATGATGTTGATGAAGTAATAATGACATTACAATCTAATCTTCTCCAAGGTGATCTGACTTTACCAGAAGGACTAAAAAGAGAATCTTTTGTCGATGATTAGAATTCAGCTTCTTCTAAAGCCTTTGAACAAGAGCAACCTCTGTTTTTGGAATTTTGTCTATTAAATCAGTTAGTATTTTCTTTGTCCTTTCTACATTTTTTGATAGTGTCTCTAAAACTTCTTTGGCAGTAACTGGTTTTTCAGCCCATACATCATAATCAGTTACTGTTGAAATTGATGCATAACACATTTGAGCCTCTCTTGCAAGTTGACATTCTGGAACTAGCGTCATTCCAATGATGTCTGCATTCAAAGTTCTGTAGAATTTTGATTCTGCTTTTGTTGAAAATCTTGGACCTTCTATGCAAACATATGTGCAATTTTTATGTATGTTGAAATTTTGCTCCTTTACAACTTTGAGAATAGTTAATTGTAATTCTGGACAAAATGGATCTGCTACAGAAATATGGATTACTCTTCCATTTTCTGAAAATGAACCATTTCTTGATTTGGTAAAATCTATAAACTGTGTTGGTAAAGCAAAATGACCTGGTTCTATCTCTTCTTTTAAACTTCCAACAGCTGATGGTGCAATTATTCTTGTTACTCCTAATTCTTTGAATGCCCAAATATTTGCTTTATAATTTATCAGGTGTGGTGGAATTGTATGTTTTTTTCCATGTCTTGGAAGAAACGCAATTTTTCTTCCTTTGAAAATTCCAACAGTTATAGAGTCTGATGGTTTTCCAAAAGGTGTGTCTACTTTAATTTCCTTAGCATCTTCGAGTAATCCTGAATCATAAATTCCAGTTCCTCCAAAAATCCCAATCTCTACATCCTTTTCCACTAGTATTTCACCAGTGATTTACAATTGTATTGGTTAATTCCTTTCATCCCGTTTAGTTCAGTTAATTCTATTATGAACGCAAATCCTGTAATTTTTCCGCCTACTTTTTCAATTAGTTTTGCCGAAGCTTTTGCAGTTCCTCCTGTTGCTAGCAAATCATCACAAATCAATACCCTTTCTCCTTTTTTGATTCAAATCTTTTTGAATTTCAATTGTATCATGTCCATATTCAATTTTGTAAGATATTTTGATGGTTTTGCCTGGTAATTTACCTTCTTTTCTAATCATAACAAGCCCTTTGTTGTATCTGGAAGCCAAGACACAAGCAAGAATAAAACCTCTGGATTCTATGCCTGCAAATACATCTATATCCTTTGGGTGAAAATATTTTGAAAATTCATCTGCTATAAATGACAATGCAGATGGATCTTTTAGAATGGGACTAAAGTCTCTAAATAAAATGCCTTTTTTTGGGAAATTTGGAAATTCTAAAATTTTTTCTTTAAGATTCATACGATGGTTTCAGATAGGTGGAATAAAATTGTTTTACGATGCTGGTATTATAAAAGACGTTTCTGCTTTGTTATGCCCATCTGCGGCAGTAATGGTGTAATTTCCTGGTATCAAGTCTGATGGAATAGCCCATGGCAATTGAACTACACCATTACCACTTGCAGGAAATGATAACTCGGCTACTAATTCTTTACCTGGCCCTAAAATTTGAATTTGTACAGTTTGAGCTGCGTTTATCACCTTGATGTCTATGTACTTTCCTAAGGGTATTGATTTTTTAATTCCTTCGCCAATACTAACTACCATCCCTTCCTCTTTAGATGCATTTACAGTAATCTCTATAGTTTTATAATTTGAACCACTCTTTGCATTGATCTTCCATTTTCCTGGCTCTCCATCTGCTGGTACTCTAAATCCACCCTCGGAAATTTTTCCTGCCTTGTCTGTAAAGGATTCAATCTCTTTAATCTTTTTACCATTTGGATCAAACAAGGAAAATGTAATTATTACATTTTCATTAGCATTGCCTAAAATCAAAATAGAATCATTAGGTGCGTATTCTAATTTTGTAGTGGATATTGTTATCTCTCCTGATCCTGTTTGTAATCCAACGGCAAAAATCTGTGTACTTTTAGCATTCCCTTTACTGATAACTGCCGTGTATATTCCTGAGGAGTATCCTTTCATAGGCAAGGAATATGTTGTTTTTCCGTCATCCTCTATAACAATTGGAATTGAATCGCCTTTTGGTTTGTCTGCAGGATCTACAATTAACATGCTTATTGAATCCCCAGGAATTCCTGTTAATGAGATTATGGCAGTGTCGGTAGTTTTGTAACTTAGTTTATCAAATTCAATATCTATTGGAATAGAAGGTAGTTCACCTAGGCCTGTATAGATAAGTTCTTTGTTATCTCCCTGAATTGCAATTAATTTCCATGTACCTTCCTTGTCCACATTTGCTGTTGTTGGATACTCAAAATTCACCACTCCTGAATCTCCAACTTGAATAATTTTTGATAATTTTTCAACACCAAATGGATCTTCTAAACTAAGGTCCAATGAGAGATTTGGTAAGGCAGTTCCATTAAACTTTATAGTTTCTCCTGGAGCAAATTTGATTTTTAGTGGTGTGATTACAATCACTTTGGATGATTCTAGTGCCCAACTCTTGGAAATTATTTCTCTACCATCTGTAATATCTGCGTTATACCTTCCTAATTTTGAGTCCAATGGTACCAAAATAGGTTCTAATTTCCAATTTCCCTTTGCATCTACTTGTGCAGTTCTTGTATTGATGATTACTCCATCTGGATTTTTAATTGTTCCAGTAACTACGCCATTTGGGGTTGCAGTACCTGAGACATCCAACATATCTCCAACTTGTATGGTTCCTGGAACTCCCTTTATTGTAAGTTGAATGTTTTCAGATGTAGGAATTTTTGTTCCCAGAGTTCCAATCCGTATGCTTATTTTCTTTTCATTGCCTTGTGAATCTTTAACAATAAAATCAGATCTTTCCTGTGATTGCGTTTCTGGAATTATTATGGTTGTCATAAAAAAACCCTTGTCATCGGTCTGAAAAGTTCCAAGTCTTGTGTGTATCTATAGAAAATTCAAATTCTTGTGATGGTCCAAAATTATCTCCTGTAACTCTAATTGTAGATCCTGCATTGGGTTTTTCTGGAATTATTCGAAATGCTGAATCTTCCAAAATTCCTAAGCTAGAATTTTTTAAAGTTGGGATAGACTTGGATATTTCTTCTGGAACTGTTAATCCACTTTGCACTTCTTTATTTTTATCCAGCGCTTTCCAATTAATTTCTGGATTTGGCATGTCTGTCTTGATTCCTATTTTTACAGAGTCCCCCGGTTTTACAACTTTTGAGGATGTCAAAATTATAACTCCTTGAGGAGTTTTTTCACCAACCCAACCACTTTCTGTTTTAAATGATTTAAACACAAAACCTTCGTTTAACCAAATTCTAAATGAACTAACATCTTTTTTTCCATCATTTGTAAATTCAATAATCGTAGTTTCTTCAAAAGAATGACTATTTGCATTAATTGAAAATCCAACACCTGTTGACTCTACTGAAGATGTACTTGAAGTAGTCAAGGTTTCTGCAAAAACATTGGAAGGAACAGTTATAGCTATTATTGCAAGCAACAAAACTAATGAAAGGACAATTCCTCCCCTAGAGGATTTACGCATATGTTTATTTTTCGTCATCTCTCAATTAAACCTTAAAGAATATTTTCTTACCTTCGTATTTCTTTTTGAAGTATTTTTCATAAGGAAACTATTTTAATCTCTAAGCTCTGAGCCTCTGAAATTTGGCCAGATCTGATTTTGAAACAACATTTTGATGTTGTCTAATTCTTTCAGCAATTAATCGATATAGTGATCTAAATTGGTCTTTTGTTTTATCTGACAAGAAACTGGTTTCTTCTAGAGCAATTTTTTCACAAATGTATCGAGTGATTTCTTCATTATCAAAATTGCCCCAATTCTGTTCTCTATGATCCTCCCATATTGCTTTCAAATTATCCAAAACGCCTTTCCTATCTTTTAGAGCAACATCTTTAGATGTAAGATTTGAAAATCCTTCTCTTCTCAATTGTATTTCATAAGTCTGATTGACTGCATGAAGATAATCCTCTAGTACGATATAGTCTTCAATTGATTCAAGATTTCTTCCCTCTCTTTCATAAAATATTGTTTGGATTGGCGAAAATTCATTTGACATCAGCTGTGATGCGATTTGTTTTGATTCTTCTGAATTATCCAATAAAATGAATGTCTTGTATCCGTGATTTCTATAGAAGATTGCCAAAGGTAAAACTGAGTTTTTACTGTATGCAGCTACCACATTTAATGGGTTCATTGAAATATTTGGATCCTGTAAAAATTTATCAAATGCATTAAGGTACATTGCATCTGACATTGTTTCCACAATAATTACAGGTCTGGAGTTTGTTCCAATCTCTCTGTCTACAATTGATTCAATTAAACCTCTTGACAAACCATAAAGAATCGGAGTCAATGTTTTGTCATCTGCATTCCAATAATCATAAAAAATTTTACTAAGATGTTTTCTTTTATCTAATTCAACTACCAGCAAATTTCCAGGAGTATAGTCAAAAATCATGAATGGTGAGTGTGTAGCATACAAAACTTGATTTGAACCTGCCAAACTCTTGAGCAAATCTGAGATTCCCATTTGCTGTGTTGGATGAAGATTCCTTGCAGGTTCATCAAGAAGCAATATTGCCTCTTTTAGCTCTGCTCTTTGTGTCTCTGCTGCAAAGTTTACAATAAAAGAAAATGTCCATTTGAAACCTTCTGCTCTTCTATTTAACAAACCGGTATTAGTTACAGTTCCGTCCCTATGCACATCAGAAATTACTACGCTCAAAATATTTCCTGGATTGTATCTCAAATCAACATGTATTGGATCTCCTTTCCATGCTGGATTTAGCTTTTTGGTTAGTCTATTGCTTGCAGTATTGAGAACTTTGATACATTTTGATGGACTCTCTTTTACTTCATCTAATGTTCTGATGTCTAGTTCAGCCAAATAAAATAAATTCCTGACAGTCTCGGCTCTGTCAAACTCTTCGACAAATTCAATTGAACCTTCGCGCTCACCTTTCTCCTCTCTGAGAAATTCGTTTAGATTGATACTTCCATAGATTTTCTTGTAATCTGAAAAATATACAAATCTGGGATGAATTTGCGATGAAATAAAATTCTCCAAAGCAGATTTTTCACTTTCACCACTAAGAAATTTTGAAAACTGATTTTCTGGACTTTCATAAATTTTCTCCCACTCTTCAATTATCTTTGGCTCTTGTACTGCTATTACGTGAAATTGATTACTAAATTCAGCCATTCCACTATCAAATATTTCTTGATTTTTTGGTACGGAACCTTCAAAAAAATCAGTATCGATTTGAATCCTAAGATGATTTGGTATTGTATCTAAAAAATTTAATATTTGCTTTGAAAAATTTTCCCACGAATTTAGTCTGTTACTTTCCTCCTCACTAATTTTAACTCCTTCAAATTCATATTGAACTTTTGGCTTTTTGTTACTTCTAAATAATTTGATTCTTCTAATCTCAGGCAATCCTGGAAATGATTGTTTGAGTAATTGGATTTCATTTGAACTCAAATCAAAATCGCCCTCTACTAATCTAACTTCGTCTTTGAGTTCTTCAGACATTTCATCGCAAAGATCTAATTCTGAAATCTTTTCATCTCTATTTAACAAAGTCAATGCTTGCAGAATTGTTGTTTTACCACTTTCATTTCTTCCAACAAACGCTGCCAAGTCTCCAACAGTAATTTCCCCAGAATCGTGAATGCAACGATATGCTCTGACCCTGAATTTTCTAAGGCGCATCAAGCAATATTTAGATCTCTACGATTTAACTCATTCGTCAAATTCATCATAATTTGCAAAATTTTGCTAAATAGATATAAGGGATTTGTAGTTGTAAAAACAAAATGGTAACTAGAATAGTTTATGTTGTATTTGTTTTGCCAATTGTACTTTCATTTATTTTTGGCTCCCTAGTTTTAGCCGATGTTCTGCAGGAACCTGGCCGAAAGTTGAGCATGTGGCCTAGTGACTCTAATAATACGAGTTCAACTTTGACGTCTATTGAAATAATTGGATTGGAAAAACAGTATACGTCATCAACGCCCGTTCAAATTCAGGTACAGGTTAATGATCCTTTATTTGATTGCGGTGATCTTTACATTACAATTTATTCTTCAGGAACAACTACGCCAGTTACCCAAAGCGGATTCCTTGAACAATGTTTTGCTAAAAATGGGAAATTGTTGCCTATAGATGAACAATTTTCTGAAATTATTGTTAAACCTGGACAATACGAGTTGCTAGTTAAAATGAACGATCCAAATCAAACGAATAGTATAACGGCAAGCGAAAAATTTACCATTAAATAGGAATGAGATATTGTATTATTAGGAGTAATGATAAAAAAATTAAGGTGATTTGATGGCAGCAAAAAAAGATAAACCAACAGAAGAAGGATCAAAAGATGAATCTGTCAAATTAAAGGAAAAAAAGAAAGTTTCAGAAATTCCAAAACCCACCAAAAAGACAGTACCATCAAAAGAGACTAAACCCGCCAAAAAAATAGTACCATCAAAAGAAACAAAACCTGCCAAAAAGGAAACACAAGAAAGCAAATCCAGTAAAAAAATACCTGCTAAGGAAAGCAAATCTTCCAAAAAAGAGATCCTGCTCCCAAACCAAAAAAACTTACAAAAAAAGAACTAGAGGAAATTAAAAAAGAAGAAGAAAAAACACTGGAGGAAGAATTAGAAGAACAATTAACCGATGAAGAGATTGAAAATTTCCAAATTGAAAAAGTCGACATGGAGCGACTCACAAACAAAATCTGTGATATTTTAGCTGAACACGAGTCTGAAGGAATGTTTCAAAGTGAATTGTGGAAAAAACTCAAACTCTCCAGCAGAGATGGTTCTAGACTTGCATTAAAATTAGAAAGAATGGGAACCATATACAGAGAAAAACTTTTAGAAAAAGGTCGTTGGACATACAAATTAATTCTCAAGAAAACTCCCATTAGCACACTATCAATTGAAAATGCACCTTGCCTTGTTTGTCCTGTAGAACAAAAATGTTCACTAGAGGGAGAGATTAGTCCTCGCAATTGTCAATTTATTGAGGATTGGGTACTTGCCGACATGAAAAAAACTACGAAAGATAAATGAAACTAATAGATGCACGACGAGATCAATATAGAAAGTTAGCTCATGAGCAAGGATTTCGAAGTAGAGCCGCTTACAAACTAAAAGAACTAAATCAGTCATATAGAATTATTGGACCTGGATTTTATGTTCTTGATTTGGGATGTGCACCAGGTGGTTGGACCCAAATGGCAGTCAAATTAGCTGGCAACAAAGGAAAGGTCATGGGCATTGACACATCATATGTTGAGGAAATTCCTGGAGCCTATATTCTTAGAGAAGACATCTCAAATGAGTTTGTAATTGATGAAATTCTATCTTATTTTGAAAGAAAGGTTAATGCCGTAATCTGTGATCTTTCGCCACAAGTAACTGGAAACTGGTCTGTTGATCATGCAATACAAATTTCGCTAAACTATGATTGCACAAAAATAATGGACAAGGTGTTAATGCATAAAGGAAACGCAATCTTCAAAGTTTTTGATGGCGAGTACTCTATGGAATTCAAGGATTACATAAAGAAAAAATTTGCAAGAATAAACCTTACAAAACCTAAAGCAAGCAGAAAACAAAGCAGCGAATTATACTATGTCTGTTTAGGATTTACTGGCTGAGCCAAAAACCTCAATTATTTGATTAATGTTAGCATTTGTTCTAAATCCTGTAGGACAAAAAGATGTGGGACTGGCAACATAACCATTTTTTTGCAGATTTTTTATTGCGTCTTCTAATTTTGGTGGAGATGATTTCATTTTTGATGCAATTTCATCAAGTGTAAAATAAGTCCCAGGCATCTTTGATTCTAAAAGACATTTTTGTAATGTTTTTTCACAAACTTTGTCTACTGCCAATTCTGGTATCTTTAAAATCATGTCTTCTACAAATTGCTTGTCAAATATTTTATCAATCCATAATGGTCCTGCAACATCAATTTTTGATTTGCACAGTTCACATTCATTACTTTGCTCAAATGATATCTTTCTATTACCGCAATTTTTACAATGTAAAATGTATCCAATATTCTCTTTTTGATCCTGTCTAATGAGAACACGTACATATGTTCTATAGTAATGCATGTTGCTTTCAGCAAAAAGTGGGACAATCTCTACCCCTATTCTTCCTGCTACACTCCTGAGACATCCTAAAATCAATCTGATTGCCAGCTCATTGCCATATTCTGCTCTGACTGGAACACCTCCGTACTTTCTCTTACATGCATTTTGGTAGAGTCCGTTTAGGACCTGCAGATCTGTAGCCGTGGTGGATAAAATTCCCCCATGCATTGTAGCCCTTAATCCACAATCAAAAAATTCGGCAGGGGATCCAAACGGGTCAATGTCTACTATGGAGCCTCTTTCCCCTTTTGTAGAATGACTGCTTAGGAATCTGCATACTTCCATCTCTGAGTATTCTATATTTTTTAAATTGTTTAATTGTGCTGAATATTTTGCTAATTTTAGTGCCGATGGATTTAGATCATTGATTACCACCTTGTCAAAAGATAATTCATTTGCAACTCGCAATCCTCTGATGCCAACACCTGACAAACCCTCCAAGAATATTTTTGGTCCTGCAAATTTTTTTAGGAAAGACTCCGTATGCAATCATTGAATAGTCTCTTGTCAATCTTGCTTTTGGATTAAAGAATGCGGGTTCTTTTGGCGGAACTTTATCTGTAAGTGATTTTTTTGGAACTACTACTTTTGTTGTCCCTTCTGTGATCTCTGCAATTGTTTCATCTGGAATTTGCAATTACTATTCTGTATTTAGTGAACCTATAATGGTTTAATACATGTGTTCAGAGACAAAATTTGTGCAAGTTTGCGGAGTAGATGATGCTGGACGTGGTTCAATGCTGGGACCACTAGTCATTGCAGGAATTTCCATAAACAAAAATAAAATCTCTGAATTGACGTTAATGGGTGTAAAGGATTCAAAGCAATTAACTCCAAAATCCAGAGAAGAACTTTATAAAAAAATAATTTCATTGGTGGATAGTTATCATGTTGAAAAAATCTCACCTAAATTAATTGATGCCAGCGTAAAGAACCACGGTCTCAACCAACTAGAGGCAAAATACATGGCCAAAGTCATTTCAAAATTAAATCCTGACATTTCCTATGTTGATTCATGTGATGTCAATCCCCAAAGATTTGGAAAAGAGATCTCAAAATTATCAAATAATAAAAAAATCAAATCATATCATCATGCAGACAGCAGATTTGTTGTAGTCTCAGCCGCATCAATAATTGCCAAGGTTACAAGAGACAAGGCAATATCTAAACTCAGAAAGACACATGATTTGGGAAGTGGCTATCCTTCTGACTCTAAGACAATCAATTTTGTAAAGAATCATTATGCGGCAAAACAAATCCTCCCTACTTTTGTGCGTAAAAGCTGGAAACCTACACAAAAAATATTGAATATAAAATTAATCTAGAAACTTTGCAATTACCATTGCATGATCTTTGTCATACGGATAAAGATCTATTACCTGCAGAATTTCAAAATTAACTTTCATCTTTTCAATCTCTTCTTCTACAATTTTTTTTGGTGATTTGGTAACATCTATACTTCTTGTTTTTATTACTAGAAAGAAATAGCCTTCTTTTTTGAGATACATTTTACAATTCTCTATTGCAATAGCTGTTTGATCTGGTTGTGCAATGTCTACATACACAATATCGACTTTGCCAAACACTGAAAAATACTCTTTTGGTTTTCTGGCGTCTTGTAAAATTGGAATAATGTTTTTTCTATGTGATGCAACCCTGTCTAAAAAGTCTCTAGCTACTCTACTTGCATGCTCTACTCCAAAAATCATTCCACCTGGACCAACAATGTCTGAAATGTGACTTACTGTTGTTCCAGTTGATACTCCAAGGTATAGCACGGTTGATTTATTTTTAAATGGAAATATTTCTAGGCCGTTCATTATTGCAGCAGCTAATTTACTTCTAAATGGATCCCATAATCTGTACTCTGTTCCTTTTTTTGTGATTAGTTTTTCTTTGTAAACTTGATTTCCTATAACTAAATTTTCGGTGGCAAGTTTTTTTTCACCTTCTGATTCTATCCAAAAAAATTCCTGGTTATCTTCTTTCAAACTTTTTTCTCTTTTTATTTTTGTTTACCTTGGAATCTGTTCTTTCTCTGTAATTTTTTCCTATTCTAGTGTCACTTCCTTCTCTTCTTCTAGAATCTCCACCTTCGCTTCTGAATCCACCTTCTCTTCTTCTGGCATATCTCTCTCTAGAGCTCACTTCCACTCTCTTCTTCTGAAATCTCGAGTTTCCTCTCTTCTTCTAGAATCTCCACCTTCGCTTCTGAATCCACCTTCTCTTCTTCCAGATTCTCTAGAGCCACTACTCTTCTTCTGAAATCTCGAGTTTCCTCTCTTCTTCCAGATTCTCTAGAGCCACTATCTCTTCTTCTGAAATCTCGAGTTTCCTCTCTTCTTCTAGAATCTCCACCTTCGCTTCTGAATCCACCTTCTCTTCTTCCAGATTCTCTAGAGCCACTATCTCTTCTGAAATCTCGAGTTTCCTCTCTTCTTCTAGAATCTCCACCTTCGCTTCTGAATCCACCTTCTCTTCTTCCAGATTCTCTAGGGCCACTATCTCTTCTTCTGAAATCTCGAGTTTCCTCTCTTCTAGATTCTCCACCTTCTCTTCTTCTAGATTCTCCCCTAGAACCACTATCTCTTCTTCTGAAATCTCGAGTCTCTTCATTTCTTCTGAAATCTCGAGTTTCCTCTCGTCGGAATGATTCAGGTCTGGATTCTTTCTCAGTTGGATTTTCGTATTTTTTACCAATCTCGTCTACTCTGACGTTAAGTTTTTCAAGCAGAGTTTTGTTGAGTCCTTCGCCATAGACATCAACTCTTGCTGCTATAGACTGCTTTTGCAGCAATTGCTCTTGCAATTTTTCCTCTTTGCCATCTAGGAGCAGCATGAACCATTGCATGTTGGAACAACAATCCGTGTTTTGGTGGTTGAGCTCCTGTCTTTAAAGATCTAAAAAGTGCTTTTTCTGCACCCATTATTTGAATTGTACTTGCAGGCATTGATGCTAATTTTTTTAGACTTCCAGCTCTTCCCAATATTCTTGCACCAACTGCAGCTCCAAGAATTGCAGTAATGTTTGGTGCAATAGTTTGCATTTCAGCTTCAACATGATCTTCTAATTTCTTTCGCAAATCATGGAAATCTAAAATTTGTTTTGCAATGGACTGGACAATTGCCAAGTTTACATCTGAAATATCTCCACCTCTACTTTTTGATGCAATCAAAGAGATCATCTCTGCTTTTGAATCTGGAAATCCTGCATCCTCATACACTTTCTTTGTTAAAGACTCACGTTTTCCTGCCAAAACAATTTGTGCATAACCATTGATGCTGTCAATGATATTGTCCAATTCTGGAAAATGTAATCCGTACCACTCTCGCAATCTTGAGCTTAGTGCATTAGAAATTTTATCAATCTCATCCAGAGAATTTATAGCCTGAATGATGTGCAGATCTGGACTCTCTGAGACTTCAGTTACTTTTGAAGAAGATAATCCCATTGCAAATTCTCTTAGTTTAGTTAGTGCATCTGCCAAGTTTTGTGCAAAACCCGAGTCAACAATTATCTGAGGTTTGGTTGCTTGAATTTTTTCTAATTGTGATTCTTCCATAATTTGTGCATCTATGGAACTTTTTTTCAATAATGTCAGCAATGACTCGTCACTAGTTGTGACTCCTCTTTGCATCGAACGGAGGTAATCAACAAGTTCGGTTAGTTTTGATTCCTTTTTTTTCACAGCAAGGTAATCTCTGACCGAGTCCCTGAAAGGAAATGCTTTTTCCAGTTTTTCATCTTTGAAAACTGATATTCCAAGCTCTGTCAAGATTACAGAATACATGACTAGATGATTCTAAGTCTCCATTAAAAAAGGTACAGAAATCTTGTGAATCAACTATTATATTCGAAACAGAGTACACGATTCAAAGTGGAACCTAGTTTAGTTGCTCGTATAGGAAAAATTCAACTAGAAAGACCAGTAATGCTGGCCTCTGGAATATTGGGCATTTCACTTGATGTATTTAATCGGATTTATCGCGCAGGCGCAGGCGCAGTAGTTACCAAATCACTTAGCACAGAACCATGGGATGGCTATCCAAATCCTACAATCTTTAGCGTAAATGGCGGGGGGTGGATTAACGCAGTAGGCTTGTCAAATCCTGGAGCGCCAAATTTTGCAAAAATGATACAACCAAACAAAGATGTTCCAATCATTGTCAGTTTGGTAGGCTCTATTCCTGAGGACTTTGAGATGATGGTTAAAGCATTTGAGAATTGCAAAATTACTGCATTTGAGTTGAACTTGTCATGTCCACATGTTGCCAAAGTTGGACTTGAAGTCGGTGATGATCCGGAATTGGTAAAGAAAATTGTAAGCACAGTAAAAAATTTCACCAACGTTCCAGTCATTGCCAAAGTTGGATTGGGTACAACTCACTATCTCAATACAGTAAGTGCTGCAATAGATTCTGGTATTGATGCAATCACGGCAATCAATACAGTTAGAGCAATTGCAATTGATGTTGAAACACAAAGACCAATTCTAAGTAACAAATTTGGTGGACTGTCTGGCACTCCAATCAAACCGATTGCTCTGAGATGTGTTTATGAAATTTCTTCAAAATATGATATTCCAATAATTGGTTGTGGTGGAATATCTACATGGGAAGATGCAGTTGAATTTATTTTGGCAGGATCTTCTGCAATTCAGGTGGGAAGTGCAATTGGTGAGAACTGGATACATGCATTTAATGATATTAACAAAGGAATACTAGAGTACATGAAGAGAAAAAATTATTCAAACCTGGAGGAGATGAGAGGTCTTGCAAAGAAATCATAATCATCCAAAGATTTGTACAATTGAAAAAGTAATTGATGAAACTCCAACTGTACGAACTTTGGTCTTCTCTGATGATGTAATGTCATTTGTGTTACCAGGTCAATTTGCAATGGTTTGGATTCCTGGAATAAACGAATTACCAATGAGTGTAATGATATCAAAGGATTCTGGCAAGGCAGCATTTACAGTAAGGCGACACGGTCCAGCATCAACTGGATTGTATAATGTCAAAGTGGGACAACAAATTGGTGTGAGAGGACCATATGGAAATTCATTTAATCTGAAACAAGGCAAGCTGTTGCTAGTTGGTGGGGGGACTGGACTTGTTCCAATGATGAGGTTGTTGACTTTTTTAAAACCTGATGACAATGTTACTTTTTTAATTGGTGCAAAATCAAAAGACGAGGTCTTTTTTGAAGAGATGGCAAATAGTTTGCTTGAAAAAAATCCACATCAAGTAATTGTTAGCACTGATGATGGAACTTATGGCCAAAAAGGCTATGTTACTGATGTGGTAAAACAACTAGTAGACAAGGTTCGTTTTGATGCAGTTTACACGTGCGGTCCTGAAATAATGATGTACAAAACAGTCCAACTGGCGCATTCAAAAGGACTTTTTGTGCAGGCAAGCCTTGAGCGCATGATGAAATGCGGTGTTGGAATATGTGGAAGCTGCTGTTTTGGAGAAGACTTGGTGTGCCGAGATGGCACTGTATTTGATGGTCCTCATTTACTATCAAACAAGGAATTTGGATTTTTTCACAGAAACAAGGCCGGAATATTGGAAAATTATTGAGTTTGACTCGCAAGGTTTAAAATAAATCATGAAATTATTGCCTTGAAGGTCATGGGTACTCCAAAAATTGTTTTAACTGCAGATCGCACGTTAATGTCACCATATCGTGGTTTGTCACTGGCTACATTCTTTGGATGTGCACCAGCAGTTGATCCTAGTCGCGACAAAAAAGAGTCTTCTGTATAAAATTCTAGGAAATCAAGTTACCCCAAAGATTCTATTTGATTTTATCTGCAATTACATTCCTCATACTAATGGTGTTGCAAACTATGCTCCATACGGATTACGAAAAGTAGAGGCAGGTTTGCTTCGAGATGGATTTAGAAGAGAAGATGTAGTTGTTGCACATCCAGATCATATTGAGCAATTTATCGGTCCTGAAACTCAAGTTGTTGGCACATATGAGATGGACCCACTTGGAATGGGACCTGTTACAATGACATTTACTTATGGTAGAAAACAAACGTCATATGATGAATTTTACAATACAGAATTACATGCAGAATCAATGCTGCAAAATTAAAAACCGGCAGTAAGGCCAAAGTCATCTCTGGAGCTTCTGGAACTTGGCAGTACAATTATGATCCAGAAAAAATTGAAGAATTTGGAATTTATGCTATATTGGAAGGAGAACTTGGAGGAATTGCTCCTGAAATTGATGGACATGCTGGAAGATTCTTTAATTATTTAATTAATGGCGATTTTGAAAACATGGATCCATTTGGAAAACGCAGCGACTTTAAAGTTAACATTAAAGAATTTGAGAGAAACGGGAAAAAAATCCATGGAAGATTTGTAAATTTCTGGGACAGACCAGACCTTGATGAGATTCCAGAAATTGTAGAACCAAGTATGCACGGAATGGTTGAAGTCATGCGAGGTTGTGGAAGAGGTTGTAAATTTTGTGATGTTACATTAAGATCATTGCGATACTATTCTCCAGAAAAAGTAAAACGGGAAATTGAAGTAAACATCAAAAAAGGTGGCGCCAAATCTGCATGGATTCACAGTGACGATATTTTTGTCTACGGCATGGACCCTAGAACCTCAAAGGGAATGGAGCCAAACAGAGAAGCCCTTGAAGAACTATTCACTGCTATCATGTCTACTGGTGTGGGACACACAAATCCAACACACGGTACACTGGCTGGCGCAATAGCTGATGAAAAACTAATTCCAAATCTTTCAAAAATAATAAAATCTAGTCCTGATAACATGATTGGAATTCAGGCAGGCTTTGAGACAGGCAGTCTGAGACTAATTGGAAAATATGCTGATAGAAAACTAGCACCATACGATCCAAGTGAGTGGCACTGGGTAGTAAAGGAGGGAGTAAAAACTCTAAACGAGGATTACTGGATTCCAGCATTTACTTTAATCATGGGACTTGATAATGATGAGCAACCAGAAGACTCTTGGGACACAATTCGTCTAATTAGTGAGCTAGAAAACGAGCAACCGGATTCAATGTTTACTGCAACTGCACTAACATTTGTTCCAATTGGATTGCTTGAAAAATCTGACTTCTTTAACATTGGAAATGAGATGACTCCTGCACAACTAGGTGTATTGTACAAGACCTGGCAGCACAACTTCAAGTATGGAATTCAAAAATTCATGACCAAGACAGGCGCAAAAGGTCCGCAGAGATATTTCTTTAATGCAATTGCAAGATCCTTGGGTGGCATTCCATTGGGTGCAATGGAAAGATATGCAAGACACAAAAGCAAAGAACATGAAAAAGTTATTGAGACTATAAAGACAAAATACTGGTAGTTATACAAATACATAAATTTACTAAATAGTGTGAATAAATTATGGCAACTCACGGTTCGCTTACTAAAGCAGGTAAGGTAAGAGGACAAACTCCAAAAGTCGAAGGAAGAAAAATAGTTGGAACAAATTCCAGTCTTCGAAACAAGAGCAACTTTAAGAAGAGATTTTCTTTGGGCAGATTTCCTGGACAAAACAAGCCAGGTCAGCGAAGAAAGAGACGATAAATAATTTATTTTACGATAAATTTTCTGTTTGCAAATTAAGTATTATTTTACAAGTTCAAAATATACAATTTTATTTTTATATTCTAAGTTGTTTAAGATAATTAATTTACTCTGATTATTCCATGCTCTACTAGATATTGAATTCCTTGAACAAATGAATTATCATCTATCTGTCCTTCAGACCACCATTTTGCATTATTTTTAATCCAGTCTGGAACCTTTGTTTCTGAAGCACCTGGATTTGCAGCAGGCAGGCTGGAAATCTTCATAATCTTTTCTTTGATCATGTATTCAATACCTTTTGTAAAGTCTGATTCTCCAATTGAACCATCTGCAAACCATTTTGCATTATTTTTTATCCATCCTGGAATCTCACCTGGAGAACTAGTTTCTCTTGCAGGTCCAGTCTCTCCAGTTGAACCCGTCACACCTGTAGAGCCCGTCTCCCCTGTAGAACCAACAGCAGCTCGTGGCAAACCAATAAAAGAGAATTGAATTTTGATTGACTCTTTAATGGAATCTGTACTTGTAGCGTTAATGTTGTAATCTGTTACTCTGATATTAGAGAGTGATAATTTTAAATCACATTGGGAATCATCGCACATGTTAATTTGACCAGAGCCGATATTTTTTCCTGAAGTTAGTGCATCAAAAAGCATCGGTGATGACTTGTCTACTTGTTTTTCAAAAGTCAATCCGAGTGTGTCTAGTTGTTTGATATCACGATTTACTGTACGGACAGATTTGATCAGGTCATCTAAATCAGACTCTCCATATTTTACTGCATCAAGCAGTATCCATCCTTCTCTTCCCTCAGTTGAGACACTGCCCTTTATTCCGTCTAATTTTAGATAATAGTCTGCTTGCGCAGAGGATGCAGTTTGGGCAAATATTTGAGTTGATGCAATAACTAGGGTAACAATAATAGAAAATAAAAGTAATTTTCTCATATGTTATGTAATTTGAAACCGTTAATTAAACAATTTCAAGGAAGATTTTATTAACTGGCCTAAATAATGGATTACATGTCCAAAGTTTTGCTACTGGCTCTGGTTTTTGGAGTTATTGCCACAATGAGTCTTAGTAGCGCTTATGCGGCATCAGCAGACTACTTTTTAAAAATAGAGGGCGTTGACGGAGAATCTTCAGACGACAAACACAAAGATCAAATTGAGATTTTGTCATGGAGTTGGGGCGCCTCAAATACCGGTAGCATGGCAGGCGGTGGCGGCGGTGGCGCTGGAAAAGTATCAATGCAAGACTTTCATTTCACTCATACAGTAGACAAGGCATCACCAAAATTATTCATGGCACTAGCAACTGGTGAGCACTACAAACAAGTGACACTAACTGTCCGAAAAGCCGGAGGAGACCAACAAGATTATCTTACTTTTACTTTTAGTGATGTTTTAGTTACATCTTTGACTTCAGGTGCAGGCGCAGGTGATCCTGTTCCTACTGAGCAAGTTTCTCTCAACTTTTCAAAAATAGAGATGGAGTACAAACCACAAAGTGCAGATGGCACCAGATCTATCCCAATTACAGCAAGTCTGGGATCTCAAGACAAATACCAAATAGTCTCAAAATCAATTTTACACAAAAATTTAGTCAATTATTGATTTCATGATTTGAAAGATATCAAATTGGTAGTTTAGTGATTTGTTTATTGTGTTATAATTCAGTTAGGCCGTCGATTCTCTCACTAACAGTACTCTTGCATGCTGGACATCTGTCATGGGCGCCACTTTGGTGATAAAGACATCCACAATGCGCACATGCGACAATCCATTTCTTTGAAATTGTCAATACTCTTTTAACTCAAAACTGGGCTAAAAATAGTTCTTCTCTTAAAGAAGTGCAAGATCTTTTTCCAAATTAGATCAAAAAAGAAACAAATCTTGGTAGAACAAATTATTGATGATAATGTTCAAACTTTTGACAGATAAAATTAGACTAGTGTTTCCCAACCTTGACAGAATCTCAAACCAATACTGTTATAAAGTACTAGTACGGTACTCTACGGTATGGTAGAAGATTTAAGATTAGATAGTTTGGAGGGCGTAGGTCCTGTAACTACTAGGAAATTATCTGATGCAGGAATACACAATGTTATGGATCTTATAGTAAGAGGTCCTGTGGAAATTGCAGAAATAACTGGAATGGAAAAAGATACTGCTGAAAAAATTGTAAACAAAGCACGACAACATCTAGTTGAAACTGGATTAATTTCACGAGACTTTGTTACTGCAACCGAGGTCTACAAGCGCAGACAAGATATTGGTAAAATTACAACTGGAACTAATTGTCTTGATACACTATTTGATGGCGGAGTTGAAACGCAAGCTCTAACCGAAGTTTACGGTGAGTTTGGTTCTGGCAAAACACAGTTTGCACACACACTTGCCGTAATGGTTCAAAGACCAAAAGCAGAAGGTGGATTAGATGGCGGTGTTTTGTATATTGATACAGAAAATACATTCAGACCTGAAAGGATTGTCTCTATTGCACAAGCACATGAGATGGATCCAGAAAAAGTTTTAGATAGAATTATTGTGGCACGTGCATACAACAGTGCACATCAAACACTAATTCTTGAAGAAGCTGGTACTGTCATTGAAGAAAACAATATCAAACTAATTGTTGTAGATTCTGCAGTCGGATTGTTCCGCGCAGAATATCTTGGCAGAGGAACTCTATCCAACAGACAACAAAAGCTAAATCACTTTGTTCATCTGTTATCTAGAATTGCAGAGACTTACAACTGTGCTGCAATTGCAACAAACCAAGTCATGGCATCCCCTGATGTGTTCTTTGGTGATCCAACTAGACCAATAGGTGGAAACGTAGTTGCACATACATCTACATACAGAATTTACTTCAAGAAATCTGGCAAAAAGAGAATTGCAAGAATGGTGGACAGTCCTCATCATCCAGAAGAGGAGGTAATCTTTGCACTGGGCGAGGCAGGAGTTATGGATCCTGAAGAGGCCGAAAAGAAGACTGGTAAAAAGGCTGGCAAAAAGATTGCTAAAAAAGAAAAGGACTCAGACGAGACCGAAGTGCCTGAACTGGAGTTAGTTACAACAACTGAATCTGATGATTTGGAATCTGAAGAGTAATACATCTCTATTTTTATTTCTAAAACCTAGTTTTTGTTTAATTACAAATCCAAATTTTTGATTAAATTATAATATTATTAGTGCACATTAATTACTAGATATGATATTTATCGTGAAAATAAAATGACCGATCTTTACCGATTGCTACCTGCAGAAATGGAAAAGATGGTAATTGATATGGGTTATCAAAGATTTAGGGCAGATCAAATACTATATCCTTTATATTATAAATTTCCAAAAAGCATCTCTGAGCTAAAACAGCTGCCTGCTCAAATGCGTGAAAAACTAGTAGCAGAAGGTTACACAATTGGTTCTGCAACAGAGACTCATAGAGTTACAAGTGAGGATGGAGACACTACAAAATTACTGCTCACTCTACCAGATGGAACACCTGTTGAAACTGTACTAATCCAGTACGAGCCAACAAAGCTTGGAGGCCATCCAAGGTCAACTATATGTGTCTCAACCCAGGTTGGCTGCGCAATGCAGTGCATCTTTTGTGCAACTGGGCAGATGGGCTTTGAGCGAAATCTCAAAGCTGAAGAGATTGTAGCTCAGGTAATCCACTTTGCAGAACTATTGCAAAAAAGAGACCAGCATGTAACTAATTTGGTGTTTATGGGAATGGGCGAGCCACTTGCAAACTATGATGAGACAATTAGAGCAGTCAGAATACTTACTCATCCCAGGGGTTTTGGAATAGGACAGCGAAACATTACCATATCAACAATTGGAATAATCCCAGGAATTGACAAGCTAGCCGAAGAAGACCTGCAAATTGGTCTGGCAATATCACTGCATGCACCAAATGATAAGTTACGAAAACAACTAGTACCAACTGCCATACCAAACTCTGTAGAGGAACTGATTGCAGCAGGCAGACGGTATTTCAAGAGAACTGGAAGAAGAGTAACTTTTGAGTATGCACTAATTGAAAATATCAACGATTCTCCACAAATTGCAAAAGAGCTAGCAAATCTCCTGGAAGGAAACGGCTCACATGTGAATCTAATTCCAATAAATCCAACTGCGGGAAATTTCCACAGACCGTCAGAAAAAAGTGTCCTAGAATTTGAGAAAATATTGCGCAGATCTGGTGTCAACTGTACGGTGCGAGTTGAAAAGGGCTCAGAGATTTCTGCTGCATGCGGACAGCTCAGAACAGACATTCTCATCTAAATGACTAGAAAGTCTTAAAATAGGGTCTCTGGGATTTCCATATATGGCAACTAAAAAATCTCATGGTCGCTCACACGGATTCAAGCACAAAGCTAGAGCCGTATTGACAAAAACTCAACCACGAGGTGTGTCGTTTTTACTACGAGAATATCAGGAAGGCCAGCAAGCCCTTATCATTATTGATCCTAGACAACACAAAGGATTGCCACACAGACGGTACCATGGTAAAGTAGGTGTGATTACAAATGTTGGTAGACGTGCAATAACTTTGGATGTTAATTTAGGAAATAAAGCAAAAACTCTAATCACAAGACTAGATCATATCAAACCATTTGGTGTATAATCATGGAAGAAATAAAAAAGAAACAAAGTGTATCATTATCTGAAGTCAAAGAGATTTTAGGTAAAGTTGATGTTGAAGCAATGGACCAAATTCAACGATGGACATATGATTATGTTACAAAGTTTTCAAAGCTTGATCCAAAAGAAGCAAAAGAAATGAAAAAGCAGCTAGTAAAAGAATGTGATCTGACAGAAGAAGAGGCAGTTGAAATTGTAAATATTAGACCAACGAGTTTGGCAGAACTGCGTTCATTTACATTTGGTTGGAAAAAACTCATTCTTGCTGAAACTCTGGAAAAAATACTACAAGTGATAAAGGCGCATTCCTAAGTTTCAAGGAGGAATTATTTTGCACAATGTACCATTCACACCTAGAAAGTATGAGGAGTATGCATACGTTTTAGATTTTAATCCTCGCGGAAAATCTACTACAGTAAGAGGACGCGATGGAATTATAATTACCGCAATTGGAGAAGACAGACTAACTTTATTGGAAGTGCTAGGAGTTCCAAATTCAACATTTGATGTTGGCGAGAGAATCTATATCGGAAAAGAGGGACGAACAAAAGTTCTATCCGTTTTGGGAAAGCTGGAGTATGAGCACATCTCCTCATCTGCACAAAGCGAGTTAAATGATGTTGTAAAAAATATCGTAACTCACAATGAGGCAAGATTTGTTGATTACATCAATAATTCCAGACCACTGACTCCAAGGACACATGCACTTGAATTGATTCCAGGTATTGGAAAAACGTACATGAAAGCAATACTGGATCAGAGAGAAAAGAAAAAGTTTGCAAGTTATGCTGATTTGCAAGAGCGAGTTGGACTAAAAGATCCAATTAGGCATATCGCAGATAGAATTCTAGAAGAGATTACTGGTCAAAGTAGAATGAACATCTTTGTCAAAAAATGATAAAAAGGAAAAGACTTGGTCAACATTTTCTAAACTCTGGTGAAATAGCAAAATCAATTGTCCTAACAGCAAAAATCACAAAAAATGATATTGTCTATGAGTTGGGTACTGGACTAGGGATTCTAACCCCACTATTGTGCCAGCATGCAAAAAAAGTAATCTCTATTGATAAAGACAGGGATTTATATGAAAAGGCAAAATCTAAATTCTCTGGAACTAGCAATCTCTTCTTAGAGTATGGTGATGGATTCCAAAGTACGGAAAATTTCTCTATATTTGTATCAAATCTTCCCTACTCTCAGAGCAAAGAGGCAATAGAATGGTTGGCACAAAAAAATTTCTCTCATGGTGTAATCATGGTGCAAAAGGAATTTGCAGAAAAACTCTTGGCAAAATCTACCAAAGAAAGACGTGCAGTAAGTGTAATTGCAAACCACACACTAGAGATACAAAAAATCATGGATATAAAAAAAAGTAATTTCACACCTTCCCCAAATGTTGATTCCGTTGTTTTGACAATTACAAAAAAAAATTCAATAAACAAAGACCTCATAAATATTCTAAATAAAATATTTTCATACAGAAGAAAGACCCTCCGAAATATCTTCAAGCAGTTTGGAAAAGAAACCATAATAGAGAAACGACTAGATGACCTCACAGGGGATGAAATAATCAATCTTGCAAAAGAAATTCTATCGAACTGAGGCCTATCTGCCAGCAGAAGACACTTTCTTTATGGCCGATTACCTTCAAAAAGAGAAAGGACACTCTGCCCTTGATGTGGGTAGCGGGTCTGGATATCTAACAAAACTGTTGGGAGAAAATTTCTCTTTTGTGGTCGGAACAGACATTGATTTTGATGTGCTAAAGAACCAGACATACAAAACAAAAAATCTTGTATGTTGCAATGGCTCTGATCCACTATTATCAGAGTTTGACCTAGTTGTGTGCAATCTCCCATATCTTGCAACAGATGAAATACTAGATATTGCAACTGACGGGGGAGCAGAGGGATTTGAAGTTCCTAAAAAAATTCTAGATTCAACCCTAAAAAATATCAAAAAAGGTGGAAAATTTCTTTTCATGACATCATCATTATCAAACTATCAAAAACTAATTGACTATTCCCAAGAGATTGGTCTCTGTGCAAAAATTCTTGCAAGAAAGAAACTCTTTTTTGAGGAACTAGTTTTAATTGAAGCTACAAAACCAAACTAATTATCTGCGCAACTTTGCCTTTGCATAATTAATAATTGCATCAGTCATTTGCGTTGTAGATGCACTTCCACCAATATCCCAAGTTACAGTCTTTCCTTCATTGATTACTTGCTCTGTTGCAGCAAATACTGCGTCTCTGATTTCTGACTCTCCCAAGTATTCAGCCATCCAAGCCCCAGAAAGAATTGATGCAGTTGGATTTACTTTGTTTAGTCCTGTGAATTGTGGCGCACTGCCGTGTGCTGCCTCAAACATTGCAAATTTGTCCCCCATGTTTGCAGAATAGATCAACCCAATTGAACCAACCAGTCCTGAGGCTAATTCTGATATTATATCCATAAACAAATTTGTACTTACCAAAACTGCCCCATTGAACTGTTCAGGGGCAACTACCATTTGCTGAGCCATGTTGTCTATGTACATCTCTGAAAGTATAATGTCTGTTCCTTTTGTTGCCTTTTGTGCTTCCTCCCAAAATATTCCATCTGTTTGCTTTAGGATGTTTCTTTTAGTTACTGCAACCATTTTCTTGAGTTTGTATCTGTTTGCCCAACTCACTGCAGAATTTAGGAATCTGCTGCATCCCTGTCTTGTAATTTTTCTAATTGCAATTGCTGTATCATCTGTGATCTTTACCTCAATTCCTGTGTAGAGCCCCTCTGTTGCCTCTCTAAAACATACACAATCTAGATCTTGCGATTTGGTGTAAATCTGTCGTAGGTCTTTGTTGGCCTAATGTTTGCATACAATTCAAATTTTTGTCGTAAGGTCACTGCTACACTTCTTGGGGCATCTGGAACTGGGATTGTAGTTGTTGGTCCCTTAAAACATGCATCAGATTCCTCCAGAATTTTCATTGTTGAATCTGGAATGTATGACTTGTCTTTTCTACCATTTTTATCCCACTGTTCAGATCCTGCATCACAGAGAATTATTTCAGATTTAATGTTACATTCTTTTAAAACTCGCAGCATAGAATCTACCACTTCTGGACCAATTCCATCTCCCTTCATTACTGCCGACTTTTTTGCTCAAAACTGCGAGAATTTAAAACGCTTATTATTTAATTCTACCTTGATTTTAGAATTCTATGATATTTCCTGTAGTGATGGTTTATTAGACTGATCTGATTTTATAAAGTAAAATGTTAATCGTACAAATCTCTGATCTTCATGTTGGTTCTCAATTTCTGCAAGATAAATTTGATCAACTGGTACAAGAAGTAAATCAAATTTCTCCTGATGTTATAGTTGTTACTGGCGATTTGACAAACGAGGGTTTGATGAAAGAGTATGAGGAATGTAAGATGCTTTTAGCCAAATTCAGCGCAAAAAAAATCATAACTATCAGTGGAAACCATGATTATAGAAACACAGGATACTTGTTGTTCAAAAAATATTTTCCCTTTGAGACAATAAATGAACTAAATAATGATGTAGTACTTGTAACGCTTGGAACTGCTCGTCCTGACAGAAATGAGGGCGAGGTTGGGTATCGTCAAAATCTTTGGTTAGAGAGAACCATGAAAAAATACAAAGACAAGGTAAAGATCCTTGCAATGCATCATCACTTGGTAGCAATTCCAGATACTGGCTCTGATCAATTGACCGTAGTTGATGCAGGCGATGTTTTAAGAACAATATTGGACACTCAAGTTGATCTTGTATTGTGTGGTCACAAACACAGACCATGGGCCTGGAATTTTGGAAATCTGATGGTTGTCAATGCTGGAACTGCAACATCTGAACGCGTCAGAGGATTGTTTGACAATACTTACAATATCATTACAGTTTCCAAGAAATCGGTTCAAGTAGATCTAAAGATTGTAGGTGGAAAGAGAATACCAATTAATGACATTGTAACAAACTATCGGCAGTTTGGCGAGGAAGAGCTTGCTTCAAATTAATATTTAAAAAATCTGTTTTTTATCGAAAATCTAATCTTCTATGATACGGTTTTTGCTGTCCGGAAGACAAAATAGAACAAAGTCCTTTGGAAAGGTAATTTGATTTTAGATTGGCTAACCGAAGATGGAAAATTAATAATTTCAGCCAGAATTATTCGAACTTTTTCTTATGGTTTTTTGAGCATTATTTTGGCAATCTATCTTAATCAGGTTGGATTTAACGCGATTCTAATCGGGTTTATCTTGTCTGCAACTCTTGCAAACAGCATAATTTTTAATCTATTTTCAAGTTTTTTTGCAGATCGTATTGGGCGAAAAAAAGTTATGATATCTTATGCCGTACTGATGGCAGTTTCAGGTACAGTTTTTTTAATGACAGAAAATTATGTTGCGTTAATCATTGCTGCATTTATTGGAACTATTAATGTAACAGGATCAGAGACTAGTGCGTTTTTATCCTTAGAGCAGGCCATACTGCCACAAACTGTAAAAACCGTAAAAAAGAGAAACACTATTTTTGCATTTTACAATATTGTTGGAACATTTGCAATGTCTGCTGGTGTTTTACTTGCATCTCTTCCACAAATCTTGCAAGAAAAATTCGGGATGTCTGTTGTTGATTCATTCAAGCCACTCTTTCTAATGTATCTTAGCGTAGGATTGGCAGTGGTTATAATTTATTTTTTCTTGTCAAAGCAAGTAGAGGTAACCAAAACTCACAACACAAAGTTGATTTCATCAAACCTTTCTCCACATTCAAAGAAAATTGTAATTAAGCTATCGTCTTTGTTTGCCCTTGATTCGTTTGCAGGAGGCTTTGTAATACAAAGTATTGTGTCATTTTGGTTCTTTACAAAGTTTGGAGTCAATCTTACAACCCTGTCAATAATTTTTTCAATTGCAGGTGTATTGACTGCAATTTCATTTTTCTTTGCAGCAAAAATTGCCGATAAAATCGGACTGATAAATACAATGGTGTTTACCCATATTCCATCTAATGTTCTTTTAATTCTAGTTGCAATTGCACCTACCTTTCCTGTTGCACTTTCATTGTATTTGGCAAGAATGGGTCTCTCCCAGATGGATGTGCCAACAAGACAGGCATACATTGTAGCAATGGTTGAAGAAAACGAACGAACTGCTGCTGCTGGAATCACAAATACCTCACGAAATGTTGCCCAATCAATTAGCCCGTCAATAACTGGAGCAATAATCCATTCTTTGTGGTTCTCCGCACCCTTTGTTATTGGTGGGTTGTTGAAGATCATTTATGATCTGGGAATTTACGCAAATTTTAGGAACACAAAACCACGTGATGAAGTCAAGTAGAATTGTAATGAATTATGCTAAAAATAATTTTTAATCTTGTCTATTGCAAGCAAAATCTTTTACACTTGGGTAATATGGTTAATCTTGTCACCATGCTAGTCATGATGAATTTTATGTTGGTATTACTAGTGGATTGGTAGTAAAGTAAAAAATTTCTCAAAAAGTTTGACTTATTTACAGATTAATTCAAGGCAATATTGTGCGGGGATCGCCTAGCTTGGTAGGGCGTGGGATTGCTAATCCCATGTCAGCAATGACCCGTGGGTTCAAATCCCTCTCCCCGCGCCTTTTGTAGGGGAATATAGACGAGGCAAAAGAAATGTCACTAAATTCTGTTGGTTTTTGATAAAATTTTAGAAATTATTTTTTTCTTTGATTCCAAGTTAATTTTACTAAATTAGTTATAATGTAGAATCTTTCTTTCATTTCTGTAGAATAATGGTTAAACAACCAAAGAATTTTTTCATTTCAATCATACTTTTCTTTTTTGCTGGGCTTTGTGAAATAGGTGGAGGATACTTGGTCTGGCTTTGGCTGCGTGAAGATTTTAGTTGGATGTTGGGTGCAATCGGTGGATTTGTATTATTTTTGTATGGAGTTGTTCCAACATTTCAAAAATCACACTTTCATAGAATCTATGCAGCGTATGGGGGAGTTTTCATCGTAATGTCTGTTCTGTGGGGTTGGTTGATTGATGGAGTAAGCCCTGACAACTATGACATTATTGGAACCATTATTGCGATTATTGGAGTTTTGATAATTTTCTACTATCCAAGAAAAGGCGAGAAAATTTGGTCGAAGTAGTTCTTTCAACTCTAGGGTTGTTCCTGTTTGCATCGTTATTAGAAATTGGTGGTGGCTATCTTGTGTGGAAATGGGTGCGGAATCATAAAGGAAAAATATTGGGATTAGTTGGAGCATTGATTTTATTTTCATATGGAATTATCATGACTTTGCAGCCTGCAAATTTTGGTAAAGTCTATGCAAGTTATGGTGGAATTTTTGTTGTAATGTCTATAATCTGGGGATATTGGATAGACAAGAAAAAACCTGACCGATTTGAAATTATTGGTTCACTAGTTGTGTTAATTGGAGTTGCAATAATGTTTTATTTTCCACGATGAGGATGCATAATAATTGGGGCACTAATTTTGCTTGAGGGATAAATTCAAAACGTAGTTCAAAAAAAACTATGAGGATTTGATTTGTTATTATGATTGACATTCTGGGAGATAAGTTAAATCCAAGACACGAAAATAGAATTCGTGGAAGAAATCAAAACCATTCTTGTTCCTATTGATGGCTCAAAAAATTCGTTTAAAGCATTGGCAAAGGCAATTTATATCGCAAAAAATTGCAACGCCTCCATAACAGACTTTGTATGTTTTGCGTGTTGCATACGACAATCCTAATTTGGTATACGTGCCTCAAACACAAAACGAGTTAAAAAAAGTAGAAAAGTTTCTCAGTACTGCAAAAACCCAAGTAACAAAAAATACCATTGGTTTTAAAAAGAAAATTTTGTTTGGACATGAGGCACAACAGATCATTGATTTTGCACATAAACAAAAATTTGACTTGATCGTAATGGGTGCAAAAGGACGCGGAGTGATAAAACAAATGCTTCTTGGAAGTGTGTCAAACACGGTAGTTCACAATTCAAAGGTTCCAGTTTTAATCGTAAAGTAATTTCAACCTATAAAATTAGACGACTCTATCAATAAAAAACGAAAAAAATTCTCATTGTTTGTAAATTAGTTTGGAAAACAAATGTAATAAAATTTTTCATTTAAACCTAATTAGAAGTGCGGAGTTTAACATCACTGAGAAGCACCCAGCCTCCTGAAAAATTACGGCATATGCAGGCAGGAATAAACCAGTTGCTGCAAGTCCAAAACCAATCAAATTGTAAATCATGGAAAACATCATGTTTCCCTTTATCGTGCGAAGTGTCTGCTTGCTTAGACGTAGGGTTTCAGCCACCTTCCTAATGTCATTGGTTTTGAGTATAATGTCTGCAGCGCCGATTGATACATCGGTTCCAGAACCCATGGCAATTGAGACGTTTGCTGCAGAAAGTGCTGGCGCATCATTTATGCCGTCGCCCACCATCGCCACATTGTACTTTTTCTTTACACTCCTCTACTATCCGTACTTTGTCGTCAGGAAGCATTTCAGCTCGCACATCCTCTATGTCAAGCTGCCTGCCCATCGCAGTGGTGACATCACGATGATCTCCAGAAAGAAGTACAATTTTTTTTATTCCCAGACTGCGTAAGATATCAACTCCCTCACGTGAGTTCTCCTTTAGCACATCTGCCATGGCAATCACACCGGCAACCTTGCCTTCTACTGCAATTATCAATGGTGTTTTGCCTTCTTTGCTGCGTCTAGATATTTCTGCTTCTGCTTCCTCTGAAATTTTTATTTTGTGATCCTCCATCAATCTGAGATTTCCGACTAGAATTTGATTTCCCTTTACCTCTGCAAGGACTCCCTTACCACGTAATACCTGGAAGGATGTAGGTTCAACTATTGTAATGTTGCGTCTTTTTGCCTCATCCAAGATACTTGTAGAAAATGCATGCTCGGATAATTTCTCCACACTTGCTGCAAAGAAAAACAAATCTTCAACTCTGATGCCATCAAATGTAGAAACATCAGTTACACGTGGTTTTCCTAATGTGAGTGTGCCGGTCTTGTCAAAAACAACACAGTTCACAGATGCAGCAGCTTCTAGAACAGAACCACCTTTTATCATAATTCCCTTTCGCGCTCCATTTCCTATTCCTGCCACTGTTGCCGCTGGTGTTGCCATGCTAAGAGCACATGGACAAGCTACAAGAAGCACAGCTGCAGTCTTGACTGGATCATGAGTTATCAAAAATACAATCGTAGCAAATCCAAGAACAGTCGGAATGAATATGCGCGCAATCCTGTCTGCATACTTTTCCACTTTGGGTTTCTTCAGACTGCGCATCCTGAATTAGCCTAACGACTCGTGATAACGTGGTGTCTTCTCCCACTTTGGTTGCCCTCATCTCAAAGGTTCCAATCTCACAGATTGTACCACTCATCACTAGGTCGCCCGTGGTTTTCTCAAGTGGAATCCCCTCACCTGTTATTGTAGATTCGTTGATTGAACCACTGCCCTTAGTGATGACTCCATCCACTGGAATGCTCTCACCACTTTTCACAAGCAAAATATCTCCAGTGTTAATCATTTCAACAGATACTTCCTCCTCGATTAATCCACGTTTCACTCTGGCTTTTTTTGGGGCAAGAGCCATCAGTTCATCCACTGCACTTTTCATCTTCAACAGTGTGAATATCTCGAGGGTTTCAATGCCCATCATTATTATGATGACAGAGCCTGCAGGAAAAAATTTGCTTGAAACAAGGCGATTGATATCGTGGCCAAGCCACTCTGCTTGTGCCAAGTGGGCTGATGGGACTGCAAGTGCTGCTATGATTGCTATCATGATAAGCACGTCTGTAGTGAGCTTCTTTTTTAGCAGGTCATCAAGTGCACGACTAAACATTGGTGCGGCGCCGATAAAAATGGCAATAAATGCTGTGTCAATGCCAAATACAGAATCGAAAATATGGAACCAGCGCAGAGTAAAAAGAAACAATACCGTTCCAAACAAAGCATATTGTCTACGTTTACGCATTTTTTGTGCATCAGTCTATCTTGTCAGTCTTCACAGGTGGAATACCACATGGTTCGCCTGTTCTACAATTACAACTCATTCAAATCCCTCCAAGTTATTTTCTTGCTTTTTAATATCGACATTATTGTCTTACCACCTAATTCAAAAAAAAATGATCATTTAAGTGTCCTGTCTAGTATTATTAATGAGAGAGTATTTGTCAAGATTTTTTACAAGTTCTTTTACTTTGATTTCAATCTGATCACGAATTTTCCGCACATCATTAATTGATTTTCCCTTTGGATCAGGAATATTCCAGTCAAGAACATCCTTGACAAACAATGCAGGACATGATTCTTTGTCAATACACCCCATATTCACAGCAATGGAATCATCAAGCATCTCATTTGATAGATGTTTTGGTGTCTTGTTTTTTATGTCAATTCCAATTTCTTTCATTACCTGTAAAACAATTGGATTTACTTGAGTACTTGGCTTTGTTCCAGCACTTGATGCCTCGAATCCTTTTGGTATGTATTTTTTAAAAAATGCCTCTGCCATCTGACTTCTTCCGGCATTTTCAATACAAACAAGATTTAAAATGAAAGTATATTGTATTTTCTAAATCTTTAAGTTTCTATAGATTAATGTGATTTGATCTCATTTGGTGTTGGATGATGTAGAAATAAAACGAGTTACTAAAATTATCGACAGATTAATTGAATCTGAAATCGGAGATTCTGAAAGATTATCCAGCATGAGAACTGAATTTGCTGAAAAAGGTGAATTTAGTAATGACAATAAAATTTATTTTCGTGAAAAATTAGAACAATACAAACAACTAGAAAGCAGAGAACCTATTACGAAACAAGAAAATCGAAGCCCACTTTCTTTGGCTCTTTTATCTTTAATTCCAATTGTGGATTTATGGGTATTTTGGAAATTGGGAAAGCGTTATGGTTTGACATCCTTCATTGTTTGTGTGATAATTTGGGGAGGAGCGGGTTATATTATTGAAAGTTTTTCGCCAGACATTTTTTATTTAGATTTTAATGAAACAACTGGATATTCTATAAAATCTAATGAATTGAATTTTGGATATATTTTAATTGCAATAGCTGTTGCGGGTGTGATACAAGTAATAATTGTAGCCAAAGAAGCAGAGTACAAGCAAGAAGAAGATTTACTGGAACAGCATAAAGATTTAGAAAAGCAGGAAGAGTTTCAAGCAATGAAAAATCTACTAACAGATTATGCAAATGTGAAAAAAACAATAAATCAAGATCCACTAGAAATTTTAAAGTTAAGATACGCCAATGGTCAAATCACAAAAGAAGAATTCGACAGGATGAAAGAAGATTTGAAAGATTAAGTTCCTTTATTACAATAACCTTTGGTTTTAAGTCTAATTTTCATTAATTTGAGTATGATTCTGACTTGTTGCAGATGTAAAAAGAGTCTAAGACACGATGTTGCTAGAGTAATTTATGAGAACTATTACCACAGAAAGTGCCTATTTCATGTAGCATATCTGATTAAGTTAGATAGATTTTTCTAAAAAGACCTAAACATTTTGAGTTCAATCTAATAGTTTTTTTCCCAGTGCCCAATAGTTTTGCATACTTTACATCTTGCGCTTTTTGCCCAAGTCTCAACTGTTTTTTTGTGACCTATTCGTACTCTCACAATATGATTACAATTAGTACATCTGACTGTAACTTCATATGATTTGTCAATACTCGGAGTTCCGGATAACCAATCTTTGATTCCCATAGTAAAACAAATTTGTAATTAAACTTAAGGATTTACACATGAATATTGAAGGAAAAAAGGAAGAAATGAGTTTAGAAGAAAAAATGGTACAAATAATCGCGGATTTGCTGACGAGTTAAATTCCTATTTTTACTTTCAGAAAATGTATTCTAGAACTATCGAATGTGTTACGCAACGCTTAGTTGGTCATTATCATTACTTACTGCTTTTTAGTATGAAATCTCAAAATCTAAATTATAAACCTCATATGGTATCTAAATTATAAAATAGACACTCACAAAATATAAATGTAAATACATTAAAACATTGCTTATTAAGTTATTAAATTATAAAATACGCAGTCTAAAATTGGTATTAGAAATAATGTATTAGAAATAATGTATTAGAAATAATGTATTAGAAATAATGTATTAGAAATAATGTATTATTTCATTAATAAACTCCTAAACCACGATCAGTATATGAGAAATTGTGTATATAAAAAAAATTATTTAGTGGGGCAAAGGTGTAATATCATAAATGATTCAATAAAATCAAAAATTTCATTGAATCTTTGTTAAACTTTTGTTATAAATTTTAAACCTTGTATTATTTTTTACATTATTTTTCATATACCACAAAGTAGATTTGTTTATTCCTAATCTCTTTCTCTCTTCTGGGTTTAATGAGAGAATCTTTTCTCTTAACATTAGATTGTCATTTCTGTTAATCGCCACATGTGGTATGACGAACTCTATTGTTTTTTTCTTATCTGAGATGAATTGAGCTAATTGTGATATATTGTCGTACAAAATATTTTGATATGTGAAGTGTTTTTTCTTGTAAGGCACTTTAGTATTAAAATTTGACTTTATTTTTTCGACTAGTAGTTTTGCTGTAGCTTGTTTTAATCTAATGTGATAATTTTCAGTCAAGATAAAATCTGATTTCTTTAAGTTTGTTGTCTTCTAGTAACTGTATTACAGACAAGTCGATTAACCATCTAAATAATTCTTGTAAATCATAAACTAATGGTGTTCTGCTAGTAGAGTTTCATGCAAGAATCCAATCTGCGGATCCAATCCAATTGAATTTAGAAATTTTTTATTTTCATTAGCCATAATTCATGATACTTTAGATGAATGATATATCAAGGTTATCTGTTCAAAATATGGTTGTCCTGCTTTCATATTTACAAACTAAAAATCAATCACAAAAAATAAAATTTTTTCTAATTTAGATAATTAAGAAAATAACTTTTTTGTACTTTCAAGTTCTGCTTTGATAGAGTCAATCTTTGCATCTATTGTATCTTCAGACTGGCTACTTTGAATTATATGCCTTAGATCAACTCTTAGAAGTAACTCGATCTTTTCCATTTGTTTGAGATCTTTTGCTGCAATAGCACTTTCAATGTATTCATAATTTTCTAAATATGCTGATGTTGCTTGAGAAAATGCAGTATCTTTATCACCTTTGTGATAGTTTGCTGCAACTTGGTCTAAGATACTTTCAATTTTGTTTATTGTTGTTATTACATCACTTTGTTTTGTAACTGGTGTTCCCATCATCCCATATCCCGTCATGCCACTATTCATGTACGACCCAATTGTTCCATTCCAGTTTCCCATCATCGAATTTGACCATTGATTTTGAAATTGTGGATTGCTCATCATTCCCTGCATAAACTGCTGATTTGAAAATATGTGTTGATACATCTGCTGTTGGTATTGTGGATTGCTCATCATAGTATTCATCCAATTGTTAAATGCCTGTGGATTATTCATCATGGTTTGATGCCACTGGGTCATTTGTTGTGGATTGTTCATCATTTGTGTCATTTGTTGTGAAGTCATCATTGTGAAATTTGGCTGATTTGATGACTGGAATACAGCATATCCAATTCCAATTCCTACAAGAAATATGCCGACAATAATCCCAATAACAAGGATCTGATTTGGCATGTCAATTTTAGCCTCATATTACATATAATCTCATTCCAAATTTTCAAAATTGATTATCTTGATGAAAATTTCTGTTTGCTTCACATGAATATAGACCTGTTAACTACTCTACCTAGCAAAAAGCAATCAAGAAAAAAATAAAAAAATAGGAAGATGCTCTAATCACATTCCGGCAAATTGTTTGCCTAAAAATGACTCTAGCAAATTCACAATCTCTGGGTTTTGTCCCACGTATAGGACAATTAGTCTGCCATTTGTGTAAAAGTGCGGCGTATCCATCCATCTAATTATGCTTGTCCCAATTTCAGTTCCATCCTTAGAGATAGTGAGACTGGCTGTCTTTGCATTAGATTCGTTTGCAAATTCAAATACCTGCACGTCTATTCCTCCAACTGAAATTACTTTGGTTGGAACAGAAAATGATGAACTTTCGGCTGGAATCTCTTCTTTATTTTCTACTAGGACACCACGTGATTTTATGGCATCAACTAGTGATGAATAATCAGTTGCCATTCCTTCAAAAGGGATGATTGATTCATCAGATGATGGTAGTTTTGATAAGGATTGAACATATTGGAGGTTTATTTCATCCCATGTTTCATCACTTACTGCGTAGATTACCTTCCCTTCAGATACAACGATATCCATTTTGTGGTGAGTGATTACTTGGGTAAGCATCTGTCCTTCTCTGTTTCCGTATCCACCATGTGCAGAATCAAAGGCCATTTTGATCATGTATTGCTGTGGATCTGATTCTAGAGCACCAACAAATTCCGTATCCAATGTATTAATGTCTCCATCAAATGCAAATGTTGGAGTGGTGACGACATATCTTTGTGCGACACCCAGTGCGTCATTTTTTTTCTTCTCCTCTGGCGTGATTGGTATGCTTGTCAAAGTGGTTTTGGCTGGAACAAAATACGCAACAGTTACACCTATAGCAATAATGCCAATTATTGCGGCAATTATGGCGATTTTTTGTTGTGACATTTTTTGTCTAATTTGAAGTATCTTTTGCAATTATAACCTTTGATTAAATCTGGATTTAACCAGTAAATTTATTTAATTGCAAAAGATTAGAATTGCATAATTTTTCTAGATATTATTTTTGTTTTCATCTTTATTGTGATATCTCTCTTGTTTGATATTATTTTTAAAAATATTTTTTAGAATAATTTATAAAATATTTTTGTTCCAATTCTTAGAAACATATTTTCAACTGAAATTTTAATTAATTAGATTATACTCTTACCTTCTCGCACTCTAATTCTTTTACTATAATTCTTTTACTACGCTACACAATAGTATTAACATCATACTTTATGATAGTATAATGTGCGTGTAATATTTAGGTATGACAGAAACCACAGCATGTATGGTATGGTAAAAGACGCGCAATTAATCGCTGCACAAAAGAAAATGTCTCAGATGTGTCTAGAATGCACTGACAAGCCATATGACAAGATTAATGACATCTTTGCATACAACATGCCACAGTTCCTACAAAGATCAGAGAATTTGGAACTGATTGCAAAGGAAAAGTTTGAGGCCCAAAGAGCCCTTGAGCTATTGCAGTCTGGCAAGCAATAGATTGGAATATTTTTTTAAAATAATTGAAAACTATCTGAAGTTATTTTGAATAATTTTCATGCACCATTTCTCAGGTTACCTTAAATTCTGATTTTGGCAATGTATGCTGTGAATCTAGTAGTCTATGCGGGTTTTTTGGGATTATTTTTAGTCTTTAATGTATACAAACGAATCATTTGCCCAGTCTTTTAATTCGACTGAACAGATTACTCTGACAGGCGACCTTGCAAACAATCCTGTTGCTCAAGACATTTTGAAAAAAATAGAGCAGACAAAAAAGTGGATCAAGGAACTTGAAGAGAGAAACTATGAATCTATTGAGGATAGAAAAGAACTTGAAGCCAAAAGATCTCAAGCTCTTGAAATGCTAAATAAGGATCTCAAGGAATGGGAGACACTTTGGGATTACTATTCTCCAAGAAATTCTTTTTCTAGGTTTGTTGATAAAGTCCAAGATTCTCAAGTCAAAGAGGTTTTCTGGGACCAATTTGAATTTCACCAAATAAAGGTAGATGCAGGACGTACTGCACTAAAAAAAGTTCTGAAGGATGGTGGCTCATTAAGTGAAGCACTTCAAGCATACCGTAAAGCAGCAGAAACAAAACGAATAGAGCATAATTGAGGCAAATAGCATGTTTAATGTGAACCACAACTTGGCATATTACAATCAACAGATTCTATTTAACAGTGAAGGGCAGTATGTTGAAACTCCTGTTACTAGAGAGCATTTGGAAAAATATTATCAGGATTTTAGGACAAATCCTGCATACCTTCAGGCAAATCCTGACGATGCTGTATCGTGGGATGAATTAGGACAAACAAATCCAAATACTGAATGCAGAAAAGACATGGTTGTGGTGTATCGATTTCATGCAAATGACTATGTCTGCGTTTCAATGTTGACTGCAGAAATGTGGATACGACATGGAATGGGTGAAATTAATGGGCGCTCTGAAATACAATCTGATGTCAATTCAGTTACTCCTTTAACAAAATGTGATGATGGATTTATTGTAGTCTATGCCTTAGAATCTAAAAAATATTCATGTATACTGCAAGATACTGCAGATTCTTGGATAAGCCAAGGAATCGCAGAGATTCATACCCCTCAATCTTTTATTGCCGACAAGATTGAGGATAAATCAACCTCAGTTACAATTCTTGGAATCAATCAACAAATCCAAGGATTTGAGAATGAATTTGCAATACAGCAAGCAGACCTTAAAAAAATCTTTGATCTAAAATACGCCGACGCACTGACAAAATCAAAAGAGGACGAAAAAAGCGCAATAAAGGATTTGAATGACGATAAAGTGTCAAAAGAAGAAACTAGCTCCAAAATAATGAAAATCAGGCACGATTATGATTTAACACAAGCCAGTCTTCTTGAAGAAAAGATGGCATCACTGGAGAAATTAGAGGGAGAACATAAAGAAAAATTAAAGAAATTTGCAGACTCTTTCGAGCTTGATCCACATATCAAAGTAGTCTGGGATTCTGACCTGTCAAGATACAATGCAGTGATGAGAGACTAGTGTTGTATTTAATGTCGTGATCTGACACAATTGTTTAGAACCAATTTGTGAACAATCACTGGTTCATTTTATCTAAAAAAATAAAGTCTGGACTTTGAATTAAAAGGATTGGGCTAAAATGCCCAATCCTCACATGTTGGTCGGTAAACGAATAACTTTGGCAACCTATGAAGACTGGATTAATTTACAAAAATTTACTTAAAAGACTCGCGTAGAAATTATCAGCATGATCTAAATACTATTCCTAAAAATTGTGTTATCGTTGAAACTGTCACCAGACAACTACCGTTGTTGGTCTTAAGTTTCAATTAAAATCATTTACAAAAAAGAGATATTGCATTAAATTTGACTTTTGAGCATACGATGTTTATAGATTTTTCAATCTGCCTATGAAACAAGTTCAATTAGAATCGAGTTTTCAGTATATTCTGTTTTTATCTTGGCACCAAGATCGAAAAATACTGTTTCATAATATGTTTTAAAAAATAGCGACCACTGCTCTCCCATTTCATGGTATAGCACTAATTTTATATTGTTATTTTCATTATACTCTTTAATTGAAAATCCTGATGATTTGGCACGATCTTTTAAAATAGAGATCCATTCATTTACACCATAATTCCCTCTCATCGACAATGCAATTTCTTTTGCACCACTTTCAGCTGAATTTTTGGCTAGTTTGATTATTGTTTCTTTATCCACATACTTTACCAATTCCATCAATGCTGACTTTAGCATAACAATCCAACCTATTTCTGAAGCATTTACATCCCAATTTACATGAGAATCAAAAATTTGGTTTACATATGTATTGAGGCTTAATTTCTGATCTTTGGAAATTTTTTTCAAACTATCCAAGGTGTTTGTATTTATTCTAAAACTTGCATGCTCGGTAGGAGTCCTTTTTTTCTGAATCATTACCAATTGAATTTGGCAATACAGGTCATTTAATTTAATTGGAAAATAACAATAGTGACAGTAATTTATGTACCTATTTTTTACTCTGCATTAGATACTATGTCTCTTCACATTAGTAATTTTGTGGTACAGTGTGCTACACTGTATACTGAGAAATTATATCGACACCTGACATGTGATATTCATGTATGAAGCAGTTTGTAAAGAGCTTGGATTTGACTGTGATTTTATTATAAAAGATGAGGATAGGAATATTCTTGCAGCCGTTTTCATGAATCATTTACAATCTGGCCACAAAAAGATTTATCAAAAAAAAGAAATCATCGGTTTTATTGACACCAAGAACAAAAAAGAAAATAATTCTAAACACGTGGAAAATAAATTAGCATGTGATGATGACTGTGAATCCTTTAGATTGGAGAAATGGAATATAGGACATAGAAATTTCCCGTGATTTGATGAGAAACCACAAAAGTTGAGTAATTATGGTTGAATAGAAATGATCTTTGAGGGATTTTAATTGAATATGCCAATTTCTAATTTGTCTTTCTCAAATGCTGTATCTAGATGTGATAGATGTGGCAGGGATTCCGTGATACATGATGGTAATGTGGGAGAAATATTTTGCAAATCATGTGGTTTTGTTTTAGTTGAAAAAATAAACGAAGTAAATTCGGATTTAATTAATTTAGAAGATGAGAAGGACAACAGACGAACTGGTGCCCCATTGCTGATGTCTGTGCATGATTTTGGTTTGTCAACAATGATTGGTGTAATTAACAAAGATGCAAAAGGTAAACCAATATCTGCATTAACAAGTGCTACAATAAGACGGCTACGAATACAAGACAACCGAAGTCAGTTACACAATAATGCCGACATTAATTTCAGAACTGCCTTTGGTCTTTTGCAGAGGCTACATGATAAAATTTGTGTTCCTGATAATGTTAAAGAACTTGCTGCTTACATATATCGAAAGGCAGCAGGTCAAAAAATTACTCAAGGACGCTCAATTAATGCGGTAGTTGCTGCTTCAATGTATGCAGCATGCAGAAGTACGCAGACACTTAGATCAATTCGGGATATATCTGAGGCCACTGACATCAAACCAAAAAAAATTTCCCAAAGTTACAGAGCAATTGTAAAACAACTTGATTTGAAAATTCCAGTAGTAAATCAGGTACATTGTCTTTCCAAGATCTCAAATAACCTTGGCGTAACTGAAAAAACTAAATATCTTGCTTTAGAAATACTACAAAAAGCAGCAGATTTGAGAATTTTAGCAGGAAGAGATCCTGTTGGAATATCTGCAGCTATATTGTACTATGCATGTCTAATAAAAAAAGAATCATTCACACAAGTCCAAGTCTCTGAGGCATCAAGAGTTACTCCAGTCACTGTTAGAAATAGATTCCATGAGATAAAAAAAATGATTCACATAGATTCGAAATAAAAACGAGTGAACAATAATGAAAGATGTAATTCTAGTAGAAACTGTCAAGGCTGTATGCTCTGACAAATCTAAATCAACGGAAAAAGATTGAGTTGTCAGAAAATCTATTTATCATGTATGCTATTTTTGCAATTTTTTCTTTGGGTGCAATTCTGGGATTAATTACTAGAGGACAAAAATATAGTACCTATTTTACTTATATCCCATCTGCTTTTGGATCTCTGCTAACAATTATTCTATCCATTACTATTTTTTCTTCTGAAAGCATACACCTGACTCTTTTTAACATACAGCATCTATTTGATTTCGAAATTTTTATTGATGGCGTATCTGCATTTTTTCTCTTAATAATTGGATTGATCTCATTTGCTGTTTCGATCTACTCTATCTCTTATTCTAAAAAATTTGATGACAAGTTAAATAATTCCGCTCTTGGGATGCTAATCAATGTTTTTGTCATTTCTATGATCCTAGTAGTAATTAGCAACAACGTATTCTTTTTCCTAATATTTTGGGAACTGATGTCACTTACATCATTCTTTTTGGTTATTTATGAGCATGAAAATAAGAACAATCTCAAATCAGGTCTAACCTATCTTGTAATGACACATTTAGGAACGGGATTTATTTTTGCATCGTTTATACTAATGTATACTCAGACTGGAAGTTTTAGCTTTGATTCTTTCAAAGATGTCGCAATAATCCCACAGTATGTTAAAGATATCGCATTTGTTTTGGCCTTTGTAGGATTTGGAACAAAGGCTGGAATGGTACCTTTACACACTTGGTTGCCAAAGGCTCATCCATCAGCACCAAGCAACGTATCAGCTTTAATGTCTGCAGTAATGCTCAAAATGGCAATTTATGGAATAGTCAGATATATTTTTGATTTTAACGCCATCGCCAGTTCTCCCGATTATGTATGGATAGGTGTGGGGATAATCACCATTGGCTCAGTTTCCTCCTTGGTTGGGATTCTTTACGCCCTTGTTGAAAATGACATTAAACGTGCACTGGCTTTTTCAAGCATTGAGAATGTCGGGATAATTTTCATCGGATTGGGGCTCTCAATAGTGTTTGCCGCATTTCATCTACAGTCCTTGTCTGCTTTGGCTTTTATGGCCAGCATGTTTCATACTCTGAATCATTCGATTTTCAAAGGACTGTTGTTTATGACCGCAGGTTCCATTCATTATAGCGCACACACAAAAAATATCGAAGATTTAGGCGGCTTGATTAAAAAAATGCCATGGACTGCTTTAATGTTTCTTGTTGGCTCTATTGCGATAATTGGATTGCCTCCACTAAATGGTTTCATAGGTGAATGGTTGACACTGCAATCACTTCTTGCAGTATTTCAGATCTCCTCAAATATTTTACAGGTTTCTCTTGCATTTGCAATTTTGGCATTTGCACTCACTATTGGTCTTGCAGTGCAACATTTGTAAGACTATTTGGAATAACTTTTTTGTCCAAAAGCAGAAGCACAAAGGCAGTAAACGCAGTGGAAGTTCCAAGATTAATGCTAATAGGAAAAGCAATCCTGGCATCAGCGTGTATTTTATTAGGAATTTTGCCTTTTATTGGAATAAATCTGATTGTATCTGCTTTTGATTTACCATATACGCCATCAAGTCCATTTGATACAATTTCAATAACCAATATGGCTGACAATAACTTTGCAAGTCTTTTGATGCCTGGAGTACTGGTTATTTTCATATCTGTTCTTGTTGGAATTTTTGTGCTTGTTAAAATTATTGGAGGAAAAACAAAAACAAAAAAATACAATACATGGGATTGCGGATTTGGAAATTTGTCAGAAAAAACCCAATACACTGCAACATCATTAGCAGAACCAATAAGAAGAATATTTGGTATTTTTTATAAACCTCGTAATGATATTGATGTAAATTTTTATGCAAATAAAAATTTATATCTTAAAAAATCTATCAGTGTAATTTCTACAACTAGAAATATTTTTGAAGAAACATTGAATGGAAAAATAATATCTGGTATCTTGTTTGTATTAAATAAAATTCGGAAAATACAGTCAGGAAAAGTTAATGTGTATATATTGTACATCATGATTACCCTGATTGCACTTCTCTTGTTTGTAGGATTTGGTGCACATGGCTGAATTTTCCTTCTTTGAATATGGTCTTGGGATACTTCAGGCCCTGTTGATTATATCTTTGTCCCCTCTGATGGTTGGAATAATGAGAAAAACCAAAGCAAAATCACAAAAACGAATAGGTTCTGGAATTTTTCAGCCATACTATGACATTATAAAATTGCTAAGAAAGGACGAAGTAATTTCTGATCATAGTTCTTGGATATTTCAAATCACTCCATGGGTAAATTTTGTGACAACTGCATCTGCAGCATTTTTCATTCCCGTATTTCTTCTCTATTCTCCTTTTGGTATGGTTGGTGATATTTTGCTTGTAGTTGGATTGTTTGCACTTGGGCGATTCTTTACAATGCTTGCAGGGCTAGATGTTGCAGGTTCCTTTGGAGGATTGGGAAGTAGTAGGGAAATGATGATCTCTGTACTTGTAGAACCTGCATTGTTTATGACGATTTTTGTAATTGCATCATTCTATGGTGGAACAAACATCACTACAATTGTTTCATCTGCAAATGATACATCCATCTTACTTGTACCTGGAATACTGTTTGCATTAATCGCATTTTTTATTATCATGATGGCAGAAACTGGAAAACTTCCATTTGATAATCCTTCTACGCATCTCGAGTTGACAATGATTCATGAAGCTATGATACTTGAATATTCTGGAAAAAGTTTAGCCCTAATGGAATGGTCTAATGCAATAAAACAAATGATTTTGTTTGCATTGTTTGTAGACATATTTTTGCCATGGAATTTTTTTGAACAAATTTCTTTAATTGGATTAAGTTTTGGCATAATTGTTTTTGTTGCTAAAGTGTCTGCAATAGCTGGTTTTACTGCATTTATTGAAACACGAGTTGCAAAGTGGAGATTATTCAGAGTTTCAGATCTAATTGCAATGGCAATATCAAGTTCTATGATAGGAGTAATTTTCTTTTTCTTGTAGGTATGTACAATTTAATCTTGCCAACCCAAATTGACCTGTTACAGGTATCTGCAGTAATTTTACTAATTGCTACTTTTGGAATTGTTGTAAGAAGGGGATTTTCAGACTGGTTGCATGCATATAGATACCAAACAATAATTCTTGCAGGAATTGTAGCCTTAATTGCCTTAATGACTGGAATTTGGGAGCTCTACATAGTGGCAGCCCTTACCTTGGGAATCAAGGCAATAATAATTCCAAAAGTGTTGTTTTATGTAACAAAAAAACTAGATTCTCCTATTAAACTAGAAATGAATCCATATGTTAGCCTCAGAATCTCTGTGATAGTTTCGGCATTGTTAGTTGCAATGTCTTATTTTATGGCCTTACAATTACCCATATCCTCAGATGACGCAATCAGTGTATTTCTGCCATTATCTTTTTCATTATTTTTTATTGGTCTCTTTATTATAATTAGCAGAAGAAAAGCACTCAGCCAAATAGTTGGATTGCTAACTATTGAAAATGGCTTATTCTTGTTTGCTGTAGTAGTTACTCATGGATTTTCTCTAGTTATTGAGATAGGATTAATGGCAGATATTTTAGTTGAGGTAATAATTTCTAGCATTTTATTATTTAGAATGAGTACGACATTTGATAGTATTGATATCAAGAACCTAGAAAGTTTGAGGGATGACTAATGCTTGAAACATTATTTCCCTCTGTGGAATCTATTTTGGTGGTTTTACTTCTTTTGACTCCAGTGATAAATGGATTACTTGTTACATTATTCAAAAGAAAACGAATCATCGAGACCACAACGATAATCTCTTCATTTCTGATATTGATTCAAGGATTATTTTTACTATCATTTATTTTAGAAAAAAAGACAATCTCTATTTTTGACGGCACATTTTATCTTGATTCTCTTAGTGCTATTATGATAATCACGATTTCCTTGGTGGGATTTCTCTCATCTCTTTATTCTGTAAATTACATGGGAAGACAATATGAGAAACTAATTGTGGATGGGGAAAAACTTGTCAGGTATTACCAAGGATTTAACATGTTCTTGTTTACCATGTTGCTTGTACCAGTTTCCAATAATCTTGGTATAATGTGGATTGCAATTGAAGCTACCACACTTGTTTCTGTTTTGTTGATTATGCTTTATACAAAACAAGGATCAATTGAGGCGTCTTGGAAATATTTGTTGATTGCTACTGTAGGATTATCTCTTGCTCTTTTTGGGATAATTCTTTTTTATTATGCAAATTCTGTTTACGATAATTCCTTTAATTCAATCCACGGAATGGACTGGACAAACATGGTAGAAAATGCACCGCATTTTGATCCTAATCTTGTTAAATTTGCATTTATCTTCATACTCATTGGATTTGGCACAAAGGCAGGCTTGGCACCAATGCATACATGGCTTCCTGATGCACACAGTGAGGCTCCTTCTCCAATAAGTGCTCTTTTGTCAGGTGTGTTGTTGAATTGCGCCTTTTACGGGCTTTTACGATTTCATATCATTTCTAGTCATTCTATAGGTCCTGAATTTTCAAATACCCTGTTGATTCTGCTTGGAATAATCTCCCTTGGCATTGCTGCAGCATCGATATATTTTCAAAAGGATGTAAAACGCATGTTGGCTTTTTCAAGTGTTGAACATATGGGACTGATCTCTGTATCAATAGGCTTTGGCGTTTTTCTAGGAATTTATGGAGCATTACTTCATGTGATTAATCACGCTGTTGTAAAATCACTCTTGTTTTTTTCAAGCGGGTCAATTTCCCAAAAATATCAAACAAAATCTATTGCATATACAAGTGGAATAATTAGAACAATGCCAGTAACTGGCTTTATGTTTTTGATAGGAGGCTTAGCGATAATTGGAATGCCTCCATTCAATATTTTTATGAGTGAGTTTTTAATGTTGAGTTCTGGATTTAGTTCTGAAAATTTTCTTGCAATTGCTCTGGTGATTTTATTTTTAGTAGTAATATTTGCAAGTTTTGGGAAGCATCTAATTCATATGGTATTTGGAAATCCAAAATCAGAAATGAAAAAAGGTGATCTTGGAAAGCTTTCAATCATACCTATGGCAATTTTGGTTTTGGTAATTTTCATTATGGGAATTTATGTTCCAGAGTCTTTACAAACTTTGATTGAAGACGCTTCAAAAATTATACTAGTGGGTGGAGCCAATTCTTGATAACATTACACATGTATTATATTTCAAAGGAGAAAATTTATGAGTCATAAAGGAATTACTTCAAAATATTATTCCGAATTAGAAAAATATGATTTAGATATAAAAAAAATTGAAAACAATAATGAATTGCATCTAACTCTTAACAATCCCGGTCAATTAATTGAACTTTGCAAAATTTTGAAAAAAGATTTTGATCTTAGATTGTTGACAATAATATGTTGTGACGAACAAAAATCAAACCATGGATTTAAAATTAGATACGTTTTTGGCTCAGATGTTGACGATTTTTTCGTGTTTGTAAAATTATCTTTAGATAATAACCACATTTATTTTCCAAGCATTTGTGATGTGTTTCCTTCTTCAATTCTATACGAGAGGGAAATTAATGACATGTTTGGATTAACTGCTAGAGAAAATCCAAATATCAAACCATTAATTTTGCACGATTTTCCAATTGATGTTTTTCCACTACGGAAAGATTTTAAATTAAACGAAGACGTAAAGAGAAATTTAAAACAGTTTGAATTTACCTCAATCACTGGGGAAGGAGTATGTGAAATTCCTGTAGGACCCATACATGCAGGAATAATTGAGCCAGGTCATTTTAGATTCAGTGTTATAGGAGAAACCATAATCAACTTGGAAACTCGCCTAGGTTATGCCCATAAAGGAATTGAAAAACTCGCAGAAAGCATGCCAATAAATGATGTTGTGTTTTTAGCCGAAAGAATTTCAGGAGATGAATCGGTTGCAAACTCTGTTGCATTTTGCCAGGCAATAGAGAAGATTGCCCATTTAACAATTCCACATAAAGCAGAACAAATTAGGTTACTGTTTGCAGAGCTGGAAAGAATCTATAATCACTTGGGAACCCTCGGTGGCATTCTTACAGATGTTGGATTTCCATATGGTGCATCAAGACTGAATATTTTAAAGGAACAAATGATGCAACTAAACGAAAAACTTTCTGGAAGTAGAATTTTGTTTGGAATTAATCAAATTGGAGGTGTAAAAACTAACATCACTGATGAAATCTTAAGTGGTGTTCATTCTGTTATGGATGGGGTATTTCAGAATTTTGAAAAAATATTTGATCTTTTAAAAGCAAATTCATCCGTAATGGACCGGTTGCGAAATACTGGCATAATAAAAAAACAAATTGCAAGAGATCTGGGACTGGTAGGAATATCTGCCAGATGCATTGGTATTGAGACAGATACTAGACAAATTCATCCATATGGCTATTATCCATCAGTAGCGTTGAATCAAAAGACAGACTAGAGAAACCATGGAGCATCAGGTGGAATTACAGAAACGAATTGGCGATGTTTTATCTCGATTTATGAGTAGGGTGGATGATTTGAGGCAATCAAAAGGCCTCATAGACTCTATCACTGCACTAAAAGATGATGGGTTATCAGTATTGATGGGAGATGAATTAACTCCATATTCGTCAGGTTTAGGCTATTCTGAATCTCATAGAGGCGAGACATTACACTGGATTATGGTTGGAGAACATAATTCTATTTTTAGATACAAGAATCAGAACTGCCTCTTTTTCCAATTGGCCAATTATTGAGCATGCCGTATTGAATAACATTGTTGCTGACTTTCCAGTAATTAACAAAAGTTTTGATTTTTCTTATTCGGGGAATGACCTATGAAAAAAAATAAAGAAAAAACCGATCATTCCATTGACTTATCTTTCACCCCAAACACAATAAAAGATCCTCTACAAACAGATGATACCATCGCAGCAAATTATAGAGGATATGTTATTTTGGATCCTGATAAAGATTTTACCTTGAATAATGAAATTGGGAAAATATTAGAAACTTCGTGCCCTACACATGCCATTACATATCATAACGATGATGATAATCTAAAAATTAGTCTTGATAATGGAAAGTGTATTCTATGTGGAAACTGTCAAGCAAAATCTCCCCAACTAATTAAAATTACAAACAAATTTGATCTAGCAAAAAAAAGACGAGATGATCTTATAGAGACATTTTCAATATCTCTTCCCTTTGAAAAGACGTACGATGAATTAGGACAAGAATTAAAAAATAAAATTGACAAGATTTTTGGAAGATCTTTGGCAATTAGAGAAATTGATGCAGGTTCTTGTAATGGATGTGAAATAGAGATAAACGCATTGAATAATCCTGTTTATGATATTGAACGATATGGAATTACGTTTGTGGCATCACCACGTCATGCTGATGTACTATTGGTAACAGGTCCTGCATCCAAAAACATGGAAAGAGCTCTAAAAATAGCATATGATTCTACTCCAAATCCTAAAATCGTGATTGCTGTAGGTGCATGTGCCTGCAGTGGCGGAATATTTGGTAACAACTATGCAACTACCGGAAGTATTGACAACATTTTACCTGTAAATGTCTACATTCCAGGATGTCCTCCTAGACCGCAAGCATTGCTTTATGGAATTCTAATGGCAATAAACAAAATATGATTTTTAGCTAGTCTTGCAAAAATATGGTTTCAAAATTATAATTTCAAATCATAGCGAACCTAGTTATTTTCTAAATTAGTCAATTCTAAATGATATGATGTGCTTTTCTTCAAAACTGTAGATATGTTTGATTTAATATGAAATTATTAACAACATATCTATTCTTTGAGTTTGCTTTCCTCAAATATGTCTGACCCATACCAGCAAAATCGGAAATAATCCAGGCACCACTCATGGAACATCAAGTCATCACTGTAAAACATCTCTGTCAGATCAGATTCCCCATCATTTTTGGGAAATGAAACACATGCCTCCTTCTCGTTTAGAACTATCATTGTATGCACATTTTTTGCCATCTTTCTTTCTATCAATCCCTTTTCAATGAGATGGTTAAACCCTAATTTTTTTAATAATTCTTTTCTACCTTTGGGAACAACTGTTGATTCTGAAAAGATGTATTGAAATTTTGTTCCTTTTTTAATTTGTTTGACTAGTGGTTCTATTACATCAAGTGGCACTTCTGACAATATTTCGTATATGTATTCTTCAGAGTTTTTGTAAATTGCCTTCCATTGCTCTAAAACCTTAGAAACACCTTTGATATGTTGATTGGTTGCTAGCTGGCCACACCTAATTTTGAACTTGTAAGGAATATCTGCAAAAGTATGCTCCTCAAAATATTTTCTGTTTTGTGAGAAAAATACGATAGTTGGAACCTGGGTACAAACAGCCTCGCCAAATGTGGTAGTGGTATATTTTCCATTATTCTTTTTCTCAATTAGACCACTTTCTTCTAGTCTGATAAAATTTCTATGCACTTCTTGCTTTGTGGACTTTAATTCCTTGGCAATTTCAGTTGGTGTTGAATCTTTACTTAATAATTTGAATAATATGTTTAATCTTTGAGGGCTGGCAAGATCTAAAACATAATTCGCAGTATCATCAATAAGGTCAGTCATGAGTTATCCATTTTATTGATTGGTTAAAAATTATTGGGATCATTTTTTTCTTTGTGATTTTATGTGAAATTAAATTCTATTTTGCATTTTGAGGGATTTTAGAATAAAAAAGTAAGTTGAGGAGCTTATGCCCCTGCAACCAAATACGCACCGATTCCTATGCCTATCATGATTCCAAGTCCAATACAAATGAGGTCAAATGTTACGACTTTTTTGAATGGAGCATGGACCATTTTGTTCCAGGTGCTGATTTTTTGAGTTGTTTGTGTTTTCATGATTATGGTATGTTGTGGAATGTCATAGAGTATGGTAAACTGTTCAGAGGACAGGTAAGCTAGTTAGCTTACCAAGTATAATGTATCAAAAGCCATTAACAAAAACAATGCGGATTGATTCATGTAGAAGGTGTGGTAAGACGCTTGAAGTAGATAAAAAATGTACTGTTTGTAATCAAGCAAATGAATTTTTTTGCAACAACTGTGGCAACATTCCCGTAAGACAAATTCATTCACAATGCATGTTAATTGATTTTAGTCACAAATTACTAGAATCTCCAATACAAATTCGTAAAACCTAATCTAGTAAATTGGGTTTTTGTAGACATGAATTTATGCATCAAACAAATTTTTGTCAGAATCTATGTGATCATTTGTACCTCTAACCATTATTGTATTTGAATTAAATTTTATATCTTGAGAGAATCTTAGATTTTACGCTTTTTTAATTGAGTAATTACGGGTGTGATTTTAATAGTATTTGATCAGTTATTTTGCTAATTTCTGGTTCTCCTCCAATACTGCAATATTTTACAAGATCAAATGATGTGACCATTCCGATTAGTCTGCCATCTTTAATTACTGGAACTCTGTGAATTTGTCTGTCTTTCATCAGCTGTGCAGACTCCATTACTGTGTTTTTAGGATTGATCACCACAAGATTAGGTGACATTACCTTCTTGACATTTGTCTGAGATGGCTTTCCTTTTGCAACAATTCTTCTCACAATATCTCGCTCAGTTATTATCCCAACTGCAATGTTTTCTTGAATTACTACAACTGCCCCCACAGATGCATCATCCATCATTTTTGCAGCATCCATTGCTGTCATTGATGCATCTATTGTCAGGACAACCTTCTTCATAATGTCCTTGACTAGTGTCGCTTTCATGTTTGACCGACGTTATAGTGATATTTAAAATCAGGCTTGAATATATTATCTGATTATCACCTCGTGGCTGATTTGGTGGAATCCTATTATATTACTGACAATTTTATGGATCTGTGATAAACCGATATGTTTTGATTGCTATAATGGTTGCAATCTTTATTGCAGGATTGGGTATTGGTTCTATAATTACACAGAATACTAGATCACCAATGATGAATGCCCAACAAATGCAACAAATGATGGGTGACCCACAACAAATGACCCAGTGGCATCAAACCATGATGAATAATCCACAAGCAATGAATCAATGGATGAATACCATGATGGATAATCCTCAAACTCAAAGCCAAATGATGGCATTAATGACAAACAATCCCCAGATGAATAAGTGGATGATGGATCCTCAGCATATAACACAAATGACAGATCTGATGAGAAGCAATCATGATTTTATGCAAGAGATAACGAAACAGATGGTAAATGATCCAGACATCCGATTACAAATGATTGGACACATGAGTGAAAATCAAGAAGCAATGAATCAAATGCGGATGATGTTTAACGGTACAAATTCAACAGGCGGTCATATGGGCCAAATGATGAACCCATAATCTATCAACAATAAAATTTTAAATTTTTAATCGAAACATTCCCTGGATTTGCAATAAGATATTTGTTACGTCAAAAAATTGATATGGTTCTATCCAATCTAAACAGATTTGATTTCGGATGAAAATAATTTTAAAAACAATGTCTTTTTGATGATTATTTCTAATTTTAATCACAATAGCAATTGAAAAATAATGGTCAATATCAAATCCCATTGCAGAGGTATCGAAGCCCGGTCAACCGAGAAGGACTCAAGATCCATAACATAGGAAATCCTTTCTCTTAGGAGTTCGTGGGTTCAAATCCCACCCTCTGCACTAATCAAATTTCAGGGATTATGGAAATAATTTTAAAAATTAAACAGCGATCTCTTTGATCTTTGTAATTGAATGGTTTGAAATTTTTTTATGCATATCTGCAATGGTCTCATCTTTGAAAGTTAGATTGCACCTAAAACATTTCCAGTTGATCGCAGACACAGGATTAATAACGTATTATTTACTTATAAGGATATTGAATAATTCTTTCAATTTTATCTAATTTACATTGATCCAGTAATTAATCATGTAATTTTTAGATATTACATACAGATTTCAGAATATTTTCATAATTGATCAGGATCCAAGCGTTTAGAAATAAACAATCAGGCAAAAATAGAAAGAAATGATTGATATTTTTGAGATTTTTGGTGGGTTTTCTTACTTTGGTTCCTTTCTTTTTCTAATTGTTACTAACGCAATACCAATTCTTATGCCGCCAACCTGGATTATTCTATCATCATTTTATGCGCTTGACCCTAGTCTGAATCCTGTTACTACTGGCAATTGTTGGTGCAACAGGTGCAACCATTGGACGATTCATTTTAAAAAAAATCAGCGGTCTTTTTAGAAAGTTTGTAGGACCTGAACAAAAATCGAATCTTGATGTAATTGGTGATTTTCTCAATCGAAAAAAATATGGCTATATTGTTGCATCCTTTCTATTTGCGGCAACCCCACTTCCTAGTAATATGTTGTTTATCACATATGGATTAATGAAGGCCAAAAGTTTCGGAATATATGTTGGATTTTGGTTTGGAAGAGCCCTGTCTTACTATGTGATGATATCTATTAGCAATATTGTATTAACTCCACTTCTTCAAATATTTGAGGAACGATATGTTGCAATTTTATTAATAGATGCAATTGGTATAGTTTCTGTGATTTTTTTTACATCCATTTGACTGGGCACTTTTTATTACTCAAAGAAAATTAAAACTTGTAAGACCTAAATTATGGAGATTTTAAAATGAATGTTTTAGATTTACTAAAAAAAGAAGTTTATGATAGGCATGATTAATGATTCTGCTCATGATTTTCAACATATTATGCGTGTATACAAAAATGCTAAAAAAATCTGTAAAAACGAAAATGCAAATGAAAAACTTGTTCTAAGTGCGGTATTATTACATGATATTGTTTCATATCCTAAATCTGACAAACATTCTAAATTATCATCTATAGAAAGTGCAAAAAAGTCAAAAAAAATTCTAAAAAAATTTAATTTTACACAAGAAGAGATTCAAATAATTTCTGATGCAATTCGTGATCATAGTTTTTCAAGGAATAAAATTCCTACCACAATTGAAGGAAAAATTCTTCAGGATGCTGATCGTTTGGATGCATTAGGTGCAATAGGAATTGCTAGAGTTTTTGCTGTAGGTGGTTCTGAAAAAAGACCATTTTATAACGCTACAAGATCCGTTTTGCAAAAATAGATTGCCTGATGATAAAATTTGGACATTGGATCACTTTTACCGTAAACTGCTAAAATTAGAGTCCCTCATGAATACAAAATCTGGTAGAGTTGAGGCTAAAAGGAGAACCAAAGTATTGAAAGACTTTTTTGATTCAACTAAAAAAAGAAATATGATTTACTATCTCTACTCTGTCTTGGGACTTCTCTAATTTTTTTTATTTAAGAATTCAAATTTCTTAAGATAAAATCATCCATAATCGACATATCTGTCGTATCTCTTCTCTACTTCTTTATTCAAACCAGCAATAATCTTTTCATACTCTTCTTGTTTTCTTTGATGAATGTATTTTACCATCTCTGAGAATTTTTCATCTTCATTATATGACTCAAAAACTGGCTCCATGATTTTGAAATATTCAAGCACCTTTTTTCTATATTCTTCACGCGTTGGTTTTTTTATTTTATTTAACCTAAACCAAATTACTGCCCAACTAGATCCTACTATGTGAGGTAGTAAATCAAAAGCCCTCTCTATCTCAAAACGCTCATCATTTCTCATGATTCTTGAAGAAACTTTGCTGCTGCTTTTGCAAAGTATGTTACTATCATGTCAGCACCTGCTCGTTTAATGGATGATAATATTTCTTCTGTAATGTCTTTCTCATTTACCCACCCTTGCTTTGCAGCACCCTTTACCAAAGCATATTCGCCAGATACACTATATGCTGCAACAGGGATGTTGAATTTTCTTCTTGTTTCTGCTATCAAATCCAGATATGCTAGAGCAGGTTTTATCATTACAATGTCTACCCCTTCTTTGATGTCTGTCCTCAACTTCTCTCATTGCTTCTCGTGCATTTGTAAATGGGACCTGGTATGTCTTTCTATCTCCAAATTTTGGTGCACATTCTGCTGCATCTCTGAATGGCGAGTAAAACGATGAACGGTGTTTTGCTGAATGTGACATTATAGAAACATCTTTGAATCCCTCTTCATCTAATGCCTCTTCTAATTGCTGCAACTTGCCCATCCATCATAGCAGAAGGAGAAACCGTATCTACGCCAGCCTTTGCCTGGCTTACAGCAATCTTTGATAGTATCTCTAGACTGGAATCATTATCGATTATGTTTTTTTGAATAATTCCACAATGACCTGTGGATGTAAATTGACAAAGGCACACATCTGCCATGATTACTATTTTATCACCAAAATTTTTTCTAATTTGAGAAATTGCTTTTTGAACAATTCCACTATCCTCAAATGCAGAGGACCCCATTTCATCTTTTTTGGTAGGAATTCCAAATAGCATTATTGCTGGAATGTTCAAATCTGAAATTGTGCCAACCTCATCATTGATGTCTTCTAGAGGTAGTCTTTCAATTTCTGACATTGATTCAACTTTAATTCTAGATTTGAGGTCTTCCTGAACAAATATTGGACAAATTAAATCTCTTGGTGTTACTCTCGTTTCCTGAATCAATTCTCGCATTTTTTCAGAAGTTCGTAATCTACGAAGACGTCTGATGGGAAACGACATTATCAAAATTTATTCTGGGTAAAATATAATTCTAGTCTAATCAACTTGTTTTTTATAGTTAAATAATTTGCCAGCTAATTCAATAATGTCTGGTTTGCCTTGTTCTGATGCCTTTCGAATATTGTTCATGGGAGTTGAAACAATACCTTCTACAATTGCTTTTGTTAGTTCTTCTATGATTTTTATTTTTTTCTCATCCTTTTCATTAAGCATTTGAAGTGCTTTTTGCAATTCTTTTTCTCTTAGGGAATCAATGTTTTTGAATACATCTTTTACCAGTGGTTCTGCATCTAGTCTTTTCATTGAGGCTTCTAATAGGGATACTTCCTCATTAATTATATTTTCAACTGTTTTTACCTTGCTTAATCGTAGATTTCATATTTTTTTCTACCATTTCTGCAATCTGATCAAGATTCATCAATTTCACCCTCCCGACATTTACAACTTTTTCATCAACTGTTCTTGGATTTGACAAATCCAAAATCATCATCCCGCTTTTCTTTCCCTGCATTGCTTTTGTTATTCTTTCTTGTGTGACTAAGAAATAAGGGGCAGTTGTAGCGACAAACAAAACATCATAATTTTCAAATCCAGACAGAACCTCTTCAAATTTTACTGGCTTTCCTCCCATTGTTTCACAAAATGCTTGAGATCTGTTCAATGTCCTACTCGTAACCGCAAAATCATATCCTCTACGTACAAGTGATTTTGCAACAAGCGTTGATACTTCGCCTGTTCCAATCAACAGAATTTTCTTTAGTTTCAATTCATCAATGTTTTCTTCGGCTAGTTTTACTGCCATTGATCCAACTGAAATTCCACCATGATTAATTCCACTGGAATTTCTAATTCTAGTTCCTATTCGAATTGCTTTATCAAAAAGAGTATTGAGGTGTTGACCTGATGCTTTGGCATTTCTAGCAAACGTAATAGAGTTTTTTATTTGACCTAGAATCTGTTCTTCTCCTATTACCATTGAATCTAATCCTGATGTAAGTTTTAGTAAATGATACATTGCTTCTCTATTTTCTACAAATTCTAAATTCTCTTGAAAAGCTTCTTCCTCTAAACCCGTTAATGATGCCCATGTTTTTTTGATTTTATTATGATCATAATTTTCTGCTTTGCCAAATAATTCTATTCTATTACAAGTTTGTATAATTACACATTCGTCTAGGCCAGAATGTTCCTTGAATTGAGAGTATGCTCCTTCCAAGTCTCTTATTGTGAATTTTTCAAGTATATGTATTGGCGAATTCCGAAAAGTAACACGTGCATTAATTATATTTTGATTCATTTCCAATTCCTCAAGATCTCCATTGCTTGCTTTTCAGCTCTTTTCAACTTTCCATCCCTTATTAACTGCTTAATCTTTTTATCACTCATAATATTACTCAAAAGAAGATGTCTCTCATTCTGAGACTGAGATCATTTTTTTAGCAAGTTCTCTTATTATTTTTTGAATTTTTATCTGCCCAATGTCTTCTTTGGTGATTAGATTTTTGAAAAATTTTTCAGATTTCATTCGTATTTTTTTTGACATTGCTGGGCTTTTTCCACCTGTAAAAATTGCGATTTGAACTGTATTCTCAAAATCTATGATTGAGGGATTTGCAAAATCACTTGATTCTGGATTATCTGAACTATATGCAATAATCTTATTTTTTTTGGCAGTCTCGATAATTTCTTGATTTAATTTTTTATTATTTGTTGTTGTAATTATTATGTATGGTTTGTAAGTAGAAAGAAATGTCGTATTTTGAATTTTCTGTTTTTTAAATTGTATTTTTTTATTTTTTACTAGTGTTTTGATCTGATTATTTATCCTATCACTGATTACCAAAATTTTACAATTTTCTTTTAATAGCGCTCTGATTCTCTTGACGGCTTCATTTCCTCCTCCTATTATGATGACTAATTTGCCTTGAACATTTAGATGAATTATCATCGATCAGAGGAACAAAAGTTTCTATTTATAGATTCAAATTTAATGCGTAATGTTCCAGCTACATTTTTAATTGATTGATGAAATTATTGAGATGTTGACTCAATCCTTGGATGAAATGGATAAGGAAATTCTAAATGAGATTCAATGGACTTTCCCTCTGGTTTCAAACCCTTTTGACGAAATTGCAAAAAAATTTGGGACTTCGCCTGAAATTATAAAAGATCGTTTAATTCATCTTAAAAAAATTGGTGTTTTACGACAGCTAAGTGCAATATTTGATACAAGGCGTCTTGGTTACAAGAGTTCCTTGGTTGCAATGGAAATTGATTCTGATAAATTAGAATATGTTGCCAACCAAATTAATCGTCATCCTGGTGTAAGTCATAACTATGAAAGAGATCATCAGTTTAACCTATGGTTTACTTTGGCAGTTCCGCCTGGCTCTGATTTGAAGACTGAAGTAGACAAATTTTCTGTATTGTCTGGAATTAAAAAAATTAGAATGCTTCCAACTATTCAATTGTTTAAGATTGGAGTCAAATTAGATATGGTGGATGAAAAAAAACATGAAGTTGCACCAACAGAAGAAAAAAAAGAAATTAAAAATGTAAAATTTATTCCTACTGAATTAGATAAAGAATTTATTCGTGAACTCCAAAAGGACTTGGAGATTGTTGATAGACCATTTCTAAAATCATCCATTCATTTAGGAATAACTGAGGATGAATTATTTGAGAAAATGAAGTATTATGAAAATATTGGTGTTATGCGAAGATTTGCTGCAATTTTGAGACATAGGCAAGTAGGTTTTACCGCAAATGGGATGATTGTTTGGAATGTGCCTGACGATAAAATTTCAGAAGTTGGTTCCAAATTAGGTGCATTCCCACAAGTGAGTCATTGTTATCAAAGACCAACATATCCTGATTGGCCATATAGTGTATTTTCTATGATTCATTGTAAATCTGAAAAAGAAGCAGGAGAAATGGCACAAACAATTAAAGACCAAATCAAAATTAATGATTACAAAATATTGTTTAGCACACGAGAATTCAAAAAAACTAGAGTTGAATATTTTGTTGAAAATAATTTTAGTCTAGAAGAACCTGTCTCTGCGTCTTAAAATTCATTTTCATCATGTCCTACAATGTGAATTATACAAAAGTACTGATCATTCATGTTGCAATAAAATAATGATGGTTTTCCACAAATCTTACATGCTGGTTTTTCATCATTCTCGGATAGTTTTGTATGGTAAATCTTACTTCTATTTGAAATGTTGGAATCTGAGTAAATTCTTGTCAGATTCAAAAAGTATTCTAAATCAGACGGATCCATGTTCCCACCGTTTTTGATTTTTTTAATTATCGCTTCCCACTTTTTATAACTTCCAATTTTGGCAAGTTTCATTCTTTCAATAATGTCTATAGTTTTGACCGTGTCAATTGATTTATCCATTTGACGATTAACTTGTTTGGGGAGTAGTCTTTAATTCGTATGATGGCCAAGTATTGTATAATTCATCTATTTCTTTCATGTCTGATGAATTTAGATATCTTCCGTCTGATATCGACGCAAAGGTCTCTATTTCTTCTACGCTTACAACAGTAGGTAAAACTGATGCAATTGATTTTTTTGACAAAATGAATTTGATTGCAAATTCCGTAATGCTTAATCCATTGCGTTCAGCAATTGGTCTGAATTGTTCTACTTTTCGTAGCGCCTCTTGCCTCCATTCTTGTTTTCTGTCCTTTCTGTGATCATTACTTGGAATCACAGTTTCTGCTTTTACCTTCCCTGTTAGAATACCTGATGCGTCTGGAACTCTGACTAGAATTCCAACATTCTGTCTTTCTGCTTTTTCGATTAGCTCGTTTCCGGGTGTCTGCTCTAAAATATTATAAACTGTTTGTACTGCCGAAACGCTTTTTCTTTCCATTGCCTCCAATCCTTCTTGTGTCCATCCAATCGCCGGACCTAGTGCAACTTGGGATGATTTTATCTTTCCTTCTTTAATCAATTCATCAAAAGTGTTGAAAATTTCATCATTTCTAATATGATTTAATTTTGGATTGTGTAAACCATACGAGTCCACATAATCTGTTTGTAACCTTGCTAGTGATGCATTGAGGGCTTTTCTTGTAAACTCTGGATCAAATCTTTGAGGTAATTCCGCATGACCAATTTGCTCCACTTCTGCAAAATCATAACCATATTTTGTTGAAATTACGATCTCATTTCTCATTCCTTTAAACACATCTCCAATAATTTTCTCACTAATTCCTTTTCCATACATATCTGCTGTTTCAAAGAAATTAATTCCTAAATCATACGCTCTTTTTAGCATTCGTTTTGCTTCATTCTCTTCAATTTTTTTACCCCACCAATCAAGGCCTATAGTCCATGCTCCAAATCCTATTTCTGATACTTTGATTCCACTTTTTCCTAATGTTTTGTATTTCATTTTATTATCTCCTTGAATTTGTTGAGTTTTGATTCAATTTCCTGATCACTCAAAACTGTTTCTCCAATTGAGATTTCTGCATTTATGTTTATCCAAGATTTGCACCCGTGATACTCGGATTTAATCGGTAATCTGAATGGAGGTATTTTATAGACTTTTAAAAAAACTGCTTTCATAGGTTTTTCGTAGTGCCAATTTCTTCTTTCTTTGATGTATGAATCACTCCAAATATGATATTCTGATAATTTTTTGATGACATCATCAGATGAAATGTTTGTCTCTTCCAAAACTTCTGCATATGATGTGATTTGGTTAAAACCTTCCTTAGATAGATTTAATTTTGCATTTTCAAAATATTTGTAAAATTGTGGTTTGATATGATTTTGTTCTTGATGTTCTTGGGTAGGATACAGCAGGAATTTTTTTGATTCAATTTTAAAACCTGACTCAATGTCTAATATTCCGCCTTTTCTTAGTATGATTGTTTGATCACCGTTTTCTAGTGCACTGACTATGGTTTGCCATTCTTTTAGACACTCCACTAACCAAGACTTCCTATTAGAGGCACAATGTCTTTTTTAACACAAACTATCATTGGAGTATCTTTTTGCACATATCTTGAAACTCGTGTTTCTCTCAAATCCATTATTAGGTCTTGAAAATCTCTAACTTCATCTACTTCAAATGCAAGCATAAAATCTTCATCATGAATTCCAAAAGAATATGTTGTATTAAGAATGACTTGTGGATATTTTTTACTTACTTCAATATGCTCATCCATTATTGACTGTCTTTCTTCTTTGGGGAGCAGATACCATTCTCTAGTTTTTGTAAAAGGGTATACGATTACATATTTTTTTGTTTCATTATCTGCAACAAAACCAAGTGGTTTTCCTGATTTTACATAAATTGATGGTCGAGTACAGGAAAAATATGTTTTTGATGGTATGATGTATTTTCCAAAAACAGTAGAATATAATTTTTCAATTACACTCTGAATTTCCTCAACTGTTTTTGCTGCAAACCAAAATAAAAAATCTGCATCGTCTCTTAGTCCCAGATTGGAATATGTTCTGCACTTTATTCTAGAGTTTCTGATTACGTTTTCTACCTCTTTGGCTGATTCTTCTTTTGCTAAATCTGCCATCCATCTCCATTTAGGATCTATTTTAAAGAATGAGAAATTAAAAAAATATTGATCATCATTTTTTTCCATGCATTTTCTTTTGCAAAACCCTATTTAAACAAAAACAATATTCTCTAATTCTGTATTTCGATAATTTTTTGTTTGGATCTCTTTCCAGCTTTTATTTGTATAAGTGAGGTAGAAATCTCAAAATGTTTGGCTAATTTTTTTATGATTTCTTTATTTGCTTCTCCTTTGATTGGCTTGGATTTTATGCCAATTTTGATTTGATTTTCTTTAACAATGCAAAAATCTTTGTTAAATTCAACATTTACATTGTATATCATACAAATCATTAAACTAATTATCCTTAAACTTGTTTATTTTAAAAAATTATAAGAAATTTAATTAAATGAATTAATTTCATAATCTAAAAACATGCTTTTGGTTATACTACATTAAAATTTTGAATAATCATGTATTCTTTAGAAATTATTTAGTTTATGGTATCGTCGTATCTAATCTGTTGAATTGTGAATTAAAGGCAAATAAAGTGCATAATTGACAGTAAAATTCATTCCGAAATTGATTTTTATTTATTTTCTTTTCTTTTTGATATAAAGTAATCATCATGAGATTCTATTGGATGACTTTTCGTTCTTATAAAATATACCAGTCTTAACAAATCTAGATAAATTCTATATGCGAATTTATTTTCTCTTATTCTTGGAGCAATTTTATCCCAGAAATATCTGGTTTGAATTGATGATAGTCTAGAATCTCTAATGACAAAGATAGTCGTTTTTGTTTTTTCAATAATCTCCATTGTTTTTGGACTAAATGCTTGATCAGATTGATTTCCAGCACCCAAGATAATTATTTCAGGTATTGTACTATTGAAATGTTCCACTAAATCACGCATTACATTTTCTTTTCTTGAAGATATTTTGTGTATTGGAATTTTTTTTATCTCTAAATCAAACATTCTTTCGTTGAGTTTTGCCAAAATATCTCTCTCTTCCTCTGGAGAACCTGTAACTCCCCTAACTATCCTGATTTTACTATTTAATGATTTGGCAAGAATATCCGAAATTTCCAATCCCATGTTAGAATGACGTCCCTTATCATATGAAACAACAATGTTTGATAATTCAGTATCAAAATTCTTGCCCATGTGGACTCCCATAATATCACAAGTGGTAAGTGATAGTAATTTTCTATTGTTTTTTAGACTGTGAAAATCCATAATTAAAAGATTAACTCCTTGCTGTTCTACCGTTGCAAGGATGGCTTCAGTCGTATCATGTGTTAATCTTATAAGATATCTGCAAGGAACTGTCCATGATTCTTTTTTTAGATCTTCAAAGGATCTCATTGCAGGGCTTGTAAATTTCTGAGCTTCTGTAAGGGGCAATTGTGTTGGTATTGTTACAATATTCAAAAATGAAACTTCACCATCTTTTTGTTGTGCAATGGCTGCTGCTATTTTAGCTAGTTTTACAGAGTGTTGATCAAAAACAACCATTATTCGATAATCTTTTCTTTCTTTTGGTCCTTCACTGGCGACTAGGGGAGCATGATGCTCAATTTCCTTTTTAGCAGAATATATTTTGTAAATTGAAAAACCTATCAGTATCCAAATAATTGCAATCAACCAGCTTAGCGGGTTGTAAATCAAAAGATATATCGCAAGACCTATTTTGGTAAATATTCCAATTAAAGGCAGAACAGGAAAGAAAGGAATCTTAAATCCATAATTGAGTTTGTGTCCATATAACCGGCGAATTGTTATAGCTGCAATGTTTACCTGAGTGAAAAGAAAAAGAAACATTACACTTGCAGCCAGTGCGATTTGCTCAAGAGGTAATAGTGCTGCAACTACTATCATTATTACTCCTGATGCTATTGTTGCATAGTGTGGGGTGTGGAATTTTTTGTGAATCGTACTAAATTCCACCGGCAAAGTGTAATGTCTCCCCATTGCAAAAGCAACACGACTTGAGGAAAATGTAGTTGCATTTAATGCTGATAATGTTGATACGATTCCTCCAACAAGTACTATTAAGGCACCAAATGGAAGAAGATACTTTGCACCCTCAATTATCCCAAGCTCCTTGTGTCCTCCAATGAATTTCCAAGGATCTTCCCCAGTTTGAGATGAGTTCAAACCCCCAATAAATGCAAATGTAAAAACAATATACAGCACAACAACTACTGCTAATGAAATAAAAATTGCACGTGGAATGTTTCTTTTTGGATTTTTTACCTCTTCACCTGTTTGAACAATTATTTCATATCCTTCAAAAGCAATAAATGTCAAACCCATTGCAATAACTATTCCGATGCTTCCATTGGGGAAAAAATCCTGAAAGTTTTCAGGCCAGTTGTGATTAGTAAAAGTAACTGCATACAAACCTGCAATAATAAGAATTACTATTATGGTCAATTGTGAAAATGTAATAACACTTCCAATTTTGCCAGTATCTGATGCCCCCTTGACGTTAATGTAAGTAAAAAGAATAATTGCCAATACTGCAATTATTTTATCCAATCCTTCGAAAACTAGTATGTTCATTATGGAAAGTAAATGGCTAAGAAACGAACCAAATGCTACTGCATAGAGACTTCCTGCTATAATGTGTGCGAACCAAGCCATCCATCCACTGATAAATGCATTTGGTCTTGGTAATCCTTGTCTAATCCAACCATAACCTCCCCCAGCTTCGGGAAGCGCAGAACCAAGTTCTGCATAAGTCATTGCTGTAAATAGTGTGATTATTCCATTGACTAAAAATACGATGATAAGGGCTGGTCCTGCTTCATTCATGGCAGGACCTACTAAGACAAAGATTGCCCCTCCTATCATGGCTGCAATACCTACCATGACAATGTCTACCAGAGATAGACTACGTACAAGACCCGATGATGGAGTTTCAGACATTGAATCTGTCGCTTTGCCAAGAATGTGAGATATAGGGCTTTTGATTTAACTGCAAGTAAAATATTTAATTCTGGTGATTAGGATCTAATTTAGATCTGTGGTTCAAAAAATTATAGAATTTTAGATTTTTTGTTCTAAAACCCAATCGTACCCTTCACTTTCTAATTTATCTGCAAGAGATGCGTCTCCTGTCTTTAAGATCTGACCTCTTGCAAAGACGTGAACAAAATCCAATTTATCCAAGAATTTTAAAATTCTTGCATAATGCGTAATTATAATTACTGTTGCATCTTTTCCTGATACCTGACTTATTGCTTTAGCCACAGCTTGCACTGCATCAATATCTAAACCTGAATCTGGTTCATCTAAAATTGAAATCTTTGGTTTTAATACTGCCATTTGTAAAACTTCTGCACGTTTCTTTTCTCCTCCTGAAAATCCCTCATTAAGATATCTTGAAAGAAATTCTTCTTTTAATCCAACCTTGTTAAGGTTTTCTTTAAGATATTTTTGAAATTCTCTTACTGTAATGAATACTTCTCTGTCATCTCCTTGTAAGGCCTTGCTTAGTGAATTGTAAGCTGTTCTTAGAAAATGTGAAAACCCTACACCTGATACTTCTGTAGGATACTGAAATCCCAAAAACAATCCTTTTTTTGCTCGTTCATCGGCAGATAATTCTAGAATGCTTTGCCCATCTAGCAAAATATCTCCTTTGGTCACTTCATATTTTGGGTGAGCAAGTAATGTGTATGCTAGAGTACTTTTTCCAGAACCATTAGGTCCCATTATTGCATGAACTTCTCCAGGACCTGTTTTCAAATTAACTCCTTTGAGAATTTCTTTACCTTCTCGTGAAACATGAAGATCTATAATCTCAAGCACTGCCATGGTGCATTTTGTTTTGTTTCTATATATAATACCCACGAAATTTAGCTAATCCTAATAGCATTATCTGATAATTTTTTAATAAAAGAAAAGGGGGGGGGGATTAAATTTTGGCCAGTGATGGTCTCAACGTAATTTTGAGTTTGTAACAAGTTAGGATCTCTTTACATCTATTTCTGATAGTTACTTCTGTGACACCTGCAATACTTGAGACATCTCTTTGAAGGACATTTTGTCCTAGCAAAACTGATGCAACATATAGATATGCTGCAGCAATTCCATTTGGAGCTTTTCCATCTGAAATGCTACTGTCTTTAGTTTTTTCTGCTATTTCCAAAGCTAGTCTTTCAATTCTAACTTCGGTTTGTGTCATATTTGCAATCTTTGAGATGTATTTGTTCATGGTAACTACTGGGGCATTTGTATGGCCCATCTCCATTACCATTGTTCTATAGTATTTTGCTGCAAGTTTTGTTTTTGACTTGACATCTTTTGGTTCGCATATCCCTCGACAAATTTCTTCTAATGATCTTACAACATTACATTGTTTACATGCCATGTAAATTGTAGCTGCAGTGATACTTGCTACTGATTTTCCCTTTACATCAACATGTCCATCTAAATTTCTGTATATCATAGAAGCAGTTTCCAAAACATTTCTTGAAAGATTCAGACTGTCACATGTTTCACCCATTTTTGATAAAACATTTGCTAATCTTCTTTCTCTTGGTGAGGAAACACGTACTCGTTGTTGCCATTTTCTGAGATTGTGCATTTGATTTGCAACTTCGTGGTTGATTGTTTTTCCACTAAAGTCTTTTGTACCCATTGATATCTCTGTTGTTATTCCCAAATCATGTTGAGAATAGGTTGTTTGTCCTGTTGCTCTTGCAAGCTTCATCTTGTCTTCGAGATTTGAGCTCTTTGTTTCTGGACCATAATCTACCATCTGATCTGCGACAACTACGCCGCAACCTGAACAGATTATTTCACCATTCTGAGTGTCATCTACTAATGAAGATTGACATTCAGGACAGCTTTGTGGTTGTAATATATTCATTTTTTTCTTCTCCTGAATTTTTGTATATTTGCAGGAGAATGTTCAATTGTGAAAACACTTCTGCCAATGAATTTCTCTATGTTGTTTGTTAATGGAGTTGCTGACGCAAACGGTCTTTTTATTGGACCTATTAGTTCCATTACTTTTGCAACCTTAGTTCCCTTCTCGTCACAGAGTATTTGTCCTTCAACCAATTTACTAGATAGTTGAATGATCACTCTGCCACTAGCGGCTAAGTGCAATATTTCACCTACCTCCTGCAATTAAAAATAGCAATCATTGTATTGTTATCATAGACTTCTGTCAACTTTACTTTAGCTGAGAGCTAGAATTGATTTTATTTTGACTGCTTGGCTCTTTTTGCAACTAATTTTTCTGAAATTTTGTTAAGAATATTTGTCTTAGAGGTTCCTTTTGGTAATACTATGTATCCTGATCTTACATAGGGTCTTCTAGGGAATCTCACTTTGTCATCTGATTCTGTGATTACAAATCCAACTGCTTGTGCAGCCTCAGTCAATTCTTTTAGAGAGGGATCAAAAATGCATTTTTCCTTTTCTAATTTTCTTCCTTTTGATCTTGGTATTGTCTTATTGAAATAATCTAACCAGATTACGACATGCTCGTAATCCTTCATTTTATCACTTTAATAAAACTGCGTTAACTATTCCAACTTGTCCGGGTTTAGACACCACTCTACACTTGCCTTCTTCTGTTTCTAATATTGCACCTTTTGTGATGATTCCTCTTCTTTGATAATCATTATTTGTAGAATTTTCCAATACTTTGAGAATTTTTGTTTTCTTCACTTTGGAATTTTTCATTGACAAGTTTACAAAATCGATTGATTTCAAAGCAGTTTTTTTATTATTGCCTCGTACACGTCTTGTGATTGTGACTTGAGCACCTGAAACTGCCTCGTTAGGATATCTGTCAATTTCATACTTTCTCCTAATTCTTAATGGATGTCTTCTACCTCCAGTTGTCTTACTGGTTGCAAGGTTTTCTACTGACTTTCGCACAAATATTCTTTTAACTACTCTAATTTATACAAAACGAAAAAATTAGGCTTAAAATAAAAAATCTGATTAATTAAATTTAGTGATAATTTGAGGTGCCGCATTTGATTCAGACATCTTTGCAGTTTTTCTTATTTTTGAAAACAATCGTTGTTTGAGATTTTCTACATCTCCTTGAATTCCAAAATACTTTTGGAATTTTTCAGTGGTGTTGAATATTTTTAACCTGCCTACATTTTGATGGGAAATAAAATCTAATTGTCGTAGTTCCTTGAGATGTTCATATACTCCAGAACCTCTTGTTTCTACAAGTTGTTTTGATGAAATTGGTTGCATGTATGCAATGTAAGATAATGTTTTCAGAGTTGCGTTTGGAAGTATAGGTTTTGATGCATATCTCTTGATAGTAGAACTGAATTCTGGTTTTAACTGAAATACATAGGAGCCATCTGGAAGAGTAATTACCTCAATTGCCTTAAAGGCTGATTTGGTCTTTTTCATTATTTCACCAAGTAGTTCAAAGGTCTTTGTGCGTGATTCTGTGCCTGAAGCTCTGATTAATTCCTCTATTTTTAAGGGTCTTCCTGCAGAATAAAGCGCTGCTTCAATTCGTGCAGTTGCATCATCATCCTTGTCAATTTTAGTCAATTATCTATATTTCACCATAAAATCTACTTAAAGAAATCTTTTCTTCAATTTTGATCAGATTGTTAACTTCTCTTTTATCAAAATGATTTTGATATCTTCATCTATTTGCTCCAAATCAATTTTTTCGTCCCTCGCCAAAAACAATATTGCAAAAAAACACCTGATCGAATCGATTGCGTCAAGATCTTTTATTATTGTCTTGAAGCATACCGTATCCTGCATCTGAAATTTTTTTAATTATCAAGTCTTCATATTTTCCAATAATGTTTTCGAGTGAAATAAAATATTCTTGAAAATCAGGTGCTTCGATTGGTTCTATCTCTAGTTTATTTCTTCTATGTTGTGGATTAGCAATGGTGCCAATTAGATTTTGTAATAATCCTAACAAATCATCTAACGAAACTGGATATGTTGATTCGTGTCTATATGGCATATCTATTAATTCTATATCTATGTCTGTTCTTTGACTGATAGGTTTTTTTTCCATTGCCGCACGTTGTAATGCAAATATACTTTCTACCTTCATTCGATAAATTAAGGAAGATGACAGTGCTGCCATTCCTGCAATTCTAAGATCCTTTTTTCCATTTTTTTCAAGAATTTTTATTAATAAATCCAAAATTAGAATTAGATCAATTTCCCAAACATCTTTTTTACCAACTGAGGTGGGATTAAACAAAATATTCACTGGCGCTTGAGACTATACTGTTAGGAATTTGGTCTTCACTCATACACTCCATATCTTTTTTATGCAATAATATCTAGGGGCTCTATTTTTTTCTTATATCCAGTCAACTCTTATATTGTTATGATTAAATTGCTACTTTATGAAATCTGCAATAATTACAGGTCCTAACGAACCATTGAAAGTTGTAGAAATAGAAACCCCTCATCCTAAAGATAACCAGGTTTTAGTTAAAGTCAAAGCAGTTGGGGTTTGTCATAGTGACTTACATCTTTGGGAGGGTGGATATGATTTAGGTGATGGACAATTCATGAAAGTTACTGATAGGGGTGTAAAATATCCTGTTACACCTGGACATGAAATTGTAGGTACGGTTGAAGAATTGGGAAATAATGTTAAAGGTTTTTCAAAAGGGGATCAAGTATTGGTGTATCCTTGGATAGGGTGTGGTATGTGTCCTGCTTGTAAAGTAGGCAATGAAAATTTATGTGATAATCCAAAATCTCTAGGTGTTTTTCAGGACGGTGGATATTCTGAATATTCACTTGTACCACATTTCAAATATCTTGCAAAATTAAATGGTGTCGATCCCGAATCTGCAACTTCATTAGCTTGTTCTGGACTAACAGCCTATACTGCAATTAAGAAATCAAACCAAAACTCTCCAGAGTTTCTTGTAATAATTGGTGCTGGAGGATTAGGTTTGATGGGTGTTCAAATAGCAAAAGCAATTACTAATGCCAAAATAATCTGCGTTGATCTTGATGATCAAAAATTAGAAACAGCAAAAGAGATGGGAGCAGATTTTGTAATGAATTCTAAAGATCCTGAAACATCTAAAAAAATAATTTCCATTTGTAATGGTAAGGGTGCTGACAGCGTCGTGGATTTTGTAAATGCTCCGCCAACGGCTAAAATGGGACTAAATGTTTTGAGAAAGAGAGGAAACCTTGTTTTAGTTGGTCTGTTTGGTGGTTCTATAGAATCTATCTCTTGTTACAATTCCTCTCAAATCTATTATTATTCAAGGAGCTTACACTGGAAATTATTCTGACATGTTGGAATTATTGGACCTTGCTAAAAAAGGAACAATTAATCCAATGATTTCAAAAAGGTACGCTCTTGAGAGTGCAAATTCTGCATTGGAAGATCTTAAAGCACGTAAGATTGTAGGACGTGCTGTAATCAATCCTTAGCTGAATAGATTTAAAATGAAATTAATTGACGCAAATGGTGTATTCATTTTATTTGTGAAAATGAATTTTGATATTTTCTTAATTTGAAAAAAACTAATATATGCAAAAATCTTCAACAATCAGTTTTTTCTAAAATTGTTCAAATGTTTGTAAAATTATTCTTCTAGTATCCAACCCTTCTCTATTTGTTCTTTATCTGATTCTTCTCCTATTCCTGTAGCGAATCTCCATACAAATGATGCATCTGTTGTCATTTTTGTTTGAATTTTAACAAGCGATTCCATCTCGGAATTTAAATTTTGATCAGCACTACAATGTTCTTTACAAAATTGACATTTTTGATCAAGTGTAATTGGTTCTAATTCTATTAACGGATAAGTTCTACATGCAAGAGGTCGTTGTTTGTATATTTTACAAGAGAATCCCCCATGCGGTGATCTTTTTTCAGTTTCTGTATCTAAAAAAGGGCATGTATTTCCATTTTTTTCTTTTCCCATTAATTGATATGCTAATATTTTTGATGGATTAATTCTATTATTTGATATTCCAATCCTTGGAATAATTTCAATTTTCAAGTTATTTATTTTTGCAAGGTATTCTATTTTTTCTTTTTCTTCAGGTAATATTAAAACTCCAATTTTTCCAAATTTTGTTGTTGGGTAATACTCTCTTTCAATACAACACTGCGAGCAATCCGTTATGCAATTAAATTCCATGAATAATTTTTACCACTCGTAAATAAAATTCATTGTATATGATAAGTTATTGTAACATGGTGGATACAAAATAATCCTAATTTATTGTAAATCTAAAATGAAGATTATCAGATCACTTTTTCTTTTTAGAAAAAATGAGGATGATATTGTAATTTAGTCAATTTATATGCTCATGACTGTAATGTCTTCTATGGGTAAACGTCAAGTTAAAAATGAAAGCGATTTAAAAGAAATGCGGTTACCAGAAGAAGGAGAACTTTTTGGTAGAGTTCTTAAAATGCTTGGTGGGGAAAATGTAATGGTAAAATGTACTGACGGCCTTACTAGAAGAGGTAGAATCAGAGGAAAATTAAAGCGTAGAGTATGGATTAGAGATAATGACATAGTCATCATTGCCCCCTGGGATTTTAAAGAGGGAGAACAGGGCGACATTGTTTGGAGATTCACATTACCTCAAGTAGATTGGCTTAAAAACAATAATCATATTCCAAAAGACTTCTAGATTTCAATCTGTTTGCTCGTAACTCAATTTGGTTTATGAATAATTATGCTACATTTGATATATTTTGATAACTTATCTTAATATACGGAATAATTTTTCTACCTATTAAATGGAACAAGGCACAGTAAAGTGGTTCAATCGCACAAAAGGCTTTGGTTTTATCGAAAGAGAATCTGGTGACGATCTATTCGTTCACAAATCAGATGTTGATGGATTCATCAATGAAGGCGATAAAGTCGAGTTTGAAGTAGGCGAGGGTCAAAAAGGACCAGCTGCTCAAAAAGTCAAAAAAACAGCATAGACAATAGATATTTTTATTAATTTAAGAGTTCATCATTGTTTTCTTAAATTAGTCTATTTTTTATTATTTTTATATTTTCAATTTATAAAAAACCTGTGGTCCCAAGCGAAGGAATTGAACCTTCGACAGCCCGGTTTCTGTATGCCTGATATGCTGGTATTGAGTCAGCCATCGTAAGCCAACAACTACAGCCGGAAGCTCTACCAGGCTGAGCTAGCTTGGGACAAAAAAAAGAAGTGTCCTTGTATTAAAAAACTATCGAAGATGACTCCATTTGATTAATAATCAAATCGCTCTACATATGCATAAATACCCTATCTCAAGGAAATTTGTTGTGTCTGTGCAGAGGTTATCTCATTCTGGTTATGTCTGTGCTCCTTATTTGCACAATCATAAATCCATTGAATTAAAAGATGCTTGGATGATCTCCTGATAATATTGAATCATTATATTTTGTGACTGGAACGTTTTCCAATGAAAGTATAGCCTATTTTTCTAATTCAACAAATCATTATATTTTGGGAAAATTCAAAGATAGTCAATACCTCCTAGATGATCTAAACAAGTACAATCAAGAAAAAACATCCTTTGTTTTTAGTATTAAAGATGAATTTTTTCAAAGGGAAGTAATGGGAGAAACCAATTTTGTTACTGTTTACTATTTGGAATATGGACAATCCCAAGAGGATTTACAGGAAATTGCAAATCTTTTATTAAAAAGAACTAAAATTGAAACAGGTTGCATAAGTCATATGAATACTCTCTGTACATCTCCTTCAAAATTCACTTTTCCATACTCTGAAAATATTGTAATTATAGAAGTTGCAAGCGAAAAAAGTCATCAAAGCGTAAAAAAATATTGTGAAGAAACCAAACGTGATGTTAATCGAAAAGGACTAACAATGACCAATTTACTTAGCCTTTCAATTTTAGACAAACTAAAATAGAAAAGTTAAATATTCGACTAAAAACTGCTTCATCATGAGCAAACCTGCTGACCTTGGTTCATTAAAAATAGGTTCATACATTCTATTGCCAGTTTCAGATCAACCTGATGGTGAAGCTTGTAGGATTGTTGAATATGATACGTCTAAACCAGGAAAACATGGTGCAGCAAAGGCTAGAATTGTTGGAGTAGGCGTATTTGATGGTAAATCTAGACCTCATGTAGGACCTGTTAGCATGCAAGTACACATTCCGTTAATAGACAAGAGAACTGGTCAAATAATATCTATCATTGGTGATATCATACAAGTTATGGATTCAGAAACCTTTGAGACAATTGACGTCACCTTAGTTGATTCTGAAATAAATGGAGTGCTTGAAAATGGTCAAAATGTTGAATATTGGAAAGTAATGGGCAGAACTAAAATAATGCGTATCAAAAGTTAGGTCTTATTAGTAACGCAATCTATAATTTCATTCATGGTTTTACGTATCAAACAAGCCGAATGGATTGACCGGATGAAAGAGGAACACCCTTGCTTTCACAAGTTCATCAAGGTTCCAACTACTTCAAAATCTAAAGAATCATACGCATACAAGATTCAAAGATTCATGAAGTTTGCAGCTAAATTCCAATACGTAAACCATGTAGAAGACTTTGAATCATTACTACAATATGATCCTGAAAAAATTACTGACATTTTAGAAGAATTTGTAAATTATTTAGAGTCGGAAGGATTGGTCTATGACGCAGTAAAGCCAACACTGGCGGCTCCGGAATTATTTTTTGAGATGAACAGAAAACTTTGGCACAAGAAACTTGTCAGACGAAGTATGAAAAAAGAAGACAGGATACAAGGAGGAAGATCTCCGGTAACAAATGAAGATCTGCAGATAATGTTAAATTATTGCGAAAGGTCAGTAAGAAAACAAGCAATAATTCATTTTCTTGCATCCACTGGTATAAGACCTGCTGCACTAGTTGACCCTGTTTTGAAAATCAAACATCTCCAATCAATGCCAAATCCTGATGATCCGATCAATCAACCACATTACTGTTACTCCATCAAAGTATATGACGAATCCAAGGAAGGATACTGGGCATTTCTTACACCAGAGGCAAGAAAAATTATTGACAGATATCTTAATGGCAGAAAACTTCAGGGTGAGAAGCTGGATGAACAAAGTCCACTGTTTTCAACATTGGGTAGCAAGTGGAATACAAAGAATCAACATATGACTGATCAGAACATGACAGAGATTCTGGGAAAAATAATCCGAGGCGCAAACACCCAACGTAAAAAAACAGGCAACAGATACGACAAATCTCTAGTCTATATGTTTAGAAAAAGATTCAACACGATTCTCAAGCTAAATAGCAGTGTAAACTCTAACATTGCCGAAAAGATGATGGCACACAAAAATGGACTTGATGGAACATATCTGCAGCCTACCTTGGAGGAATGCTATAGAGAATTTCTCAAGGCTATACCGGGCCTTACAATATCTGATGAGGAGAGAGTCAATGCAGAAAATAGGAAATTACGAAAGGAAAAATCTGAACTAGAAAAGAAAAACCAAGACATCGAATCCCTCAAAGAAGACATAAAAAGCATCAAACTACGAACTGAAATCTCTGATCTTTTAAAGTACAAAATGATGGAGTATGCAGAGAAAAATCCCCACAAAATATCTCCATTACAAGCAGCAAAAGCCGACTGGAATACATCCGCCAAATTTGAGGAAATGGTGAATCATTATCTCAAAGATCATGATGGGGATATCTCTGATCTAAAGGTAAGACTTGAAAATGCAAAAATCACAATAACAGAAAATTAATCAAAAAATTCTAATTCTAGCTAATTATTTCTTATATCCAAGCATTCTGTTTAGAAGTTATTGTTTGTGGAAAATGACCAGAGAACAAAGATACACATTTTCTCCTTGAAAGAGTATCCGAATAGATTTGATTCCATTAATTCATACTTGATTGGGTTCTCATTTGTTTTCTATATTCTATTTGTTTTTAGCAATACTGCTTTTGCTGAAACTACTTTTATGACAAATGAGTATAAGCTTGCTCACGATCCTACAATATGCATATTAGAACATGAAGACAAGAACATCCCAGAAATTGGAAAAAAATTGGTTAAAGAAACCGAATATGCAATATTAGATTGGGAAGCAAAATTAAAAGACACAACCAGGGAAAGAAATGGTTGGAATTTAGAATCAAAAGTAATCAAAATAAATGAAATAAATTCTTATGATTTTTCAAATTGTGATATTCAAATTCAGTTTAAAGATCAACCTGATAATGAAGAAGAGAAATTCTCTACTCTTGGTTTGACTTTCCTTGAAGAAAAAACTTCCTCTCCAATAGTGGAAATTTACTATTTACAAGTAGATCCTGGAATGGAAATGCAGCAAATGCGAGAAGGAAATATTATTTATTATTGGTATGAGTATCATCCAAGTTATCTAAATATTCCTAGAGGTACAGCAGAACTCGCTTTCATTATTCGACATGAAATAGGTCATGCTTTGGGATTAGGGCATTACATAGTATATGATAAATCCACTACGGATAGTTGGGCAACAGGGTCTATTTCACCACCATCTGTAATGATACCAAATGTGCCAGATTATTCTAAACGTGCAGGCATTTCCCCACTAGACATCCAAAAAATGGTTTCAATATATGGATACAAGGGTTTTGGGAATATCTCTGATAATGGCAGCAAAATTCACACAATACCCTTACCGTATTTATTAAAATCATATGAATCTAAAAAGGTCGGATTTTCCATTGATTATCCGGCAGATTGGAAATTAAATACTAATCAAAATCTGGAAGAAGACAATTTGATGGTATCCTTTGTAGATAATTTGCAATATCAATACGGATTTCTTAATGTGGGATTATTTAGGAATGGTGAAAACAATGCATTGAATGATACTGACTATCTAGAACACTTGACAGAATCGGCAAAAGAATACTGTGAAGAAATGACAATAAAAATTGAAAAATTGAAATGCTCTAATTTTTCTCTATGGGAGTCCAAAGTAATCCAAGTAGATGACAAAAAAGCATATCAAATCAAATATTTTAATCAGTTTACTGATTCCACAGGCGATTTTAATCGAATTATCAATATTTCCACAGTGATTCCAGTGGATGATAACATCTGGATTATTAATGCCGGATATTCATCCTTGGTGCAATCTGATTTTGCAAGAGAGATTGATTCTTCGATTAATTCATTTAAAATAAAGTCTGATAAAATATTCATTCCCACCAATACAGCTAAAAGTATTGAAACACAAGATATTATAAAAAATGAAACACAAGATATTATAAAAAATGAAACAAGTGTAAATCCAACGGTTCCAGTTTGGATAAAAAATAATGCAAAATGGTGGTCAGACGGAAATTTAGATGATAAAACCTTTGTTACGGGAATTCAATACTTACTAAAAAACAAAATTATTCACATTTCAGATATCCCAGAATCGACTGAACAATCTGGAAAAACAATTCCCGTTTGGATAAAAAATAATGCAAAATGGTGGTCAGATGGAAAAATAACTGAACGAGAATTTTTAACAGGAATTGAATATCTTGTAAAAGTTGGAATAATTAAAATCGATTAAAAAGATTGATTCGTTTTATGAGGTGACAAAGTCACTAAACATCAACGGAGACAGAGGAAGAATGTGGCTTGGAAGATTGACTGATGTGAGATTAAAGATACACAATATTTCAGTTCCGTTTAATTTGGATGTGTTTGATGCAACTAAAATTTAATTATTTTATATAATGAAATTAAAATTGGATATTTGTAAAATTAACCCAATGATGACTATTACAATCCCAGTTACCAACCCCTGATGTACCCATTTATCAGGAAGTATTTTACTCCGGAACACATCAAAAGGATCTTCTTTATGACTATTCCATAGAATTGCTCCCGCGGAAGGATTCCTATTACCTGAAAAAAGTAGCAATGCAAATCCTGCGATTTCAAGTACAATTCCATAATCAGAAATCATCATATTTTATATTTCTAAAATAAGACTCAGAGATAAAGAAGTTGACCATTTTTTTTGAAAATGACACGTAGAATTAAATGGAGATTCTGCGAAATAAGAGATTAAATGGATAACACTTTGAATAAGGAAATCCAAGATAAATTAGAAGCATTAAGATCTTTACCGCTAGATGATTCCGGTTTACTGAGAGGAAAAGAGTTTCATCAAGTTATTAAGTCGCAAATGGATGTCATGACATCCATATTCAAGCAACAACACAAAGATGTTGAAAATCTAACAAAATCCTCTGGTAGACTTGAGAAACTTACGTTAGGCCTAATAGGACTAACTATAGGTTTAGTAATTATCACGATAATATCAATTCTAAAGTAACTGAATATCCATATTTTTGAGGAATTTTATGTTGTAATGATTTTTGTGATTTGGTAGAGTCAAATTTTGGCTTTTGGTTTTGGGTAAAACTTGATTACAGAAAAAATTCCCATTATTATTAACCCGATTATGCTCAATGCAATTGTAAAAACATAAAATCCAAAATCCACATCCTGTCGCGAGCCTTCATAATCATTCAGTGTAATTCCAATAAGAAAAATAGCACAACCTAGAATCAAAAACCCATCTACATATTTCATAAAATCATAATGTAAGTTATTGTTTTAAACAATCTCCAACAAATCCTAATTCGTTATTACTTTAGTTATATCGCGTTTTTTGTGACTGGGAGGGAGGCTTTCCCTTTTTATTCTCTGTCAATGAACTCGTTTATGCATGGTATTTTAGTAAATCCGTTATACGTAAAATCCCTTAGAAATGTATGAAATTACGTTGTATGTATGACTAAATTATAATGTGTACAACCATAATTATGCTAAATTTTTCATTATACAATTTCATTTATCGTTTGTCCGTCACTATATACGTCATTATATAATCATAATAGCGTATAAAATGGCGTATCAATTGTATATACTAATAGTATATACAAATTTTAAAAAATATTTACTTTATTTGAAATTCGAATCTAGTTTTTCTATGATTTATTGTGCAGCATCATCATAATGTCCATGAATAATTTTTTCAGCCAAGGAAAACATTTTCACAAAATCTCCCTCATTTGGAGTATATTTTGCAAATTCTACCAAACTTGACAATCTAAAACAATTTCTAATGTCATCTACAGGATATTTTGCACTTCTAAGATATAATAAAATTTCCTCATTAGTAATCTCTCTTTTTAGTTCTGCCTTATGACTCAAAAACAATCTGATTGCTTGACTAATCTTTCCGTATGCATCTTTGTATTTTTCTTCTTTGAAATCTTTCTTTGCCTCCTTGATTAATTCACTTGATGCAAAAACATAGTCAAATGGTTTATCTGGAATTTTTTCTTGGATTGGTGCAGATTTGATCTTTTTTGATTTGAATTTTTTATATAGCAAAAATCCTACTATGCCAGTTACGATGATGATTGGAATTGGCCATAGATATGAATAGTCTGGGTTCGGTTTTTCTAGCTCTATTTTTGTTATATTCTCGTCTTCAAATTCAGCTTTAATTGTAGCTGATTGTGCTTTGTCATTTTCATAATTTAGTTGAATGCTTGTTTTGTTTCCATCGTCTTGAAATTCAATGTCTTTTTCTGAAAATCCTTCTTGATTCAACTCTGCGGCATATTTCTTAAAGGTTGGATCCTCGCGTAATTTCGCTAAAAGGTTGTCCCTTTCTTCCTGAGTTTGTTTTTGAATGTCAGTCACGGTGCCATTTTTCATAGAGCCTTGAATTTTAGCCCACTTTCCTTGCTCATTTTTATAATTTATCTCAAAATCCCCTGTAGAGTTGGAAATTGGTGTCAGGTTGCCATTTGTGACATTATACCCTTGCTGTAAAAGACCTTGGTGCAATTCTTGAAATTTCCCATTGGATGCTAATTGTTTTTGAAATTCCTGTTGGATCTGATTTCTCTCTTCAGATTGCCTTTGCATTTGCTCTCTTAAGGCAGAGCTGTCCTGAGGAATCTGATTATTTTGTAATCTTTGCTGCGAATTCTGTGAAGAAAGCTGGTTTTGCAGCATTTGATCCAATCTTTCTTGTAGTCTTTGCTGTTGCTGTGCAAAAGGATCATTTTGTGATTGAACTGCTTTTTCTGATGAACCCTGTACTTTGTTTTGTACATTATTTTTTTGCGATTCATCAGAAACAAAAACTATGGTGATTGGATCTAGTGCAACAGTCATGTCATTTCCATCATTGTAATTAAAACTCAAATTTACGACATAGCTGACTGGTGAATTTGATGTACCAAAATTCAAAGCTGCTGTCTGATTTCCCTCAATAACGGTAAATGTAGTAGATTGTGTATTTGATGTTGAAAATTGAGACTATTCCTTGTGTTATCTGTTGAGTTACAGAATACTGTAAATCGCCAGTAATTGGTTTTCCATAGTTATTATCTAATTTCATTGGAATTATTGCATTTTCTCCTGTCTTAAAATAATACGTGGATTGATCAACTGACATGACAATATTTGCAGCAAATGCCATTGGAAGAGAAATCAGAAAAAATGTCAGCAATAAAATATATTTTTTCATTGAATGATCCTCCCTCTGCCATATCTGAGGTATAATTGAGCAAAAAACAATGCAAGAGCACCTCCAAAAAACCATTCTTTGATACTGGATTCTTCTTTTTCTCGTTTGATGTCTTGGCTGATATTTTTGTAAACATTATCCAATGTGCTTGTATCTACTGATTTGAAATATTTCCCACCTGTTTGTTGTGCTATTGCCTTTAGTGTATCCTCATCAAGATCCGCATATTGGGGATTTCCAAAATAGTCGTATCCCAAAATTACCTTGTCCTTTGTGCCTAAACCTACGGTATAGACCTGAATATTATTTGATTTGGCAAAATTCACAGCCTCATTTGGTGAAATGACGCCTGCATTAGTTACCCCATCACTAAGAAGAATCACAACTTTTTTCTTGTTTGGAACCGAAGTCGCCATGTCTATTCCAAGACTTAATCCATCTCCGATTGCTGTTTTTCCCTCTCGTGGTAAAATGTCTCGTAGTTTTTCTATTACCTTGTCTTTGTACGGACTAAGATAAGCTGCAGTTGTGGCCCCTGATTCAAAAGTCACTATGCCGACATTGTCTTTTGGTTGCAACGAATTTATCAATATCTCAGCAGAATTTTTAGCCGATTCTAATCTATTTGGCGGGTAATCTGTTGCTTGCATGCTTCCGGATACATCAATTACAAGAACTACATTGACACCTTCTTTTGTCTGCTCTAATGGAATGTGTGGATCTGCAAATCCAATTATCATTAGTATTATGACGCCAATTGAGATGTAAAACAAAAATGAATCTCGTTTGGAATATTTCTTGTTTCCAATGGTGGATTTAAGATATGATAAATTACTGAATTGAATTGCTGCTTTTTTCTTTTTTACTAAAACTTTGTGATATAAATAAAATAATCCTGGAATTGCTAAAAGAAAAACTAGTACTAGTTGATTATCAAATCCTGCCAAATTAATCTACTTTCTCCTTCGAAAGAATTTTCGTAATGGAATTGAATAGTTTTGATCTGTGAAAAGTTGGAGCGTATCAACCTTGATTTTTCTTAGGTTTGAAGTAAATTGTAATTCATTGTCCGATATTAATTTTGAATATGAATTCCTAAAGTCTTCATCAGATGTATCTACAAGAATTTGTTCTCCTGTTTCTTTGTCTTCCAACTCTATCAATCCTACATCTGGGATTTCTTTTTCGCGCAAATCACCAATTTTTAGTGCAATAATGTCATACTTTTTTCTGATTATTTTGAGAGGTTTGAGAAATTCACTTTCATCAATAAAATCAGAAATTACAAAGAGAACACTTTTTCTTTTTATGATTTTTGATATTTGAACTAGTGAAGTTTTGAGGTCAGTTTTTAGCGATTTAGGGGTAAAAGAGACAATCAAATTCAGTACCTGTAGAAGGTGCTTTCGCCCTTTTTTTGCTGGGATGAATTTCTCTACCCTATCAGTAATTAAAAAAACTCCCATTCGGTCATTATTTCGCAGTGTAGCAAACATGAGACTTGCCATTATCTCTAATGCCTTTTGTTTTTTTGAAATATTTGTTCCAAAACTGCCAGATTCTGACAGATCAATTACAAAATAAATTTGTAGGTCTCTTTCTTCAATAAACTCTTTGATGTATGGATGATTGAATCTAGCTGTAACCTTCCAATCTATTGCACGTATGTCGTCACCTGGTCTGTAATCTCTAATTTCGGAAAACTCTATTCCTTGTCCCTTAAAAATGGAATTTGAATTTCCAGTAACTAGACCATCTGCAAGTAGTTTTGTGGTAATTTCTAATTTTTTAACTTGCTTTAAAATCTCTCTTGTTTGGCTCATTTTTATCAGAATAATTGTTTTCTATCAGGGAATTGTGATCTTGTCAAGAATTTTCTTAATCATGTCATCTGACGTTATGTTTTCTGATTCTGCCTCATAAGTAAGCAATATTCTATGTCTTAGGATTTCATAGCAAACATCTTGAACATCTTTTGGAATTACATATCCGCGCCCATGTAAAATTGCATTTGCCTTTGCACCAATGGTTAGCCAGATGGATGCTCTTGGAGATGCACCAAATTCAATCTTGTCTGTCAAAGACAGTCCGTAATCATTTGGATGTCGTGTTGCATCAACAATTTCTGTAATATAATTTCGAATTTTTTCATCACAGTATATCTTTGGAACAAAATCTTGTATGCTTAGGATATCTGTTATAGATAGAATCTTGGTTGCCTTGTGAGTTATTCCTTCTGTAAACCTATGAATAATTTCTGATTCTTGTTCTTTATTGGGATATGAAATTAAAAGTTTGAACATAAAACGATCTACTTGAGCTTCTGGAAGTTTGTAGGTCCCCTCTGATTCTATAGGATTTTGTGTAGCCATTACAAAAAATGGTTTTTCTAATTGGTATGTTTCTCCTTGAATGCTGACCTGTTTTTCTTGCATTGCTTCTAATAAAGCCGATTGCACCTTTGGTGGTGCACGATTTATCTCATCAGCCAGTATAAAATTTGAAAAAATGGGACCTTTAATGGTTTTAAAAGATCCTGAATTATGATCATAAATTTTTGTTCCGGTAATATCTGCTGGAAGAAGATCTGGTGTAAACTGTAATCTTACAAATTTTGAATTTATGCAATCAGAAACAGTTTGAACAAGTAATGTTTTTGCTAATCCTGGAACTCCTTCAAGTAGTACATGACCTTGAGATAATAATGCCAAAATTAATTTCTCGATTATTTTATCCTGGCCTACAATTATTGTAGAAATTTCTTTATGCAATCTTTGAAGCATTATGGAATATTCCATTGCATTCTTCGTTAATTGTTCAATTTCTTGACTCATATTACAAATACCATCTATTTTTCAATGAGCGATATTTTTAGTTTTAGTATTTAGGGAGTGCTTAACATTGTTAATGCAAATTTATTAGTATCAAAGAACAAAATACTACATGGAAGATACAGTTCAGGTAATTTCAAATAAACCTAAATTAAACGAGAATGAAAATAAATCTCAAAAAATTTCAGTATGTGAAATAATGAAAACCAACACATCCGACATTATTCAAAAACTAGAAGTAGAGATGCCTATTCTATTTCAAAATTATTCTGATTTATACTCTAGATACTTGCATTCAATACAAGATCTTTTTGGAGTTTGTCATTTGGCCGAAGAGAAATATTTTGACAATCTGCAAATTGATCAAAATTTCTTAAAAGCAGTTGATCAATATTGGAAATTCATGGCAAACATTACTGAATCCCAAATTGACTTATCGACAAATTTTCTAAAATCCTACATTCCATTTAGATTATCTGTTATTGATTCTTGGGATCAATACGTGCATACTTTAACAAACACATATGCCAAAACACTTTCTCAATTTATTCAAGACTAAAAATCTCTTCTAAAAACAATTCATAAATTAATTTAGATTCTACTGGATTTTCTTAGGATAAACTGCATTAAAACTTCTTTTGTATACTCTATACCGTGTTCCTCATCAGTATGCTTTCCAAATTGCGTTACCACTGAATCAACTTCCCCCACAACTGCAAAATCACAATCATAACCATAGTCCCTGCAAGCAAGTTTTATTGTCAAGCCAAAATTCCCCCAAAAATTTGGATTTTTATGGTCATTTCTAATGGTGCTCTTTTTCGCGTTTTGGTTTAGAATGAGCCTTGATCATGTGTTTTTTCGTTCTTTCTGTATCTGTAAATTCCATATTACAGATATGGCATTTATTTGTAAATTGAGGGCTTTTTTTGAATACATTCTTCAATTGTGCTACATTAATTTTTTTTGAAATGGATAATTTAGAGCCCATGTAGTATAATTACTCTATTCATACTAAAACATCGCTTAACAATGTTAACTTACAACCAATATTTTGAAATTTTGGATTCAGAGAAAATTAAACTGCAGAAGCATATCTAGGGAAAACACTATCTGTGTCTCGGGCAGTAACTGAAAACTATGAATCATTGAGTTAACAAGCTCATGAATTCTTGCATTTTCCCTCTGGAGTAGATATGGTTGCTTCTGCATTGACAATCCTATTGAATTTTAGTATTTAGATAATGCTTAACATTGTTAATTGTTCAACATATAATTAAAATAAATTCCTACTTGATTCGTATTTTCATATTATCGTAAATGTAATTCTTCTATCGAAATTTTGAATTTTAAGAAAAAAATTGAAGAATTTGCTCATCTTTTTTTGCAGTTTTAATGAAAAACACAATTGATAATAAAATCAAATTAACAATGTTAAGTAGGTGATAAATATCATGACCAAAACCAAATACATGATGATCGAAAATATTTTTAGGAATTTTGTAGGAGTAATGAAATTTGTCAGATAATGAAAGTAAAGATATTTTACGTTCTATGGATGGATTTATTGAAAAAATTCAACAGTTAAGAGGAGTGATGCTAGGTGTCTCATTTTCTGCACTTATTTTGGCTCCATTTGCAATAGGCATTTCATTATATCTTATAACTCATCCAAAATTTTTACTTCTACTAGAACAAGAAGGTGATTTTGGAATTATCTTGATAGTTCTTCTAGTTGGAATACTAGTTACCTCTGGAATTTGGTTGGTTACAGGAATCAGGCAATTCCGTTCACTTAGCAAGTGGAATAACAGATATTCTGATTATCTGAAAAGAAAAGAAACTCTTGATAATACAATCTCATCCAAATTTCATTTAGATGAAGAATAAACAACCAAGCTTGAATAAATCGCCAGATGATTTTCCACTCCTTGGAAACAAATGCTCATAAGGTTCTATAATCTCTCTGCAAAAATTCATACCTTTGGGCGTTACCTTAAAAATCGTAATTGTTCTTTTTCCTTCTTCGACTTCTTCTCTGCGTATCATTTCATTTTGTTCTAAATTGTCTAAAATTCCCTTGTGTTTTGATATGTTTAGCCCACAAAAACTAAACAAGGCTGTCTGATTGAGTTGTCCATATTCAGAGAGAGTAAGAATAATGTCTTTTACAATGTAAATTCGATCACGATATTTACGAGCATCGGCCATACTTTATTGCACCTCACACTATTAATCTAATTTCCCATTTATTCATATTTGAACAGATTTTTGATCTGAACCATTTATGATTCTAGCTTAGTATGTGTTAATTGAATTAGGGTTGATCTTCCTACAAAATTGCAAAACCTATTTGTTGGCTGATGTTCTTTTATCTAATACTACATCAATATTCATAATGTCGCCGTCTCTATAGATCTTAAGGGATACCTTGTCTCCTACGGATTTGTTTTCTGATACATAAGAGATAATGTCATCTATTCTTTTTACTGGAATATTGTCAATTGAAATTACGATATCTGCATTTGCAATTTCTTTATCTGAAGTGTATAGTGCATTTTTGATACCTGCCTTTTCTGCAGGTCCATTTTTCACAACTTCGTTGATTAGAGAACCTCTAAAATTTTTTGGCAAATTCAGTTTTTCTGCTAATTTTGGTGTGAGTGTAGTTCCAGAAATTCCTAACCATGGATGATCATATTCTCCTTTTTCAATTAGAATAGGTACAACTTTTTTAATAATATTTGATGGTATTGCAAAACCTACTCCTGCAAATTCTCCACCTTTAGATTCAATTGCAGTATTCATCCCAATTAGATTCCCATGGTTGTCTAGTAGTGGTCCTCCTGAATTTCCTGGATTGATGGCAGCATCAGTCTGGATGATATTTGGAATGGAAAATCCAGATTCCTGATTTGGAAGCAATCTTCCAATTTGACTTACTATACCTGTTGTCATGGTATTGCTTAATCCAAATGGGTTTCCAATGGCAATTACTGGATCACCTACTTTAATTTGTGATGAATCAACAAATGGTATTGGGCTGATTGGATCATTAGAATAATCATCAGTTAATTGTAATACTGCGATATCGTTGTATTCATCAGTGCCAATCACTTTGGCACTAAAAATATCCCCATTAGAAAGTGTAACGTCAACACTATCCACCCCTGAAACAACATGATTGTTTGTAATAATGTGGCCATCAGTGTCATAAACAAATCCGGAACCTAATCTTGATGCCTGTTGCTGCAGCGGATTGCCATTAATTATAATGTTGGATCTAGTTTCTGTTACAGTGCTAGTAATCTGTACAACCGAATTTTCCAATTTTTGATAAATCTTGCCAATGTTTGTATTGTTTTGTTCATTTGGAGAATTGTTGCTATATGTGATCTCTTTTACTGTTTCAATGGTTTTATTTTCCGTTGTATCTTTGAGGTTTAGTACTTTTCCACTTGTGTTTTGTTGATTCTTTTCTCCAAAATAAAATCCAATAGATGGGGGAATAGTTATTGCTACAAGTATACCAAGAACAATCACTGCCGCAATTAGAATTTTTTGTGTGTCTGTCATCTGTTATCACGCAGTTTATTTTTGTACTCCCTTTGCTTTTTGTTCCTTTAACCAATAAACGAATTAGGAATAATTATTTCATATCTTATTGTATTAAGGAATTTAACTTTATTTTGAAATTTATTATCGCGGTTCATTTGTATTAGGTAACTTTTTGAATTTCTTGTTTTTATAATATGCTTAACTTTGTTCATCATGGTCTAAATAGTGGCAAGTTTTAGGCAATCGATTGGCAAAACAAAAAAACCAGCCTAAAAAACTGGGGCGAACTACAATATTTATCCTCGCGGGTATAGTTGTAATTGGCGCAGCTGGTGGATACTTTGCATATCAATCATTCATTCCGGTCAATGTGGATTATCCCGTATTTTTGAGTCCTGAAAACATTTTGATAAAGACTGGAAAAACAACTGACGGTCATTATGCATTTGCAATGCAATCCAGTAGAGGTGGAAAACAAGTACCTCGTGCAGGTGGAATGACCAGTCCCACTTTGAATGTCTCCAAAGGAAATCTAGTTGCTGTTCATGTAATCAATGAAATACTAAATACTTCTGAAGAAAAATCAGTTCATAATTTTAACATAGATGAATTTAACGTCCATTCAAAAGACCTTGGATATTTTGAATCCCAATCAATTACATTTTTGGCAGATAAATCAGGTGATTTTATTTATCATTGTACTCTTCATCCTGAGATGAAAGGAGTACTAAGTGTAAAATGACAATACATGCGATTTTACTTCTGTCTTTATTAATTAAAAAAAATTTCTTAACGACTCGATAAAATAATTATTTTTTCCAGTTATTTTTTGCCAACAATTTTGTATTTTCAAAATTGTTCAAATCTTTGTTATTTGTGATATTTCCAGATTAACTAGGTTTGATTAGGTGACTTCTATATCTAGTGTAAATAAAATTGAGTGAATTTTACACGGAGGATCTGAATGGAGACATGGTGGATCCCCCACAGCAGTTAATACTGCATGACCAGGTGCATGAGCTTCATAAACTCCTTGAGCACCTCTAATTACCATAATGTTTAGTGCCCTGCTTACGACATCTTGATTGTCTATTTCTACATTCCATTCAAAGTCTTCACCAAGCTTCAGGAGGAAACTTTGGCCTGTCTTGAGAGTAATTGATTTGCCACTGTCTTCTAGTGTAATGTCTCTAGTCGACGATTCTTCTTCAGATACATTACTTTGTGGTGATTTTATCCAACCGAGTGAAACTAACTTTTCTGCAGTAGTCGGTTTTACACATGCAGGAGAATTGCTATGTGTTTTAATTACTAATTCAAGTCCTTCATTGCATTTGATGTTTTTTGCATTGATTCCTGATTTGGATTGCTTTAGAGGGGATAAGATGGGAGTATGCCCTCCGTCTGCTTGAGTATTTTTATTATTTATTGTAAATGATATTGATTTTGAAATTGTATTATCCATGTTCGATAAATCTGGATTTGATTCGTTGATTACATCATAGGATACTGTGACATTTCCACTTACAATTCCGGCGGAATCTGCGTTGTAAACTAGATTTGAACCAAGGCTTGTTGTTACATCTCTACTTTCACCAGGTTTTAAAATAATTTGAATTGGCATCCAGTTGCATACTTTTTCCATTGTAACTGAAGCATGATCATCAAATGTTATTGAAAATGGTCCCGCACATCCGTTATGTATTGAAATTGTATTGGTAGAATTATTCACTATCAATCCATTAATTGAAAATGTATCTCCAACATTAATTGATGCAGGTTCTACGGCAAGATTTAGAATCTCTATGGTTTCCGTTTTTTCTGCCTGTACAAGTTTTGAATTAGCAAGAACTAGAATTGATACAATTAGAATCGCAGCAATTGTACTAATTGTTATTCTGTTTTTTGTCATATCCTATTGAATAATTATTTAGAATATAGGCTTTGATTAAATTTGGATTGAACCTTTGATTTTCGTAAAATTGATAATTTATTGTTGATTTTATTATATGAATATTGAATCATTATGGGATATATTTGAGATATGCCCAGGAATATCAAGAACATGTTTGAAGTAAATTTTCGTTATATAGTGGACATACAAAAAACATTGACAACTAAAATAATGCTTATCAAAAGGTAATGTGGATGCTGATGATGAGCGGAAAAGCCATCTGATATTTGATGAGGATTATGAGTAATGAGGCATCTATACATCTCTTTTTTGAAGATTTTTTAGGATATTTTTTTTAAGATGAAATTAGCTGCACTTTTTTCAGGAGGCAAAGATAGTCTCTATTCTATTTTCTTAACAAAAAAACAAGGACATGAAATAAACTGCCTTCTAACCGTTTTTCCAAAATCCGACGAAAGTCACTTGCTACATCATCCAAACTTAGAATGGACCTATCTACAATCCCAGTCTATGCAGATCCCCCAATTGACCATTAGATCTGAATTTGATGAAACTGGAAATGAAATAAATGCGCTAGAAAAACTTCTAACTAAAGCCATATCTGAATATCATATAGACGGATTAGTCCATGGTGGCATCAAAAGTCAATTTCAAAAAGAAAAATTTGAAAATCTATGTAATAAACTAAATCTAAAATCAATTACCCCCTTGTGGAATCGTGAGCCATTAGAATACATGTGTGAATTAATAACATCAAATTTTATTTTTCTTATCAGTAGTGTTTCATCCGGTGGATTGGATTATTCATGGCTAGGTAAAAAAATTACCAAAAACGATGTTAATGTTCTTAATAATCTCTCTCAAAAATTTGGTTTTAATTTAAATTTTGAGGGTGGAGAGGCAGAAACTTTTGTAGTTAACTGTCCTCTTTTTTTAAACCCAATTAAAATTAATCAAGAAAGAAAAATTTGGGATGGATATAGAGGAAGGTTTGAAATAGTGGATGCAAGTCTAGATTACAATGCTTGACAGTTTAAAAAATAACCTACGTGACGCAATTAAGAAAATTGTAAAATCCTCAGGAATAGATGAGGGACTCATAAAAGAATTATCAAAAGATGTTCAGAGAGCATTATTGAATTCTGATGTTAATGTTAAACTAGTTTTTGAAATCACCAAAAAATTGGAAGAGCGTTCTTTACACGAAACTCCTCCCCCAGGTTTATCAAGAAAAGATCATATTGTAAAAATTTTGTATGATGAACTTGCAAAATTATTGGGTAAAGAAAGTAATTTTGATTTCAAACCTGGAAAACAAAACAAGATAATCATGCTTGGTATTCAAGGAAGTGGGAAAACAACTGTAACTGCGAAACTTGCTAAATTTCTAACGAAACAAGGTTATACAGTGGGTGTAGTTGGTGCTGATACCTATAGACCTGGGGCATTAATTCAATTACGAACTATGTGTGAAAAATCAAATGTTGAGGTTTATGGTGAAGAAAATAATAAAGATTCTCCTAATATAGTAAAAAATGGTTTGAACTATTTTGAAAAATTACCTCTGGATGTAATTATAATTGATACTGCTGGGCGACACAAAGAAGAAAAAGATCTTTTGGCAGAAATGGAACAAATTAACAAAGTTGCTCAACCTGATCTTGCAATACTTGTAATAGATGGAACTATTGGTCAACAGTGCTTCAATCAAGCAGAAGCATTCCATAAAACAATTCCTGTTGGTGGAATTATTATTACGAAATTGGACAGTTCTGCAAAAGGAGGGGGTGCAATTGCTGCGTCGGCAGCGACTGGTGCCCAAATCATGTATATTGGAACTGGAGAGCGAATTGATGATTTAGAAAAATTTTCACCTACACGATTTGTTGGAAGGCTGCTTGGAATGGGTGATATCCAAGCTATTTTAGATTTGGCAAAAAAATTAGAAACCGAAGGAGATGATATTAGGTTAAAGAGAATTTCTAGCGGCAAAATGAACATGGATGATTTTTTCTATCAATTGGAGGAAGTAACTAAAGTAGGTTCACTAAAGGGATTTCTTGATAATATGCCTGGTCTTTCTGGAATGGTTAAAGATGATCAATTAGATCAGATGGAAAACAGAGTATCCAAATGGCGATTTATCATTCAAAGTATGACAAAATCTGAAAAAGCTGATCCCGATTTGTTAAATTCATCTCGAATAAAACGAATATCACGAGGTTCTGGTTGGCCTGAACATGAAGTTAAAGAGCTCCTTAAAAATTATAAAAATTCAAAAAATATGATGAAAGCATCAAAAGGAAGACAAATGCAAGGTGCACTCCGACGGATGGGCTTAGGTTAGAATCCCATTTTTTAATCCAAAATTAAAGTATGACTGATATTAAAAAGATTATTCCTATTGCAAATCAGATCATCCAAGAATATGATTTATGTGATCAGTGTTTAGGGAGATTATTTTCTAAACAGTTGAATCTTTCATCAAATAAACTACTTGGAAAAAAATTAAAAATGAATTTTAATCAATTAAAATCAAAATGTTATATTTGTAAAAATCTTTTTGAGAATCTTGCCTCATATGTGGAATTAATGGTACATACTTCACATAATTATGATTTTGCCTCTATCGTAGTGGGGGCGATGATTAAACCTTCTATATTAGATAGAGATGATTACATTCGTTCAAAATTCAAATTACGAGGAAGAGACAGTGTTAAAACTGATATTACGAAAGAACTTGGAAAACGATTTACTAAAAAAACAAAGAAATCAATTGATTTTTTAAATCCTGATCTGACTTTTACAATTGATTTTAAAAATGGCATATGTGATCTACGTTCAAAACCTATCATATTACAAGGGCGGTATACTAAATCAAAAAGAGGATTACCACAAAAACAAAAACCATGTGTAAATTGTTTTGGGAAAGGATGCCGAAATTGCAATTTTCATGGAATATCTGAGTATGACAGTATTGAAGGTAAAATATCCAAATTTCTTTTTAACAAATTTGGGGGAACTACTGCAAAATTTACTTGGGTAGGTGGTGAGGATCAATCCAGTATAGTTGTTGGTTCTGGACGACCTTTTTTTGTCAAAATTCAAAACCCACTCAAAAGAAACATAACCCTATCACGAAATATAGTGTTGGATTATGTATCTATTTATGATTGCAAAATAATATTTGAATCTCCAAAATCTCCATTAAAATTTGCCTCCTCAATAGAAATAAAAATTCTCACAGAAAATGAAATTAATTCTTCAAAACTAAAAAAATTAAATGAAATTGTTAATATCCCTATGGTGGTTTATGATTCATTTGGGAAACGATCTGAAAAGATAATTTCTCAATTAAAATACAAAAAAACTGGAAAAAATTGTTTTATTCTTTTTATTACAGCAGAAGGTGGTTTACCTGTAAAGCGATTTGTTGAATCCAATGAAGTGACTCCTGGAATTAGTCAAATTTTGAATGATAAATGTAGGTGTATTCAGTTTGATTTTTTTGATATTGTTCTAAAATGATAACAATTAACTAATCCCTAATTTTTTAGGTAATCATGCCAATTCGAAAAAAAGGAAAACACAAGAGACATGCTGATCAAAGAGCTGATCGACGTAGAAAAAAGACTGCAAAATCAGGCAAGCCAAAATCTAGATAGAATCAACCTTTTTACATTCAAATTTCTCGTAATGATATATTGGATCCGCTAGTCCGAGTAAAAGAGGCGCATATTAAGGGATTAATCTCAGATGAAGTCTATGATCTAATCGTAAAACGTTTTCCCATTGTTGTTGGAGGAATTGATCGAATTGAAAAAGCTTCAGGCATACGTTATCCTCCTGCATATGTAGAACCATCAATAATAATATCAACTCCAAATCCAAATTCATATGAATTTGGAATATTATTTGCTCGTACGATTCCATTGTTATTTGAGGATAAGTTTAATGTTGTAATTCAAATCTCTGCACCACTTGTTGCATATGGTCTAAAAGGAACAATTCATGCAATATTGGCACACGAGTTTTTACATTATCTTGAATTAATTAGGAAAATTTCTAAAATGGATTTAGTATCAGATGAAGTCACTGGAAATTTGTTTGAAAGTGTTTATGCCGATGAAATGAGATTATTTGAACCAAAAGCGGTATTTAAAGATAGGACTCTTTTGAATCATATCACAACACGATTTCCATCTGGTTTTCGAGATTATAAATTGGAAGAAAAAGTAATGAAATTTTGGATTGAGAAAAATCTTCCAAAAATAAATATCTCTCTTGATACTAATATTGTTAAATTATCTGCAGAATCCTTGTCAAAAATAACCATAGACCCTATATTTTTACAAAAAATCGAATATTTGGAACAAAAGAGTCATAATATCCATAAGAAGAAACTTTATTGATATAATTTAATTAAATTCTATTTTATTGAATACCAAATATTGTTTAATTAGACTAAATTTTTGTATGATTCTATTTTTGGAAACTTAAAATTAACGAACTAGTTTTCGAGATTATTTTCATATAATCTACATCTGGCTCTGTACTTAACAAAAAGAGATTTTTTCCGAAATGAAGACTGATCAAAGTAACTTTCTCATATTCAGTAATCGATGTTTTTTCTTTACCTAATTTGTAAGAAAGATTTTGAAGACGTGTCCATCTCTCGAAAGTATAATGAACTGACATTTTTACTTCATCAGGATTAAGTAATTTTGCATCATCACGATTTTTTTCAACTATTAGATCTCCCTTAGAGTCCAAAATTCCTGTAAATCTAATTTGTGGATCAGCCATTAAAACTTGATCACATAATTTTTCATAATCCATTTTTTCTTCTTTTTTTATTCCCATTTAACATATTATTACCTTTTCTTTAAAGTTGTAACAGGGTTTTTGATGATGTATGTTTTTGTATTTTGTAAATTTTTTTAACTTTAATCTTCTAATAAAATGATTTTTTTTCCGTATTGAAAAAAACCTTATTGAATAAATTCTGTTAATCCACATTTTCCACACGTGTTTCTGTCTTTATGTTTTGACATGAAAACTCCTTTTCCACATCTGGAACAATTTTTTCGGATTCTTGATATTGAATCTTTATCCACCTTGAAATATTTATACACGTTAGGACTGGAACCTTTTTTTCCAACAGGCCCTTTTTTTGTTGCCATTACTCAGATTTCTCCGTTTTTTCAACTTCAGCATTTTTGGCTTTAGCTTTTTCTAATCTAGAAAATATTGTGGAATTAACTTGTTTTTTTGCAAGAGATTCATCCTCATAAACATAGAAAGTGCCTGTAACAAGTGATTTTCCTACATGTGTTTTTAATCTCATTGGAATTACTACTTTATTTGCTAGTTTGAATTCTTTTGTGACCATATCTACTGCCTCAAGTTTTTTGAGTTTTCCTCCCAATCCTGTAAACCTACATTCTAATTCTCTTCTAGATAGGAATGTGTTATTTACATCAGTTATTGTCTCAATAATAGACATGTATCCGAAATCTTTTGTCCATTTCATATAAATCTTGATTGAAATTAGAGAACAAATTTATGAAATCACAGTCAAACTCTCATATGGAAAGATACATGATTCATTTAAAGAACAATGGGTATCAGCCTATACATTCACGCGATCTTGTTCATAAAGCCAGAGATCTTTGTTCGGACATGTCTGCTTCTGTTAGGGTTGCTCGGGTTGCAAGGGACTTTCTTGAATTTGATGTATCTGTTGCACCAGATGAATTAAACTCATTAATAGAAAAACTAACCCCAATTGGTTACTTGGATAATGTACGACATGTTATTGAAGAAAAAATTAGTAAAGAGGACGGCCTCAAAGATGGAATTTTTTATTTCAATTCGGAAAGATTTTGGGAAAGTCATGAATCTTTAGAGGGTGTCTGGAAAAAATGCTACGGGCGAGAAAAAGAACTTGTACAAGGAATTATTCTTCTTGCAGTAGCTTTTGCACATGCTCAAAAAAATGAGGCTGACATTGGTGTTGGTATGCTTGATCGTTCATTAAAAAAATTGGGTGATTCTCCCTCAATGTATGGCACAATAGATGTTGATCTAATTCGGGCTAAGATAAAAAAAATGCAAAAAACTAAACTTCTTACTTTATTTGAGATTTAATTATTTTAAGAGCTGTTGAGACAACATCTGATCCTTGAATTAATCCAATGCTTCCTTTGTTAGCTTGTCTTTCCGTCATTCTTGTGGTTCCATCGTTTTTGATAAACCCACCTGAAACTAAAATTGGTACCGGGTCGTCACTGTGACCTTTGTTGATACATGGAGTTGAATGATCTGCAGAAATAACAATGGCTACTTTATTGAAATCAATATTGTTAAGTAATGTTTTGAAAAATCTTTGATCGATCTCTTCTATATTTTTCATTTTCCCAATAGCATCTCCATCATGACCAAATTCATCGGGACCTTTTAAATGAACATAAATTGCATTTTGTGTTTCCATTGCTTTTGCAGCAACTTTGGCTTTTTCCTCATAATCTGTTAATCCACCTGCTTCAAAAGCCTTCATTTCTAGTACTTTTGAAATTCCGATTTCCACAGGCATATCGACAATACATGAGAAATTCATTGAATGCATTTCATTGATTGGTTTTACATCTGGATATTTGTTTCCTGCATCTCTAAGTAAAATACAACTAAGGATTTTCTTTTTCGCTTCTATTCTTTTTTTATTAATTAAACTATCCTTCATAATTTTTAGCGATTGCTCTGTAAATTCATTAACTAATTTTGCCGTAATCTTTGAACTTGTTGTTTCATCAAGCGGAAGGCATTTCTCAATTCGTAAAAAATCTCCCACAGCTTTTGCAATGCCCATTCCATCTACTCTAGCGTAGGCTGGATCAGTGTTGGTTATTTCAGATGACAATTTTTCACCAACTGTTCTAATTCTTACCGTAACTCTGTGACCAATTGTAGGTGATACTACAACTGATGAATTTGGATGAGAAAATTTAATTGTATTCTCAATTTCTTTTGCAATTCCCTCTGCATCTTTTTTTTCAATATGCCTACCAGCACGCCTATCTGTAATCACCCCTTCATCACTTAATGTTGCAAAATTACCTCTTAATGCAAGGTCTCCATCCTTGAAGTCAATTCCAACTCCAATTGCTTCTATGACTCCTCTACCTGCATAATCTGCATGATGAAATTTATATCCTAACATATTGAAAACTGCGATATCTGATTCTGGAGCTATACCTTTTCCCACAGAAATCACTTCTCCAATTACTCCATTTTTTGCTAATCTATCAAGAGTTGGTGTACTTGCGGCTTCAAGTGGTGTTTTACCACCCAAATCCGGATGTGGAAGATCACCTACACCATCTAAAAGAACATAAATCATATGAATATCAGAATTATTCATACTAACCATATTTCCAAATTTTTTAATGCTCTCCTTTAAATCTTACAGCAAAAAATGCGATCTGGATAGAACAATCATTTACAAACTTGAAAAATTATTTAGGAATTTAACAAATTAATATTTTGTATTTTTGATAAAATAATATATTGTCGAATTATTTTTTTTAAATCAAAATCTTGTTCTGATTTTTAGTATATCAGTAAACGTTTTAACATGCTTAGACTTTCAGTATGAAATATGGGAGATATGAGAAAAGATTATGTTTCAGATCGTTTTATGATCGTTTCAAAAAAAGATGATAAAATAATTGATCCAAAAAAATCCCCATTTGCTCCAGGAAATGAATCTATGACAAATCCCTCGGTTCTTTCTTTAGTTGCCAAAGATGGAATGTTACAACGTCTCCAAGATAGTGAAGATGATTATGTAAAAGGTTGGTCCATCAGAGTTTTTGAAAGTAAAAATCCAATAGTCTCAATTGAGACAGAAAATTCTTACAGTGACAGACCTCATTATAGTGAGCCTGCCTATGGTTATCATTACATTGTTGTTGCTTCTCCTAAAGAAAAGGATACTTTGGCTACTATCGATACTGAACAGTGGTCAAATGTACTTGTAGTTGTTCAGGATAGATTGCGATGGCTATATACACAAAAAGGCGTATCATATGTTTCGATTTATGCTGATCAGGGAGAATCTGCTGGAAGTCAAAATCCTCACCCACATTTGAATATCTTAACATTTTCAACCATTCCTCCTATAATTGAAGAAGAGGCAGAAGCATCTCATAAAATTCTTAATGAAAAGGGGGTGTGCCCAATGTGTCAAACCGTCAATGAGGAGATAGGAGGTCCAAGGCAGATTATTCAATCTGAAGGGTTTATTGCATTTTGTCCTTGGGCACCGTCCTATCCATATGAATTTTGGATTTCTCCAAAAAAACACGCTACTGGATTTTCTAAAATTACTCAAAAAGAAATTAATGATTTAGCTCTCATATTGCGAGCTACTCTTGGTGGATTATCAAAAACAGTAAAAGATGTTTCGTATAATATGGTATTTCACTTATCTCCAGAAAAGAAAAATAGTAGGCAAATTCACTGGCACATTGAAATTTATCCAATCACCAAGTCATGGTCTGGTCTTGAAAGAGGATATGGCGTATTTCTTAATGATTTATCTCCAGAACAAGCCGCAGAAAAACTTGGCATGTCTTGTAGAAAAGAATTGGCAAATCTTGTCGGAATTGTTTGAATAGTTTATTTATCAACTAGGTTTTGTTAAATCATGTCTCTTGAAAAATGGGCCGCTATCGCAAGTGTTGGTTTATTTGCAATGTTTGTTGGAGAAATGATTTCAATTTATAATTTTATGACTAGTATACCAACCAATTTTGGATTTGGTATTGAATTTGAACCAAATTCAAAAATTCTTCAATTCATTTCAATTGGAATCGCACCTGCATCGATTTTAGTCTGCGTTTTCATTTATTCTATCCAAACGTTATGGATCTAAATCAATTGGTTCCATAATACTAAGTGGCGGAATTATTTTATTAATTGGAATGGTTTATTGTTATGCTCTAATGGATAATCTTGCAGTTACATATTTGACAGATGCAGTAAAGATCTCTCCTCCTCTTTTTATGGGTATTTCTATACCTGTAATGATAGTTGGAATAATTCTAATTAAAACAAACAAGAAACGTCCTAAAAAAGAATATTTCTAAATATGGTCAAATCTTAATGCATTTGAATTATGCTTGAAACCTAATTTTTCATAAAAAGGTTTTACTTCATCCGCACAATCTAAAATGGTTTTATAACAGCCTACACCTTCCGCATGTTTTAAAAGAAATTTTATAATTTTTTCTCCAATTCCTTTTCCCTGATGTTCTTTGTCTACAACAACATCCTCTATGTGTCCAACTTTTCCACCATTATGAATAAATTTAGTTTCTATCAAGAGCGTGGCTGAGCCAACTATTCTTCTCTCAATAATTGCTACTGCAACTACGTGATCAGGATTTTGATTTATTTTATCAAAAATATTTTCTGCAGATTTCTTATCAATATTGCTGGCTTGTCGAAGAGAATCTAATGAGGTTAAGAACCCATTCCAAAGATCCTCTTTTTGTAATTTTCTGATAGTTATGCTGTTATTTTTTTCCATTAAATCTTTCCAAGATTTTGAAGATATTCTTTATTCGCCTTTATGTATGATGCCTTGTTTCCAATATCGAGAAATGGTTCTTTTGAAACAATACTGTTGACAATTTTTTTCTTGGTCATTGCCTTTTTAATTACATCATCCATTCCATACGGAATGTTTTTTGGAATTAAATCTAACACTCCTGGTTCCATTACATAACAGCCCATATTGATATTTGCCTTGATTTCTGGTTTCTCATTCCAAGCAGTTACCTTGCCTGTTTTTGTAGTTTCTATGACCCCATATGGAAGATTCGTTTTGTATTCATTCAAACTCATTGTAATGAATGATTTCTGTCGATAATGTTGATTTATCATTTTTCGCAATTTGAAATTATATATAGAATCTCCATACATACAAACAAAAGTATCTTCAAGGAATTTTTCTGCTGTTTTAAGTTGACCTGCTGTAGCTAGTGGTTTGTTAGAAATTGCATATTCAATACTTACCCCAAAATCTGTACCGTCTCCAAAAAAATCTTCAATTTGTTTTCTTAGATAACTAACGCACAATACAATAGATTTCACTCCATTTTTGTTTGTCCAATTTATAAGATGCTCTAAAATTGGTTTGTCTCCTAATGGTAACATTGGCTTTGGGAGAAATATTGTATATGGTTGTAATCTTGTTCCTAATCCCCCTGCTAAGATTACTGCCTTCACGAGATTTTCTTTGAAGTGAGACTATTTATTCTAAGATGGGATTGGTATAGAACATAATTAATTAAATAATTTTAAAACCTTTTTAATTACTAATGACGGTGACTTTGCAAAAACTATCATCATTGGTTCTTTCCCAAAATCTCCTTTATGATAAATGACATCAGGTTGTTTTTCTGATTTTTTTATTGCTGATTTTATTCCCCATCTGATAGAATTTCCTTCTTTGTCTTTTAACATCTTAGGTTCCTTATTTCGATTATAACTGGAAATGATCAAACCTTCCTTGCTAAGTTTTGAAATGTCTTCTTTATTGTATTTTAAATTAATTGCTGATCTTACATCTGGATATCTCATGTTCATGGAAATTAAAGCTGTTGCCACATGTTTTGACCCTCCATATGACAATTCTCCTGCAACTATGATCTTGTTTCCTGTCTTTACAATTCTTCCTGAAACTCCAAGCACATCTTCAATTGATTTAGGATTTTTCTTTGAAAACACAAAATTTGTTTGGCATTCGGGAATTTTTTTGTAAGCGTCCCTTATTCCGATAAATTCGTTAATGGCATGATTTAATTCTGTGTAGATGACATCTTTATTTTTTACTTGGGTTATAGCTACTCCCCTTCCGATATTTTTAGCATTTTTAATTGAATTCTCTGTAAAATGCTTTGAAAATTTTACCGCTTCCTTTATTGGTTTTCCATTTGCTAATGCAAATAACATTGCTGCTGCATAATTACAGCCACTCCCATGATTAATTTTTAAAATTTTTTTACCTGATATGGTATATTGTTTTTTTCCTTCTAGTATGAAATCTGATATTTGATTATTTTTTGTTTCTAGTCCTGTTATTACTACGTTTTCTACTCCCATATTTTGAATTTTTTGAGCAATATTTTGAAGAGATTCTCTAGAATCAATTTTATTTTTGGAAATGAATTCTGCTTCAAACTTATTTGGAGTAATTACAGTAGCTAATGGAATTAAAAATTTTTTAAAATCTATAATTCCTGATTTTTCGATGAGTAATCCTCCGGTTGTAGACTTTATTATAGGATCTAATACAATTGGAATTTCTGCATTTTTAATTTCTTTATGAATTACTTTTATAATCTCTGAATTGTATACCATCCCAATTTTTATCCCATTAATTTTAAAATCTGAAAAAATAGAATCTATTTGACTCTTCAATATTTTCTTTGATACTGGCTCAATTATTCCGAAACCTGAAGTATTTTGACTAGTTATTGCAGTAATTGCTGTTAAACCATAGGCATTTAGAGAATCAAATACTTTGATATCACTTTGTATGCCTGCGCCAGATGATGGATCAGAACCACCTATTGAAAGTAAATTCATAATGAGTTTTAAAAACTATTTATCTTAATCTGTTTTTCCTTTTAATTGTATTTTGTATATTTTTGTAAAAATCTCATACAATCTTATTTTCTAATTCATGCAATGGTAATATACGACATTTATAGGTGTACGATAATTTTTATTTATTAATTTGAATGATGATAAAATTCCTCTAATACGTGACACCATTAAAGAACTACTTTGTACTACATGTTTACTTCCAATGCAATACCAAAAGAAAATGGACAATGTTTTTCTATGGCAATGTTTCAAATGTGGCAAGAAATATTTTATCTCCGAAAATTCTGATAAATACACTATTAAAGAAACCTGGAGTTCATCCAAATAGAAAATTTATTACGACTGATCTTAAAAATTTGAATCAGATCTCTACGAACGTTCTTTTTTGTTACTACTGATTTTTACTAGTTTATTTCCCCAAGATCGTTTATTTTTACCATGACTTGAAAATCTTTCAGTATTTGTGATGGTTAATCATTATTATTGTTTAAATCTGACTAAAAGCTAGGGATTGTAATGGGTACACAAATGAGTGCAGCGCGAAGGGGTGTTGCTACTGACGAAATGAGGAGAGTGGCAAAAGATGAAGATGTCACTTTGGAATGGCTAATACCAAAAATTGCTAATGGCTCTATTATTATACCAAGTAATAATGTAAGGCCACAAAAAATTCATAACATTGGAATAGGTAAAGGCCTTAAAACTAAAGTGAATGTTAACATTGGTACTTCTACTCTAAATGTGAACCTGGAAGAGGAAATTGAAAAAGCAAAGATTGCAGTAAAATATCATGCAGATACAATTATGGATTTGAGTGATGGTGGGGATATCAAAAAAATACGAAAAGCTTTGTTAGAAGCAGCACCAATCACATTTGGAACTGTTCCAATTTATGAGGCATACAACTATGCTGTAGAAGTTCATAAAAACCCATTGAATCTAACAGAAGATGATTTTTTGACTGCATTTGAAAATAATGCAAAAGATGGTGTTGATTATACTACCATTCATTGTGGGATAACAAAGGACATTGCAAAAAGAATTCTGAAAGTTCAACGATATGGCGGAGTTGTTAGCAAAGGTGGTACTATCACTGCTGCGTGGATGCTAAAACATGATAAAGAAAATCCCTATTTGACACATTATGATTATTTAATTGAAATTGCAAAAAAATATGATGTTACATTTAGTTTAGGAGATGCATTGCGACCAGGCTCTATCCTTGATTCTCATGATGAACTTCAAATTCAAGAAATGATTAACGTTTCCCAACTAACAAAACGTGCTCATGATCAAGATATCCAAGTAATGGTTGAAGGTCCTGGACATGTTCCATTAAATGAGGTGGCTACTAATGTGCGATTGGCTAAATCCTTAATTGGAAATGTACCTTACTATGTTTTAGGTCCTTTGGTAACTGATGTTGCGTCAGGACATGATCATATTGCTAGTGCCATAGGTGCAGCAGTGTCTGCAAGTGAAGGTGTAGATTTGCTATGTTATCTTACTCCATCTGAACATCTTGCATTGCCAAATGTTGAAGATGTTAAAGCTGGGTTAATTGCATATAGAATTGCTGCGCATGCAGGAGATTTGGTGAAAATTCGGGATAAAGCAATAAAATGGGATCTTGCTATGACTGAAGCTCGACGTACATTGAATTGGGAATCACAGATTGCACTATCAATCGATCCTGAGGAAGCTGCTAGAATTCATAGCAGAACAGGACAGCATCCTGGAAATAATGTCCCTTGCACAATGTGCGGTGGTGCTTGTGTGTACGTGATGCTACCGCAACAAAGAAAATATGATAAAATAGACAAATTACAACAGATTGAATAATACTTTTTCAAGACTTGGAACTGTACTGAATCTTTGTAACTCTTCTTTCTCAATCCATCTGTATTCAGAATTTTCCCAATTTAGTTTAATTGTTGGATTTTTTGCTCCAAACAAAAAACCATAAATTTCCCATTCATGATTCTCATACTGTGGTGAATTTACCTTTAACACATCTGCTGTTTTAATCAATTTGATTTTGTTTTCAACGATACCTGTCTCCTCATAAATCTCGATTTTTGCTCTGGTTAACGGCTCTTCATTTTTTTCTATGATTCCACTAACTCCTGCCCACAATCCTTTCATAGTTTTTACCTTATCACTTCTTTTAAGAATAAGTAATTTTTGGTTATCTAGAATAAAAGATGTAACAATCTTGGTTGAGCGCATTTTCTATTTTTCAACGGCATTTACCATTTTTGTCAATCTCTTATATGATGCATCTAAATCTGTATTTGCGGAAAGTCTTACTTGACACGTCTTAATATAGTCAATCACTTCCTCTGTTTTTGATTCTTGTACCGCTGTGAGTAATTTTCCGATGTCTTTCCAGAATTCTTCTGCAACTCTTCGTATTTCTGGATTTGCTATAATTGTTTCAATTAATTCTGGAGATTCTGTCATGATACTTTCTGCAAGAGTTTTTTGTACTCTAAAAGTTGTTCCAGACATTTTTTCTGTTAATGACATTTTTTCATCTTTTGAAACTATGTTTGCAAATACCAGATTTATCAAGTGGGTTAATCCTAGTATGACTGCAATTTTTTTATCATGTTCTATTGCATCAATTGTTATAAAATTTGCACCCTCAAAAAGTTCCTTTGCAACAGCCAATTCTTTTTTGGCATCTTTTATCGGAATTGAAATAATGTTTTGTCCTTTAATGGATCTTGCACCTGGTCCAAACATAGGATGAATGCATATTGGATTGATTTTCGCTGGCATTTTTAATAGTGATGAAACTACCTTAGATTTTTCTGATGAAATTTCAATTAGGTAGGTTCCTCGTTTCATTTCTTTTGCAATTAATCTTATAATCTCAGGTGTTCTCCTTGTAGGTGTACATAGTACTACGTAATCTGCTTTCAAAATTCCTCCAACTAGGGAATCTGATTGTATTATTCCTTTTCCTTGAATTTTATTTTCCGTATCGAAACCTGTGACATTAAAACCAATATCTGAGAAATACTTCACAAACCACTGCCCCATTTGCCCTCCTGCTCCAATTACTGTGACTGTCTTCATTTTTTATCTCTCATCGCACTACTAAGTATGTTCATTCCCTCAATTAGTATTTTTTCGTCTTGACATGCCGAGATTCTGATGAAATTTCTATAATCTCCAAACCCTTCTCCTGGAGCTACTGCCAATCCTTTATCTAAAAGATTGTTTGCAAATTCTGCACCGCTAAACCCTTCTTGATCAATACGAGCAAAAATATACATTGCACCATCTGGAACAATGAAATTCAATTTCATTGCATTTGCTTTTTCAGTCAATACATTTATTCTGGTTTGTACTGTATTAGTGTTGTTTCTTATGTCTGCTTCTAATGCTTTCATCGCTATGTACTGAATAGGTTCAGAAACATTTGTAAGACAAAGTGCTTGTAACCTTGATAATTTATCTATTATTTTGGAGTTTGCAATTGCGTAACCTATTCTAAATCCTGTCATTGCGTGAGATTTTGAAAAGGATTGTGTGATGATGGTTCTATCATAATTGTATCTTAAAACACTTTTCCAATTCTTGAAGGCATATTCGGAATAAATTTCATCACTAAGAATATACAAATTATTTTCTATTGCTAAATTTACAATCTCATCTTGTAATTTTTCTGGAAGAATTTTTCCTGTTGGATTATTTGGATAGTTCAATACAATCATTTTTGTATTTGAATTAATTACTTTTTTAATTTGTTCTATTGATGGCTCCCATTTTTCTTCTAATGTGGTAGGGATTGTTCTTACCTTGACTCCAAGATTCAATGCACATTCCTTGTATGCAGGCCATGCTGGTTCAATGGTAATCAATTCATCTCCGGGATTCAACAATGTATTGATTGTAGTAAAAATTGAAAATCTTGCACCAGGACTAACTATGATGTTTCCACTTGAAACATTTACGCCAAATTTTTTAGAAACATATTTCGCTAATGCATCTCTAAATGATGGCATCCCTTGAGCTTGACCGTATTTTAAAAAACCTTTATCAAAAACATCTATGAGTGCTTGTTTTACAATTTGTGGCGGCGGAAAATCCGGTTCTCCAACTTCCATATGAATAATTTTTTTTCCTTGAAGTTCCATAGATTTTGCCTTCAGGAAAATTGAAAGATGGGTTTGTTTATTGTCTGATTGAATTTTAACTGATTCATTAAGCAAAAAATTTAAAAATCTTGTAGCAATTGATTCGTCAAAATCTAAATCATTACATAATGTGATTACTTTATTGCGTAAATTGTTCTCTCGCACTTCATCTGTTATGCCTTTTCCTGTATTTTTTTTGATTTCTCCTATTTCTTTTGAAATGTCTGTTCTTGTTTTGAGCATACGGATCATCTCAATAGTGATTTCGTCTATTCTATTACGAAGTTCATTAATCTCAGTCATGTTCTTATAAAACAGACTTTATTGAGCCAGCTAAAAGAGCATGATCTGCTAAAGTTAGAGCTACTAGTGAATCTACTACTGGGGGAGCTCTCGGAACTACACATGGATCGTGTCTTCCTTTTACCTGTAATGTCGTAAGTTTTTTAGTTTCGATATCTACAGTACTTTGTTTTTGTGCAATTGATGATGCTGGTTTAAATGCAATTCGTATTGTTATGGGCATGCCATTTGATAACCCCCCTAAAATTCCACCAGAATTGTTTGTTTTTGTAACTATCTTTCCTTTTTTTATTGTATATAGATCATTATTTTCTGAGCCGTATAATTTAGAACCCTCAAATCCAGATCCAAATTCTATTCCTTTCACGGACGGAATTGAAAATATTGCTTTACTTAAATCAGATTCTAATGAGTTGAAAATTGGTTCTCCTAATCCAACCGGAACATTGGTAGTGATTGATTCAATTATTCCTCCAAGTGAATCCCCTTTTTTCCTAGCTTCTAATATGACAGTCTTCATTTTCTTTGCTGTTGTTTCTTCAGGACATCTTACTTCATTTTTATAAATTGAATTAATCATTTTTTCATTAAATTCACTTTTCATTTTTATTTTTCCAATTTGTGTAGTAAATGAATTAGTTTTAATTCCTAATGTTACTGAGAGTAACTTTCTTGCAATTGCTCCTCCCATCACATGTGTCACTGTCAATCTCCCGGAGAATCTACCTCCTCCTCTATAGTCATTAAAATAATTATATTTTATCATAGCCGGATAATCCGAATGACCAGGTCTAAGTTTTGTTTTTAAATTTTCATAATCTGTTGATTTTTGATCACTATTGTAAATTATCATTGCAATTGGTGCTCCTGTTGTATGGCCTCTAAAAGTTCCTGAAATAATTTCTACAATATCTCCCTCCTTCCGTTGGGTTGAAATCAATGATTGACCTGGTTTTCTAAGATCCAGCATTTTTTGTATATCTTTTTCATCTATTTCTAATCCTGCAGGACAACCTTCCAGTACCGCTCCTATGGATTTTCCATGACTTTCACCAAAACTAGTCAGTACAAGATGATGGCCTATTGAACTTCCCTGCAACATCTTGTAAGGACAAATTGATGCTTATAATCTCTCATTACAGAAATTTCTGAATTCTTATCTGCCCAGTTGAATCTTTTTTAACTCTTTTAAATCAATAAAAATTATATCGTTTAAAATAATTATTTGTAATATTTATAAATAAATCTTAAATATGATGATAACCTATAATAAACATGAAGAAACATGCAAATTCTAACAAATAATTTGCGCGGCTCTATGAAAAATACATGTTATCTTCGCAAAGGCGATGTGGGTGAGGAGAATGCTTTTCACTCTATATAGAGTCGCGCCTCTTACCTTTTAGATATTGTTTTGATTTAGTTTTGTTATGATTTTTGCTCCTAAGTTATTCATCTCCATGATAAAATTTGGATATGATACTGCAACAGATTCAGGATGGGTTATAGTACAATTTCCTACATACAATCCAGCTATGCAAAACACCATGAATAATCTATGATCATTTTCAGAATCTAGCAAAGCGCCTCTAAATTCATTTGAAGGTTCTAAGTTTAATCCGTCTTCTTTTTCTTTTGTTTTTATTCCAATTTTTGAAAGCTCTCTTGCTAAAATCATTATTCTGTCAGTTTCTTTTAATCTTGCATGTTTTACATTGATAATTTCAATAGGCGTTCTTGTTTTCAAAGCTAATATTGAGAGTGGTGGAAGTAAATCTGGAGAATTACTTAAATCAAATCGTCCGCCACTGAGTTTTTCTGGAGATTGAACTGTTATTTGTTCTTCTTCTACTGAAACTTTGACTCCTAATTGTTCTAAGATATCAATAAACACCTCATCACCCTGAGGTAGATTTCCAATGTTTCCATGAATCACAACATTTTCTCCAATTAATACAGCTGCCGAAAGAAGGATTGCAAGACTTGAAAAATCTATTGGAACTGTAAATGAGGTAGGCTTGTAAACTTGAGGTGAGATATAATATTTTTTGTATGGAATAAAAGTTTGTACTGTAACTCCAAAATTTCTCATCGTTGCAATAGTTGCATCAAGATATGGTTTTGAAACAAGATTTTCTTTAATGATTAAACTGATTCCTTTTTCTGTTAAGGGTGCACAAATTAACAATGATGAAATAAATTGACTTGACAGGTTTCCTGGAATGGTTACTTCTCCCCCTAAAATTTTTCCAATTATTTTAATCGGTGGTCTTCCGTTTGTCGAAGTACATGTGGCTCCCATTGTCTCAAAAGCATCTAGTAATGGCTGCATTGGTCTTTTTTGAAGACTTGAATCTCCTGTAAGTGTAATTTCATTAGTGAATAAACTTGCAATTCCTGCTGCAATTCTGATAGTGGTTCCAGAATTTTTTGCGTCTATTTCAGATACAATTTTGTCCATTTTTATTGGTTTTTTAACAATAATTGATGTGCTGCTTTCCTCGATCTCTGCTCCAAATTTTCTACATGCTTCGATTGTTGCATTGGTATCTGCTGAAAACAATATGTTGTTTATTTTACTATTATCTCCTGCAAGTGATGCGAGGAAGATTGCTCTATGAGAATAACTCTTATTTGGAGGACAAATAACATGTCCTGATAATTTGGATTTTTCTACCCTACAACTCATAAACTTCAGCCTTTTTGTTGTTAATTTTCGAAACTATTACACTTCCTTCCAACAGTGAAAATGCTTTTTTAATATTGGTTTCATTTTCTTTTTTTGTTATTGCTGCAATAGCAGGTCCATTTCCTGAAATTGATGCTCCGTATGCTCCTTTTTCAAGAACATCTACAATTATTTTTGGATCTGAATTTAAGGTTGCAGACGTTGCTAAACCATTAATGTTCATTGCGTTCCAATAGTCTGATTTTTTAGCTAATTCCCATGCGTTTTCAAATACTGATGAAAGAATTTTTAGATTGTTTAAATTCCCACGTTTTCTATTTTTTGGGATAAAGATTATTGCGATTAAATTTGACGGAGCTCTTTCTGAATGAATTCTAATCTTCTTAAAATTATCTGTGACATTAAATCCTCCATAATAACATGAACATGCATCATCGTATGCACCGGTTATGCTAACTTTCGAATCTATTGATGCATCAACTCCTGCAAGTAAAATTTGTTTGTCTGTTAATCTTGGTTTAAAAATTTTTGAGCATGCAAGAGCAACTGCAGATGAAATAGCACTTGAACTTTTTAGGCCGTACCCTGTAGGTATTTGTGAATCCAAAGTAATTACAATTTTGTTTTCATCTAATTCTTTTTTTGAAACAATTTTTTCTACGGTCTTGTTAATTAAACGTGAACTTAGACTTTTATTTTCTGATTGTATGCTAATGCCTTTTCCTGGACATGTTTCAATAGTTGCATCTACCTTTAATTCAATACCTAATGTTGCGCCTTTTTGTGTTGCAATCGCGTTTACCAAGGATATTGCACCGTGCACTACAGCCTTTGCTTTTGCCATCACGTTCCTCCTAACAATGCTTTTTTCATTGCATTATAAGGGGCTTCTATCCCATGCCATATTTCAAATGCTCTAACAGCTTGACCAAGTAACATTTCATATCCATAGATTATTGTGGCTCCCTTTTCCTTTGCTTTTTTAAGAAAATCTGTGTTTATCGGAACATATACAATATCATAGACAATTGTCTTTGAATTAATTCCATCTAATGAAATTAGACAGGATTCATTTTTTAATCCAATTGACGTTGCATTGATAATGACATCATAATTTTTTGCTGTATCTCCAACTTCATCTATTTTTATCGCACAGGCAATCAATCCCATTTCTTTTGAAAATTTTGCCATGTTGTTTGCATTTTCCAAAGTCCTATTTGCAATGGTAACAGATTGTACCTGTTCTTTTACCAATCCTGTAATAATAGCTCTTGCTGCTCCTCCAGCTCCTAATACAAGAATTTTTGAATCTTTTAACTTTAGATTTCTTTTCTTAAAAGGTTCCAAAAATCCATCCATATCTGTATTGTATCCCTTTAGAATTCCATCCTTGTTTGAAACAGTATTTACAGCTCCGATGATCTTACATGATTCATCAATCGTGTCTAGATATTTCATCATTTCAACTTTATGTGGTATTGTGACATTAAATCCATCTATTTTGATTTTCTTGAGTGATTCAATTCCCTCTTCTAATTCACCTCTCGGTATTCTATATGCAATATATGAACAATCTAAATTTAATTCTCTAAACGCTGCACTATGGATATTTGGAGACAATGAATGGTCAATAGGATCTCCAATTATTGCAAATGTCTTTGACATCCTATTTTCTCAATTATATGATTGATTTAAACTCAACAATAATGGCAAGGACAAAACATATTTTTCAAAAATTATCGATTTGTTTTCTGTGATTAAAAAATTAAATCAATTTTTAATTTAATATTTAACCTATTTTTAAATTTATGATCTTCTTCATTTCTGCTATGCTAAATTGACCTGGTGCCACTGGTCTTCCTAAAGATACGTAGGTATATGGACTGCCTAAATACAGACACAAAATTCTTGATATTTCCCCTTTATCTCCCATAGCAAATGCTATTAAATTATTACGTCCTTTTTTTCTATAAAGTTGAAGGATTTGTGTTGAATCATCTATTGATTTAGCAGTGGTTACAATTTTTACATTAACTGAAAATTTGATCATTTGATTCATCATTTTTTTCAATTCTTCAAAGCCTGGTGTTTTTTTGAAATCATGCCATGAAATTAGTATGTTGGTTTTTGTTGATTTCAAATATTTTGCTAATGCTCTATTGTTTTTAATTGTATCAAATTCTATGTCTAATAGGAATGGGTTGTATTCTGCTATTAATTTTAAAATTGATATTCTCTCCTTTTCATCTCCTTCAAATTTTCCGCCCTCGGTTCTTGGTCTTAATGTGCAAACTACTTTTTTTAGATCATTCTTGACAATTTCCAATGTTTTTGGAATTTCATCTATTTTTAAAAAATCAAATCTTATTTCTACGTAATCCGATTTTTTTAATGCAATTTTTAAATTTTGTTTAACCTTTTTTGATGAATTTTCTGCAATCGTCACACAAGTTTTGTATTTCATTTTCTACTTTTCTAAAATATATTCGTCCGATACTTCCATCCCAAAATGTCTACCTGTGGCGGATTTTGCATGTACTAGTACTGTATCGCCTTTCTTAAGATGTGTTACTGAAACTAATTGTCCATTTGTTTTTACTAATCGTATTGTTTCGGCATTCTGTGCAATTATTCCACCTATTTCTTCACCAACTGAAGCTTTGATCATTAACATTGGTCGTCGTTCAATTTTTGATCTTCCTACAATAGCTCTTCTTGCTTTACCTTTTGAATTTATTATCAAAACTTCAGAACCTGTTTCTATCTCTGAAAGATAATTTGTAGTACCATCAGGGGAAAGTGTGTAACAATGTACTGCTCCTGCATTAACTCTAAACGGTCTTGGAGATGTGAAAGATGATCCTATTGATTCATTATGTACTAAAAACAAAAAATTTGATCTACTTCCAATCAACATTCCTTCTCCACGATGCAACATTGATGCAGTATCGACGCACACTCTTTCACCATCTCCTACTTCTTTAATTTCAATAATTTTTGCAGGTTTTAATTCAAAATTTTTGGTTCCTAAATATATCAGGGCCTCTCTTACCTCATTAATTGATGATGTATTGAAAATTACCCCATCTACCCCTACATCAAGTATTGAAAACATTTTTCTGACTTCTTCTGGGGATTTTGCAATGGCAAAAATTTTTGTATTTACTTTGTGAAGCTTTGCAATAATGTTTTCAAGAGGAATAATTTTCCAATCCTTCACCTCTACTATAACAAAATCCAATCCCTTTTTTGCCTCATTTAAAATATTATCGATATCTGAATTGGATAACACCTGAAATTTTTTTCCTATTTTTTTCCCTTTTAGTTTTACAGATCCTTCTTTTTCAAGTACTATGTATTTTGCAGCAGTGGATGGATATACAGTTTCTAATTTAGTTTTTTTAAAACCTAATGTCTTTGGGTCAACATAAACTAATTTGATTCCCTCCTTTTCTAATTCAAGAAGAAATTTTGCTAATTGTGTCTGAGACACTTTGGGCGAAATTATTATCTCTCTTGCACTACTCAATTCTTTTCATTGCTTCCTTTGCGGATTCTTTTTTGAAAATTATTGATGCTAAAGATTCTACCATTTTTTCTGGTGTTTTATGTGCAAAAATGTTTCTTCCATAGGTTACTCCTTTTGCGCCTGCTATCATTGCATCTTCAGTCATTTGAAGAATATCTAAATCCGTTTTTGCCTTTGGTCCGCCTGCAATAACTATCGGTACTGGTGTGCTTTTTACAATCTTTGCAAATGAATCTATGTCGCCAGTATATACTGTCTTGACAATGTCTGCTCCACATTCTGCACCTATTCTTGCTACATGTCCTACAATTTCAGGATCATGTGGATTCTTGATGTTTTCTCCTCTTGGATACATCATTGCTAAAAGGGGCATTTCCCATTCATGACATTGTTCTGCAATCATGCCAAGATCATGGAGCATTTCTGGTTCTTCTTTACCGCCAATGTTGATATGAAGTGAAACTCCATCTGCTCCCATTCTTACGGCTTCTTTTACTGTACCTGATAGCATCTTACGATTAGGTGACATTGATAGAGATGTACTACTTGAAAAATGAACCAAAACACCAATCTTAGGTGGTTTTGGTAGGATTTTGAATATTCCCTTGTTAATTATTATACTTGTAAGCCCATGTAATTCACACTTGTAAATTGTAGATGCTGGGTCTTCAAGACCTTCCATAGGTCCATTAGAAATTCCATGATCCATTGGTATACACAACATTTTTCCTTTTCTGAGAATTCTATTCATTCTAATTTGGTGTCCTGATACCATGGCTGAATCTGTTTTTAGTACCCTACTTAAAAATAACGTGAATCTTGAACTTTAGGCTTGCTAATTTGTGCTACGTTGTATTATGATTGTCTTCTTTTGAATCGTTTTACTGTCAAAGATTAAATACAAATCCTAGATCATGGTGGTCAAGTCAATTGAGTCAAATTACTGAACAGGTCAATCAAAGTGATATAGGTGATATTCTTGAAAATTCAATTCGTGGCATACGCCCAAATTCTCAAGATTGTCTTAGATTATTAGAATCAAACGACGTTCATCTTATGGGTCTTGTTTCAGGACATCTTACAAGAAAAAAATTTGGTAAGAAAGCATCTTTTGTAAATAACATTATTCTAAACTACACCAATGTTTGTATAACTGATTGTAAATTCTGTGCATTTTATAGATCTCCTGGTTCGCAAGATTCCTATACGTTAACTTTAGATCAAATAGAATCTAGAATAAAAACAGCATGGGAGATGTTTAAGATCCGGCAAGTTTTGATTCAAGGAGGACATAACCCCAATTTAAAAATCGAGTATTATGAAGACGCTTTTAAAATGATTAGAAAAAAATTTCCAAATGTTGGAATTCACGGACTTTCCACATCTGAAATTGACATGATTGCTAGAATTGAAAAATCATCAACAAAAGAAGTTTTATCTAGATTAAAGGATACTGGCCTTCAATCTATACCTGGAGCAGGAGCTGAAATTCTAGTTGATTCTGTAAAAAATGTAATTAGTCCAAAAAAAATCTCAAGTGCAGATTGGATTAGAATTATGGAAGAAGCTCACACTATTGGACTTCCTGCATCTGCAACAATGATGTACGGACATGTAGAAAATAACCATGATATCGTGGATCATTTTTTTAAAATCGTAAAGTTACAAGAAAAGACTAAAGGATTCATGGCTTTTATTCCTTGGAATTTTGAACCAAATAACACCTTGATGCAAAAAGAAAAATTGGTGGAATATGGTACTGGTGGAATTCAACTCCTAAAAATGATAGCCATTTCTAGATTAGTTTTTGATGGGCTTATATCTCATATCCAATCTTCATGGCTTACAAATGGTGTTGGAATGGCTCAACTTGCACTTCAATATGGAGCTGATGACTTTGGAGGAACCTTGATTGGCGAAGAGGTTGTATCATGTACGGGTGCTCGTTCTACAGAGACTTACTGGTAAAATAATTGTAGATGCAATTCATCAAATTGGATATCGTGCTGAAGAACGAGATAATTTCTACAATCCGGTAGACTTTACTGTAGCCAATAACTTGACCATTTTGAATCCACCAACTTTTTTGTTTTTTCATCCACTCTGACCTGTTGTTGAATTTCTCTCATAAATCCTTCATTACTTGTTTTTTGGGTAGCATCAATTCCTAATTTTGAACCCAAGTTTACAAGGGGTGACGCTGGATCAAGTGTATCCGTTGGCGTATTGTTGATTATGATTGTATCCCGTGCTGCATCTGCCCTTGTTGTAATTGCCCAAATTACATCGTTAAAGTCATGAACGTTGATGTCTTCATCAACTACAACAAATATCTTTGTTAGCGCAAGCTGCCCCATGCCCCATAATCCCATCATCACTTTTTTTGCCTGACCTGGATATCTCTTTTTGATGGAAATTATTGCAAATCCTTGAAACCAACCTGCCGATGGCATACTAAAATCCACTACTTCTGGATGGAACATTCGTATTAGTGGTAAAAATGATCGTTCAACAACCTTTCCAATATATGCATCCTCTAAAACTGGTTTGCCTACAACAGTAGTGACATAAATTGGATTTTTTCTTCTCATAATTCCGGTTAATGTAAAAGTTGGGTATGGTTCAATTGGAGTATAATATCCTGTATGATCTCCGAATGGTCCTTCCTCCCTAATGTCATGTGGATCTACATATCCTTCAAAAACAATTTCTGCATTTGCAGGTACCTCAAAATCAATTGTTTTACATTTGACCGTTTTAATTCCTTTTTTCCTTGTAATTCCTGCAAACAAATACTTGTCAAGTCCTTCTGGAACTGGAGCAATTGATGAAAAAATAGTTGCAGGTTCACATCCAATAACTATTGCTGCTTCAATTTTTTCACCTTTTTCTTTTGCAATATCTCCATGATGTGCACCACGTTTGTGTTTTTGCCAATGCATTAAAGCATGTGTACTGTCCACAATTTGGATTCTATATACCCCAAGATTTCTTATTCCAGTTTCAGGATGCTTTGTAGCTACTAACCCTAGGGTGATAAAACGCCCAGCGTCATTTGGCCATGATTTTAAAATTGGTATCTTGTCAAAAGATGCAGAACTAGATGTAATTTCAGTTACAGGACCATTATTTTCCGGTTTAGGAAATGAATCCGTCATTTTTGAAAGTTCCGGTAACTTTTTAATTTTATTTAGAAATCCTGAAGGAATGTCTAATTTTGTCATGTCTACAATTCTTTGCCCAATTTCGGTAAAGTCCGTCATTTCAAGACCAATTTCTAGCCTTTTTATTGAACCAAAAGCATTTCCCAAAACTGGCATGTCGTAATTTTTTACATTCTCAAAAAGTACAGGCTGAACCATTTGCATACATCTCTCTTCTAAGAATTTCTGCAATTTCTAAATTTGAATCCACTTCTGTTTTAACTCTCTTTAGTTCTCCTTTTTTTTCTAACTCTATCACAAATTCATGAATATCCTCAATTGGCACACTCTCTTTAAAAATAGTTCAAGTATAAGCTTAACTCGATTTACGTAACGTGATATATTTTTGAAATTATTTTAACCCTCATATTATGCCACAGACAATGAGTGAACTGGTGTTTGTCAAATACGATTGTATTGCATGTAGAGCACAGATCAATGAATTTTTGAAACTACACACCATTTCTACAAAAACCATCTAATCCATTAACTAGTTAAAATCCTACATTATTTGTCATATCTTTCAATGTATTTTTTTAATGTAAAACAAAACTCATCTATATCGTAAAAAATCTGCTAATGACACTCCAAAAAAGCTCAAAATTTTTATTTGGTTTTAACTAGTGATTTATCCAATAGGTGGAAGTTCGTTCTTTTTATCATGACCACCAGAACCAAATTTACAATAAAAACACAATTCTGATTGCATGTACTTTAACTGCTCAATTTGAATCACTCCTAATTTTAACGCGATTTTTGTTAAAATCCTATATTTTAATGGCATAGCTGGAATTACTTCTTCAATGTATACTCTGTAATGATCAGGACAAAACTTTAGAGTTACTCTGGATGCTTCTCTACCTTTTTCATTGACTTGCTTTGTAAAATGAATTTGTTCTCTAATGTATTCGTGCTTTGGACATGGACAATCCTTTCCACCGGGATGTTTATACGCCGGAGTGTTTTTCCAGTCAAATCCAGGATATTCTTTCTCAAAATCATCCATTATTCTAACTAGCGTTTACTATACATATAAAACTTGATCAAGTTTAATCCTGCAAATAGACCCAAATGTAAATAAACCCCAGAATTACATCCAAACTAAATGACAGCTTCTCAAAAGCAAACAAAACAAGATCTTGAAAACAAGATTGCAGAATTAGAAGCTAAATTGAATAAATTGGCAACTCAACTTGAATCCAAACCAGCTGAAGTAAAACCAGCTCAAGTAAAACCAGCTGAAGTAAAACCAGCTGAAGTAAAACCAGCTGAAGTAAAACCAGCTCAAGTAAAACCAACTGAAGTCACAAAACCAAAAGGTACACTACCAAAAGGATTTGATACAAAACCAGCAGATGCACCAAAACAAACTGAAACAAAAACACAACTACCATCAACCATACAAGCAGCTTTAGAGAATGCATATCAGAATGCTCGAATGACTGATTTTCATCAATACCGAGCAAAAGTTACAGGTTATTCTCCAGCTCCAAATAGATATTTTGTAAGAAGAACTGCTCCTGTAGGTAAAGTTCCAACAACAAATTGGAATGATCAAAAATTAAAAGTGCCTGGGTATACACAACCCTCAAACCAATACTTTGCAACAAGACCACGACTTGCGTATCATCCAGCAGACAAAATGTTTGGTGGTTTTAGCGGTACATATCTAACTGTAGATGGTTCCATCGCACAAACTCAAACATATCAGGCACCTCCACCAAAACCATCCAAAGGTACATTGCCAAAAGGTTTCTAATTCAACAATTTCCTTATTTTCTATTTTTAAACACTATTGCTAATCCATTTTTTTTACTAATCATTTTTACTCCAGCCAAATTTTACGGTTTTATCTAAAAACATATTGTAGAATTGTATGCATTTGGAATCTATTTTATCCCCCAATTTTTGAAATTCATGGACTGAGCACTACTCAGATCAAAATGTAAATAAACAATGTGTATTTATTAAAAGTAATGGCAGCTAAAAAAGCAACTACCAAACAAGATCTTGAAAACAAGATTGCAGAATTAGAAGCTAAATTGAATAAATTGGCAACTCAACTTGAATCCAAACCAACTGAAGTAAAACCAGCTGAAGTAAAACCAGCTCAAGTAAAACCAGCTGAAGTAAAACCAGCTGAAGTAAAACCAACTGAAGTAAAACCAGCTGAAGTAAAACCAGCTCAAGTAAAACCAACTGAAGTCACAAAACCAAAAGGTACACTACCAAAAGGATTTGATACAAAACCAGCAGATGCACCAAAACAAACTGAAACAAAAACACAACTACCATCAACCATACAAGCAGCTTTAGAGAATGCATATCAGAATGCTCGAATGACTGATTTTCATCAATACCGAGCAAAAGTTACAGGTTATTCTCCAGCTCCAAATAGATATTTTGTAAGAAGAACTGCTCCTGTAGGTAAAGTTCCAACAACAAATTGGAATGATCAAAAATTAAAAGTGCCTGGGTATACACAACCCTCAAACCAATACTTTGCAACAAGACCACGACTTGCGTATCATCCAGCAGACAAAATGTTTGGTGGTTTTAGCGGTACATATCTAACTGTAGATGGTTCCATCGCACAAACTCAAACATATCAGGCACCTCCACCAAAACCATCCAAAGGTACATTGCCAAAAGGAACAGTACCTCAAACTTCATTTCAAACTAGTGATTCTAAAAAAACAAAGAAAGAACAACTAGAAGAATATGAACAAGATTACTTACGGAGAATAGAACAACAACGAATTGAGGAAGAACAAGCCTATCAAAAAGTTGTTGAAGAAGAGATTAAATCTAGAACAAAGGCAACTCGCGGTGTATTGCCAAAAGGTTTCTAATTCAACAATTTCCTTATTTTCTATTTTTAAACACTATTGCTAATCCATTTTTTTACTAATCATTTTTATCATAATTCTTTAATCTAATTTTAAAAAATCATTTAACACTTCTTTAGAATGTCCAGCAGCTTTCACTTTGGGGTAAATCTTGAAAATTTTTCCTTTTTCATCAACCAAAAACGTGCTTCTTGTTACACCCAAGTATTCTTTTCCCATGAATTGTTTTTTGCCCCAAACACCAAATTGCTTTGATACTACTTTATCAATGTCTGCAAGAAGTGGATATTTTATTCCCATTTTCTCACAAAATTTTTTATGCGATGCTACATCATCTGGGCTAATCCCAATTATTTCAATTCCTTCCTTTTGAAATTTTTTGTAATCTTTGGAAAATTCGTCTGCTTCTGTTGTGCAACCCGGTGTGAAATCTTTTGGATAAAAATAGATAACATGTTTTTTACCCTTAAAATCACTTGATTTTATGATACTGCCGTTTGCATCATTTATCTCAAATTTTGGGACAGAATCGCCTTCTCCTATCATTGATTTTTCAATTCTTTATCCATAATTAATTACTTTTTAATTAAAATTAATGATGATATCTATTCGAATCTTTTATATGGAAAATGTATTGGTTTCTGCTTAATGGTTAACCCAAGGGCCTATCTTGCTGAAGCAATAGCAACATATGGTTTGGTATTTTTTGGTCCTCTTTCAGTAATTGTGGCCGTTTCCTTTGGTGAAGTATTAACCACTCAGTCTGTTCTGTTTATTGCTCTTGCTCATGGGGGCGCGATTGCTTTAATGATATATGCATTTGGTCATGTATCTGGGGCTCACATCAATCCAGCGGTAACAATTCCTATGATGATAACTAGAAAGATTGGAATTACAGATGGAATTGGCTATATTATTTCCCAATTAATTGGAGCAGTGGCAGCAGCTGCTACGCTTAAAGCAATTTTGCCAGAACTTGGAGCAAAAGCGCTTTTTGGCGTTCAACGTGGACCAAGCGATCTTCTTAACAAAAGTGTTGAATCTGGATTTGCGGTTGAAGCAGTTTTGACATTTTTCTTAGTACTTGTAATTTTCATGACAGCTGTTCACAAAAAAGCATCTCCTGGATGGCACGGTTTCACAATTGGGGGTATGATATTTTTGATACATCTCGTTGCAGTTCCATTGACTGGTGCGTCTGTAAATCCTGCAAGAACATTTGGTCCTGCATCTGATCTCTGGATTTTGGGAATTCCATTGGATGTATTGGGCAGCACCAATTGTAGGGGGGATTATTGCAGGTTTGATAATGAATTATGTCTATGTTAACAAGGCAGAAAAAGAAGCATAATATTTTACAAATACCAAACGTTTTTAAAATTTTTTTAACAGCACTATTTTGCTGGACTCGTTGCATAGCTTGGATAGTGCGAACGCTTGCGGAGCGTTAGGTCGTCGGTTCAAAT
>CAWGRV010000020.1:0-154755 GCA_963825095.1 uncultured Nitrosopumilaceae archaeon
TTCCCCAACACCTGGAAACTGGATTATAACATCAAATTGTACAATTATTGATGACATTGTCGTAACAGGAAACGTGGAGGTCCAAGATAATGCAGTTCTTACAATTGAAAATGGAGCTTCACTAAACATTGACTTTGCAAACCACTTTCTCAAAGTTCACTCTGGCAGTGGAGTTTTGATTAAGTCAGGCGGAAAGATAAATTAAATTGGAACTTAAGACCAACAACGATTTGTTGCTTGGTGGAGACTCCAATAAATCAAAATTCTTTACATTGTATTTAGAACATACTGATAAGTTCTACGACTCGTTTTTAAGCAAATTTTGCAATAATTAGTTTGAAGTCCAAACGGGAGTCATTAATCCGTTAACCGACCATTACATCCCATAAGGATTGGGCAACCAAGGCCCAATCTTTTCTATTCACTGATCATTGATACGAACAAATCATTCGTCTACCTTTTATCTAAATTTTGTAATGGTATATCATGACAAATAATAATGAATCAACACCTGAATGGGAACAAATTAGGGGACTTTCCTGGATAATTCTAGGCGAAGACTAGTCTAGATACAAATCACAAGACTGGAAATTTTTTAAATCATCTTGTGAATCTATGGGATGTCTTGTGCTCCTGAAACTAAAATTTAGACTCCTGCAGTCATCGGAACTTGTTTCCTTCAAGTAAAAATCATCTAAACATAATGTACATGCTTCAGAATTTAATTATCGTCATTCATGTAAGTGCCATATTTTTGGAAGAAAATACTAGGCGAGAATATAACACAAACATTTTACATACTATTATCAAGACAAAATTGATAATATTGAAGATTGTCTGTATTCCAGCCTACAATGAAGAGTCTGTCATTCCAGATATAGTTAAAAAATCACTACCTCATGTAGACAAGGTTATAGTTTGTGATGACGGTTCTACAGATAATACAGCAAAGGTGGCAAAGGAGGCTGGTGCTATTGTGACTTTCACATGACAAGAACCAAGGTTATGGAGCTGCTATTGCTACATTGTTTGATTATGCTAGAAAACAAAATGCCAATATGATGATTACTATAGATGGTGATGGACAACACAACCCGGATCAAATTCCATTATTGATAAATGCAATTACCACTCATAATGTAGATGTTGCAATTGGCTCTAGATTTTTAGATGATACTACTAAAGCATCAGGTTACAGAAAGACTGGAATTAAAATAATTACTTCGGCTGCAAACTATGGGACAAACCTCAAAGTTACAGACTCTCAATCAGGATTTAGGGCCTATTCAAAAAATGCAATTTCTGTAATTCATCCAACCGAGCAAGGCATGTCAGTATCAACTGAAATTCTATTAAAAATATCAAACAAGGGTTTGTCGATAGCTGAAGTCCCAATCACCGTATCGTATGAAGGTGATACTTCAGAGCAGCATTCTGTACCACATGGAGTTTCAGTATTAATGAACACTCTAAAGTATGTCTCAATAAAGCATCCACTACAATTTTATGGAATTCCTGGACTGGCACTGGTAATTATAGGAATTGTTATTGCTGGATCATTTTTAGATGCATATTTGAATCAACAAGTTGTATTTTACGGCTCTCTGCTTGGATCAGTTGTATTGTTTTTGCTTGGTGCAATTTTATCCGTAACAGCAATTATCTTGTTTTCGATGGCAAATCTAATTAGAGATCGATACTAAAATTAACCCCATAATAAAATTCAAGACTTGGTTTTAATTTGGATTTCTTGTGATTTTCCTAGCAAATTTGTTTATGAATTTTCAAAAACCCTTTTTTCTGTAAACTAGATCTAAATTATTAATAAAAATAAAAATTCGAGGATTTTACTCTGATCCTTTGTTTGTACTCTTTCTTGAACCAGTACCTCTACCAGTAATTCTTGTCATTCCCTCAGTTGAAGGTCTAGGTTTTGCGCTTGGAAGGTCGCCTAATCTTTTTGAACCAGTTCCTCTGCCTGTGTGAACCATTCTATTTGCTGCCTGTTTTTTTGTTGCTTCTTGTAATTTTTTAAATGCGTCTCCTGCCCATTCTTTTCCCGGATCATCTATCTCTCTTGTTCCGGTTCCTCTTCCGGTTCTAATTCTAATTTTAGTCATACTAGAGATTAATTGGTCTTGTATTTATTTAATCTCATGACAGTGAGGCAGGATGGTATTTTATGCAGTTTGAATATGATTTTTAACTCAAAATTATCCCAAAGATATCTGATATGACCAATGACTTTATTTTTCTAGGTTTATTCACTATGTTTTATGAAAAATAAATTTTATGTTATAATTCCATTAATCGCTATTATTTTGATTCTATCTAACGCTTTTTTTGGTCATTTGCTCTATGGCTCACCATATGGTCAGGATATCAACAAATATTCCATTTATGTCCATCTTCAATCTGAATGGGCAAGTTATCCAGCAAGTATTCTCTATGATATAACAAATGTGTGGACTAATCCCAATTCAAAATCCGATGTAAAAGGGTTTGATACTATGGAAAATACGTCATTTGAGAATTATAATTCTAATGAATTATTGTATGAAAATCAAAAATCATTTGTAGAACTAAAACATACATTTAGTGATTGCGAAGCTGAGCTGGAAGCCTCATCTTTATCGATATGCTGTTGACAGTATCAGAAATAAAATAGAATTAATCCAAGGAACCCAACTAAATGATGATCCTTACATCTCTATTTATCCAAACATACCAAACGAAAAATACAGTTCAGATAAACAGGAAGATATTGTAAAGCAGGGATATGCCCAGTTCATACCAATCTGCACTTCAAAAAATTCAACCTCTTATGACTTTGCAGTCTCAGTAAATGACAAGAACACGGCTTTTGATGTATACTTTGTACCTTCTAAAATAGAGTTGACAAATTACTTGGAAAATAATTCTTTTAATTTTTATACTCAAAAAGGATGCTATGCAGTAAATTACTCTAGTTTTAGTGGTACATGTGATGGTGTGGTAAAAAATTCAGGTTTACTAATAGTAGTACCTGATAATCTAAAACTGTCTTTAACCAAAGTGAAAATTAATTTGCATGAAAAATTAAGCGATTAATCTATGATAGACTACTAATCCAGCCTCTTTTTTTGAAATAAATAAACATCAACACTACGGGTATAAAGGATAGAATAATTATTACAATAAATGATGTAAACGGCCCTAAAATTGTGGACTGGTTTCCAATTCCTCCTGGCAAATTGATATTCATCCCATAAAATGCCGCAATAACTGTTGCAGGAATGGAAAATGTGAAAACTATAGTCAAAGCCGCAAGAACTTTGTTTGTTTGCTCAGTACTGAGCATGAAATCGGTATCTTTGTAAATCTCCATTGTTTCCCTTGACTCTTCTAGTGTTTCTATTACTTTGTCTAGATGATCTATTACATCATCAAAATATAGTGAAAGGTCCTCACTTTCAGAAAATTTTTTAATGTTTTTAGAAACTTCTAAAACAAACTTTTTTAGTGGATTTGCTATTCTTCTCAGCCGATTTATTTCTCTTCTAAGTAATGCAATGTTTTTTGCAACAGATTTTGACTCATCAAATACTCCAGCTTCTAAATCATCTAAATTGGCAATTACCCTTCTTGAGATATGTAAGAGATCATCTACCAGAATATCTATTATTTCATGAAGCAAAAATCCAGATGATTTTCCAAGTAATCTTTCTTTTCTATGTTGATCAGAATCATTCTTACATATATTTACTAAATCTACCAATGGTTTCAAGTCTCCTTGGTGAACAGTTACCAGAAAGTTCTTTCCTACAAAAATGGAGAGCTGACTGTTTTTTGAAATTTTAGTCTGCTGAGCAAGTGGTGGAAAATGCAATATGACAAAGAAATGGTCTTCATAACTGTCCAATTTTTGGAGCTCAAATTTAGTCATACAGTCTTCAATGTTTAATGCATTGAAATGGTACTGCTCAGCTAATTTTTCAATATCGCTCCTGTCTGGACTTTGTAGATCAATCCATAAAAATTCCTTACCTTGAAACGTCTCTACCTTTTTCTCAATGTATGGCTCAATAGGTTTTTTTCCTGCATGTAAGCGATTGGTAATGAATCCTTTCTTCAAGTTGACTGGTAACATAATAAGGCAAAATTAAAGCGTTCGCTAAATTTGTGCATAACTCAATAATTGTATAATTCCCAATCTTGTATCTCTGAATTTTGGATTACTTCCATGGAATTAGGTAATTAGAACCAATCCACGTAAGTCCAATTGCTATTGCCATTGCTATCCACCAAAGTCTCATAATTGAAATTCATACTGGTTAATAATAAATCTAGAGGGTAATATTCAACGAATTAAAATCAAAGATTATTACAGGACAAGGAATTTTTCACTCTTGTGGCCCTCGTAGTACAGTGGCTAGTATAGGGGACTGTGGATCCCCGGACAGGGTTTCGATTACCCTCGAGGGCCTTAACATGATTTAAAAAATGCCGTACTTGCTTGACTCCATCTCTTCTTTGATCGCTAACTTGAATCGGGGAGTTTTACCTTCTATCTTTGTTGCAAGCCATGTGAGAAATTTCTTTTCCATGCCCTTTCCTTTCAATCTTTCAAAATCCGAACCCATCTGATCTACTAGTTTTTCTACCAATGATTTGTTTACACTGACAACAAAAAAATGCCATCCAAATGCAAATTCTGAATCTGTCATGACAAAATCTTCCTTACCGTGGACCATCTCCTCTAAAAGGATTAACTGCTGTTCTATTGCCTTACTTGTATTGTTATAATCTATTGCAGAAACATTAATGTTTATTCTACCAAGCATACCTACAATTGCTCATCATAAAATAAAAGGGTTACATTGAAATTATTTTAAAAGATGCTCAAAATCAATATCAAAATGTGTTTTCATTATATCGATATACGTCTTTATTGATTCGGGAATTTTCTCTCCACAAGCGACTCCTAGATTTCTTGCATTAATCCAAATAACCAAGGTCTGAATAATTGTTAAGAACCTATCATTTTCAATTCTACTTGATATTGCTTTTGTGTATCTTTCTGCAAATTCCCACGCAGTTATAAAATCAACACATTTTACCCCAAATATTGCTAATACTTGTTCTTGCAGACTAGATGCCTTTTTGAAAGGAATTTGATTAATTATGTAAGGAAATTCTACACTTTGAGGAAGGCAATCCTGCAATGGTCCCCAAATGGTGATTATTTTCGTACCTGGTTGTAAATTTTCAAATTTATTCATCATATTGTTGATTATTTCTTCATCGGTAAACCAGAACAAAATCACGGTGGCATCTGAAATATTTGAATTTCGTACATCTTCGCATATTAATTCTCCCGGAAGATTTTTTTGAGTTAGAATATTTTTTGCATGATTGATTTTATCTAGATTGTTGTCAATCCCGACAGCCTTTTTTACATGATACTCTTTTAAGGCAATTTCAATTCCTTTCTCATCTCCACATCCAAGATGATAGAAAATATCATTTTTTCCTAAATTTAAAAAATTAAAAATTTCTCTAAACGATTTGTCCGGTAGTTGTACATCCTCTCCACTAACTATATTTTCTGGTAATGATTTTAGATATTCTTCTATTTTCAATATTGTAATTACATCAATATGAGATTTATTCCCTTATGCTTTCAAGCTTTGAAACTGCTTGCCATAACTGTGTTCTTACATAGGAAGGCATGTTGGGGTCCTGTGTTACATCATCTAACAAACTAATGGTATTGGCAGCTCTTACTGATAGCGAATATTCCTCATTATTTAATTCAACAATCAAATCGCTTATGGATTTTTTGATTGTCTTTGGCGTTGAATGATTTGTAGCAATTTGGTTTAGAGTTTCTATTGCCTCTTTCATTGATTCTTTGTTTTGTTTATTGTCAGCCATTTTTACTACCATATGATTAACATTCGTGTTATATAGTTACATCTCTAAAAATACGTTGTCTGATTCTACAATAACATTGTAGGATGCAACATCTCTAATTTTGGCTGGAAATTTAACAAGTTTGCCTGTTTTACAATCAAATTCAGCTGCATGCCATCCACATATCACTTTACATCCATCCAATCTTCCTTCTGAAAGACTTGCACCAGAATGAGTACAAGAATCATCCAATGCACAATAATCACCATTGATATTTGCAACCATTACCTCCTTACCATCCACAGAAACTTTGATCATTTTTCCAGGTTGTATGTCTGTGGTTTTACCTACTATAATTTTACCCATTACGGTTTTTAATCCATCTTTCTTAATATTTTTTCGTATATGGAACAAAAATTGATTAGAAATGCAAATCAATCAGACAAAATTTCAGTATTGAATTTTTGTCAAAATACTTTTTCTTGGGGTGATTACATTCAAGATGTTTGGGATTACTGGTTATCTGAGGGAAATTTACTTGTTGTTCAAAACCCAAATCCTGTTGGTATGTGTCACGCATTTTTTTCTACAAATCAGGTATGGATAGAAGGAATCAGAGTGGACTCAAATTTTCGCAGGAAAGGATTGGCCTCAGATCTAATCAAATATGTAGAATCACTTGCTAAAGAAAAACAAGTATCATTTTCATTAATGCTTATTGATACGAAAAATTCAGCCTCTCTTTTAATGGCAAAAAATTTAAACTATCAAATATTTCAAGCTTGGAATTACTATTCACTTATTCCTCAAATTACAAATAATTCTCAAATTCAATATGGAGATCTCTCAAATCATCCAGAAATTTCTCATTATGTAAAATCATGGAGATGGTTACCATTAGACGATAAGGAATTGTTTTCATTGTCTTTACAAAATAAAATAATATTCTCAGATAAATCTGGCGATATCTCGGTAGCAATTTTGACCGACTCTGAACATTTTGAAAAAATAATGATTGTCACACTATTTTCAGGTTCTCAAAGTAATACCTTAGAACTAATTTCATACATACAAAATTATGGAGTACAACAAAATTACAAAAAAATTCAAATTTTGACTAGAGACAAATTACCAATTCTAGAAAATTTAGAATATAAAATTACATTTAATTTAATGCAGAAATCATTGTACTAGTTCTCCTTAACAAATTTAACTGTATTTTTTAAAATTCCCAATCCCTCAATTTCCATCTCTATTTTATCGTCATCTCTAAGAAATACTGCATTTGGTTTGTTTAACATAACTCCTGCAGGAGTTCCAGTTGAAATTATGTCTCCTTTTTCCAATGTCATTACTTTGCTTAAGCTTGCTACTATTTCTGGTATTTTTATAAACATGTTACTTGTAGACGAGTTTTGTCTTATCTCTCCATTGATTTTTGTAGTGAGTTTTAGATTTTGTGGATTTTTTATCTCATCAGATGTAGTGATCCACGGTCCACAAGGTGCAAATGTATCAAAACTTTTTCCTCTGGTGAATTGCTTATCTTTGAATTGAATATCTCTGGCTGATACATCATTTAAAATCATATATCCAAAAATTGCTTCCTTTGCCTCTTCTTCACTAATATTTTTGCAAGTTTTCCCTATTATCAAGGCCAATTCTATTTCATAATCCAACTGCGTTACAAAATCAGGGCAAATTATATCTGATTCTGTTCCATTTAGTGCGGTTCTAGGTTTGAGAACAATAGATGGTTCCTCTGGCGGTGCTAAATTTTGTTCTTTAGCATGGTCCACATAGTTAAAAGCTAAACAAATAATCTTACTTGGATTAGGAATTGGACTTAATATTTTAAATTTGGAAATATTTTCTTCATATTGTAAACTATCTAACTGATCCTTGATTTCATCATACCATCCATCAAAAAGAAAATCCTTTATGCTCTGGGGAATAGGAACACCAGTTTGATAAGTTATTTCTTCCTTTGTTGAAACTTTGTCATTTTTTACAAACCCGTACGTCTCACCATTTTCATGCAGTAGTCGTGCTATCTTCATAACTCTCTTCCTTACTTGTGTGAAAAAATTGCTTGATTCTGAGAATCTTTTCTACAGTATCCAAATCTGACAAATTGAATTTCTTCTCCTTCTTTTAATTGTAAATAATGTGGTTCTGTATATGCAATCAATTCTTCTAAACTTTCTTCATTAAACTTTTCATCAATAAACAATTGTTTTGGAATAAGAATTTTAATTACATGGGCATTTTTCTGTGGAACCCATTGAATTTTTTGGACACCTCCAGTTTTATCATTTTTTACAAATTCTCCTTCAAACTCTCCATTAGTTTTTGAGATCAAAATGTCTCCCAATCCTAATAACCTAATCAAAGTGCCTTCTTTGATATTTTTTGCATCTTCTCCTGAAATATAGAAATTTTCATCTACATTGATTTTTCTTTTACCCATGTCTTTTATTGGATGATTTGGGATTTCTACAAATGAAAAAGGTAATTTACTTATTCTGAGTTTTGTGGGATTACTTACCATGTATAGTCTGATACTATTTGCGTCTACAAATTTTCTATTAAATGATTCAAGTGCATCAAATGGTGCAAGTGTGTTTGCTTTTGTTAGTCCTAAAGATAAAATGAATTTTTTTATTGCTTCTGGTTTTATTCCCCTTCTTCGAAGTGATTCTAGTGTTGGCAATCTTGGATCATCATACCATGATACCTTTCCTTCTTCTATCAATGGCTTTAGAATTCTTTTTGAAACTGGCATTCCTTTGAATTCAAGCCTAGAAAAAAAACCCTGATATGGTTTTTGCATACCTAATGCATCTAAAATAGCCTCAATAAGCTCCTTTCTCAATTCAAATTCCTTTGAACGAAATGCATGAGTGACTCCATCATTACTATCCTCAATTGCTACTGCAAAATCATAGCTTGGCCAAACTCGATATTTGTTTCCAAGCGTGTAATGCTTCTCATCAATTATTCTAAATAACACTGGATCTCGCATTACTGCATTATCTGCTTTCATATCTCCTCGAAATCTCACAATTGCATCACCTGGTTTGAATTTCGTAAACATTTTCTCCCAGCCTTGAATATTGTGTTTGACATCTCCGAAACTACATTTGCATGCCTTTCGTTCTCTCCTATTATTGCTAATATCGTCTCTTTTACAAGTACAGACATAGGCCTTTCCAGAGTTGATCAGTTCGATTCCTTTTTTATAAAACAATTCCATATCATCGGAGGTATTTTTTATGACATCAAATTTGATCCCAAGCCAATCTAATCCCACTTTAATTGCAGCATGATATTCCATTCTTTCAGCTTCTGGATTTGTGTCATCCATTCTTAAAATAAATTTACCATCATACATCTTTGCATATTCGGCATTGATGATAGCTGCTTTAGCATGTCCTATGTGAGGATAACCATTAGGCTCTGGGGGAAATCTTGTTACAACCTTTCCTTGTTGAGCTCCTTCTAATGGTGGCAATCCTTCTCTTTCTTCAATTTTTTCTTTTGGCACTAAAATTTCAGGAAAATTTTCTTCAATCTCTTTTCTTTGTCCATCTAAAGAAACTTGATTAATTTGATTTACAATTTCCTTAATCACTTCACCAATTTCTTTTACTTTGGTGCGAAATTCTGGTTTTGTACTAAGAATTTTTACTAGGACAATTTTATCCTGAGTTTTTCCCTCATGCTCAAATGCATTTTGCAACGCAATTTTTCTAATTTCCCTCCTTATTCCTTCATCCAAATTATAAACTCCTTTTTACTACAAAATCCAAGAGATCTATTAATTCTGTTTTTGCAGAACCTGAATACTTTGAAAGCGATTTCTTTGCTGTCTCTGCATATTTTAGCGCCTGATTCCTTACATTTTCTTCTATCCCTAGGGCGCGGATTGAATTTACGGCTTCACTGAGGTCACTCTTCGTTGCTTTTGGATTGCCAAAGGCATTTAGAATTACTTTTTTGTCCTTTCCGCTTGCCGATTTTATAGCCAATAAAATTGGTAGTGATTTTTTTCCTTCTCTTAAATCATTTCCAACAGGTTTCTTTGTAATTTTTGGATTACCCATCACACCAATAAGATCATCTGTAATTTGAAATGCAATTCCCAAATTTCTTCCAAATTTAGATAAATTTGAAATATCTTTTGGGTTATTTGTTGCACAAATTGCTCCCATCGAACATGACACATCAAATAATGCCGCAGTCTTTTTTCCAATCATGGCAATGTATTCTTTTTGAGATGGAATTCTTTTTTCTTCAGCCATTTTCATATCCAATAATTGTCCTTCACATACATCTACACATGCTTTTGCTAATTCGGATACTAGACTGTATAGTTGCATCGTTAGGTAATTTTGAATTTGAAATTATTTGATAAGCTTTTGAAAACAAAACATCACCGGCCAGTATTGCAACTGGCATTCCAAATTTTTTATGAACAGTTGGTACACCATGACGCATTTCATCATTATCCATAATGTCATCATGTACCAAAGTAAAATTATGTATCATTTCTACCGCACTAGCAGCTGATATTGCAGCTGAAACATTGCCTCCCAACATCTTACAACTATTAATTACCATAAATGGTCGAAGTCTCTTTCCACCATGAATTATCAAATGAGAGGCTGCATCATAGAGAGTCTTTGGTGTTCCGTGCAGTTTTGAATTTAGATATTTGTTGACAATGATTGCATTTTTTTCAATTGTTTCTGTCTTGTTCATTTTAATCTCCATTTACTATCTGGTAAATGAATTCGGATTGATTCTTGTAATACTTTTTGTAATTCTGGATCAATCCAAGAAGATAAAACAGATTTGTATTTTTCTAGCATTGTTTTTTCTGATTTATTCAATAATTCTAATGCAATTAACATCCAAGGACAATATGTTTTTGGATTGATTTTCAAATCTGAAAGTAATTCCTGTGCTGAAATCCATTTGATCTCATCTATCTCATCTTTAATCAGACTAAATGTAGTCGAACCATCAATTATACCAATCATCGTACCACAAATTTCATTTTCTGAACCTACATCTTTGTATGGTACATGGTATTCAAATTTGAATAAATAATCTAATTTACATGAAATGCCTAACTCTTCAGGCATTCTTCTCTCTGCTGATGTGACGTAGGTCTCAGATTTTCTTGGATGACTAGCTACTGTTCCATCCCAGATTCCCGGCCATAGCATCTTCTCTTTTGCTCTTCTGGTTAAAACCAGCCTTCCATTTTTATCAAGAAGTAATGCTGTAAATGCTCTGTGGAGTTTTCCATTTGGTAGATGACACTTTACTTTTTCTTCTGATCCAATTGGATTGTCATCCCCATCAACTAAAATAAGCAATTCTTCAGACATTTTTCTTTCCTCTAAACATTGTTCCTTCAAATTTCCTATTTTTAACCGCTTTCACAATTTTTTCAGGTTTGTTACCATTTACAAAAAACACATCTATTCCCATTTTTGAAATTTTTGATGCCTCTTCTACCTTTCTAGTCATTCCTCCTGTGACATCCATTTTGTTTTTTGAAATAATGGGGCTTTCTTTAGTTATCTCATAAATTAATTTTTTGGATTTCAAATCCCAATACACTCCATCTTCATTTAGAACAAAAATACTTAATCTTGGTTTTAGAATTTTTGAAAGATATGTCATAATTCTATCTCCTGATAAAATGTATGTTTTCTTCTGACCATACCAAAGGGCATCTCCAAAAGTAATAGGAATCAGTCCTGCATTTGCAATTTTTTGAATTTCTTTTACTTTCTTTGTAATTGGATTATTTCCAGCCATAAAATCTGTTGGTGGAAGACAATATGGATTTAACTTATTTTCTAAAAATAAATCTAAAATAATTTTATTTAATTCGATCATCGAATTTTTGACAGTAGATACTCCATGCGTATTGTATTTCATTGGTTTTGTATGCATATCGTATTTTACTGACCAATAATGCCCAAAAGATCCTCCACCATGCACAATTATTATTGGTTCATCAATTTTTTTTAAACTTTTTACAATGGCTTTAATTATTTTTTTCCTTGGTGATAATGGTTTTTCTTTGTTGGTGATAATTGAACCACCTAATTTTATTAGAATCATGTTGTCACCAAATATTTAGTCAATTAAAAAGTATCCAATCCTTTGAGGTCAATTTTTGCAGAAAAACAGTCATAATTTTTCTTTTTGAAATTTGCAATGACTTTCTTTACATTTGATTCATTTGTTAATACAATAATACATCCTCCTCCTCCAGCACCAGTTATTTTTGCTCCAAATGATAGTTTTTGAGATAATTCAATCATAGAACGTAATTTCTCATTAGATACACCTATTGCCTCAAGGTATTCTTGATTTTTTGTCATACTTTTCCCTAATTCTGTTAACTCATTATTTTTCAAAAAAATTAACACTTTATTTATCAAATCTGATTCTTCCTTACATAATTTGGAGAATTTATCTTCATTTTTTTCTTTGAATTGTTTTACATTTGAAACCATTTTTTCTGTAGAATGTTCGATTTTTGAATTTGCAATAACCAGATGAAAATTTGGCTCTAACTTTATCTTTGAGAATCCATTCTTATCATACTCCATTATTCCTCCAAATGTACACACTGTACAATCTGCTCCTGATGAATTTTGAAAAATTGTTTTTTCAGCTTCTATTGCTAACTCGAGAATTTCTTTTTTTGATGTTTTAGCAAATAATCTAGAGATTGCCGCTGCTCCTGCAACACAACAAGCTGATGATGAGCCCAAACCAACTCCTAAGGGAATTTCTGATCGAATTAGAATTTCTATTCCTGTGTTTTGATTATATTGTTCCATCATTTTATTTGCAATGAAATAAAATGGTCTTAACGGTGAATTAATTTCGTTAATCGGTTTCTTTGGAATAGTGATTAAATCTCCTATATTTGATCTAATTGAAATTATATTTTCTTGTGTTTTAGTTGCACTTACTGTAATTCGTTTGTTTATTGCACACAGTATTGCTTTTACTACCATAAACTACAAAATGTTCTCCAAAAAGAATTATTTTTCCTGGAGCTGATGCATTTGATTTCAAGTGAACACTATCGATCCATATCCAACAACTGAATTTTTATCTCCTGTTATGTCACCGCTTGTAGCATATTTGAGCAACTCTCCTTTTGTAGCACCTAATTCTTTACATGCTATCATGGTTGATGCAATTGCACCATATCCACAAGCGCTTACGTTTCTTTCTTCTAAAACACCATAAAATTTATCTACATCTAATTTCAGTATTGGCTCAATCAAAGCCATATCTTGTTCATGAGCAAATTCATTTTGTTCATAATGAGTAAAATCTGAAGAACCAATAATCATGGTCTTCTTTTTTCTGCAATTTTTGCTATTGCTTTACCAATTTCTCTTGCGACTGTGTCTTTGTTTGATTAAAATGAAATGGCAATATTTTGAACTTGGAATATATTTCTTGAAGAAATGGAATTTGTACTTCTAAACTATGTTCTCTTGTATGAGAAAAGAATCTATCTCTATAACTTCTGATATTGATGAATTTCATCTGCTTATTCAGAATCCACTTCTACATCTCCAAGCGGAGTTTCCATTTACAATCTTTCATTGTTGCAACACTACTTCCAATTCCCCAATGATTAGGTCCAATTATTATTAATAATTCTGGTCATCTGTGATGATATTGCATAAAATGAATGACATGCTATTGGACCTGAATACATGTATCCTGCATGTGGACAAATAACTCCAAAAATTTTCTTTTTAGTTTTAGAGGGTGGAATTTTCCAGGACCAAACTTGTGTAAAAAACATTCTTTGATTGATTTTTTTAACTCTTTTTTTTCACCGGAATAGAACATTCCGGCTACAGCCGGTGTTCTAATCTGCATTACTCTATTTCCTCTTCCGTTATCTTTGTTTCAAAGTCATCTATTTCGTATTTCATTGATTCGTCATCTCTTAACTCTCCTCTTTCTATGAGAATTTGACGAACTAATAACCAATAAATTGTAGCAAGAGCTTTTCTTCCTCTATTATTTGCTGGAATAATCACATCCAGTTTTGATGTAATGTTATCTGTATTTGAAATTCCAATTACTGGAATACCTGCATTGGTTGCTTCTGTAATTGCTTGTACATCTACTTGAGGATCAGAGATTAAAACCAATCTTGGTTCTATGTAGTATGGTAATGATGGATTGGTAAGAGTTCCTGGCATAAATCTGCCTAGTAATTTTTTAGAACCCAACATCTCACAAAATTTCTCAATTGGAGTATTCGCATATTGTCTAGCCGAACAAACAATTAGTTTATCGGTTCCAACCCTATTGATAAATTTAGCAGCAGTTTTAATTTTTTCTAGAGTTATGTCGATATCTAACATGTAAAGTCCTTCAGGACTAGCTTTTGTGATAAATGGAACCATGAATTTTGTTTTAACTTGAGTTCCTACTCTAATTCCTGTTGAAAGGATCTTCTTTTTGATGTCTGTAAATTCTGCTTGTTCACTCATAGCGATTTTAAATCTCTGCCATACCGCGTATTAAATCATGCTCTGATAGACGTATAAGTTCATTTAGTTTGGCTACTCTTTCACCACCAACTATACCCACCTTAAGCATCTTTGATTTTGTTGCTAGCCCTATATGTGAAATATGCGAGTCTGTAGATTCTCCCGATCTATGTGATGTGATTAATTTGACATTGTTTTGATTTGCAACTTTTGCAAATTCGAGGGCATCATAAAGACTACCTGCCTGGTTTACTTTAAGAATTGCAGCATTACAGGATTTTAATTTAATGGCCTTGGATAGAATATTTGTATTAGTTACAGTAAGATCATCTCCTGTTACTAACGTATCTGGAAATTTTGATGTTAATTCTGCCATGTCATTAAAAGCTTCTTCATGTACCCCATCTTCCGCATAAATTAATTTATATTTTTTAATAATATCCGAAACAAATTCAATTTGTTGCTCTGGCGAATTTACAAATCCAGCTCTATCATAAACATATTTTTGTTTTTCTTCACTCCATTGTGTGGAGGATGCAAAATCTACCCCTAAGGAAACCTCTTTTCCCAATGTGTATCCTAAATTTTCGCAAGCTTTTGCTGAAAGTTCTAGGGCTTTTTCATTTTTTAATTTTGGTGCCCATCCTCCTTCATCTCCTCTTCCATTAGTAAAGTCAGGATCAGCTTTTTCTAAAACACGTCGCAATTCCTTATGAACCATCAAATTAGTGTCAATAGCCTCTCTGATTGTTTTTGCACCTTTTGCGCAAACCAAAATTTCTTGAATATCGGGTGTTCCTGGCCCTGCATGTGCACCACCCCCTAAAATATTACCTAATGGAAAAGGAAATCTGAAGGATGAATCGGAGGTTAATATTTGAAATAAAGGTTTATCCTGTGATTTTGCAGCCGATTCCATAGCTGCAATAGTAACCGCAAATGCCAATGCACCCCCAATTTTTGAATAATTTGATGACTGATCAATCTTTCTCAATGTTTCATGTATTATTTTAAGATCCAATGCTTCCAACCCAATAAATTTTTTAGAATTTTCATTTAATATTCTCAAACTTTCTTCTGGTTTTTCGTTTGGAAAACTAATTGCTTCATATTTTCCAACGCTTGCTCCTGAAGGAGCACAAACCCTCCCTAGAAATTTACTATCTGATCTAACATCAATTTCGATTGTTTTACTTCCTCGACTGTTGTAAAGGATACGTCCTTCAATTGACGTTATTATTGACAAATTATTCTAATTCAGATTGGACTTCTTGATGTCTTTTCTGTATTGCTTCATAAAATGGAATAACTTGTTGAATAGTTTCAACAGAAGTTAATAACATTCTTCTACAACAATATCTCTTAATTCCTAAACTATCTAATACTTTGGCTGGGTCTTCTCCAGTCCTTACTTTATTTTGATAATCTTCAAACCTGTCGGCAACTAAATTTCCACAAGTAAAACATCTTACAGGAATTAGCATATAAAGAAAAAAGTAATCAAGGATTATAAAAACCATGCAAGAAATTTTTATTGCGGGTGTCGCCCAGCCTGGCCAAAGGCGCTAGCTTGAGGGGTTAGTCTCTTAGGAGTTCATGGGTTCAAATCCCATCACCCGCACTAAAATTTATTTTATAAATTCTATTTTTGGAGTTTGTTTAGAGCTTTGATCAATTCAGAACGTCGTTTCTCTTCTGTGATTGCACTTCTGACATCATCAACTAAAATACGATCTACATCAATTTTTCTTCTGGCTTCTTTTATTACCTTGTCATATATTGAAAATGGATACAAATGAAGATACAAGTTTTCCATTATCTCAAAAATTTTTGAGGCATTATCAATATCTCCAATCCTAATTTTATCAAAAACCATTCGTTTTAATTCTCCTACACAATCCATCAATCCTAAAACGTATGATTCTGGCATTACCTCCAATTCTTTTTCTGAAGGGATTTCTTTTTTTTCAACAATGGCAATTAGAGATGATGCCTCAACAAATTCTTGCTCTGGGGTAATCATGTATCTTCGAAGATCCGATGTGACTTTTTTCTTGTATTTTTTTAATAATAATTCTGCGTGCTTTAAACTATTTTTTGCAGATTTCATATCTCCTTTATGTACTGATATGATGGATCTGCTACAAAGAATTATTATTTCTCTTGTATTTTTAAGTAAAAATTCTCGCGCATCTTGAACTTCTGATAGTGTTTTTTCAATCTTATTCAAAGATATATTTACATTTTTCAATGTCATGTTATTGATGAAAAAAACCTTAGATAAAGTCGTTTGCCAAAGCTCTTATTTTACTTCGCTTTTCTTTTGGTATGGAAATATCTGTAGAACAAATGATGCAAATTGAAAATAACGGACATCGTATGGGTTTTTTAAAAAAATTTATGATGGAAAATGCTGGTGCTATAGCAGTAAAAAGATTGGCAGAAAAATTTGATAATATTGAATCAAAGAATATTTTAATTTTTGCTGGACTAGGAAACAATGGTGGTGATGGATTAGTTATGGCTAGACACCTTGCAGGTTATGGTTCAAAAGTTACAGTATTTTTACTTGGAATTCCAGATAAAATAAAAAATGAAGAAAGTCAATGGAATTGGGCATTACTTGAAAAAATGCCGTCTGTTCAATTGATCTCCGGAATGAACATCATTCCTAAATTTAATCCTGACATTATTGTTGATGGAATTCTTGGAACAGGAATTTCTGGAGATATAAGAGAACCATATGCCAAGTGCAATAAAATACATTAATGATTCAGATTGTTTCAAATTTTCAATAGACGTTCCTTCTGGTGTCAATCCTGATAATGGAGAAACCGCAAATATCTTCATACATAGTGACATGACGGTTACCTTTCATAAAATGAAGAGAGGAATGCTAAAAAGAAAAAATCTGTGTGGCAAAATCTATGTTGAAAAAATAGGAATTCCTCCAGAAGCTGAGGATGGTGTACTTTGAAAGTTCATCAAGTTCAAGTCGGAAGCATGCAGAATTTCACATATGTGGTAGAAGATGAAAACACAAATGAAGGAATAATAATTGATCCTTCTTGGGATCTTGATCAAATTGAGACAATCATCAAACGAAATAATTTAAAAATAAAATACATTGTTAACACGCATCATCATTTTGATCACACTTTGGGAAATGAAGGAATGAAAGAATTAACAAATGCCAAAATAATTCAACACGAGAAATCTGAATTAAAACACGATATTTCAGTTAGGGATGGTGATGTAATCGAATTTGGAAATTCGAAATTAACAGTTTTACATACTCCGGGACATTCTAAAGACAGCATATGTCTAATTGGAGGAAAGATTTTTTTTTCTGGAGACACTCTTTTTGTAGGAAATTGTGGACGCACTGATCTTCCAGGAGGAGATGCAAAGGATCTTTATCATAGTCTTTTTGATATTATTTATTCTTTAGATGATAATCTTGTTCTTTATTCTGGTCATAATTACGGACATTCTTTAACATCTACAATTAAGCAAGAAAAAAATACTAATTTAGTTCTCCAAAAACGAACAGAACAAGAGTTTGTTAATATGATGGGCTAGTGACTTATTTGGAAGATTTTGAATTTTTCGGAAATATAAAAAAAGCTCAAGACTTTATTGATGTGATTAAGACTGGCGATTTTTTATTTTCACTCGTAATTTCTTATACTGAAACATGTGAAATACCAGGAATTACATTTGCTGGAGCTGATACAGATTCTATAAAATTTACTCCGCCTGCAGATGCTGAATACCTCTATTATGGCAATTGTAAGACAATTGATAATATTCCGATGACTCCTGATGGTAAACCTACACCTGCAATACTGACTAAAACTGCATTAGAATCTTCAAGTATTCCTCATATTGTAATTAATTCTGGAAGTAAAATCATTCCTCAATTACCTTTTATCCATACTGGTTTATCATATGGACGAAATATACTAGTTGAATCTGCAATGAGTGATTCTCAGGTATCACAGGCAGTAAATTATGGAAGAATAGTTGGAAGAAATCTTGCTTCCATGACGGATTGTTTGATTATTGGAGAAAGCATACCTGGTGGTACAACTACTGCACTTGCTATATTACGTGGATTAGGATTCAAAGCTAAAGTAAGTTCTAGTATTCCAAATAATCCTGTTGAGCTCAAAAATGCTATTGTCAATTCAGCATTGGAACGATTAACTTCTAGTAATCCATACCATATAGTCGCCCAAGTGGGAGATCCTATGATTCCGTTTGTTACTGGAATGCTGAGTGCTGCATCAGAAACAACTAAAGTGATGTTGGCAGGTGGTACACAAATGACTGCGGTTTTAGCATTTGCCTCTAAAATTGGATTCAACGAAAAAAATACTGCTATTGGAACTACTTCATACATTTCTAATGATGACAGTGCTAATTTTAAATCTCTTGTTTCAGAAATTTCAGATATCTCTGCCATTGCAGTCAATCCAGGACTTGAAAATTCTCAGTTTTCTGGACTCCGAGCATTTTCACAAGGATTTGCAAAAGAGGGTGTAGGTGCAGGTGGTAGTATTATTGCATCTATGATAAAATCAGGAAATAATGCATCAAATTTTTTATCATTGGCTGAAAATGAATATCGTCGACTTTTTACTTCACTGTAACTGATTTAGCCAAGTTTCTTGGGTAATCTGGATCAGTATTTTTTTCAAGTGCAGCATAATAAGATAGTAACTGGATTGGGATTATTTCTGAAATAATGTATGTTAAATCGCTTGATTTTGGCAGTTCTATCCAATAATCATATGTGTTACTTGGCACATCTGATATTCCAATAATTTTTGCGCCGCGTGATTTAATTTGATTAGCACTGGTTAATGTATCTAAATATGTTGAATCATTGGGATTAATTATGATTACCAATACCCCTGAATCCATCAATGCTAAGGGACCATGTTTTAATTCTCCTCCTGGTATTCCCTCTGCATGAATGTATGTCAGTTCTTTCAGTTTTAATGCAGCTTCTATCGCTATAGGATAATGAATTCCTCTTCCAAGAACATAGATATCTGAAATTTCTTTCATCTCATTAGCAATATTTTTAATTTTATTCCTTTCTTCTAGCATTTTTGAAATCGATTTTGACATTTCATCAAAATCTACTTTAATAGTATTATTGGATAACTTTTCTATAATTTTAAACAAAATTGCTAATTGTGACGTAAAACTCTTGGTTGCAGCAACACCTATCTCTGGTCCACAATTCATTCCAATTGCAATATCTGATTCTCTTACTAGTGAGGATGTGAGTAAATTAACAATTGATATAATTTTACATTTCACATTTTTTGCTGTATTGACAGCATCCAATACATCTGCACTTTCACCGCTCTGCGAAATTGCAATTAGAATGGAATTTGGTTCAATGATATCTGGAGAGAATTGTAATTCACTAGACATTATTGTCTCTACTTTTATTTTTGCATATTTGGAAAAAATATATTTTGCAATTAAAGCTGAATTATAACTGGTTCCACTTCCAGTGATGTATACATTTTTTGCATGTTTGATAAAGTCAGCTGCTTTTATGATTGCCTCCTCACTTCTTTCACCAGCTTTTAAAATTGTTTCATTTTGTTCATAAATTTCTTTTAGGGTGTAATGTGCATATTCTCCTTTATAGGAATCTGCAAATTCTTTTGACACTTTTGTAATTTGATATTTTACAGACTCTCCGTCAAAACTCAATATTTTAAACTCATTTTTACTCATAATAGCAAAATTACCATTTTCTATGTAAATGGCGTCATCTGTATATTCGATAAATCCTAAAACATCACTTGAAAAAAAGAAATTACTTAATCCTACTCCTACAATTAAAGGCTCGTGAAATCTGGCTGCAGCCAATTGTCCATTGTCAAACATTGCAACAAATGCATAATGTCCTTTCAACCTTGAAACTGTTTTAATCATCGTATCCTTTACATCTCCAGTTGTATCGTAATTTTTTTGGAGAAGATTAGCTATTACTTCACTATCTGTTTCGCTTTTGAAAGTATATCCGTCTTTTTCTAATTCTTGTTTTATTTCTTGGTAGTTTTCTATTATTCCATTATGCACAATTGCTATTTTTCCAGTACTACTTGGATGTGGATGAGCGTTTGTATCAGTCACTTTTCCATGAGTTGCCCATCTAGTATGACCTATCCCCATTCTTCCAGGCAAACTATCAAGATGGACCAATGAGTTTACTTCTGCAACCTTTCCAACCCCTTTCTTTAATTCTATGTGATTATTTGCTTCTGTTGCAACACCTACGCTATCGTACCCTCGATATTCCATCCTCTTTAGTCCTTTAACAATCACTGGTGCTGCAATTTCTAATCCATAGTATCCGATTATTGAACACATAACTATTGAAAACGGTGGTTTTCACCCTTATTAACTTCATTATCGATGAAAATGCCTTGTCTCTTAAATCTCTGACATCTGAGGTTTTACCTTGTCTGCCTCAGTCTCTGGTTGAATCTCTTGTTTTTTGGTGCTTTCCAAAATACTAGGAATTGTAGATTCTGGAGAAAAATGAATTGTTTTTTCTTCTTCTAATTTCACAATATATGATGGAATGTTTACCTTTCTATCTCCAATCATTATGTGTCCATGAATTACTGCTTGTCTTGCTTGATATGGTGTTTTAAATCCAAAATTCTTTGATACTATAGTTTGTAATCTACGTGAGAGTAAATCATTTACCTGAAGATTTAACACATCATCTAATGTAGATTCATTACTAACTAATCCGATCCTTGATAAAGAATTCATCAAAATCGGTTCCTTTTCTTGCCTTTCTTCTTGTCTTAAGGCAAGTAATGATCTTGCCTGATGTCTTACTCTAGACAATTCAGTATGCGCCTTCCACAATTCTCTTTTTGTTCTTAAACCAAATGTACCAAGAATTTTCAATTCTGCCATTTTTAATTCATAATTAAGAGGTCTCTTTGGCTTTTTCCACATTCTTCTTGGATTTTTAGGATCTCCCAATCAATTCACCTATTTCTTTTTCTCCGCAGGAGCTTCTTTCTTTACTTCAGCAGGTTTTGCTGCCGCCGCTGTCGCTGCTGGAGCTGCTGCTACTTCAGCTGATTTAGCTGGTGCTACTTTGCCTGCTTTTGCTACCCCTACTGCTCCTCCCTTTCTACCAGTAGTTCTTGTACATTGTCCTCTGACCTTTAGACCATACATGTGTCTATATCCTCTCCAACTACTAGTGGTCCTTTCTCTTTCAATATCATTTCTTAAAGTAAAAGGAATATCTGAGGTTAACAAATGCAAATTTTTTCCAGTTTCAATATCTTTTCTTCTATTAAGAAACCATGAGGGAAAATTTCCTGCTATTGGATTAGTAATCAGTTTTTCAATTGATTGAACATCCGATTCTGAAAGAAAACCAATATTCGTGTTGGTATTAATTTTTAAAGTATCTAAAATTGCAGTGGCAAAATTATATCCTATTCCTTTAATCTGGGTTAGTCCTACTATTGCTTTTCTGGCCCCTGGAATATCATTTCCTATGATTCTGACAATATGTCTGTATTCTTGAGTGCTCAAGTATTCAAAAATTTAGGTTACCCCGATAAAAACCATGCTAGGCATCATATAGTAGCATAAAAAAAGATTGATAGACTTAAAATGAACTGAGAAGAATATCTGTCCTTATTTTAGCCTCATACGGATTATTAGATTAAATTTTAAAAATCATCTCAAATCTGTAATTTCTGTCCAATCCCTACCCTGCACATTCCACTGATTACATTTGCAGCACTTTTTTATGCCTCTTTGAACATCAATTCCAATACAGAAACAGTGTTCCCCCTTTCCTGACAAATCATTGATACATAATTTCTGCATTATTGTATTGATATTATTTTGTCAATTATATTATTTGGCGTATTAACAAAAAACTCCCAAATTCCAGCAAAGTTATTAATTCACATTGATTGTTATTAATAAGAAATGGATAATGTTTTTGATAGAGAAAAGGTGGTTGACTGTATGTTTGATCCTATCACGTCTACCATTTTAGCAGAATTAGAAGATGGTGAAAAAGATTGTTCATTCTTGGCAGAAAAATCGGCCATTTCTGAAAGTGAAGTTTTAGAAAGACTTTCTTATTTGATAGAGCATGGATTTATTTATAAAAACTCTAATGATGAAAACCCTACTTTCTCTGCAAATTCTGAAAAATTAACTCAAATTATAGAAAACAGTGATACTTTTAATGCAACAATTAACGGATTAGAAAAACTAGATAGTTATCTTAATTGAAAGACTTTTTACGATTTTTTATTACATAAATTGTAACTCCTACCAGTCCCACCAAACCAATTACAAGAATGTATAAAGAAATAAATCCTAATGATTTCTTACCTGCATCAGGTTCTGGTCCTATAACCCCAAAAATTTGTACATCTTCTTCATCTACATTTTCAATAACTAACTTGTATATTCCGGGCGTTGTAATATCAAATCTATCTTCAAAAACTTTTTCATTAATTGATTTAGATTTTATTTCTATATCTGATGGGTCTAATACTTTTGCAGTAATTGTTCCTTCCTTAAAGTCCATCACTTGAATCGCATACACTCCACTTTGTATTTTTGAATTATTTAATTCTGCTTGGATTGTCAAACTCTTTCCAACTTTTACTAATCCTTCTCCTTTGATTAATTCCTCAAAAATTACTTGATTTCCATAAAATGACAAGATCATTCCTGTTCCTAGTATGCTACCTACAATCACAAAAAGAATTGTTGCTCTTTGCACAATTTTAATGAAATACTCTTTAGTTTAAACCTAATTTTTAGTAAATTTTCATCATATCTTATAAATTTAGATGGGGCTAAAAAAGTTAGCCAAGGCTAACTTTTAAATAAACAAATTAGTGATATGATTTATCTTTGAAATTTAGTCGATCCACCTCAATGGTAATAATTTTATCTGTATTGGTTGGGGTTTCAGTGACTATTGTTTTTTCTACCGCGTCTGAAGCTCAAAAAGAACAAAAAACAATTATCACTCACTCAGGACAAGTGATTCAAACTTCTGGAGATGTTTTAGATCCATTATCTAATGCCTCAATAGTTGAATTCGATCCGCAAAAATATTTACGAGATTTTAATTATGGTCATATCTCTAAATCACAAACTGGTCAAACTATTAGGGATTTCACAATAATTGCAGAAGATAATAAAATACAAGAAATTTCTCCCGGTGTTTTTTATAATGTTTGGACCTTCAATGGAACAGTTCCAGGTCCAACAATTCGTGCAACCGAGGGAGATTTAGTTCGTATTCATTTCATCAACAATGGCTCAAAATCACACACAATGCATTTTCATGGAATTCATAAAGCCGAAATGGACGGTGTGTTTGAAATTGTAGGTCCTGGTGGTGGGCAATTTACTTACGAATTTGAAGCTGGACCAGTCGGTGTTCATCCATATCACTGTCATGTGATGCCACTTGAAGAACATATTTCACATGGTCTTTATGGTGTGTTTATAGTAGATCCAAAAGAGGGAAGACCACCAGCCGATGAAATGGTTATGGTTCTAAATGGCTTTGACACTGATTTTGATGCTGAAAATAACTTCTATGCTGCTAATACAATTCCATTTTATTATCAGCATCATCCTATCCAAATTAAAACAGATGAACTAATTCGTATCTATGTTGTAAATATGGTCGAATTTGATCCAATCAACAATTTCCATCTACATGGAAATCTATACCATTATTATCCTACAGGAACTGATACGGTACCCTCAACTTTTACAGATATGATAACACTATCCCAAACTGAACGAGGAATTATGGAATTTCAAGTATACATATCCAGGAAAATATCTATTTCATGCTCATAAGGTTGAATTTTCTGAAAAAGGGTGGACTGGGTTATTTCTAGTTCAAAAATCTGAGGATAATGCAGGAACCTAGTATGAATCGTAATACATTTCAAATTCGTACAGTCTTAAGTGGTTTAATTCCCTTTGTCTTTCTTGTAATAATGATACTCTATCTATTTGGTCCTGGCTCAAATTTACTAAAATTTGGTACCTCTTTACCCGAGATAACTATTGAAAAAATTGAATTTGTTGGCTCTGAAATACATGCTACAGTGAGAAACACCGGTCCCATTCCTGTTACAATAGCAATGGCAGATGTAAATGATCGAATCCAACCTGCTGCAATAGAACCTGATAAATCGCTTGAACGATTTGAAACTGCTCTTGTTAGAATTCCATTTGCCTGGAATAAAGCAGAACCCTACACAATTGGAATAACACTAGATGACGGTGTACGTTTTGATAAATTTGTTGAGGCAGCCTCTCCTGCAATTAAATCTGATTACAACTTGGCTGGTTTTTTTGCTATAATTGGAACTTATGTGGGAATTATCCCTGTAATGATTGGATTACTTTGGTTACCATTTATCAAAAGAATTGGAAAAAATAAATATAATTTTTTTCTTGCATTAACCGTTGGGCTATTAATTTTTTTGGGCATCGATGCAATTCAAGAAGGCTTTGAGGTATCACAAAAAAATCTTTCAACTAATTTTAATGGTGGATTGTTAATTGTAACCATTACATTACTTTCATTACTTGGCTTGTATTACGTTGCTGAAAAATTAACTTCTAGACCAAAACTTTCAATCGATTCCAAACCGTTTGCTATTGGACTGATGATTTCAATTGGAATCGGACTTCATAATCTTGGTGAAGGATTAGCTATTGGAGCAGCGGTTGGTTTGGGACAAGTTGCTTTGACAACTTTTCTGATTGTTGGGTTTGCGCTTCATAACACTACTGAGGGACTTGCCATTGCATCACCACTTGCAAAAAGTAAATCCCCAACATTTAAAATAATTATTCTAGGTTTAATTGCCGGAGCTCCAGCAATTTTGGGCACATGGATTGGAGGATTTTTTTACTCTCCTTATACTGCAATAATCTTCTTATCAATAGGGGCCGGAGCAATTTTCCAAGTTGCACTAGTAATTTTAAAATGGATTTACCAGAGTGAACAAAAACTTGTTCAGGCATCTATTATGTCTGGAATTGGAGTGGGTATGCTTATCATGTATATTACAAGTATTTTGGTTTAATTTTTCAAATTGGTTCTGGATGTATCGTAATTACTGCATTTTTAATTTCTGCTCTAATCACATGTTCTATTTCTGAAGTCAGGTCATGAACTTTCTCAATTGATAATTCTTTATCAAATGAACAATCAATATCGATTTTAAGAATATTTTCAAAATTTAGGGAAACTATACGTCCTATCTTTTGTATTGTCGAATATTTTTTTAAAATTTCCCTTATTTTCTCTTCAGTAATCTTATCTTCCACGTTTAAATTTTTTGGGACATTAAGGAATGGTTCAAGATGAATAGTTACATGTTCAATTTCAGGCATGTTTTCCTTAATTTTTTGCTCTATTGTTTCTGATATCTTATGCGCAGAATAAAGGTTAATTTCTCTATCTACCATTACATGTAGATTTGAGTATGTCTTCCCATTAGTTTTATGTGATATTATGTTGTGAACCTCTTTGACCCCATCTACACTTTTTGCAATATCGTTTATTTTTGCATCAATAGGAACATTCTTCCAATCTGGTTCAAAATGAATGGTGATTGCTGCATTTGGCATCTTGTTTTTAATATTGTTTTCTACCTTACTACTGATTTCATGCGCTCTATCAAAACTAGTATCACCCCTTAGTGATATTGTGACATCTGCAAATATTGTATCTCCTGATCTCCTCATTAAAATTGCTTCCACCCCAATCACTCCCTCTGTATTTACAACAATTTCTTTAACTTTTTTTACAAGTTCTGGAGATATGATGTCTGTAAGATCCAATGCTGTCTTGTAAATCAATTTAATGCTAAGAAATGCAAGAAATATACCTAAAATTAATGCAGCAAAAAAATCTCCATTGTAGAATCCATATGACACTAGTACAATTCCTACAATCGCAACTATAGTTGAACCCAGATCCATAAATGCATGGTAGAAATCGGCTTTGAGTGTAGTACCTCCTATTTTTTTAATGGATTTTCTGAGAAGAATTATTCTAAAAACATCTATACCTATTGTGTACAATCCACCTATGATTGCAAAAAGTCCTGGCAATATGCTGGGTGGACTCTGTAACCTTTGAATTGATTCATAAATGAAAAGCCCAGCTATTAGAAGAATTGCAATTCCTCCAATCATTCCTCCAAGTGATTCGATTTTTCCATGACCGTATGTGTGTTCTTCATCTGGAGGTTTGATGGCCATCCTTGCTGCTAAAAGTAGTATTATCGTAACTACACTATCTAACAATGCATGAATGCTATCTGTAACTAAACCTAGGCTATTTGAAACTAAACCAAAAACTAATTCTACAATAAATGCCGAAAATATGGCTAACAGTGAAATTTGTAAAACCTTTGTTTTCTTGACCAACAATTCCATTCATTTTAGTAATTCTTTTCATATATTACAAGTATTCTAAAGATCAATTATGCGATAACATTATCTGCCATTATCTGCAATTTTTGGTATTATGTTGAGGTACTCCATCCTTTTACTTGGACTTTTTTCAACTATCTTAATCCCGGTATTTCAGGCCGATGCTAGTAGTAATCCAAATCTTTCAGTTTCTGCTGAAAATTCAAAATTTAACAATCATTTTTCCGGTTCAATGGTAGTTGAAGTCGTAATTCGTGATCCAAATCTTCACGATACAGATGAAGGAAAAGGGGAACCAGATGTTACAATTAACGGTAAGGCATTACGAATGGTTCAAGCTACCGACGGTAATTGGTATGCATATTTTGCTAATGTAGATAAGGCAAAGATCGCTGATTCTACAGTAGGTTTTCCTGGTGAAGGATTAGATTTTGGTGTTTTTTGCAGTAGGGATACTTCTTCATCTGTTATTGGAGTTTCTCTTTCTGAAACTGATGGTTTTTCCATTCCTAGTTCTGGGTTAACTACTTTTACAAATGGTAATTCTTCTTTTCTTCAATGCACTGGAACTCCAGATTCTACAAATGAAAATAATGTTGTAAGAAATCCACGATCCATTAATACAAACCCTAACGTACTTCCTGGTCAAATTGGACTAAATCCAAATGCATGGCCTCTAATCCAATTATTTTCTTTTGGTGATGTAACAATTCAATATAATGCAGCTGGGGGGACCCAACAAGTTAATCTGGCGTATGACGAAATTCCTAATATCTCATTAAATATTGACAGAACTAACTATCCTCCAAATTCAGAAGTTTTTCTTAATGTTAATGATTTTCAATTAAATCAGGATCCTACAGATGAGGATTCGTGGACATTTAATATTGATTCTCCTGTCTCAACTTTCTATCAAGCATTTGACAATAGTGGTTCTAATTCGGCCAATGGTAACTCCGGATTAGTAAATTTAGTTCCCTCTCTTTCCAATTTAGGTTTTGAAAATAATGGGAACCTTTCAATTGATTTAGGACAAATAATGGAATTAACACCAAACGATGAGCAACCTACTACTTCTGTTGATAATGGAATGGGAAGTACATTTTCAAAAATCGTCACTTTGGTAGAAACTGGTCCTAATTCTGGAATATTTGATAACGCTGATCACGGCGATAAAGCAACAATTGCAATTTTAAAATCAGCCCCACGAGGCCAAACTGGACAAATAGAATACAATGATCAATCAATATCTGTTTTATCAGGACTTTCTACAGCTTCTGTTTCAATTTCAAAGCCTACTCTAACCATAGGTGATGGCTCTATACCATTAAAAGCCTGGAACAAAGTTTCCTATAATTCTTACAGATTCCGATCAAAATTTAAATTCTGACTCTCGAGATCAACTTGATGTTTTTAGAGCTACATCACTAATTCCCACTCTTAAAATTGGAAATCCAGTGACACTTGAAAAGTCATCTAATGTCAAATTCTTTACCGCCTCTACTGATCCATTAACAGGAAGCTCCAGTCAGCCTTCTTCATCATTGCCCGACAAAAATTCTGCTAGATTATTTATTGATACAACCTCTATTTCTAATGGTAGTTTTGAAAAAATTTCCTTTAATCTTGGTATTACAGCAGCTTCCCTAAGTTCTAGTCTTATTGATACTAGCGTTTCAAATAAACAGGGAACAAACTGGATTAATCTTGATCTCAGATCCTTTGAAAACGATCTTAATGTAAATGATTTTAGCGATACTACGATTTCTCTTTATTTTGGGGATCTTTCTGACTCTTCACCTATAGTGATTCTTGATTCAGGAGATTTATCTGCGGCTCATGGTTTAATTCAATTAGATAATTCTGATGTAAAGGCAATTTCTTCTAAAAGTGGTTCTGTGTTTGTTGTGATTAATTTTGATTCTTCTAATAACACTTCAAATCTTGGAGTTGTATCCGATGAAATTGAACCACAACCAATAGTTTTTGACTTCTTTTCTTTTGGACTTGATAATTCAAAGGACATAGACAACTCCATTTACAGATTTGAATTAGAAGAAACAAGTGATAACTCATCTAAATTTGAAGGAACTCTTGAATTTTCAATGGCTAATCAATTAAATATTTTTGATCCTTCTTTTATCAAAACTATTAGGCCAATAGATGATCAAGTCAAATTTGTCTTGACTAACAGATTAGTTGATGAAGAGGGTATATCAATTTCCTATTCTGATTTAGATAAAGTTGGAGTGACAACTACTACCTCTGCCAAATCTGATGTAAGAACTAACTCTGGAACTCTACATGTTGATTCACAATCTTTTCGTTTTGGTCAACCTGTTACAATTTCATTAAATGATCCTGACCTTAATTTGAGAAATGATAATATTGATATCTATGTAGTAATTGATGATCCAAGTTCTCCCTATGTCGACACTGTCGGTAAAGATGGGAATGTGTTGTTGGAGATTCTAATCAAAGATTTTAGATACAAAAGATGTACTATTAATGGAGTAGAGTATGGTGGTCTAGGCGCAACCGGTTTTTCTCTAGTTGAGACTGGTCCAAGCACTGGAATTTTTGAAGGTTCATTTAAGATGCCTTCACAAATTTGTGACAAGTCTGGAACCAAATTAGTTTCTAGTGCAGGAGGTAGTCTTGATGCAAAGTATTTTGATTCTAGAGATAGCTCTGGAAATCCAAATGTATTTAGTCTTTTAGAGAATAAATCTCCATCAATTTCAAATCAACCGCAATCAAGTTCACCACAATTAAGTACAAATAAAATCACAATTCCAACATCAGGTAGCAGCGATGAGATAATTCTCTCAGGCAGTGTTACTAATCATAAACGGGGGTTCCTTTAGAAATTACATTAACACATCCTGATGGTGTAACTCAAAATTTTGGTGCAGTTTTATCAGATAGCGGAAGTTATCGTGCCGCCTTTTCACTAAATGAAAAGTCGATTCCTGGTGTTTATACAATTCAATTATCACATAATGGTATAGATGTTGGAATGGTTTCGTTTACCGCTTCTACACAAAACATTTCTGATTGGGTAAAAAATAAGGCACAACGTTGGTCTACTTCATCTATCTCCAATTCAGAATTTATTGATGGATTGGAACAGATGATCGAAGCAAAAAAAATTGTGATCTCTCCAACAGAAAAAGTTCAATGTCTGGAAAAACAATTCCTAATTGGGTAAAAAATAATGCAAAATGGTGGTCGGAAGATCAAATTTCAGAAAATGACTTTATAAAATCAATTCAATACTTGATCAAAAAAGGTATAATTCGAGTATGAACAGGTCAATTTTTCTTTCATTGAATACATAAATACCCTCATGGCTGATTCAAAATGAAAATGAGACTTGGAGGGTTCCTAGCATTAGCACTATTATCCGTTTCAATTTTATCATACGTTCTTAATGGAAGTGCACTTGGGGCCACAATTGAAGAACCACCAATTTCTGCGGCCACAGAGCTTCCACTGTATGAAAATGGAGATAGAGTTGTTACTAAATGGAAACATTAGAGACTATAATCCTGATGCAGATACTGGCAAAGGTCTCACTTTAATTGTTAAAGCTCCTGATAACAACATTGTTGCTATAGGACAAATTATTCCTTCATCTGATGGTTCTTTTGCTTATTCTAAAATTGTTGCGGGTGGTCCACTATGGAAATTAAATGGTGACTATATTTTTGAATTTCATTTTGGTTCACTAAAAGGTTCAACTAAGGTTGTCTACACTGGTGGAACATTTGAAGTACCACCACCTGAACAACCTGCTTGTACTTCTAATCAAAATCTCATTGATGGAAAATGTGTTGATAAACCAAAACCTACCACTACACCACCTCCACCTCCACCACCTGAACCAACAACGGAACCAGAACCACCAGTTTGTGGTAAAGGAACCGAACTTGTAAATGGTGTTTGTAAACCTATCAAAGTAGTGGAACCTGGAAAACCTGGTGGTGGATGTTTAATTGCAACTGCAGCTTATGGTTCTGAATTGGCACCACAAGTGCAATTCCTTAGAGAAATAAGAGATAATACATTATTGAGTACTTCATCTGGTACAACATTTATGACTGGATTCAACCAAGTGTACTATTCTTTCTCACCTACAATCGCAGATTTGGAAAGAGAATATCCGCTATTCCAAGAAACTGTTAGAACGTTCATTACGCCAATGCTTTCATCACTTTCAATTATGACATTGGCTGAAGATGGTTCTGAAGCTCAGGTACTTGGATTGGGTATCTCTATAATATTATTAAATCTGGGAATGTATATTGTAGCCCCAGTTCTAATTGGATTCAGAATCCACAAACACTTCAAATCAAGAAAACAATCAACTTCTTTATTACACGCTTCCTAGATCAAAATAATCCATAGATGAAACGATCTTAACCTTTTTTACAGCGTGGCTAATTTAAAAATTAAAAACAGGTAATGTCAAAAATATGCAAAATAAAACAAAGTATCTTTTAATCGGATTTTTAGTAATATCTTTTCTCTCGCCAAATATCATATTTGGCCAACAAATGACCATTCCAATAAATGATCAAAATAATCCAACTACCTTTCAAACAGATCCTGACACTGATGGTGATGGGATTCCAGATTCTTCAGATCAATGCATTAATGACATTGAAACAGTGAATGGATTTCAAGATACCGATGGTTGCCCTGATACAATCCCACCATCTGACACCGACGGTGATGGGATTCCAGATTCTTCAGATCAATGCATTAATGACATTGAAACAGTGAATGGATTTCAAGATACCGATGGTTGCCCTGATACAATCCCACCATCTGACACCGACGGTGATGGGATTCCAGATTCTTCAGATCAATGCATTAATGACATTGAAACAGTGAATGGATTTCAAGATACCGATGGTTGCCCTGATACAATCCCACCATCTGACACCGACGGTGATGGGATTCCAGATAGTACTGATAATTGTCCATCTGTTGTTAATTTGGGTCAAACAAACACCGACGGTGATGGACTAGGTGACGCATGTGATCCAGACGATGATAACGACACTATTTCAGATTCATTAGATCAATGTCCAATACAGTCTGAAACATTTAACGGGTTTGAAGATACAGACGGCTGTCGTGATGATATAGCCACAAAGGACACTGATAATGATGGAATTATAGATTCAATGGACAAGTGTCCCACCCAACCTGAAACATTTAACGGGTTTGAGGATCTGGATGGATGTCCTGATGTACCTCCTCTAACTGATATAGATAATGATGGAATTATAGATTCAAGGGACAAGTGTCCCACTCAACCTGAAACATTTAACGGGTTTGAGGATCTGGATGGATGTCCTGATGTACCTCCTCTATCTGATAAAGATCATGATGGAATCATAGATTCTGCTGATCTTTGTTTGCGCGAGCCGGAGACATTCAACGGCTACAAAGACGAAGATGGATGTCCAGATTCACTCCCTGGAACTAGCTCAGGATTAATCTGATTCTGATGATGATGGTATAGTGGACACACTTGATTCATGTCCAACACAAGCTGAAATTATCAATGGATATCAAGATACAGACGGTTGTCCAGATGTTGCCCCAATAAAAGATTCAGACAATGATGGAATTCCTGATAATTTGGATAACTGTCCCCTAATAGGAGAAATATACAATAATTATCAAGATAGCGATGGTTGTCCAGATGTTGATCCTAAGAAGGAACCCGCAAGAACTACAGAGCCAAGCCCTGAGCCTGTTCAAGATAATTCACTTTTGCAATGGACTGCTGTCATTGCTGCCTCTATTACCGCAGTTGGAGCTATAGGTGCTGCAAAACTCAAAAGATCCTAGATCTAGATTTAGGTGTCTTATAGATTATTTCTAATAATAATCTTTAATCCTAAACCAAACATTTAATGCCAAAATTCTGTTGATAAAAAACAATTGGTTTGCACGCCAACAACCCAGAAGGATTGCCGATGGTGATTCCTTCTGGAATTTTAACGGAGTTTGATTATTTATGCTGAATGTGCTATTGGGAATTTTTCCAGGTTTATTTTTGTATGTTGTAGAAATAGGTCAAATAGCGTTTGTTATTGTAATAATTGTATTTGCATTTGCTGTTATTATTAAAATTCAAAAAAATAAGAAATCAAGAAAACTTACATACTAAATTTTAGAAAATAATATTCATATTTTCAATCTTTTAATATTATTGCTCTAGGTTATTATATTGAACTAGAATACTAATCCTAATGCATGTTGAATATGAAGAATTTGATTCCATTGAGGACCTTTTCTTGTATATGGCATCAGCAGCTCCACCAATGAAAAATACAATGCCAATTAATTCATACAAAGGTTACATCATGGCATTTATCCCACTTGGTCAAGGAACAGGAGATACATATCTCATGATTTATGCTAAAGGTACGCTTGAATCAGGAATTTACGAATTCGATGTAAATTCAAATTCTTTCAAAAAAGTTGATGCTATTGAAAGAGCAGATAAAAATTACTTTGTGTCTTTGACACCAAAACGAAATACTATAGCAGACGAAGCTATTAAAAATCTATAATTTTTTTGTCAGAATCTTAGGAGCTGAAATTGATCTACTTCTAGCATATTTGTCGATAATCTCATCTGGAGTCCTTCCATTGAATAGATCTTTGCATAATCCTCTAAGATATCTCATAATTGCCCAAGTGCCTGCCTTTAGGATTCCATACATGAATACCTTCATTGGAGGTCCATATGTTTTGTTTCTAAGAATGATTGGAATAATATCATTAATAACTCGAAGATTATTTTCCCAACATTTCCAAAATAATGTGAATTGTGCCTCATTCAAATTCCCAAAATGCATAGAATTTTTTTCACTAAAATCTTGATAAAGTAAAGGAGCAACTAGTCCTCTAAAATCCATTGCTCTAAAATCACTCATCATGTCAATTGTATATTGAACGTCATCTGGAGTTTCATCTGGCCAACCTATGATGATTGTTGCAGCTGGGAACCAGTGATTTTTATTTAAAATTTTTGCCCCTTCTATTACCACACTTCCCCATTCTTCAGATGCAAATGGTCTTGTTTTTACACCTAGATGTTTTTTTACCATTTTTGGTGCAACGGTTTCAATTCCCAAATTGGTAGCAAGCCATCTCCCTGTTTCATCTTGTTTATTGATAGAAGAAATCTGTCGCATCAATTCTGGATCTGCTGCAACTGCAGAGAATGTCATATGTGTTGTTCCAATAAAGTTAGCTCCTAATCCCTTAAGGCCTCTCCAAAGTTCTGTAATTGCATCTCTGTTTGGAATAAAGTCCCTATTATCACATCCGTAAAGTAGCATCTCATCAGAGTGCAACCAAACAGAATCAAATCCATAGTCTAGGTTAATCTTTGCTTCATGTTGTAATCTTTCTAATGGTAGATCTTTCTTTGATCTCTTATTCACATCACAAAAATCGCATCCTCTACCACATCCACGCATTGCCTCTATGAGAGAATTTATTGTAGGGCCTTCAATAACTGGAATATTTTGTATATTTTTTACAAAACAATGCATTAATTCTGGAGCATCGCCTTTTTCTAAATCATGAAACAAATCTAATGCCAATTCATCTGCTTCTCCAACTACTACTGTGTCAATTCCATGAATTTGCATTCTATCTGATTTTGCCAGTTCCCAAGCACCATTTCCGCCAACTACAACGTGAAAATCATATTTCTTTTTTAGCTGAATAATGTTGGCACACATTTTTTTAAATTTCATTGCAACATATGATAATTTTTCAGGTGACATAGTTGTTGTAACTGGTGCCATTCCAAGAGGATCCATTACATTGATGCCGACCACTTTGGTATCTGGCCCAATTGATTTTTCTAACATTTCAGGATTTGCGATAAAAACTTCATCACGTCTATATCCTTGTAACAGGGCACTCTCAACTCTTCTTAATCCAACTTGAGCAACTTTTGATTCCCCTGTAATTGGGTCCGTTTCAACTGGTGGACAGAAAACTTTGTCAAACACCCATTCTGGAAGGACTTCATATGGTCCACATGCAATAAATCCATAAAGAAAATTACCTCTATAATTTGTCATTAAACTACGATCTGCAGTAAGGACAATCCTCTTCCCAGTCAATGTTAACAAGATTCGATCTTGTATGGTATATATGATTTACGAGGTAGTTGATTATGTAGCGTATAAAAATTTCAATTATTATCTAGTGATGTTTCACTTGATTTTTTTGTACAGCCCTATTTGCAATATTTGCAGCTATTGCACCAGCAGCAATTCCATTATCTATGTTGACTACTGATAAGCCTAGTGAACAACTTTGAAGCATAGATGCAAGAGATGCTATTCCTTTTCCACCATAACCATAACCTACAGATGTAGGTATGCCAATAACAGGAATATCTACTAGTGAAGAAACTAGAGTTGCTAGGGCTCCTTCCATTCCAGCAGCAACTATGATGCAGTCTACTTCCTCTTCAATCATCTCTTTTAAAATTGGAAATATTCTTTGAATTCCTGCAACTCCTACATCATATCTTGAGATACATTTGCAATTCATAGCTTCACACATCAATCTCGATTCCTCAGCAACTCCAATATCTGAAGTTCCAGCTGTAAGGATGCCTACTTTTCCTCCTTCAAATTTTATGGGTTTCTTAAAAAGCAATAATGATGATGAATTTTTCCCTGTCTTGATTTTGATCTTTAATTTTTTGGCAAATGACATGATTTTTGAATAATCATCTTTTTTGATTCTTGAAACCACAACTGAATTTGTTTTTTCTAATGTTTTTTTGATAATTTTTTTAATCTCATCCAATTTTTTACTCTCTGCAAAAACTACTTCGGGTATTCCTCTTCGTTTTCTTCTATTGATATCTATTTTGGCAATCCCCTCTACTTTTTCAATAGAGTAAAGAGATAACATCTTTTTTGCATTATTTATCGAAATTTTTCCTTTCTCCAATGATTCTAAAATTTCATAAATTTCCAATAATTCTAAATCTCTTTTTGAATAATAAAATGCTTATATTTGCATACTGGAAATTGCACTTTTCACACTTTGTACGCCCATATCAAACACATGTTTTTCTTCTATGTTTAGATCTAATTCAATTATCTTTTCTATTCCTCTTCTCCCAATTACTGCAGGAACTCCCAATGTTACATCCGAATGACCGTATTCTCCGTCCAGAAAAGTTGAAACTGGAATCACTTGTTTTCTATCTCTTACAACTGATTCAACCATTGCTGAAATTGCATTTCCTGGAGCATGTATTGTTGCACCTTTTAGTTCAATAACTTTTGCTGCAACTTGCTTGGTTTGTTGAACAAGTTCATCTAATTTCTCCTGTGGAAGAAATGATGAAAGTGGAATCCCTGACACTGATGAGAATCTTGGCAGTGGTAACATGTTTTCCCCATGTTCTCCAATCACAAGTGCTCTGATTGAATCCCGAGAATAACCTGTAGCCTCGTGGATAAATTGTCTGAATCTTGACAAATCTAGCATTCCTCCCATTCCAAATACTCTACTTCTATCAAAACCTGAAACTTTGTATGTAATGTATGCCATTGGATCCAATGGATTGGTTACTGGAATTATTATGGAATCATTAGCAAATTTTTTGATATTTTCTACAACACCTTTTACAATCGACGAATTAATTTTTAAGAGATCCATTCTAGTCATTCCAGGCTTTCTTCCAGAACCAGCTACTACTACTACTATGTCAGATCCTTTCATATCTGCATAATTGTTGGATCCTTTTACTTCTACATCGATTCCTTGTTCAGATAGCATGTGATTGATATCCATTGCTTCTCCTTGGGGGAGGCCTTCCACAACGTCAAGTAATAAAATTTGTTCATCCAATTTTTTTAATGCTGAGAATAAAGCTGCATCTCCACCAACTTTTCCAGAACCAATTATTGTAAGCATGAACCCCCTACCGATTTTCATTAATTAAATCTAATGAATTTTTTTCTAGTTAGACAGAATTTATATGCATTTTTAATAATTTTTAATCAATGGTTGTTGTAATAGATCCTCAAATTGCAGGTGTTTCTGGAGATATGATTCTTTGTTCTCTGGTAGATTTGGGTGCAAATAAAATCAAAATCATTGAAGGAATAAAATCATGTGAAAAGTTTCTATCAAATTCAACTATTAAACAAATTGATTTTAAAAAAATAGAGAAAAGTGGAATAAATTCTTCAGAATTAATTTTAGAAATTGATGAAAATATCCATGAACGAAAGGGTATTGAAATAAAAAATGCAATAATATCTTCTACCAAAGAAATTAGTCTCTCTAAAAGAGCAACCACCTTTGCAGTATCTTGTATTGATACACTGATCTCTTCTGAATCAAAAGTTCATGGAATACCAATAGATTCAGTCCATTTTCACGAGGCATCAAGCATTGATACCTTGGTAGATATTATTGGAACCGCAATTGCAATGGATGATTTGGCCCTATTTGATGAAGATATCATTTGTATGCCTATTGCTGTAGGAGGAGGACATGTAAAATTTTCACATGGCACTATGTCTAATCCTGCAAGTGCTATTCTTGAAATCTTAAAAAATTCAAAATTGTCAATTCATGGCGGTTATACAAAGGAGGAACTAACTACTCCCACTGGTGCTAGTATTCTTGTAAATCTCTCAAAAACTTCCTCGGATTATTATCCTTCAATGAAGATTGATTCAATCGGTTATGGAGCAGGGAAAAAAAACTTTGACGAATTTTCAAATGTTTTAAAAATTGTAAGAGGCTCTCAAAGAAACGAATTTCGATTAGATGATGTTAAAATTTTAGAGACAAATGTTGATGATGTTTCTGGAGAAATTTTGGGAAATTTAATTGAAAAACTTATGAGTAGAGGTGCCAAGGATGTTTCTATATTTAATGGCATAACAAAAAAAGGACGTCCTACAAATCTGATATCAGTAATTTGCGACGATAATTCTATGAATGAACTCATGGATGTTTTAGTAAATGAAACTGGAACTTTGGGAATTCGTGTAACTTCTTCTAATCGTTTTGTCCTTCCAAGAACGATTCATGAAGTTAAACTGACTCTTAACGGAAAGGAATTCGTAATTAAATACAAAGTTTCATCTTTTAAAGGAAAAGATACTTTTAAAATCGAATTTGATGATTTACAATATGTCTCAAATCTGTTAAACAAATCAATAATGGAAACAGAATTATTGATTAGAGAAGAAATTATAAAATTAGATGTTTGATTATGAACAAACTCCAAAATCTTATTGATTGGTTTGAAGATAAAAACAAAGTAATTATTGCACTTTCAGGTGGGGTGGATAGTGCTCTAGTAGCTTATGCTGCATTTCAAAAATTAGGTGATTCTGCAACTGCAGTTACCGCTGACTATAAAACATTATCAAAGGAGGAACTTGAAACAGCAAAACAAGTTTGTTCAGAAATAGGAATAAATCAAATTCTTCTAGATTATGATGAACTTCAAAATGAAGAATTTGTTAAGAATGATTCAACTCGTTGTTTTCACTGTAGGTTGGAATTAAGTGATCATTTGGTTGCTTTAGCAAAAAAACACAATGTCAAATTTATTGTAGATGGAACAAATTTGGATGACTTGGGTGACTATAGACCTGGAATTGAAGCCTTGAAAAAAAATGGAGTGAGAAGCCCATTAGTAGAAACTAGTTTTACAAAAAATGAAATTAGAAACACTGCAAAAATGGTTGGATTGTCAGTATATGACAAGCCATCAAATTCGTGTCTTGCTTCACGTATTCCTTGGGGGCAACGAATTACATCTGAAAAATTAATCCGAATAGAATTAGGAGAAACAATTGTTAAACAATTAACAAATCTAAAACAAGTTAGAGTAAGAGATCTTGATGGAATGGCCAGAATTGAAGTAGACAAGGATAAAATTTCGGTTTTTGAAGATAAACTTCTCAATGAACTCACACTAAAGTTAAAAATTCTTGGATTCTCATCAGTTGAAGTTGATCCAGATGGTTACAGACCAGGGAAAATTAACGTGATCCTAGATTGATTTATCTTGATAATGCCGCCTCAACACAAATTCACAAAGATGTTTTGGATGCAATGTTGCCATATCTTAAAGAACAATATGGAAATCCCTCTTCCATACATCGTTATGGTAGACTTGCTCATAAAGCCATAGAAAAAGCTAGAAAACAGGTTGCTCTGTCTTATCAATGCTGATCCTTCTGAAATTTTATTTACATCCGGTGGAACTGAATCAAATCTAACTGCACTTTATGGAATTTCTGGGAAAAACCCTCATTCCCAAATCATCACTTCCTCTATTGAACATGATGCAATATTGGAACCCTGTAAAAAATTAGAAAAGGATGGGTTTTCTGTTATTTATTTGCCTGTTGATAATCATGGACTCGTAGATTTATCCGCTCTAAAAAATACAATTTCGAATAATACTTGTCTTGTTTCGATCATGTTTGCAAATAATGAGGTGGGGACAATCGAACCGATTTCTAAAATAATTCAATTATGCAAAGAACACAATATTCCATTTCACACTGATGCGATTCAAGCGGTAGGGAAAATTCTCATTGATGTTAAAAACTTGGGAGTGGATTTACTCTCAATATCATCACATAAAATTAACGGTCCTAAAGGAATTGGTGCACTATACATTAGAAAAGGACTCGTAATTAATCCACTTATTTTAGGGGGGGGCCAAGAACACGGATTACGTTCAGGTACTGAAAATGTAGCAAATATTGTAGGATTTGGAAAGGCATGTGAAATTGCCAAAATGCATTTGACTGAAAATATATCTCATATGAAAAAACTTAGAGACAATCTAATCACTTTTATCCTTAGAGAGATTCCCAGGCGTCACCCTTAATGGTCATCCTGAAAATAGATTGCCAAATAATGCTCACTTTACCTTTCTTGGAGTTGCAGGAGAAGACCTAATTATCAAATTAGATGAATATGGTGTTGCAGCATCGACTGGTTCTGCTTGTTCAATGAATACACAAAAAGCTCACACGTTTTACAAGCCATGGGTTTTTCTCATGAACAAATAACTGGATCATTAAGATTGACTGTTGGTTTATTTAATAATTTGCAAGAAATAGACGAGACAGTGCGTATGTTAAAAAAAATAACTGAGGAACTTCGGTTAGTTTCTCCCTTTAAGGAAAAATATCACTTTCTCTCTAAAATTTAAACAAATCGATGGAATCTATTTTTTGTAACAATTGTTGTCATTATGATACCTACTACCAGAATCATGACTGCGATTGCACCAAATTCTGGGATTACGGTAGTTCCTATTATTTGAATTTCTGAATCATCTTTGTCAAAATTGATCGTAATTTTTCTTGAATTAGAATTTGTTGTATCCTCTTTATACAATACCTGAACATCGTCAATCAATACTATGAATTCAATATCTGATTTATCTTGGTCTTTTGCATCTAGTCCTTCTCTTGGAATATCTAATAGAAGAGATCCTTTTTCTGTAGCTTCTATTGTAACCACTAACGCATAATTACCAGAATCTATTTTTATATCCTTTACAATTCCACCCGTTATACTGTATTCTACATCGAATGTGCCATAGGTACCTGCATTCACCTCAAATGTTGTTGTTTTAGGTGCTCCACTGGATTTTTTTAAAAAATTAATTGTTGTTTCTGCAATATTTCCCTCGCCATATAAGACTCTGATAGTATAATCGCCTGAGCTGGTCCATAACGGACCTCCTGCATTTATTGTGTTTGAATAACTCCCGTCCTGCGCTACTGTGATCTGACCAATATCTATTAAATTACCTTGATTGAAAAGTTGCATTGTTACAGGAGTTCCTTCTATTACTGTTGCCACTTTTCCTGAAATTACTACTATGTCGCCTTCATTATAGGAACTACTATCTGTCTTTACTGAAATCAGTGGAAGGTCTTCTGCAAAAACGGGTGAGACAAAAACAATTAGTAAAATTAATAATCCAAAAATAACAAGATTTTTCACAAATTCATCTTTGTATGATTGTATATTTCTCTTACTATCTTAAAGTGAAAAAATGAAAAAAATTGTGAATTTAGTATCTTGGCATAATGCTCAGTCTTGATTTTGCAGAGATTGCAATTATTGATATGATTGCTACTGCTAGAATCATGGCTGCTATTGCACCAAATTCTGGGATTACCTTTGTACCTATTATTTCAATTCTTTCAGTACCTGCTGGAAACATTACGGTTACTTGACCGTTACTTATTTCTACATCATTCCACTCTTGTCCATCAACGAGTACCATGAAAATACCGTCGAGAACTTTTTTATCTGGAGTTAATGTGAATACTCCATTTTCATTTGCACTGATTCTAACAATAAGGGAATTATTGTTTTGATCTACGCTTGTGCCAATTACTTTTCCTCCTGAAATACTGTATGGTACACAATTACCTTCTACATCTATTTCTGAAGAACCACAATTGGATGAGCCTGTTGAAATTTCACCTGTTAGTTCAACAAATATCTTGTCGCTTTTTGCAACAGTCCCATAATTGACTTTGATGGTATAGGTACCATTTTGTTTCCATATTCCCCCTCCTGTGCTGAGAGTGGTTCCAAAACTACCGTCTTTGGCAACATCTAGTTGAGCAATTGTAACGACAGAATGATTTGGACTCACAACAGTAAGTGTTACTGGAAATCCAGAAACATTTGCTACTCGACCGTATACTGTAATTGTGTCACTGTGATCATAGGTTGTTTTATCTGTAGAGATAGAAACTGGAATATCAGTAGGAAGCATTTGATTTGCTGCCATTTTTCCGTCGCCTCTAACAGATTCACCCATCATGCTTTGAGCATATGCTGATGACATAACTAAGGCACTGGCTATAGTTAAAATGGCCAGTAATACGAACGACGTACGGTTGTTCATCATGATTGCAAATTAAATCCGTCTCTATTTATGTATATTTAAAAAATGAAAAAAAGTTGTGAATTTAGTATCTTGGCATAATGCTCAGTCTTGATTTTGCAGAGATTGCAATTATTGATATGATTGCTACTGCTAGAATCATGGCTGCTATTGCACCAAATTCTGGGATTACAACGCCGTCTTTTATTCCAACTTCAATAGAATGCTTGTATCTAGGATCATCGCCTTGTTGAGTCTACAATTGTATAGTTTCCATCTTGTTTCCATAATGGACCTCCAGTTGTAATGTCTTTGACAAAGTTGCCATTTGGATTATTTGGATCCGGATAAAATTGGTCAACAACAACCACATTTCCATTTGGTGCTATTACCTTTATTGTGATGGTACTGTCACTATCTGTAGTTCCTGCGATTTTAATTGTGTTTGATCCTGCTATTGAATTTGCTTCTTTAATTAACAAGCCCTTGGTCACTGTAGGTTTTGGTCCTAAAACATCAACTCCTAAACTAGATTCAGTTGTAGAAGTTTCTTTTGTCATACCATTATTCACCTCAACACGAACTGATAGTGTGTAGATTGAACTACTGTGTATGCTTTGCATTGCTTGAATTGTATAGAATCCATTTTCTACCCATGTTGGACTTATTTTTAGTTCTGTAGCAAAATCACCTTTTGCATCAGGTGTTACTTGACCGACAGCAACTACATTGTTTCCACTTGGAGATGTGACCCTAAATGTAACATCCGTAACTTGTGATGCTGTGTGACCACTAACTGATATGGTGTTTGATCCTTCTGATGCTATAGCTGAAATTGCCATTCCTCGACTTTGAGCAAAAGCATCCTGTTGGATTGAAGTTATTGAAATTAATGACAATGCCATTATGACAATTGCCATCGATGTTGTCGAAGGTTTAAAATTCATCCTATTTCAACACCAACTTTCTTGTTATTTATGTATATTTAAAAATAGAAAAAAAGATGAATTTAGTATCTTGGCATAATACTAAGTCTTGATCTTGCGGAAATTGCGACTATTGATATGATCGCTACTGCTAGAATCATGACTGCGATTGCACCAAATTCTGGTATTACAAATGTACCGATTATTTCGATCTGTTCAGCACCATTGGGGAATTCGATATACAATGTTCTATCTGTAGATGTGGTTTCTGTTTCATCATAGTACAGATGCCTCCTCACCGTCAACTAAGACAATGAATGAGTCGTCTTGATCCCCTTTCATTGCATCAATTACAGTCTCTTGGTAGTGTGATGGTTAGTGAACCGTCTTGGGTTGCCTCGATTGCTATAATTAATGACTTTGATTCTGTATCAGGCGTGATACTGAGAAGCTTTCCGCCAATTATCTTATAGTTGACCATCAAGTCAGTACCAGTAACTTTGATTGAAGTTCCATGTGATAGAACTGAACCTGGGAATGTAAATGTAGTTTGAGCTGTACGATTTGGTGTTCCGTACTGTACTTCAATAGTATATGTTCCACCCATTGTCATAAGGGGTCCACCCAAGGTTAATTCAGCGCTGTATGTGTTGTCTGGACTAATGTCTATTTGTTCAATTGTTACCACGTTTCCATTTGGTGCTATCAGTGTGAGACTGATAGGAAATCCTGTAAGAAATTCTTTTACTTGTCCGGTTACTAAGACTTTATCGCCGTCTACATATGCTGTCTTGTCTGTAGTAACAGTGACTGGATTTGCTACTTGTCCAAAAACTGGTGATATTCCAATACTTGCAATAATTATTGCAGATAAAATAAACACCGATAGATGGGTTTTCATCATTTTTACGCCTAAATTTAACCTATTTAAGGTTGTGAAAAATATTATTGACTAAAAACAAAAAAGACTGATTTTTTTTGACGGATTTCAGATTAGATATATATTAACCTGAACACGATTTTTTTCTGTTTGTGTGTATTATTTCCTGTTACATTTAATGTTCGTCATGGAGAGATTGTAAATGGCAACTAAAAAAAATCAAGTCCTAGTACCTGATCATATCTATGTTCCAAAACATGAAATCATTTCAAAAAAGAAGCCGAAGAAGTTTTGAAAAAATATAATTGCAAACCTACTGAAATTCCATTAATTTTTGTAAATGATCCTGCAATATTGGGATTAGGTGTTAAACCAGGTGATATGATAAAAATCACAAGAAAAAGTCCAACTGCTGGTGAGAGTCTTTACTATCGATATGTGGTGGAAGTTTAATGGTAGATATTTCAATTAAACGATGGCCAGTAGTTCAAGATATTTAAAGAGAGAAGGTATTGCACGTCAACATCTTAACTCATATGATGAATTTCTAGAAAGAGGACTTCAAAGTATTATTAATGAAGTCGGACATATTGAAATTGAAAATGCTGAATATCCGTACAAAATTCAATTAGGCAAAGTAAAACTTCAACAACCCCGAATGATGGAAGTTGATGGATCAATTACTCATATTGCACCAATGGAAGCTACGATTAAGAAATGTTACTTATGCTTCACCTATAATGCTTGAAGCAAGTGTTGTAGAAGATGGAAAAATTCTTGAATCAAGATACATTCACATCGGAGATATGCCAGTAATGGTAAGATCTAATGCTTGTATATTGCATAATCTTTCTGAACCAAAAACTAGTAGAACATGGTGAAGATCCAAACGATCCTGGTGGTTACTTTATCATTAATGGTTCAGAGAGAGTTATTGTAGGACTAGAAGATCTTTCTTACAACAAAATTATTGTTGACAAAGAAACTGTTGGTGGTAATACTGTTTTCAAAGCTAAGGTTTATTCTTCTATTGTTGGTTATCGTGCAAAACTAGAACTTGATTATGAAAAATGATGGTCTTATTGTTGCAAAAATTCCTGGTTCTCCAGTAGATATTCCAGTAGTTACTTTAATGCGAGCATTAGGTCTTGAATCTGATAGAGAAATTGCAGCTTCTGTATCTCTAGTAGATGACATTCAAGATGAACTTGAAGGTTCATTTGAAAAATCAGGTGATGTACCTACTGCAAAAGATGCTATTGTCTACATTAGTAAAAGAATTGCACCTGGAATGCTTAGAAGAGTTCCAGATTAAGACGTGCAGAGACACTTACTTGGATTGGGGACTTACTTCCACATCTTGGTAAACATCCTGAAAATAGAAAAGAAAAAGCACTCAATTTCTTGGTGAAGCTACTTGTAAATTAATTGAATTAAAGTTAGGTTGGATTTCTCCTGATGATAAAGATCATTATGGAAATAAAGTAATTAAATTTGCAGGTCAAATGTTGCTGATCTTTTCAGAACAGCTTTTAGAAATTTAGTTCGTGATATGAAATACCAACTTAGAAAGATCAGGTCAGAAAAGAGGTATCAATGCAGTTGCTGCTGCAATTACGACCTGGAATTGTTACTGATAAAATGAATAATGCTATTGCAACTGGAAATTGGGGAAGAGGTAGAGTAGGTGTAACTCAACTTCTTGATAGAACAAACTATCTTTCAACTATTAGTCATCTTAGAAGAATTCAATCACCTTTAAGTAGAAGTCAACCTAACTTTGAAGCAAGAGATTTTCATGCTACACACTTTGGAAGAATATGTCCAAGTGAAACTCCTGAGGGTTCTAATTGTGGTCTAGTAAAGAATTTGGCACTTATCTGCAATAATTTCTGTTAATGTTCCATCAGAGGAAATAGTTGAGAAACTCTATGATCTTGGGAACAATTCATGTCTCTGATGCAAAAGAAGAATGTGAAAAAAGATGGAGCTAGAGTATTTGTTGATGGTAGATTAATTGGATACTTTAAAGATGGGCAACAACTTGTTGACTCATTAAGAGAACTTAGAAGAAATTTCAAGATTCATCCACACGTTGGAATTTCCTTACATAAATCAGATATTGAAGGTTCAACAAAAAGACTCTATGTTAACTGTAATGCAGGACGTGTTTTACGTCCATTAATTGTAATTAAAGATAACAAACCACTCTTGACACAAGAATTTTTGGATAAAATTTCTAAGAAATTACTTTCATGGACTGATTTGTTGCGTATGGGAGTATTTGAAATGATTGATGCCAATGAAGAAGAAAACTGTTATATTACAATAGATGAAAAAGATGCAAAGAAACATACCCATCTTGAAGTATTTCCCACCAGCAATTTTGGGTGCAGGTGCATCTATCATTCCATATCCAGAACATAATCAATCTCCAAGAAATACATACGAATCTGCAATGGCAAAACAAAGTTTAGGATTTTCTACTCCAATGATGAATACTAGTACCTATGTGAGACAACACTTGATGCTATATCCTCAAACACCTATTGTTAATACAAAAGCAATGAAATTATTGGGATTAGAAGATAGACCAGCTGGTCAAAATTGTGTTGTAGCAGTACTTCCATTTGATGGTTATAATATTGAAGATGCTATTGTACTAAGTAAAGCATCTGTTGACAGAGGTTTAGGTAGAACTTTCTTCTTTAGAATTTATGATGCTGAAGCAAAACAATATCCAGGTGGCATGCGTGATACTTTTGAAATTCCAAATGCTGAAGATAATATCAGAGGATACAAAGGAGAAAAGGCTTACAGATTATTAGAAGAAGACGGAGTTGTTGCATCTGAATCTCCAGTTCATGGTGGAGATATTCTAATTGGAAAAACTAGTCCACCAAGATTTATGGAAGAATATAGAGAATTTGAATCAACAGGACCGTACCGAAGAGATACCTCAATTGGAGTAAGACCATCTGAAACTGGTGTTGTTGATACTGTTGTAATGACACAATCAAATGAAGGCGGAAAGATGTACAAGATTAGAGTAAGAGATATGAGAATTCCGGAGATTGGAGATAAATTTGCATCAAGACATGGACAGAAAGGTGTTCTTGGAATTTTAGCAAAAAATGAAGATTTACCATATACTGCAGATGGAATATCACCTGATGTATTGATTAACCCACATGCATTCCCATCTAGAATGACTGTTGGAATGTTTATGGAATCGATTTGTGGCAAAGCTGCCGCATTAAGAGGAAGTCAATTTGATGGTTCTGCTTTTGTTGGAGAAAAAATGGATGAAGTTAAATTAGTAATGGATGCTCATGGTTTCAAATATTCTGGAAAAGAAACAATGTATGACGGAAGAACTGGTAAATCATTTCCAGTAGAAGTATTCATTGGAGTAGTATATTATCAGAAACTACACCACATGGTTGCAGACAAGATTCATGCAAGAGCTCGCGGACAAGTTCAAATGTTAACAAAGCAACCAACTGAAGGTAGAGCAAGAGGTGGTGGACTAAGATTTGGTGAAATGGAAAGAGACTGTTTGATAGCATATGGTGCATCAATGATACTTAAAGATAGATTACTTGATGAATCTGATAAATCAGATATTTTTGTTTGTGAAAGATGTGGATTAGTTGCATATCATGATGTCAAACAAAGAAAATATATCTGCAGAGTTTGCGGGGACAAAGCAAAGGTTTCGTCAGTATCTGTTGCATATGCCTTTAAACTTTTATTGCAAGAAATGCAAAGTCTGAATATTGCACCAAGATTACTAATCAAGGAGAAAGTATAATGTCAATTCAAGCAATAAAATCAATTGACGGAATACGATTTTCAGTCTGGTCTCCAACGGAGGTTCGAAAATATTCTGTTGCAGAAATTACTGCTCCAGAAACATATGATGAGGATGGAATGCCTGTTCAGGGAGGTCTAATGGATGGACGACTTGGTACACTTGAACCTGGACAAAAATGTCTGACATGTGGAAATACTGCTGCGCGATGTCCAGGACATTTTGGTCATATCGAACTTGCTGAACCTGTTTTACACATTGCATTTATTGATAATATCTACAAGCTTTTACAATCTACCTGTCGTTCATGTGCAAGACTCAAGGTTCCACAAGAAGATCTCGAGGAATTTAGAAAAATTAAAGAAAAACATGCAGCTTATACTGTAATTTCAGAAAAACGAATTCCTGAACAAATCATTGAAAAAGCAAAAAAAGCAAAGGAATGTCCACATTGTGGAAAAACACAGTATGAATTAATCTTTACAAAACCAACTATCTTTGTTGAAAAAACAGAAATCGGTGAACATAGATTACTCCCAATTACAATTAGAGAAAGATTTTCACAAATTATTGATGATGATCTTAATCTTTTAGCATATGATCCTGTTACTGCAAGACCAGAATGGTTTATTCTACAAGCTTTGCCTGTTCCACCAGTAACTGTGAGACCATCCATTATTCTCGAGACTGGAATTAGATCTGAGGATGACTTAACACATAAAATGGTAGATATCATCAGAGTTAATCAAAGACTAAAAGAAAGCAAGGAAGCTGGAACACCACCATTAATTGTTCAAGATTTAGTAGATTTGTTACAATATCATGCCACCACATATTTTGATAATGAAGTTTCAGGTATTCCACAAGCTCATCATCGTTCAGGACGTCCACTAAAAACACTAACTCAAAGACTGAAAGGAAAAGAAGGAAGATTCAGAGGATCACTTATCTGGAAAAAGAGTTGATTTTTCAAGTAGAACTGTAATCTCACCTGATCCTAACTTGGACTTGTCTGAAGTAGGAGTTCCAGAACAAGTTGCAATGAAACTAACAATTCCTGAAATTGTTACTGAATGGAATATTGAAAGAATGAGAAAACTTGTAATTAATGGTCCAAACAAATTTCCAGGTGTAAATTATATTGTTAGACCTGACGGTGTAAAAATTAGACTTGATTTTGTTGAAGATCGATCTACAATAGCTGAAACATTGGAAATTGGATATCTTGTAGAAAGACATCTTGCTAATGGTGATATTGTCATGTTTAACAGACAACCATCTCTTCACCAAATGTCAATTATGGCTCATTATGTTAGAGTACTTCCAGGAAAAACCTTCAGATTACATCCATCTGTCTGTCCTCCATACAACGCAGACTTTGATGGTGATGAAATGAATCTTCATGTACCTCAAAGTGAAGAAGCAAGAGCAGAGGCAATTTTATTGATGAGAGTACAAGATCAATTAATCTCTCCAAGATATGGTGGTCCTATTATCGGTGCACTAAGAGACTTTGTTACTGGAGCATATCTTCTAACAAAAGATGATACTACTTTAACTCCACAAGAATTTTAAAACTATGCAATGCTTGGTGGATATACTGATAAATTTCCAAAACCTGCAACAAAAAACAAGGATGGTTCAGTTTATACTGGTAAACAACTCTTCTCATTATTCTTACCAAAAGACTTCAACTATGTAATAACTTCAAAATGGTCAAAAGGAACAAAGGTGCCCAGAAAGATGTTGTAATTAAAAATGGTGAACTAATCAGCGGTGTAATTGATAAATCATCAATTGGTGCAGAAGAACCAGAAAGTGTATTACATAGAATTGCTAAAGATTATGGAAATGCAAAAGCAAAGAATTTCTTGAACTCTATCTTGATTATGGTAAAACAATACATCACTCATTATGGATTTAGTTATGGTTATGCTGATCTTGAAGTTCCAGAAAAAGAAAAACAACAGATTCTAGATAATATTCAAGAAACTTATGATATCATATCTGATCTTACTTCTCAACAAAAAAGGAACTCTAAAACTAAGCAGAGGAATGACGGCCAGAAGAAGCATTAGAGGCATACATTGTAAATGAATTATGAAAAGCAAGAGATAAGGCTGGAACTTACTGCAGATCAATCTCTTGATGAAAGTAATGCTGGAAGAATAATGGCAACAACTGGTGCAAGAGGTTCTTCATCTAAACATTGGTCAGATGGCAGGTGCATTAGGACAACAATCAAGACGAGGAAATAGACTACACGATGGTTATCAGTAATCGGGCATTACCTCATTATCAAGAACATGACAATAATCCAGATGCACATGGATTTGTAAAATCAAATTATAGAGAAGGTTTGTCTACTTTAGAATTCTTTTTCCACGCAATGGGAGGAAGAGAAGGACTTGTAGATACAGCAGTTAGAACACAGCAAAGTGGATACATGCAGCGTAGATTGATTAATGCACTTAGAGCATCATTAGATTAGAATATGATGGTACAGTAAGAGATCCACACGGCCACATTGTTCAATTTCTTTATGGTGAAGATGGAATTGATGTTGCAAAAAGTGATCATGGAGAAGCATTCAATGTTAATAGATTAATTGAATCTCAAACTATTATTGACTCTGGCAAGAAAGCAACTAAGGAAGAAATTTCAGAATTAGCAAAAAAATACACAAAGACATTTAATCCAAGATTAAAACAACTTGTAACTGATGGATTATTAGATTCAAAACTAAGCAAAGAAGGTGCAGAGATTGTTTGTAAGAAAGGTCTTTCGTTATACAACAAAGCTAGAGTTGAACCTGGACAAGCAGTAGGAATTATCACAGCGCAATCAATTGGTGAACCTGGTACACAGATGACATTAAGAACATTCCACTTTGCAGGAATTAAAGAGAGAAACGTAACATTAGGTCTTCCAAGATTAATTGAACTTGTTGATGCAAGAAAAAAACCAGTTACCCCAACCATGGATATTTATCTTGATGATGAATCAAAAAAATCTCGAGAAAAAGCTATCGAGGTTGCTAGAAATGTTTTGCAAACTAAAGTTAGTGCATTAATTTCCGATAGTGAAACTGATTATACTTCCCAAATCAAATTGATTTTGAGTGCAAATAGACTTAAAGAAAGAGGATGTACAGTTGGAGAAGTCGAAACTGCATTACAATCAAATAAAAAATTCAAAATTGAAACGACAGGAGAATTGATGACCTTAAAATTGGTTGAAGAATCTGATGCTCCAACTGTAATTGCTATCAGAAACAAGGTACTCAATACTACTGTTAAGGGAGTTCCTGAAATTGAACGAGTAACACTAGTTCAAAAAGACGATGAATGGGTAATTCAAACAACCGGTTCCAATATTGCTAAAGTACTTGAAGTAAAAGGAATTGACAAGAAAAATGTTAGGACAAATAATGTCTTTGAAATTGCAGCCACATTGGGAATTGAGGCTACAAGAAATGCCTTGATCAATGAGCTAAATAGTACTTTGGAAGATCAGGGTCTTGAAGTTGATAATAGGTATATCATGTTAGTATCTGATTTAATGTGTTCTAGAGGATATATGCAACAAATTGGAAGACATGGAATTGCCGGTACAAAGGATAGTGTTTTGGCAAGAGCAGCATTTGAAATCACAGTTCCAACTATAGCACATGCTGCTTTAGCTGGTGAAGTTGAACAACTAAAAGGTATTACTGAAAATGTCATTGTTGGAAGTAATATTCCAATTGGCAGTGGAACGGTAGATCTTTACATGCAAGTAAGCAAAAAGAAATGAGGATAATAAAAAAAATATAATGTGATGACAATGGGTGACGAAATTTCTACATTAATGAATAATAATAAAAATAAAGTTATTTTACTACGATTACGAAACAATAAAACCGTACAAGGTAATCTACAAGATTTTGATGTTCACATGAATTTAACATTACATGAGGCTGAAGATATTTCAGACAACAAAACTATAAAGCTTGGAACTGTTTTGTTACGTGGCGATAACATCTTATCTGTTTCACTACCTGACGAAGAATCTTAAATCAATAACTCAATATTAAATCAAGTTCAAATAATGTGTAACATTCTAATGTTACAATTAATTTTTTAATGATTCAGGTTTATTTTTTAGATGAATAATAGTAGGATTCCTACGTGAATATTAAATACAAAATTAAGATTTTAGTCGTGTGCTTGGATACAAAATAAGTGTGCTGTTAATTCTAGCAATATTAGTTCCTTCTATTGCTTCACAAAGCTTTGCAGATTCTATTATAGTGGAATTTGATAAACCAGATTACTATATCGGTGATTCTATTACCGTTTCTGGATTTATTTTAGATTTTAAAATGCCTGTTATTGCAATGAGCATTTATGATCCAGATGGTGAAATTCTATCTGCAAATAACGTAGACATTAATCCTGACGGAAGTTTCTCAAAGACGTTTTCATTGGACTCAGCCTTTTATGAAAAATCAGGAGAGTACAAGATAAAACTAAATTATGGAAAAATAAGCCAAGATGAATTTTTTACTATATTGGGCGAGAATTCTGAACCCGAAATCATTTCTGCTCCACCATTAAATCCTGAAATTGTTTTTCTATACACTGATCAAATCGAATACAATGATAATGATTTAATTACAATTTCTGGTTTTGTTTCCGGGATGGGTCCAACCTCTATCTTAATAGGTATTTACGATCCTTCTGGTAATCCTGCAGGATTTTATCCTGAACAAATTGATTCTAGTTCTGAATTTTCTACAAGTTTTCTTGCAAAGGCAGGAATAAACTTCAAAACTGATGGGACATATTCTGTTAAAGCACGATATGGGGAAAGTGAAAAATCAACCATTTTTAATTTTTACAAAGAATCAATTCCGCTTCTACCTGATGATGGACCTATTGAAAATGAACCTTCTGTGAATCACACCAATGATAACCCCAAACCAAAGTCAAACGATACTACAATCAAAAGTACATCTGATTCTTCAGTAACCAGTAGTAATTCAAATATCCTAAACAATAATGATTCATCTTTGGTCAAAGATACAACTAAAAATACAAACATAAAATCAATCGAAACTAAAATACAAAATAGAAAACACGATAATCTTTCTGTTGAGGATATAGAATTAGGAAAATTACTTAATCAGATTAATTTAGAATGTGACAACAGTAAATTTACTGATGTTATCTCCTATTATGATGGAATGGGACCTGCACTATACCGACTTTGCAAATTTGAACAATCTCTTAGTTTCTTTGATGATTCATTAATCAAAGATCCAAATAATGTTGAAATTCTAACCAACAAAGGTTCATCACTTGGAAAATTAGGACGTATCTCAGAATCTATCACTTATTATGACAAGGCACTAGAGATAAATCCAAATTTTATTCCAGCAATTAACAACAAGGCAAATGCATTTGCAAAAATGGGACAATATGATCAATCGATTAAACTCTATACAGATGCTATTGAAATAAACCCTGATTTTCAGACTGCACGAAAAAATCTTGCATTGGTATTATCTGAAATGCCCTCAAAAAGTACAATTTTGCAAGTAACCCAAGAATCACTAACTAAAGAAGTTCAATCCCCAACCTTGATTAAAACAGAACAATCTAAACTTCAAACAGAACAATCCTCAAAACTTCAAACAGAACAATCTTCTAATTTCTTTGATGAAATAAGTGTAGCTTTTTCATCACTAGGTTCTCTTTTTGGATTTTTAAATTAAGTATATTTTTGACTTTTTGATTAATATGATTTCAATAAACCTATAAAGCCCTGACAGACGATTGTCAATAAGGATATACGATGGGTAAAATACTTGAAAAAACTTTGAAAGATGCACTCAAGGAAGATAAAATTACAATGGGTGCAAAACAAGTATTGAACTCTGTAAAAAACTCAAAACTAATTATTATGTCCAAATCTGTAAAAAAAGAAATATTTGCAAAAATTGAAAAAGATGCAAAAAAGGAAAAAGTACCTTTAGTTAACTTTCAAGGAACTTCTGTCGCATTAGGAAAATTATGCGGATTACAATTTAGAATTTCAACAATCTCATTTACATCATTGAGTGATGCAAACATCAAATCAATTCTTAAGGACATGGAAACTGAGGAAAAAAAATGAGTGATTCTATTACGTTGAATGAAAGTTTAAATGAGACACATTTTGCTCGGAGATAAATAGGAATTCTAATGACACAATCAATTAAACTAACAACTGATCAAATGCGTATGATGTCTCTCTTTCAAAATGTAACTGGTGCAACAGCTCGTGATTGTGTTGAAGATGAAAAACAAGATCGTGTAATTTTTGTTGTTAATCACCGGTAAAATGGGATTAGCAATTGGAAAAGGTGGAATTCATATAAAATCATCTACAAAACATCGTAAAGAAAAATGTTGAACTTGTTGAATTTGATGAAGATCCAGCTAAATTTTTGACAAATCTACTTAATTCTAAATTGGTTTCTGAAGTAAAAATAAATAAACGACCAGATGGTTCCAAACAGGCAATAGTAATGGTAGATCCAAGAAAGAAAGGTATTGTGGTAGGAAGAGAAGGTAGAAATGCTGAAAAAGCAAGATTACTTGCAAAACGATATTTTGATATTACCAGTGTTTTGATTAATAGTCCTGAAAAAGCAACATTGGAGATGTAATATATGACAAAATCACCACTTGGCTTATTTGCTGGAAGAGTTTTAGTTGCTAAAAGAAAGAGACAACGATGGGCTATCTCTACTTACAAGAGAAGAAAACTTGGTCATTGATAAAAAAGCTAGATCCACTCGGAGGAGCACCTCAAGGAAGAGGAATTGTTTTAGAAAAAGTTGGTATTGCAGCAAAACAACCAAACTCTGCTGTTAGAAAATGTGTTAGAGTTCAATTAATTAAAAATGGTAAAACTGTTACTGCGTTCTTCCACGAGACGGTGCAATGAATTTCATTGATGAACACGATGAAGTACATATTCAAGGAATGGGTGCAACTCAAGGGGGTGCAATGGGTGATATTCCAGGTGTTAGATTCAAAGTTTTCAAAGTAAATGGTACATCACTTCAACGAACTTAGTAATCGGAAAGAAAGAAAAACCAAGGAGATAAAATTGGCAGAAACAAAGAATCTATTGCTATTTAGAAAATGGGATATGTCTAATATTGAGGTTAAAGATCCTGGATTAAAAACATGCATATTTCCTTAAGAAAAGAAATCTTACCCTACACATTTGGCCGTTCAGCACTTAAAAGATTCAATAAAGCCGAAGTCAACATAGTTGAAAGATTATGCAACAAAATAATGCACTTTGGTAAAAAATATGCTAAAAATACCGGAAGAATGGGACTGGTAAAAAAACAAAAGCCATCAATACTGTTAAAGCTAGCATTTGATATTATTTCATTAAAGACTGGTAAAAATCCAGTTGAGGTTTTAGTTAGAGCAATTGAATTTTCTGCACCAAATGAAGATACAACAAGAATTGTATATGGTGGAACTGTTTATCATGTATCTGTTGACGTTGCCCCAATTCGAAGAGTTGACATGGCATTAAAATTTATTGCAGATTCTATAAGAGATGCAACATATTCTAATCCAAAACCAATTGAAGAACATATGGCAGAACATCTTATACTTGGCATTCTGCAAATGATCCAAATGCTCCTTCTGTAAAGAAGAAGCATGAATTAGAAAGAATAGCACAAGCATCTAGATAGAGAATTTTTTACAAGTAGCCCGAGGCAGATTCGAACTGCCGTCTCCGCCTATCCACTCTTGAGATCCAGAGGGCAGAATCCTTGATCTAAAATTTTTATTTGACCGCTAGACTATCGGGCTACCGAGACTAAATTCTGTATGTTTAGAATATATCATTTGCTGAAATTACTTGAATCTAACTTCATGGACCGCTGTTGCATAATCACAATTTGCTTTTAGTCTCATGTATGGAATTAATCTAAAATGAATTGAATAGATGTTATTTTCTTTTAATAATATTCCTTTTTGCGATTAAGGAAACCAATCCTCGTGATATATTTGATATTCTCACATTATTTTTTTGACATACTTCATCACGTTTTATTTGATATTGTTTTAGTGAAAATGCAACATCATTAATTTCTAAAATCAACGGCCATACAATTTCAGCCCAAACAAATCTTCTATTTTCAGTGGCAGATGCATATTTTCCTTTTTCACCCAACATTAATAACATATTGAAAAGATGTTATAACTTAATAGTTGTCTCAAAAAGAAATTGAAGAATCATTAAATTTATTGCAAAGAAATTGGAACATTGATCCAATTTTGCGTGAATTCATGCTGGGAAAAATTACTGATGTTTCTGATTACACCATCAAAGTCAAGGATGTCATTTTTCACATTCCATATATTACATCACAAAAAAAATATATTTTATGGAAATGTTTTTGGCCAGACTGTCACAATTGTTGTGATAGACAAGGAAGATTACCATTAACTTCAGATGATCTAATTATCATCGGCAAAGGATTGAAGTATCAAAAGGCATCAGATTTTATAAAAAATGAAACAATAACTACTACTTGGGAGGATGTTGCACCATCTGGTCAAACCACTACCTTGACTACTATTAATCTTAAAAGAAAGATAGATGAGACTGAACAAGATGATGGAACTCATATTTCATGCAGGTTTTTAGATAATAATGGAGGATGTAGCATGCATCCGGATCGTCCTGGAGTATGCTATTTGTATCCATTTTCTACTTGGCTTGAGAATGAAAAAGGTCTGGCACGAGTACATGCAACTTATCAATTTACAGGTGATTGTCCGGGTTTTTATCTCTCAGCAGATCTCCATTTGATGAAACAGGAATTAACAGATTATTCTAAAATAATTTATGATTATAATATGTCATCAAGCAGAACAATGCGGGAAAATTTTGGATTTGTTAGTTTTGACTAGGCTTTAGCGACCTTCATAAGATCTCTCATGTGAATTTCCATTCCAAATCTTTCTTCATTTTTTTTCATATATCTGAAAATTGATAGCAACTCTGCAATTTGTTTTATCAAACTAAATTTATTTTTCATCTTGTTTCTTACAAAGTTGAATACTTTACCATAAATTTTGAAATGATTCTAATACCTCTTTTTCATATGCATCATTATTTCCCAAATTCTTCACAAAAATATCTACACATTCCATGCTCGGAATGATTCCTTCTCCTAGAAGAGGATACACGGTCCCAATTGATTCTCCAACTCCAACTACTTTTCCTTTAAAAAATGGTTTGCACAAATTTGGAGTTGCCAATCTAATAGGTCTGCCTACTGTTTTTACAACAGTGCCACCATACTTTTCTAAAAATTCGTCCGTAGCTTTTACATGATTTTTTTTATAATCTCCTGCTCCAATATGTGCAAATTTTCCTCCTAATGGAAAATACCAAAAGTAACCTGTCATTTTAGCAAATGGTCTAACTAAAAAGTCATCATATGGAACACTATCTTTGTATTCTACTTTATACTCATAAGTTGGTAAAAAGAAATCTTGTTCTAATTTAGGAAGATATGCTCTATGAAATCCTGTACAATCAACTATCAAATCAAATTCTTTTTCCAATTCTTCTAGTTTGGGTGCTGTTCCATAGTTTATTTTACAACCTTTTACAAAATCTTTTATCAATTTAATTTTGTCATAGGTACACAAGCCATGTAATTTGATATCAAATTTTTCATTGTTATTCATCTCTATGTGCATATTTTTGCCATCATGAATTACATAATCATTAAAATCAATGCCTGATTTTTTACACATCTCTATCATTCTTGCCTTACTTGTTCCCCATGCACAGATAGAATCATGTTTATCTTCTGACATTCGCTCATACCCTACTATCTCATGGGAATCTTTTAGCCTAGATATTAGATAACTTCCAGCTACGCCAATTCCACAAACGGCAATTTTCATTTGTATGAAATTCATTCTAACCTAATAAATAACTCTCTGTTTTTAGATATTCAAATTTTTACATAAACATAAGATCTACAAAACAAAATGTTACAGGCAAAATAGATGAACTCTTCTTCACCAAGATTTTTGTTTTGTAAAAATACCTTTAGTTGTTAGTTGTTTACATAACGAATTTCAATATTCACAATGCAGATTGATCTAATTAAAATCCAGTGGAAGAAATAATTTTTTATCTAAAATTGATGTTTTAAAATTATTACTAGCCTATTTATTTTTAGATTCCTTTATCTGCATGTAAAAAAAATTGATTAACTTCCTTTAATATCCCTCAAAATACCCAAAACCTGTGAGTTCGCTAGAGGCTATCAAAAAACTTGAAACATCAAACCAACACTTACAAACAATTATCGAACATCTTGATGAACAACTAAATGATATTCGCTCAGATCCTCGTTTACATGATTTGGTAGATGATTTAGAAAAATTATTCTACGCGTATCTCAAAACCTGGATTAAAAGCAATACCGAAGTTATTGAGATTTTATCAAAAAATACAGAGTAATTTTTTAAAATATACTTGCCATCATTTACTCGATTAATATTGCAGGTTTGAATGGTCTTGCATGCCTTGCTTTTTCTTTTGGATCATAAATGTCTGAATCTAATTCAGAAAACACTTGTATTTCCACACTGAAATCCTTCTTTCCTATTTCTGTTAATTCATTTACAAGAAAACTTTTTTCATCGAATTTTTTTGATTCTAGTTTGGTTCTTCTGATTTCTGTTGGCTCTGATAGTATGTCTTTGATTGTTTTTTGTACAAAATCTGGAATTTTCTTGACTTCTTGAGTATCTGGATTGGAAATAAGTTCTTTCATAATGATTCCCATATTTGTTTGACCTTCCATCACTTTTTCCAAAATTGAATGATATACTTTTGATTTAAATAAATTAGCAGTGTAGATAGTTATTTTTTTTGGGGTTATTTTTGTAACCTTGAGAATTTTTGCTATATCTTCAATTGTAGATTTCAGGTATTCTTCAGATTGAATAGCGGTGGCATCTATGTTACTATGAGAAAATTCAGGCCACTTTGATAATGACACCATCTCTTTATGTCCTAATTTTTCCCACATTTCTTCAGCAATATGTGGTGCAAATGGAGAAAGCATTGCAATTCGCGTTGAATAGATGTCATACAAAATTCCTGCAATGTTTGTTCTATTTTTTGCATTTACTCGTTTCATATACCAACTCAAATCTGATTCAAATGAAAATAAAATATCGTGTAACGCTTCACGCAATCTCATTTTTTCAATAGCGTGGGTTACTTGTAATATCATACTCTGAGTTTTTGATTTTATCCATCTGTCTTCTGCTTCCATCGTCTCTGGTTTTGTAGGTTGGAGCTTGGAACACTCATCAAATAATGCCTCCAACTTATTTTGTATGCCTGAAACCGATTCCATATTAAAATCTGCATCTTGTAATAATTCTGCTGAAATTATTATTGCTAATCGGATTGGATCTGCACCATAATCTGAAATTGCCTTTCTGAGTGGAATGATATTTCCCATACTCTTTGACATTTTTGATCCATTCATTAGGACCGATCCATTTACTACAATTTCACGTGGCCAATTATTTTCAGGAAATATTGCAACATGATTTAAAACAAAAAATGTTAGGTGATTTGGTACCAAGTCACGTCCAGAATGCCTTGAATCAACTGGATAAAAATACTCAAATTCTTTTTTGATTTCGTTAATTATGTTCACTGAAATATTTGTAATTCTTGAAACTTTGTTTGAATCCCCTTTGTTAAGAAAAACATAATCAAAAAATTCCCCAGATAAATTATTAGCAATTATTGTTTTATTATTGACAAATTTTGAAATTATATAGTATGCCATATAGATTACAGAATCTGATAAACTCTCTACAATCCAATCTTTGTCCCAGGGTAGTTTTGTACCTAATCCATGTTGTCTTGCACATGCTCTTTCTCGTAGCCATCCAATCACATAATTGAATTCTGCTCTAATTTCTTGTGGTAAAATATTCATTGAATCAAAGCATTTTATTGTTAATTCTTTCCAATCTTTGTCACCGTAATTTAAGAACCATTGATTATTGAGAACTTTAACAACGCATTCCGCACCACAACGACATCGTACTGGACTGTTTGTTAGCTCTAACAAAATATCAGCATGTTTATTTTTAATTAACCATTCTTTGATACTGTCTTTGGCATATGAAACTTTGATTCCACTAAACTGACCTGTTTTTGAGTTGAGCTTTCCACCATAGAATTCTTTTCCATATACTTCTTTAGTTGCTTCTTCTAGGTTTGGATCATTTTGATTTAAAACGTTAAATTTTTCCACTGCTTCTTTTGCGGGATTTTCCCCGTATCCTTCCGTCTCAATAATGGAAATTGGAGTTATTGAATTGATTTTTTTGAATAATTCAGGTTCAATTTTTGCTTTTTTGAGGTCAATTAGTGCTTGATAATCAAATGGCGCATGTGCAGGGACAGACATTACAATTCCAGTACCAGTTTCACTCTCTACAAAACTTGCAGGAAGCATTACTATTGATTCATTTCTGTGCGGAACAGTTACTGTTTTTCCAATTAATTCTGAGCCTTTGATTTCCCCCTCATACGTTATTTTCTTATCTAAAAATTCCATCTTGTATGCACATTCCTTGCTTACAATCCATTTTTCATTATCTACTGTGATTTGTTTGTAAATGAATCTCTGGGTTTATCCAGAGATTAACAACTCCAAAAATTGTTTCAGGTCTTAGTGTTGCAGTCGGAATAATATAATCTTCAAATTTGAATTTGATGAGAATGTATTCTGTAAAATCTGGTTCTACATCTCCAAGTGTATCATGCTGTGATACTGGGTTTTGATCTTTTGGACACCATCCCACTGGATGAGAACCTTGAATGATTAGATTTTTCTCTCGTAATGTATTGACTTGCCATTCAATGAATTTATTGTACACTGGATCAATAGTGGTGAATTCTCTTCTCCAATCAATTGAATACCCCATCTCTATCATCCCAGCTTTAATTTCTTGATGGAAATAATTTGCAATTTTTACTGGTTCTGCAAATTCTTTGATTGTCTCTTCGGGAACATCATACAAATTTTTTAAATTGCTGATGAGTTCTTTATCATTTGCTTCTACTCTTTTGGCCATTCCTAAAATCGGAGTTCCAGTATAATGAAATCCCATTGGGAACAATACATTGAATCCACACATTCGATAAAACCTTGCATGAACATCAGCCAGAGTGTATGTTCTACCGTGTCCTATGTGTTGTGGTGAATTCGGATAAGGATATGCTACTGTAATGAATTTTTTTGGTTTATCATTTAGATTTGTCTCAAAATCTTTATTTTCAATCCACTTTTGTCTCCATTTTGTTTCAATTTCTTTCCAGTTTATTTTCATATGATCATCTTCATCCTAAAACCATTGATTTTGCTTTGTTTATTGCCTCGTCTTTTTTAGATGTGTCTTTCCCTCCACCTTGGGCAAATTTGGCATCGCCACCCCCGGCTCCACCTAGAATTTCAGCCACGGATTTAACTATATTACCAGCGTTTTTACTCTTTGATGCCTCCTCTCCAGAGTATACAATAATTCTGATTTTGGGTCCTGTCTCAAAAATACCAACATATGTTATCCTGGGATTGTTATTGACTAGTTTTTTTCCAAAATTAATATGGAAAAATTCATCATACTGATCACTAGAAGTAAAGCAGAATTTTATAGAATTTTTCACATGTATTTGAATATCATCAATTACTGTTGTATCATCATTATGATATGCCAAAATCTTTTCAAGCAAAATAGGAATCCTTTCCCTTGCTTTTTGTTTTCGTTCTTCCCTTTGATTTTGCATTTGCTCTTTTTGTACTAATTCTTCTAAACTTTTTGCCTCATCCAATTCTTTTTGTTTGATGTAATCAAAAGCTGTTTGACCGGAAACAAATTCAATTCTTACAACACCATCTTGAATCCTTTTTGTTTTTGTTATTTTTATAATTTCGATATCTCCAGTTTTTTTAACATGTGTTCCACCACATGCTTCTACATCAAAATCTTTTATCGACACAATTCTAACTGATTTTACCGGTACAACTCCGCCTTGATATATTTTAAATCCGTATTTTTGTTCTGCATCTCCTCTGTCAAAATTATCAATAGATACTGGGATATTTTGTTTGACTACTGAATTTGCGACTTTTTCAATATCTTTTATTTCATTTTCACTTAAAGGTGAGTGATGAGTAATGTCTAACCTTGCATGATCTGCTTCCTTAAACGCTGAATGCTGCCAGATCCATGAACCCAAAACACTTCTTGAAGATGAATTTAAGATATGTGTACTGGTGTGATTTTTTGTAATGTTTTCTCTACGTAACGAATCAACCTTACACTTTACTACATCTCCTTCTTTTGGAATTCCACCATCTAATTCATGTACTACAATACCACCATGTTTGTTGACATCAATTACTTTGAAATTTGCAATTGTTCCATGATCAGGTTCTTGACCGCCCCCTCTTGCATAAAATGATGTTTTATCCAACACCACTGATGTACCAAAAACTCTGAGAACTTTGGCCTCAAATTCCATCGGATCATCTTTGTAAAACAGCATATCTGTTTCCGCAAGACCATCCAATGGCAATTCTTCTATTCCTTTTTTCTTCTCTGATTGATGCAAATCAGATAATTTTGCATAAAATGTAGAGGGAATTTCTGAGATTACATCAGACTCTTTTAGATAATCTGGAGTAATTCCATCTGATTCATACATTGTAATTAATTCATCCACAGTAGGTGGTTTCCCTTTCCCTTTGAGTTTTGATGCAACCTTTTCCATTCGTGATTTTGATTCTTCATATCTTCCAGCTTCTATTTTGAGAATTGTTTTTACATCCTCTCTACTTGAATTTAGTTCAGGATAGGTTTCTTTTAGATAATCAATATGTACGTCAATCATTTCATCTAAATCTAATTTTAAATTCATTCTATTCATTGTTGCAATGACTCTGCGCAAAATCATTCTCAAATTATATCCTCCCCCTACATTACTTGGGAGAGCTCCATCCGAGATTGCAAATATTAATGTCCTCAGATGATCTGCAATTAAATAAATCCCTTCAAGTGGAGTAATGATTCGATTTACTTGATCCTCTGTTACACCTACATTTTTAATTGCATATTTTCTAACGTCGCTCAAATCCTCAAATTTTTCTAGACCTTTTGCAATTTCAGTAAAATATCTTCTTAGTAACTCTGAATCAGAGTTGATTCCTATCTTATCAAATAATTTGTTTGTAATTGGCCCAAAACAGCAATCGTATGCAGTAGGAGTTCCCATTGTAATCCATGCAAATCTTTCTAGACCTGCTCCCATGTCAATTACTTTTTGATCAAGTACTGTGTGTTTTCCCAAATCTCCTTGAAATTCAGTAAATACTGCATTACCTAATTCTAATCCTTTTACAAAGTACTCTAAAGATGAACCAAATGATCCTCCTCCTGCCCAAACATCTTCAACAAATACAACTTCTTCTTTTTTGATTCCAAACTGATCTGTTAATAATCGAAAATCTAAATCCACACACTGGTCCTTCCAATATCCTTGAGAATTTGGAATACTATGTTGTCCAATCATACAAAAACTAGAAAAATGTCTTCCAGTTACTCCAACATTTTCTAAATCCTTGAATCTTAAACAAGTTTGAGGAACAACTAATGGATTTGCGGGAAATTCAAAGACAACTTTGGAACCCATTATTCTTTGAAAATCTACAATTGATGCAATCGTAAAGTAAAGATCATCACGCCATCTACAAACAACTGGATATCTTGAAACTGATGTGTGACCATTTTTTACAAAAAATGATTCAACTTCTTTCCAAGATTGTGTATAATCAAATCTCTTTTTGGTTGGAGGATTGCCAATGAATGAATAAGTGTCATCTGCATCATCAGGACATAATTCTCTTCCTGAATCTAATGTCCAGAAAAACCTTTTACACTTTAAGCATGATTTTCTAGTAAATCCCTCATCTTCAAATAATTTTACTTTATAGTATCTATCTGGGTCAGATGGAAAACTCCTTTAGAATTTCTTTTTTATCCAACGAAAAGGCTCACTTTGCCCGATATTAAGAATTGTCGATTAATAATACATTAAATACAATATCAATTGACATTCCAATCATGTTTGGAAAAAAACCAACCTTGAAAGAAGGGGTACATGTTTTCTCTACTCAAAAAAATGGTGAGTTTTATGATTTCATATTTGGTGTTGTAACTGGTGTTGAAGGACGGAAGGTTGGCATTAATGGTATAATTGTAAATCCGGTTGGTCTAAAAAACAAGATATCTCAAGGTAAAACAGGCAGCAGGTCTAATGAAATCCTAGAGCATCCTACACCAGATAATGTTGTATTGGCTCTAGTCTATAGAGTAGAACATGAAAATTTTGCAGAGGTGATAGATTTGGATAAGGACAAATGTGATTTGATACCACCAAAGGTTTACGCATTGTTGGATGGTTGGATTCGAGAATCTCTTCCTGAATTAATTAACAAAGTTTTGTCACTTCCTCCAGGTTCTGAAAGAGACGAATCTAAACGAATTTTAAAACACAGAATGGACACACTTGGAGATAAGAACCTAAAAAGAACTCTTTATTCTGTTTGCAGAAGTCTAAAAATTCTAAATTAGATTTTCTATTTTTAAAAGTTAATTGGGAACTGTCAAGATTTCACCATAGTTTTATATTATGCCCTAAGAAAATCTCGATACAATGGAATATGTTTATGCTGCTTTACTTCTTCACAAACTACAAAAAGAAGTTAATGAAGCAAATATTAGCTCAGTTGTAAAAGCATCTGGTGCTACAGTAAATGACGCTCAAGTAAAAGCACTAGTCGCAGCTTTGGCTGATGTTAACATCGAAGAAGCAATTAAAGCTGCACCAGTAGCAGTAGCTGCAGCAGCCCCGGCAGCCGCAGCAGGCGAATCAAAGAAAGAAGAAAAACATGTTGATACAAGTAAAAGCGAAGAGGCCGCAATGGAAGGTCTATCTTCTCTATTTGGTTAGAACACCTTTACTTTTTTCAATTTAATTTTAATTTTTTATTCATTAATGTTAATTAACAGTCACAACTTTTTGAATTTGATTGGTTGAATTTTCAATTTCTGCCCATATTTTCATTTACATTTTAGATTTGTTTGGTACTATGGCATTTGCAGTAACTGGTGCTTTCAAAGCAATTGAAACACAAATCTGACATTGTTGGGATTGTTTTATTGGCAACAATCACTGGTGTTGCTGGTGGTACAATTAGAGATGTCATATTGGGTCAATTTCCAAATTCAATCTCTGATCCTGCATATGTAATAATTACAGTGATTACCGGAGTTTTGATTTTCTTCCTATATCCACATATGCAAAAACACTGGAATTTATTTTTGAAATTTGACGCTATAGGATTAGGTGTTTTTACAATTATCGGTGCTTCATTTGCATATCACCTTGTTGGATTGAATTTTCTTAGCAATAATGTTGGCTGGCATGCTCACAGCAGTTGGGGGTGGAATATTACGAGATGTTATTGTTAATCAAATTCCAATAGTGTTTGTCAAGGAATTCTACATCTCTGCAAGTTTTATTGGAATTGTTGTATTTTATATTACTTTATATTTTCAAGGCGAACTTTATCTTGCTACAATCTCTGGGATAGTTATTACAACAGGACTTAGATTGATTGCAATGAAATTTAATTGGAATCTTCCAAAGATGCTAAAGGTCGTTTAGATTAGGATGCTGTATAGTTCTTTAGCTTTACCTGATAGTGCTTTTGCTTGAGCCTCGAGCTTTTTGTAATATTTGTTCTTTGGTTTCATTCTGTCAGGAAACCCTGATTCTACAGATAGGGAACGTGCATGTTGAGCTGCTCTTGCGAGAATCTGGTTAATATTTTCTGGAGTAATGTATGCTATTTCAATAGATAGTGAAACTGCTTCTTGATGAAACTGAGCAAATGCATTTCTTACTTTTCAACATCTACAATCAATTCTTCTTGCTGCATACTTTAGACCTCTCTTCTAAGTGCTGTATAGAGAGAAATTCCTGCCTCTACTGGCTTTGATATCTAGTTTCCCAAGAAGTGCTGCTAATTTTTCATTAATTACCTCTCCTTTCTTTACCGGAGTGGAATCTTTTTGAATCCAAATTGTACCTTGATCAATCTTTGTTGGAATTCCTGCTTCTTTGAATTCTGTAAGCATTGGTCCTGGTGCAATTCCTGTATTCTTTGCTGGTACAACAATATCTATACTTGCAATATCTCCACCTCTTGCTGCCATCATGATTTTATTTTTTGCCTAATAACACATTTCAGTCTAAATGGTGACATGTTTGTAAACATGAAAAGACATTGACCAGTAAGTTCTTCTGAAATTCCTTTAATTCCTGGAATGTTTAATTTTTCTAAAGTGCTTTTTGTGCAACTTTATCTTTGACACACACAAACTCAACTTCACCTTTGAATGCTTTTCTTAAGTGGAAGAATTTGTGATGCTCTAACTTTATTCATTTTAACAAGTGCTATAACTTTGTATTTTTTTGGAATTTCTAGTAATTGCTGATACATCTGAGCTTTTCTTTTAGGATATATTGTTCTATTTTCATGCATGTTTCTTCTTGACCTCTTCTATTTGTTTAACTGGTTTGCCCATGGTAGTTTTTATCAATTACTCTTTTGAGATTCTTCTCTCCACTTGGTAATTTCTTTTCTACTGCACTTAATACTGCATGTGCATTAACTGCCAAATCTGCGTCTGTCCATTGACTCATCTCCAATTTTACATGACATGGATAATGTTGCTCTTGCATCTAACTTTGATTGATGATCTAAATCTTTGTAAAAATGACTCAATTGAAGCATTAAATGGAACTGGTGTTGGCATTTTTCCTCTTGGACCTAAAAGTTGACCTAAAACTTTACCTACAACCGGCATGATTTGTGTATCTGCTAAAAAGAAGTCATATTTGTTTATGAATTTTCTAGATGCTCTTTTGTTTGCTGCATATTTGTCTAATTCTTCAGTTCCAACCACTGCATCTGCTTTTGCTTGTTTTGCCTTTTGTCCCATATCTCCAGTAGCCATAATACATACAGTTGCAGGCGAACTAGTTTTTGGAAGTTGAACTACTTCATTTAGTGCAAAACCTTTTTTTACATCAATATCTTTGAAGACAAGTATCATCTCTACTGATTGTTTGAATTTTCTTTTTTTGCTACCTGTCTTGGCCTCTTTTATCATCTCTGCCAGTTTTGCTTCTGTAATCATTACGAAGATTTTCGAAAAAACCTACTTAAAATCGTTTAGAGACTATTCTATAATTCTTATACAATTTTAAAAATTTACATATTTTTAGTAGGATAATTGTAATTTCAAAGTGAAATTTACTCTAAACTTACATTTATTAAATCGCTGAGTCAATTTTTGAGCGCATTGCAGAGATTTGATGAACTTGACATGAAATTGCTTTACGAATTAACCAAGGATGGTTCAATCTCAGTTCCAAATCTATCTAAAAAACTGGGAATCAATGCTTCTGTCTTATACAGCAGGATTAAACGATTAATGAAAAAAAAACTAATCAAAAAATTTACCGTAGTTGTAGATGATTCTCTTTTGGGTATTGGTGTACGGGCATCTGTAGGCATCAACAGGGATCCAAAACTTAAAGATAATATTCATAAAAAATTTATGGAGATTCCAGAAGTTGCATCTATTTCTGAGGTTACAGGTAGATTTGATATGATAATCAAAGTTCACGCTAAAAACTTGGAGGCACTTCATTCCATAGTAATAGAGAAAATAGGGAGAATTGAGGGTATCCAAAACACAGAAACTTTTGTAGAATTGCAAAAAACCGATAAAGATCCAGTTTATCTAATTCAATAATTTATTTTATTTTTCCGTCCCACTTGCCTTCATTTATCTCAGCAGTGATTTCTTTGGGAGTTTTTCCTTCAATCTTGATTCCAAGTGATAAACACGTCCCGATTATTGTTTTTACAACAGATCTTAATGATGATGCATAAGAATTCTCTAATTTTGTTTTTGCAACTTTAATCACTGAATCTATTGTTATATCTCCAACCCAAGTTGTTCCTGATGTGCCTGATCCTTTTTGGATCCCTGCTTCTTTTAGTAGCAACGCTGCTGCAGAGGGAATTCCAATCTCAATAGTCCATTTTTTTGTATCTGGAAACACAGAAACTGTTATCGGAACTTTCATTCCTTCAAAATCTTTAGTTTTTTGATTAATTGAGTTGATTATTTCCATAATGTTAACTCCTAAGGGACCCAATGCTGGACCAAGTGGTGGTCCTGCTGAAGCTGCTCCCCCTGTTACAAGTGCTGAAACTTTTTGTGGTTCTACCATAGTTATCACCTTAATATGAAAAATTTAATCCTTCCTAAGACTCACTTGACAGTTTTAAGTAGTTGGCGTCAACGGTAACTGGAAGTTGATAAGATGCATCTAACAAGACAACCGTTGCTTCTTCTTTATCTACATCTATTCTGGTAATAGTAGCCTTCATTCCTTTGAATGGACCGCCTGTTATCTCAACTATATTATCTACTGCTAATTGTGAAACGGTGGATTTCTTTACCAAATATCCTTCAATGTCTTTAAATTCTAATTCTCCTCTAAGTTGACCGCGAATGTGTCTGACTCCTTCAACTGCCATGTATGCATCACTTGGATTTATTGCCTCAATTACCACATATCCTTTCAAATTGTCAACTAGCAATACTGATTGAATGTTGATTTTATTCGCATTTGCTTTTGCCTCTAGTAATCTCATAACAACTTTCTCTTGACCTCCTGTGGTTCTTATTGCAAAAAGATGCGATTTAATTTCTGTCGACAATTCTATCTACCAAACGTAATTACAGAAAAGACAAAGTGAATTGTAAAACCAATGGCACCAACCCCAGCGATTCCCAACAATACTAATCGAAGATGCTGTTGATATTCATCACGATCTGGCTTTTTTGCCATTTTAATCGTATTTGCCATATTTTTTAAAGTCTGTTTAGGGTTCATTGCAGGAAATTAATATGGTGTCCTTATATCTCTTATCTCATGGAATTACTTGTAGCCTATCAAGATGACCCTGCTGGATACAATATGGCAAAATTTCTTTCCAAAGACATGACACATGATGGTGAAATTTTTAAGGGAAAATATTATGATTTACTGATAATTAAAACCCCTGCAATTGCGGCTGATTGGTTAGAAGAAAAATATGATTATGATGGATTTATTTTTCTTTCAAAACATGCAGCCGAATCTGGCAAATTAGCCCTCACTTGTCATAGCACTGGCAATTTTTCAAAAGCCCAATTTGGAGGAAATGATAGAGAAGTGGCAATTCCACATTCAAATATTCAAAAAGAATATCTTAAAATGCTTTGGAACCATAAATCTCAATTTTTGGATTTCCAAATTACAATCGAAGCTACGCATCATGGACCTACCGCCTTGACAAAACCTAGTATTTTCATCGAAATTGGTACTACCGAAAAACAATGGACAGATATTTCTCTGTGTAATTCAATTGCGATTTTAGTACATAATGTGATGAGTAAAGATATCGAATCGTTTCCAGTTGCAATCTGTTTTGGCGGTACACACTATCCAGAAAAATTTACCGCTGAATTATTAAATGGTAAATTTGCCCTTGGAACAGTTGTGCCAAAACATGCACTTGATGATCTCGATGAAAATTTATTTGCTCATATCTTAAAGCAAAACAAATCAGCAAAATCTGTTCTCTTAGACTGGGATGGGTTGGGTCCAAACAAACAAAAGATAATTAATTTTCTAAGTAAAACTAACCTTGAGGTAATCAAACTTTGAATCTTGATAAAAAAATTTACAAAAAATTACTTGAAGTACCTAAAGGAAAAGTAACCACTTATGGAGAGTTGGCAAAATCTGTTGGATTAAAAAATGGACAAAGAGCGATTGGAAAAATTATGAACAAAAATCCCTATCCTGTAATAATTCCCTGCCATAGGGTTGTAAAATCTGACGGTAAAATTGGTGGCTATGCTTATGGTGATGAAATTAAATCTAATATGCTAATTAGAGAGGGAATTAAAATTAAAAACGGAAAAATTTTGGATTTGGAAAATAGTATTCACAGATTCTAAGTTGTTCTCTTTGAAATAATTTCTTCCATCAATGTTCTTAGATGAGCCTTATTTCTTATTGTATTTCCACCCACTTTTTTGTAAAGTGTCCAAAATTCTGGATTTGTTAAATCTTTTCTATCTTTGGCAATTTTTAGTAATCTTCTTAATGAACGGACTTTTGCAACGTAAATCTCCTTTGTTCCTACTCTGGCACCCTTTCTACCTTGTTTTGAGCCCTGAGTTGTACCTCTCTTGTTTTTTTGAGATTTTTTAGTATGTGCTCTTCCTCTTGAGGTCCCAACGATTGATTTTATTTTAATTGTATTTGCTGTAATTAAACTGCGTATGTTTTCTCTAGTAATTGCGTCAGCTACATCATCTAAATGATCCACATCAAATTTTATTCTATGAACTCCAACACCGGTAATTCGTGATGCCAGTCTTTTTTTAGCTTTAAGATTTACTACCACTTGCCCTCACTCTCCCATTAAAAATTTTGAATTTATTTTCCATCGCTTTAACAATAATTTCTTTACGTTTTCTTGTACCAACACCATGACCAAATCTTACTCCATCTGTTTTTGGATTTAGTTTTTCTAAATCTGTGATTGTATGGACTAGATTATCTGTATATCCTGAAGGATGTAATCCCTTTGCCTCTCTAGGTCCTCCATAGCCCACTTTGACAAGTCCTGGACGACCTCTACTTTTTTGTTTTCTTTGATGATGATCAACTCCTTTTGGTTTTCTCCAATTTGTCTGTAATCTAACATAACGCCAGCTTTCGGGTCTAGCAAATTCTGGGTTATTTCCTTTGACTTCTTGCCTTTTCAGCTAACTTCTCTTTATTAATTGGCATTAAATTGATTCTTGAATTTTTAAATAAATACGTTCCTAGATGAAAAAATCAGACTGATAAGAAAGAGATAATAAGGAAACTAAGGGCGAATCGAAATATCTCATGACTGAGACTGGGATTATTATAATAATTGATAGCGAGGGTATTTTGTTTGACTAATGTCATTGGTCCGATTGTGACAGACAAATTTTTTTCACAACTAAAAGATTTTAAAATAAACCCATCAACCGTATATCGTAATTTACTTGTAGAGGATTTAGTTAAAACTGCGGTTAAATTAAACGAAGGAGTAATAAATTCAACTGGTTCACTCTCAGTAAATACTGGAAAATATACGGGAAGATCACCTGACGACCGGTATATCATACTTGATGCTAAAACACAAGATACTGTAGACTGGGGAAAAATCAACCATCAATTTACAAGTGAAAAATTTGAAAAAATTCTTGAGAAAATGAAGAACTTTGTAGATGGAAAAGATCTTTTTGTATTTGATGGATTCGTTGGTGCAGACAAAGAAAACCGCCTGGCAATCAGAGTATTTAATGATCAAGCTTGGCAAAGTCTTTTTGCAAGACAATTATTCATCAGACCCTCAAAGGAGGAACTAGAGAATCATGAACCCGAGTTTACTGTGATGTGCATTAATGATTTTAAAGCAATTCCTGATGTTGATGGAACCGCATCTGACGTATTCATACTAATTGATTTAACCAGAAAAATTGTTTTGATTGGAGGAACTGAATATGCAGGTGAAATGAAAAAATCTCTTTTTGGTATAATGAATTTTCTATTACCAGAACGTGGTGTATTTCCAATGCATTGTTCTGCAAATATTGGGAAAAACAATGAGACTGCTCTATTTTTTGGTTTATCCGGTACTGGAAAAACTACCCTCTCTGCTGATCCTAACAGACGATTAATCGGCGATGATGAACATGGTTGGTCTAACAATGGAATATTCAATTTTGAAGGTGGATGTTACGCAAAATGCATAAATCTAAGTCAAGAAGCAGAACCAGAAATCTGGAATGCAATAAAACCTGGCGCTGTTCTTGAAAATGTTGTACTTAATGGCAATAAACCTGATTATGATGATAGCAAACTTACCGAAAATACTCGTGTTGCATATCCTCTAGATTACATTCCAGGAGCCGTAATTCCAAGTATAGGTGGTCATCCAAAAGTAATTGTATTTCTAACTGCAGATGCGATGGGCGTTTTACCGCCCATTTCGAGATTAACAAAGGAAGGAGCTATGTATCATTTTATGTCTGGTTACACAAGTAAATTGGCAGGAACTGAACGTGGAATTAAAGAACCTAAATCTGTATTTTCACAGTGTTTTGGTGCACCATTTATGCCTAGACCTGCATCCGTCTATGCAAAAATTCTTGGAGAAAAAATCAATAAACATAATGCGATTGTTTATCTTGTAAATACTGGCTGGTCTGGCGGACCTTATGGTATTGGTAATAGAATCAAAATAAAGTATAGCCGAGCTATGGTGACTGCCGCCCTTACTGGAGCACTCAATAATATAAAATACAGGCATGATGATTTGTTCAATTTAGATATTCCAACAGAGGTTGCCGGTGTTCCTCCAGAAATTCTTGATCCAAAGAGTACTTGGTCTGATAAAGAACTATACAAATTATCTGCAAATGAATTAGCTCAGATGTTTGTTGAAAACTTTAAGAAATTTGAAAATGTCGCACCTGAAATATTAAGTGCGGGTCCTAAACCTACTCTCTGATTGTTTTTCTTATTGCTATCATCCCAATTATTCCCACACCTATGATAATTCCAGAAATTATGGCTATCTGTCTTTCTGGAATATGTAGTGATTCGAAATAATCCCAAATACCTTCATTTACTGAATTTACTTCAATAATATTGAAGGCATCAAAGGTTGTTCCGTTAACTTTGATTTTTGCATCAATCCAATATTCAGTGTTTTCATAAACTTTTATTGATGCACTTCTTTCTGGAGTGGCTGTAGTGGTTTCGGTCTTTCCATCCTTACTGTTTATCACTGAAATTTTTGCAAAATTCCATTGTAACGGGTGATGAATCATAAAGTCAAGTTTTCCATCTTGCTCGCTTACAGAAATTGATCCTTCAGTATAATGTAACAAAAAAGGAATCACATATTTTATATCATTATGAATTATGAATATTTTCCCTTCATGGTCTCCATAATTTTGTCCTAGAATTTTCATTTTAATTTGTAAATCATTTCCTTCCAGAACGTACGCAAATTGTACAAAATCTGGACCTTCAAACTCTACTTTTAAATTTTCCAATGTTCCTTCTATCAATTTTAAATGTAGTTGTTTTTGAACAATTGGATTGTCCAACGAAGTATTGGCCACAAAGTTTGGCGGTGTAATAATTAATTTAGCGTGAAATGCTTTTGCAATATTTAGCCTACCTGATCCTGAATCACTAAGTGAAAATTCATGTCCATAAGCATCAGAAACACGCTCAGAAGTGGTTAATAATAATGACTTAATTTCATGGTGATGTATGTTTGGATATTTTTCAAGTAACAATGCTGCCGCTCCACTGACATGGGGAGCAGCAAAACTTGTACCACTAGTAAAATTATACCCTCCATTGATTTGTGTGGTGTTGATATATGCACCTGGAGCTACGATGTCTGGTTTTATGTAAAATGGTGAAACTGGTCCCCTTGAACTGAAGTGAGCAATAAAGTCTGGATTATAAAAAAGATGTAAACTTGCTTTATTTTTGCCCTGCAATAATTCTTTGATTTCCAATCCATCTTTTCTATCAATTGAGACTACTGGAATTTGCGGTTTGTAATCTGGTTCAACGAATTGATGTATTAATTCGCCAAGAAAAATTCCAGACTCGTTATTGTATACTATCAAGGCTTTCGCTCCTGCGTTTGCTGCATTTTTTTCCTTTGTAGAAAAATAAAGAAGTTCTCCTTTGATATCACTTCCTCTTTCAACAAGAAGAATCGAATCGGTTGCATTGATATTTTTAAGATCTTCTTCTTTTCCATAACCACCAAAAACTATTTTGGAAATTATTGGCACATCTAATTTAGATGATCCTACCATAGGAATAACTGTATATGGTTTTTCATTAACTTCTAATGTTGCAACCAAACTTGATGTTAAATTATTGTATGTTGCTCCAACTGTAACAGAACCAAAGTCTCTTCCAGGGCTTCCAATGGTGCTAGGGGTTGGACCATCGTTACCTGCAGCTGTTACTACAAAAATTTCTTTTTCTAATGCTTTGTCTACAGCATGATCAATTTTTTCATTTGTCTGATTTACTCCTAAACTGATATTGATTATGTCTGCATCATCTTCAATTGCTTTATCTATTGCTTTTACAATCAAATCTGATGATACCGCTTCGCCATTTTCTGAAACTTTGTATGCAAGAATTTTTGCCTTAGGGGCAACTCCTTCTAAATGTCCATCTGCCGCAATTACTCCTGCAACTTGTGTTCCGTGACCATTAGTGTCAAGTGGAGGTTTGCCTTCCTCAATGAAATTATAGCCACCGATTACTTTTCCATTTGGTCCCCATCCATAAAGGTCTGGATGATTAAAATCTACACCAGTATCTATTACAGCCACCTTGATTCCTTTACCCTCAAATCCTTCAAGATGTGGGATGTTTCCTCCAACAAATGGGACACTTCTATTAAGATATGCATGAGAATCATCATTTGATCCAAGGAAATTCAGAGAAATCAATGATGATGCTAAAATAGCAACAATACAAGCAAAAAATATTAAAAGTTTCACAATTCTATCATGTTTTCAGCAAGTAAAAACTAATTGGGTAGTAAAGCAATAAATGGAATAAAAATTCCCATCACTACATGGGAAAATACACACTTCCAAAAATGCCTTATGCTTATGATGCATTAGAACCCCATATTGACGCAAGGACAATGGAGATTCATCATACAAAGCATCACCAAACATACACAGACAAACTTAATGCAGCTCTAGAAAGTTGCCCCTCTGAAATACAAAATAAGGACATCTTAGATATTTTGTCTAACCTTAATCAAGTACCAGAAGGACAAAGGGGCGCCATTAATTTCAATGGTGGTGGCTATGACAATCATAGGTTATTTTGGAACAATATGAAACCAAATGGAGGTGGAGAGCCAGGAGGATCAATTGCAGATGCAATAAAAAACTCCTTTGGAAGCTTTTCTGACTTCAAAGAGAAATTTTCATCAACTTCTGCCGTAATTCAAGGTAGTGGCTGGGGTTGGCTAGTATACAATCCTACTTCTAAAAAGGTAGAGTACAAATCTATGCCAAACCAAACAAGTCCAAGAACTGAAGGATTAATTCCCTTACTGGGCTGCGATGTTTGGGAACATGCATACTATCTAAAATACCAAAATAGAAGACCCGACTATATTGCATCTTGGTGGAATGTAGTTAATTGGGATGAAGTAGAACATAGATTCTCCACAAGCAAAATAAACTTCTACTCTTTATTTTTTTAATCTGAACAACTTATTTCATATTTTGATCTTAAGAATCAAACACGTATCTGTTCTTTTCATTTTATCATTTTCAAAGCTTTGAAAATTTTCCCTTAACGAACTTTGTTAAAAGTTTTTGATAAGAGTAAATCATTATAATCTAATTCACAAATTTATGATCTTGTTTGGAATTTGTTTTTACTTGATGAATGAATTTATAACCATCTCTTGATGTTTTGTTGTAAATGAGTGAGGAACAGGCCCAACAATTAATGCAACAAATGCAAATGCTTGAGACATATTTTGCTGATTTATCTCAACGTGAAGTGACACTTGTCACTGTTTTACGGGAATCCATAGCTGCCATTGAATCTATAAAATCATTGAGTTTAAACCCAACTTCTGATGCTTTAGTTCCACTTGGAATGGGGACTTATGTTCAAACAAAAATCTCGTCTAATGATAAAATTGTTTTGAATATTGGTGCTGGAATTGTTGTGGAAAAAAATTCTGCTTCTACTATAAATTATCTTGAGGCAAGAATTAAAGAAATTGAGGTTGCATTACAAGATGTTACTGCAAGAAAACAGGATGTAGTAGCAAGATTAGAGCAAGGCAAAGATCAAATGAATCAACTTATGGAAGCTTCATCTCAAAATATTTCAGGATAAAAATAATGTTTGATAAACTTCGTAGTGCATTTTCAAATGCAGCGAAAAGTCTTGGTGAAAAAGAACTAAATGAAAAGGACATAGAACAAATCCTCTTCGAGTTAGAAATCTCTCTTCTCGAATCCGATGTTGCAAGTGAGGTAATTGATACAATAAAATCTGATTTAAAAGTTAGTCTGATTGGTTCTAAGGTATCTAGAAATGAAATTGAAAAATTTGTTAAAGAAAGATTAATTTCAAGCATTTCGTCATTGTTTGATGCAGCAGGCAAAATTGATATTTTTGAAAAGATTAATGAAAAAAAGAAAACTGGCCAACCATTTTTGATTTTGTTTGTTGGAATCAATGGTACTGGGAAAACAACTTCTCTTGTAAAAGTAGCTCACATGTTACAACAAGCAAAATATTCTGTAGTGGTTGCGGCTGCTGATACATTTAGAGCAGGCGCAATAGAACAATTAAGTGAACATACAAATCGCTTGAATTTAAAATTAGTTGCTCAAAACTATAATTCTGATCCAGCGGCAGTAGCTAGAGATGCAGTACTTTATGCAAAATCACATAAAATGGATTGTGTACTAATTGATACTGCTGGAAGAATGCAAACAAGTAAAAATTTGATGGAGCAAATTGCCAAAATAACTAAAGTAGTAAATCCTGATTTTAAAATTTTTGTTGGTGATTCCTTAGCTGGAAATGATACTGTAAACCAAGCACGTGAATTTTTTGAATATGTGAAATTTAATGGCTCAATTCTAACAAAAAGTGATGCTGATGCACGTGGTGGGGCAGCATTATCTATTGTCAAAATAACTACTACTCCTATTCTTTTTCTTGGTATTGGACAAGAATACGCTGATCTAAAACCTTTTGATAAAGGAAACTTTTCTAGAGACTGTATTTGGTTCATTAGGTGATTGAACATCAAGCAAATTTCACCAGAACCCAAGCTAACACCAGAACCAAAGCTAGACCAAAACCAGAACCTAAACCAGAACTAACACCAGAACCCAAGCTAACACCAGAACCCAAGCTAACACCAGAACCCAAGCTAACACCAGAACCCAAGCTAACACCAGAACCCAAGACTAACACCAGAACCCAAACTAACACCAGAACCCAAACTAACACCAGACCTTGAATCTTCGATTAATGATCCTTTTGCAGGAATTGATAGATTCTGACATTTTCAAATATTCTGAATTATTTGATATTCCTCCACCAGAAAATGATGACTGAAGCAGTAAAACTTGGAACAAAAATTCGTGATTGGATTAAACAGGGACGACCAAAACCGAAGAATCTAAAATTGATAACAAAAATAAAACATGATGTAATTCAGAGGAAAGTTTGTCTAAAAAAGAAGAAATTAAAGATGAGAAACAAAAGCAAGATAAAGAAGAAAAACCTAAAAAGAAACGAGGAGTATTTGGATTCTTTAAGAAATGAAACTCAAAACAAAAGATCTACTCACTTTAGCGGAATTAACCCCAAAAGAATTTGTTCAATTAATTGATTATTCTATTACTACTAAAAAAAGAACTAAAAAGAAATGTAACAAACCTTTGTTGAAAAATAAAACACTTAGCTATGATTTTTCAAAAACCATCAACTAGAACAAGAGTGAGTTTTGAAACTGGAATGTTTCAGATAGGTGGACATGCAATAAATCTTTCATCAAATGATATGCAACTATCACGAGGTGAATCAATAGAAGATACTGCAAAAACTCTTTCACGATATACTGATTGTATTATGGCACGAGTGTATGATCATAGCGAATTAGAAAAATTATCTAAATATGCAACATACCTGTAATAAATGGATTATCTGATTCTTTTCATCCATGTCAAATCTTGGCAGATTTTATGACAATTAAAGAAAAAAAGAAAAATTTTAAAGGATTAAAAATTGCATGGATTGGAGACGGAAATAATGTATGTAATTCAATGATTTATGGATGTGCATTTATCTGGAGTTAAGATATCAATTGCAACTCCAAAAGGATTTGAACCAGATAAAACTGTCATTCACGAATCTAAGAAATTTATTGATATTAATCTAACCACAGATCCCATAAATGCAATTAAAAATGCAGATGTTGTAGTGACTGACACCTATTCCTCAATTCATAATAATGATTCAAAACGAATTAAAAAATTTCTTCCAAAATATCAGGTCACATCAAACTTTGATGAAGAATGCTCAAAACTGATGCAATCTTTATGCATTGTCTTCCAGCAAAAAGAGAAAGTGAAGTTACGTCTTCTGTAATTGATGGTCCTCAATCAGTTGTTTGGGATGAAGCAGAAAATAGACTCCATACTCAAAAAGCATTACTGGCTTCCCTAATTCGCGCTTAACGTATATAAGAGCAGTTTCAAACTCGTTTTCTATAGATGGCCTATTCAAACATACTAAGAAGATTAAGAACAGAAAAGACCAATTACAAAAAACGTGGAACCATGTTAATGGGTAAACGTGATTTCATTACAGTCAATATTACTAATGAAAATACTCAAGTCCAAGTTTTAAAACCAGGAATGACTGGTGATAAGGTTATTGCATCAGCTCATTCGCGTTATCTACTTGAAAAAGGATGGAAAGGTTCAAGAAAAAGTATACCAGCAGCATATCTGACTGGTTATCTTGCAGGAAAGAAAGCTATTGGTAAAGGTGCCAAAGATGCAGTTTTGTATACTGGCACTAGAAAATACACTCAACGAATTGCAGCTGCACTAAAAGGTGTAGTTGATGCTGGAGTAAAAGTTCCTGCAGATTCAGAAACATTTCCATCAGATGAGAGAATTAAAGGAGAATCATCTTACAGTAAAAAATGATATTTCAAAAATTAAATCTGCTATTGATAGTGAGGTCAAATAGAAATGAGTCAAACAACACAAGGTAGACCTGCGGCAGAGGTAGACCTGGCGGACAAGGTAGACCTGGCGGACAAGGTAGACCTGGCGGACAAGGTAGACCTGGCGGACAAGGTAGACCCGGTGACCAAAAAGTCTATGGTGGAGGTAAACCTAGTGGACAATCTAGGACGACCACGAAGAGAACCAGAGGAAGAAGCTTGGATTCCAAAAACAATTTTAGGAAAAAGAGTAGCATCTGGAGAAATTACTTCAATAGAAGAAATTATTCAAGATGGTTTAAGAATTCAAGAAGCAGGTATAATTAAAAAATTACTTCCTGATTTGAAAAGTGAAGTTATTGATGTTGGAATTATTCAAAAAATGACTTCAAATGGACAATCTACTAGATTCAAAGCAATTGTTGCAACAGGAAATGAAAATGGTTACTTGGGAATTGGTCAAGGAAAATCTAAACAAATGAGAATTGCAATTGAAAAGGCAACAAATCAAGCCCTTCTTAATGTAAGTCCAATTAAACTGGGATGTGGAAGTTGGGAATGTAGATGTGATCAAAAACATTCTGTTCCATTTAAAATTCGAGGAAAAGGTGGAAGTGTTACAATTGAAATAGTTCCAGCACCACGTGGTTTGGGTTTGGTTGCTGGCGGTAAAATTAAACGATTATTGGAATTAGCAGGACTTAAGGATGCATGGACAACTGCTAAAGGCTCTACTCCAACAATGAATTCTACTTCAAAAGCTATTTTGGACTGTCTAAGACAGACATTTAGTCAGGGTTGAAATGAAATGGTAAATGCCTATCTTGTAGTCAGAATTAAAGGTCAAGCCGATGTTCCATATTGGGCAACTACTACTATGACTTTATTAAAATTGGATAAAAAATATCGTGCAACAATTTTACCCGCTAAAGACAATACACTAGGAATGTTAAACAAAGTAAAACATTATGTCTCTTGGGTTGAATTAGATGCTAATTTAGCAAAAGAACTAATTGATAAAAAAGCAAGAAAAGCTGGATATCAAAAAATTACTGCTGCTGATCTTAAAGAAATTGGATTTAGTAGTACTGATGAACTTGCATCTGCTTTAGCTGACGGAAAAGCAACTCTCTCTAAATTAAAACCTCTAAAACCTTGGTTTGCTTTATCCCCACCAAGACATGGATTCAAGCGAAGTACCAAAAAGTTGTATGGACAAAAAGGTATTCTTGGACAAAATAAAGACCTTGGAACATTAGTTAGGAATATGATGTAAAATGGCAACACGATTAAGAAAAACAAGAAAATTAAGAGGTGGACGACATATGGGTTGGGGACAAGTAGGTCAACATCGTGCAAGTGGTCATAAAGGAGGTCTTGGAATATCAGGTTTGCATAAATATCATTTTAGTACATTGCTAAAAGAAATGCCAGAACATTTTGGACATGATTCTACTCACCCACCTCATCCAATAATCACAAGAAAATGGGCTAGTGTCCGAGATCTCGATGATCTATTCTCAAAATTTGGTAAAGAAGAAGGAGGAAAGAAAATTATAGACCTCATAACTGCAGGATATGATAAACTTCTTGGTGGCGGAAAGTTATCAAACGCATATACCGTCAAAGTACCAAGATTTACTGCATCAGCAGAAGAGAAAATAAAACAGTAGGTGGAGAGGTGCTAGTCTGATAATGGCTGAAGGTAGCAAGTACTATTATTAGAAAAGTATGTTTTCAAAGCCGAACCTTATATTCCTCAAGTACCAAAACCAAAAAAAAAGATACCACTACAAATTAGTTTGATTTGGTCTGGACTAGCATTGTTAATTTACATGATCATGGGACAGACTCCATTATTTGGAGCATACAACACCATCATTTGACTTTCTTACAATTTGCTAGAGTAATTTTTGCATCACAGCAAGGAACACTTGGTTGAACTAGGAATTGGACCAATTGTTACTGCTGGTCTTTTGATGCAATTTCTCAAAGGTTCAGATATTCATCAAGTTGATTTTAAGAAACCAGAAGAAAGAGGATTATTTCAAACTGCTACCAAGACTAGTAACTTACATTGTAATTGCAGCTGAATCCATCAGTTTATGCTATTGCTGTTTATGGTCCAGGTGTACCTGAACCATATGTACTTTATGTATGATTGGCCAATTGATGGCTGCATCTATTATCATTATGTTCTTGATGAATTAGTTCAAAAAGGATGGGGTCTAGGTAGTGGAATTAGTTTATTCATTATGGCAGGTGTGGCTCAACAAATTTTGTGGAGTTTATTCAGTCCATTACCTGCAGGAGATGGTGGAGCAGTTGGTATTATTCCATACATTGGACAATCGATTATGAATCATGATTTATCCAATGTATTGTTCCGTTCAAACCAACTACCTAGTATATTTTGTATTATTCCTTACAGCTGGAATACTTTTGATTCTGGTATTTACTCAGGGAATGAAAATAGAAATTCCTATTGTTTCAACAAAATACAGAGGATTCTCAGCAGTATATCCAATCAAATTATTGTATACTTCAAACATTCCAGTTATTTTAGCATCTGCACTAACTGCAAATGCAGTGTTTCTTGGTCAAATGTTATGGGCCAACTTTAATCCTAGAAACAATAATGCATTTATGAATATTCTTAGGGCAATTTGATCCAACTAGTCCTTCTACTCCAATTGGAGGAATTATGTACTATGTTACTCCACCAAGAGGATTGGCTATTGCAGCTTTGAATCCAGGAAGAGCTATAGGGTACATACTGTTTATGGTTGGAATCGTAGTTTTGTTTGGCAAACTGTGGGTTGAACTTAGGAGGTTTATCTCCAAAGAGTGCAGCTCAAAACTTACTTGATGCTGATGTACAGATTCCAGGATTTAGAAGATCAAATGCACCTGTTGAAGCATTACTTGCAAAATACATTCCATCCGTTACAATTATTGGCTCTATAATTCTGGGCATGCTATCTGGAATTTCAGATGTATTAGGTGTTTTTGGTGGAGGAATTGGAATTTTGCTTATGGTGGATATTCTGATCAACTATTACACTCAACTAGTGAGAGAACAAGTAGAAGTTGTAATGCCACGATCTAGGTGCTTTACTTGGCAGAAAGTAAAAAAGTTGTAGTGGTAGGAATACCCGGGTGTTGGAAAAACTTCTCTACTAGCAAAAGATAGTTGAAATTTTAAAGAATCAGAACAAGAGTGTTAGTGTTAATAGTTTTGGAACTATTATGTTTGAAGTTGCAAAAGCAAAAGGGATTAAAGATAGAGATGAATTGAGAAAACTTCCTGTATCTGAACAAAAAATTCTTCAAAAAATTGCTGCGGAAAAACTTGCTCTTTTGAATGATGATGTAGTGATTATTGATACTCATGCTTTCATTAATTCTCCTGAAGGATATTATCCAGGTTTGCCAGAACATGTTTTACAAATACTTAAACCTTCAAATTTTGTATCTGTATCAGCGTTACCTGAGGAAATTTATAATCGAAGAATGAAAGATGACACTAGAAATAGAGATAAAATTTCAATTGATAATATTAAAAAAGAATTAACTGCTACAATCTGGTATGATTTCTGCATGTGCTGTTATTTCAGGGTCACCTGTAAAACATATACTGAACAGAGAAGGAAAGATTGAAGAAGCGGCTGATAAAATAATTAAAGCAATAGGATTGTAAAATGGATTTTAATTTTATCTTGTTATTTTTGAATTCTGTATTCCTTGAAGGAGATAGTGTGATGGTATTTTTGGATTTCTTGGTGGAGGTAGTGGAAGAGGTGCATTAGGAAGCGACGATCCACTTGTCAAAGGGTTAATTCTTTCTGCATTTGCAGTTGCAGGTTTTGGAATTCTATTGAATCTGTTTAATGCCGCAGTCAGAAAAAAAATGGTTGATCAAACAAAACTAAAACGAATAATGAAAGAGACGCGGGCTTGGCAAAAGGAACGAATGGCTGCGATGAGATCAAAAGATCAAGCAAAGATCACGGAATTAAATAAAAAATCATCTTACATGAACAAAATGTCTATGGAGATGATGCAAATGAATATGAGACCTATGATGATTACATTCGTTCCACTAATTTTGATATTCTATCTTGTCTTGCCAGTATTGTTTACACATATTGTTGCACTATCTCCGGTTTCACTTGACATAATTCCTGGAGACTTTTTCCATCTTACTTGTACCGCCGCCCAGGCAGCAGAACCAGATAATGTGTGCGCTCAAAAAGAAAACGGATTATATCTTTGGGCCTGGTACTTCCTATCTTCGATTGCGTTTAGCGGCCTCATTATGAAACTAACAAAAACATCAATGGATCTCAGTTGACCAAGTCGATTGTAATTTCTGGTCCTCCTGCTGTAGGAAAAACCACCGTGGCAAAAGGACTTGCTGATGAATTTGACCTGAAATATATCAGTGGTGGAGATGTACTCAAAGAAATGGCATTAGAACAAGGATTTGATGCCATTGGTGATGATTGGTGGGATACTGAAAATGGAATGAAATTTCTCAGCCAACGTGAAATTAATCCTGAATTTGATAAGAAAGTTGATGAAAAACTAATCCAACTTTTTAACAATGGGGGAATGGTCATAACAAGTTATACCCTTCCGTGGTTGGTTGATAATGGAATTAAAATTTGGTTATCTGGTTCTCATGATAGCAGTTCAAAAAGAATGCAAACTAGAGATAACATGACTTCCCAAGAAGCATATGAAATAACAAAATTAAGATACGATAAAAACAGAGCATTATACAAGAAATTATACCACTTTGATTTTGGAAATGATACGTCAGTATTTGATAAAATAATTGATACAGATGATCTTAATGCAACTCAAGTAATTGATATTGCCAAAGAAATTGTGAGGAAATTACAATGACCCTAAAACAACTCCAAAATCTGATTGTAATTGATCAGGATATCACTGATGATGACCTATGGAACATATTACGATAAAAGAACTCTTGAACAATTACTCAATTATGGTTTGATAATCCTTGATAAGCCTCCTGGTCCAACCAGTCACGAAACGGTTGCTTGGACAAAAAGAATATTGAAGATTCCAAAGATTGGTCATAGTGGAACCCTTGATCCTCAAGTTTCGGGGGTGCTACCATTAGGTCTTGGAGAAGCAACCAAGGCATTGGGAGTATTACTTTATGGTCCAAAAGAATATCATGCACTAGGAAGAATTCATTCACTTCCTTCAAAAGAAAAACTAGATTCCGTACTTGAAATGTTCAGAGGAGAGATTTTCCAAAAACCACCCCAGCGATCTTCTGTCCTTAGACAAACTAGAACAAGGACAATTTATGAATTAGAACTTCTTGAACAAAAAGAAAGACTCCTATTAATCCGAGTCTTGTGTGAGGCTGGAACATACATTAGAAAACTTTTCTATGATGTTGGAGAGATCCTAGGACCTGGGGCTACTATGATAGAATTGAGAAGAACAAGAGTAGATCAATTTTATGAATCTGATGGTTTAGTGACCCTACATGAGCTTGCAAATGCCTTTGTCCTTTGGGAGGAAAAAAAAGATGATACCAAACTCATGAAAATGATCAAACCTGTTGAATATGCGCTGAGCGAATTAAAATCCATAATTATCCGTGATTCTGCAGTGGATGCCTTATGTCATGGAGCACAACTTGCCATTCCAGGAATATTAGAAATCTCCCCCGGTCTCAGAAAAGGAGACATTGTTGGAATTTATACTCAAAAAGGTGAAGCAGTAGCTTTGGCTGAATCAATGATGTCTGAAGAAGACATACGCGATGCAACAAAGGGATATGCATTTGAGACTCAACGGATTATTATGGCTCCTAACACATATCCTAAGAAATGGAGAACAAAAATTTCTCCAAAGGATTAAAAAATCAAAATAAACACTCTTGAATAATTGTTAGCACGTAGTCTTGTAATTTTTATCTGCATTGGAGTTTTGGCAGGTTTCTTATTTGGTTTTTATCTACATGACATAAAAAATACAAATCAACTTGTTTTTGTAGATGGCCCATCAATTTCTATAGTTACAGAAAAATCTGATTTTAAGAAAGGCGAAGAAATTAAGATAACTATTGTCAATTCTGGAACAACTCCAATCATTTTTTCAGAACCATTCTATAATTTGAGAATAACTGGATTATTTGGTATTATGATATATTCTCCTCTAGATCCGCAAGTATCTACTGCATTAAAACCCGGAGAAAAAATTGTATATGTTTGGAACCAAACAAAAAATAATAATGATCCTGTTTTAGAAGGTCTCTACAAAATTAATTCAAGGGGAATTGATTCTCTAGGAAACAACGTAGAAAAATCTGTAATTGTCAACATTTGGAAGTAATTTTTAGCAATTTCAAGTAACACAATATATAATCAAATTTTGAGGAATTACTTTGTCGAAAGACAAGTGCCGGGGTCGCCTAGCCTGGTAGGGCGCGCGCCTGGAAATAATTTACCATAAAGCGCGTTCTCGCAAGGGAACGGGAGTTCAAATCTCCCTCCCGGCGCCATTTCTTATAACGTTAATTTTTCAATAATCTCACTAAATTTCCAAGGTCCACATTGAGCATCTTGATTCTTACTTTCAAATAATCCTTGATTGTTTAGATGATTTACAATATTTGCAGAGAATGGTAAAGCTCCTGTAGCGCCAGGAGAATTATAATTTAAAATATGAAAAGATGCTGAATTATTTTTTAAAATTACATCAGGTACAAATTTTCCATTTTCATCTATTACTGAGGATCTAATTCCGGCTGTTCCTTTTTCTGTAATTTTTTCTGACTCAATTTTTGGCAAGAATCTCTTAACTCTATTTATCATAGACGATTTAGATACTGAGGATTTAATTTCATTTATTGCAAGTTCTTGAAACTGTTTATCAAAAATCGTTTTTCTTGCTCCAGACCTAAGCATTTCCACAATTTTTGGAATGAATTCTTTAATATTTTCCGTTTTATTATATCCATAAGGACTAAAAACCGGAACTGCATTTGGTCCAATTTCACAACTTCCGTCAACTCTAATAATCCAATGTGGATCTAAAAATGGATAATCTGGATACTCTGGTACGGAATATACACTCGTCTTTGTTAAATAATGATATTCTTTAGGAGTTTTCCAATATTCTCCTCTAAAATGTACATCTGTAAATTGTTCTGCAACTCCAGTTTTATGTGCTATGTCTATTGCTTCACCTCCAGCAGCATTAATAATATAATTTGCAAAAATTTCATGCTGTTTATTTAATGTAATTTTCCATCCATTATCAATATTTTTGATATCTGTTACTCTACTGTCCAAAAGAAAATTTATTCCATTTTCTTTACCATCTTTCATCAAAGAATCAGTAAATTTTGAATAATCTACAGAACCATCTTTATATACATAAAGTGCAGATTCGCATTTTATTTCAGGTTCTATTTTTTTCAATTCATTTTTATCAATTAATTTGATATCATTATCTTGCAACCCATTTTGTTTTCCCCACTTCAGATATTTTTCCAGTGTTCTGGTTCCTTTCTCTTCAAGAGATACCTCTATCACTCCATCTTTTTTAAATGGTAATTTTTTTAATTTGGAATATTCTTCCCACATTTCATATCCATGAAAGGCAGCTTTTGCAAAAATCTTTTTTTTCTCAGGATTGTATAGATATGGAGCATGAACTTTTCCTGTGTTTCTTCCACTTGTATGAAATGCAACGCCATGCGCTTGTTCTATTACAGCAATTTGTTTTGATTTATTTAAAAAAGAGAGAAAATATGAGATCGAAGTACCTAATATCCCTCCACCAATAATTACTAAATCAAAAGAATTGGTCAACTTGATTCTAGTTCTTTTTGGTCAATATTAAATTGAATATACAACAATCAAGATTAATATCTTATAAAATCACAATTCTTGATATGTTACCTGACAGATGCTCAATTATGGAAAATACAAAACAATGTGTTAGTCCACCAGAATTTGTAGTGTCTGTTGTTGTAGAAAAAGATGAATATATGGTAGGAGTAACATGTAATCGACATAAACAACTAGTTTCAGGAAAAATTCAATTTCTTCAAAATGAAGGTAAAATTCCCAATGGAAAAATCAGTTTTTCACCATTAAAAGCAGTGGGAACTGACTGTATTCATGGAGATCCTGATGATTTTGTCCAGTTAGATAGATAATAATCACAAAAATTGAAATAATTTCATTTCAATCAAATTGTATTGCTTTTGGATATCTTGTCTGATTTATTAAAAATTGATGATATTTTATTGATTATAAAAAACAACGTTGCAGTCTCTGAGATTAGAAGTACTTCCCTAACAATTAAGCAGAAAGAAAAATGGATTACAATTGGTGATAACGATGGACCAGCTCACATGCACATTAACTCTGAAATGATACAATTTGCTGAGTTCATTGAGGAAAAAAAACCTGACCGTACAAGCTTTAGTGTCCAATTCTTTGACCAAAATAAAGAGCGAGTTCTTGCTGCGTTTTTTACAAAAATGTATGACCAAAATAACGTTCTTAACTTTGAAAGAAAAAAAATTTATGAAAATTTGTGCAAAAACTATGGTTTGAAAGTTAAATTTTAAAAAAAACCTTGTCTGAAAATGACAAGGAGAAAAACTTTTTTTTATTCTTGTAATTGTTTTTTCTTCTTTTCTTTTTCAGATTGTTGTTTAGCTGAATTCTAATTCTTCATTTGTGTGTTTGAATTTTTTCAATCTGATTCTAGTTTACAATCTTCATATAAAAAGGTCACAGTTTTTTTATCTTATAGGAGGGTAAATCTGAATCAACTTTTAGTATCCTACTGAATAAATGGGTTTTTTTCCAGTTATTCCTAAAATTAAATTTTGTACTGTGATTTCTGCCATTTTTGCTCTTGTTTCTTTGGTTGAACTTCCTATATGTGGCGTCAACACAACATTTTGCATTTTTGTTAGAGGGTGTTTTTCGCTAATGGGTTCTGATTCATAAACGTCAAGACCAGCGCCTGCAATAATTTTTTTATTCAGTGCAATTCTGAGATCTTTTTCATTTACAATTTTACCTCTTGCTGTATTAATTAAAAATGCAGAATTTTTCATCTTTTTAAAAATTTTCATATCAAATAATTGATTTGTTTCTTTTGTATGTGGAACATGAATTGATATTATATCGCTTTGTGTAATTAGTTTGTCAAACATGACATATTTCACTCCTAATGATTTCTCTTTATTTTTGGAGATGGGTTTTCTATTATGATATATTACTTTCATTTCAAATGACCTGGCACGTTTTGCAAGAGCACTACCAATTCTTCCTAATCCAAAGATTCCCAATGTCTTTCCTTGAAGGTCCATTCCTACATAATCATTCGCACCATAAATTTGTCTCCATTTTCCATTTCTAATTATTCTATCACCTTCAGAAACTCTACGTACAACATCCAACATCAAAGAAAATGTCAAATCGGCTGTTGCATCTGTGAGAACTTCTGGGGTGTATCCAACACGAATTTTTTTCCTCTTGGCATGTTGTATGTTTATATGATCAAAACCTACGCTATACGTACTAATGACTTTAAGATTTTTAGCAACATCGATCAAATCACTGTCAATTTTATCATAAGGGAAACAGATCAGTCCTTCTATATTTTCTATTTTTGATCGTAATTTTTTTTGAGAAATTGGAATTTTGCCTTTATGAATTTCAATATCATACCTACTTAATTTTTTTAAGGCAAAGTCATGAATTATTCTGGTGAGAAAAATTCGCTTTTTTTCCATTATTCATTGAGATTTATCTCAAACCATTTATACGATTTCTTTCTATATAATCAAGATGTCAAAAGCAGAAGATGAAGAATTTGCAATTTGTATTGAATGTGGTAATTCTATTGAAAAATGCGGTTGTGTCTGTCCTTACTGTGGTGAACGAGATAAGTGTGAGTGTGCATTGTTTGATTCTGCTACTGGTGGTTAGTAGAATTAGTTCACCACATTATTAATACTCAAAATTGAGATGATTGTGTATGAATTCTGTTGATTTTACATGGTTAATCGGAGGACCACAAGGTAGCGGAGTTGACTCTGGTGCTAATGTTTTTTCAAAAGTTTGTGCTCAAATGGGATATCACATTTTTGGTAAAAGAGAATTTTATTCTAATATTAAGGGTGATCATAGTTACTTTGTAGTTAGAGTTTCCGATAAGAAAATTCATTCAAATGTCAATGATATCACTTTAATGGCGTCTTTTGATGCTGAAACAATTTTCAGACATTTTAATGAAGTTTCTAAGGACGGTGGAATAATCTATGATTCTGATTTATATAAAATAACTACTGATGAAGTACATACTCTTGATACTTATTTTAAAGAAAGATTACACAAAGAATTAGGTTCTAAAAATAAACCATTTACAATTGCAGGCGTTCTTGAGATTGCAAAAGAGAAAGGTGTTAACCTCTATCCTGTATCTTTTCGAGAAATTCTATCTAATCTTGCAGAAGAGACCGACAATCCAAAACTAAAAGGATTAGTTAGAATGTTTAACGTAATTGCAGTTTCGTTATCACTGGGATTAATTAAAATGCCATTGGATCCTTTACTAGAATCAATAGAATCAATATTTTCAAAAAAACTACAGATAGCAGAAATTAATAAACAAGCAGCAAATTATGCCTATAACTATGCTAAATCAAAATTTGATAATTTTCAATATGTCTTGACAGGTATTGCTAAACAGCCTGACACAATTCTTGTTCAAGGGTATTATGGAACTTCAATAGGTAAAATGGTCAGCGGTTGTAGATTCCAATCATACTATCCAATTACTCCTGCTTCTGATGAAAGCGTTTATTTGGAATCCCATGAACTCTTAGAAATTCAAAACGATAGACCTGGCTCAACTATCGTTATTCAAACTGAAGATGAAATCTCTGCTATGGGTATGATGATTGGTGCTGCCTTAACTGGTACACGAGCATCTACATCAACTTCTGGACCAGGTTTTGCATTAATGACGGAAGCACTAGGTTGGGCAGGAATCAACGAAGTTCCAATTGTGATTACATTGTATCAAAGAAGCGGACCATCAACTGGACTTCCAACAAGGCATGGACAAGATGACTTACTTTTTGCAGTATATGCGGGACACGGTGATTTTCCAAAAATTGTATATGCTTCAGGTGATATTGAAGAAAGTTTCTATGATACAGGAAGATGTTTTAATTATGCAGATGTTTATCAAATTCCTGTTATTCATATGATGGATAAATTCCTCTCAAGTTCTGTTGTGACATGCAAAAAATTTGATCCTCAAAAGGTTTCAATTGATAGGGGACTATTACTAGATAAAATAGAAGGAGAATACAAACGATTTGCTTTTACTGAGGATGGAATTTCACCTCGTTCTAGATTAGGATTGGATAATGGAATTTTTTGGAATACGGGAGATGAATCAGATGAATTTGGTCATATCACTGAAGATCCTCAAATTCGTATCAAAATGATGGATAAACGAATGTCACGTCTTGATTTGGTCGTACGCAAAATTCCTCAGGAAGAGCAAGTTGTTTCATTTGGTGTCTATGATTATACTGTTATTTCTTGGGGTTCTACAAAGGGTCCTATTTTAGATGCTATTTCAATGCTGAAAAGTGAGGGAATTAATATTGGTTTTCTTCAAATTAAATTAATTCATCCCTTCCCGTCTGACTATGTTAAATCTCTTTTAAAAAATACAAAAACTATCATTGACATTGAAGCCAATCATTCAGGTCAGTTAGGAAAGATTTTCAAACAAAATATCTCTAGAGAGATTGATTATTTTATACTAAAATATACTGGAAGGGGAATGACTAGCACTGAAATTTTTGATTCACTAAAAAAGATTGTTGAAAATAAAGCAAACAAAAGGGAGGTTTTAAGTCATGGCGCTTAAACTAGCTGATTACAAAACCGATGTACATAATGATTGGTGTCCTGGTTGTGGGGATTTTGGAATAGTTAATGCATTGCAAATGGCGTTAGCCGAAATGGGAATAGAACGCGATAAAGCAACAATTTTTTCTGGTATTGGTTGTTCTGGAAAGACATCTCATTTTATCAACACATATGGTATTCATACACTCCATGGAAGAGTTTTAACTTTTGCACAGGGTGGAAAACTTGCAAATCCTGAGATGACTGTTGTAGCAGTGGGTGGTGATGGTGATGGATTAGGAATAGGAGCTGGTCATTTTGTTGCAGCTGGAAGACGAAATATTGACATGACCTACATAATTTTTGATAATGGAGTATATGGGTTAACTAAAGGACAAGCCTCTCCAACATTAAAACTAGGTGAAAAAACAAAATCTCTTCCATCTCCAAACACCAACTTTAACGTAAATCCAATTGGATTAGCAGTGGCAAGCGGTTTTACATTTGTAGCCCGTGGCTATTCTTATGATGTTAGACATTTGAAAGATCTAATTATCAAGGCTGTTCAACACAAAGGTCTTTCTTTCCTTGATGTATTACAACCATGTCCGACGTACAATGATATCAATACAAGAGATTGGTATGCTGGAACCGATTTAGCACAAGAATCAATGGAAAGACACTCGCGAATCTATAAGCTTGAGGATATACATTTTGATCCTACGGTTCACTACGATGATGAGACAGAAGTTAACGAAAAATTATCTCAGGCATTGATTAAATCTCTAGAATGGGATCGTAAAATTCCTATAGGCGTATTTTATCAAAATGAAATAATCTCCCAATATTCTACTAGGCTAACCGATCGAATTCCTAATTACCTTGAAAACCCTCCTGCAAAACAAAAGATTTCTGAAAATGGATTACCTGTTACCGATGTTTCAGAAATACTTGATTCTCTTAGAATTTAAAACATGAATAACCTAATGAGTTATAGACTAGTTTATTTGTAGATCACCTTGCTGTTGAACATAAACGAAGCAAATAAAATATTTAGAAAATCTATTATCAAAGGATTCTTTGAACCTCAACTCCTTAATCTAGATTTTAAAAAATCTGGAGTTAAACATCCATCTATAAACGAGGATGGTTTAATGCAATCTGATTTACTTCATGTATTTTTTGATGTAGATACTGGGTCTGATTATCCTGATGGTGATGAATGGTTTATTATAGAATTACTTTTTCCTCATGATGTTAAACTTCCAGATACTTTGATAGGTCCTGATTATTTTACTACTATTTCAATTGAAGATGGGAAAAAATTTTGGCATCATCGGGAATTAATTCGCTACAAATATGGTAAATCAAAAAAACTTGATGACGCGTTAGAATTTTTAGAAACAAAATACAAAGAACTACATGGTTTACTTGAGCCACTTCAAAAAGATCTCAAGTAGTTACATTCCAAGTATTTCCTCTGAAAATATATTTTTTATTTTCAGATATTGCAGAATTTAGACGCCATCTCGTAGACTCTGGATCAAATTTGTAAATTACTTCCAAAATATCCAATGGTAATTTTTCTGGATCTAGGTGATATGGAAGCAATTCCAACACAAAATCAATTTTTTCAATTGCGTTATTGTACCATTGTTTATCCTCAATATCTATGACGAAAATTATTTTTGGTTTTCCTAAAAAGTTAATCTTGATCTTTAGGGCATTTCCAGATCCTCTTCTCCTTTTCATTTCTTTGAACACATCTTTCATTTTCTCCCAACGACTAAAATCAAACCACTTGAAAAATTCTTCGTTAAAGGCTAATGGTATTTCTAAATTTAAGAAACTAACAAAATTCTCATCATTTGATTCGATTTCTTCTTGTATTATTGTGAATCTCGAATTCAAATATCCGTAAATCACTTCAATCTCCCAAGGTGATATTCCATAATATTGTAGTGCTAAATTTAGTTCATTTTCAATCATCAATTAAAAATCACAAAAATTGTAATTAAAGCTTCAAATCGGGTATTCCAGCCGAAAATTCCCATCAAAATTAAAATTATGGAGAAAAGGATGGTAACTAATGAAAAAAGAATTTGTAGTACGAAGTATTGATGCCTCACCTGAAGGCTCACCGTATGTTATAGTCTCACTATCATCAGTTAAAGACCTTAAAGAAGGGAATACATCAACACCTTCTCCTTTTGGTAGCCCAAAAGTAATGGGTTTTACTAATATGAATGACATGATGAAGGATCTTAACAAAATGTTTTCTGGAATGGGTGGATTGGGTATGCAAAGTGGTGTTACGCAACTAAAACTAGAGATGCATGAATACAAGGAAATGGGTTTATCTGTAGGGGACAAAGTTTTCCTTGAATTAACCAAAGAAGAAACTTTGGGTATCTGATACCTATTTTTTCTTTTTTTCTAATTATTTTAAATGGTATTGAGAAATTTCCAGAGGTAGAATATGCATATTGTTCCAATTACAAATAACATTGGTTTCCAAGCAAATACTGGAATGCTTGGTGTTGCAAGCTTGACTTTATAATTATCGACAATTGTATGAACACTTTTTTTGATTTTATCATGCCATATTTTATATTCCACTTGGTATTTTTTCAATATATCTTCAACCTCGTATATTACCGGTGTTCTTTGTGATACCAAGTGTTGAAGGTAATCTCTTGAAACTTCAACTTCTGCATGGATTCCGATTAAACCTTTTTTTAGATCTACTAATCTAACATGCATTTCCCAAGGTTTCTTAAGTTTAAGATTCAAACCGTTCCCAATTTGATCTGGTTGTTTATGTTCAAATTTGACTTTAGTAAATCCTTCAGTAGTAAAAATTTTCATTAGTTCATCAAAGCTTTTCTTAACTACAATGTGAAGTTGTTCAACTCCCTTACTATCTACATCAATACTATGTTTTATTCCATCACGAAATGAAATTGTTTTGGGATATCTTGTAAGGTACTCCATTAATTTGTCCCCCCAAAAACCTCTATTTAAAGCAGAACACATTAAAAGTCTAATAATCCGTTGAATTTGTTAGACCTCGAACATATACGCACTGCTCAGGAGATATTGCTGTTTCATTTGGATTGATTTTCCTGTCTGTCAACTTTGCTCCTGAATCTCTAACAATTGTAAATGGTCTGGATTCTGCACCCTCTCCCATCTTGTGGTTTGCAATTGTTGCAAGGTTATCTACTACTGCCTGAAAAGTTACTTTCAATGGATTTCCGTCAAGATCTTTTTCAGACCTCAAATCTAAAACTGGCTCAATACCTGCACATGAAATTGCTACTCCTGAAGTTCCAATACGTACTGGCATTAATCTACTATCAACTAAAATAACTCCCACATGTATTAGAAATTTTAAAAATATTTTTCTTCTAATTTGCTCTGCAATAAGATATGGGTCTTTTGGATATAACACTATTTTTCCTTTTTTAACATTTGATTTATCAATACCTGCATTTGGAGCCATTATGTTATCTGCTGATGTAATAACAAAACCTGAAATTCCACCAAAAATTTTGTCAGATTCTCTTAAAATTATTTCTGCAATTTCAGCTTTTATTTGAAATTTTTTTGAAACATACATTCCTTCTTCTGATGTCTTTACTTTTTTTAGATCAATTATTCTTCCTTGAGAGTTGGATATGTATTTAGTTGATATTATTATGACGTCTCCCTCTTCTAACCTCTCATGATTTTTATCCAATGTATCTGTCAATGCTTCAAATATGTTGAATTGATCTCTTTTTCTTTCTGAAAATAAGGGTAATACTGTTAGGGCCACAATATGTGTAATGCTTCTTTTCTTTTTTACTGTTCTGAAAAGCTTTTAATCTGTAGAACTCGCTTTTTTGATTATGAATATAACTGAAAAAATACTTGCACGTGCTTCAGGTGTAGAGAAAGTGTCTCCTGATGATGTAGTTTTTGCAAATGTGGATAAAGTAATGATTCATGACGTATCTGGCCCAGGCGTAATCAAAGTATTTGAAAAATTAAAGAAACAGGGCATTAATGTTGACAAATTATGGGATCCATCAAAAGTTTGGGTTGCAGAAGATCATTTTGTTCCTTCAGCAGATAAAGTTTCGGCTGAAAACATTGTAAAATTATCGACTTTTACAAAAAACTATGGCATTGAAAAACATTTCAAATATGGAATGGGCCAATATGGAATTTGTCATACATTATCCCACGAAGAAGCACTGGTGAAGCCTGGAGAGGTATATGTCGGTGGGGATTCGCATACTAATACTACGGGTGCCCTAGGATCATTTGCTTGTGGTTTAGGTCACACGGACGTTGCTTATGTTTTGTTGAATGGCAAAATTTGGTTCAAAGTACCTGAAACATTATACTTTAAGCTAAATGGAAAACTACCTGAACATGTAATGGCTAAAGACCTTATTCTAAAGATAATTGGTGATATTGGAACCGAAGGAGGAGCATACAAATCTATGCAGTTTGGCGGAAGTGGTATAAAGGAAATGTCCGTTGAAAGTAGGTTGACCTTGTGTAATATGACAACTGAAGCAGGAGCTAAAAATGGAATAGTAGAACCTGACCAGAAAGTTGTAGATTACCTTACAAGTAGAGGGGCTACAAATATTTCATTAATTAAAGGAGATGATAATGCTGAATATCAAAAAGTTTACGAGTATGAAGGTTCTGAAATGGAACCTATTGTAGCAAAACCATTTTCTCCAGAAAATATTTCAATCGTACGAGAAGCACCTTCAATTGACTTGGATAAATCATACATTGGTTCTTGTACAGGTGCAAAATACGAAGATTTGGAGGCAGTTGCTAAAATTCTTAAAGGACGAAAAGTAAAGATTAGAACTGAAATTTTGCCTGCTACAATTTCTATTTTCAAACGTGCCATGGAAAATGGATTACTCAAAATATTTCTAGATGCTGGTGTAACCGTTGGACCTCCAACATGTGGAGCATGTTGTGGAGCCCATATGGGAGTTTTGGCAAAAGATGAAATTTGCATCAGCACAACAAATAGAAATTTTCCAGGACGAATGGGGCATGTTGAATCACAAACATATCTTTCTTCACCACTAGTAGCAGCGGCATCTGCAGTTACAGGAAAAATAACTGATCCGAGAGATTTACAATGAAAGGAAATGTCATAAAATACGAACGAGATAATATTGATACTGATGTCATTATTCCAGGTCAATATCTCAAAATACATGATTATGCTGAACTGGCCTCACATGCCATGGAAGGATTGGATCCCAATTTTCATTCAAAGGTGAAAGAGGGTGATTTTATTTTATCTGGACGCAATTTTGGCTGTGGTTCGTCTCGCGAACATGCCCCTATTGCACTCTCTCATTCTGGAATAAAGGCAGTTCTGGCACTTTCATTTTCAAGAATATTTTACAGAAATGCCGTAGATGGGGCTTTTTTACTTCCTATAGAAATTGAAATGGATGCATACATGAATATTTCTGAAGGTGATGAAATTGATATTGATGTTAGTAATAACACAATCAAAAATCTTTCTAAAAATCAAACCTACAAAATGAAACCATTTTCAGAAATTATTGGGGAAATAATAAAATCTGGTGGTTTATTCAAGTACAAATCAAACTAGGATTAAAAATGGGAAAAACATTATTCGAAAAAATTTGGGACACTCATATTGTAGTAGAAAAAGAAGATAGTCCTTCTTTAATCTATATTGATAGACATCTTAATTCATGAAGTAACTTCTCCTCAAGCCTTTGATGGACTTCGTATGAATAATAGATCTGTAAGAAGACCTGATCTTACAATTGCTACCATGGATCATAATGTTCCAACAAATGACAGATCTCTTCCCATTTTAGATCAAACTTCTGCAATTCAAATACAAACTCTTGAAAAAAATTGTAGAGATTTTGGAATTCAGTTATTTGATATTTCAAGTCCCAATCAAGGAATTGTACATGTTATTGGACCTCAGTTGGGAATTACCTTACCTGGAACCACCATAGTTTGTGGTGATAGTCATACTTCTACTCATGGTGCATTTGGAACACTAGCTTTTGGAATTGGAACTAGTGAGGTAGAGCATGTTTTAGCATCACAAACTCTTTGGTTAGATAAACCGAAATCTTTTGAAATCAGGGTAGAAGGTAAACGAAAGAATCCTCATGCTGTAACTGCCAAAGATATCATATTGTCAATAATAAAAAAAATTGGTACTGCTGGTGGTACTGGTACTGTCATTGAATATAGGGGAGATGGAATTAATGATCTTTCAATGGAACAGCGAATGACTATTTGTAACATGTCTATTGAAGCAGGTGCACGCGCAGGTTTGATTGCACCAGATGAGAAAACATTTGAGTATCTTAGGGATAGAAAATATACTCCAAAAAATTACGAATCACTTGTAGATTATTGGAAAGATAATCTTAAAACAGACTAGGATGCAAAATTTGAAAAAAATTACACTTTACATATTGATAACATTGCACCCCAAGTAAGTTGGGGAACTAATCCTGGCATGACTTGTGATGTCACTGAATCAGTTCCATCACCCAGAAGATTTTTCCAAAGGTGATCACAATCAAAAGAAAGGTGCCGAAAAAGCACTTGAATACATGGATCTTAAACCTGGAACTCCAATTATAGAAATTAAAATAGATAGAGTGTTTATTGGTTCATGCACAAATGCTAGATTAGAAGATTTAATTGAAGCATCTAAAGTTGTTAAAGGACGAAAAGTATCTCCACATGTTAGAGCCATGGTAGTTCCTGGTTCACAGATTGTAAAAAAACAGGCAGAAGAGTTGGGTCTTGATAAAATCTTTACAGATGCAAATTTTGAATGGAGAGAATCAGGTTGTAGCATGTGTCTGGGAATGAATCCTGATATTTTATCTCCTGGTGAAAGATGTGCAAGTACTTCTAATAGAAATTTTGAAGGAAGACAAGGAACTGGAGGAAGAACACATTTGGTAAGTCCTGTGATGGCTGCTGCAGCTGCAATAGAGGGACATTTTGTAGATGTAAGAAAATGGATTTGAATTAAAATGCAATCCTTCAAAAAAGTCAAAACTATAATTACTCCACTAGATCAAGTAAATGTAGATACAGATCAAATTGTACCAAAACAATTTTTAAAACTAGTTCAAAAATCTGGTTTTGGAAAATTTCTTTTCTATGATTGGAGATATGATGATCAAGGAAATTTAAAGTCTAATTTTGTTTTAAATAATGAAAAATACAAAAATTCTAAAATTCTCGTTGCAGGAGATAATTTTGGATGTGGTTCTAGCAGAGAACATGCAGTTTGGGCATTACAAGATTATGGGTTTTCGGTAATCATCGCACCTTCTTTTGCTGATATTTTTTATAGTAATTGTTTCAAAAATGGACTTTTACCAATTGTTTTGAAAGAAAACATAATAGCAAAATTACAACAGTGAAACAGAGAGATAGAAGTGGATTTGGAAAACCAAATAATTAAAACAAGTTCTGAAGAAATCTATTTTGATATTGATTTACACAAGAAAAAAATTCTTTTGGAGGGATTGGATGATATTGCTCAAACTTTACAATATGAGAAAAACATCTCTGAATTTGAAAAAGAATCTAAAACCCCATCTGTTTTATAATTTTTTTTACAATTTTTTTATGTCTTTCTAAAATCATTGGTGATTCTACATCTATCCATTCTGTATTCTGAATATCATAGGCACTGACTCTTCCCTCTTTTGATAATTGTTGTAAAATATCAAATGACAAATTGACTTCCTTTTGTTTTTCTTTTGCTTTAATTCTTTTAATGATTTCTTTTCCTAGAATGTAAATACCTAAACATTCTGAAAATTGTAATTTTATGGTTGGTTTTTCTTTGAATTCTTTTATTATGCCATTTTCTACTACTGCAAATCCTGTTTCTTCATTTCTTTTTGTTCTAGTTGCAATACATGCTATACTGTTTTTTTCTTTGAATACTTTTCTCATCTTTATCAAATCTATGGCACAAAGATTATCTACAAACCATAACACAAATTCTGTATCTTCCTTGAGAGTATTTTCAATATGTAAAAGATCTCCTCCAGTCCCACTTTGTGTATCTTGAACAAAAGTTATCTTTTTTTTATTTTTAAAACTACTGTAATAATTTCTAATTTGACCCCCTAATCCTTCAAAATCTGAAATAATTATAATTTCTTTAATAAAATGGAATGAATTTAGATACCCTACAATGTAATCAATCAACGGTTTATCGTTTATTGGTGTCATTGCCTTTGGAAAATATTCCGTATATGGCTTGCCTCTAGTTCCTTTGCCCCCCGCTAGAATTATGGCTTTCACAGTCTAACGATATGATTTTTGCTTTCTTCTTCTAGCACCAGGGCCACCAAACTTCTTTGGTTCTTTTCTTCTGGCATCCCCACTAATCAGATATTTGTCAAAATCTGTAATTCTCTGTCTCAGATCTTCTCTTATTGATTTTGTAAATGGGTGATCTTTAGGTTCTTTTTTGGATTTAGTCCATCCTGTAAGTGCTCTGGAAATTCCAGTTGCGACTGCACCAGCCTGTCCCATAAATCCACCACCTCGTACTCTAACTGAAATATCTATTTTATCTCTTAAATCTCCCGTAATTTCTAATGGAATTAACATAATTTCACGAGCAGTTTCTTGTGGGATCATTTCAACAGGTACGTTATTTATCCTAACCTTACCCTGTCCTTTTGTAATGTAAACATGAGCACTAGATGTTTTTCTAGTTGCAAAATAGATTTCTGTTTTAGGTGTTGTCATTTTATCCAGCCTATTATCTTACCAATCTCTCCTACTGTTGTATAATTGGCTGCGGATTTCCTAATTTTTGCATTTTCAAATTGAATTTTTTTAAATGAACTTAATTCTTTGGGCGAACCAATGTATGTTCTTAATCTTTTATGAGCTGCAATACCTGAAGGTTTTTTCCTTGGCAACATTCCACGAATCATTGTTTTCATAATTGTATCTGGTCGTCTTGGATGTACTGGACCATGTCTTGGATGAATTACACTGTTAACCTCTAAAAAGGATCTTTTTTGACTAATTATGTTTGATCTTGTTCCACTCAGCATTATTTTCTCACAATTTACTACTGCCACCCTATTTCCATCTAACAGTAATTTAGCAACATTTGAACATAGTCGTCCTGCTATGTGATTTGTAGCATCTACAACAATTGGTTTGTCTATTGTTACAATATTTTCTTGATTATCCAAGTATCATGACCCCTTTTCCAGTTGGATGTTTTACTATTAAATCTGAATAACTAATGACTTTTCCCCCCTTTTCTAAAATTTTGGTAGCTGCAGAATTTGAAATTGAAAATGAACAAAGTGTAATTTTATGGTGAATATCTCCTGTTCCTAATACTTTACCTGGGAACACAACTGTGTCTGAATCCTTTGTTAGTTGACCAATTCTTTTCAAGTTGATATGTCTTCTTGCACGTGATGGTTTTAGTGCATATTCAGCCAATTTTGCCCAAATAGGTGCCTCATTTTTGACTGATGCTTTTTTTAGATCTTTTGCCATGCGTATAACAACTTGATTAACCATGTGAATAATCCGACTTAAAACCCAAATATAATGTCTATGCTTAGTTTATTCTTCCAATTTACCAATAACTTCTTTAAACTCTTCTAATCTATTACTAAGTTCATCTACTCCTGCAAGGATTATTTGTTCTGGCTTCAAAGCTCCTGTTGATTCAACTGTGAGAATTCTCTCATCTTCTTTGTTGGTTTCTGTAAGAGTTGCAATGTTTGATGAATTCCATTTTGCGTGTTCTGTACCTCTTCCAAGTCTTGCGTAGCATTCAATTTTAATTCTCTGCCCTGGTGCTAGTTGAACAATTGGAATTTTATCAGATGTTGGCTTTACCGCGTCATCTTCAGAAGATAACTCATTTGATAAGATTGTTCTTGTAACATCAGAGTCTCCAGAATCCAAAACCAACATAACTTTACAATTTGAACATCCTGTTTCGCTTTTACAATCACATTTTGCTGGTTCATTAAATCTTGATAAATCTGTTTTAATTGGAATTAACCCTAACCTATGTGCCAGACCTTCATCAGGTAATACTGATGAATTTTCTATAATATCTACAGTATCTATTGCAAATACTGGAATCCCATTTAGACATATGCGTCTAAGCGCATTTGCATACTGTAAAGAAATTCCCTTTAACCTAATTGAAATTTTTTGATTATCCTTACTAACAATCTCTAAAGAAGACAAATTCCAAATAAAAATTTTAAAAGTCCACATAAAAATCTAGCTAGTTTCAAGTAAAGATATTAAAGTTATTGCGTTACAAAATAGGGTCGATTTTAGGCACAATTTTGTAATTATTGAAAATACCTCCAACCTTTTTTGATTAACTCATTTTTGAGATTTTTAATGCATATTGCGAATCACAAGGTTGGAAAATTATTTAATCTTGAATTAAAATAATTTTCAATCTCTGAAATTTACCCCTCAACTTATAACATCGTTCTATGACAATCAATTGTCAATTGAAACGTACTTCCAAATTAGCAATCATTATAGGTATTGCCGCAATGATAATCATTACCTCTGCATTAATTGTACATTTCAGACTTTCAGAAACAGAAAAATCTGAAATTGAATCAGGATCTGAGCAGAATGAAAAAGAAAGTCCAAGTCAAATAGCAACTGAGATTCTAAATAGTCTTCAAAACAAGTCAAGCTCAGAACAAAACGAAAATGGCGAACAAGGTGAAGCCAATGAACAAAATGAATCTACCGAAAAAACCACGAATCCACTAAATACAATTGCTAGTCAAATTGAGATCTCAGTAAAAGAATTAGATCAAGTGTACCAATGGTCAAGTGCTAATGAAATTAATCCTACAATAACATTTGCCCTGAATAAGACTAATGTTGTTATTTTCACAAATCCAACTGATGTGAATCATGCATTCATAATAGGTCAAAAAGGAAAAACAATTCTAGAGAGTAAAGATATCGTACCTGGTTCTTCAGGCAAACTGTCAATCAAGCCGACTCGAATTGGGGTTTTTGAATATCATTGTAAATATCATCCCGATACAATGAAAGGAATCCTCAATGTTGTACCTTGATCTGGTTTTTAAGATAATTTTTTCCGTATAGATAAATACCAAATTATCCTAGGTATTTCAGAAATGACCGAAGTTACAATAGTGAGATATTCTCATGAAGGTGAAAAATTTGAAATTTTGGTAAAGCCTGATCCGGCCCTAGATTATAAACTGGGAAAGAAAAAAGATATTTCAGCAATATTGATTTCTGATGAGATTTATACAGATTCTGGGAAAGGGACTAAACCTTCAACAGAAAAACTACTCAAGGCATTCAAAACTGAAGATGTCAAATGAAATTGCTGAGATAATGCTTCGAAAAGGTGATCTAAATCTTACAACTGATCAACGAAGGAGAATGATGGAAGAGAAAAGAAAACAAATCGTCTCATTTATTGCAAAAACTTTTGTTGATCCCAGAACTCATCTTCCTCATCCTCCATTACGAATTGAACAAGCATTAAAGGATGGAAGAATCACCATAGAACCTCAAAAAAGTGTCGATGAACAAGTAAAAGATATTGTAGAAAAATTGCGTTCAATAATCCCTATGAAATCTGAAAATCTTGATCTTGAAATAACTATCCCTGCACAATATGCATCTCAATCTTATGCTGTTTTAAAATCTATTGGATCTCTAAAAAAAGAAGAATGGCAAAATAATGGTTCCTTAAAAGCAATACTTGAAATACCCGCTGGAGCAAGGCCAAACGTGATTGATAGATTAGGTTCTATAACAAAAGGTTCTGCTACAGTTGAGGTTACGAAATAATGGAAAACAAAAGAAAATATGTTATTCCTGGCGATTTAGTCACAACTGGACCTTATAGACCAGAACAAAATGTGATTCTTGATGGTAACAAGATTATTTCTACTACAATAGGAATTTCAGAAATTTATGATGATTCTGTTAAAGTAATTCCTCTAACGGGAAAATACATTCCAAAAACTAATGATCTTGTAATTGGCAAAGTTGTATCTCATACATCATTGTCTTGGGAATTGGATATCAATTCATGTTATGTAGGATTTTTACCTGCACAGGATGTTTTTGGCAGAGATTTTTCTGCACATGCTGATGAACTTTCATCAAAGTTGAAATTGGCGATCTTGTTGCAACTAGAATTGCTAATTTTGATAGAACAAGAGATCCACTTGTGACAATAGCAGATAGAGATCTTGGTAAGATTGATTCAGGAGAACTAGTTAAAATTTCTCCTAGTAAAGTACCACGCTTGATTGGTAAAAAGGGATCAATGATTCAAACAATTGAGATGGCTACGAAGGCAGCTATAACAATTGGTCAAAATGGATGGATAGTAATTTCATGTGAAACTCCAGAGGGATTATTAAAGGCTAAAAAAGCAATACAAATGGTCGATGAAAAGGCGCATGTTGCAAACTTGACTGACCAAGTGAAAGAAATGTTAGAATCAAAAGGTGAATCAAATGGGTGGAAGAGATACAGACACTAGTTTACTAGATGAAAATGGAATTCGATGTGATGGCAGAAAAGTTGACGAACCAAGACGAATTATAATTAAAGCTGGAGGATTAAAAAATGCAGATGGTTCTGCATATATTGAATTTGGAGACAATAAAATTTTAGTTGGGGTTTTTGGTCCACGAGATGTTCATCCAAAACACATGTCAAACACAGATACCGGAATTTTACGAGTTAGATATCATATGTCACCTTTCTCTGTTACTGAAAGAAAAAATCCTGCACCATCTAGAAGAGAAATTGAAATTTCCAAAGTTATCAAAGAAGCATTAGAGCCAGCAGTAATGTTAGAAAAATTTCCAAGAACTGCAGTTGATGTGTTTCATTGAAGTTCTTCAAGCAGATGGCGGTACTCGATGTGCTGCACTATCTGCAGCCTCTGTTGCATTGGCTGATGCAGGAATTCCAATGCGTGATATGGTGGCAGCATGTGCTGCAGGTAAAGTTGCTGATACAATTATTCTTGATGTTAATAATGAAGAAGATCAAGCAGGTCAAGCAGATATGCCAATTGGTTATATGCCAAGTATGGATAAAATTACACTTTTACAATTAGATGGTATGTTAACTCCAGAAGAATTCAAAAAATGTGTGGAAACTGGAATTAAGGGTTGTAAAATTGTTTATGAATTACAAAAGAAAGCATTGACGGAAAAATATTTTGCAAATGGAGATAGTAAATGACATCTGTTTCTGTAATTGATGAGCTAAAAAATCTCAAATTCTTGAATTGTTAGAGCAAGGAAAAAGAATTGATGGAAGAACACTTGATGAACCAAGAAAATTAGTGATTGAAACAAATGCAATTCCAAAATCCAATGGATCTGCAAGAGTAAGATTAGGTGATAGCGAGGTAATTTGCGGTGTTAAAATTCAACCCGATAGACCATTTCCAGATATGGGTGATAAAGGAATTTTCATCTGTACTGCTGAACTTTTACCCTTTTCTCATCCAAGTGTTGAAACTGGACCTCCTGGCCCTGATGTTATTGAATTAGCCCGAGTAGTTGATAGAGGCATTAGAGAAAGTCACATGATTGATTTATCCCAACTGGTAATTGAAAAAAATAAATCTGTGGTTGGAGTTTTTGCTGATAATGTTGTAGTCGATTATGATGGTAACTTGTTTGATGCATGTGCTTATGCTGCAACAGCTGCGATCCTCTCCTCCAAAACTCCAAAATGGGAAATGAAAAATGATGTACCGACTTTAATTGAAGGTGGTGAGGAAGATATTCCAATCACTACTATCCCAGTCTCTGTTACTATGGGTAAAATTGGAAATCATGTGATCGTTGATCCAAATGGTGATGAATGGGATAGTATGGATGCAAGAATTACAATCACTACTGATTCTAATGGAAACATTTGTGCCTTACAAAAGGGGGGAAATGGTGGCTTTACATACGATGAAGTGGTACAATGTGGAAAAACATCTGTTAAGGTAGGAGCAAAAATAAGAGAAAAGTTAAAACAAGTAATGGGAGCAAGAAAATAAAATGGCAAAAAAATCACTAAAAGGTTTAGGTGCAAGATATGGTATTAAAATCAGAAAACAATATGCCAAAATTCACTTTCAACTAAAGGCAGAACGATCTTGTCCTGAATGCGGTTCAAAACAATTTAGTAGAGATGCAGTTGGTATTTGGTCTTGTAAGAAATGTAATTTCAAGATTGCTGGTACTGCGTATGACATTAATCTTTAATGCTAAAATTAATGTTGATGCCAAAGAAAAGACAAAAGCGATATTTGATTCGATCCATATTGACAATCAATTTTATCCAGAAAATCCTACCAAAACCACTATTTCACTAAATGATAAAATTCAAATTTCAATAGATTCAGATCACATTCAACATTTACGTGCAAATCTCAATTCAACGTTGAGATTAATTCAAGCAAGTTATGATTCAATTGAATCGGTAAAGATATAATGAAATCAAAAACATTGAACTAGCATGTCATCCGGACAAATGCCACCATGGCTTCAAGAACAACTCATAAAATTACAACAATCTCAACAAAATCTACAATCAATAATTACCCAAAAACAACATCTTGAAATGGAACAAATTGAGACTGACAAAGCACTAGAGGAATTAAAAAAAATTACCGATGATGACAATGTATACAAACAAGCCGGTTCAATTTTGATAAAATCTACTAAAAAACAACTTATTGATGAATTAGAAGAACGTAAAGAGTTAGCAAAAACACGTTCAACTGTACTTCTAAAGCAAGAAACTCGAATGAAGGAATCACTCAAAGAACAAGAAGCAAAAATCACTGAAATGATGAGAGGTCCGGTATCTGGAGGTGCAAAAATGACAGGTACCACAACCCCTGATGATAATCCTAGAAAATAACATTTATCGAATTAGAATCCAAATAAAATATTAACAAATTAACTAAATTATATTTAATGAAACTAGAAAATTTACGAATTATTGTAGATGAGCGAGAACGCAAAAGTGGAATCCCTGATCTACTAAAATCTATTGGATTAAACATTGAAATGAAAACACTGCCTGTTGGTGATTATATTGTTGCCCCAGAGACTGTTGTGGAAAGAAAGAGCATTCGTGATTTAATGTCTTCTGTTTTTGACGGAAGACTTTTTGATCAATGCTCCAGACTAAAAGAACATTTTCAATTTCCTATATTATTAATCGAAGGAAATGTCGATGAAATAGAAGAGATTGTTGATAATCCTCTGATTTTCTATGGTGCAATTTCTACAATCGTAATTGATTTTAAGATTCCAATAATTCCTACGCCTACTGCAACTCATACTGCGAAATTACTTGTTTCAATGTGTTCTAGAAATGAATCACCAAAAGGCCCTTATCTAAAAAAAATAAAAAAATCAAATGATTTAGAAAAACAACAACTTTCATCTCTTTGTAGTTTGCCTGGAGTTGGTGAAAAATTTGCTGTTCGATTACTTGAGAAATTTGGAACTCCTTTGAAAGTTTTTAATGCAACAACTGCAGAACTCGCAAAAATTGAAGGTCTTGGAAATGTCAGGGCTAAAAAAATAAAAAACATTCTTGAATCGCAAAGTAGTCATCTCAAGGAATCCAATCAAACAACCTTGCATGATGCAAATATGTAGAGTCTAGTCTATTTTTACAACTTATGATTGCATGGTATTCTAATCTGAAATTATACGATGGTTCATTTGTTGATTGGAATGGTAGAAGATTCACCCTTGAGTAATTTTCTTTTAAGTGGAGTGCCACACATGGGACACTCTTTCCCAGTTGTATGATTTGTACGACAACCAGGGCAATAATGAACCCATTTTCCGACATCTTGAAAACTGTTAGTCATGATCGGCGAAATCTTCAATCCGAGATTTTTTGAAACATTTGTAATTGCAAAGTCATCAGAAATAATCTCACCATTGAGATTAATGCATAAAGCAATTATGGAAATATCTTGTTTTGATAACTGTGGAAAATCCCCGGTTTCTTTGAGCTGAAATGATTGCCTTTTCTGTAGATTCTTTATCTGGATCCATTATTTTTAATCGATTGGTTTCTAACAATGTTCCTAGTGCATCATGATTTTTTTTGATGTGTTTTATTTCCTCATAAACAAGGGATGTTGTGTAACAATCATTAGATGATCCAAATGGAACTCCAGCATAAAATGCGCTAGCATCTAATATTCTAAAATCCAAGTTTGCTCATCTGTCTCAGTCCTCGTTTCTTTAATCTAACAAAGACTGCTGGTTTTGGATATTTCTTTATGATTATAGGTTCTCCGTATCCTGCGGATTTTACTACTTGTGCATCCATGACTATGCTACAATCATGGGATGAGATTATTTCAATTTTTTCATCTGGCACAACGATTGACTCTAGTCTATAAACTGGAGCAACAGGTGTGATTATCAAAACATCTAGACTTTCATGAAGAATAGGACCACCCAGGGAAAATGAGTGTCCTGTCGAACCACTTGGTGTAGCAATAATAACTCCATCCATTTTCTGTTTTACCGTATCGTTTTGAAATTTAATCTCAATTTCTGCTGTTTTTGTAAGATTTGTTCTACAAATAAAAATTTCGTTTAAGGCAGGTGGAAATTCTTTGCCTCCACAAGATGCAACAACTCTGGTTCTTTTATCTAAAAAGAATTTATCTTTTTCAATTTTATTTATTGCATCGTCTATCTCATCAATAGTTATCTCAGATAATATGCCTCTATTTCCACCAACATTGATGGTTAGAATCGGAGTCTCATTTTCAAGATATCGAAAAACTCTAAGTGTTGTTCCATCTCCACCTAAGGTAACTACAAGATCCAGTTTTTCTTTTTTCAATTCCTCTAATGATTCTACTTTTTATTGCACCTTCTACATCTATTGGAGAAATTGTAAATACTTTGGATTTTTTTGCTAAAAATTTTTTTGCTACTGTTTTTGCAACCTCTTCTGATTCTTTTGACCCTACTTTACTGACCACTGCAACTTTTTGAAGTTTCAACCGATTCTCCTAAAACTCATTTAGTTAAAAGGATATTTTTAATTTATTGTAAATGCAATGTATTTCCAGGTAATATTCTTGGATTATGTACAAAATTTAGGAGATTATTAAGTTTTAAAATGTAAATATATCCAAAACATTTTTTCAAATCATATCCATGGAAATTAGATGTTCACGTTGTAATTGTCTTCCATCAGAATGCAAAACCAGTGGTACCCCATATGATTGCCCTAATTGTACTTGGACTCAATGTGATTGCTGGGAAGCAAATAATGAGGATTCTATAGGATCCTAAAATTAACCTCTGAAATCATTAGAATTATTTGTAAAATACAATAATTTTGGCCAAGTTGAAAATTAAATTCCGTATTTTTTGTTTTCTTAAAATGTCAATTAATATAATTCTCGTTATGCTACAATAATTTCAATCTGCTTTGAGGAATGTTTTGAGATATCTTTGTGTAATATAACGTGGGATTCCTCCTTGAATGTCAAATCACATCTGTAACATTTCCACGCTTTCAAACTATCTTATTTAATACAAATTTTATATTTAACCTAAACGAACAATTTGTTCTTTTATCATTTTACAATTGCCTTTTTCTACACTCTACGATTTACTAAAGACCAAATATTTTTTTATTCATCATCAAACTTTACAGTCTGTACATGATTCACATACCCACCTACTTGTCTCTTGGTTAATCTTGTCTGGGATTTTATCCATCAATCTATGACAATTATCGCATAGTTTTGCCTTCATTTTCACTGAATCTAATGAGAATGCACTATTCAATCTTCACATTGTTTTTGGCTTTGATAACGAGTGTAATGATGTTGCTGAAAAAATCTACTAAAAGAAAATAAAAATTTAATTTAATAAATAAAATGTGAAAACAAATAAGTATGAATACAAATTTAGAAAATAATATGAATTATGCCCACCCGGAAGTTTTGGTAGATACAAATTGGGTATACAAAAATCCACCAAATGAAAATAGGAAGGTAGTTGAAGTTGATTATGATCCTGTAAACGGATATCAAAAAGGTCACATTAAAGGTGCCAGCTTAATTTGGTGGAAGCGTGATATCAATGATCCAATAACTAGAGATATAATTAGTAAAAAACAATTTGAGGCATTAATGTCTAAAAACGGTATAAAGGAAGATAGTGAAGTCATCCTTTATGGTGATTTTAATAATTGGTTTGCAGCGTTTGTTTTTTGGGTCTTCAAATACTATGGTCATGAAAATCTGAAGATTATGGATGGTGGAAGAAAGAAATGGGAATTAGAAAATAAAGGATATGTTACAGAAGAACCACAAATTCCTGCTGTGGTATACAAAGCACAACCACCAGATGAAGGATTACGTGCTTATTTATTTGATGTTAGCAGGGCATTGGGACGAGAAGATACCGTGATGGTTGATGTACGATCGCCAAAAGAATTCACTGGTGAAATTACAGCGCCCCCCGAATATCCAATGGAACATGCACAACGAGGTGGACATATTCCTGGTGCAAATAATATTCCATGGGCAACTGCTGTAAATGATGCTGATGGAACTTTCAAGTCTGTGGAAATCCTTAAACAAAATTATGAACAAAAAGGTGTAACCCCAGATAAAGATGTTATATGTTATTGTAGAATTGGAGAAAGATCATCTCATAGTTGGTTTGTTCTAAAATATCTACTTGGTTATTCCAAAGTTCGAAATTACGACGGCTCTTGGACTGAGTGGGGTAACATGATAGGCAACCCCGTGGAAAAATAAGTTGTCATTAGATCTTCCTGTGATAAAGAAAGGATCGTATTATTACATTAAAGATGCTAATACCAATTTTGTTATGGAAGACCTTACTAAAAGAGGTCTTACTGTAAAGGATACATCAATTGATGAAAAACTAAATGTAACCGCAGACAAAGGAATGATTCACGATATGGATGGAATAGGTCATTGGGTGCCCATTCGTTGGTATTTCCCAAAAGACACGTTTGATCTTACAAAAATCTCAGAATACGCAGAAATCATGGAAAAAAAGTATATTGAACTTCGTGAGCTTACATGCCCAGACGATAGTCCCTGAAACCTTTTTAAATAAATTCAATTCAAATAAACCAGATGTCATTACTTCTAAAAGATCGAGTTTGGACAATGGAAGCATCAACTGCAAAACGTGGTGTATACCCTTTGCATGGTTTCAAACTTGGTTTGTACAGATTACCAATAAAACTTGAAGATCCTTTAGAAATTAAATCAATACACGATGGTTTGAAAAAGGCATTTGAAATGGATGCATATGCTGATCGAATCTTTGCGACATATCGTTGGAAAGAACAAAATATGAAAAATCCAGATGCTAAAGGATACGAAGAGGTAGATCTATCTGTCACTGTAGAAATTGTTAGTGGTGAAGTAGTTGATATTATTTATCAAATTTTTCCAATTGAAAAATTCGGTGATCCGAATTGGGTAAAAGATTATAGGAAAAAAGCAGATCATTTTGCAAAAATGGTTATCGATACTATATTACGAAATACTATTTTGGCAGACAAAATGATCTCTTATCTTGCAAAAGCAGAGAAACTCAATCACTCTCAAGCAATACAAAGACTAGAAGAACTCACACCACTTGCAAAAATAGTTCTTAACGCTAAACCAAAGCCAAGCGAATCTGCATCTGACGAAATTGCAGAAGATGAAGGCGGCGAATTTGAAATTCCTGATGGAGCAAAACCTGGACCAATTGACGTAGCCTACAAATCTAAAATGAAACCATCTACACCATTTGACGCAAGTGGACATGTGATTAAAACTTGGGGAAGAAAAGGAGCCAATAATGGAATCCTTGGAGTGTGGGGAGAATTTGTTTCTGTTGATTACGATATTTGCATTGCAGATGGTGGATGTATAGAGGCATGTCCTGTTGGAGTTTATGAATGGTTTGATACTCCTGGAAATCCTGCATCTGGGAAAAAACCCTTAATGTCAAAAGAGCCAGACTGCATATTTTGTCTTGCTTGTGAGGGAGTTTGCCCAGTGCGTGCAATAAAGATCTTTGAACAAAAATAATTAATTCATTTTGCAAGTATAAATAGCGACTAACTATTTTTAGAATCTAGAGATGGCACTTAACTCATTTACTCAATTTGTTTTTGATCTTTTTATCTTATCTGCTATCATAATTACTGCTTATACTTGCAATTTCTATTATCTGACATATCTTTCAATAAAAAGAAAGCAAATTTTTACTACTATTGATGTAGGTACACCGACAGTTACGATTCAATTGCCAATATACAATGAGAAGTATGTAGCAAAGCGATTGGTTGATGCAGTTTGTGGGATGGATTATCCACAAGAAAAGATGCGAATTATGGTTTTAGATGACTCTGATGATGATACTGTAAAGATTATTGATGATGCTGTTGATGAATACAAAAAACAAGGATTTCAAATTGAGCATATCCGACGTGGAACTAGAAAGGGATACAAAGCAGGATCCTTAAAACACGCAATGCAGACTACTGATACTGAATTCGTAGCGATTTTTGATGCTGATTTTATTCCACCAAAATGGTTCTTAAAAAGAGCAATTCCTCACTTTTCCAAATCTAATATTGGATTCATTCAATGTCGTTGGGGACATGTAAATGAAAACTATTCTGCAATGACTCAAGCACAAGCACTCAGTCTTGACTTTCATTTCTTGGTGGAACAAAAGGCAAAAAGTAACTCCCATTTATTTATGAACTTTAACGGTACTGCTGGAATCTGGAGACGTGAATGTATCGAAGATGCTGGTGGCTGGCATACTGCAACTCTTGTTGAAGATCTTGATCTTAGTTACAGAGCACAAATGAAAGGATGGAAGTGTATCTTTCTTCCCGATATCATAGTTAACGCTGAACTACCAGTTCAAATGAATGCCGCTAAAAGACAACAGTTTCGTTGGGCAAAAGGTTCAATACAATGTGCAATAAAATTATTGGCAGAGATTCTAATCAAACGTAAAGTTGCAATAGAAGCAAAAATTCAAGCATTTGTTCAACTCACACGTCATATTGTTTATCCATTAATCTTAGTACAATTTCTTGCATTACCTGTTCTGTTAGCTGCAAACATGAATCTCTACCTAGTTAGTGTTCTTCCAGCATTGACAATTGCTACATATCTTGCGATGGGACCTGGAGCATACATAATTATAATTCAAAGCATGTATCATAATTCTTGGAAATCTAAGGCTAAAGTTTTACCTGCATTACTTGTTTTCAATGCAGGAATGTCTGTGAATAATAGCGTAGCTGTGTTTGATGCAATTTTTGGTAAGAAAAGTGAATTCTTGAGGACTCCAAAATATGGAATTATTAACAAAGATGATGACTGGAGAGATAAAGCATACAATCTGCCTTTTACAAAAACTACCTTGCTTGAAATCTTTTTTGGCATTTATGGGTTGATGGGGATTTTGATTTCCATATTTTCAAATAATCCTATTTTTGCTCCAATAATTGGTCTACAAACGGTAGGGTTTTTTTATATTGCGTACATGAGTCTCTCTCATACCAGATTTAAAAGAAATAAATCCAGTGTCCCTCCTCTCTTAACCCAAGGAGAAAAAATGGCAAAAAGGATATACCAACTATCAATGATTGGAATAGTTGCAATTGTGATTTTTGGAGGATTTATGGCAATTAATGGCTATAATGACGATATCTATCCTCTTGATAGAATACGTGGAAATTTGGATGGTATAATGGGTTCCTCAGATCCAACCGCCATTAAAACTCATTTAACCGCTATTAAACAGGATTTAAAAATTATTCTGGATAAGTTACCTGAAAGTAAAAACCCTGTATGGATATTTCCAACAGAGTCCACAAACTTTAATCGAATTGACCGTGATGTTGATACTATGATTGCAAGCATTGAAACAATTTCTAGAGTATCTGATGACAGTTCTGCATTTCAAACTGGCATGACTAACATCCAAGAACGCTCTATTGCTATTAGTAAAAATATTATGGACGCTACTCCATATATGTATGTCAGCGTATCCAATATTCTTTTTAGCACAATTTGGATAGCAGCAATTTTAGGAATATTTGCAGCTCTTAAACGAAAGAAAGATCAACTCACTGCATTTGATCAAGCAACTGGTGTCTAGGCAATATTCAATTCTTTTCGGATTTCATCTACGGCTCTAATACCATAAATATCTCTAATTTGCTGAATTCTGATTGCTTCTTTTAGGAATTCTTTACCAATCGCATTTGTCAAAATTGTAAATATGTCACTAAATCTAATTTCCCACTTGTCTGCACAATCCAAAATCTTGCTTACTGCCCATTGCCTAACCTCATGTGGTAATGGTATTTTTTCACCTGATTCTATGGATAGTTTATCAAATAAATTTACAATTTCTGCCGTCTGTAATGCCATGTTTTCAAGGTCTTTTGCATCACCATATTTTGATTCAGAATGCATCCTAATATTTGATTGATATTCTGACAGCTTTAGTAATGCCATTACCTCTTTCGATGAATCTTTTGATGCTTTGTTTGTAACATTTTTGATTGATTGCATCTCTTCAAAAATTTTATCTGATTTTCTGTGAAATTCTATTGTAGATGCGTCTTGTCGTTTTAAAACATCTGAGACTGATGAAATTTTTTCTTCAATAATGTTTGTTTTCTCAAATACATTTTGCTTGAAATTTGAAAAATCTTCCTGTACTGATTTTAATCCCTCTCCTACAAAGGCGGTTGAATCTGCCCTATGAGTTAATGAATTAATTTCAGTTTCAATCCTGTCTACTTTTCCTGAAATATTTTTGATTGTATTTATACTTAAATTGGACGCAGAATCTGCTTTTGTCGCAACAGTATCAAATTGTTGCTTTAATCCATCTATGATTCCTCCCAGAGAATCAATCTTTGATGCTTTTCCAGAAATTGCATCAATTGTAACTTTTATTGCAGCTAATTCAGAACCTAATTTTGCGACAGAATCTGCTTTTATCGCAACAGTATCAAATTGTTGCTTTAATCCATCTATGATTCCTCCCAGAGAATCAATCTTTGATGCTTTTCCAGAAATTGCATCAATTGTAACTTTTATTGCAGCTAATTCAGAACCTAATTTTGATGCCGAATTTACATTGTCTATCATTTTTCCTAGTTCTTGTTTTAGGCTAGAAATTATCTGAGAATTTATTTCAAAACTGTCTGTTTTTTTGGCCATTTCCTTAAGGCTATTTTTTAGAATTTCAATTTCATTACCTACTTCTAAAAATGAATCTGATTTTCCAGATACTTTTCTTAGATCGTCTCTTACTTCATCAATTCTTTGTGCAATTTTTATTATCATTTGCGAATTATTTTTTATCGAGTTTGAACTGTCTTCGATTTGCTGTGATAATTCTTGTGTTCTTGGTGATGATTTTTGTAGTTCGTTTATTTTGTTTACCTCTTCTTGAAGTTTTGTAGTTTGCTCATGAATTTTGGTAACCATATTTGATTGTGATCTTACCTGATTTAATCCTGCATACAGTTTCTGTGTATCATCTTCAAGAATGTTGATTTGTTTTGATTGTCTCTGTATGTTTTCTAGAGTTGATGTCAAAGTATCAATCATTTCTTTCATGGAGACAAGCACCTTTTGATTATCTCCAAAAATCTTTGACATTACTTTGATCTCTTTTTGTAATGCTTTCGTAGAATCTGACACTGATGCTACCTTTTTGAGTAAGGATGAGGCTGTAGGTTCATGTTTTATAAGTCTTTTTTATTTTATCTTCAATCTTGTCTGTTTTCTTCTTTGTTTCTTTAACAGCCATATCTATTAGGAAGAAAATCTAATGATAAAAAAGTTAGGTATAAAATAAAAAATGTAAAGAGTTACTTGTTGACAACTTCTGGCTCATGAAGTAATTCATGAAATGTTTTTTCAGCCAGTCCATTTGCTGTATCAATAAAGCCTCTTGGACAATATTCACATTGTATCATATAGTACGGTATTGTACCGTACTATTAATAATCCGGTAATTATGACATTACCAATTATACAGTCAGATACCCCAGGTCATTTTTCTACACTATTTTCAGTTGACCTACTCATCATTCTGTAATTAGATAAATGGTAACTAGTCATAAAGAGGTTCAAAATCAAATAAATTTTCATTAAAAAATGTTAAGCTGAAATTCATTATTGTTTGTTAGGCTCGTGGGCAACTGTTTTTAAACAAATTTGTTGAATATTCTCGTGGATAACAGTTGGCTTCAGATTAATTCGTCTGAAATTCAAAATATTTTGAATCAAATAGTGACTGGTTTAATTGATCAAGTTACTCACATTCCACATACTTCATTTGTGACTGATTTAGCTTTTATCATGATTATCGGTGCAATTGTTACACTAGCATTTTTTAAAATAAGACAACCCCTAATCATTGGCTATCTTTTTGCAGGAATGTTGTTAGGGCCACTATCACCCTTATGGTCTTGGATTCTTCCTCCAGGAAGTCGACCGTCTGATATGTTAGAAAGCGTTGGAATTTTGACCGATATGTCTGGGTTGAATTTATTTTCTGAAATAGGTGTAATTTTACTTCTTTTTGTAATTGGAATCGAATTTCCTTATGCAAAAATAAAAAGCATTGGACGAATTGCAATCGGGGTAGGATCCATTGGTTTGTTTGCAACCTTGGGTGCAGTATTTTATGCTGCAACTGCTCTTGGATTGAACTCTATGGATTCATTATTCATTGCGGCTGCTCTTTCTATTTCTAGTACTGCTGTAATTGCAAAAATTTTAGAAGAAATGGGACGAATAAAAAGAGAATCAACAATTCTTGTGTTGGGAATATTGATTGTAGAGGATGTAATTGCCGTCATTTTAATTTCCTCTTTGCAATCAATTGCTCTAGTTGGAACTGTGTCTGTAGAATCCATTCTAATTGTAATCATTGTTGCAGCAGGATTGATTGTTGGCACATTTACAATTGGAACAAAAGTAATTCCACCTTTGATTGATAGAGTTGCGGCATCTGAACATCATGAAATTTTGTTATTGAGCGTTCTTGGTGTATGTTTTGGATACGCTCTATTGGCAAATATTGTTGGATTGTCTGTTGCTATAGGCGCATTTCTTGCAGGAGTTCTAGTTGCTGAATCCAAATCCTCTGAAGTTTCTAAACTCTTGGCCAGTCCAATTAAAGACATGTTTGTAGCCATCTTCTTTATTTCAGTTGGTGCTCTAATGGATGTATCACAACTTCAAAATTATATCTTTGTAGCAATTGTGTTAATTATAGTTGCAATTGCTATGAAATTTGGAGGAAATTTGCTTGGCAATCTTTTATTTAGTCAAAAACGTGAGAAGGCAATTCGTTCTGCATTTACTTTAGCTGCTCCCAGAGGCGAGTTTTCAATCGTAATAATAAAAACTGGGGTTGATATTGGGGCAGTAAGTGCATTTTTGTTTCCACTAGTTGGTGTGATTTCTATAATCACCGCATTTCTTTCACCCTTTATGATAAAAGCAAGTGATAAAGTGGTTCCAATGTTAGAAAAGAAAAATGACTGATGAACTTAAAAAATTATATGAAGAAGTTCATGATGGAGTAACCACCTTTAATTTTGATGGTAAGGATGTTCCATGCATAATTTTAGCTGAAAAAAAATACGATGAAATAATATCCAAAGTTGCAGGAAAATCTCTTTCAATTAATACTGATCTTAACATATTGCAAGATGGTTTGGGTCATGTTTTTGTAGAAATTTTCTTAACGTTTTCTCAAGGAAAAATTGCTGAAAAATTTTTAATCAATGCAAATAAAGATCTTTTCTTTTTTCAATCTCTTGCAAAAAATTCAATGCTTGCGCTTTCATCACCAAACTCTCACTATGGAAAGGATAATGTCTTTATGATTCAGTTACCTCGACCTGAAAAAGCTGAAGATGCATTAGAAATTATTCTCAACGGATTGAGACAAAATAATCAAGAATAAATGGTGCAGTTACCGGGATTTGAACCCGGGTCACGAACTTGGCAAGCTCGAATATTAACCAAACTGTACTATAACTGCAACAATCCTAAGGTCTGAATTTGGATATTAAACTGTTTTTAACTATTTCCTACAAGATAAAACTATGGATAAAATATTGATGGAGAAAATAAAGCAAAAAATTCAAGAATCTATTTCAAATAAGGAGGAAATTAGCCAACTTATTCAATTACTTTCAAACATTGATGATTCAAAATCATTTGCACTTGGAGTTATTGTAGGTAGAATCTATAATGCCTTTTATTATCAAACAAAAAGAATTTTGAATAGAGAACCAACCAAATCTGAATTTAAAGAATTTTTAGAATTTATTAAAAGTAAGAAATCTGAATTAATGGATTTATGGTGACATTTGTCCCCAGGGAATTACCTTAATTGTTGCAGTACCTGGTAATTTTACACAAGCACTCTTGAGGGCCTTTTTTGCATTCTCTAAATGTGCTTGATTAACATAAAACTCCATAATACACTGTCCTTGTTTTACTCTGGCGCCTAAACTGGTAGCTTTTCCCCAAGCTCTTCTCATTCCTTCTGAAATTCTATCTGCACCTGCAGTTGCAACCATCTTGTTTTCTCTTAGAAGAACGTGAGGATAAATTCTAAGTCTTGAGAAATATCCAGTCTCACCAGTTGCCTGTTCAAGTAATTTATTTGCAGATAACCTGCAAGACTCTATGGCCATATGCCTAATCTGGATTTTTTCATTTATTAATAATTGGACACAGAAATCATAATTGGCTCTTTTTCCACCTTGAAATTTTGCAATTTTTATCTGAGGATTACCTTTGATGTACTCTTTTCTACAGAATGGTTGTCCATTTCCAACTCGATAATTAGCACCATGCATGATAAATTCAAACTAAAACGCCCTTATTTTAACGGTTAGTCATTTTTCATTCGTATCATCCAATCCTTATAAAGAAAATCATTAATTTAGGCCATTATAATCCAATTTGCGAAAAAATTTTTTTCAGTGTTTAATTCAATTTTTTCCATCTATAGAAATATCAGATTTTTCCCTTTAACCCATAACCGAATAATTTTATGATCAAATAGGTTCTGATGTGAAGCCTTCCTGCAAAAGAATTCACAAAAACCTAAACTTTCAAAAAATTTAAATCAATTATTTCAATCTATGTGTGCTTTATTCTTGATTGGATGATTTACTTTATCCTATTAATCATTACTAAGTGTCATATTCTTACCAATTTGATTTTATCAACTTAACAATGTTAATGAATCCTTATAATATGATAATTAAAAAAAATTTGGATGGCTCTTTTAAATTTGGCAGTCGTTGTCAAATTGGAACCAGATTTGTCTGCAGGAAGTATTAGTTACAACCCTGATGGGACCCTTAACAGAAGTAAAACAAAAAATACATTAGGTCCTCATAGTAAAATCGCTGCTCAGGCTGCATTTTATGCAAAGGTCAAATATGGTGCTAAGATTTCCATTGGCACAATGAGTGGTCATGCAGCTAATAATGCCCTACAGATAGCTATGGAAACTTGTGATGCTGATGTTCTTCATCTGTATAATGATCAAATTTTTGCAGGAGCAGATACTATAGGTACTGCCGAAGTCCTAAAAAATGGAATTGAAAAAATGGAGGGAAAAATGGATATTGTTTTTTCAGGCTATCGAGTCTACGGATGGAGAAACAGGTCAAGTCGGCCCCCAACTTGCATGGAAATTAGGATTTACATTTCTAGGTAATGTTATTAGTTATGATATCAATTTAGAAAAAAGAACTATAATTGCAAAACGATTGATAAATTTAAGAGGCGTTCCAGAAATTATTCAAGAAATTGAAGCTCCTCTTCCAGTTTTTATCGCGATTGATCCTTCATACAAATATCATTTCAATAATATCTCATTGAGATTATCTGCTGAAAAATATAAAACCGAAGCCTATGAACGGGCAAAAAATTACAAAGAATATGTTCAAACCTTTAACTGTGAACAACTTGGTGCAGATAAAACACTAGTTGGACTGGTAGGTTCACCAACAATAGTATATGATGTACAACGTGTACCAAAAGGAAAAGCAATAAGAAATGCTAAGGTTTTGGATGGATCAAATCCAGATCATATTCGTCAAGTTGTTACAGCAATAAAAGAAGCACTTTCCGCCATGGTGATCAAATGACAGAGGGAGATTATCGTCACGTTTATGTTGTTATAGAACATATTGATGGAAAACTACTGCCCGTAAGCCTTGAAATGCTAGGCGAAGCACGAAGACTGTTTGACGACTTCAATAAGAGATATTCTGCCAAAGAAAAGGTTGTTGCAGTTGTTTTGGGACACGATATACAACACTTGACTAAAACATTGATTGAACATGGAGCAGATTCAGTTGTAATAGTAGATCGTCCAGAACTACATGCCTTGATAAATAAAATCCACACCAAAGTTATTTGTCAAATTTGTTTGGATATTGAAACCGCAGCAAAAATTGAACCCGCCTATTCCTTAGAATTTAAAAAACCACGATACATGTTCTTTGCAGCAGATGGTATCGGACGACATTTATCATCCACAGTTTTAGCAGAATTAGATTCTGGACTTGCATCAGATGTAAATCAACTAATAATTTCTGATTTAGATATTAGCCATCCAATTAAAACAGCTGGTAAACATATAACTTACAAAAAAACATTGGAAATGTATAGAGTTGATTTTTCAGGATTTTTATGGACAACAATTCTCTGCCTTGATAATATCAACGAAAATCTTTCAGTAAGGGAATATTCGCCTCAATCATGCAACATTATTCCGGGCGCATTTGTACCAATACAACCAGATCCCAAAAGAAGTGGAACAATCATTAACTTTGAACCAAAAATTGATCAAAATGATCTCAAAATCAAAGTTTTGAGTCAAAAATTCATTGAAAGTGAAATTGATTTTGATAATTACAAAACTGTTGTAGGATTTGGACGAGGAATACAAAATACTCCAGAAAAAAATATCAAACTTCTTGAGGAATTTGCTAAACAACTTAATGCTCAGGTAGGCATATCTTTACCTATTTCAAAAAATGTTTTTTCAGCCAGTCCAATTGTTAGTTCAACTTATATGATTCCAGGAAGAGTGATTGGAACTAGCGGTCGTAAAATAAGCCCAATGTTATACATTGCAGTTGGAATAAGTGGTGCAATGCAACATGTTGCTGGTATGGAAGATTCACAATTCATTATTTCAATAAATGAGGACGAAAATGCACCAATAAAAGATGTATCTGATATTTTCCTCAAAGGTAAGATGGAAGATGTTATTCCACTATTGATGGCAGAGCTCAAAAATCAGCAGGTAATGATACAGGTAAAATAAATTGGAACAATATGATGTGGCAATAATTGGTGGCGGTTCGGCTGGACTAGCTGCTCTAAAGAGACTATCTGACCTTGGGAAACAAGCAATTCTCCTAGAAGCTGGAAGTAGGATTGGATCTAAAAATATCTCTGGTGGAATTCTCTACTCAAAAAAACCAAAAAAAGGAAAAGTAACTAATGTTGAAGATCTCTATACAAATTTCTTAGATGATGCCCCATTTGAAAGAAAAATTACAAAATATATTCTTCACTCTACCTCCAAAAATAAAATTCATTCTATAGATCTTACTACAGCTCACGATTACCAATCTAATTTTGGTTGTTCAGTCTTGATGACTAAACTTAATTTTTGGTTTGCAAAACAAGCTACTGAAATAGCCCAAAAAATTGGTGGAGGAATAATTCCTGGGATTCATGTCAAATCAATCACGTGGAACGATAAAGGAAGAGCAATTATACAAACTGATGAGCTTGATGAATTTGAAGTCAAAGCAATTATTGCAGCAGACGGTGTAAATTCCGAAATTGCAGAAATGGTTGGGGCTAGATCAAAATTTACTTCTGCACAATTATATCAAGGAGTTAAAGTTATCGTAAAACTTCCAGAAAAAATAATTAACGAACGATTTGGCGTAAATTCTGCTGAAGGTGCTGCACATCTATTTGCTGGTGATATAACATTAAATCATATTGGAGGTGGTTTTCTTTATACTAATCATGATACATTATCTATAGGAGCTGTCTATCATTTGGATTCTTTGTTAAAAAATCCAACCGAACCTTACACATTGATTGATAATTTGTTAAATAATCCAATGATAAGCGAATTCATTAAAGATAAAGTTCCAATTGTAAAAAATATTGATAAGAATTTATCACAAGAAGAACAATTGAAAACACGATTTGATGTAGCTGAAATTAATCAAAGATTGGAATGATGTTAGAGGATATTACTTGACTTCTGCATGTGAAGATCCTGATGGGATGAAAACAAGATTAGATTCTCTTGAAGAACAAATGTCCGAAAAATTTGGAATGACTTTTGGAATTAGTCATGTTGAATCAGAATATGGTGCAAAGTTAATTCCAGATGGAAAACGATGTAGAATGGAAAAACCATTTTTTAAGAACATTTTATTTGTCGGCGACGCTGCTGGAAGAGGAATTTTTATTGGTCCTCGAATTGAAGGATTAAACGTAGGCATAGACGATGGAGTGAGGGCAGCTAATGCAATAGCAAGAGCTCTTGACAAGGATGATTTTTCTGAAAAATATCTGGGAGAATACTACTCTCAATTAGTAAATGAAAGTCCATATACGATGGATATGGTGCAAATTGATAAGGATTATTTAAAAATATTTCTTGATGCGACAAAAAACATCCCTTCAGATATTATTGGTTCACGTTATGGTCCAATTTTAAAAATAATGTCAAATGATACTTTTAGAGGAATTACCGTAAAATTTGCAAATATTCTTGGTTATGACAAACTTTTGTCCCTGATTGAAACAGAAGATACATACGTAAAAATTCCGATACAACTTGCAGAACGACTAGGACAAATCGAATCTACATCATATTCCCCCAAGATCACTCCTATTGGTGATCGTATTTCTAAATTAAATTACAATGATGATCATATTTCTCACATTAAACTATCAAATACTGAAACCCCATTTTTGAACAAGATGGTTATGTTATGCCCTGCAAAATGTTATGCTAAAGAAGGTGAAAAAATAATTTTGCAATATGAAGGATGTTTAGATTGCGGGACATGTTCACAAGAAACAGAATGGCAACATCCACGTGGTGAAAAAGGTATTCATTATAGATACGGATAATTTTTTTTATTCGCTTGAATTTCTAAAGACCTTTACTTTAGAACAGGATTTTCCTTTATTAGTCCTTGAATTTGTTCAATTACTAATTTGTAGTCTGTGTTTGGTTCAATACTAACTCGCAAATATTTTTGTTCACTAAGCGAAAACGTCAATAATATTGCTTTATCATACTTAACCATAGCATATTCTGAATCTCCTAACTGATTATGAAACATTTTGTATGTTTCCCATCGTCGTATGTCGTAGCGTACTGAATTCTGCATTTCATCTCTACTTAGATGTGGTATGACCCCTGGTTGCACACCATCTACAATTTTTTCAAAATTAGAATTGTATAATCCAACAAATCTTACTGTTGGATCCAGCTTCAAAACTTCTGTCAAAAATGCACAATGTTCCACTAGTTTACGTATACGTTATCGTATTTTAATTATTTGTTGATTCACAATTTTGAAAAAATCATTCATGTTTAATTACTCAGCTAAATTCATATATTTTATTAAAAAATTAATGACATTCCAAATTAGATGGAGACTAATAATAAATAAAGTGCGATTACTGATGTAAATATTATAAATTCCATAATTGTTTACTATACAATCGTAGATTCAGAATCATGAATATTGGATCCTAATATTTTATTGATTCCTTATAAATGAAATATAATTCGAATTTACCTTAATGAAAATATGTTGCCTGCAGTATTATTCAAAGTAAATTCTTGAAATAATTAGAGTATTGAGACTATTTTTTCTAAAATCTCAATACAAGAATAATTAAAAACTATTGATTTTGGTCAACATAAATATGGAAAACAAATGAATTTCTCTTTATGGAAGAAACCCCTTTGGTAAAAGGCGAATTAATCCATGACCGAATCTGTATTTCCGATAAAGAAATGATTCATGAACTTGAAATCAAAGGATACGGAGACCTTGAACAAGAAAAGTTATTCTTAAAGCCATTTGAATCTCTTTATTTGTTATTTTCTGATAAGTTAATCCTACAAAAAGGCAAGAAAAAATTTAATTTTGATGATCTATTGAACATCTTTCAAAAAAATGATTCTGAAACTCTAACAAAATTTTTGATATATAGGGATTTGCGAACTCGAGGTTATGTAGTAAAAGATGGATTCGGATTTGGTTCTGATTTTAGAGTTTATGAGAGAGGTCAATTTGGAGAAAAGGCTGCAAAATTTTTAATTTTTGGTCTCAACGAAGGCCAACAAGAAAAAATGGGAAATCTCCAGAAAACAATTGAACAAATTACACAAATGGGAAAAGAACCAGTAATAGCTGTTATTGAAAGACGTGGTGAAGTAATCTATTATAAAATAAATCGCATGAATTTTTATGAGAACAAATCAAGAATAGACAATGTGCTTGAACTTTAACCGTTGAAAATCCACTCGGATGAATATTTTAACAAATTATTTTTTTCTGCTTCCATAAAATCGTACACTTGAACGTATTTTGTTTTATTTTTCCACAGATCATCAAAATCCTTTATTTTTCTTTCTACTCTTGATTTGTCATTCCATGAAGTAAAAACATCCACTGATTCAAAGTCACGCGTATTAGTTGAGAGCGATGATGATGTTCCAGTAAAAGCAACTGCATCATCATTTTCATCTTTAAATATTCCAATTCTCTCAGAGAATAAATTAGTGATATCCTCTGAATTTGTAATTGCAATTTTTAATTCGATTTGACCATTATTAATAAAATCTTGTAGTTTCTTTATTTTACTGTCTCTGATTAGTTTTACATCAAAGCGCCTAGTGTTTTTTTCTGAAAAAAGTTTTGTTAATATACTAAGATCTGATATCTTGAATCTATTTCCAGTGATCATTCTTAATTTTGCTTTCCCTGTAGTAAAATTATCAAAACCCATAGATATGCTGGCTAAACTACGAATAGATAGAAAATCTACGCATCTATCATATTCTATACAATTACTAAGACACGGAAAAAAAAACTCTGCTACTACATCGTTTCTATCTGAACGATATTCTTCTTCAAAATTGATGTTTCGTAAACCCAACAATTTTTTATTATTTTTTTATTATTTAAAGAAACAACGATTTCAGTATGATAATATGTGTGAAAAAATATTTTAAGTTTTGATTATGCTTGATTATTATGAATATTTTAATTATTTAGATAGAAACATCTATCATAAACTATGCTAAAAAAATTCCATGTGCTCTTTCATGAGCCATTAATTCTTCCTCATACATAACAAATCCACATATGGTACATCTTACAAATCCAAAGCCTTCTATTGGAACCTTTGTAGCAATAATCAGAACATCTTTTTCTGAAGGAATGACTTGCAATTCATTGATTTTTCCTGTCTGTTTTAGAAATAAATCTAAAGCATCCTTGGTTAGTTTTTTATCATTTGATGTGATTATGCCATTAGATTCCTTGGTTACCTGAAAATCCCTTATCATTAGATATTTTACAAGTTCCTCTGATAATTTTTCATCAAAAGCGCAATCTATGATCATCACACTAGAACAACATATCTTGATCTGTACTAATATACCGTATTCTGAAATGATCCGATCTAATTAACAAAATCATTTTTAAAATGTTATTAATCTAGAAGTCCAATAGATTCTCATGAAAGTAGTAAATGCACTTCCTGGATTTGGACCTGACTTGTCAGAACAACAAGTAAAAAATTTCCTTGAAAACTCAAAACTAAATCTCCAGATTGCAACAATTGATTCTAAAGGCGATCCAAACATACATCCTGTATGGTATCTATATGAAAACGAAAAGTTGTATGTTGCTACACCAAAAAAATCAAAAAAGGCACAAAACGCACTCAAACATAATCTGATTTACTATTCTATTGACGATGAGAAAATGCCATATAAAGGAGTAAAGGGAAAAGGAACTATCCATCTTCTAGATGATATTAAAACTAATCTCATGATTGGAGAAAAAATAATTCTAAAGTACACTGGAAGTTTAGAGAGTGATATTGGGAAATTTATCATTGAACAAATAAAAAATGGAAATGAAACAATTATGGAAATTACACCAAAATTTTACTCTGCTTGGTCATTTGGTAATTGATATTGTATAAAATCTTGAAAGCTACTTCAATGGATCATGTTAATATGACAGTTAAAAATTTGGAACAAAGTGTAGAGTTTTACAAAAAACTATTTGGTTTTGAAATTAAAAAAGAACAACCGGAGTTTAAATCAAAAATAATAGGCAATGACAGCATCAAACTTTGTCTCTATGAGGATCCTGAGATGAAACCTGAAGGGGGAATCGCACATTTCGGTTTTAATATTGAAAACTTTGATGAAATAATTGAAACTTGTAAATCACTTGATATTGAAATTCTTTACGATGGTTATATTCAATTTGAAAAATCAAAGTCAGTTTACATCCAAGAATCCTAGCGGTTATGATATTGAGCTAAGCGAAATTCTCGGAGGAGGACTATGAATAACTTTTACAATCAATATTATCCAGAATATTTGAAATGCCCTAAGAAATTATAAGAAAACTCTGATTCACTACGAAATGATCAAATACTCCATACGAAGCATTCCGAATTTTGATTAATTCAAACCCATGTAAAGATCATAATAATAATAGAAAATCCCATTATTGCAACAGTTACCCATCCTAAAACATTAGATAATCTTCGATTGGTATGAGTGTGTAGTATTTTTTTGTCATTTGCAACCTTGATGACTGCGATAAGTAAAGGAACTGCAATTATTCCATTAATTATGGCAGTATAATACAACGCTCTAATTGGATCCAATCCCATAAAATTAATCCATAAGCCAACCACTGTAGAAGAAGCTATGATCAAATAGAATGATTTTGCTTCTTTGAATTTCTTACTTAGTCCTTGTTTCCAACCAAATCCTTCAGATAATGCATATGCTGAAGAGCCAGAAAGTATTGGTATTGCCAACATACCTGTACCTATGACTCCTAATGCAAAAATTGTTTTTGCAATTTGTCCGGAATTTGGAAATGTTTGCACTAGTGGTTCTAGTGCTTTTGCAGCTTGATCTGCTGTAATTACATTCTGAAATTCCACTAGTGTGAAGAGTTCCTGCAGCAGTCATAATGATAAACCACATTGTCATTTGAGCAAAACCCATTCCCAGCATGAACATCCATGCGCATCATTTTGATTTCGCGCTTGGTGATGTGTGGTTTTCCTTCTCCAATTTCTTTAATCTTGTTTTTTGAAACATCTTCTTCTGCTTCTTCTGATGTCTGCCAGAAAAACAAGTATGGTGATATCGTGGTTCCAAAGAGTGCAACAAACATCATTGAAAATGCTGGAGTGAATTCTACGTGTGGAATAATACTTGCAGCTAAAAACTTCTTGCCAATTCTCTCCAATAATTAGGGCAGTAACAAAATATGCAAGTAAAGAAAGTGTTAGATATTTTAGTATTCGAATATATTTTTGATATGGAATTAAAATTTCAGATAAAATTATTGTTGTAGTAAAAAACAATGTGACAAGAAGAATTGGAAATCCAGGAAAAATAAGATTTACAGAAGCAGACATTGCACCAATATCTGCACCAATGTTTATCGTGTTTGCAACAAGAAGCAGTGTGATTATTGGAAATACTGTTTTTTTGGAATACTTTTTTTTAATTACTCCTGCTAACCCACTTCCAGTCAAAAGACCTATTCTTCCACACATTTCTTGTACAGTTGCAGCTAGTGGATAAAGAAACAAAGAAAACCATAGTGCACCGGTACCATACTGAGCACCTGCCTGGGTATAAGTTGCAATTCCTGAGGGATCATCATCTGAAGCTCCAGTTACTATTCCAGGACCAAAAATCTTCAAGAATTTTTTTAACCTATGCTTTGACATTAGAAAACAATCTCCGAATACTCTAATCTATTGTAGAAAATCATGATTTATTGCCTCAAGCACTTTCCTAGTTACTAGTTAAAGAGGATTGTAAATTCTCTCATGGATTGATCAAACAAAGGAGATTACATTATCCTGCTTTATGATTGAGTTTTGATTAAAAAATCCAGGATTGATGAAAAAATCTAAAATTTTTGAGAAAAAGTGCTAGAATCTAGCCTATGGTTCGTTTTCGTTTGCCTCATTCTCCCCGGATTCACCTGTTTCAGGATTTCCATTTCCTTCTTGAATATTCAGTGATTTTTCAACTTTTTCTTCACCGGGTAGTTCAGTAGCTTTATCGCCTAGCATTGCTTTGGCGCCTATTATTCCAACTGCAACAATAATTACTGCAACTGCAATTCCTGCCAAAATTTTTTTGTTCATGATTTTACATCTACGTTTGCATATAATATCATGACTACCATTTTCATTTAATGAGAATCGACATAAGATATTATATTCAAAATTAAAAGATAATTTGCTATACTTGGAAATACATTACATCGTTTTAGCAATCCATCTCATAGTTGGGCTTACACTGGTCTATTTGTCCTTAAAGGCTTTCAAGAAAACAAGATATCCTCCTATGGCACTTTTAGCCTTAGGATTTGCTCTAATAGTTTTGGGTGATACTATAATTGGTGATGTTTTAGAATTTGTTTTAGAATCAGATACTGCAGATCTAATATCAGAGTTAATTGAAATTCCTGGATTTCTTATATTGATACTTGCGGTGAAAAGAAGCTGAAATGGAAGGTTCAGATGAAATTTTATCTGTATTGTCAGATGAACAAAATAGAGAAATAATCAAATTACTATCAAATAAAGAATTAACAATACAACAAATTTCTAATTTGCTAAATATTCCACAATCAACTGCATATAGAAAAGTAAAAAAATTAGATGAGTTGAAAATAATAAAAAAAACAAAAATTATAAGAACACTAGAAGGTCTAGATGAAAGTTCATATCGAAATTGGATTTATGAAATCGTCGTTACATTTAGAGATGGTAATCTTTCATACAAAATAGAATATCTAAAGATGGAAGATAAAATCCAGAGACTCTGGCAAAAATTTTCTAAATAATTTGTCCATTCTCATTTTTTGAAAATGATCGGCATCTATTATATCCAATATTACTTATGGAAATCATGAAATCAAAAGCAATGAAATCAGCAATAATTTCAATGGCTTTTTTGATGTTGGCTACAGGAGCCCTTTACCTCTTTGTATCTACTCAAGAAATTGCAGATGCAAGTCAAGAGTTTGCAGACAATGCAGGTAAACCACAAGAATTTGATAGTGGTGCTTTTATTGAAACTGCATTTTTTGCTGCAGTTGGTGCTGCATACATTCCTATTGGATTGTGGGCAACTATTACCAGACATACAAGTAAAGTACCCTATATTTTAGCAATAGGTGGCTCAGTTGCTCTGATAGGTCTGTACATATTGTCCAGAAATGCAGATATCCCATTTGTAGGACAACAAGATGATGTCGGTTTTATTGACATCTTAAGTAAAATCCTTCAAGGTGGAATCATAGCCGTTTCAGCCTACATCATCATGTCCATTAGAAGAGAAAAGAAAGCTAGTCTTTTAGCATAGACTAGTTTTTTTATTTTTATTCATACAAATATCTTGTTCAATTTCACATCAATCAATAAATTATGCTCTATGGATGAAATTCCGTGGAATCTATTCAATTTGAAACTAGACGAATTTTTGGATTTTTATTTATTTTTGTAGCGATTGCTGTTGCAATTGCATCAATTGCAAGTGAAATTTTATTTTTACAAAATTCACCAACTTATTTGTATGGTGTTGTTTGGTTGGGAACATTTGGGTTAATTTTCGGTTTTTATTTTTTACATTTTAAAGAAAAAACTCGTCTAATAAGAAATCGCATGAAAAATAGTTTAACTTGGCCACTATATGTCAAAATTATCAATGGTTGTTGTTGGGCACTACCTTTTGCTATGATTGGTATTTTTCCTCAATACTTTCAATATTTGATATTGCTTGGAATTGGTTTGGGGAATTCTTCAACATTTATTTTTATGAAATTTTATAGCACTCAAGTAAACAAGGAGCAAATATTGGTAGGTCTAGCTTCCTTGTTGGCAATTCCAATAGCAATGAAAATTGACTCATCCATTTTTGTATCTCATCAAGATATTGCTATTTTATTATCTAGACTTTTAATTTCCATCTCATATGCCATAGGTGGTGTGCATGCTTTATTTTCAGGAATCAAAATGCCCTAGTTATTAAATTAAATAATAACCAAAATCATGATCTTTCACACGTTTAGTTTCATTTGATCTAATAGTTGTATTAAAAATAAAGTAAACATGTTCTAAAAATAGCCTTAATTTTGAATCACTTGATTTTTTTATTGCTTTGATTTAATGTAGGTAATTGCAATTTACTCACTACATTACAACAATTCCTTTGGCGCTTCAAGTCGAAATAAAGGGAGAAAGATACTATCAAACACCACAAGGAAAACTATATCCATCAATTACTACCGTTCTATCTAAAACATCAGACATGTCAGGTCTAGATGATTGGCGCGAAAGAGTTGGTAACGACGTTGCAGAACAAATAATGAAAGAAGCACAAATCCATGGAACAATGACACACAAACTATGCGAAGATTATTTAAAGAATAAAGAATCTGAGGGGGACTTTTTGGATATGCCAAAGAACCATTTTGAAAAACTAAAACCGTTTCTACATAAAATGGATAACATCAGAGGAATAGAACTCCCATTATACAGCGACGAATTTGAAATTGCAGGTACTTGTGACTGCATTGCAGAATATGATGGAAATTTGTCTATCATTGATTTTAAGACAAGCAGGAGTAGGCTGGTGGAACATTATGATAAGGTTCAAAAATATTTCATGCAGGCAACAGCATATTCTCTAATGTGGAGAGAAAGAACAGGAATAGAAATAGATCAGATTGTAATAATTGGTTCAGAAGAATCCGGTGATGTTGCAGAGTTTATTAAAATGCCATTTGATTTCAAAGACGCATTAATTGAAAAGCTGAGAAAATTTCGTCAACCCAATGAAAGTTAATTTTATTCAGATTCTTAAATTTTGAAGATAAATCACTTTTTAATATTCTATAATGTAAATAAAGAATTTACTTGCTTAGACTTTTTATAAATTCGGTACCAGCCTTTTGAATTTCTTCTAGCGTCATCTCTTTTTTTCTTGTTGCTATTGTCCATCTATGACCAAAAGGATCTGATATTGAACCTATTCGATCCCCCCAAAACCCATCCATCAAAGGCATTAGTGGCGTTGCTCCTGCTGAAACTGCTTTCTGAAAAACAGAATCTGCATCATTGACATATAGGTATATTGCACCACTTGGTCCTCCTGTTGATTTTGGTGACAGACATCCCATTTCTGGCATTTCATCACATAACATAATTGCAGAATCTCCAATCCTAATTTCTGCATGCATTATTGATTTACCATCTGGTCCTGGAAATCTGTAAATTTCTTTTGCATCAAATACTTTTTTGTAAAATTCAATTGCATCCGATGCTCCGCTTATCGTAAGTGTTGGTGTAACTGAGTGATATCCATCTGGAATTGGTTTTACCATATTGAAAAATTATGTTTGAATGGATTTATCTATTTCTCTATTTTTAGAGTTTTTTTTAATAAAGGAAATAGATTCCAAATACTTGTTCATAAATCCAAAAACAATGGGTGATGTTTACTCAATTTTCTATGCTAACTGTTTGATAGAGAAAAACTCCAACAGTGCTTTTTTATCATTTTCTGTAAATGGTTTAAAAAATTCTCTGGCTAAATCTTGTTCATACGTAGTCAAATTGGTGAATCCTTTCTTTAGTGTCTCTACTTTGATTATGTTCTGAATGATTCTTGATTCTAAACCTATGGCGCCTGCTCCAAAAAATTCTCTTAACACGCTATCAAATTTGGTAAACTCCTCAATTGATTGGGACACATTGAGATTATGTCGCTCCATTATTCGTGATTCAATTTTATTTAATGTTGATTTTCCTAGATTTTCTTCAATAGATTTTCTTATTGATGATACAAGTAATCCTTTGAGACTATTCCAATTCTCTACATCTTGTACTGGTTCTATGATGTTATTTTTAATAAATTTGGACTCCATTTCCTGGGCACCTGCCCCAAAAATTTCTTTTAATACATCATCAAGTTTGGAGAATTCCTTAATTGCCTGACCTAAACCTGTACCATGTTTTTCAATTAATCGCTGTTCAATTTTGTTTAGCGTTGTCTTGCCAAGATTATCTTCAATGTATTTTCGTAAAGAAGGTGCAAGCATTTCCAAATTCTTTGTCATTATCACATTTGAAAATTACCTGATTATAAGGCGATTCATTTGTCAGATTTGGAAATGACAATCATATTTTTCCTAACTTTTTGCCATGTTTTTTATTTTCTAAACATGAAAATGTCTCTTTGGAAAAATACAGATAAAAAATCAAAGTATGTTGTAAGGCTTGTATTCGCCTTGATTTTTTAGTCTAGCAAACCTTTTGAAAACAAACTGTGCAGTTTCTCTAACATCTGGACTAGGATCTTTCAAAGCTTGTTGGATTAGAGGTTCTGCTTCAAATGCTCGCATCAATCCAAGTGATTCAATTGCCTCGTGTTTTGTCAATATGCTTTCATTGTGTAGCGCAGCATCTACTAAAGCGGGAATTTTATGTCTCATATTCCTTGCAGCAACCTGGAAGGCTGCTTCATGTTTTACTACTCCATTATTATCATTTTTTAAAATCCATTCCATAAGATCTGATACTTTTTTAAACATGGCATCATTTTCATTTTTATTTTCTGCCAATTCGCCTGCAAGCCACACTGCATCCCAACGCTTTGACTCATCTTTGTCTGTTTTCAGCGTTTTTTCACATATTGAAAATCTTTCTTCGTCTGGTAGTTCACGTAATTTTCCTTCATCAATCAGAGTTATTGCCATAACAAAAAGTCAAATAGTTTTAGTTATAAAAATTGCTATGGAATTCAACATTGAGAATTGGATTTTTACGCACAAAAATTATTTTAATACTTTATGAACTTAATATTCAGGATAGATATTAATCTCAATCCTAAATAAAAGTTGGATCTTAAGACCAAAAACTGCCGGCAGTATCTTGGTGAGAGATCCTGTGAAAATTAGTGCAATGTTATTTTAAAATAATAGTATTTAGATGATGCTATCAATTTATCAACATAGAATAAAATCATATTCTTCAAACTTATCAATTCTCATTTTCTGAGAACCGTAGATAGACATTAAATGCATCTTGGTGAATACAATCTATGATTAATTTCACAAGTAAAACAAATACTGGAGGAATTTTATTTACAATTCAGAACCAAAATAATTCATCCTTACAATTTTTCATTGATGAGGTAGACTAATGACTTTTCTGACTTTGTCTTCCTTAATTTTATACTGCACAATATCTGTGATAGTTGGATCTATTGTCTATACTGGATTCAAAGTATTGAGACTAAAAAAACCAAAACGTATATCACCAGAGATTAAAAAATGGAAAAAAAATACTTCATAATTTTTTTCCTTCTTTTGGTTCCATTATCTGCGTTTGCTGACAATGGAAGAAATCACGATGTTGAAAATTTGGGTTGGGTATCAATAGGAACTGGAATAATTGCAATGATTCCAATTATTGCATCTCAAAAAATAAAAAAATATGTTACAAGTAGCACTGGTGGCATGTCTACTATTCAAACATCCTCTGCATACAAATCAATTTTGAATCTTCATATCATTCTAAATTCTGCGGCATACTTTGCAGGCATGGCTCACGGATTTTTACTTGCAAGACACCTAGACTCAATATCCTTCTCGCTTGCAATAACAATGACTGTAATGATGATAAGTGGAATATTGTTAAAATATTCTCAATCTCGGAATATCAAGACTCTTTAATAGATTACTCCATGGACAAATTCTCTTGATAATTTTACTTGTAGTCTTAATCTGTCTTCATGTAATTACTAGATTCTAAGGCGAACAAAAAATGTTCAAAGATATTCTAATAAACAATTTTTTATGGAGCAACTAGATTATTTTTAAATATTACAGATGTATTTTTTGCCAAACATATGTAATATCTGGAGCCTTGTCAATGCCCCAAAAGTGTAATGCTCCCGTCGGGATTTGAACCCGAGATCACTGCCTTGAGAGGGCAGTATGCTTAGCCGGACTACACCACAGGAGCTTGCTCAAAAACAAATTATTCTCAATTTAAAGGAAATGTTTTGACATTGAATTGATTTGTAAATATTTGTAATTTGGATACTTTATACAAAATCTGAAATTACTACTTTATATGGATTTAAGAAAATTTAGTAGATGTTCAAAATCTATCTAATTTTCCTATTGGTTTGGGAGGATGTAGAGCATCCAACTCTTTTTTTGATGTCATGTGAATACGACATTACTGTATTTGATGATAAATTAGATGTTGATAAAATTATTTTCTATGATGACAATTTTATACGAATTCATCATGGTTCATTAAAGGAAACTAAATCTAAAATTCTAATTCAATACGATGGCATGCAAGTAATTAGTGATGAATCATGGGAACTCCGAATGTTTCTTGCAAAAATTAAAGAAAAACGTTTGGCTCTTTACAAAGATCATGCAAAAAATTGTTTGATTGATTCTATTTTTTGTTGCGAAAAAAGCAAAGAAGGAATTAAAACTTTGAATGTTTTTTCATCATGTTGGCAATTATGTGCATCTTTTTACTTATCGGATGCAATATTTGCTCTAAATTTTTGCAGACCTAGTCCGTCTCATATGTTAGAAATGATGCGTAAATTTGAGAAAAATCAAATCAATAAACAAATTTCAATCGTGACTGAAACTGTGGGCATTGAAAGGGCAATCCCTTCACTATTAGAAAGAATGTTAAAATCCACAATTGGTTTTTCTGATTTGGTTGAAAATAATGGTCACTCCAAAATAATTCAATAAAAAATATGATTTTTTTATTAAAAATTCCATGCTCTCTGATTGCTACTTTTACCTGGGATACATAAACAAGGAAAATTTCATAAGAATTAAGGATACTATTGATAGAAATCCAGATCTTTTCCATATTCTAAAAGTTGCCTTTGATGTTGAGGCTGACCCTAATTTATTAAGTCAACAGGTTGAACTCATTCAAAAAGTCCTGCAATGGGCATTCTTGGCAGCATTTCTGGTGCGTAATTTTCTCTCGCTTTGTACTAAGGTTTTAAAATAAGTAATTTCTCTGTGTACATATGACAGATCAAGCATGTGGATGCGAAGCAGACAGCGGCGATCCAACTTATTCATGCGATTGTGATATGCAAGGTCATTGTATATGCAGCGCAGATTGCAAATGTAAAACTGACGTTTGTAAAGAAGCAGTTAGACAACTCTAGACTATAGTTGTTTAATTTTATTTTTTCTTTTTAAAATTATTCTGTCTTCCTCCAAGCCCCATGATTTTACCAATTCTTTTTGGAACTTGTCTGCCTGTTTTTCATCTAATGCAAATCCACAATTCTTGTGAGTGGGAATGACTGTCATTCCATCCAGCTTAAACTCCACTTCGTACAAGTGAACTTTGGAGCATTCACACATTCTAAATTTTCTTTAACTTTCCTCTATATTTGCTTATTTGAATAACCTTTAACTATCTGTAATGCCCATTTTTTGTTGAATTGAAGGCATCACTTTTAGTTTTACCTGTAATTGCAATTTTGATTTTTGGAACTATACCATTACCGTATGCAGCTGCACAGTTTCAAGCAGGAGGTGTTTCTCTTCCAGGTGATCCAATTTGGTATGCTGGAATAAATCTCAAACAAGGTGATTTTTTTAGATATAACTTATGTCATGTAGATTACAAAGAATGTGCTCCATTTGAAATGGATATTTGGATTAAAGGGGATACAAAATCTGGAACTGAAGAAAAATGGAATACACAGGTTGTTGTCTATGATGGCAATAAAGTGATTAAAGGTGAAATGGATTTAGGAAAACTAGCCCCAGAACCATCTGGAGGAAGTGAAGAATTATCTGTTTACCGAGGTGCATTCAAATCCTCTATTGTCTGGTTATCTGCTTTTGCAAATGGTTATCAGGAATCAGGTGACAAGGGACCAAAAAAATTCTCTGCTAAATCGTGGGGTAAAATTGGAAATATTGGGGGGGAACAAGTAATTCCAACAGCTCTTGAAACAATTAAAGTTAAAGCTGGAACATTTGATACTGTTTTGATTTCATGGAAAACAGGAGGAGTGACAAGTAAGATTTGGGTAGTGCCTGATTTTCCTTTCCCAGTACAAGCTCAAACATATACACATGTCTCATCTGGAATTCCACCATCAGAGTATAGATTTGAATTATTAGAGTATAAAGAAAATGTCCAACAAGACCCATTTGCAAATATTATGTCTGACAGCGAAAATCCACAATTGAAGGGCTGCCCATCTACCGATTCTCTTTCTACTTCAGTCAAAAAACCCACAAAGAATTTCACTTATCTAATTAACGCATATTACAGTCCAGAATTTCCGGTACAAGGATGTCCTATGAAATGGCAGTTCAATTTTCTTAACAAATTTCATGAGGTGGAATTCTTGAATCAGGTTCAATACGATCTTCTTGTTGTTGACGACAAATTTTCACTGCCCCCATTACGTTCTATTGCTAAAGACGACCAAGGTTATGATAATCTATACTCTCCATCAGGACTCTCTACCATAGATATGATAGTTAAACAACCTCCAGGGATTGCTCATTATGTTGTTTTTGTATATGGATTGTCTCCTCCAGAACTAGTGCCCTCTGGCCCTTCAGATTATCTAGTAATTGACATTCCTATTGCAGCTAAAAAGGGTGTTGATACTCCAACTCAATCTATTCCAGTCTGGATTAAAAATAATGCAGGATGGTGGGCAGACGGTTCAATTGATGACAACTCCTTTGTTCAAGGAATTCAATTCTTGATTAAAGAAGGAATCATGAAAATTCCACCAACCGCTCAAGGAACTGGATCTGGAAGTAATGAAATTCCCACTTGGATTAAAAATAATGCAGGATGGTGGGCAGACGGTTCAATTGATGACAACTCCTTTGTTCAAGGAATTCAATTCTTGATTAAAGAAGGGATTATGAAGATTTCATCTTAATTTTTTGATGAGTATTCTCAAATTTTTCTATACTTACATTCAAATTGAAATAATTTAATGAAAAATTATTAGAATCTGATAAAATGACCGGACTCTTTAGTTATCCAAAACGACATCTCAAGAAATTAATTAAAGATGGGGAATATGTTGAAGCACTTGAATTTGGAAAAAGTTTGGAGATAAAATATTCTAATGATCCGGATTACTTGTTTATTATGGGAAGTATCTATTTTATTTTGGAAGATGCAAAAAAAGCAATCCCTTATTTTGAAAAAACATTGGAGATCAGAAATGATGATGTTGAAACTTTGATGCTAAAAACAAATACCCATCTTTCATTACTACAAAAAAATGAAGCTATAATTTGTTGTAAAAAAATTTTACAATTAGAGCCTAAAAACTATGAGGCATCCGGTTTACTTGAAAAATTAGAATCTGCTTAGAATTCTAGCTTGAAAATGAAATTATGCTTTACTCTTCATTTCGTATGCATTTTCCATTAACCAATTACAAAACTTTGTTACTTTTTCATCAAACTCAGTCCATATGTGTACAGAATGAGGTAGAATGTCTATCTTCCAATCACCAGAAATTATTCTAACTCCTTCTTTATTTTCATACATGTAGGCATCTTGAGTTTCTACGTCACCAAGAATTTCTTTCAGCTTTTTCTTTTATTATTTCTCTGTTGATTGGAAATCTCTTTCTCTCATAATCAATAATTAAGCTTAGATCCCGTCTGCCATACATGTCGAACTCATCTATTCTTCCTTCTTTAGGAAAATTTACTATTAGTTTGATATTGTATTTCTTGCCAACTTCTTTACCAATTTCCACAATTCTTGCATATGCCATCGCTGGATTTTTCTTTAGCATAAAACGAATTTGTGGTAGATTAGTTTTCAATTGTTGTTGAAGATCTAACACTAATTCTGAGAATATCATGATTGTTTATGATTTGAAAACCCATTATAATCATTAATCTCTTGACAAGATTAGTTTTTTTAGATGCAAAAAATAATACCTAACAATGGCACTTCCAATGGACTATGATGGCTCAAGAATTGATGATTCCTCTGAAAGAACAGACAATGTCAATGATTACAAAATAACTTGTATGGATTTTATCAAAGATATATCTCATGATTATGAGGCATGGGTTGATTATTACAAGCTTCCAGAAGAGGAAGACAAAAAGAGACGTAATGGTATTCGTTCCACAATAGAAAGAACAAATGAATGGATTGCCAAAGTTGCTCAGACAATCAAAGCTGTTGATGTTGTAATGAATGATGGAATCCAAAAAATGGCTGAATCAACTGCAGGAAAACCTTTCCAAATCGGAGTTTTTGTAAACGGAAAATCAGAGCTATGTTATGGCAAAACCTGGGATTATTGACATTAATGTAAAATCAAATGGGAGACAAGGCAGAAGGACAAAACTTGGCTTTCATTTTAAGGATGATCGATTTAGAATTGAATCTACATGTGGTGCATTTCTAGATGACAAGGATTTACCTACTGAAGAATTTGATTTTATGGATGTCAATCTTAAACTTCACGCAGAAGATGCAAAGCAACGAGATGTAATATCATTTACCGTTACTATTTGTGAAATGGAAAACAATACGGAGTTTGACAGAAGGGGTCTGACAACTATTGTTCATATAGTGTAATCTCTATTGAGACTCTTTTTTCATCTGCTCTACTTTCACCTGGATATTTTAATTTAGAAATTTTTCTTTCCAGGTCCAAGTCTTCAACTAGTTTTGCTTTACCAGCATACTTCACATTGTTATATTCTATAACAACCTCTGGATTTACTATGGCATTTTTGAACCAATCCCCATCTGGTCTATGTCTTGAAAAATAAATCTTTTCATTATACCTTACAGCACGAAGCATTACTGAATGCCTTTTCCCAGTTTTCCTACCTTTTGTGCTCAAAATTGCATGAAACAAGCTCTCCTCAATTTGCATGTTGCAATATTTCTGTCAAGTAATTTAACCTCATTGCTAGAAAATTCTGATATTTGGTATGATAAGCAAATCTGAATAATCTAATACATGTCAGTGAAATTAGAAGTGCCTGCTAATATGATAACAGCAAGTGATTTGGTTGGGAAAAAAGTCATCGATAGAGAAGGCATAGAATATGGAAAAATCAAACACATCCATATTAGCCAAGATACCCTCACAGTCTCAGGAGTTACCATCCACCAAGGATTCAACAAAGACTATTTCCTTTCTGAAGATTATATTGACAAATTCACCAAAGAAACTCTCCTACTAAGTAGACCACCAATACGAACTGGAATCCCAGTAATTGACATTGATGGCCACAAGATAGGCAAGGTAAAGCGATTACACAAAAATCACGATACAAACCAACTTGATTCCATTGAAATCAGTGACGGGATACTTCATTCAAAAGTGGTTTCTAAAGCAGAAGTTTGGGGAATAGGCGAAAAACTAATCCTTGGAGTGACAAAAGAAGAATTCAAAAATTTGGCATAAATTTTCAAATTTCTTTTCCCCCCACAGAGATCAATTTTTATTCCTTTTGACCACACTTTAGACAGACAGGAATTCCTTTCTCAATTGTAATCTCTGTGTTTGAGGTGTGACACTTTTGGCAAAGTCCTTTCATAGTCCAATTTCCTCAAAAGACCCTTAAATTTTTTATGAGACAAATATTTTTTCAACGATTAGCAATTTATAATTGAGATAAGCGATCCAAGTATTGTATTCTATAGAGACTAGATCACTTTCAAAATCTTTTGGTGCTGTAAAAGCTGTAGATGATATTTCATTTGCAGTTGAATCTGGTGAAATATTTGGATTTCTTGGACCTAATGGAGCTGGAAAAAGCACAACGATAATGATCCTTACAACACTCCTTAAACCAACTTCTGGACAAGTTCTAGTTTCTGGTTATGACGTAGTGATGCATCCAAAGCAAGTTCGTCAGAGTATTGGGTATGTTCAACAAGAATCGACTGTCGATGAATATCTTACCGGACGAGAAAATTTGCTTTTACAGGCAAGATTAAACCATATTCCAAAAAACCAGATCAATAAAAAAATTGATGATATACTGGAACTAATTGAATTATCTGATAAACAAAATGATCCGGTGATAACATATTCTGGAGGAATGCGAAAACGATTAGATATTGCTGGCGGATTGCTGCATCAACCAAAGGTCTTATTTTTAGATGAACCTACAGTGGGACTTGATATTCAAACTCGCAGAAAAATTTGGGAGTATATTAAAAAAATTCACAAAGAGTTTCAAATGACAATATTTCTTACCACTCACTACATGGAAGAAGCAGATCAACTATGTGATAGAATCGGAATTATAGATAGTGGCAAGATTCAGATAATTGATACGCCAGAAAATATGAAAAGTGCTATGGGCAATGAAATTATTACATTAACATTTGAAAATGGAAACCGTGTAGAGTTTTTGGCTCAATTAAGTCAAATGGATTTAGTTAAAAAAATAAATAAAGACAATGACAAATTAATTCTTTTTGTATCAAAAGGAATTGAGGTAATTCCTAAAATTTTTCAAATTTCCTCCTCACTTGAAATCAAAATTACTTCAATCTCGTTAACTCGACCTACATTAGATGATGTGTTTATTTCTTACACTGGTCGGGAAATTAGAGACGAGGATACTGGATTTAATAGAAAACGAGAACATGCAAAGATGAAAAGGCTACGCGCATGAATTCATTATTGTATGACACTTATACCATTTTTTGGAGAGAACTAAAAAGATACAGGAAATCTCGTAGTGGAGTTTTAATCAGATTAATTCAACCAGCCGTTTGGATAATTGTAATTGGAAATACATTTTCAGGAACTCGACCACTAATCCAATCAGTTGGTTTTGAAGGTCAATACATTGAATTCATGGCACCAGGTGTGATTATCCTAACTGCCATTTTTACAAGCATTTTTGGTGGAGTCAATACACTTTGGGATAGAAGATATGGCTTTATGAATAAGGCATTGACCTCTCCAATTTCACGTTCTTCAATTGCTCTGGGGAAAATGTCTGCCATATCATTAATTTCTGCATTACAGGCAAGTCTTAATTTTGGGAATAGCTTTGGCCATAGGTGTTACTTTTCCAAATCCTTTGATGATTGCACCAATCATGGCAATTGTAATTTTATTTTCTTTAGGTTTTTCTGGTATTTCAGTTATTGTAGCTGCAACGGCAAAATCTCAAGAAACTTTTTGGGGTGTGATAAACTTTCTTGGAATGCCTTTGTTTATGCTCAGTCCAGCATTATTCCCACTAGAATTATTACCTGGTTGGCTGGCAACTATTGCAAAACTAAATCCAGTAACCTATACCGTCTTACTAGTTAGAGAAATGATGACTGGGGTTACAGAAGGCGGAATTTCTGCATTACTCAGTATTGGAATTATTTTTGCATTCGTGTTAGTAATGATCGGCTTTGCAAGACTATGTGTTTACACGAGAAGTAAACAAACCATTTTGATTGAATCCAAGGTATATTTGAATTTGATAGATATGGAATTAATAGAATTTCAAATCATTTTTGATTTTAATTATACAAGTTATGGAGATATGTGCAAATCTGAGATATTAGATTTCAATTACTATAGAACTACGAAAATTTATAGAACACCGTAACTTTGCGTTCAAAAATAAAATTATCTTCTATTATAGAAATTATATCGATTACTCTTAAACCTTAAAATGCATTAATTGAATCAATGAAATCAAAATTCATCATTGCCGCATTAGTGGCAATCACAGCATCAATGTTTGGTGCAACAACACTACATTCAGCAATTGCAGATCCATCGCCGAGTGCAACACCTGCAGTAGTTATCAAAGACAATGGTTGTTCTATGGTTGATCAAAATGGAGATGTTACTATAGTTTCTGATAGCGATCATTCAACAACAACATCAAAAGGAAATACTACACTACAGTGTAAAGCTACCACTCCAAATGATTCTGGTAAAGCAATAAAATTCAACAAAGACAATACTGGATTACCATGTACTACGCCTCTAGGATTGACAGATAACTGGTCTGAAACAATATCTAAATCTGGTCAGGCAACACTAACTTGCACTGTGAAAACACCAAAAGCATAACCACAACTCGTTTCTTTTTTATTTTCTAATTAGAAATTCAAAGTCCAGATGTAATTGTAAAGTGTGACAACTTTAAAGTCCATACAAAAATATACTTGAGCGAGTTTCTCTTCGAAAAAATCATTGGAGACCAAAATGCATCCCCGGAATTGTGTAATAAGATTTTGTAGATTTTGTAAAGGGCCAATGAGGCTTAATTCTTACAAATTTGATTCTAATTATAGATGGTATAATTTTCATTGTGAAAGATGTGATTTTGTAGTTGAAATGGGTGAGGTCATTGCAGAGAACATAAAAAATTTGCATAGGATATCTGGATGTCAGCCCGAACCTTTAACAATTGAAGAAATCAAACTCCAAAATTCTCCATCTGATGAGGCTGCCTGGAGATTATCTTCTTGTGTCAAAGAGAGCCTAACCAAGCAGGCTAGATCCAAAAAACTTCGTGAAGCTCATTCATTAGATGATAATAATTTAGAGGATCTAAGATAACCTCAAATCTCTTTAATTCATACTATTAAGGAATTTTTGAGTAGGATGACTAGAGACCGTCGGAGACGTTTATAATTAATATTAATGAAATATTTTATAATAAAAAAGTGTTTAGTGACGAAAGATTAACCATGACCTACAATTCAAAAATTCTGTTTTAAATTTTTCAATAATTGGTTTTTGCCCTTTCAAATTTATGATCTATAGTTTTTTAATCTTAAAGAGCCAAATTACCCGTTTTGATCCGATATATATTTTCTATATAGTTAATGGTGAGATATTGTTTTTTCGTAATCTATGATTGTTATTGCTAAATAAATTGCAAAAAACATTGAATCAATGACAACAAAAATAACAACCATAATGACCTCTATTTTGATGATCGCAACTCTAGTTGCTATCACATCATCATTAAGTGCAAATGCTTCACCGGCACCAGATACACCTAATTCAAATTTGAAGTTTGATCTAACTGGAGCTGGAGCAACATTTCCATTTCCTCTAATTGATCTATGGAGAGTTGAATATAATAATGATTTCACCAATGTAAATCTAAACTATCAATCAATTGGGAGTGGTGGAGGTATAAAGCAACACATCGAAAAGACTGTAAATTTTGCAGCTTCTGATGCACCATTAACTGATAAGGAAAGAGATTTGGCCCATGGAACACTACACATTCCTGAAACTATTGGAGGTGTTGTAGTTGCCTACAATATTCCTGAAATTCCAGATAAGGGATTGAAATTAACCGGAAAAATGATCTCTCGTATATTTCTGGGTAACATTACAAAATGGAATGACCCTGAGATCGCCAGTATGAACCCTGGATTGAAACTTCCTGATCAAGATATTATAGTGGCACATCGTTCAGATGGTTCTGGAACTAGCTTTGTATTCACTGATTACCTATCAACTGTCGATCCTGATCCAGGTTGGGCAAAAGTAGTAGGCAAAGGAAAATCTGTTCCTTGGCCAACTGGTCTAGCTGCAGCAGGAAACGAAGGTGTTGCGGGAATTATCAAATCCACTACATATTCTATAGGATATGTTGAATTGGCATATGCATTTCAAACTAAGATGAGTTATGCCTATATACAAAATGGTGACAAGAATAAATTCATAGAGCCTGGCATAGACAGCATTGCTGCCGCTGCAAAGGGAGTGGTAGATCGTCTACCTGCGTCAGAGGCAAATTGGTCTGCAGTATCAATAGTGAACGCACCTGGTGCTGATTCTTATCCAATCTCTAGTCTCACATACCTGCTTGTATATGATGACGTAAAACCAGTATCTAAGAACAAAGACCAAGCTAAGGCTCTTGTACATATGATATATTGGATGATAACAGATGGACAGCAATTCTCACGCAGTTTAATGTATGTTCCATTACCTGACGAATTAGTAGAATTAGACAAAAAAGGTTTGTCAAAAATAACCTATAACGGTGAAGTTCTTTGGAATTATGACGGTCCTGCAAAAACTACGGGATCAGAAACAAATCCAACTACACAACCAAAAACTTCAAACTATCAAATTCCGGATTGGATTAGAAATAATGCAAAATGGTGGGCAGATGGATCGATCACTGATGACGACTATATCAAAGGACTTCAATATCTTATAAAACAAGGTATTCTGAAAGTCTAAACTCCTTTATTTTTTATTTTTTTGATCTGCATCTAATATTTTTATTTTAGAATTTTAAAATCAAATTATAAAATTAGAATATTAATTATTTCTTTGAATTTATTTTTGAGAAATTTAATTCTATATAGTATTATGGTTACTATTTATCCTCACGTTAGATCCGTAGATGATGGTGATCTATCTTATAATTTCAAAAGAATTTGTAACTTTAATGAATTACAAGCGCGTAATACCAATGACAGCACTTGGTGTAATTGCAGTATTGGCAATTGCATCAGTTACTGGATTTGGAATTCCAAATACTGAAGGAATTACAACACCATCACAACCTTCAAAGATGGTATTTGTAGAAGACACTAGCGTTACTGCGGTATTTGATTTTAGAGATGGCACTGAAATGATCAGCCATTCAACAATATCACCCAGACAGGTGGATATGGAACTACTACCTATTCTTCTGGTACTGCCAAATCAAAGTCACAGGAAAGCAGTGAAACAACTGGTAGATCCAAACCTGCATTTACAATGGAGAAACTTGTTGGCGGAACTCCGTATCTCTATGAGGCAGCTGATGAGACCCAAAAGTACTTTGCAAGTTCAGGATTTGAATACGACTACAAATTCTTTGATGTCACAGTATACTTGGCAAAGGGCGGAGATGTACTTCGAGCTTTTGAGTATCGTGATTGCAGGTGGTAAACTATGCTGTAACTACAAGATCAGATAATGAAGAAGGATACACTGGAAAAGGATTTGTCCTTGTCGATCAGTTTAGCTTTGAATGTAAGGGTTACACACCAGAAAATCCAGCAGTGGGATAAACTGAACAACAAAGAACATGCAAAGACAACTAGTTCACTTGATCTAAAATCAACAGATCAATGGTCACGCAGGATTCAAAGCACCATAAACACTCTTTTTTTCTTTTTTTTATATTATTTGAGAATATGTATTTTTCATTACTCTTCAGAAATTATGTTGTAAATGTTTTCATCAATTGCAACTTCTGCAATATCTCCTGAATATTCTGCAATTCTTCTCAAATCTTCTAAAACAAACCTGATCACAGAAGCATTTTTTTCATTCTCTTTTATTTTTGACATTATCTCTTTTTCTTCTTCAATCACACTTGCAACCTTTTGCGCAACGTTTTCTCCTTTTTGAAAATCATGGTTCTGAACCGCACTAATTGACTCTTCAAAAACTTCTAGTGCTTTTTCAGTCAATTTTTTAATTTTAATTGTAATTTTTGGGTCTATACTATCTTCAACAAATTTGATCTTTTTGGCAATTAAACTGGCATGATCCGCTATTCGCTCAATTTTGTTTATTATTGATCTATATTCAAGGCAATCTGAAGGTTTTTTCAATCCCATATCTTGAAGTATGTTTTGATTTCCAACAGCTAAAACCAAATTTCTTCGCATATAGAGTCCAAATCTATCTACTTCATCATCCATATTGATAACTTCATTTGCATGAGCAATGTCTACTTCTTCCAAAGTCTCTATTGCTTCTTTAATCATGTTATTTGCCATTAGATACATTCTTTTCAATGCTGTTTCAAAGGATAATTCTGGTAATCTAGTTAAAATTTGAATTGTTATTGCCTCAGAGTTAGACTCGACAATTTCTGTTCCTATCATCGATGTGCGGACTAACTCTCTTACACTCCTAGAATGGTCAGTAGGGATTTTCAATCCCTTTGTTTTTATCTGAATTGAATTATATCCGGCAAGATACGCTGCTATGATTTTTCTTTTAATAGAATCTCCAGAGTCTTTTTGATTAGAGTAAATGATTGCGGTATTCTCCTTCTCATCATCTTCATGATCGATTGGATACAATGTTAGTGATTTATTTGAATTTTTTACAATAGTTACACTTTCTCCCACCTTTATTTTTAATTCCTCGATCCAGTTTTTTGGCAGTGATATGATGTATGTTGAACCTCCACTTAGCTGAATTCTTCTTGTTTGCCTATTATTTTCAATTAATTCCAATTGATCTAAATATTATGAATTCCTTATTTACAATGCCGTTGATGATCTATATAGTATAATGATGATCACGTAGAGTATAGAGGCATATTAGATATGTAAAGTCAAATACAAAAAACTATGGTAAAAGTAACTCTGAATAAAAAAAGAGTAATGTCGGATAAAATTTTCAAAATTGGGGCTACCGTTGCAGGTACATATGTTTTGGTGATTGTAGCATTAATGGCATTTCAATTAATATCCGAATCTTACCCAATATGGCAAGAAGAAGGATTATCATTTATCACAAAAACTGATTGGAATGCCGTAGAGGACAGGGAATCCTTTGGTGCCTTACCATACATTTTGGGAACCCTGACTACTTCTGCAATTGCAATGATAATTGGTGTACCGCTGAGTATAGGAATTGCAATGTTTATCTCTGATGCTCCTGCCAAAATTGGGGCGCCTTTAGGATTTTTAGTAGAACTTTTAGCTGCAGTTCCAAGTGTAATTTATGGTCTATGGGGATTATTTGTTTTTAGAATATATTTTCGTGATTGGATTGAAACTCCATTACATAATACTTTTGGTGATAATGTTTGGCTATTTTCTGGTAATCCGTTTGGACTGGACATTATAACTGCAAGTGTTATCCTTGCAATTATGATTATTCCAACAGTTTCTGCAGTTTCACGTGAAATCATGAAAGCGGTTCCACAACAACAAAAGGAGGCAGCCTACATGCTTGGAGCAACTAAATGGGAAATGTTTAAACTTGCCGTATTTCCGTACTCAAAAACTGGTCTGATAGGTGCATCTATCTTGGGTCTTGGTAGAGCTGTTGGTGAAACAATGGCTGTAACCATGTTAATTGGAAATGCAACTGGGCCAGGTGCAATTCCTTCATCCTTATTTGGACCAAGCCAGACAATGTCAAGTATTATTGCAAACGAATTCGTTGAGGCTTCTCCTGCTTCTATACATATGCCTGCATTGATTGGTGTTGCATTAATTCTTCTTTTAATTGCAATTGCCATAAACGTTGTAGCACATTTACTTGTAACAAGAATGCTCAAAATAAAAGAGGGGGCAATAAACAATTGAATCCTATCCAACAGAGAAGACAAGAATATAGATCCTTATTCAAACAAAATGTGGCAGGAAGATTACTTGTAGATAAAGCCGTTAGGATTGTTGTTTTTATGTGTAATTATTGCAATAATTCCTTTAGGTAGTATTCTAATTGAGGTTTTCAAAAATGGAATCGCTGCAATTAGTTTTGAATTCTTAACAGCACCTCCTGGCTCAATTGGTACTGGTGAGGGAGGAATAGGTCCTGCCATTCAGGGAACTTTGATAGTAATAGGATTATCCAGTTTTATTGGTATCCCGATTGGTGTAATGTCGGGTATTTTTCTATCTGAATATGGAGACAATAAACTTGCAAGATTTATTCGATTCTTTAATGATGTTTTTATGGAATTTCCATCAATTATTCTTGGAATATTTGCATTTTTAATGATTGTATTGGTCATTGGTCATTTTTCCATTTGGGCAGGCGCATTTGCATTATCTCTAATCATGTTTCCAATTGTTGCAAGAACTACTGAAGAATCCCTAAAGATGGTGCCAATGACTTATCGGGAAGCTGGAACTGCATTAGGATTAAAAAAATGGGTCATTACATTTAGAATTGTGATTTCTGCAGCAAAAAGTGGAATGGTTACTGGAATATTACTTTCTGTATCTAGAATTGGTGGTGAAACTGCGCCATTAATTATGACTATACTTGGAAGCAGTCAATTCTTTAGTGGTTTTGATGCTCCCATGGATGCATTACCACTTCGAATATGGCGACTTTCATTATTGCCTTATGATAGTGCCCAATTACAGGGATGGGGATCTGCCCTAGTTCTGATAATAATTATTCTTGGGATAAACTTGGCTGTAAAATACCACTATATGAATAAAGGAAACAATAGCTTCCTCAAACAATTAATTAAACCTAGGAGAAATATTACAAAATGACTGCATTGATTACCCCACCAATTAGTATAGAATCTTCCCCAATTGCAACTCCTGAAAATAAAACCCCTATTGATACTAGAAAATACAAAATGATTGCAGAAAATGTGAGTATTAGTTATGGTGGAATAGATGCTGTGAAAAATGTCACAATGAAATTCAAAGAAAACTCCGTGACGGCCTTAATTGGTCCATCTGGTTGCGGAAAAACAACATTTCTTCGATGTCTTAACAGAATGCATGATATGACAAAGCATGCCGAGGTTAGAGGAAAAGTTATGATTGATAATATTGATCTTTACTCTAAAGATATTGATCCAATTTATCATAGAAGAAAAGTGGGCATGGTTTTTCAAAAACCAAATCCATTCCCAACCATGTCAATCTATGATAACGTGACCTCTGGTCTTAGATTAAACGGAGTTAAAGATAAAAAAATTCTTGATGAAATTGTGGAGGATTCCCTAAAGATGGCCTATCTTTGGGAAGAAGTAAAAAATGATCTGAAAAAGCCTGCCATAGAACTATCTGGGGGTCAACAGCAACGTCTCTGTATTGCTAGAGCACTTGCTATTCAACCTGAGGTGTTGCTGATGGATGAGCCTGCATCAGCACTTGATCCAATAGCAACACAAAAAATTGAGGAGACAATTACTGAACTTAAAAGAGATTACACTATAATCATTGTAACACATAACATGCAACAAGCAATACGTGTCTCTGATTATACTGGATTTATGTATCTAGGTGATTTAATAGAATTTGCGGAGACAAAGAAACTCTTTACTGATCCACAAAATGAATTAACTTCCAAATATGTTCAGGGTCACTTTGGATAATGACTAGACTGATAGATCCTTCACTTGAAAAGTTGTCCAGTGTGATGGCTGAAATGGGTGATATGGTTGTTGAATGCATCTCTCTTGCTACCATGTCATACCTTGAAGGAAAAAACACAACTAACCAAGTACATGATTTGTCAAATTCTATTAGTGCAAAATACTTTCAAGTTGAAGATCTGACCTTTGATATGTTGTTAAAATATCAACCAGTGGCAGATGATTTTAGGTTTATTCGCTCTTCAACTGAAATCTCTTATGCATTTTCTAGATTTGGAAGGTATGCATACGACATTACACAAGTTCGTGATTTGTTTGGGGATATTTCCGAGTGCAAAAATAGTCAATTATTTGATATGTCTGCTAGAGTAACAAATATGATAAAAGAGGCTATCAATTCCTTTTCCCAATTAGATATACGACGATCCGTAAAAATTCAGGAAGCAGAGGCATCAACAGACAAAATATACCATGAAAGACTTGCAGAACTTATTAAATCTGATAATATCAAATGCGCACTTGCTGAAGCATTATTGTTACGATATCTGGAAAGAATTGGTGATCATGCATTATTCATGAGTGATGCCATTAACTATATTGTAACTGGCAAACACCGTCCAAGCGAAGAACGCATTGCTGCTTATGCAAAAACTGAAAATTAAATCATCATATTAGAATAATATCTCATTAACGTACATGAATCATAAAATTTGGTCGATCTAAATGTTTTACATATTGTATGGATAATCGTTTTAATACCCATTCTGCCGCAAGCAGCTCATGGTACACCTACCTTCTTGGATAAAGTCAAACGACAAGGAAATTTTAGCAATAATTGATAATCTGGCAAAAAAGGCAGTGGAAACTGCTGAAGCACTAGTTATTTTATTTTCTGATCTTAGTAATACAGAACAACATACAAAAATCAAAAATCTTGAAAGTGAGGCTGACGTTCTAACTCGTGATATTTTTGCGGAATTAAATAAAACGTTCATTACTCCTTTTGATCGTGAAGACATGCAAAGAATCGCCTCAAAAATAGATGATGTAATTGATTTCATGGATGGAATTTCTGCACGAACAAGTAGTTACAAAATTACTACTCCTCCACCATACACCCTAGAAATTGCAAAGGAACTGGTAAATGCAACAAAAGAGGTAGAATACATGGTTTCAAAATTAAAAAATATTAAGAATACTCAAGATATGATAACTCATTGTCGAAATACAGGTAATATTGAACATACTGTAGATGATTTGTATAGAAAATCAATTGAAAAACTATTTGAGAGCAATGACGCAATAACTATCATCAAACTAAAAGATATCTATGAAACTATGGAAACTGCTTCAGATAGATGTGTCGATGTTGCAGATGTTATCGAAGACATTGTCTTGAAATACGCCTAGTGGAAATTATGTACGAACTAGCTATAGGTGCAATAATAGCAGCACTAGTTTTTGATTTTATTAACGGATTTCATGATGCAGCAAATTCTATTGCAACCGTTGTTGGAACTAGAGTACTAAAACCACTACAAGCGGTAACTCTTGCAGCAATTGCAAATTTTGTTGGTCCATTTCTTTTTGGAGTGGCAGTTGCCACAACAATTGGAAAGGGTATCATCAATCCTGATTTTGTAACAATTCATATTGTTATTGGGGCATTATCTGGAGCAATTGCCTGGAATCTAATTACTTGGTGGTGGGGTTTTCCCTCTTCAAGTAGTCATGCCCTTATTGGTGGTATTATAGGAGCTGGTATTGCTGGTGCAGGAACCCAAGCAATAATTTTTGGGGGACTTGAAAAGGTAGTCACTGGAATACTAATATCTCCCATAGTTGGACTAGTTGGTGCATTTTTACTTGCTACATTGATTCTCAAGGTATTTGCAAACAAAAAACCAAACAAAGTAAACTCTGTTTTCGGCAAACTACAGCTTGTTTCGTCTGCCTATTTTTCATTGACACATGGTGCAAACGATGGCCAAAAAACAATGGGAATAATCGCACTCATTTTGTTAACAGAAGGTGTAATCACAACCTTTGATGTTCCGTTTTATGTTGTACTGATGGCTGCACTTGCAATAAGTCTTGGCACATTTTTTGGGGGATGGAGAATAGTAAAAACAATGGCAGTTAGAATAACACAGCTAAAACCATACCAAGGATTTGCTGCAGAAACTAGTGGTGCAACAATTTTAGCTGCTTTGGCCCACTTTGGGATTCCTGCAAGCACCACGCATGCAATTTCTGGTGCTATCATGGGTGCAGGTGCTGTAAGACGTATCTCTGCAGTTAGATGGGGAATAGGCAAAAGAATCGTCTGGGCCTGGATTATTACGATTCCTGCTAGTGCTGGAGTCTCGTATCTGGCAATGCTTTTGATCAAATTCTTTGTATGAATTAAAAATTTTTCAACATCCTAAAAACAAATCATTTTGTAAAGCAAGATAAGATGCATGGAGTCAATAAATTCAACGGAAAAAATTACAAGTAAAATAATAAATGATTTAAAATAATTCTATTTCCATTCAAAATATAATGAAAAAAATTCTCTTTGTTTGTGTTGAAAATGCGGGAAGAAGTCAGATGGCTGAAGCATTTTTTAGAAAATATATGCCAAAAGGCTTTGAGGTAATAAGTGCTGGAACAAAACCAAGCAATCATGTAAATCCAATTGTTTTACAAGCCATGAAAGAAATTGGTATTGAAATTAAAAATCAAAAACCAAAACTCATATCACAACAAATTATAGATGAATCTGAAACTACAATTAACATGGGATGTATGGATAAAGAATCTTGTCCTATCCTATTTATGAAAGATATTCTGGACTGGCAAATTCCGGATCCTAAAGGGAAATCATTAGAAGAGGTAAGGATTATTCGTGATCAAATTGAAAAAAAAGTAATGGATTTAGTCAAATCATTTAAGGTAAATATTTCATGACTTATTCAAACTTACAAATTTTTATAGTTGAACTTATTGGAACCTTTATTCTTGTTGTGTTTGCAACAGGTTCCATTGTTTATGATGTTCAAACAGGTGGTACACTAGGAATTGCTTTTGCTGCAATTGCTCCATTTATTGCATTAATAATAACAATATACTCTTTTGGAAAAATCTCTTTGGCACACTTTAATCCTGCAGTAACAATTGGGTTTTACATTACAGGACATATTTCTAAAATTCAAATTGCATATTACTTTGCTGCAGAGATTGTTGGAGCTTTACTTGGTTCTTTATTTGTTATGAATTTTATTGGTACTGATGCAAATCTTGGGGCAAATAGCCCTAATGCTGATTTTCCCCTATTTTTGATATTTTCAATAGAAGTTTTAGCATCTGCTCTGCTAATGACTGTGATCTTTATCGTAGTTTACACAAAAGGACTAAAAGGATTTGGTGGAATTGCGATTGGTGGAATTGTTGGTTTGGATATATTTTTTTTATCTTTTATCTCTGGAGCATCTATGAATCCTGCTCGTGCACTAGCTCCAGCATTATTCTCTGGAGTTTTGAGTAATTTGTGGCTGTATTGGACTGCACCATTTGTAGGTACTACAATAGTGGCATTTCTCTTTAAAAAAAATCATTCTGTGAATTAGATTAATTACTACTGAGAAAAATATCAACTACCTATCTATCTCCTTTTACTTTGTACTGTTCAAATTACTTCAAAAATTACTGTAAAAAAAGAAAAAACCTGAAATAATTTTACCAAAGTTATCTGGATTTTTTTTGATTAATTTTTCTTGTTAACAAAAAATAATTATTTAAAAAATTTAATCTATCTTCTCACTCCAAAGTCTTTGTATGGTTCTCAATGATTTTATCCCATGTAAAGTAATACCAGTTCTTATACCATTAATGACTCTTATTTTTTCTACAATAGTTTGTTGTATCGTGTCATAAGACAGTGCTTCGAGACATATTACAATATCATATACTCCTTGAACTTGCTTTACATCTGAAACTATTGGAATTAATCTGACCTTTTCAATAATTGATGCAATCATTTTTTCTTCACATTCAAGCAATACAAATGTTGTATTGAGTGTGTTTTTTTGAAATGATTTTGAATCATTGAAAGAAAATGATTGTATTGAGTATGTCAATTTATGTATTTCCTCTCAAAGATCATTTTAGTAATGTCTTTCAACAATAACACAGTCTGCATTATGCTTATTGAAAATTCTCTATATAGAATACATAATTACATAAACATATGTAATCCTGTTAAAAGAAATATTTCTGCTATGATGAATAATTAAGAATAGCTATTTTAAAGTAGCAAAACTGTTTGAGGCATGATTCTTGATGTTACACATGTCACCAAATATTTGATCACAACAAATTATCATGAGAAATAAATTGACTTTCATGGAAAAAGAATGTCTCACTAGCATCAATTTTTTCAAATTTATACTATGTAATTTCAGTAAATTTTAAAAAATGTTGGTGATTTATGATTTTTATTAAAATCTACATAATAACCGGAAAATACCCACGCTAGATTTACCATTTCATGATGGTGTAATACTATTATCTTGAGTTTCAGAAAATGTGTTCATTGTGATAGGGAATATGAAGGTGTGTTTAACAGACAAATATGTTCTAATGAATGTTCAGCAGAGATTTGGTCCTGATTTTTTGTGTTTTGTGATGGCTAGTTCTAATTCCAATATATTTTCTTAATTCTCATAATCATGATCAAAAATATAGATAATTGGACCATTAAGATAAATTAGTTATTACATAAAAGAAACAATCTTTACGTAGATATCGTATTACAACAGAATCTAAAGTCGCTTTCTTTTTGTTCTGATCCTGAATAATCAATGTATCTTGATGCAAACCCAGAATCTGGAGCGAAGTTTGGAACTAACAAGATTGTGTCAAGATATTCTGGCCTCAAATGATCGAATTTATTTTGTAACGGTCATTAACAAAAATGGCAGACCGACAGAATCCAAATTTCGTAATGAAAGAATTATTACAAAATTCAAATCTCAAGAAATCGAAATGTTATACATGCAACGAAAATTACAATCATCATTAACAAAGGAATTTGATGATTTACTTGGACCTCTTGATTTTATTACAATACAAAGAGAAACATTGTTGGAGTTTCTTTTTCCACTCTCAAATGGAATTGTTCTTGTTATGGCTGATTTGGATGTTGTCTCTAGATATCTTGCAAGAACAATTTCCTTTATCATTAGAGATTTTGAGTGGCGACTTCAAGGTCCATGTTACGCCTAACAAAAATTAATTATTTTTTTGTAACTATTCAGAAAACTGTATAAAATTACATAGAATACATAATTTTATTTTAATTTACCAGTACAACACAAAATATTTAGTATGGATTTTTAGATCTTAGTTGATTTTTACATGACATGAAAAAAACTGAATGTAAAAGATGTGGTAATAAAAACACAGAAATTTTAAGACGTGGAAAATTCTCCCATGACATTCTATTTTGCCCTTTCTGCGATGATATTTGTAACGCTCTTAGATAGTATCCTATGATTTTTCTATATAGATTATAAAATTTTATAGTTAAACTGAAACTAATTACGATTTTCTTTTAGACTATTTCTCCAATGTAAACTTGATGACTGCCACTTCCTCCCTAGAACATGACAAGTTATCATTTTCAAAAATTCTTTCGTCAAAAGAAGTGGCAGACATTATTAAACAAATAGTAAAAGAGTCAACTAAGACTATTTATCCTAAAAAATATGACTTGGAAAAAATAGAAAATCCTTGAGGTTAGAATGTCAAAAACTCTCAAAACTCAATGCAGTCCTAATTGTTGGTGCAAACAAGAAAAATTTGAAAATTCTTTTGGCGAGGTTTAGTGGGATTCAAAGGTTAAACTCCAATATGTCGTATTACGAATAATAATAAGATAGATTACCTCTGACTATTGTCTAATTCAAAAAAATTATTCAATGATGCAAAAAAGGTAATTCCATCGGGTGTTAATAGTCCTGTTAGATATTATGAACCCTATCCATTCTTTGCAAAAAAATCTAATGGTTCGTACATTTGGGATGAAGACAGAAATCGCTATATTGATTTCTGTAATGGTTATGGGGCATTGCTTCTTGGACATAGGCGAAAGGAAATTATCAATGCAGTATCAACTCAACTATCTAAGGGGACTTTATTTTGTACACCAACTGAGTCTGAAATTGAATTATCAAAATTAATTATTGGGAATTTTCCGTCAATTGAAAAAGTTAGATTGGTAAACACTGGTGGTGAAGCTGACAATGACTGCCATACGATTGGCAAGGGGCTTTACAAAAAAGAAAAAAATAATAAAGTTTGAAGGATGCTATCATGGAGCACACGACTCTGTTTTGGTAAAGGCAGGATCCGGCTCTGCACACAATGGGATCTCT
>CAWGRV010000021.1:0-178257 GCA_963825095.1 uncultured Nitrosopumilaceae archaeon
AACGCATTGTCTTACTTGTTCTGGACCGCTGTCTTCAAATATTTTTAGTTGTGCAACATTTTCTTTGCCAATTTCAACTGTGACTAGTGGATATGGAGTAAAGAAATAGTTGGCATCAGATACTTTGCCGTTGTAGGTAAAGCCTCCATCTACTAGTCTTTTTGCCAGTACTGTCATATCCAAGTATTGGTGGAGTACAGTCAGTACAACCACCACCTTTTAGAGTTTTAACTTCATCAGGAATTGGATCTACATCAGCATCTTGTACTAAATCGCACTGCATCACCAATCAAGTCCCCATCTGTATCTAGTTGGTCTGCATTTGATATGCAGGACAGTTATCAGATTAAATTGGCAATGCCGTCATTATCCTCATCACCTTCTACGTTGTTGCAGGTGTTTGTTGCATCGTTTGGACATGAATCCTCACTGTCTGCAATGCCATCACTGTCAGAGTCTATTGGATTGTTGCAAGTGTTTGTTGCATCGTTTGGACATGAATCCTCACTGTCTGCAATGCCATCACTGTCAGAGTCTATGGGATTGTTGCAGGTGTTTGTTGCATCATTTGGACATGAATCCTCACTGTCTGCAATGCCATCACTGTCAGAATCCAGTGGCGTGGTATCTACTACATTTACTGTCCTGGTAACCTGGAGTGCAGCATTGCCATTGACATCAGTTGAATCATAAAGTACAGAGTATGATCCTACGGCATCAACAAATGCAGAGGAATCAATTGTTACAGCAGAGCCATCATTTGCAGTTGCACCCAGTTCAGTGTATCCAGAACCAAGTTCAATTGTCTGTGGGTTTGCTCCAGTTAGTGAAATTATTGGTGCAGTGGTATCTACTACATTTACTGTCCTGGTAACCTGGAGTGCAGCATTGCCATTGACATCAGTTGAATCATAAAGTACAGAGTATGATCCTACGGCATCAACAAATGCAGAGGAATCAATTGTTACAGCAGAGCCGTCATTTGCAGTTGCACCCAGTTCAGTGTATCCAGAACCAGCTCAATTGTCTGTGGGTTTGCTCCAGTTAGTGAAATTATTGGTGCAGTGGTATCTACTACATTTACTGTCCTGGTAACTTGGAGTGCAGCATTGCCATTGACATCAGTTGAATCATAAAGTACAGAGTATGATCCTACGGCATCAACAAATGCAGAGGAATCAATTGTTACAGCAGAGCCGTCATTTGCAGTTGCTCCCAGTTCAGTGTATCCAGAACCAAGCTCAATTGTCTGTGGGTTTGCTCCAGTTAGTGAAATTATTGGTGCAGTGGTATCTACTACATTTACTGTTCTGGTTACCTGAAGTGCAGCATTGCCATTGACATCAGTTGAATCATAAAGTACAGAGTATGATCCTACGGCATCAACAAATGCAGAGGAATCAATTGTTACAGCAGAACCGTCATCAGCTGTTGCTCCCAGTTCAGTGTATCCAGAACCAAGCTCAATTGTCTGTGGGTTTGCTCCAGTTAGTGAAATTATTGGTGCAGTGGTATCTACTACATTTACTGTCCTGGTAACTTGGAGTGCAGCATTGCCATTGACATCAGTTGAATCATAAAGTACAGAGTATGATCCTACGGCATCAACAAATGCAGAGGAATCAATTGTTACAGCAGAACCGTCATCAGTTGTTGCACCCAGTTCAGTGTATCCAGAACCAAGCTCAATTGTCTGTGGGTTTGCTCCAGTTAGTGAAATTATTGGTGCAGTGGTATCAATATTCCATGTCAATGTTGCAGTAGATTCTAGATTACCTGCAGCATCAGTTGATCTAATGCTGACTGTGTGAGAACCGTCAGAGAGACCAGAATAGGATTTTGGAGTGGTGCAAACTCCATATGAACCCGAATCAAGTTTGCATTCAGACTGTGCTACGGACGAACCAGTTCCATCAACGCTAAATGAAATTGAGATTGATGCGAGAATTTGTAAGTGATACCGCTTGTTATGGATGTGTATTGCCATCAGTGGCGCTAGTGATTGTTGTTATTGGTTTTACTGTATCAATGGTCCAGGTATAGGTTGCAGTAGTTGCATCAGTGTTGCCGAGCCATATCAGTTGCCTGACTTGGAATGTGTGAGTACCATCAGATTGAGAAGCAATTGCACTACCACTAGTACATGTTGCAAATGAACCAGCTGTCTATTTTGCATTGGAATGTCGAACCACCCTCTGTAGATGTAAAACTAAATGAGGGTGAAGAAATGTTTGATGGGTTTAATGGAGATGTTGTAATTGTGGTATTTGGGGCTATAAAATCTGCAGTAACAGTTGATGCATTAGTTGTTGTCGTAACGGCAGTTCCTGCATTTCCTGCTATATCACTAAAGGCAATAGAGAATGCCAAAATGCCTGTAGGTTCTGCACCAGTTAGAGTTCTAGACAACGTCCAGTTATTACCACCAACATTAGTTGCAATTGCAGATAATCCCCCAATTGTTCCAGATGCACTTCCAAGTGACTCTGAGGACGTAAAGGAGACAGTCACAATATTTCCAGATTTTGCGTATGCGGTATTTGCATTGTTGGATGCAATTGTTCGAGTTGTAAGTGTTGGAGCAGTATTATCAACTGTAAAAGTTGCACCACTTGTTGGAGCAGATGTAATTACTTTACCAGCAATATCAGTACCTGTACTTAGTGCTACTGTGACAACGCCGTTTCCTGAACCAACCGTGTGAGTATATGTGTACACAGTACTACTGGTTTTGACCATATTTGTGGCAGCCAAGGTGTTTGCTCCAGATAGGGAAATTTTTGGAACGGGGGAATCGACCATAGGTTCATCAAAGGTTGCAGTTATGATTAGAGAAGTTCCAGATTTAACCGGATTACTAGTGGAATAGTTTATGGCAGCAGTTGGAGATGTATTATCAATTGTAATAGTAATGGAACCAGATGCTGCCGATTCCCCAGAACCATCAAACGATTTTGCAACAATAGTGTGTACTCCATTGCTAAGAGTTGATGTCGTAATTGAATAACTGGAACCAGAACCATCACTTCCTAGAAGCGTTGTTCCTTCATAAAGACGAAACCCCCATGGATTTGAACCACTTCCTTTACTTCCAGTAAAAGTAGGAGTGGTATCACTTGTAATATTATCGAAGTAGCTAGATGAACCAGTATCAGATGATGAAGAAAGAATCTGGTGTAGATGGTAAAGAAGGTACAGCAAAAGACTGAAACAGATAAACTAGATAATAAAATTACTGATAGAAACGCAAATAGAAGTATTTGTGATGATTCCAAGTGGCTAACCTGGTTTTGATATCGAAATTTAGTATTTAATAATATGGTTTTGTAATTCCAAATTATTACAGTTTTAGATTATCATATGTTATGAGGTTAATACTTTTGTAATGTCTTACCAAACAACAATAAAAAATATTTTAAAAAAAATTAGAAATTATTTTGGTTTTGAAAGTTTTAAAACAAACAATATTTTTTACTAAACATTTACCTAAAAAATAAAATAATTTGGAAAATAAAATGATTTAAAATATGTTCACGCTCTCAGGCCTATTGCTTGTCATTTTGCATCAATAATTCAAGTGCTCTTTGTGCCTCAAACTTTTCTTTTGCAATTAGTTCCATGTTCTCTGATCTCTTTAGGAAGTGAGGCATTTCATATGCAAAGATATCATTAATCTTATCAAATGATTCGTCTGTGCACTCTGGGCACATCTGGGACATTTTCTTTTGTGCCACAATAGACTGTTCGGTTTTTACTGTACCAAACATGCTGTGGTTTCTGTCATAGTGAAAGAGACTCTTGATGTCTTGGGGCACATTATCACCCATCATCTTTTGTATAGCCCAGGCCTTGTCGTCATTAATGATATCGGCATCATGTCTTACTACTGGCTTGAAATCCATGTTCCACACTCCATATTGGAATGACCATGTGTTTCCAAGGTCATCAACTGCAGTGTCAGTACCAGTTTGCGTCAAGTGGTATACCATACCCTTGTTGATTCCATCATACTCTTTTGGTGGATTCATCGAGTCACCAGTGATGTGAATACCGTGGTTAAAGAAATTCTCCCAAGAGTTGCCTTTGTCGTCCCAGAGATCAGTGCCTACAATATCAAAGGCAAGTGGTGCCCTAAAGGTGTGATATATGGTAACTAGCAAACATTTCTCATCTACTGCTGAATCGGTACACTTTACATTCTCTGTCTCTACTCGGAGTGTTGCATCATCGATTGCATCTTCAGGATCGATTTGTGAAACTAGACCGTTTCCTTGGAAGTCAATGTCATACACAATGATTGCATTGCTTTGACTCATGTACTCGCCTTTTGCCAATCCAAATCCTAGTGCAACATGTCTTACTTGTTCAGGACCGCTGTCTTCAAATATTTTTAATTGCGCAACGTTCTCTTTGCCAATTTCAGCGTTGATTAGTGGGTATGGTGTAAAGAAATAGTTTGCATCGGATACTTTGCCGTTGTAGGTAAAGCCACCATCGACTAGGCTTTTTGCCGGTGCTGTCATATCCTAGTATTGGTGGGTTGCAATCAGTGCATCCGCCGCCGTTAATTTCAGCAAGTGGTTCAGGTCGCCAGTTGATCCTGTAGAGCCAGTAGAACCTGTTGATCCTGTAGAACCTGTTGATCCTGTAGAACCTGTTGATCCTGTAGAACCTGTTGATCCTGTAGAACCTGTTGATCCTGTAGAACCTGTTGATCCTGTAGAACCTGTTGATCCTGTAGAACCTGTTGATCCTGTAGAACCTGTTGATCCTGTAGAACCTGTTGATCCTGTAGAACCTGTTGATCCTGTAGAACCTGTTGATCCTGTAGAACCTGTTGATCCTGTAGAACCTGTTGATCCTGTAGAACCTGTTGATCCTGTAGAACCTGTTGATCCTGTAGAACCTGTTGATCCTGTAGCAACCTGTTGATCCTGTAGAACCTGTGCTACCTGTTGAGCCGTTTGAACCATCACCGTTTGGTGTAGAGTCACAAGCGTTTCCTAATCCATCATTGTCAGTATCTAGTTGGTCTTCATTGGATGTAACAGGACAGTTGTCGGTAGAATTGTCTACTCCGTCATTGTCGTCATCACCGTTTGGTGTGGTATCACATCCATCCGGTGTGCCATCTGTGTCAGTGTCTACATTATCATCAAATCCTGGACAGACATCAGTTGAATTGTCTACTCCGTCAGTGTCATCATCACCGTTTGGTGTGGTATCACATGCATCGCCTGCACCATCAGCATCAGTGTCTAGTTGATCAGCATTTGATGTAGTTGGACAGTTGTCTGTAGAGTTGTCTATTCCGTCAGAGTCCGAATCGCCGTTTGGTGTGGAATCACATGCATTTCCTAGTGAATCGCCATCAGTGTCTGCTTGATCTGCATTAGAGTTAGAGGGACAATTGTCTATGTCTCCTGAAATGCCATCACCATCAGAGTCATTGTTTGGATCGTTTGGAAATGCATCACATGCATTTCCTAGTGAATCACCATCAGTGTCTAGTTGGTCTGCATTAGATACAGCAGGACAGTTGTCTGTTAAATTATCAATACCGTCACCGTCTGTGTCTCCGTTTGGTGTGGTGTCACATGCATTTCCTAGTGAATCACCATCAGTGTCTAGTTGGTCTGCATTAGATACAGCAGGACAGTTGTCTGCAGAATTTGCAATACCGTCACCGTCTGTGTCTGGAATGGTGTAGTGAATGGTCATTTTGATATTGTCAATAGATACTGTATGAGAAGAGCCACTGCTGCTAGATTTTTGCACAGATATCGCAACACCAAAATCTGCGGCATTAACATCAGCTGGAGTCAATGACAAACCCCACAAGTCACTTGTTGTGCCGTGGGATTCTGTTACGTCACTTGTTGTGTATTCAGTATCTGTCTGTCTATCTGAACCAGTGATTAATCCACCTTTGATTAGTTTGACTGATTCGTCATCAGAACCACCGTTGCTAGTTGAGGATGACTTTCTTTCTACATCTACAATTATTCCAGTAATGGTAGCATCAGATGGAATCGAAAAACCAAATCCAGTTGCAGAAATGTAATCTGAGTCGTTTCCATCAACTGATACTGTAGCATATGAATTATCAGAACTTAGGACATTTCCAATATTTGACCATGATTGGTCATTTCCAAGACTGGCAACACTTGCAGTATTGACTTGGACCAGCTGGGTAGATGGAATGGAGTAGTGAATGGTAATTATGATGCTGTCAATTGATACAGTGTGTGCAGAGCCATTGTTACTGTTTTTTTGTACAGATACTGCAACACCAAAGTTTGAAGAATTGACATCAGATGGAGTTAATGACAAACCCCATAAATCGCTAGAACTGCCGTGGGCTTCTGTTACATCACTTGTTGTATAGTCGGTGTTTGTCTGTCTATCCGAACCAGTGATTGATCCGCCCTTGATTAGTTTGACTGATGCATCATCAGAGCCGCCGTCACTAGTTGAGGATGACTTTCTTTCAATATCCACTGTAACACCATTAATTACTGCGTTTGCAGGAATGGAAAATCCAAATCCAGTTGCAGAGATGTAATCAGAGTCATTGCCATCAACTGAGACTGTAGCATAAGTGTTATCGGAAATCTTTGAATTGGATACATTTGACCAGTTCTCGTTGCTTCCGCTGCTAGTTGCAGTTGCCGGAGTGCTTGGTCCCTGGGTAGATGGAATAGAGTAATGAATAGTAATTCTAATGTTGTCAACTGATACGGTGTGTGCAGAACCATTGCTGCTTGGCTTTGTTACAGAAAATGCCACACCAAAGTTTGCAGCATTAACATCAGATGAAGTCAATGACAAACCCCATAAATCGCTAGAACCACCGTGGGCTTCTGTTACATCACTAGTGGCATAGTTGGTGTTTGTCTGTCTATCAGAGCCGCCAATGACTCCATTTTTAATAAGTTGTACCGAGGCATCCTCTGAACCCCCGTCACTAGTAGAAGACGACTTTCTTTCAATATCAACTATAACTCCATTAATCACTGCGTTTGCAGGAATGGAAAAACCAAAGTTTGTTGCAGAAAGTGTGTTTGATTCAGTACCGTCAACTGTTACTGTTGCATAAGTGTTATCCGAAGATATGATGTTATTAAGATTGGACCACTGTTCGTTGTCCCCAGCGGCAATAGATATGCTTGGGTTGACTGGTCCCTGGGATGATGAAAGTGCAAAGGCTGTCACAGACAAATTAGACAAAAGTATGATTGAGAGAATCGCTGCAAAGATTATTTTTGTGTTTACCAAGTTGTTTTGACCTTGAAATGATTAGTTAGAATTTGATATTTAACAATGTGGTTTTGTCATACCAAAATATTACACGCACATTATATCATCATAAAGTATGAGGATAATACTATTCTAACATAGTAATAAACTCACTAGAAAATTATTTGAAATGCGGTACAAAAAGTTATTTGAAATTATGCCAAACAAAATTAAAACATAAATTAAAACATAAATTAAAAATATGATGAAATTTTTCTCTAAATAATTCAATATAGAAATTACAAATATTCAATAACTAAATTGATTTTAAGAAAATAAAATTTTAATTTATTTCAGATAAAACTCTGACAATGTCAGTTTTGCTTATTATTCCAGACAAGCGATTGTTAATCAAAACACCAACGCCATTGATATTATCATCAATCATCACAGTACATGCCATGACTAGATCATCATTGTAATCAATAGTAGTAATATTTGGAGTCATGACATCCTTTGCAAAAGTGGTTCCCCCAAATCCGCTTGGAGTCAAAAACCCCTTTCTTGGAAAAATCACTGAAATTACAGGATCCGTGTTATCAAGGACCTCATTGTCTTTTCCCAAAGTCATTGAAATCCTAAAGAGATCTCTAAAGGTAATGATTCCTTTGACAGCATCTTTACTATCTTTAATGATTAATCGTGATACCTTATCTTCAATCATTTTTGAGACTATTTTGTAGAGTGGATCATCTAGGTACATTGAAGAATATGCTACGGTCATGGCATCCCCAACCCTCTTGTGACCTACATAATGTTGAATATAATAGCGGGCAAGATCAGTCTGAGTTACAATTCCAACTGTATCCGCAGAAGATACCCCTACAGAGCCAATTTTTTTTGAGATCATAATGTGTGCTACGTCTTTAATTGGAGTAGATTCACTTACCTCGATTAGGGTTTTTTCAATACTAGAAACAGGAATTTCACTCAAGTTTTTTTCAGAGTCATTTGAGAGCAAAAAAAATCCAATGTCTTTTTCGGTAATAATTCCAACAATTTCACCGGATTTGTTTGTTGTAAGAAGCCTGCTTTTTTTCAAATCAATCATCCTAGTCATTGCCTTTAGAATCGAGGAGGAACTTTCAATAGTGATTGGTTTTTTCATTATTTGCTTTACAGTATCCATAGAAAATCTACTCAAGAAGAGCTTAAAACCCAAGTGGTGATTTTTAGAAATGAGATTAACTGTATAATTGAAATACAGGATCTAGAACCTAAAATTTCAAAAAATGGCCTCAAAACAAGGACAAATGAATGATAAATTTTTTAAGTCATTTATCAAAATACGAATAGATTGAAATCAATCATAGTTGGAATGTCAGTAATTGTGGCATTGTTTGTTTTACTTTATCCATCAAATGCATCAGCCATAATTCAAACACCAGATGAAACCATAACTGTAACCCCAATTAATGAAAAACTCAGTCTCCAAAAGACAGTCACAGTTATGGATGTGCCAAAAGACACTACATTATTGTGGGGTACACTAAGAGGTGACCCCTCAGACTATGCAGAAAGGTATCCAGTAATAATCCAATTTTTCAAAGGCGATGAGCCAGCACACATTGCGCAAGTTAAAGTAAAAGGGGATGGCTCGTACGAATACAAATTCAAAATAAGAAATATTGATCAGACTACGGGTAAAATAGTTGATATCTTTGAAGGACAATATACCGTAAAAATTTTCAGAGTAATTCACAATACCACTAATCAAGTATAGATTTTGCAAAAATTTTGAGTCATAGAATTCATATACATATTGTACAAAACAAAAATCTAGAAAATGAGTAAAAACTTTTGGCATGACATTGAATCTGGCACGGACATTCCAGAGATAATTAATGTGATAGTAGAGATTCCAAAGGGTTCTATGAACAAGTACGAATATGACAAAAAGCACAACATGATAAAACTAGACAGAGTATTGTTTTCGCCATTTCATTATCCAGGAGACTATGGCCTAATCCCCCAAACATTGTCAGATGATGGAGACCCACTTGATGCACTAGTCCTTGTAACAAATCCCACATACCCAGGAATACTAGTTGAGGCAAGACCGATTGGACTGCTTCAAATGAAAGATGATGGAAAACTGGATGACAAAATCATTTGTGTCTCAATAAATGATCCAAGATACCTTCACACTGTAGATATCAAAGATATGGAAGATCATTATCGCTCAGAGATTGGACATTTTTTCCAAGTGTACAAAGATCTTGAAGGAAAAAAAGTAGAGATTTTAGGATGGAGGACATCCAAGGAAGCAAAAAGTGTAATAATTGAAGCAGTAAAAAGATACAAAGACACTTTAAAAAAATACTAAAATTTTGGTTATCTTAAAATAATTTATGGCAAAAGAGTGCGAACATTTTCCTGTAAAAAAACAAGAGATTGAACCAAAAACAAAAGGTTGTGAGGAATGTGAAAAAGAACACCTACCAACTGTGGCATTAAGATTGTGTCTAACATGTGGTCATGTAGGCTGTTGTGATTCATCAATTGGCAAACATGCGACAAAACATCACATGGAGACGGGTCATCCAGTAATCAAGGCTCTTCAAGAAAGTACTTGGAAATGGTGCTACATTCACGAAGAATACTATTGACATTTTAATAGTTACAAAATAAACCCCTTACATGTCAGAGTATAAACTGGATAGATGGGATCTCTCAGAGCTGGCAAAGGATCCAAAAAGTCCAGCATTTCAAAAACAAATAAGTGAAGTCGAGGTACTGGCAAAAAAATTTGAAAAGATAAAATCAAACCTAGATCCCAAAATATCATCAAAAAAATTTATGAATATTTTACAGAATATTGAAGAGATTTCTGAAAAAATGAGCAAGATTGGAGGATATGCATCATTATCATACTCTGCAGATACTCAATCAGATGAAGCAACATCTCTTATGACAAATGTATCAAAGCTTGGATCAGAGATTTCCAATAAAATTTTATTTTTTGATTTGTGGTGGAAAACAAAGATTGATGAAAAAAATGCACAAAGACTAATCAGAGATGCAGGGGATCTCTCAGAATATCTAAACCACAAAAGACTATTTGCAAAATATGCACTTATCTGAACCCGAAGAAAAAATCATCAATACCTTGGATGTTACTGGAATTTCTGCACTAGTAAAATTGTATGACAAGATGACAAGTGCGTATGAATATCATATGAAGATTGGAAATAAAACAAAAAAGATGACGCGAGAAGAAATAACAAATTACATTAGAAGCACAAATGAAAAAATCAGAGAAACAGCATACAAGACAATTCTATCAAAATTTACAGAAAACAAGGGAGTGATTGGAGAAATTTACCAAAATATAGTTTTGAATTGGAAAGATGAAGGAATTGAGATTACGAGGCTACAAATCTCCAATTTCAATGAGAAACATTGCAAATGATGTAGATGATAAAACAGTTGAATCGCTTTTGACTGTTTGTAAAAAGAATTCTCCAATATTTCAAAAATTCTTTATTCAGAAAGCAAAAATGTTAAAAATGAAAAAATTACGCAGGTATGATCTTATATGCACCTGCAGCAGTCAACATTAAAGAAAAAACTTACCAATATGATAAATCAGTCAAAATTGTTTTTGAATCCCTTGAAAGATTTAGTCCACAGTTGGCAGACTATGCTAAAAAAGTATTTAATGAAAATCATGTGGACTCGCTAGTCAGACCAGGAAAACGAGATGGAGCATTTTGCAGTACTTTATCGCCAAAAATCACGCCATTTGTTTTGTTAAACTATACAGGAAAATCAAGAGACATTTTCACACTAGCCCACGAACTAGGACATGCAGTACATAGCCAATCAGCCAAGGACAAGTCGATTCTAGTACAAGATGCACCATTGCCTCTGGCTGAAACTGCATCGACTTTTTCAGAGTTGTTATTGTTTGACAATCTATCAGAGAAAATTACAGATGATGAGAAAAAAATTATGCTTTCAGAGAAAATTGATGATTTTTATGCAACAATCATCAGACAATCATTTTTTACAATGTTTGAAGTAGATGCACATGAGCAGATTGGAAAAGGAACAACAGTAGATGAAATTTCAAAGACATATCTTCAAAACTTGAGAACACAGTTTGGAAATACAGTTATTCTTTCAGATGACTTTGCAATCGAATGGAGTTGCATCCCTCATTTTTATCACACACCATTTTACTGCTATGCATACTCGTTTGGAAATTTACTTGCATTATCATTATTTCAAAGGTACAAAAAAGAAGGAAGAGATTTTGTCCCATCATATATCAAAATACTCGCAGCTGGTGGTTCTAGAAAACCAGAAAAACTATTAGCTGAGCATGGATTGGATATCAAATCCCCAAAGTTTTGGCAGGAAGGATTTGATTATGTAGAGAGTCAAGTAAAGGCACTTGCAGCAATAAACTAGAATTTTTTAATTTAATTAATAGAACAAATTATCCATCCATTTTGGATCTTGTGTTGAAAATCAAAAAAAGGTTAGAATTTCTTTTTAATTCTCACAATTACAATAAAAGGCGCTACAAAATACATTCCAATATTTAGTAAAATTAAACTAATTCCGTACCATAGAACTTTAGCTTCTGAATCAATATCAACATAGTTTAAAACAGATAGAGATGAAATCATTGGAGTCAGTGTAATTTTGATAGATTCTCTAAATATTGGATTTTCACGTTCGTAATCAGCTATTGCCGGACTAAATGAATAGTAAAAATCATTGAATGTACTCATAAAATTACTTCCAATTTTTGTTTTGAGTATTTTGTTGTCTCGTAGTTCTCGTAGTTGTTGAACTTGTTGGGCCAATTCAGAACCATAGGTTGCTGTCGCTATTAAACATCCACCCCCCTTAACATCTGAATTAATTGTGCTGATTGATTCCTTTGGAATTATTCGATAAATCACTTTATCATTTAATGACACAACATATAGGAATCCATCAGGCCCTCTTTCAATATCTGTAATGCATCCAAATCCAGTACCTACTATAATCTCATCCATGGTTTCATTTTTGTCAATTACATTATCCTGAAGAAAAGAACTAGTAAATTCAAATCCATTTCGTTCTTCATTTAATTCAAATTTGTAAAGATTACCATTATTACAATCACCTACAAAAAGAGAATTATCATAATCATGAGTTTCCTTAAATTTTGCAAAATTTAATGCTGTGGGAGAAACTACTTTCTCCCAACTAAATTCTGGATCATCATAAACATAATCCTCATAGCCTGGAAGATTATCTAATTCAGATTCTGTTGCAGGACCCATTATTGCTATCCAACCGCTGTTAAATTTTTCTTGAACCATATTGATTTCATCAAAATCATCATCTCCATTTTCAGTAGCCCATAAACTTCCAGTTACAGGATCTATTGCAAGGCCAAAGCTGTTTCTTATTCCCATGGCATAGTATGGACCTTCTGGCTCTACTTGTAAAATTACACCGTTGTCTTTCATGGTCAAATCAGAACTATTCAACCATTCAAGAGCCTTATTTTGAAGAACGCCATACCGTCCAGTATCTCCTATAACTGCATACACTTTATCATTTAATCCTGACACCATAGCTCCACCATTATGATAAGTATTTGAAGGAAGTTTCTTTAGCAAAATAGGATTTTTTAATGTATTCCCATCCCACTCATACTTGAAAATTCTGTTTCCCAATGATTCGCCGCCATCAATGTTTGCCTCCGTAAAATAAAGATAAACTGATGAATTAACACTCGTAATGCCCAACATGCCAGCCTCTCCCACTGAATTAACATTTACATCAAGAACAGGTTTTTCCTGTAAAACACCATCTCGAATTAAACGAACTACTCCATCATTTTTTTGTAAAATTAAAATATCGTCTCCAACAAAAGTCATTGTAGTTACCGCACAACACAAGCCCGAAACATATTTTTCAACAATCAGATTTTGGTCATTTAAAATTGGATCACTAAATGCATTAGGAATTATAACAATTATTGAAACCAAAACTAGCAGAAAAACTAGAATTTTCCTCAACAGTATTCAAAATTTTCTACAGTCTTAAAGATTTAGTAAAATGTAGAGTTTAGGCTTGAATTTTTGTAGTTATGTTTAGAAAAACAAACAGCGTTTATAATTTAATAATATGGGGCTGGCAGTCCAACGCACGGACTGCCAGCTTGTTCCCCGAACGGTTTGAATTCGATGTCAATCTCAAGTAGAAGATTATCTGATTTAAACGTTTAAACAATTTACGAGCTTTTTGAACAAGTTTTCTTTTGAAACTAGTCTTCGATCAAAATCACAGCCCATTTTTCTTTATCATTGTGATGAAATTTACAGAAATGGGCCAACTGAGAAAACGGTAAAAAAACTAATCGTGTGAAATAAGAGTAAATTTAATAATTTGAAGAGAAGGATTGCAACAATGCAAAAAACCATCATATTACTTGGATTAATTGGTTTGATTGTATTTACAACAAGTTATGCATATTCCCAAGAGATGAAGCTTGCAACATTTCAAGAAACAGCACAAGTAGTAGTAGATAAAAGCATTTCAAAAAATGTAACAGCATCAATCACACTTCAAAGTACTAGTATTCAAGAAATAAAGATCCCATCAGAATTAGAACAAAAAATCAGAGAAAATACAAGAGTTACCTCGGTGATTTTGACAAATCAGAATCAATGTGTTTTAGGAGTATATGATCAATCGTGTATAATCATAAATGTCTCAAGAGATCCTACAGATAAAAATTTTCCAGAAATTCAAAATAGCACAAAAAGAGTAGCAGAGTTATTCATTGATGATTTAAATCAAACATTTGATACAGATGCAAAATTTAATTCTGTTTTTATCCAAACCGGAGATAAATTGGGAAGTGCTTTTGAAACATCAGGAACAATTTCAGGAAAAGGAACCGTTTCTGCGTGTATACACACTACCAATGGAAGATACTAGTTCCATGTACGAGAAAATTTCGGTACTGGTACTACCAAAAATAATCAGAGAATCTGGAGGGTTTTACGATATTGCAAAAAATCTATCAAAAGAAGATAAATCAAAAATGACATTTTCAATCATACCGATTGAAAACAAGTCGTTATTACAATTGAAATTATCAGTGGATTATCCAAATACGGCTACATCAGTAAACGAAATAAGCCCACTGGAATTTTTGAAGACAGATGAATTAAAAAGATCAGATTATTTTGCTAATGGATTTTATCCACTTAATTCCATTCTTCAAGTGGCAGTATTATCTCCAGAATCTACCAAAATCTCTGATGTGAGAGGAAGTATAGTGGACACGCAAATAGTGGATGGTGAAAAGATTCCAAAAGAAGTTACAAAAGACGGATGGGTTTTTGATCCAGAGGAAGGAAAAATTATTCAAGGAAAATACATTTTTGGTGAAAAACCATCAATTAGCAAAAATGAATTAATTTTTTCCATAGGTAACGGTACAAACCCAATGGAAAAACCAATTCAATTTGATGATTCAATAATAATTGTAATAATCATCACAGCTATAGCCATTGGTGCAGCAATATTTTATCTCAAAGGATACAAAAAATAATTACACTAGTAAAACTGCGGCTGCAAAGACAGTGGTCCACTTGCCATCTTTATCACCTTTTGCAGATTGCGTAATGTTTTGAGTCTTGTAGATTTGTCCAGAAATAGTCCACTGTTGTCTTTTTTCATCCCAGCTTTTATCAATATCAAATGGAATACCAAGGGAGGAAGCCAACATTTGTGCAGCAATATCTTCAGCATAGTCGCCAGACTGTTGTTCGTTTTGCCCATATGACTCGTATTCTGAAAGATATCCATATCGATTGGTATCCTTTGGTCTGGCTATACCTACTGATGCAGCACATAATCTGTGTGCTTCATTGGTCTGATTCTTGGAATAAATTGTAAATAAAATCTGCCCAGGTGTAATTTGCTTGAGCCCCTCATTTCTAGAAATCAATTTTGCATTTGGTGGAAATATGCTAGAGATTAAAACAAGATTAGTTCCTGCAATTCCAGCATCCCTTAAAGCATATTCAAAACTGGTCAATCGATCTTCATGAATGCCTTTACCTTTTGTGAGGAATAATTTTTTGGCAACTAAATCAAGCAATTCTTTTTTGTTGTACGGGATTTATTATTTATACTTTGATTGTAAAAATTATCAACTGAGATTTTCCAAAAATGATGCTATTTCTTGGCCATGCTTTTCTACTTTGATATCTTGAAAGATTTTTCTAATCACTCCATTTTTGTCAATTACAAATGTGGATCGTTTTGGCAATCCAATGAAATTTAATCCAGCATATTTTTTACAAGTTTCCTTTGAAGGATCACTAAGGTGCGGATATGGAATGCCATATTCGCTTACAAATTTTTTCTGATCATCTACACTATCCCCAGATATTGCAAACAATACAGAATCAGTAGAAGTGATTTTTGGATATTCTGATATGACACTGGCTGCCATCTTGAAGACCATTTTAGAAGGGCACGCAAAAAGATGATTTTTAGGATAAAAACACAAAACTACGTTTTTCTTGCCTCGAAATGATTCAAGTACAATTTTGCTGCCATCATTTGCAGTTAAATCAAAATTTGGTGCATTTTCGTTCTCTTTCATATTATATCGTTAAGAATTCAATCTATTTAAAAAGTCAGATTGATCTTTAATTCGCTAGATATTTGTACAATGATTAGATAATTTAATCATGTTAGAAGATTTTTTCCAATCAGATGGTTTTGTAATTGGATACTATATTCTAACAGTAGGATCATCACTTCTTCTCATAAAGGAAACAAAAAAGAGGATCACAGATCTAAAAAGTGGAATAAATTCAATAAAATATGCTCCTATCGCATTTGGAATTTTATTTGCATACATTGTTTTAGCATATAACTTTGTAGATTCAATTCCAATTTTAAATTGGAGTTGGCTTGGATACAATATTGCATTTGGTCCTTTTGCAGATCAGGGTTTGTGGGGAATAATCCCATTTGTTCCATTACTAGTGTACATGTTTATTCACATAAATTATGTTGAAGAATTGTATTTTAGAAAATCAAAAAAGATGGTTGTAGTCTGGGCATTTGTCCATATTGCCATGGGTATAAAAATACACATGGCACTAGTGTTGCTTCCAATTGGATTTTTGTTCAAATACATTTATGATAAAAAGGGAATCAATCATTCATATGCAATGCATTTTGCCACAAATGTTCTAGTTGTCATTGCGCTTTTTCTTTCTTTTGTCTTCTAATTTTGGTTTCTGAGTGAGAAGTACCCATCCAAAAACTCCACCCAGACATAAATTGATCACTCCCATGAATGTAATTAGCAAGGTTCCTTCTGGAGGTGCAACACGCAATCCTACAACAATTCCAAGAATACCTGATCCAAAAAACATGATCATTAAAATTTTGAGGCGTAATGGACTAACATATTTCATGGATAAATTATCAACAAATTGGCAGTATTATAATCTGATGAATTACCTATGAATTGATTTTTTGTTTTAAGAGTTAAAATTCTCAGATCTTGAAATAATTTCCAAATGAAAATGTGTGAAAGGTGGAATTTCAAATTATTTCGGGTAACACTTTAAAGCTTGAAAATTTTTATTGGAATTTGTGCCAATGTAGCTCAGCCTGGTTAGAGCATCAGATTTGTAATCTGAGGGTCGTGGGTTCGGATCCCATCATTGGCTTTTAAAATTTAGAAAAATAGATCTGAAATGGTAAGAAAAAACGACGTTAAGCGTGTTTCAGCCTAATATCTTCCTTTATTCTGAACTCTAGGTTTTCTATGTTTTGGTAAACATTCTTTGCAGAAAACTTCCCTACCTGCTATTGGCTGGAAAGGTACTTGGGATTCTTTTCCGCAATCAGAACATGTACATGGGTACATTTTACGTTCTTCTGACATTATTTTGGCTATTTTGGAAGGAATATAAGAACTATGAGAAATCAAACCGACAAATTGTTTCAATAAGAATAAGTATGCTATAATCAAACCAGCTTTTAAGGGATTTTGACAAAATGGATTCAGATAAAATAAAAGATGAAAAAATTAATTTTGACAATATTCAAAATGACAATCCAGAACTAGCCAAAGTAGAACTAATAAGGAATGAAAATTCTGGCGGCAAAATATCTATTAAAAAATCAACATTCAGAGGTTTGCTAATTTCATTGGTAGCTGTTAGCATAGTGGCTGCTTTTTTTGCAGGTTCATACCTTGTCTTAAAATCAGAAGAAACATCAAAAATGGAATTAAGCGATGCAATAAAAAAACTTGAGTTAAAAATATCAAGTGATCAACCAAGTAATGTACCTGCCATAAAACCAATCAATGCATCAATAGATGATGACCCAGTAAGAGGAGATCCTGATGCACCAATTACCATTATAGAGTTCTCAGATTTTCAATGTCCATTTTGTTCCAGATTTCAGACTCAGACATTACCAATAATTTTAGAAGAATATGTAGATACAGGTAAAGTAAAATTTGTGTATAGAGATTTCCCTATACAAAGCAGCCATCCTAACGCAATGCCTGCTGCTGCAGCATCTGAATGTGCACATGAACAAGACAAGTATTGGGAATATCATGATGCTTTGTTTGAAAGACAACAGACTTGGAATAATTTGAAACTTGTAGATTCCATAGACACTTTTAAAAAAATGGCAAAAGAGTTTGGGATGAATGAGGATCAATTCAATTCTTGTCTTGATTCAGGAAAATACATCGATGAAATCAATAAAGATCTAAGAGATGGAACAAATTACGGGATAACTGGTACTCCAGGATTTTTCGTTGGAAATGAAAAGAATGGATTTGTTAAATTAATAGGTGCACAACCTATTGAAGCATTCAAGAAGATAATTGATTCTCAATTAAACACATAAAAAAATAAGAACAAGCGTTTATTAGACCAAAAAAGAACAATTGATCATCGGAATAATGACGAGCAAGCAATGAGCTTTTTCGTCATTGCTTAAGAGAAGAAAAATGACAAAATTTAAAGATCTAGGATTAAAAGAAGAGATACTGAAAGGAATTCACGAGATGGGATTTGATGAAGCATTTCCCATTCAAGAAGCAGTAATTCCAGTTTTACTTACAGGCAGAGACGTCATTGGACAAGCTCACACAGGTTCTGGCAAGACTGCAGCATTTGCACTTGCTATGCTTCAAGACATAAAACCAAAAAAAGGCATTCAAGGTTTGGTCATGGCACCAACAAGAGAGTTGGCAATGCAAATTTCTGGCGAGATTAAGAAATTTGGAAAATACACAGGCATCAAAGTAGCAACAGTGTACGGAGGACAAGGAATGGGATTACAACTAGATGCACTAGACAGAGGAGTAGAGATTGTTGTTGCCACTCCAGGAAGACTAATCGATCATCTAAAGCGCGGCTCAATTGAGCTTGGAGATATCACTCACATAGTATTGGATGAAGCAGATACAATGTTAGATATGGGATTTATCGAAGATATTCAATTTATTTTAGATTTGGCCCCCGAAGAAAGGGTAATGTCCTTGTTCTCAGCAACAATGCCAACTACGATTCTAAGACTTTCTGAAGAATACCTGAAGAATCCTAAACAGTTCCTTCTTGATGCAGATGATCTTAGTGGAGAAGGAATAGAGCAGTCATTTTTAATTATCAAAGATAGAGACAAAATGAAATACCTGATTGATTTTATCAAACAAGTTAAAGGTCAAATCATAGTTTTTTGTTCAACAAAATACAGAACTAGAGATGTTGCAAGATTCCTTCATCAAGAAAAATTTGATGCAGTTGCAATTGAAGGAGATATGTCTCAGAGCAGGAGAGAGCAGGCAATGTCAAAATTCAGAAGTGGCAAGGTTGACATTCTTGTTGCAACGGATGTTGCCTCGAGAGGTATTGATGTTCCAAGAGTAGAACTAGTAGTAAACTATGATGTTCCAAATCAAGAGATGGTTTATTTTCACAGAATTGGACGTACTGCAAGAGCAGGTGCCAAAGGAAGGGCAATTACACTGGTATCATATTCATCTGTTGGAGATTGGAATTTAGTAAAGCGCCAAATCAAGGTAGATTTGAAAGATCTAAACAAGGAAATGGGAATAGAGATTTCTATTCCAGATCCATTAAAAAGACAATCGCCATCCAGAAGATATGGAGGAGCACAATCTAGATCAGGATATTCTAGAGGTCCTCGCTATGGAAGCTCTGGTGGATATGGGCGCTCTGGAGGACATGGGCATTCTAGAGGAGATGCAAGAGATGAAAGGAGTGGCGGGAGAAAAAGATACGAAGACCGTGGCGGTAAGAACAGCTATGGTGGACGCAGTAGATGGTAAAAGAATAAAACTTTAAGACAAGTATCAGCATAATTATTTTACGAGCAAATAATGAACATTGGATTTATTTTATTAAATTGTGATCTTGGAGCAGAAGAATACATCGTAGAAGAATTAAAACAAATGTCAGATGTTAAAAACGCGTATCTTACTTTTGGCGCATATGATGCAATTGTAGAGATTAATTCAAAAGATGAAGCTGAATTTGGCAAAACAATTGCTGCCATTAGAAGACTATCAAGAGTTGTAAGTACAATGACACTAAATGTCATAAACATCGATTAATTGTTGTGAATCAAGTTATCAACTCATGTTTTGTTCAAACTTTCATCTTAGTCTTAATTTTGAATAATTATGCCAGTTGGTGTTTAAATTGATATAGGGATGGATTGAGCATGTATAATAGTTAGAACCTTAGATTTTGCACTATTTCGGTCGGAGAATAAAAAGTGAAACATTACTAGGATTCAGACTACAAAAAAAATCAATTTTATATACCAAAAATTCTAAACTTATACCATGAGTGAAAAAAGAGATTATAACATTTTACTAAAAAAAGATGGTAAATTCTATGTTGGACAGTGTTTAGAGATTCCTCAAGCTAGAGGTCAAGGAGATACAAAGGCAGAGGCAATAGAGGATACAAAAAAAGCAATTAAAATCTGCAAGTCACATTTAGAAAGTAAAAAATCATCTTCCAAGATAGTGACAGTTTCCGTTTGAGTCTTCCAATAATTGACTGGAAAGAGGTTCTAAAAGCATTAAAGAAAAAAGGATTCTATGCAACAAGACAGTCTGGAAGTCACATCATAATTGAAAATGGGCAAGGACTATGGACATCCATTCCAAGAAAAAATGAACTTGGAAAAGGATTATTGTTGCAGATTATCTCTGATTGTGGCTTGACAAAAAAAGAGTTTCTTGAACTATTGTAAGATATTGTTCAAAAGGGGGAGATAGATTTTGCACTACTTGAGGAAGCGGATGTGAAAGAAATTAATGAAAAATAGATTTTTCATTATTACTAGAATAATTTCTTACTTTTACTGTTGGAAATAATCAATCAAGTATATGATCAAGATTAAATACAAATTTTGTGCAAATTAAACATGGTAAGTAGACACGATTATTTCAAACAGGACTGTCCAAAGAATGAGCCTGAGGTAATTGCAATACATTCAAACAAGTCTGTATTTTATAGGTGCAAAAACTGTGATTATTTTGGAACGATAGGGTCATTTACACTGCCTTATCATACTTTTGAAATATTACGACAGCATTAATGATATCTGAAATTGAAGCCCTAGATGTTTTATGATCTTGTTATAATCCTCAAGCGTTTCTTTTTCTGATGTGATGGTTTTTCTCACCTTTATCTCATCTATTGCATCTTGTATGTTCTGCAACGCCTCAAGTGTCATGTCTAGCGAGTTTACCATTATTGTCTAATCCCATGACATGTATTTTTCTATTTGTAAAAAGAAATAATTCATAGAATTATTTATGAACATTGCAGCTATGGTTTGGATTAATTGAAAACTCTAATTTTTGGGATAATTATAGCGATAGTGGTTTTCACATTTTGTCAAATGATCATTCCATTTCCATTTGGACTAGTTGTGGGAATTGCCATTGCAGTAATTATTATTCGTTATTTTTTAAGGCATTCATCACTAAAAAAAGATTCTATTTTAAATTACAGACGGATTGATCCAATAAATGAAAAAGAAAAACTACAAAACGATGAAGCATTAAGAATTTTAGAAAAAAAGTATATTGAAGAAAAAATATCTAAAGAAGAATACGTAAAAAGGAAGAAAGAGTTTGAGGAAATTGAATATAATCCAAGAAAATGCAAAGTTTGCGGTTCTGAAGAATTTGAGTTTAGCCCAGAAGAAAGGATGGAGGAATCAGGCAAGCATGGTTCTAATTTTGAATATTTCAGGTGCAAAAAATGTGGTGCAAAATGAAAACTAGATTTTTGATAATTATTGGAATTATTTTCACTGTTATTATTCCATCGTTTGCATATGGACTTGTCATGCCAATGACCACTCAGGAAGTTCTTGATGAATTTGATCTGATTCTTCTTGGGACTGTAACTGATAAAAAGCAATTTGAAGGTAAAGCCCCTGTATACATAATAGAAATCGATGAAATTGTAAAAAAACCAGACTCTTTTGGAATACCTAAATCTGTCTCAGTAATTGGGTGCAATCCAGACAGCGGTTTTGTAGGAACTCCCTGCCCGTCATATGACAAAGGTGATAGAGGATTGTTCTTATTGGCAGAGTCTGAAAATAATTATGAAGTATCTTTTTACTCCCAAGTCTCAGATCCTCACTGCACCTCAGAACAATTTCTTGCAAATTACAGAGGTTTAGAATCAGGTTTGTTCTGGACGCAAGATGGTCAGTCAGAGACATTCTTTACTGGAAAACCAATTGATATTCACTATACTGTAAACAATAGGGACATGAAAGAAAAAGACTATTCTATTTTGTTCACTGCTTATTCTGGTAAATTTACCTATTCTGGTATTGTAAATGGTACTGTCAATGAGTGTGTTGGCTCTAAGATGGTAACCACTTCGTTTGTTCCAACAGTAATGGGAACATATCAGCTTTAATGCAAATTCTGATGAAGGAGGCTTTGGCAGTTCTGGGATGTCGATAATTGATTACGGTTCAACTCCGTTGGAGCAGTACAAAGAAAATGAAAACTAGACTTTTTAGAATAAAATCAAAAAAACTTTCTAGGTCAACGGTGATTAGAAAATGAAGACCGATTCACGAATTATTATTTCAATTGACAAACAATTTTACAGTGATAATGAGGAGATAATAACTCACATCTGATTCAATTTTTCATTTTACAGAAGCACTGTCTGGTAGATAATAATAAAAATCAGACTATGAATAATAAAAAGATTTGAACAAAACTAATTATTTATTTTGAATTGAAATTCTTTGTGGATGAATTTTTGAGATGTGATTTGCAATCATTGAATCATGATGCAACAATTGGTTACAAATTGGGCATTTTGTAATCACGCTCTTTTTACTTAAATAAAATGTATTTAAGTTTTGTTTACAAATTGTATATGAAATAGTGTCTCTGAATAACAAATAATTGATCATCGTGAGTAAAAATGATCGAAAATCATATAACTAAAAATTGTATCAAGTTTACATGGCAATACAAATATTTGATGAACAAAACTTGCGCGCACTTTCTGATGAAGAACGATTCATCGTTTGTAAAGAAACATTACAAACAGAAAAAGATGAGTCAAAACGCTGGGATGCGGTATGGCTTATTGGAGAATTGGCAGAAGACAAGGATGAAAAAGATCCAATGTTCAACAAGGTAGCAGAAGTTATTGAGTGGGTTTTGAAAAATGATGACAACGGAGTTGTAAAGCACGAAGCCTGTTTTCAGGTTGCAGCAAGAAACATGAGACACAAGATTCCAATTTTGGTAGATGTTGCACTGCACAACCAAAGTATCTTGACACAACATGAAGCAATTGAATCACTTGGGTTGATGAGAGCATTTGAAGTAGAACCGTTAATCAGCAAAGCTCTTAACGATCCAAGTCCTGATGTAAGAGAGACCGCTCGATTTGTTCTTAAAAGATTTGAGAGGTTGAAAAACCAAGGTCAATACAAACCATTCAACATTTTGTGATCGCCATCTCTGTTAAATTTCCAAAATTGGGAATTAGCAAAAATTGTAAATGACTTTTCGAAATAAACAGACAGTGTCATTTCCAAGTTTGACAACTATATGTCTTTAATATCTAGATTATTTCCAAATAAATAAGATAAACCAAAATGAATGATTTGCTCGCGCCAGCATTAAGGGAATACATTGAGAAAAATCTTGGCAAAGCGACCTTAAATAAAATTGAAGAGAGATTGGCACAACGACACGGTATTGGAGTTTGTCAAGCAATCAAGGAATTTTCCAAACTTGATGATGTGTTACATGAAATCTTTGGCGCAGGTGCACAAGAACTAGAGGCAAAATTTATCCATACAATAAAAACAGAACAAGTAAAACTGGCAGAAAATTGGGAATCCCTCAAAATCTCACTTGTCGCATCGATACAAAAATCAATTGAAGACAACCTAGGTAAATCCACATTAAATAAAATAGAATCACGATTAATGGAAAGATATAGCCTTAAGGTATCCCAATCAATTGAAGATTTTGGAAAATTTGAGAGTGTCTTAAAAGAATTTTTTGGAGCCGGATCTAATGGGCTAAAATCAAGACTTCTACAAAATATCATCAGGGAAGATTCGTTAAAGAAGGCTTTTGATAACTTGACTGTACAAGAACAAGCATTGGCACAAGAATTTTTGAAATCTTTTGCAGAAAAGGACAAAACACTATTGCAATCATTTTCGATAACACAGTTAGCATAGATTATTTTTTTTCGCAAGTTTAGAATGCAGAGACATTACTTCAAATATTATTAATTATTAGAATTTACTTTTGTTCTACATTGATGGATTATCAGCATTACCTAAATACTATTACTTTAAAGTAACAATGCACTAATTTTCACAGGATCTCTCACCAAGATACTGCCGGCAGTTCTTGGTCTTAAGATCCAGTTTTTTCATCCAAGATAGTTGTCCCATAGATTGAAAGGAAAATGAAAACTAGATTTTAATCATATTTGCAATTCCCCAATAATTTGACCATGCGAATATTTTGGGCTTGACAATGGAATATACTCAAATTATTGTGAGTGAATAATGATTGCATTTCTTTTAGAAAATGATCTTCAGAAATTTCTCAATGAAACAAATTCCACTAAAATCAATAGTGTCAAAATTATGGACGAATAATTAAGCCAAGTTCCAACTATAAGATAACTAAAATAGCCAATAGAATAATTGTTATAGGAGAAAATTTAGATTCATTTCAAAATGGAAAAAATTGAATATGAGGGAATTGTGTGGGCTATTAATCATAATAATCCTGAACCACTTGTGGAACATGCATTACATACACTTGAAATGCATGGAGTAAAAAAAGAAGATATTCAGTTAACAGATGCTCCAGATAATGTTAAAGTTGGAGCAATTGTAGTAGAGATTTGGCCTTATCACCTTGATGTTGCAAGAGTACGAACAATTAGAAATGAATCATTTATCAGCGGTACCGTTATGACAATTGAACTAAAATTAAATGAAGAAGGCAACTATACAGATTAATTTTGAAAAAATCAAAGAAACAAAACATAGTTCTGCTATCTGTAGCAATAATCATCATAGGAGCCATAATAGGTTACAACTATTCCGCAGAGCAAGCCAGACAAAAAGGATTCAATTTTGGAAACGAGCTACAACAAATTCAAGAAAATGTCAAACAAGCACAAATTGAGTTTGATTCAAAAACCACAGAGTGGAAAGAAGGAGATTTAACCCAACAGGAATTGGTAAAATTTTCAGAAGATCATGTAAAAAAAATGGAAGAAATAATTATAAAATATGATGAGCTTATCCCGCCAAAACAATTTGCTGCTTCAGTACAGTTATTCAAGATATCCACACAGTCACAATTAGAGAGTGATAAGGAATACATTGAAGGAATAATAACAAAAGATGAATCTCACAATATTAGATCTGATTCGCTATTACAAGAGTCATTTGAATACGAGATGATGGCCTTAAGGGAATTTAATGCTGCAAAAGCTGGATTAAATTAACAAAGAATTAAAACAATTGAAAAAAGATAAACACTAATCTAAATTGATTAGCAGATGTTTAAATTTGAAACTACAAAGGATCACAAAAAAACAGACGAGTAATATTACCAACCCTCAAAATGAAATAAAAATGCGGTCACAATATAGTTTCATCATATTCTATAATATTGCGAGATTCAAATAAATCATAACAAATCCAATTCATGAATTTTATTTAATACTGGCGAGATTTCATTGAGAAGTTCTGTTTTGTCTAATGAAATGGGCGTTGAGAACTTGATTGGAAATGTTATTGTCAACATGTCTTGATCAGTATGAGATATTCTAATAGAATGATCTACATTATTGATTATAGAGAGAAAATTTCGCCATTTTTGTAAATGCAATCCAACACGATTTATTTGAGATCCCAATTCATTGATATTAATATCTAAATCAGAATCAAATAATCCAAACTTTACCATCGGTATCATAAGAAACCCTCCATGAATAATATCGTGATTTTTTAACATCTGTGAAATAATTTCTGCAGAGTTTTCTTTTGGAAAAATATCACCATAATCAGGATCAAAGTATCCTGCTACGAGTTTTTTAGAATCAAATATTTTAAAATATTCGCCATCTAGTTCTAATTTCCACAATAAATAAACACTAGATTTTAAATAAATAAACAATTTTTTTAGGGTGGTTAAATACTTAAAAATAAGATAAAATTATGGCAATCTCTAAAGAAAATAAAGACTTCATAGACAGTTTAATCGATTATTATATTAGCGAATCTGAGTCGTATCGACAAATTGCAGAAAACTTTGTCCCAGAGATAGCATCTATACCAGATACGACTTTTGGAATAATCGCAGGATGTGTTTATTCAGGATTTCTGCAAGCATATCAAACTCAAAAACAAACACCCGGATTAGAGGACATTAAAGAATTCAACAGAATTCTAAAGAATCGTGCCCCACTAATCAAAAAAGCAGTTATGGGACCGCAGTACCAAATAAAGATCAATAATTCAAGTCAAATTATATCATGATGATCGCAGAATTTAATGTTCAATGATTCTCAATTATTTAATTAGCTACAAATTAATTGGATTTTTAACACACAAGGAACATGAGACCAGACGGCAGTAAGATCATTTTTGGTTTGGGAGTAGCATCAGCAGTAATAACTGCAATAGTGGCGCTGTATTTTTCAATACGTTAAAGATAAATCATCATGTTTTATCATCAACGTATTGGCAGCAGAAGACGACTTTAAGATTACTCAGATAATTGATAACGGTCAAATGGTGCAGTTAACATTGATTGAAAATGTAACAACTGAACCAATTTCACAAAAACAGATGATCATAGATAACGTATCAAGAAAACTGGATGCTGAAACAAAGGAACAAGTTATGCCATTGCTGGAGGCAATTTTACAGGCTCAACCAACAATAAACATTAAAAGTTATCAACAAACCCAAATTACAATTGCAATGCCAAGATCAAGATATGAAAAAATTGGCAAGCCCCAAGTGGGAAATGAAATTACAATAAATTTAAAAAGAATCTAAATGTGCATGTCTATCTGATCAATGGATTTCAATGGTAACGAACAGGAAAAATCCTTGCAAACATAAACAGAAGTTTTATCATCAAAGTTTTTTCCTGTGAAAAATGGGAATTTAGTCAAATTTTCTAATTGAGATTTATCAGAAATTGTAACCAAAATTGATTCAGGTATGAATTTTGTAACAATATGATTGCAAATTTCAGAATTTTCAAGATTAATAATTGTAATTTCAGTTGGTTTTTGCAAATAAACATAAATTGTATTGAGCAAATAACCAAACCCAAAGGGGTTTTCAGCTGCATTCTGAGCCTGAGATTCCATAATTTGAGTTGCAATCTTCAAAAATCTTGCTTCTTGGGTAAGTTGGTACAGCCTAAGCATTACACAACATGCAACAGAATTTCCAGATGGTAAAGATAAATCATAATTACTTTTTGGTCTGATGATCAATTTTTCATGATTGTCAGATGTCATGAAAAAACTGTTAGTTTCAGAATCCCAAAAGTGATCTGCCAGGTAATATCCCAACTTTAAAGACAAATTCAGATATTTTGATTCAGGTTCAATCTCAAATACGTCAAGTAGTGCATTTGCAAAATAAGAATAGTCTTCTAGGTACCCATTTATTTTTGCAGTATTATTTTTGTAGGTTCTCAGCAATTCATCTTCGTGAAAAAGTTTTTTTTCTATAAAGGATATACAATTTTTTGCAGCATCCAGATACTTTGTTTGGTTGGTGACTCTATATCCTTTGGCAAAAGCTGTAATCATCAAGGAATTCCAAGACGTGAGAATCTTGTCATCCAAGCCAGGATGAATTCTTTTTGATCTAACATCTAGTAATTTTTTAGAACATCTAGTAAGAATTTCTTTAATCTTATCCTCTGAAATTCCAAAATGAAAAGCAACTGCAGAGATGTTGATATTATTACACAAAATGTTATTGCCTTCCCAATTTCCTCCATCAGTAACATCATAGTATAAACAAAAGAGATCAGCATCATCTCCAAGAATTTCTTTGATTTCATCTTTTCTCCATACATAGAATTTTCCTTCAACTCCCTCTGAATCAGCATCATATGCAGAAAAAAATCCACCATCGATGGACGTCATGTCCCTTAAAACATAATCTAAGGTCTTATTGAGAATTTCAAGATAGAATGGATCTTTTGTAATTTGATATGCCTCTGCATAATTTACAGGAATCAAAGCATTATCATAAAGCATCTTTTCAAAATGAGGGACTAGCCATTTTGCATCTGTAGAATATCTGTGAAATCCACCTCCAATTTGATCAAATATTCCCCCTCTTGCCATTTTATTCAAAGTTTTAAGCGCAAATTCATTGAATTTTGAGAGCCCAGTAAGTTTTGCGTATCTGAACAAAAAGGACACATTAGCAGCATTTGGAAACTTTGGTGCAGAACCAAATCCACCATATGAAGAATCGCCCAGTTGAAATAGATTCATTGCTGCCTCATCAAGTATAATTCTTTCAAGTTTTGTTGGAACTTTCACTGGTTCTGTCTTTTGCAATACTCCAAGAAAATTATCAGCTGCTTTTTCAATATCGTTTGGCTTTTCTTTCCATGCTTGCCCTAATTGTCTAGTTATGCTTCCAAAACCGGGACGACCATAAGAATCTAAAACAGGAAAATAAGTTCCAACGTAAAATGGTTTTTGATCAGGGGTAAGAAAAACACTCAAGGGCCAACCACCTTGTCCCGTTGCTATTTGACATACTTTTTGATAAATATCATCGATGTCTGGCCTTTCTTCTCTATCAACTTTAATATTTACAAAATTGTCATTCATAAATTCTGCAACTTCCTCATTTTCAAATGATTCATGTGCCATAACATGACACCAGTGACATGCACTATATCCTACACTTAGAAATATTGGTTTGTTTTCCTCCTTTGCTTTTTTTAGTGATTCCTCATTCCATGGATACCAATTAACAGGATTGTGTGCATGTTGGATTAAATATGGACTAGTTTCATTTATTAAATTATTTTCTTTCACAACAAATCACAGTTCCATTGATATTTGTACTTAATCTGCATAAAATTAGTAAAAGATTCCCTTTCCTTCTTCTAATTCATATATTCTGACATTGATTTTGCCTAATAGTTTGACTTTAGATTTGTGAGCCTTTTTGTTATGACTGTAATCTTTTTTTTCAACTAATTCTTGTAATCGTTTTAGTTGAACTAACGAGAGTTTTTTGAATTCATTTTTTGAGCTTGAAACAATTTGCAATAGACTGATTCGTTCACGATCTTCAGCAGTCATATCCTCAGACATGTAATTCCATAGAATGAAGATCTTTATTTTTCTTAGTAATCAGTTTACCTCAGGTTTTTTAAATAATCTCTGATTGTTTGCACAAAATCCCTACAAGGAGAAACTGAAAAAGGCGTAACCCTCAATTGTAGAACACAGAGAGATTTCCTCTCATTATCAGGACGTGAAACGTCCGTTTGCCTTTTTCGTTCTACAGGGTTACGCTATCTATTCTGTCGAAATTATATTAATCGACATCACTTCATGTAGTAATTTTAACTATTTAAGATTTAATATAAAAATTTTTAATAATATTCCATGTTTCATATGATTTTTATAATTAGTGTGAAAGAAAACCCCCTAATCCGTCACAAATATCATGAATATTCTAAAAAAAGGTAAAACATAAAAAAATTTCAAAAAACGCAGACAAGGAAACTAGAATCAATAGAGTAATGAATCTTGAAACTATAATGAAATATTTTTGTGGATTCCAATCCAACTAACAACTACCACGTGGCGATCTTGTCATAGAAAAAATGTTTAATGTTGATGAAATCAAATTATTAAAATAAAATGCAAGAGCAATAAATGGAAAACAAAAGACTCTAAATCACAAATGAGCAAGCAAGTTATTCTGCTAAAGAGGTTTTAGACTTTTTGAAAATTTTTATTTTTAAAATAATTTGCATAACATAATTTCATCATTTTAGAGTCATACTTGAAAAAAGGTTCTAGTCTTCAAAATTGAATCAAAAAATTTCAAGTGCTTAAATGTTTAAATTAATTATGGTAATAAATCTAAAATGAGTTTTCTGAAAAAATGACAGATCAGTTAAATGCAAATTCAATGATCAAAACGCAAATTTAAAAAAATAACACATGGTGAGAACTGTGATATTTCTCTAAAAATGAAATCATTTCACATGATAACAATATTTTCTTTTAGAGTAAATTAAAAACTAGTTGAATACAAAAATAGGGATTATTTTTAGAATCTGTTTTATATACGATACTAAAACAATACAGCTATGGAAAAAATGCGTGCAATGGTTCTATCTAATTGTGCTCCAATTGAAACAAATCCTCTGAAATTAACAATTATAGACAGACATGAGATAAAAAAATCTAACGAAATTTTGATAAAAATTGAAGCGTGTGGAGTTTGTCATTCACAATTACACGGAATTGAGGGAGATTGGAGAGATATTGGAATTCCTCCAACATTACCTACTGTCCCAGGCCATGAGATAGTAGGCAGAATTATAGAAATAGGCAACAGTGTTACAAAATTCAAGATTGGTGATCGAGTTGGAATTACACCATTACTTGAGGCATGCAAGGAATGTCAATACTGCAAAGAAGGAAAAGAACAACTTTGCGAATCATCAATAATTACAGGAGAATCACTTCGAGGTGGATATGCAGAGTACATTACAGTCTCCGAAGACTTTGCAACCAGAGTTCCAGAGAATATGAAACCAGAATATGCAGCACCATTATTTTGTGCTGGAATTACAGCCTACAAGGCAGTAAAGGCTGTAGAACCTCGATTACACAAGAAAATCGGAATATTTGGAATTGGAGGAGTAGGCCATATGGCAATACAGTTTGCTAAACTTGAAGGATGCAGCGTTATTGCATTTTCACGTAGTAAAAATCACCTTGAAATTGCAAAAAGATTAGGCGCAGCAGATATCATGACTTTCTCAGATAATCCAGAGTTTCCAGATAAAATAAAGGAAAAGCATGGAATGCTTGATGCTGCAATTGTATTTGCTCCAGCAGATATTGTTACTGATGTGGCAATCAAATCAGTAAAAAGAGGCGGATTAATTGTGATTGCAGTAGTAGGTAAAAATCCAACATTTTTTGCATTTGATGAAAAAACAATTCGCGGAACGGTAATTGGATCTACAAAAGATATGGAACAGGTTATCAAAATTTGCAATGAAAAAAATTTTGAAGTCATCACAGAAACATATCAACTAGAAAATGCAAATCAAGTTCTCAAAATGCTAAAAGAATCTAAAATTCAAGCTAGAGCAGTATTAATTCCATAAACAACATTATAATAAAAATCCAATAATTTATGAAATCAAAAATTCAATTCAGATCTTTACTAAATATCCTTAAAATTAATGAATTCTTTCGATGTAACTGAAACCTTCATCATTTGTTGGAACGTTAAATGAATTGATTTGTTCATATATTACTTTTTTAGGGATGGATTTTTGAGTTTTTTTCTCTCTTTTCTTTAATCTCTCAAAGATAATTTTCTCTGGAATTTCAAAACTTATTGCTGATAATTCTAGATGTCGACCATTTTCAGCTGCAATTGTTCTTAATTCATTTATTAATGAAATTCGTATATGACGTTTTAGATGAGTTCTGTCAATTACAAAATCCTCATTATTTAATATGCAATTACGTATTTTTTCAAAAAATTTTTGGGTAATGTAATCAAATTTTTTTTTGTTTTGAATATACTCAAATGCCTCAGTGTATGAAACACCCATACTGTTAGCCAATTCTTCGATTATAGAATCAGTGGAGCACACAGTATATTGCTTATGAGAATTTACCCAGGTAGTTTTTCCAGAGCCAGACACCCCTACCATTATGATTCCCTTCAAATTTTATCTTGATTTAAGATAATGATTTTAAGTATAAATTATTACCAAGAAAATTTTCAAACCCGTTTGAATTTATTTTTGATAAAAGAATTTACAATAGTTTAATTACAGCCAATTTTCTCAAATATATAGAAAGATATGCCATTTGATCGAGAAAGAGAAATGTTCAAAGCAACATGCGGGGATTGTGGCAATGAATGTCAAATACCATTCAAACCAAAAGATGACAGACCAGTTTATTGCAGAGAATGTTTCCAAAAGCATAAACCACAGGAACGTAGTGGTGGTTCTAGCGATGGTAGAGGTAGTAGTCTATGGTAGGGGATTCGAGCTATGGCAGAGGATCCAGATTTAGCAGAGACGACAGACCAAGAGAAATGTTCAAAGCAACATGCGCTGATTGTGGGAATGAATGTCAAATACCATTCAAACCAAAAGATGACAGACCAGTTTATTGCAGAGAATGTTTCCAAAACCACAAACAAAACTAGAAAAACTGTTTTGAGTAATTCTCAAAACTACAAAATTTTATCAAAACAAGAAATCAAAATATCGTTTAAAAATAAAGACACAGCATTAGTGTTACAATAAAAATCGTAGTGAGTATCGACGTTATAAAAACAAGATTAACATGCTAGAAATTGTCATAGAATTCTCATTTCAATAAATCAGCATACACATGAAATAAAAGTAGAACTCATGTTTTTGTCAAATAGTAGCTTAAACCAATGTACAATAAAACAACAGCAGGAAAAACGCCTAGAAAATAATGAGCATTTTAAGATTTGAATTACAATATACTTCAAATTTTTACTGGCTTAAATATCGGAGGAAAGATTTCCTACCATGAACTGTAAGCGATGCCATCACATAGACGAGGCGCACATTCCATCAAAAGAGAACAGATCACTTATGAAAGTGGGCAAATGTCAGATTCCAGGGTGTGTTTGTCAACAATACATTGATCCAATTGAGGACATTGACGAAGATTTGGTATAACTATAATTCATATAACAAATTGATAAATAGATTTTATGAATAAACATGCATCCTCTGATGAAATGAAAAAAAACTATGACATTTTTTTATCAAAAATTAATGCCATGGAAATTGTAGCGTCAAATGAATTTGAAAAGGGAACAGTCAAAATACTAAGAACGCTAGTTGAGGGACAAATTCATTCAATCAGTGAATTTGAGCATTTGAAAAAAGCAATTGATCTACTGACATTAGAATTATTTAAAATTCAAAACAAGATCAAGAATTAATCCTAGTGTCACTCAAATCGCAATCAGCACAGCGAAATATTGTTGTATTTTCAAGTATTTTTTCAATTTTCATCGCAGATCCACAACAGGGACATTGTATTTTTTGAGGCATAGATTCATCATGGTTTTGTAAATTAGTTCTAGAAGATAGAGTATTTTGTTTAGAATCAGTTGGGTTTTCCAAATTACATGACGGTTTATATCGTAAAATTATCTTACCTAAGATTTGTTTCCGCTCATCATTTCCCGATTCAAATAAGGGTAAAATTGCAAGATAAAGTAATTTCTGAGAACCAATTTTATCAGTCCAACAATTAAATCTAGAATTTTTTACAAAAAATTCTTTATCAGAGGTCTGCTCACATATGTCTGCATAAATTATGTTAAAGTAATCGCCCTCCCGAGAGAGAATAAGATAAACCACTTTTTCCATAGGTGGTCCCCATTCCTCCAATTTGATCGGACCCAAAAATTCGTATTGTAGAATCTGAATAGTCAATAAAAGTAGTTACAGATACTTTCTTTTCTTTTTTTTCACCAATTTGGACTCAGCCAAAGCAATCCTTTGAATTCTTGAAAAGATTAAATTCAAGAGGAAGCGAATTTGTTCAATGAAGGAACCACACAATTATGCCCATGTAGGTTATGGCATGATTCTAGTTGCAGCAAGTCTCGCAGTAATTGGATTGGTTGCCTTGGCAATAGGAGCAAATGTACTCTTTAGTGACCATATTCAAAGAGAGAACACTGCTCACTTTAAGGAATGCAAAAAAAATGACTTTAAGACAGAGGATTGTGTAAAATATATCGATAGAATCAATAATGACATTTCAGGTATTTATTTAGAGCCAAACAAGTAGTATTTTAGTATCCATTAGCAAAATCCTCCACAATGTTAAGATTTTTTGTGAGTTTGTTCATTGCATAAAATGCTCCTCCAACAATACCTGCTTGGTAAAAAGTGTAGAGAAAGACACTTGAAGAGTTGGGATCAGATTTTGTAAAACTAAGTACAAGCATAGAAAAGAAAACAAAAGTTCCAGCACATGCCACTATTCTATTAAGAAATCCTGCACCCACGCCCACTATTCTTTTGGTTGCCCCAGCCATCACAGTAATACTAGTAACTATCAAAAATGTTGCACCCCCGTTTGCAGTAACAAAATCATTTACCCAGACTAAAAGACCATCTTTTAGAATATCGACTTTAGGCATAGTAGTACCTCCATTCATTGCAAAATTAACAGAGCTAAAAATTCCACCAATAACAAAAAAGAACAAGAGTATTTTTACAAGTGATCGTTTAATTGGACTTCGTATTTCACTTGGTCGTACTGCTCGTTGCGTAATTCTAACTCCATAAAGAAATCCTATGGCAGCCGCAGGAAGAAACATGATATTAATCAAAATCGGAGATTGTCGATTTATAGAATCAATTTGAGGATAAAATACAAAAAATAATAGCAAGGCAACAGATGCAGACACAACAAACAAGATTAGATCAAGATATTTGCGTATGCCTGACTCAGAGACATCATATTCCCAATTATACATTTTTAAAAATCAAACAAAAATAATTAAAGACCAAATCAAAAAATCATTTGGTCAAATTATCAATTCTGTTTATCCTTTTTATTCTGGTGAGCCTAAAAAATACAATGCTGCAAAGAAAACTGATGATAATTGCAGGTGCGATAATCATGATTTTTGGAATAATTTTTTACTTTCAAGGGTTAGCAATTGTTGGCCCAAAATCATCATTCATGTATTCAAATCCACAGTGGATTACATATGGAATTCAAATAATTGTCATAGGAGTCATTATTCTAGTAGCTGGAATTTTGATTTTCATTAAAAAAAGATAGCAAACCAAACTGGAAACATAGAATTTTTTATGTCAACATCACATTTTCAAACAAAGTACAGATGTTTAAAAAATAAAATGATTTGAATAAAACTAGAAATTATTCTTAAAAATATAATTTAAAATCCTGAAAGAATTGGATCTTCAGGTTTCATGATTTCTCTCAATAGGATAGTTGCAAATGAACCTCTAGATAGAGTAAACATTACAGTAGTATCTTTTGAGGAATAGTCGGAACAATGAATTGTTGCTTGCCTAAATCCGCCTTCACTACTAATTTCTTGCATTTCTTTGATAAAAAATTCCTTTGGAGAGATCTCTTCTGATTTTAAAATTTTAGATATTTGAAAATCAAATCGTGTTTTTTTGTAATAAGAATAACCCACAAAAGGTAATGCCAAATGTTGCTCTAGTCCTTTGACATATTTTCCCAGTATTCCATGAAGATCATAACAAACATCACCCTCTTGAGCCTCAAAGAGATTCTCACCATCTGAAAATGCATTACTTAGAGTTTGATTGAAAAGAAAAGATTGGTATGCTTGAACATAAAATCGCCGTAGAGACAATGGTATTGCCCTAATTGCTTTTTGTTCATCATCATGCTCCATCATTTCTTTAATGACAATTCTCTCAATGTCCATCTGTAAGGGAATTTGGTCAAAATAATTTTTGTAGTTTGATTTGTCAGCTAGTTTTTCTCTAATTTCGGTATTTTCTTTAGAATCATACTTTGATGTAAAAGATACAATTAGGTCTATAGCTTTTTTAAAATCAAGATGCAAAAGAGCCTTTCCAATAAGATGAGTAACAGGTCTTTTAGAACCAAATCTTTGATAACCATAAAAATTTAGAATCTTAGAATATTCAGCAAAATCAGATAATCGATCATCACAATTAAAAATCTTGATTTTAAATTGATTAGCAATCATGTCTTTTTTAGATAAGGGTTTTTTAACAAAACCAATTAATTCAAGAGAATATTTTTCAGATGCATAGTTTTCAATCACCCTATTTTTGTTGTCAGAGCAAACAAACTGTTCAGTTACAGCATAGGAATCTTTTAGCCCAAGTGATTTTAGCCTGATTCCTTTTTTTCTAAATACATCTGCAAGTGCATGATTTGTGTCAATTTTCTTTTTTTTTAACTTGTAAACAGCATATCCGTCTTGCTTGCCAATTGACTTTTGAGATTTTTCCGAAAGAACCTCATTTACCTCAAAGTCTTCAGCTTCAACTCGTATTTTTCCTCCAATTCCTTGAAATTTTGTACTGTAAACGGTTATGCCAAGTTGAGAATCTATCTTTGGTATCACGGCTCTATTGTAACTGTAACAAATTTGCTAACTGAAACATCTTCAGTTTGAGCTCCTAAAAGCACCTTATATTCACCTGGAATAGATTCAGCAGAAATTGAAATTGTCACACCAATGGTTTTAGGATCATTTGAATTTAATTGGAACGAACCAGAATTATTAGATGTGACATTCATAAAATTGTAAGGAACAGTCGATATTAGTGATGCATCAGACAATTGTGTAGTTTTAGGAGTAATTGCGACAGACACATTTTTTGATTCGCCAGGTTTAAGTGAGATATTTGTGGAATTTAGTTGGATTTCAAATGGAAGTTCAATTGAAGTATCAACAACACCAATATTATTTTCTGCCCATTCCGTAAACCAGATTTTATTATCATTTACTGTAAAATCAAAGATTTGTGCCAATCCACAATTATCCATCCCACTACAATCTCCCCATTCAGGATTTTTTGATGGAACCAAATATTCTACAAGAGATAGTGTTTTCGGATCCATTACTGCAATACTGTTAGATGTTTGTTCATTGAAAATGATTTGTCCAGCAGGATTTGATTCAATCCAATATGGTCTAGAAATAGGAGATTTTATCACTCCAGTAGAGTTTCCATATGTTGATAATTTTGGATTGGAAGTAACAAACTGTGTAAATTGTTGTGTTGCAGGATCAAAGCTGAAAATAGCAGAGCTTGATGTATCAGCCAACCAAATCACATCATTGGAAATAGTCAATCCGTTTGGCGTTAGCATTTCTGGAGGAAGTTGAAATACTTCAAAATAGTTGGGTGTTGTAGGAGATTCTTTTGCATTTGCTAAAGAAAGGCGGTAACTTTCTTGATCAAATTTCACTAAGACTCCTCCTCCCTGTTGATAAAGCCAATTGGTATACCACACATTATTTTTAGAATCAACTGCAAAGTCACTAGTCACAGTACCATTAATGGGAGATGGAAGACTAATGTAGCGCAAATTTTCATCAGATTGAGCAGGATCCAAAAATGTAATTTTATTTCCTGTAAAATCATTTATCACTATTTGGGAACCATCGACTTTCAATTTTTGTGGTAGTGTGTTACCATCAGAAGGATACTGTAATCGTTGATATTTTTGATCATTTATTGAAAATCTCCAGATAGAATCATAAGATTCATCAGTATACCACAGTGTGCCATCAGGCGAATAATCAATTCCCCACATCATTGAACGGCCTTTTTTTGGCCAAAGTGGATTATCAAATTCGGTGAAGGATTGTGCAGTGGGATCAAATTTTCCTAATTTTCCAGTATTTGTTTCTGCAAACCAAACGTTTCCATCGTGATCAGTAACTATTGCCAATGGGTTTGTACAAACAGTTGGAATAGTGTATTCTTTGACAAACATTGTTGACTTGGCATCACCAGAACCGCAAAAACGTGCACGCTGGACATCTGGGAAATTATCGGCAGGAGTACCAGTAAGAGTAACCTGAGTATCTTCTGCATTATCAATTTTTGGCGGAGTTCTGTTTAGGAATACACCAGCAGCTAGTGAAGTTAGCATTATAGTCCCGAAAAAAATTGCAAGTATAAGCCCTTTTTTCTTCACAATTCGAAAATTAACAAGCCTCGTTATATCTTATTCCAAAAAGAGAAAGACATCTACAATAGTTTCAAGTCACCAGTAATTTTATCAATCAAATTTTCAGGAGCAGGACCAATCGAAATACAAGTAATGGTGCCCGGAGCTATTTGGGTATGACCCGCATCTGTGACTTCAGACCATGGCAAATCCAAATCAATTGCATGTTTTTTTATTTCTTGTAATTCTTTAATGCCTGAAACTTTGAGCACTACCTTTTCTTGACCTCCCCACCATTTACTAAACCACTCTGGATGAGATTTTCTAACATGTTCTGCGCCTAGAACACAAGCATGCCCTACTTGAGCAGCAATTTTCCCTTTTCCCATCTCAAGGTCAGTTCTAACTATAATTACCTGCTTGATATTATCCATAAACATATCAAAAACACGCTCAATGAAAAACTTTTGAAATAAATAATTGACAAAGAAACAAAATCTGTGTATGATGTAGTAATTGCGGGCGGAAGCATCGCAGGGCTGATATGTGCAAGAGAAATTGCCAGTAAAGGGAACAAGGTTCTTGTGATAGAAGAAGATTATGAAATTGGCACTCCTGAGCACTGTGGCGGATTAGTAAGCATTACAGGTTTGGAAGAACTTGGCATAATACCATCTAGAAAAAGTTATGAGCATTTGATAGAATTTGCAGAAGTACATGCCCCAGATGGAAAAAGTTTTTTGATAAATTCAAAGAAGCAAAAAGTTGCAGAGATTAATAGAAGAGAACTAGATAAACAAATAGCACATCAAGCTCAAAAAAATGGCGCAGTAATTAAAGTAAGAACTAGTTTTCAAGAATTGACAGATAAAGGAGTCAGAACCAGTGAAGAAGAAATAGAATGTAAAATTTTTGTAGATGCTAGAGGAGTATCCTCACTTATTCACAAAGATAGAACAGGGATTTTACCATCAGCACAATATGAAATTTATGCAGATTGGATAAAGAAAGGGAAAGTAGAAGTATTTTTTGACCAAGAAAAATATCCTGGATTTTTTGCATGGATAATTCCATCTGGAAACGGCAAGGGAAAGGTAGGTGTTGCTGGAAAAGGAATAAACGTTAATGAGACTATAGAAAAATTCCTTGCAAGTAGGGGAGACTATTCAACAATTAGGAAAATCTATGCACCCATTTGGATAAAAGGCCCCATTGAAAAATTTGTCAATGAAAAAACAGTAACAGTAGGCGATGCGGCAGGACAGGCAAAACCGACAACTGCAGGAGGGATATATTCAAGTGGAATGGGAGGATTGCTTGCAGGACAAGCAATTTCAAAATTTTTGGAATCAAATGACAAATCAGATTTGGAAGATTATCAAAAAAAATGGAATGAAAAATTTGGCAATGAATTTGAAAAGCAATTATTTGCAAGAAAATTTTTAGAAAGGTTAAACAACAATACTATCAATAAATTATTTGAATCAATCACACCAGAAATCACAAAAGAGATTTCTGAAAAAGATGATTTTGATTTTCATACTGGCTCTATACTAAAATTATTAGGCGTTAAAGGATCAATTAAATCGATTCAAACCATAATTAGTGGAGAATTTAAAAAATTTCTGAATTAAAATTTTTCATTCCTAAGCAAGGTATAAATGATGTTTACAAAAAATTGTGGTATGTCATCTACCATATCTTTACCAACATGTGATTGTTGCCACAGACATATTATGCCAAATGATAAATGTGTAAAATTCAATTGTCCAAGTTGTGGAGAAATTTTAATTTGGAGATGTGAGAGTTGCAGAGAATCCGCAAGAATATACACTTGTAGTTCATGCAAATTTCAGGGGCCATAGAAAATGACTCAACTATTACTAATTGCCAAAATTCTTCCAACAGGGACCGATGTAGATCTAGATAAATTATCAGAAAGTATCAAAAGTAAGTTGAAAGAAGGAATTACAATGAAAAGACATGCAAAAGAACCACTAGCATTTGGAATTGAGTTTCTCAAAGCAGAATTCATTTTAGATGACAAAGAAGGTCAGATGGATGCTCTAGAAGATGCTGTAAAATCTGCTGAAGGAGTTAGTGAATTTGAGGTACTGAGCATGAGCCGAATGTCAGTAGAGATGAAATAGAAAATCTTGACCCGCAAAGATGAACCTTTGCAAATGCGAGTTGGAGAAGCTAAACAAAGAGATGTTGGCAAAAAACGCGCCAGAATTGGCCCAGATGCTATGGATCAACTCAAAGTAACACCAGGAGACATTATTGAAATCATGGGATCGCGAAACAGTTGCGCGGTTGTCTGGCCAACAGATGAAGATGAAAAATTACCAGACATCATGCGAATCGATGGGCAAACAAGGAAAAATGTTGGAGCATCATTAAATGATATTGTAAAAATAAGAAAAGCTACATCAAAAATTGCTAAGTCAGTTATGTTAATACCTGTTAATGATTCTGTTACAGTCGATAAGGAATTTACAGATTTTGTAAAAAACAGGTTGAAAGGATTGCCAATTACACATGGAGATGAAATTTCTGTAATGATTTTAGGAAACTCAATTGACTTTAAAATTGGAAAAACTTCACCAAAACATATTGTCAAAATAGACGGAGACTACAAATCTTACAATTTCAACAGAAACCTCAGTAGACAGAAAAGTTAGAGTGACTTATGAGGAAGTTGGCGGTTTAAGGCACGAAATTAAAGCAATGAGAGAAATAGTAGAGCTTCCATTAAAGCATCCGGAATTATTTGTAAGACTTGGAGTAGAACCGCATAGTGGAATTTTGCTGTATGGACCTCCTGGATGCGGTAAGACTCTGATTGCAAAAGTACTTGCAAGTGAATCAGAGGCAAACATGTTTTCAATTAACGGTCCAGAGATCATGAACAAGTACTATGGAGAAACCGAAGCAAAGTTAAGAGATATTTTCAAGGAAGCAAAAGACAATTCTCCAAGTATAATATTCATTGATGAAATTGATGCAATAGCACCAAAAAGAGAAGAAGCCTATGGAGATGTGGAAAAACGAGTTGTTGCTCAGTTGTTAGCCCTAATGGATGGACTAAATGATAGAGGAAACGTAATTGTTCTTGGTGCAACAAACAGACCTGAAAGTATTGATCCTGCACTAAGACGACCAGGAAGATTTGATAGAGAATTTGAGATATCAGTTCCAAATGAAGAAGGTAGATTGGAAATTTTGTTTATACATACAAGAGGAATGCCTGTTGCAGAGGATGTGGATCTCAAAGATTTGGCATCAGAATTACACGGATACACAGGTGCAGACATTAAATCACTTTGCAGAGAGGCTGCGTTAAAATCCATTAGACGTTATCTTCCGGAAATAGATTTAGAAACTGAAAAGATTCCATCTGAGGTACTCCAATCAATGGAAATAAAACTGGTGGATTTCTATGATGCCTTACACGAAGTAATTCCAACAGCAATGAGAGAATTTTATGTAGAACGACCAAAAGTTTGGTGGCAAGACGTTGGAGGATTGGAAGATGTTAAAAAATCACTTACAGACAATCTCATAATAGCAATGAAAGAACCAACTAAATTTACAAAAATGGGAATCAAACCACCAAAAGGCGCTTTAATTTATGGACCCCCAGGTTGCGGTAAAACACTCATGGCAAGAGCCCTTGCGACTGAGACAGGAGCTAACATGATTTTAGTCAAAGGTCCTGAAATTCTTTCAAAATGGATTGGAGAATCAGAAAAAGCAATTAGAGAAATTTTCCGAAAAGCAAAGGCCTCATCACCTTGTGTTATAATTTTTGATGAATTAGATTCTCTTGCTCGCTTCAGATCAGGAGAAGGGGGGGTAGGCGAGAATGTTCTCAGCCAGTTACTAACTGAGATTGAGGAGGGAACATCATCACGAGTTGTAGTGGTAGGAATTACAAATAGACCAGATGTGTTAGATAGTTCGCTGCTTAGAACAGGAAGATTGGACCTAGTACTATATGTTCCCCCACCAGATGAAAAGGGAAGATTAGAAATTATTAAAATACTTACTAGAAAAATGCCACTTGCAGGAGACGTCAAACTAGAAGAAATTGCAGTTGCAACTCAAAACTATACAGGGGCAGATTTAGCAGCTCTCTGTAGAGAGTCTGCCATTCAAGCAATGAGGAATAATACTGCAAAGATATCAAGTGTAGACTTTGCAAATGGAATGAAACATGTACGACCAACAATTACCAAAGAGGTGGATCAGTGGTATAATACAGTAAGAGAAAGTATATCTAACGTAATACCCAAGTCAGGAGATAAATCATTTTACGGATAAAAATGGCAATTCCACTAAAAAATATACTACATGAAAAGATCAAGGAAGTTGGCTCCCTTACAGATGTTGAACTGTACAAATTGCTGGCAAAAGAAGGATTTGTTATTTCAGAAGATAAATTCAACAAACTGTTATTAGATTTAGAGATTCTTGGATTGATCAAAGTTGCATGGATAACAAAAGATGCACGCAGAATTGAGATAGTAACTGTAAAAGAAGAGATAGACGCAGTTGATGAACAAAATCAGGAAATGATGGAAAAAGATTATGAAGCAAGTTTTCCAGGTTTTGAAAAATAATTAAATTCTAAAAAATGGGAAAATGAAATGCAGCATCAAGTGCAACTGCAACAAAAATAATTGTCAGATATGGCGCAGTTACTTTGTATGCCTTCCAAGCAAATTCAGACGTAGGATTTTTTGTAAGCTTGTAATGATACGCAAGCATTAGTCCACCTGAAACTGCAGCAATTACAGTATAAACAATTCCCATACCAAATACAGGGAGAATTAAAGAGTATGGAAGTAAAATTAGCGTGTTGGCTAAAATATATTTTGATGTTCTTTGCATTCCAATTACAACTGGAAGCATTGGAACTTGAGCTTGTGCATATTCATCTTTAATTTTCATAGCAAGACACCAAAAGTGAGATGGCGTCCAAACAAAGACCAAAAATCCTACAAGAAATCCTAGCACATCCATACTACCAGTAGAAGCAGACCAACCCGCCCAAGCAGCCGCACTTCCAGCTATACCTCCAATTACAATGTTTGATGTATGTATTCGCTTAAGCCAAACAGTGTAAATTATCACATAAGAAAATATCCCCAAGGCAATAAAAAATGCAGAGACAATATTTATCGCAAAGTATCCATAAATCACAGAAGCGCAACTTACAGCCAACCCATAAATCAAAACATGTGATTCTTTCATTCTTCCAGAAGGAATTGGTCTGGTGCTAGTTCTCTTCATTTTAGGATCAATATCTTTATCATAAAAATGGTTCAATGCACTAGATCCTGCAGAAGCCAAAGTTCCTGCTATAATTATGTGCAAATACATCCAATAATCCAACGCAGTTGCACCTACAACCAATTTACTTGCTGCAAACATTGAAGTTACAGCAGTTATAACTAACAAAACAACAATTCGTGGTTTAGATATTTCCAGTATTTCAGTAAAACCCAATCTCATTATATTCAAACCAAAAGCCATTTAATTTATTCGGCGTGAGAAATTGGGTTATTTCAAAAGAATTAAGTATCTCAGCCATGAGAGCTCAGCTTGAATGAGTAATTGGGACCTCATGATGCCTGGTATGGGACTAACAGCTATAGGTTTAGCTGGTGTAACTATATCCTACGCAGGGGTAGCTCACACATTTGTAGACGGAATGCATGCATTAACCGGCCTTACAATGTTTGTAGGACTAATTTTTCTATCAGCAGGGATATTGGATGGAGGCATATCAACTAGCAATAGAGCCAAAGCAACAACCTTAGTCATAATATCAATAGGATTAGGATTTGGAATGTTTGCATTCACAATGAATTCATCAAACTATACAGTTACCTTGGCAGGACTTTTAATGGCAGTTGCATTTCCTTCAATCATAATAGCATATCTTGCAATGAAGAAACCACAATTTGCAAAACCTGTTGGGGTAATAGTTGGACTTGCTAGCGCAACTGGAATTATCATGTGGTTTGCATTTGGATTTGTTAGTCCTGATACATACATGGTTCCCGAACCAATTATAACAAATGAACCTGAAAAAGAAGAAATACCAACAGGACCAGTATTTACAATTACAATGTTAAAAGATTCATCTACCCAAGGAAATCCAGATTTTGATCCTGATGTAGCAACTGTGCAAAAAGGAACTACCGTAATATGGGTAAATGCAGATACGGCTGCACATACTGCCACCAGTTCAGTAGATTTGGGTGAAACATTTGATTCTAATTTAGTAAATCCTGGAGAGAAATTTAGTCTAGATACAAGCAAACTGGCAACTGGCGAATACCAATATGTGTGCAATGTCCATCCTTGGATGACAGCAACTTTAGTAATTGAAGAACCAACGGAACCTGTCAAAGTTGTGATTCCACAAGGAGCAGGAACTCAACAAATTGGACAAAAATATTATGACCCAGATGCAATTACAATTACAAAAGGTACTACAGTTGTTTGGGAAAATACAGATAGTGTAGTTCACACCGTAAGTTCAGGTAATTTGCAAGATGGATCAAATGGAATATTTGATTCAGGAATGATCAATGCAGGGGAATCATTCAAATTTACATTTAATGATCCAGGCAAACAAGAATACTTTTGCATGGTACATCCTTGGATGACAGGTTCTGTTACTGTAGAATAACTCAAAAAAATTGAGATACTATTTTTAAATTTCAGACTCTCAACTAGATTCAAATTTTTCTCACTGCGTCATGAAACGTGTGCATACTGCTAGATCTTTGATTTTGCACCAAATTCTCTCAAAAATTCAATTTATTTTTCATCTGAACTTAATCAAAACATCATTGAATGACTTTACAATCAACTGAAATTATGAAAAATTAATGTAAGAGTATTGTTTGGAATTGTAGTTTGTGAATTGTTTTGAATTGTAGCAGTTTCAGGGTCAGCTGATGGTTAGAACAATACCTGTAAATTCACCATATTCCGGATTATGACTATTTAATGTGGAAATAACCCTACACTAATAACTCATTTAAGAAATATCATCAATGGTATACAGTAACATGGATTACATTAAAGAGCTAAGAATCGTAAGAGTATGCATCAAAATTATGCTTGTTGCAACCACTGTATGGATTGTCTTTGATGAATACATTGATCTATCAAAATATGAAACAAAACCAACTTTAGATTCAACATCGGTTGATTCTGGATTTGGCAAGATAACTTTGTTTAATCCAGGACAAAGCGATGCACTCTCAAATAATATCTATCAAAATAAAAATTTGGGATTTCAAATTCTAAAACCAAATAATAGCTGGAACATACGCTCAATGTCAGATGAATCAAATGGTGAAAATATACCTGCATTAAAGGCAAAAGGTTTTCTTGATGGGATTTATCTTAATCAAAACAATAACACGCGTTTCATGATCACCGTTTTTGACATTAACCAAAAATCTTTTAATTTATCAAATTATATCGATACACAAATCAATCTAATGAAAGATAAATTGGATGTAGATATTCCAATAAAACAAGTTTCTTCTTCTAATGATTGGGCCATTTTTGGCATAGAAATTCATTCAAAAAAACAGGACGATTATGGAGAACAACTTTTGTATTTGAAGAATAACAGACTATACATGCTTCAATATTCTGGCCCATCTCCATCAGAAATTGATTTAAAAATAAAATCTGAATACAGATCAATAATAGATTCTTTTGAGCTTTTAAGATGACCGTATGGTAAAATCTAAAATGAAAATTGCCTATTTTGGATTAATTATACTATCTGGCGCATTATTCTTTGGACCGTCACAACATGTCTATGGTCATGGAGTTGGGGCCGAAACGCTGCCTCCAGTGAAAATAGGGAACAGAAATGCATCCATAGAACTCTCTGTTACACCTCCTGTTTTTGATCCAAACAATCCTGAACAAAGAATCTTGGTGAGATTTTTTGATGCCGATACTGACGCAGTAATTGAGCATGTTACATACATGATTGAACTAACAAAAAACAAACAACAGATTTTCCGATACATGTTTCATGATGATCTGGGAAATTTAATCTTAAAGGTTAACACCACCGACTCTAAAGAAATTACTGTTCATGGTTCACAAAACAATTTACTTCAAGGATGGATGAGTGATGGAATAAATCCAGTTACTCTGGAAGGACCAATTTTTACTTCAGGGGGTTTATATCAATTCAATATTGATATTTTGACTCTGGACAAGGATGACAGTATTCCTGATAAAAAAGTGAGTTATACGGGCAGCATCAGCATAGCAGACAAAACATCATACAATGTAATGGGTCAGGATAAAAAACAATATAATTTGGGAATTACCTCTTGGTATGATCAAATTAGAAATTTTGATTACAATACCGAGAATAGTAAAATCTCATTTACCATGCCATTTGATTGGAGCCAAAAAAACATTGAACAGACAAAAATTGTGCATGAGGAATTGAGCATCTCAAAATTATTTCCTGATCTGCTTGTAACAAAATACAATATTTCTGTAAATGGAATTCCGCTATCTGAGGATTCTATTGTGATGGATGATTTCTCTGAGGATAACAGAACAATTCACATGATTTTATCTCAAGATAAATTAATATCTATCAGAGATGCAGCTAGTAAAGTTTCTGAATCTGAAATGATTTTTTCAATCACACCTGATCAGAATGTAGTCTTGCCTTTATCACACATATCCAATGTGCAATACAAGGTGGATTTGTGGTGGGATCCTACAAATATTGAAAGTGGCAAAGAAACAAAATTCTTTACAGACATTTCAGAACTTTATGTGGTATCAAAGCAGATCAAGCCAACGAGTTTTGATTTTGTTCTAAAACAAGGTCAAAATGAGATTTTTAGACAAAAAGTGGAAGGTCAGTTAAACGCCCCTCCCAAAAGTAATGTACAGAGATACACATTCTCTGATAAGGATGCTGGCCCCATAATTGTCGATATTGAAAACATTGGAGGCAGTGCTCTTGCTTCAACAGACTTTATGGTAGTGGTAAATCCAAAAAAAATCGAAAAGCAAGAATTTCCCCTAAGACAAACTAGTTTAAAATCAGATGGCTCTGGGGGAAGTTACTTTGTTGACATAACTTGGTTTTCCTCACCTCTGCAAATTTATGAGCAATCAGAATTTGTTTTAACAATTTATGATAAAGAGACATTACTGCCTGTATCTGATGCAAAATATGATTTTGTTCTATTAAATGCAACTAGTCAGGAAATATTTCGCAAATCTGGATTTGCAAATGCTGGTGGTAGTTTTGAAAATTATAGATTCACAGAAAAAGATCTTGGAGGCATGATATTAAGGATTGAAAATATCAATGGGAGTGGAGAGTTTGTGGAATTGCCGATAAACGTAACTCCAGAGTTTTCAGCCTCTACTCTTATGGTATTTGTAGTGATTTTTTCTTTAATTCCGTTGTTTTCGTTAATGAAGAATAACTCAATAAAATTGAGATACTATTTTTAATTTTCAAACTTCCAACTAGATTCAAATTACTTTCACCACGTCATTGAGACTGACATACTATTGGATCTTGATGTTTCACTTTTGTTATGCTATTTAGTCAATCAGGTTTATCTATGATCTCACGATGAACATCATCCTTGTTGTAGTTTATTGTGCCCTCTGAATAATATACAGCAGACCCCCTTCGAAAAAACAATATTCGGTAAAAATCTTCTCCTTTGATTCTATATCTTAAAGGACAATCATCTAAAGTACTCAGAAAATGTTCATGATTTTTCTCTTTTTGAGTAAACCATTCTGGAAAACCTACATGACTTAAATCGCCAACATTGTCAATTTGTCCCAGTCTAAATCCCATGCAACTCAATGAGATAATTAGAATTTAACTTCTATGTTCATTAATTAAACTTGATTTATCAGATCGTTACTTTCTAATCAGAAAGATCTAGGTTCTATTTGTAATGACAACAGATGTTTCTACGAGAAATTGGTGTAAACCATTTAATTCAAAAAGAATTTAGTATTTATCAAAAATACTTTGCGATTTCAATTACTTTTACTGGCGTATTTCTTTTCTGAATGTGTCGTATTGCCTTGAGGTACATCTCTACAGGCTGGAGTATCAGGTTATTGCAGCTGGAATTATGATTCTTGGGGTTTATCTTGTGAGTAGAAAAGAAGGGTAACCAGTCCAGTATAGATTTTACACTAATCCTTTTTAATTTTAAGCAGACAAATATTCAAAAATATAGAAAACATTGTATATTATTACTTGAAAATAGAACATGGACAAAATAAACATAGGGCTTGCTTCAAAATCACTTCAAAAAGTAATTGACGTTCTAGGCCAGGTTATTGCAGATCAATATGTTCTGTATACAAAAACAAGAAACTATCACTGGAATGTGACCGGTGAAGACTTTGTACAATATCACAAATTATTCGAAGAGCAATATTCAGCAATAGATGAGGACATTGATGAAGTTGCAGAAAGAATACGTGCGTTAGGTGGAAAAACTACCGCAACACTAGCTGAATTTCTCAAATCTGCAACACTAAAAGAACATCCAGCAAAATATCCTACTGCAAAAACAATGATTGCAAATCTGTTAGCAGATCATGAAACCATCATCCGAAATCTACGAAAAAGCATTGGAACCTGTGGCAATGTGAACGATGTAGGCACAGAAGACTTTCTAACACAACTAATGGAAAAACATGAAAAGACTGCTTGGATGCTAAGAGCGACACTCGAAAATTAGTAATGCATCAGTCAACTATCATTTTTTTTATGATAAAATTTGCATTAAATTTTCTTCCTAAAAACATAGACAGTATAATTCTGCAAAAAAAAGTGACTTAGGTACTTGTTGATTCTTCAATATTTTTGACCAGCTCTTTAACTTTGGTTTCAATCTGATCACGAATTTTCCGCACATCATTAATTGATTTTCCCTTTGGATCAGGAATATTCCAGTCAAGAACATCTTTAACAAACAGGGCAGGGCATGATTCCTTGTCAATACATCCCATGTTCACAACAGTAGAATTATCCAACATGTCATTTGATAGGGATTTTGGAATCTTGTCTTTAATGTCAATTCCGACTTCTTTCATTACTTGGGAAACAATTAGATTTATCTTTGGACTGGGTTTGGTTCCAGCACTAATCACACGAAATTTGTTTGGCGCATATTTTCTAAAAAATGCCTCTGCCATTTGGCTTCTTCCAGCATTTTCAACACAAACAAAAAGAACTTTGTCCATTTGACTAGAACTACTTTACTGCCCTTATTACAAGACTAGTGATCTTTCTTCCATTGACTTGCTCTCCCTCCAGGTATACTCGCTCTTCTAAGACTTCGATCTTTTCAAACCCAGCCCGTTTCATAGCTGAGACATAATTTTCTTTAGTCAGAGCGCCATCTATACATGCACACCATTGCTCAGAGTTTATTTGATTTGAAGACAACTCTACATTTGTAACTAAATCAGAGATTACCATTCTTCCATCATGTTTTAAAATTCTAAATACTTCTTTGAATGCATTTGTTTTGTTTGTCGTAAGGTTAATGACACAGTTGCTAATCACAGCATCAACAGTATTGTTATCCAGTGGAATGTTTTCTTCAATGTCCCCCTTTCTAAATTCAACATTGGAATAATTACCCTTTAGTGCATTTTCTCTAGCCTTTTCTAACATTTTGTCTGTCATGTCAATTCCTATTGCTTTCCCAGTTTCAGATACTTTTTTTGATGCTAGAAAGATATCAATCCCAGCACCAGAACCCAAATCAACAACAATTTCTCCTTTCTTTAGATTTGCATGATTTAGTGGGGCACCACATCCAACACCTAAGATTGAATCTTGTGGAATGTATTTGAGTTCATTTTGATCGTAACCGATTAGTTTTGTCGCATCAATAGGAGAATCACCACTTTGGCATTCTCCAGGCATGCAACAACAATCAGAATTTCCAGATACTGCTATCTGCGAGTATCTTTTTTTGATATCCTCTTTAATTGAATTTTCCATGTTATAGTTTACTAGGTAAACTATTAAAGTTGTCAAGTAGAAACCATTACTGTTAGTGTAATCATGGAAACTAAAGGGAAAAAACTGTCTGTAATTCAGAACAAATGCGAGTTTACTGGGTATGATGTATCCAAACTTTTGAAAGAAACATCAGCTATTAGAGAGTTAATCACAAAAAGAGGAACACTTGAAATTTTGTTTCCTCTTTGTTGTACCACAGAACCAGTCAGACACAAACAATTCAAGAAAAATCTCAAAGGCATAAGCAGTAAAACACTTGCCTCAAGACTAGGCGAACTTGTATCTGAGAAAATTTTAGAACGTCAAACCTATGCCGAGGTTCCACCACGAGTTGAATACAAATTAACTCAAAAGGGTCAAGAGTTGGTAGAATCAATCACTGATTTTTTGCAATGGATGCAAAAGTGGTCTAAATTCTGAATTCATTTTTTATTTACATTAAAAAAAAGAAAAAATCTATTGCCCAGTGTATGGGAATAGATGTAGATGCATCTCGCCTTGGTCGTATATTGTTCCTAATCCATCAAACTTTAGATGAACCATTGTAGATGTTGTCCAGTTACCATCAATTACTATTGCACCTGCTAGATTTCCAGAACCTCCAACAAGAACTAGTTTCTGAGAAACAGTTCCTGCCGACGAACCAATTTGTTTGATAGTGATCATTACTTCATTATCAGATACTGGAGTAACGGTCGATATTTTCAGTCCTCTTACAGAACTCATCACCATATATGATGGCTCACAGTAATGTGGGGGCATACCTCCTCCAACAGTACACATTTGCTGAACTGCACCAGGATAACCGCCCATGTTGCCCATACCCATGTTACCCATTGAACCGCCCATCATGTTGTTCATTGAGCCATCCATCATGTTACCCATTGAACCGCCCATCATGTTGTTCATTGAGCCACTGACCTGAGCCATACTGCTTGATGAAACCATGGAAATGATTACAGATGTAGTGATTCCTGCAAGAATTCCAAATACTATGTTTCTATTCATTAAAAAAAAGATACTAATAATTAATTTAAATCAACTAATGATTATCATGCTTGATACAACCATTTTTATTCCATAAAATTATCAATTTTCTTTTTGACTCTACAAAAGATATTATGAAAAATACAATGTTAATTCCTATAGTCTTGGGATTACTTTGAATCTTGTAGTCACTGCAATGATACTAACAATTGAAACAACAAGTATCATTAATGCAATTGAACCAAATTCTGGCACTACGTTAAGGGATATGGTATCACCTTTTGGTCCAGTCCAGTTTGCATCGTCATTTTCTTCTCCGATTCCAAGTATCTTTACTTGAATGTCTGCAGGATTATCTGAACTCAAAGATGTTGTATCATGACTATCTTCACCGGTAGGAGTGTGCACATTAGTCTCATCAAGCACTGTATTTCCATCCTGTGTTACCATCACATCGTAATTGACTTCCTCTATTGGGTTACCTTCAGGATCTGTAAATTCAAGAGCAATATTCATTATTTCATCTTTAGCAGGAGAGGTTGCAATTACATTAACTGTTACTGAACCATCTGTTGAAACGGATTTTAGATCTGCCCCATTTTTGACTTCTTCAGGATGAAATGTTGCCTCTACAGGAGTGTTTTCAATGGTTGTAAATACGTGGATACTAGGAAAGCCTACTTCAGTTGGAGTATACTGGCCAGCATATAATCCTGGTATATTCTCATCCTCAGTCATGCTCAAAGTAGTTTTTTTATCATTGAGTGTAACAGTGACATCAAGAGTAGAAGCTAAACCAGGAATTCCATTTTCTGGTCCAAGGTCCTCTGCAGCATGATCATGAGCAGCACCTTCATCTGCCATTGTATCATTACTCATCGCATCGTGGCTCATTGTATCATTACTCATTGCCTCATGATCCATAGCATCTGAACTTGCCTTATCTTCGGCAGTTGCTGGTGAAATTCCAACAGTAATGGTGTTATCCATTCCAACAATTGGTGGTTCGGTTCCCCACCCTACTTCTACAGTATAATCCCCAATCACTTCAGTTTTGTGTGCAGATGCACTGCCAACCAGTCCAACAGATAATACTAAAACGGATAATAAGATAATTTTACTTAACATAGTAAAAAAAATATGTATGGGATTATTTAGATATGTTGGTACAAATATCGAATGTGCCAAATTAATCTTTTATGTGAAATGTAAAGATCAACTAGTGAAGTATGACCTAGTCTTAAGTCTTCAACTAGGTTATATCTTTCATCAATATGGAATAATTAATTCATTAATATTCAATAGATGTTTAGAATGTAATTAGAATTTAGAATCACTATCATAAATGGAGTCTGCTTTTTGAGGGAATAAAATAAAAAATAAAAAAAGAGTATATACTTACTCCTATGGGAATCTTATACTGTCGATATCTTCAGTACAACCAAAGCTGCCTGACCATCCTGGACTATTGAATTTTGTAGTAGGTCCTTGCGATGAAGAACAAAATATCGTAGTATTAATTGGTACCGTTGCAACTCCGAAATAATTTATTGTACCATATATGTGGTATCCATAAATTCCTGGGCTTTGTAATTCTCTTATTATGTAATGTCCTGGATCACCAAAAACAGATCCTACGGTAACAGCAGTTTTCTTATAAGGTACTTGATCAAGTGTTTTTTTATTGAATCCTTGTAGACCTTTAAAGTGGTACATGTCGGCCTTCAACTGAGCGCCACTTAATCGTATGCCAGTTGCAGCATCAGTAAGTATTACTTCCATGTTGTGTTTTCCATCATGTATCCCTTCTTCAGTTCCATACGTTGGTTCATTTGTGTGACCAACCACTACTGAAATAGTTCTTTGCACCGGAGATGTTACAGGTAATGTTGTGTGTGCATGTGCAAATGCATGTTGTGCTGAAGGAACTGTTATCAAGGCAACTGTTACTATTACAGCTAGTAAGAGTAGATGTGATTTGTTTGTAGTCATTAGGATTTTTAAAAAAATTTTTGAATAAAAACAAAATGGTACATTTGATAATTGTACCAGATTAGTGGTACATTTGATAATTGTACCAACTATCTTTTATTTACAACATTAAAAAAAAGTTAATGAAAAATAACTTCATTACAAACAAACCAGCATTTGCAGGCGTTGCAGTATTGATTGTTTCGCTTACATTTGGCGGATTTGCATTTGCAAGTCACACATTTGAGACGGGAGTTAAGGGAGATAGTCTTCCGGATAACACCCACATCAGACTAAATGACTTGACATTATCGCAGTATGAAGTGTTACCAGTATATGATGCCAGTCCAAATTATGTCGCAGGACATTTTCTATATAGAGGACCATGTAATGCAGATCATACTCCAAAGGTTGCAGTTATTGCAGGTCACATTGACGAGCATGATGGAAATACTCACATGGATCTAGTCCCAATGTTCTATATTTCCGCTGCTTCAACTGGCAATAGTTGCGTGTGGCACTCTCACATCCCTGATCCACTTAACGGTGGTTCTCCCAGAGTAACAGACATTGACTTGATTAATTTAGGTGCAAGTGATGTTACTTTTGCCGATAGTGATATTGTTGATATAAATATTCAACAAGTGCTTGGCAGTATTGGAACTTCATATGAAGGTGATGCACAATCTCCGGGCGATATTATTGCAAGTGGTGCAACTACCAATCCAGTGTTTGATCTAAATGATGCTGACACTACTAACGATGGATTAGGATTCATTCCATAAAAAAAATCCTTCATTATTTTTCTTTTTATTTTATGTAGATTGGCCATTTTGGTTGATTACTTGAATCTTTGTTTTTACTAAAAAATTAAATTACAAAAAATATGTGTGGTTTTACAATATATCCAGTTATCCTAATTTGTAATACATGGATTTGATCAAGAGACATCCAATTACCTCAAATTATTCTGGTACATTCATGCAATGTACCACGATTTTTTTTAATAAGATGTCAAGAAACAAGTTATCAAAAGACGAAAAACCCTGTGCTTCCGATAGCAGCTTATTCATGCTTTGGATGGGTGATTCTCTTTTGTATTTTTTATCCAAGACATCAAGATTCGAAGATTGTACCATTTGACTTAAATTTTTACTAGTTTAATCATGATTATCATGTTTAATCCTCAGCAGATTTTTGAAAAAAAATCCACATTATTTAGTATAATAGTGGCAATAATTGTAGGACTTCTAGCAATACCAATCATACTGCCAAACATCTTTCATGGATTCCATACATTGCACATACTTTTACATGTTGGAGGCATTGTGTTGGCAGCATTTTTAACAGTTCTTGGCGTCATTGCATATTTCAGATTACGTACGAAAAAACTACTTTTATCATCACTTGGATTTGGTGTTTTGATTGCCTCAGAATTTGTAACTTTAATAGATATCACATGGCCTTTTACTTATGATATAGGTACTGTATCTTTATTAGAGGTAAGCCATCTTTTGATGATCACTACAATGGGATTGCTTGCAATGGGAGTGTTTAGAAATGATTAGTAATAACGACCGAGGAAATGCCTTGATTGAAGTTATTCAAAGCAATCCAGGGATTCAGTTTCGAGAAATTATGAGAACCACTGGAATGAAAAATGGTGTACTTAGCCACCATCTTGGCAAATTAGAAAAAAATGGCATAGTTCAAGTTCAACGTGGAACAAGACAAACACGATATTATCCACTAGAAGTTACCGCAGACCAATCTAAGATAATTGTTGCATTAAGGCGAGATACACAGCGGAAAATAATCCATACCTTGATGGTAAACAAGGAAGGCCTAGAGTTTATGGAAATTGTATCAAATGTATCAAAAGCGCCATCCACAGTTTCACTTTATCTTTCGCAACTACTTGATGATGACATTGTTCAATTATATCTAGAGGAGCGTAAAAGAAAATATCGAATTAAGGATAGAGAAAACGTAGACAAGTTAATTGAAGATTATCATTCAGGAATATTGGACAGACCAGTATCTGGATTTGAAGATGTCTTTAACTCACTTTGATTATCACAGAAGTTTTAAGCCAAATCCAAATACAACAGGTTTTAACAAAATTGCATATGAAATTTAGTGACAAAACGTAGACTAACCATGCATAAGTATCAGTGAAGGGTTATTAGTACAGCAAAAGTGAATCTTTATTGCAGAATAGATTTGCAAGAAATAATCATCACAGAATCCCAAAAAAAAAATCTCTCAAATATTGCACATTTAGAAAAACCAAATGAATCATGTGCCATATTATTTGGTACAACAAATGGTAAAAAAAATTTGGTAAAAGAAGTATTCATTACAAAAAATATTGATAAATCCCCAATGAATTTCACCATATCAAATGAACAATTAATTCTTGCATACAACATGGCTGAAGAAAAAAGGATGGACATAGTGGGCATTTTTCATTCACATCCAAATTCAGAGGCATATCCCTCTAACACAGATAGAAAATTCATGAGTATCAACCCAGTTGTATGGGTAATTTATTCAGGACTAACAGATGATTTTAAGGCATATCTACTTGAATCAGATATTGTAGAAATCCCTATTCGAGTACAAAAATTCTAAAGGTAGTCTCTGGAACCTAATGGTTTATGTCCAAGTGTTAATTGTTGGATTAAAACAAATCCAAGTCTGTAGTATGTCATCTTCAAAGAAACATTCAGAATGTTAAGTTTGCTAGGTGTCCACATTGATAACTAAATTCAACATATTCCCGAGTTATTTTCAAATCCTTTTCTACTGTCCGGGTCAATAATTACTGTAAAACTTGCAACTAATAACGAATTACCATAATGAATTGGTTGTTGCAATGCTTTGTTCTATAACTTTGGAAGTAAATAACCTCGTTCCAAGGATCTTTGAATTAAATATCCCTTTTTCTAGGTAGAGTTATGGAAATTCACGTATATGACACATATGTCAAAGCCAAAGATGGTCACACCATGCACTTTGATGTAATTACCGGTGAAAAAAACCACGAAAAAGCACTTGCCTACGGCAAGGAGTGGCTAAAATCAATTGGTGAAGCAAATGCAACAATGACTACTAATGAATGTCAATTCTGCCATTCACAAGGAGCACCAGCACCAGTAGAGAAAGCCATTAAGGACAATGGATATTTCATCCAAAAGATGGAAGGCTGTCCTTAAAAACACATTTTTTCCTTTTTAATTAAATTATGATAGGAGTTTAGTTTTTTAGGTTAATTATTTCTTGTAAAATATGGTAGAAAACAGGTATTCCAAGTGGACAGTAGAAGGGGACAAAAAAACAAAATGGATCTGCGGATGTTTTCAAACCTCAGATGATTATTTCAAATTTTGTAAAAAACATAATGATATTTTGAAAAAGGCAATTCAAACCCAAATAGATGAATTAGATTTAACACTTGTAATAGAGGATTAAAGCGCTAGAATAGCTATAAACGCAGACACAAATACGATAGCAATTGTATTTAGTAATTTAATCACAGTGTTTAATGCAGGTCCTGCGGTATCTTTGTAGGGATCTCCAATAATGTCTCCAACAACTGCCACTTTGTGTATTTCAGTTCCTTTATGACCTTGCATCTCAACTAATTTCTTTGCATTATCCCATGCACCACCAGTATTTGCTAAATGATACGCAAGTGGAAGTCCGGTAACAACAGCACCCATCAATAATCCAGCCACAGCAGTAGGTCCCAAAAGAATACCCAAGGCAATAGGGGCTACAATTGCAATAATTGCAGGTTTCCAAAGTTCTTTTATCGATGCTGCAGTTGCAATATCTACACATTTTGCATAATCAGGTTTTGATGTTCCTGCAAGAATTCCAGAATCGGATTTGAATTGTCGCCTTACCTCATCAACCATTTTTCCAGCAGCACGTGATACTCCGTTGATGAGTCTGTCCTGTAATAATAAACGGAATTAATCCACCAACCAATAATCCAACAATTATAGTGACATTAGTTAAACTATAATTCAAATCTAGAATTCCAGCAAAGATATGTGATGCTTCAAACTGGAATGCTTGTATCATGGCAAGTGCAGCCAAACCAGCACTGGCAATAGCAAATCCTTTGGTTACTGCTTTAGTAGTATTTCCTACAGCATCAATTTCATCAGTTACTTTTCTATTTTCTTCTCCCATTCCAGTCATCTCTACAATTCCACCTGCGTTATCTGCTATAGGTCCAAAGGCATCAATGCTAAGAACAATGCCTGCAAGACTAAGCATAGCCATTGCAGTTAACGAGGTCCCAAAGATTCCAAACAGTATCGGATCTGTACCTTCTGGTGCAGCATTTGAGGCAATACTAAATGAAAGAATTATTGCCACAATCAATGCAATCATAAATGGACCAGTTGACTGCATTCCCTTGATAATTCCCATCAATGTAAGTGATGCATAACCCCACTTTGCAGATTCAACAATATCCTGAACTGGTTTGTATTTGTAATTGGTATATCTGTCAGTAATCTTTTGGATTACAGGAACAAGGATAACACCAATCACGGTGGTTCCAAATAATGCATATGCAATGGTTGTTTGTCCAATGAAATAATATGTAAAAATAAAATTCAAAATAATTGCAATTGTAGCTGAAACATAAAATGACACGTTTAGGGGTTTCATTACATCTGTAATATTTTTAGAGCGTACTATGACAATGCCAATGATTGATGCAATCATTCCCGAAGTTCCAATTAATATTGGATACATGAATATTTGAGGAGCACCAATAAGGGCAGCAATAAGTAAGGAAGTGAGTATAGTAACAATATAAGATTCGTAAACATCAGAGCCCATTCCTGCAGCATCGCCAACATTATCTCCAACGTTATCTGCAATTGTTGCCGGGTTTCTAGGATCATCTTCAGGAATATTTGCCTCTACTTTACCAACCAAATCAGCACCCATATCTGCAGCTTTAGTAAAGATTCCCCCTCCAATTCTAATGAATAGCGCAATCAAACTTGCACCGATTCCAACACCAGCAATTGTGATTGGATTAGGAAATACCATATAAAGTCCAGTAATTGCCAAAAGTGCCATTGCTGGAACTGCCAAACCAACAGTAGCACCTCCTCTAAATGCCATTGCAAATGTTTTTCCTAGACCGCTATTGCTTAGGTGTGCAGCCCTTACTGCAGCTTTAACAGTAATTTTTAATGAAATCAATCCTGCAACAGCAGATAGTGTTGCTCCCACTGCAAATGCAATACCATTAGAAAATCCAATAAAAGCACCAATTATTATCGAAAGCGCAATTGCTATTGGAATAATTATTTTCATCTCTCTTTTCAGAAATGCCGCTGCCCCAACTCGGACAGCATTTGAAATCTCCATCATCTCTTTAGTACCTGAAGGTTGTTTTGTAATCCAGGTAACAATTCCCAGAGCAACAATAAAAGAAGTCTATTCCAGCCCCAAAGGGCAGAATTTGTTGTAAATCCATACTACAATTGGCTTGCCTGATGCTTGGAAATATAAATCAATGAGAGATTTTATTTTCTTTTTTGATAGGGTAAAAACGTTTTTCCCCGTAAACCTTGCCGTACTAGTTTGTTGAATCGCTTACCATGTGCAAGGTATGGAAATCTCATATGGATTAATTCATGAACCAAAGTATTTTCCAAAGTCTTTTCATCAGGTATTTTTCTAACATTAATAAAAATAAAATTATGCTGCAGATAAGATACACCATAATACTTGTAAGCAGAAGTGCGCCTGCCTTCAGTCATCTCTTTTGGCATTTCTAGAACTTCCTTGGTGGTAAGTAAAATTTTAGGCTCGGATATAGAGAAACGATTTGAATAGATTCCGATTTTTTCCAGTATTTGTAATTTAAGTTCAGGGTCTAGTTTCACAATTATTTATCATAAACTCTGCGTTTATTCTAAAATGTCAATTCTTGTAGGAGAATTGGTATAATGTTTTGTATTGTAATGTTAAGAGGAGATTGCAGATAAATCGCACGGATACTATTTCATAGAGTGAGAATTTACATCAATAACGCTTACAGAGCCTTTCATCCAAGGATGTAGTGTACAAATATAATCATATTCACCAGCTTTATCAAATGTGTATTTCCAAGTTGCTCCAGATTGTATGAATTTGGAATCAAATGTTTTCTTTGTGTCAGCAACGGTATGAATTGCCGTATCATTATTTACCCACGTTACAGTTGTACCAGAATTGATTTCAATGGCTGCAGGAAGGAAAGAATCTACAACATCAGGATTCCAGGAATTTTCCACAATAGTCACATTATTTGTTTGAATTTTTTTTACATCAAGATTACCAGACTTGGTTAAATTATCATAGTTAATAATTTCTGGATGTTCCAATGATTTTATCAAATTTTCTTGCCATTGTATCATAGAGTAACTTCCTTTGTTGTTACTTGAAGTTTGTTCTGATAACATTGAAGAGTCATTTTCCAATACCTCGATTGTTGCCATAGAACCACGTTCTTCTTGTATTCCATGCACATGAAAGAGATATGTTCCAGGTGTATCCCATTTCGCCTCAATTATTGCAGTATCACCATTTGCAAGTAGATGTGTTTGAGCAAAATATGGTTCATTCCACAAAATTCCTGAAGGATATACCTTGGCAATTGTGCTATGAACATGAAATGCAGAAGGCAGTACTCCTCCAATTCCAATAACATAGAATCGAACTAATTCCCCTTTTACAACTTTGATTGAATTATCATCCATGTATTGGTTGGCATATCCATTAATTGGATAATATTTTGTAAAATATTCCAACGGATTGTTTGGATCAAATTCACTAAGTGTAAAGAAATATTCTCTTGCAGGACTCATTGGGCGTACAGCAGGGTCGATGATCATAGTCCCAAACATTCCCATTCTAACGTGTTCAGAAGTTGGAAATGCGTGACAGTGATACATGAACAGTCCTGCTTCTTGGGCTACAAAGTGATATGTGTATTCCTCGCCGGGCATTATTTGGGGGAAAACTCCATCGTTAGCTGAATCGTGAGTCCCATGAAAGTGAATTGTGTGGGCATAGGGCGTCTTATTTACAAATTTTACTGTAACATCGTCACCTTCTGTAAATCTCAAAGTTGGTGCAGGAATTGTACCGTTATATGTCCATACTTTTGCCATCACACCTTTAGCAACTTCAATTTCTGCATCTTGTGCAATTAGAGTATACGAGATTTTTTTTGGATGTGGATTTTCAAATTTTGGATAGACATCAGAAGATGCTGCATCACTAGTTTGAATTTTTGGCGATTCCATAAAGGCAACAAAAGCTAAACTAAATCCGATAATCACACCGATAATAATATACAAAATAGGAACTTGTCTCATACGATATTTTCAAAACAATTTTAGTATGTAATAAACCCCCATCACCATTATCATTATCAACATTTACAAAAATATAGGAAAAAAATGTGAAAACCTTTTTTTAAAAATTAAATGCAATCTAGGGAATTTTAAAGTGTAAAAGATCAGGGTCAGATATTTTGTAGTGTAATCATAAATCATACAGCCACCGTCTCATCATACCCCTCAACTCCATAGAATTGGTTATTCCATTAAATCAAGTAACCTTTGTGTTTTATTTCTAATTTCTGGAGTTATTTTTACAATAACTAGTCCTTCGTTTGGTTGACCATACATAACTATTGCATTATCAGGAGCATGAATACAAACTGGAATCACTAAAAGGTCCTCCTCGCCTTTAACTACAAGTCTGACAGGTGTTTTTGAAGCAAATGCCTTTTTTATTGCATCTATACTTTGAAGAGTAATCTCTGCTGCAGGATTTTCACAGGCAAGTTCTGTAGACACAACACATCGTGCAGGTAATCGCTTTACTCTTTTTTCTAGATTATCAATGATTTGCAGAGATGGAACCAAGCCAAAATCAATCATCTTTTCAGATGTTCTATCCCCGACTGTAATCATATACGAGTCTTTTGATATGTGTTTTAGTATGTTTGACTTGGTTGCCTGATTTTCAGGAATCAGATTTCCCAATGGAATTTTCATTTGGGCTCGAAGAGAATTTGGTAATTTCAAAGAGATCAGTTGTAATTATGTTAACTAGTCTTGGCAGAATCTGCAGAATCATTATTTGAATTCTCTGATGCCATGTCATCTTGTAATTTTGATGCAAGAATGCTGCATTGTGCTGCAATATTTTTTGCAGTGGAGCGAAATGCTTGAGCGCTTGGGGAATCAGGATTTGTCATCATTATTGGTTTACCTAAATCAGAACCAGACATTATTCCAGAATTTAATGGGATTTCACCCAGGAATGGAATTTTAAATTGCTCGCTGATTCTTTTTGCACCACCGTCACCAAAAATATAGTGCTTTTCATTACATTTAGAGCAAACAAAGTGGCTCATATTTTCCACTACACCAATAATTGGAACATTGAGTTTTTCAAACATTCCAATTGCTTTTACAGCAACATTGCTTGCAACATCTTGAGGAGTTGTAACTACCAAGTATACCAGTAATTGGAATTGTTTGTGCCAAGGTTAAAGGAATATCACCAGTTCCAGGTGGAAGATCCACTATCAGATAATCTAAATCAGACCAATTGGTATCAACTAAAAATTGTTTTAGTATTCCGGAAATTATTGGACCTCTGTAAATTGCTGCCTGGTGCGATTGTTCTGCAAAAAATCCAAATGAAACAACTTGCAGTCCATGTGATGTTGCAGGTTGTAATTTGTTGTTTTCTACTTCCATGTAAGCACTTTTCATTCCAAGCATCAAAGGAATGCTAGGACCGTAAATATCTGCATCCAAGTAAACCGACTTTGGCACCGGTCTGAGATAATGCTAAAGCTAAATTCAAAGAAACAGTGGATTTGCCAACGCCACCTTTACCACTTGCAACACCGATGATGTTTTTTACAGTTGCCATTCCAGAATCTGCATCAAGTGAGCGTCCTTCCATTACTTTGGCAGTTACCTTCATGTCAAAATTTTTGAGTTCTTTGATTTCTGCAATTGCTTTGCGTACATCATCTTCAATTTCTACGTTGAACGGACATGCCGGAGTTGTAAGCTCCAAGGTAAATTTCAGATTACCCTCATTAAGTTCAAGGTCTTTAATCATACCCATAGATACAATATCCTTTTTCAAATCAGGATCAATCACAGTACTGAGTTTTTCAAGAATTTGATCTACTCCTACCATTGGGTCAAAAAGTCTCTTTACTTTATTTAAACATAGACTAGAGAGTTGAAAAAAACCAGATTAATTGAAAAATTTAGTAAATTTTATTCAAATCAACCCCAAATTACCCAAAGATTCATAAATTGAAATTCAAGAAAATAGCATAATTGTTTTCTATATCTACCCTAGTGGATGTTGTAAGAATTCCACCAAGCTTGTTTGGAACAACGCTCAAAAAAGCAGCTACAAACATCCTCAAAGACAAGTACGAAAGTATGATCAATGCAGAATTAGGGTACATCATTATGATTTTAGATGCCAAAGTTGACGAAATGGGAAAAATGATTGCAGGTGATGGTGGGACATTTCACAAGGTTGAATTTGAGGCTTTGACATTTTATCCAAAACTCCAAGAAATTGTTCATGGAGAAATTGTAGATATTACAGACTTTGGCGCATTTGTAAGAATTGGGCCAACTGATGCATTGTTACATCTCTCCCAGGTTATGGATGATTATCTAAAAAGTGATGTGAAATCTGGAATGATTCTAGCAAATCAAAGTGGCAGAACATTGAAAGTTGGCTCCACACTTCGAGCAAGAATTACAGCAGTATCATTAGGAAAAGCTGCAGCGATGGGAAAAATAGGAATTACATGCAGACAACCATTCCTTGGTGCAGATGATTGGATTGCCGAAGAGATAAAGAAAGCTGGTAGTGGTTCTGATTCAAGTAAAGGCAAAGTCGAGGTAAGTTAAATGGCACGAGAGATGGCTTGTAGAAAATGCAAGCATGTAACTACAGGGAAGGTTTGTCCAGTTTGCAGATCATCAGATTTAACTCCCGATTGGAGCGGAGTTGTCTTAGTTGTTGATCCGACAAATTCACAGGTTTCAAAAACATTGGGAATTAAACAGAAAGGCAAATACGCAATTAAAGTAACATAGAGTCTAGTAAATCTTTAAAATCGCACTAGTTGATATCGTTATGTTGGAATTTAACGCAAAAAAGCAGTTATTGCAATTTTTATCTGAAGATATTGGTAAAGGTGATATTACAAGCCAATTATTACCAAAAAAGAATATCACTGGTAGAATAATTACAAGACAAACTGCCATTGTTGCGGGGGCAAGACATGCAAAGGAAATCTTTAGGCTAAATGGATGTAATGATAATGATTTTAAAAAAAGACGGAAGTAAAGTAAAACCAAATGATACAATAATGAAAGTTTCAGGAGATGCAAAAAAAATTCTAAGTTGTGAGAGGACGGCATTAAATCTACTTACAAGAATGAGTGGTATTGCAACTCAAACAGACCAATTAGTAAAAAAAATTCCAAACAAAAAAACCAAATTATATTCAACTAGAAAAACTGCTCCAGGTCTAAGATATTTTGACAAGGAGGCAGTAGAAATAGGCGGTGGAAAAAAACATCGACTAAGACTAGATGAGATGGTAATGATTAAAGATAATCATATTGCAGTAGGAGATTCATTATTATCTTTGATACAAAAGGCAAAGAAAAAATACAAAAAATTTGAAGTTGAGGTTGAAAATACTGATGATGCGGTACTGGCTGCAAAGGAAGGTGCAACAATAATCATGTTAGATAATTTTTCCCCCGGACTAGTTAAAAAGACAATCCAGGTACTAAAAAATCAAAAATTACGAGACAAAGTACTTCTTGAGGCTTCTGGAGGAATAAATTCAAAAAATATTGCAAGATATGGCAGTACAGGCGTAGATATTATTTCAGTTGGAAGCATTACAAATTCTGTTAAGGGAATCGATATGAGTTTGGAGATTTAGAAAATTTTTGTTTCAAGGTTAAGACATAACAAATACAGCTAGGAAAATCAAATAAAAATAAAAGGGATGAAAAATTTTATTGTTTTGCTACTACAGAATAACTCACAGTGAATGGAGTTGTGGTCTTTGTATGAACTGCAATTGCATTACCTGCAAATACCCAGCTTCCCACTGAAGTTTGTGGATCAATGAAAGTCATGGCATACTTTGTTTTACCATCTGGAGTCCATGTTGCTTGACCATTGTCTTCGCCTTCAGCTAGAGGACCATGTAGTGCAACTAGTTGAACTGCTTCGGATGCAGAATATGTCAAGACACCACTGTATGTTTTATCACTTGGTGGTAAAATTATTGCCAACTGGTGTGTTTCATGTCCCATTCCTGGATCTTTGACTGAAGTAAGTGTTGCAGATGCAACAGTTTCAGAAGGAGCGTTTTCTGTGTATCTTACAGAATAACTTACAGTGAATGGAGTTGTGTTCTTTGTATGAACTGCAATTGCATTACCGGCAAATTCCCAGCTTCCCACTGAAGTTTGTGGATCAATGAAAGTCATGGCATACTTTGTTGTACCATCTGGAGTCCATGTTGCTTGACCATTGTCTTCGCCTTCAGCTAGAGGACCATGTAGTGCAACTAGTTGAACTGCTTCGGATGCAGAATATGTCAAGACACCACTGTATGTTTTATCACTTGGTGGTAAAATTATTGCCAACTGGTGTGTTTCATGTCCCATTCCTGGATCTTGTGTTGAAGTAATTGTCTTTGTGGTAGATGTCCATTGATGTGCAGTCATATCCATTGGTGCTGGTTCAGTAGATGGTGTAGCTACTGGTGCAGGAGTTGGTTCTTCAACTGGTGGTGGAGTTGGTGTTGGTTCTGGAGTAGTTGTTTCAGTATTATTACTTGGTTTTACAGGTGCAGATTTGCCTACTTGAGAGCACAGTTGATCACCACATACTTTTTTTGAAGGAGTATGATGGCTCGTCATTCCTGTGTATTTGATAGCATCAGCACTTGCAAACAAATCCATAGAAGCTGCAATTGCTGCAGTCATCAAAATGGATGTCAAGAACAGTACGGAAAGAAATGTTTTTGTCATTATAAGAGTAGTATGAAATTCATAATTTATACCATTAACAATTTTTGCTAAAAGATTAATAAATAAAATTGAATTTAGTGCATAATTTACTTAGCTAATTGAAAGCATTCTTTCTATTGCCAAGCGTGCCTTGTCTGCAATTTCTTTAGGTACTACAACTTCGTATCTGTCATGAATCAATGAATCGTAAACTTTTTCAAGTGTAATCATTTTCATGTACTGGCATTCTGCTTTTTCTGAAGCTGGGATGAATGTCTTTTCTGGGTTTTGTTGTCTCATTTTATATAAAATTCCAGTTTCAGTTGCAACAACAAAGTTTTTTGCTTTTGAATTATTCACATGATTCATCATTCCTTCTGTAGAAAGAATGGAAACTTTGTGATTATCAAAACTTCCTGAAGCCATGTCATAAAGCATTGGAGTAGTACAACTACATTCAGGATGAATTACAAATTCAGCATCTTTCAGTGAATCTAATTTTTTTGAAATATCTTCAGGCTTTATTCCAGCATGGACATGACACTCTCCTGCCCATATGTACATATTTTTACGCCCAGTCATTTTTGCAACATAAGATCCCAAGAACATATCAGGAAGGAATAAAATTTCTTTATCTGGAGGAATTGCTTTTACTACATTTACAGCGTTTGCTGAAGTACAACAATAATCTAATTCAGATTTTATTTCTGCAGTTGTATTTACATATCCAACCGTGATTGCATTTGGATGTTGTTTCTTCCAATTTCGCAGTTCATCTACAGTAATTGAATCAGATAGAGAACATCCTGCTTGTAAATCCGGAATCAATACTTTTTTGTCTGGACAAATAATTGCTGCAGTCTCTGCCATAAAATGAACACCGCAGAAAAGAATTGTTTTTTGATTTACATTTGCAGCTTTTCTTGAGAGTCCCAAAGAGTCTCCAGTAAAATCAGCAATATCTTGCACATCAGGAATTTGATAGTTGTGTGCAAGAATGACTACGTCCTTTTCTTTCTTTAGTCTTTGAATTTCTTCTTTGAGTCTAGATGATTGTTCTACTAACATCGCAATACAGTCTCCATGATATTGGGATTTAAAGAAAGGGAAAGTGCCTTGAATTTATTGCAGTTTGATAGATGGTGGCAATTATTGCCATATTACGTACCAATTTGAATCTCATTAGAACAGTATTTTCGCAGAGTTTCGATTGCAGAGAGGGTAGCCAATCTACTAGTTTTTGGGTTTGTAGGGTCTGGAAAATTTTCAATTGTAAAAGTCATCTTGCCAAATTTTCCACTTGCTTCAATGTGATGAGTATTCTTGTCAGTATTTGGATCTGCAACAATGGTTACCTTGGTTTTCTCGCTGCCAATTCCAGATAGCTGAAAGTAGTGCAGCCACATTGATGTTGGCAGGAAATAAAGATACAGCCTGCTTTGCAGTACCTTGAAAAATTATGGTCTTTTTATTGATTGAATTCAAATCAATATCAGAGGTTTCAAAAAATTTTGCACCTTTGAGAGAACGCGGATGTTTTGTTGTAGTTATTGATATAGATTCCAATTCATCCTTGACTGATTTTATTGCATCCAATCCTGCAATGGCACCAGACGGAAGATAAATTGTTTTTTTGAAATCTTTGCAAGCATCAGACAAAATTTCATAGATGGATTCATCAAGTAGTGCACCCACACTCATTATCATCAAATCTCGTTTATTTTGCAAAACACTTAGTGCAGCATCTCTTACAGCATTTTGTGATGCAGCTTCAACTACAATATCCACTGGATTGGATGATAAAAGATGTGAGTTTGAAACAATTTCAGGTTTATTTTTTAATTTTTGAACCAGTCGCGATGATGCATCTTTGGAATCATCGTAGACATGTGTTAGTATTGCAGGTATTTTTCCTGAATCAATTGCAAGTGCAATCTGAGTTCCAATTGCACCGCAGCCTAGCAAACCAATCTTTTTCAATTATATCTCTATAAAATTACCATGTAATTAATTCTACATCTTTAGATTAGTTTTGCCAACAGCAATTACACAAACTATTGAAATTCCCAAGATCAAAACAGCATATAGACCAAATTCAGGAACTACTTGCGTTCCAATGATTTCAATGTTTTTTGTATTTTGAGGAATGCGCAGCCCAACCACATAGTCACTAGGAAATTTCATCAGATCATATTTTGTATCTACGCCGTCAACTAATACCTTGTAGTTTTCATGGTCTGCATAGAGCACCTCAAATGGAATTCTGACCCAGAATTCATTTTTTTCTGGAACTGCATTCATTGTAATTTGAAGTGATTTATTTTCTTGATTAATATCGATTAAAGATAATGTAGGTGCTGTGTAGTTTGGGTGACTTACAGAATCCAAACTTCCACCATATCCATAATACAAGTCATATGATGTGTTGTTTACTTGCAAGGTGAATTTTTCCGCAGACAGATGAGAAATGTCAGGATACTGTCCAAATGCATTTACATCAAGGACGTGGTCGGAAAAGACATTTGGGATTATAGATAACGTAATAATGATTATTCCAATGAATATTGATTTGAGCACAAAAATGAATCATGTTTTATTGGATATAACTAGGTGTAAAATTCTCTGCACTGATATTCACGATTGATTCTATGAATCATTTAGTGCTAAATTATTTAACAGAGGAGAAGGTAAATTCGTTATTGAAGTTGCTTTTTCTAGTTTCTCTGAGTTTGATGGTACTAGTTTTTACTCAAGTCTCTTTTGGAGTAATTGAATCGCCAAGAAAGCAACTACAACATGGAACTGCTCTAGAGAAAATTGTGTGTAATGAAAACAAGGTCCTAGTGAAAAGACCATCAGGAATGCCTGCATGTGTATCATCAAGTTTGGCAGAGAAAATGACAATTCATGGATGGAAAAAAATTGCCACTAGTTATGATAAAGATACCAAGATCCAAATTAAAGACCTGACAAAACCTACGACCACCAAGAAACACTGGCGAGGTTAATGTAGTTCCAGCAACAGGTGGAAGTATAATTAATTTCTACATTAGAGATGATGATCTAAATCTTGCACACAGTGGTGTGGAAACCGTATCAACAGAAGGACTGGTTGAATTTACATTAAGTGGAGTTGTAATTGATGGTCCCAAAAGTATGATAGAGACAGGACCAGATACTGGGGAATTTAATTTAAAATTGCAATTGCCAAATACAATTAATGGTAGACCTGTTAATCAAGATGATTTGGTTGTGATGAAATACTTTGATCAATCAGATTATTCAGGGAACAAACAAACTTTGGAAGAGACTGTTACTCTGGCAAAGTCATATGCACAGGTACAAACTACAGATGATAGAAAAAGAATAGGACATGAATTTACACTGCGAATTTTTGAGCCAGATGCAAACTTGGATTCTCGCAATGTAGATAGAATTTCACTAAATAGATTGGCGTATGAGGGCGAGGGCGGAATTAAAACTGCACTCACAAACCCTGCATTTGATGCAAATTCAAATTATTTGCTAGAGACAGGTGATAACACAAATATCTTTGAGGTGGTGATAAAAATTCCACGTACGATAGATGGTAAAACAGTTCAAATCGGTGACTGGTTTGAGATAAAGTATAAGGATATTTCCACTCCGTCTAATACTGCTGAGGATGTAATTTATCGTGGAAAAATTGGTTTGGCAAATTAGGCCAAACTGTGGTTAGTTTATTCGTAAATATTTGGCCAGATAACGTCTGTATTGTAAACTAGTTCTGAGATATCACGCCTAAGTGGTTCTTTAGATTTTTCCAAATCCAAAATCTCTATTTTTCATTTCATCAATACTGTGTTAACTGGTTTGAGATAATCTGCAAGGATTTCAATACCGTCAAATACTCAAGAAGATATTGTTTATTGAGGTAAGATTGGGTAGAGTTTAACCCAAGTATAACAAAGGTTAATGATTATTAGAACCTAAAGATTTTATTTAAACCAACAAAGTATTGTTGTGCTAAACACAGTCTACAAGGATGCAATCATTAACAGAGAAAAGATGCTATCCATACTAAAAGGGCCAAAATTTGAGCAAATTTTACAAAAGGCAAAGGAGAATTGGATAGAATATTCTCCTGCAAAACAGGATGTGATCACAGCTGGAATCGATAGTAGTTTTAACAACACAAGATTCCAAGGAATTGGAGCTGTGGGCAACAACTGCAGTTTCAATAAAATCCGACGGGGAAGTATTAATTGATTTGCATGATTCAGGATTAGGATCAGATATAGATCTTTCAAAGATTGCAAGTAAAATGGAAATTGAGGCTTGTGAACGAACAGTTGATTTAGTAGATTTGGTGTTAATGGATGGTTCACTCCATTCACAATTTATGACAAGACAATCATCTTTAGATGCAATAGTTGTAAAAACAATGAAAAAAAGAGACAATGTTGTTTTTATTGCAAAGACGTCCAATACCAAAAAACAATTTGAAAATCTAGGATCTTTGGCAGGAGATATTTTTTATTATAATCACATTACCAAGGGTCCAGGATTTAGTAAGATATTTGTTGAAAAAAAATATGGTGCAGATAAAGTAATTTCTTCTACATTTGTTAGATTAAGTGATTCAACTCCAATCATAAAGTTAGAATTTTTAGGAGGACATCGAGATAGTGATGAAATAAAAACTATAATGAATAAACTGTACAAGAGCAGCATAGGCGGATATCCATATGCATTAAAACTTGCTCATAACAACTGTAAAATATCTGACAAAGAACTTGGAAAAATGGTTAGTTTGTTGGGTTTAAGTAATGAAATAGGTTCACGTGAGGTTTTAGGTTGAACATAGGTTTTGTAATAGGGGAATCAAGACCTACATTTGTAACAGCCATTACAGCCAGACCACTCTCAGTTGGAGAATATATCAAAATCTATTCAGAGGAAGGGGAAATTTTAGGTTTGGTTGAAAAATCTGCAGTATCTAGTGCAGCATTCACAGATGTCAGAAATTTTGATGAGGCTGCTGAAAGTATAGAGATTGCAGAATCTTAACAAAAGAGACAAAACATACACAGCTAATATTGGAATTTTAGGTTTTTTAGAAAATTTACGAGAGGGACATTCGATTATCCCTGCAGTTCCACCAATTCCAGGAACACCCATTTCACAACCAACAAAAATAGATTTAGAAACTATTTTTAGTCCACAAAAAGAGGGTTGGGTAAAAATCGGAAATCTATTACGAGATAAAACAATTGATGTCAAAATCAATTTGGACAAAATAGTTTCAAGACATCTAGGAATTTTAGCGATGACAGGAATGGGGAAAAGTAATCTTGTTTCATTAATTACAAAACAAATTGGAAAACTAAAAGGAACTGTGATAATTTTTGATTATCATAATGATTACACAACATTAAACATTCCGCGAGTCAATGTAATAGATGCAAAAATTAATCCAAGGTTACTAGACGCAGATCAACTATCCGAAGTTTTAGAGATTAGAGATGGGGCAAATGTTCAACAGAGAGTATTAAGAATGGCATTTACAAAACATGTTAAAGAATCAAAAGAATTTTGGAAAAAATTAGAAAATGAAGTAGAATTAATTGTGAATTCAGAAGACAAAAAGATCAAAGAGATCAGAACATCAGCATATAGAGTACAAGATATCATAGAAGAGGCTCAAAGAAGATTTGAAGATATTTTAGACCCAGATATAGGAGATCCAATAAGTTTCATTAAAGAGGGACGTACAAATATTCTAAATATTTCAGAATTATCTGAGAAACAAGCAAATGTTGCCCTTGCGTTTTATTTACAACAATTACTTAAAGATAGAAAGGATGCAAGCATAGCAAAACACGGAAGAGTAAAGAAAGAAAGAAGTTTTAGATTCAATTCACCAATTTTTGTAATAATAGAAGAAGCTCATGTATTCATCCCAAAGGATCACGATACGAGCGCAAAATATTGGGCAGGTAAAATTGCAAGAGAAGGAAGAAAATTTGGATTAGGTCTAGGAATAGTATCACAAAGACCTCGAAGCGTAGATCTTAATGTTTTAAGCCAGATGGGTTCTTTTGCAATAATGAAGATCATTCAGGAGGATGATCAACGACAAATCGCAGCAGCCACAGAATCTACTAGTCGGGAATTGATCGCTCAGTTGACTTCTCTAAATGTGGGAGATGCAGTACTAGTGGGACAATGGACAAATCTACCATCTCTTGTTCATGTTGAAGAAGTAAAAGAGAAAATCATGGGAGCAGACCAAAGTGCAGTCAATGCCTGGGCAAATGCAGAAAAGATGAGCGAAATTGCAGTAGAATCGACACAGGGATTAATTCAAAAAGATTTGTTGTTAGAATAAATGTTATTTTCACATATTTCAGACACACATTTGGGATTAGTACAGTATGGATCTGAAGAACGCGAACAGGATGTGTATCATGTTTTTAATCAGGCAATAGACATATCAATAAAAGATCATGTAGATTTTGTAATATTTGCAGGAGATATTTTTCATGTTCCAAACCCAAATGGAACAGCAATAATTCAAATGGCTAATGCGTTAAAACGATTAAAAAAAAATAATGTTGATTCCTTTTTTATTTTAGGAGAGCATGATATAAGTAGAATTCGTTCTACTCCAGTTCCATACATATATCATAATTTGGAATTTTCAAAATACATAGGACATGGAAATCCATTTGAGTACAAAGGAATTTTGTTAGCGGGATTTGATAAAATAAGAAAAGCAGAACTTACGCAATATGAAGAAAAATTCAGAAAAGTGGATGATATTGCAAGTAATCATGAAGGGCATAAAATTTTGGTAATGCATCAAGGAATTACAGAATTTAACAAATTTGCTGGAGAATTACAATCTACTGATTTACCAAAAAATTTCACATATTATGCAATGGGGCATCTACATGATCATGACATTAAAAAATTCAGCCATTTGAATGGACCAATTGCCTACCCTGGATCTATTGAACTCACTACAAGTGAAGGAATTAAAGAAATTAAAAAAGGATTTTTTGAAGTAGATATTTCAAGAAAAGACGCAGAAAACAATTGGATAGAATTAGATACAAGAAAGCAATTTTCATTCAAAACAGATTATGATGAATTAACAAAATCAATTGATGAAATTTCAGTGAAAGTAGGCGCAATGGAGCGTAAACCAATTGTTGAAATAAAAATTAAAGGAGAAAACATTGAAACAGACCAGATACAGGCACAAATTTCACGTCTATATTCACAAACATTGAGATGTTTTTGGAGAATCACCACCAAAGATGTATCGGATTCATCAATATTTCTAGAACGACCAATTGCAATTGATGATGAAATGTTTAGACTGTCAGTTGATGCAGTCGGATCAGAACAAATTGCAAATTTTGCTGTAAAGGAGTTACTTCCTTTGTTCAGCTTCAGGTCAAATCAAAGAAGCATCACAAATTATAGTTGAGAATTTTGAGAAATACAAAAAGGAGATAAAAAATGATCACGTCAATTGAATTAGGCGATTTTTTATCACATACTGAAACAAAATTAGAATTTGGGAATGGAGTAACAGTGTTTGTAGGACAGAATGGTGCAGGAAAATCAAGCATAATAGATGCAATCACTTTTGCATTATTTGGACAACATACCAGAAAATCAAATAAGGGTTTGATAAAACGTGGAGCAAGTCAAGGATTTGCCAAAATAGAATTTAATATAAATGGAAAACAGTACCAGGCAGTAAGAAAAATAGATAGCAAAGGAGGATTGGCAGCAAAATTTACTCAGAAAATTAAACGGTGAATTTGTAGATATTGCCGTAGGTGAAAGAAAACAGTTTGGGGAATCCATGACACATGAGGTTGAAAAAACAATAGGTTTGGATTTTGAAAAATTGAAAATTGCATCCATTGTACAACAAGGTGAATTAAATGCAATAATCAAGGCAAAACCAAAAGAATTCAAAGAATTACTAAATGCAATAATAGGAATAGATAAGCTTGATGTTGCATCAGAGGCAATGAAAACAATTAACAACCATTTTCGTGATAAAATAAGAGAAACTATAGGTTATGACGATACACAAATTGATATTTTATTACGAGAATTACAAAAATGTAAAATTGAACTTGATGAATCAAGACCAAAGAAAGAGCAACTTGAAGTAAAACACACACAATTCCAAAAGGAAATATCAGAACTCAGGTTAAAGTTGGAAACAGAAGCACCAAAAATAGAAAAGAGTAATCAGTTAGAATTAAGAAAGAGAGAACTCCAATCATATGTAAAAGAGATAATTCGAGAATTCCAACAAGATATTACCGAAAAAGAGCAAAAAATACGTGATTGCGAGGGTTGTTTTGAGCATATTAATCTGAAAAACGACTTTGAATCAAAGATTGAAAAAATAGAGACAGCAATAGAAGAGACCCAGAAAAAAACACGAGGAGCTAGTAGGAAAAATGGCATCACTTAGAGAAAAGCAAGCACTTGCTGGAAAGATTCAGTTAAAAGACAACAGATGTCCGGTGTGTGATTCAAAGGTTGAAAAACTAAATCCTCTATTTCAAGAGGAACACCTAAAACAAGAAATTGAATTAATTGGAGAGCAGATAGCCTTGACAGACAAAGAGCGGGTGATGTACAATCAAAAAAGAGTTGAATTTTCTCAAAAACTTCAAAAGGCAAGAGAAGCTGAAGACAACATTAAAGGCTCATTCTATCAAAGATTACCACGACATAAAAAAAATCCAAGAAGAAATAAATTTAAAGAAGCAAAGCATTCAAAAAATTCCTTTAACAATTAATGAAAGTCTACTTGAAATATCTCAAATAGATTCACATGCAAAAATGATTTTTGAAAACATTACAAAGTTAGAATATGAAATAAAAGGATTTAATGAAAATGAATTTTTAATTCTAAAAAAATCAATTAATGAAAGGCAGATGAATCTTTCACAAATGAATCAGCAACTAGGTGCTGTAATAGAAAAAATTACAAAATATGAAGAACAGATAGCAATAAATGCAAAAAGTTGTTTCTGAGCTTAAAGTTGTTAAAAAATACGTAGAAGAATTAGACGCAATCCAAAAAAATGTATTTAGTAGAGACGGCCCAGTTGCAACCAGTCTCAGATCCTGGGCACTAAATACCATATCAACCAAATCATCAGAATATCTTATGCTACTTAACTCAAAAATTCAAAGAATATCTCTTTCAGAAAAAATGCGTGATATATCAATTACATGTTATTCTAAGAACAATACACTGGAATTAGAATCACTTAGCGGAGGAGAACAAGTTAGTGTGGCACTTTCACTAAGATTAGGAATGGCAAGCCTTCTTGGGGCATCAAATCTTAGTTTAATGATACTTGATGAGCCTACAACACATCTAGATGCAGAGCATAAAAAATCACTAGTTGATGTGTTGTCTCAATTATCAAATATTACAAATGTTGAGAAACCAATGCAATTCATAATTATTACACATGATTCAGAAATATTTGAAAATTCTAATGTAGAAAGAATATACAAATTTGAATCAACTGAGAAAGGAAGTAAAGTAGCCATACTTTAAGACTGATTTTATTTGATTATAATTTTGCCAACGATCCAAGGATGTATCATGTAATAGTAATCATACTCACCTAAATCAGTAAATAGAAACTGCCATGTCTGACCAGAGATCATTCATTCCTGAATCAAATTTACCACAAGTTTACAAATAAAAAGTACTTTGAACTGCATCACTTAGCAATTTTGAATCCAAATTTTTTATTTTTTTGGCTAATTCTCCAACTTCATCAGGAGTCATTCTCTTATCCACTGTAAGGTAAATGGTAATCATTGGCAAATAGAGCACAATCTGCTGTATCTTTTTTCGAATGATGTGAATGTATTCTGTTTCACCATAAACATCATTAAAGTGCTCACGTCTGCCCCTACGTAAACCAACTTGATAATAAAACATTATTCTATCATCATTTGGTTCAATTGGAACAGAAGATGATGACGATTGATCGGTTAGTAAATGACCTTCTAAATCAATCAGACCAAGATGTTGAATTAGAGGATCTATTTTAAAAATTTGACTGGCAAGTTTTTGAATTTTCTCATTAACCAATGAAAGTAAGATTCCTAGATTAAAGATAAAGATATTGTAGAATTGCTGCCTAGATGTGATGGTAAATTTTCTTCTAGGAGAAAATCTACACTAGTTTGAGGCAATCTAGGAGGGATTATAAAAAATTGAAATAAATTTCATTTCGTGAAAGAATTGAAATCACAATTATGGAAAAAAATAAAAATAAAAAAGGTAAGACAAAAAATATGTCGATTAATTATTTTTTCTTTGTAGATGATTTTTTAGCTGCTGCCTTTTTCTTGGTTGCCATTACTATAATCAATTATTACTTTGATTTCAATATGCAACATCAAAAAGATTACACATATTCTTCATAGTTACCCAAAAATAATTTTCTTCAGTCTAGCCAAAATCATCATCAGATATTGAATCATCGGATTCAGGATCTAAGATATGCAAATGATAAAGAATAGTTTTGCTATATGATTTTTTTGGATTCTCTTTTCTCATAAAAACACCTCTCTAATTTTCAGATAAAAGGACAATGGATGATTTCTATGTAAGCACCATAGTAGTGGGATCAATATAGTTATTACAGCTCCAAGCCAAAGGATTCAGCAATACTAGAGAATTTCAAATAAGACTCTAGATATTGTCTACCTTTATCAGTTATTACAATTGTATTTTTGCCATCAAACTCCATCTTGTTAACTAGACCTGAGCCCATCAGAGTATCCAAGATTTTTGATAATCTAGAATGTGATAGATTTGCTCTATTCAGTAATCTCGTTATCTTGATTCCGTCTACTCCAGAGTCATTTGTAACACTCAGAAGATCAGACATTATTTGCATGCTGGTTCTATAGGTCATAGGTTGCCATTTTTTCTCCTCTTTATATACATTGGTAGCTGTAACCATTTATTACCATTTATTACCAATACTATATATAGCCCAATCCCCAAACATGGCTATGAATACACAAACACCTCAAACAAATCAATCAGAGAATGTTTATTCTGTATACAAACAAAATGTTCAAAAATATTTTGAAGGTATTACAAAAAATGTACCACAGTATGCTCAATCATTGACACACCTACAAGAAGAATGTGTCAGAGCTTGTGAAAAAACAATCGATGCTTCAATCTCAATGCAACAAGAATTTGCAAAAAAGAATGGATTTAGAGCTGAAATTCCAGAAGCAACAAAAACCGCATTTGTAGATATTAGCAAACAAGTTGCACAAGCAAATACTGTACAAAATCAAATTGTTAAAACTACAATTGATGCAACCGTACAAAACATTAAAACATTCAATGAGAACGTAAACTCATTTGTTGATTTGAATAAAAATATTGTCCAATCATGGACAACCCCATTTACACTAGCAAAAAACTAGTGTAATTATTTTCTTTTTTATCCATATTCAAATTCTAATTGCTTTATGATTTTCTAAAGTTGATTCCAAAATCAAATAGAATGAAAGTATTTACAAAATAAATTCAGAATCTAGCTAACAATAACTTTGCCAACCATCCAAGGATGTATCATGCAATAGTAATCATACTCACCTAAATCAGTAAATAGAAACTGGTATGTCTGGCCAGAAATTAGCATTCCTGAATCAAACTTTCCATCTGGACTTCCAGGTATTCCACTAGTTACAGTGTGTGCTGTAGAGTCAACATTATTCCAAACTACTGGCTCACTAGGATGAATTTCAGCTTTGTATGGAATAAAACATTCTTGACTAGTCTCACACCCAGGTACTCCGGCTCCAATTCCCATCTTTACCTCTACAGGGGCAGCTCGTTTTTCTTCAGGGGCTGTAGTATTCTCTGGTACAGTTTCAGGTGCTGGTCCAGTAGATTTTTCAGGTTCTGCAATTGATCCAGTGTAATTTTCTGGCACAGTTCCAGAAGCTGGTGGTGTACTTTCAGGAATAGGTACAATTGGTTCTGTTTGATCATATGAACCGCTACCAAAGACATAGCCATCATGCTTTATCACCCAAGAGTTTTTTGGATAAATTTTTTGGTCCACTGGATTTTCCCACAGATATTTTACCCAAACACCATCTGCAGTTGCAGATTCATGAATCATCTTACCAATACTATCTCCATTAACATCAAGAATTTCATTTACAGGTTTTCCAATCATATCCTTGTTTGCTCCATGTGCTACCATTACAGTATCAGAATCTTTGAATACAAAGACATAGAGATTACCATCATGAAATTCGGGTGCAGAATTAAATGACTCAAATGAAGCCTCACCTGTTTTATCATACAAGGCAATTGCATCCAAAACCATTGCCTTTACTTTAACACTGGTTTCATCTTCAGTAATAGTTGGCTCTACAATACCAGGTCCATTGAATATCATATCATTAGCTTCTTTAACATCAACTTGGCCTGTCATCCAAGGATGGACCATGCAAAAGTAAGGATAGGTTCCTGCCTCATCAAATGTAAAAGTAAATGTACTTCCTGACATAAACAAACCTGAATCAAATTTACCATCAGCTCCACCTGTAGCATCGCCACTAGAGACAGTATGTGCAGCAGTATCATCATTGCTCCAAATTACTGTATCATGAACTCTAATCTCTAGAGAATCTGGAGTATAGCAATCTTTTGTAACTTCACAACCAGGAGACGATGCTCCTGGAGAAATTGAAACTGTGACATTCATTGGAGCTACTACAGTTCCAGGATGTGGAATTATTACTGGCTCGATATTTGCACTCACAGAGTAACTAGCAGTAAATTGAGTACTATTATTTGCATAAATTGCCAAGGCATTTCCAGAAAACTCTGAGGAGCCCATCTTGGTTGCAGGATCTATCAAATTAACTGCATAAATTGAATTACCATCCGGACTATACGCTTTAACTGGTCTTTCTGTTGGACCAAGTGGTCCTCGCAGTGAAGCTATCTGAACTGGTTCAGATGCAGAGAAGGAAATAATTCCTGAATAAAGATCACTGGAGGGACTAAATATCATTGCAATCTGCTCTGATTCACCCAGACCAGGATCCGTTTGTGATTGAATTGTTCCACTCTTTACATTATCAGATATTACATTCTCTGTACTTTCCAATTTGTAATCCACAGTAAATGGCGTAGTTTTCTTTGTATGGACTAGTAGTGCATTTCCTGAAAACTTCCAAGTGCCTGTAGAGCTTTGTTGATCAACAAATGTTAATGCATACTTTGTAACACCGTCTAGTGTCCAAGTTGCTTGTCCCTTTTCTTCTCCCTCTTTTAGGGGACCGTGTAATGTGATTAGTTGAACTGGTTCTGTTGCATTGTATTGTAATGTTCCAGAATAGACCTTGTCCCCAAGTGGCAGAATGCTTACAGATTGGTGAGATTCATGACCGATTCCCTGGTGTTGTGAAGACTCCATTCTTTGCCAACCCTCTTGAACTGGTGCAACACACTCACCTGAATGATCTAATTTTACTTTGGAGGCATTTAGCATACACGTGTTGCCATATGTTACACCATCAACACCACATTGTGGATTATACTCTAGTGTGCATGCAACTGGTTGCTCTTCAACTGGTTTTACTGGGACCCCAGAGAGATATCCTGGATCCATAGAAATCATAATCAAACTGATTGCAACCAGAAATCCCATTGCAGCAATAATTCCAATCGTAAAGTTCATCTCATCCACCTGTCAACTTTGCAAACTTGTCATTCTTACTTAACTTTTCCATAAATTCAATATTAGATAAAGCAACAATTGCAGATTCAACTACTGGCTTGTCTGGGTCTTGTAGTGCCTTTTCCAAAACAGCCTTGGCTTCTTTGGAACCAATGACTCCCAGTGCAATTGCAGCCTCGTGCCTGACAAACATACTAGGGTCATTAAGTGTGGCATCTGCAAGTGGAGCAATGCAGCTTGACATGCACATCTGACCTAGTGAAAAGGCAGCTTCATGTCGTACTAGCTCATTTTCATCATTTTTGAGAACTTTGGCAACATAGGGAATCTTGTCCTCGCCTCCAAAATCAACTAGGATGCAAGTTGCTCTAGTTCTAATCACATAATCTGGATGAGTTAAAAGATTTACAAAATATGCAGAGTCCTTCTTTTCATATCTTTCTTCCATTTCTGAAAAAAGATGCAATCTATCCTGAGTTACTGCAAGCATTTTACTGGGAGTTTTTCTGTGTCCTATATTAGGTTACGCGAATGATCTTTAAAAAAAAGTTCCATGAGCGTTATCTTTTTAATAGAAAAAAAATAACCGCGTATGATGAGTGCAGTAATTGGACAAAAAGCCCCAAATTTTGATGTCTCAGACTGGGTCCAAGGAGCGCCAACAAACATTGATCAAGAAAAAGATCACATTGTTCTAGTTGAGGTCTTTCAGGTAAATTGCCCAGGATGCTTTATGCATGCACTACCTGAAGCAATAGAGATTTACAACAAATACAAAGATGATGGCGTTCGTGTAATTGGAATTGCCACGGCATTTGAGGATTTTGATAAAAACAATTTAGATAATTTGAAAATGTTGGCTGAAACTGGTCAAGTTGTAGGCGAGACAAAAAAAGCACTCTCAATGTACGGACAATTGCAAACCTGGTGACAAGTTACCCTACAAAATTCCGTTTCCAATTGGCATGGACAAGTTGACCAAGTCAAATGGTGAGGCAAGCCAACAAAAAATACTAGAGTTCATTTACCAGCAGATTCCAGATTTTGATTCAAAGCCTGAAATTTATAAAAATCAAATCATTCAGCGAGTCAAAGACTATATGAAATCAAAGGAATATTCTGCAGAGACATTTGAGAAATTTTCACTGCAAGGAACTCCTTCAATAATCCTAGTGGACAGAAAAGGAATTCTACGAGATGTTTCTTTTGGCGGTACGGGTAATGTTGAATCAATGATAAAGAAATTACTCAACGAGTAAATTCTAGTTTAATCAATCAACTTTTTTTGTCTTTTTGTTTTTTGAGTGATTTTTAGAATCAAATAGTATGAATGTGGATAACATACGCCTAGAAAAAAGAATTATCGAACAGCAAATCAAAGAATTAAAACACCAACTTTATCAAATTGAGGAATAATATTTCCTCCTTTTTTATCAAGAAATTTCTAAAACAGTAGACATCATTTAACCTTGTGATTTATCTTCTCGGTCTTTTTTTCTTTTGGAACCGTGGTTTTCTTGGAGATTTTTTTGGATTTATCTTCAAGCAGATCTATTGCTTTTTGATTTGACAGAGTCCATGCTTTGAACATTTGCTTAAAAACAGCATTGAGCTCGAGTATTCTCTGAATGACCAACCTGCATGGTGTAATTTTCCCAAGCCTTAAGAATTGATTTGTTGCTTCTCTTTAGATATGCTAGTGCTTCTTTTTCGCCCAACAGATAGTGGTGCTAAATATCCAGTATTTTAGCAATATTATCAAAATTCCTATCGGATAAAAACTAGGATCACAGATAATGCTGCAACAATACAAAATCCAGCAACTAGTGCAACTTTGGCATTATCCATATAGTGTATTCAATTTAATAAAATAAAAATAATGCCCAGATTGAAAAAATTTGTAGTCTAGTAAAAGCATCAATAATATACTAATTGAAAATTAGATACAATATACGGATTAGATTGTGAGAATAATTCAATTTATCAGCAAAAATCTAGTTTTCAATTTTTTTAATCTTAATGATAATTGCACGGATTTGTTGTAAATTCAACTTTCATTCAATATTTCAAAACCAAAATGAGAAAAAGCTTGGATAACTATATGGAAAACATGATAAGATCATACAGAGAATTAGAAAGTAATTCTAGTCTAAACAAGTCGTTGTAAAAATGGAATTGTAATTATTCTTTACAATTAGATAATTATTGATTAAGTATAGCCCATTTACGACTCTCAAGAACTTTTGCAGTTGAAGGTTTTACACATGCAAATTTTTGTGAATTTTTGGAAAGCAATACAAATCCATCTTTGCAAGAAATTTTTTTTGCATCAATTCCATTTGTAATTTGAATTTGTGGTGGTAATTTAGCTTTTATTATAGGATTTTTGTAATAGTCATCAAGTAAGATTGATTTGCAGTTTGGACATGATGATGCAAATTTGTTATCCATCATGACAAGATAGTATTGTCTAGGTCCACCAAAATCCATTGGTTGATTAGTCCATTTTTGTCGGACATCAAAGCATACGGAGAGAGTTTTTGTTTGATTAATCCTTAAACTATGATTGAGTAAAACACATTCAGATAACTCTGATGGCAGTGAAATATCTTGGAACCTGAGCTTAAAATCCTCAATATAATTAGGATAGTAATTATCCACAAGATTGGCCTGATTTGGTTGTCTTAGGTCAAACTCTGTGGGATCCACTACATCTATCTGAAACATGTTTTTGTATACTGAAAAATTCTCTAAACCATTATTGGTGACATTGAATTTTATTTTTAAAATGTCTGAATAATCCCCTGGCTCATCGATCCACTTTGGTATGAAAAATTTCTCTACACTTATTACAATAAAGTTCAATTGTTTCATATCGTGGTATTGCCTTAAACTTCCACCTGGTTTGTACTCGTCATATGAAAATTCATAATCCATTCCAAAGGCATGATTTATGGTAATTAGTAACAAAAGAATTACAATAATAGAGAAAATTCCCTGCATGCCAAAAAATATGATAATTCACTAATAAGGAATAAAGCCCAAAATCAAGGAAGATAACGCCTTTGCTTTTGAGTAAAACAGGGGCAGTACTGATATTATTTTTAAAATTCATTTAAAATTATTATTTTTTTTTAACAAACGTTTAGAATATACAAAAAACAAGTTAAATATGATTTTCACTATAAAATATCGACGAGGAATCTATTACCATGGAAGGCTTGGTAGTAGAAGGGAAAACAGGAAATATTAACACCTGATATTGTTGTGGTTTTCCTCATTTTTCCTCGTTGACATTTACCTAAATTGTTTTAAATTCTGTAGTTTCTAGAATAACAGGATTTAATGAAAGATGACTTGGCGACTTGTGAGAATTTCAATGAACAGGTTTATGCTGTCTTTCATATTTCCTAAATCCTTAAGTCCATACAAAATTTAGAAAATTATTGAGTTTATGCCCTACTTGTGGAAATGAGTTACCCGATGGAAGCACCTATTGTGCTAGTTGTGGCCATGGAACAAACCCAAAGAAAGAATCCTTGGATACACCAAGAAGAGACTATGGAAAAACACCTAAAAAGCGAAGCGCTTGGTGGTATATTGTACCTATTTTATTTAGCCTACTTGGAGGAATCGTCTCATTTTTTATTTTAAGAAACGATGATCCAAAACTTGCTAAAAATTGCTTGATTATAGGAGCATCATTATCAGGAATTGCTTTGCTAGTAATGATTGCAACTGGCTTTAGTGAAAAATAATATAAAAAAAGTTCTGAAATCTTATTTCCTAAACTCTAGTGAATAAATAGGTGGTTCACGATTCCATGAGACATCATAAGCAATGACCACTCGTTTTTTTGGTTTTGCTTTTTGTTGCATGCCCCATTCATTTGGAGTATGACCCGAATTGTATTCAGAGATTTCCCCCCACTTGAATTTGGGAACTTTGGCAGTTTCCATGATTATAGTTAGTTATACTGTCCTTAAGCAGTAGGATTGCACTGCCATGCATAAATGAAATTAATATGATTTTCATAGCATCACATTATAGATAATTTCCATTCCAGCCTCGGATTTTGCTCAGACGAAGAAATTTGTAGTAATGGTTTAATGCAACAATCAAGGTTTTACAGCATGAGTTTTGATTGCAACTGCACCATCAATGACTATGGAGAACTACTCCAAGAATGCGATGGTCACAAAGAAGCCAATTTCATGAAATAGGTCCTCCCCTCTCAAATGGAGAATCCTCAGATTTACCATATCTGAGAGACTAGCCCTGTTTTCGTAATTTATTTAATTTTACAACAATTATTGCAGGTGCTACAAAATACATACCCAAATTCAAAGCAAGCAAACTTGCTCCATAACCAAGAACCGATGCTTCTGAATTCATATCAACATAATTTAGAATGGAAAGTGAACTGATCATTGGGGTAAGTGCAACCTTTACTGTTTCTTTGAACAGTGGATTTTCTCGTTCATAGTCTGCAATTGTTGGACTAAATGAATAGTAAAAAGCATTAAATGAATTCATAAATAATTGACCTGATTGACTTTCTAGTAATTTATTATCACGCAGTTCGCGTAATTGTTGGACTTGAGGAGCTAGTTCACTTCCATAAGTTGCAGTAGCAATAAGACATCCACCTCCTTTACCAGTAGAAGTGGAATTTGTAGTTGTTACTTTTAGAATTGGAGTTTCAGAAGTTTCATTAAAATTTTTCAAGTAATCAGTTCCAATAATATCCAACTTGTTATCCCCAGAGCCTGTAAAGTTTAATGTGATAAAGTAAATTCTGTCGTTGAATCTAACATTTGGTGAATATGGCTGATCATTGAGATAAAATGTAAAATTACCACTTAGTAATTCTTTTGGCATTAGTACTTCACCTAAATTATTTTCTAGACCGCTAGAGATGTAAAGAGTTAATCGCTTTTGTCCCTCATCAAATTTAAAATCAGTAACATCATAGTTTGCAATTGTTTCAACTTCAAAATCCTGACCACCTGTTTTTACATCCAATCGATTTAGCAGTCCAGTTTTATCTGCCAGTGGAGCTGCAAATGCAGGAGTAAACACTAAACACAAAAGTAGTGAAACTAGTAATGTTGATTTCAATTTAAGCCGGAATTGGAGCTATTCTTTGTCGTAACTCTTTGTCTTGTGCAATTCTTTTATGAACTGGATCTGCCAAAATAACCTCAAACCAGTAATGCATTCCATCTTTGTATACAAAATAGGAACCTAATAGTCTCATGTTTGGATATCTTTGTACTACTCTTCTCTCTGCAACTTTTTTCATGCTATCATCAGCTTTGATTCGTGTAACACCCAAATGTTTTGGTCTTCTACCTGCAACTGGTCTTTTCTTTCTCATTCCGCCAGTACCTACTCGCATTCTGATAACAACGATGCCTTGTTTTGCCTTGTATCCTAGCCTTCTTGCCCTTTGCAATCTACTTGGTCTTTCGATTCGGGTAACAGCATTTTCCTTACGCCATTGGACTACTCTGTCTCGAATCTCTGGAGAGTTTTCCTTTAAGAGTCGAATCCAAGATTTGTCTTGTATGCTAGGCATAAGGGCTGTAATAAAACACCCTTTAATAACTGTAAAACTGTACATTCAACCCCTTAATTATCTAGAAGTGCTCTAGACATAGCAAAATGACAACAGCATTCCAAGAATTCTATGATGTGATTTATTTTATAATTTCTTTAATTCTTGGTAGTCCTTTTGACTTGAGCATATAAAATATTGGGACTCCAATGCAGATTGATGAGTAAGTACCACATACCAATCCAAACAATATTGCAAGTGAAAACATTTGAAGTGGCTCTGCTCCAAAAATATACACACATGCAGATGCAATACTTACAGTCAACATTGTATTAATTGAACGTGGCATCATCTGCCAGATGCTTTGGTTTATTATTTGTAAGAGATGACGTCTATCGGTTATTTCAATCTCATTTAGATTCTCACTTATCCTATCAAGAACTACAATAGAGTCATAAGTAGAAAATCCAATCACTGTAAGGATGGCGGCTATGAATGTCACATCAACTTCAAACTTGAATATTGCAAACATTGCTACAACAAAAATGGCAGAATTTAGAACAGATACAGTTGTTGCAAATGCATATCTCCAAGAAAACCTTACCGTAACAAATACAATTATTGCAATTATGGCTATTATTATGACATAAAGTGCCTTTGATGCAAACTCTGTAGCAATTGAAGGATCAGATGTATTTTCCTCATACTGTACGTCATAGTTTTCTTTGAAGGTATCAATTATCTTCTTGACATCATCTGATTCCAAAACATCATCAAAACGTGCAGCAATTTGGTTGTTATCTGCTCCTCCAATAGTTACAGTTGCAGGTTCAATTCCTGCATCGTCTTCCATGATGGATGTTGCCTCATCTTGTGTTATTGGTTGGTCAAGTGTTATGTCAAGTGCAGTTCCAGCCTTAAAATCAATGTCATAATTTAGCGGTGTAGTAAAATACATCATTGCGCCAATTGTAATTATTACTGCAGATATTGCAAAAAATTTGTATCTATGATTCACAAAATTAAAGCGCATTTTTGTTTCTTGTACTTGTTTTAATCGTATTCCAAAAAATCCAGGACTCTTTACCACATTGCTTTTTACCAATAAACTAAGAACTGTACGTGACAAAAATACGTTTGTTGCAATACTGATTAAAACACTTAAAATCAATGTTAATGAAAATCCACGAATAGGTCCAATTCCTACAAGAAACAGTACAACTCCTGCAATCAATGTAGCAATATTAGGATACATGATGTTACGAAATGCATTATGCTCTCCATCCTTTAGTGCTGTTTCAATTGATTTTCCTTTTCGTAGTTCTTCCTTTATTCTTTCATATGCAATAATGTTTGCATCAACTGCAATTCCCATTCCAAGTACAAACGTGATAACTGCTGCAAGAGATAATGTTGCATTAAGCATATTGAAAACTGAAACCATTAACCAGAGATAGCAAATCACAGTAAAACATGCAATTGCACCTACTCCCCTATAGAAAATCAACATAAATGCAAAGATCAAAACAAGTGCTATAATTCCTGCATGAAATGTTTGTTTAAGCGCTGCATCACCCAAAACGCCTCCAACCGTATAAGAGTATTTTTCTGTGAGTTTTAGCGGAAGATTATCTTCAGAATTAAGAATTTGTCTTGCCTTTTGGGTATCAGATACACCTGCAAACTGGACTCTAATTTCATGGTCTCCCTCTATAATTATTTGAGGCTCTGATACTCCCAATGAATTTGCTCTTTCCTGTAGTATGCTTGCAGTAGCTAATAGTAAGGCTGGATCTATCGGTTCTCCACTGGGAGATTCTGCTGAATAAAGAATTTCATATCCACCCTTAAATTCTAAACCAATATTGACATTTGAAACAAGTGATGGGGAAGTGTATATGATAATACTTGAAAAACCAACAATTATTGCCACAAATAAAACAAAATATTTTGGAATCATTTGATAAAATCTTTCATTATGTTTTTACTTATAACCAACCTGATACAATGATCTAAATCTAATTTTTTCTTGGTAAGATTTTTCGAGTTTTACTAATTGATGATTTCGTTGATTGTACCACAGAGGTATTAACCAAACATTGACAAAAAGTGAATTATAGGAAAATGTCAGGTGAAAAAAGTAATTATTTGATCTTTTTTGTTACAGCCATTGCAATAATGTCAGTTGCAATATTGATTGAGCAACCTGAATCATTAGCCAGTGTAATGCCACTAAACGAACAAGATTCTGATACAGGCTGATACTGCGGATACAACTGATACAGACTGATACTGCGGATACAGGACGTCGATACTGCTGACACTGCGGATACAGGAACTCGATACTGCTGACACTGCGGATACAGTGACACTGCGGATACAGCTGACATGCGGAACAGCTGACACTGCGGATACAGGATAATAGTACAGTTCCACAGGAAGGATCAGAAGGTGATGGAGATGGAGAAACTGATGATGATAAATAAAAAATATTATTTTAATTTAAAACAATTATTGATTGATTTATCAGTGTAAAGTTGAAATTGTTAATATCATCATTTATTTTACTAAATGTAGGCAGGTTGAGGTATTGTGAATGAGATTCAAAATGACAATACCCAAAGAGTATTGCAATTCATTCAACAAAATCCGGGCTGCCATCTCAGAGAAGTTAAAAGAGCGCTAAACTTGTCAATGGGAACAACTCAATATCATCTTAATTTGCTTGAAAAAGAAAGCAAGATAACCTCGGAAAAACAGTACCTTTACAAAAATTATTTTGCAGCAGGATTGTTTCAACAAAATGAAAAAAATATACTGAACATTTTGAAGATAGAAACCTCAAGGGACATCATCATGTTTATCATGGAAAGAACCAATCCAACTCAGTCAGATATAGTTGAAAGACTACATTTATCTGCAGCAACAGTAGGCTGGAGTCTTTCAAGATTAGTAGAATCTAAAATCATCGGAGAGCAAAAAGATGGAAAATTCAAACGATATGTAATGCTAGAAAATACACAAAAAATTGCAACGCTTATGAAAAACTATCATCCTAATATGTGGACAAATTGGAGTAGTAGATTAGCTGAAATGTTTTTAACGTTTTCAAAGGATGAAACTCTGTAATGTTCTCTGGTATTTTTCTTGATAATGGGTTGGATGTAGGCGAAATAATTGATCTTGGGATTATGTCTTTTTCAATAATTCTATTTGTCATGGCCATAACGGTGTATAGAAATACACATGTCAAAAGGATCGCCTTTGCAGCAGTTGCGTTTGCGTTATTTGCGGTGCAATTGTTCATAGAATATGTTGATGAAGCAATTCACATTTTAGAAGACCAAATAGACATCATTTTATCACTAATTACATTAGTAATTTTATTATTGTTCTTTTTTGCAGTTGTAAAAAAAAAGAGAAATGTAAGGAGTTATTTCTGCTTGGAAATTCCCTTTTTGAGATCCTCTAGAAGCATTACGGGGTGAAATTCTACTTTGGCATTATACCCTTGAAACATGGGTTCTGCTATTGATGGAATCTTGTCGGCACTTTCAATATTGACAACGAATGAAAAAGTTCTCATTCCATCTTGCTCATAAAAGTAAGCTGCCTCTGCTTTGATTGATTTGTAATATGCTTCTATTTTTTGAATGAATTTTGGATCCTTTACCAGCTTATTTCCTTGCTCCACAGGAGGTTGAATACGAACCAAAAACTTCATCATAATCATTCTAAACAAATGAAACAACCTAAAAAAGATTTATCGAGGTTTATCAAGGAAAAAAATTTACTTGTAACAACGGTTAGAATCATCCCCTGTATTTTCAATTAACAGTCAATCTAAATTCATATTTTTTTCTTTTTGGATTTTCTTTTCGATTTTTGGCCTTTTCTAACAAGTAATGAAATAATTGCTCCTGCAGGAATTCCAATTATGGTCCCAATACTGACATAGGGAGCTAGAAAGAAACTACCAATCCAAACTCCCCCATCGGTTGTCAATTCCATAAATGTCCTAGGTCGTAATATTGTAGAGACAGTTTGAGATTCTTGTTTTTCTTCACCCAAATCATCTGTATAAGTTACCATAATTTGAAACGGTAATTTGTATTCTGAATTTACTTCTTTAATTGGAGAAATAATTCTCGAATCAATCACAGTTGGAGAATCTTTTTGTATGGTTGAAAAAGTATGCAATGTTTCTCCTCTAAACTCAATATCCTTAGGAGGAATAATCGCTACTTTCACATTTGTAATATCTATATTTTTAGAAATTATCTCTACAGTAAATGGAAACTCGGCATTTGTAAAAATAGCTTCAGGAGTATTGACATGAACAATTACACTTGGCTCTTCCTTTAGAACTATTGGTATTGCAAAATCATGAGTTGTTGGTTTTTGTGGGTCTTTGTTGTTACTTACTAGAATTTGAGAATATTTTACATTAAGAAAATGAATCCCAGGGTTTACTCCAGATGTGGTATTAAAATCAACATTTCCTCCGTATGAACCACTTTGAGATAATTTATCAATTTTCAGCGTATTATTTGAAACTGGAATCAGTGCATTGTCCTGACTAGTAAATGTAAATGAAATATCTTGCTTGTCTTCCCAACCATTATTTTTTGTCAGTATTGCAATTGAGGTTATCCTTCCAATCATGGATTCGTCTGGATAGGTTATCTGAATATCCATACTTCCCTCCATACTCTGGTTAATTGTTGCCCCATACACATTTGGAAGCAAAAGGAATATGCCAAACACGACCAGAGTAGTCAGGATTCCAAATTTCATGATTTTTTACCTAAATCTAGTAACACATTATGACTATTTTGTGTTATGATATCTTTGAGTAAATCAAAAATTAAAGAAAAATATTCTGATCATCTATTCAATTTAAAAAAATAGATGATATGAGATGACATTGGAAATCAAGAAAAAATATTTTATGACTAGGAGGAAATTTTCATTATTCCTGCCTTGATCAAAAACTGTATGCCCTGGACAAAAGAGTTATCATCAATTGAACCATCTGCCCACCATTTTGCATTTTGTTTTATCCAAGCAGGAATTTCATTGCTTCCAGTTGTTCCTTGTTCAGTTGGTGGGATTGTCATTAATTTTTCTTTAATTAAATATTGAATCCCCTGGACAAAAGAGTTATCATCAATTGAACCATCTGCCCACCATCCAGCATTACTCTTAATCCAATCTGGAATTTTGGTAGGAATTGGTTTGACAGAATCAGATGGAGTAGTGCTGGGCTCTGGAGTCTTGCCAGTAATTGCAAATGAGATAATTTTTACATCTACGTGTGTCTTTCCATATTGTGCTCTTAGGGTGTATGTATCTGCAACAGAGAGTTTTTCGTTGTTGGATATATCATAAGAAAACGTACCATCTGATGCCACAGGGATTTCTGTGTTTAATGCCAATTTATTGGCTGAATTAAAAATTGTAACTTGCAACGATTCTTGTTTCATCATATTTGCTAACACTTCCAGAAAGAGAAATGGTATCTCCTACTGAATACGAGTCCTTATCTGACTTTATTGATACAGTGTAATCCCCAACACTGCTTTGTGGTGGTCCACCCCCATATTGAGCATAAACTGTAGATGTAGTGGTGCCAATTAGTACGATCATTGCCACAATAGTTAGAAATCCAGTAATATTCACATAGATTATTTCAATATCCGATTAATACATCTTCTCAATAATTCCAAATTAATTTAAAATATCTAGGCATGATTTTAGAGAAATTATTTTATATTAAAAATAATTCCTAGTTGAAATATTATTTAAAATAATCTTTGAGTGGCTCTCAAACAGCACACTCAAAGAGTTTTTATCCGCAGAAAACTCGATAAATAAAATTATCCAGTGTTATTAAAAAGCATTCCTGAGCATAGATATGAGATTTTTATAAAGCAATCATGAAAGTGTTTTAGATGAAATCAAGACAATATCTAATACTTGTATTTGTAATTTTTAGCGCTGCCTTAATTCCGATGATTTACGCTACACCGTCAGTTCAAATTTCAATGGAAAAAAATACTTTTAGATATTGTGAAAAATTATTCTACACCATTAACGTTTCCGAAGTTACAGATGACCCTGCAATCATACACATACGAGACAGTAAAGGAGGTGCAAGTAGTGCAATTTCTATTCCAATTAGTAATTTGCAAAATCCAGTTCCTTCAATGGCACCTTTTGAGGCTGAAATATTTCCACTTGGAAAATATTTTATCGATGTAGAATATTCAGGTGCAAAAAATAGTACAGAATTTGATTTGATTGATTCAGAAAACATTTGCATTCCAATGTTGATGAAACAAATTTCGCTTGGTTGGGTTGATGATAAAATTTCAGATGGGTTTTGGATTGACGCAATAGAAAGATATGTAGATAAAGACTTGATCAATGTTCCTGATACTATAAAAGAGAAAAATCTTGAAGACATACAGATTCCAAAATGGATGAAAACTACTGTAACTTGGTGGATTGATGATAAAATTTCAGATTCAGAGTTGTCTAAAGCAATGCAATATCTAATCGACACAAAAATCATTGTAATTTAAAAAATATGAATAAACACACCATCATTACTGCAATGGCAATCATTGTCATTGTAGCAGTTGTCGGATATTCAGGTTTGAACATCTATGCCACGGAGAAGTTAAAATTCAGATGGAGTGAGCCTGAAAAGTTTGATTACTTAACAATGTCAAACGATGGAAATATGGAGTTTTGTAATCCTTTGCCCTATTATGTGAATTTTAAGAATTTCCAGGCAACTATGCTATATGATTCACAAAATAGAGGAACATTTACAGTAGATTCTTTGAAGATCAATCCGTCTGCATCCATTATGCAAAAGGGAGTTTTCTCTGCAGAAGATTATAGCGCTGCAAAACAGTTGTTTATGCAAATGGATTTTCAAATTGATGGAGGAGATATCAGCGTTGATCCAAGCAAGATGTTTGTAGTAGTAAAGATTGACATCCCAATCATAGGAATAATTCCATATTCTGCAACTAGCCAATATTCAGGACTTGATTTTGATAAAATCATGAAAGACAAAGATTGGAATTGTTGAATTGAATTAGTCCCTAGATTTTCCTGCCTTTGACATTAAGGCAAGCACTACACCAACTATACCTGCAATAATAAATGCCCCAACTAATGCATAAATTAATTGAGTTCCCATTCCTTTTGTTGGAGTTGCCTGGACAGGTTCAGCTTCACATACTCCATTTATAAGAACAGTACCAGGTCCACATGTTTCATCTAAGACACAAACACCATCTTGTAATATCGTTCCCTCACCACATTCAACTTTTGGTTTTTCTTCAACTGGTGTTGGTACTTTTACCGGAGTAGGTTCCTCAACTGGTGTTGGTTCTTGAACTGGTGTTGGTTCTTGAACTGGTGTTGGTTCTTCAACTGGTTCTGGCTCTACTTTACATTCACCTGAATAATCCAACGGAATTGCTGCTGCATCCAACATACACTTGTTTCCATAGGTTGCACCATCAATTCCACAAACTGGAACATAATCCAATGTACATTCAACTGGTTTTTCTGTAGTTCCAAATACAGAGCCAATGATTTCAACTTCTTCAGATCCAGCAGGTAATTGTATGCTCAAAGTTCTGCTCTGAGCAGTTGTTTCAATTTCAGAGGATGTTGGTTCATCACCATCTGCCAAAACAATAAACGGTTCGTCAGTTCCCTGATAAACAGAATCAAAGAAGGTTCTATCAAATGTGACTTCCAGTACACCAGAAGTAGGAACATCTACATTAAGAATTAAAGAGATGTAATCCAAGTCAGCATTAACTGCAGATACAGATACTCCCTTTCCAGTATATTGAAGATTGTAAGTAGTTCCGTTTACATCTACAGGTATTGTCTCTGCATAGACAAGTGAAGATGAAATAATTGCAACTATGATTAATCCAATAGAAATTTTTAGAAGAGAACCTAGATCAGGTAAATTCTTTACCAATTTTTCAGACGGTCTTTGTTCCATATTCTGATTTTTCAACACAAAGAGTTACCTTCAAATCGGTCTTAAAAAGAATTAGACGAGATTTAATCACGTATCAGTCAAGCTTTTTTGGGTATTTTTTATGCAGATGAATGAAAAAGGACATTTTTTAGATTACACCGCGAAGTATCTGGATAATCTTTTCTCCAATTATGTTTGCTGCCAAGGATTGAGCCTCTTTTGTTTGGGCACCAATATGTGGGGTAAGAATCACATTATCAAGTTCTGCTAATTTGGTTCCTATTGCAGGTTCTTTCTCAAAAACATCAAGTGCCGCCCCACCAAGCAAGCCATTTTTTAGGGCTTCATACAGAGCATCCTCATCAACTACTCCACCCCGTGAAGTGTTGATAATTTTTGCAGTCTTTTTCATGGTAGATATCTTTTGTGCATTGATCAGATGGTATGTAGAATCAAGCAAGGGAACATGAATTGAAATGTAATCAGAGCTTTGCAACAATGTATCTAAATCAGCTTTCATCAATCCAACTTCTTTGGAAAATTCCTCATCGATTGGAATTACATCATAGCCAATAATGTTCATGTTGAGTGCTCTTGCAAGTCGTCCCAATCTTTTTCCTATATTTCCCAATCCAACGATTCCAAGATATTTTCCTCGCAGTTCTGTTCCTTTCAATTCATTTTTTAACCATTGTCCATTTCTAATTGACCTGTCTCCTCTAGCAGTTTGTCTGGCAAGTGAGAGCATTAGTCCTAAAACCAATTCCGCAACTGCATTCATTGCCCCTTCCACTGCATTAATTACTTGAATGTTTTTTGCTTTAGCAGCTTCTTGATCAACATTATCAAGACCAACTCCAACACGTGCAATGATTTTGCACTTGTCTGCCTTGTTGATCATTTCTTTGGTAAGGGTGGTCCTGCTCCTAACAATTACAATATTAAAGTTGGAAATTTTCTCTTTGATTTGTTCGGGAGTAATTTTTGGTTCATATGAAACCTTCAAACCGTTATCTTGCAATATTTTGTTTAAAATAGGATCTACTTCATCACATATTAAAACAGAATCGTCAAATCCCACATAATCAAGAAAAAAACTATAACATATAATTCATTAAAATTTGAAAAATAGAAAAAGTAGGGTTTACTACCTAAATTTTTGGTAGTGTTGGTACAACTTCCCATAGAGGAATTGCGCCATCTGCTATTTTCTTAGAAGCGACTTCATCAGTGTATAGACCGTGAACATTGATTGCCGGGTGTTTCATGCTATTCATTCCCATTGGTGGTACAGCATCACTTGGATTTCCTAATGCATATGCATAGGAAGGTACTGGTGCTGGAATAACTCCTGCTGCGACCAATCTTGGATTCAATCCAAATGGATCACCTGCTACAAATACTGTAGCTGCGCCAGTGTAAATTGCTGCATAGTCATGGTTGACTGCTGCGTATGCACCTGGTTCATCAAATACCAAATCTACAATTGCTCCTTGTGATCCGCCTATCAACCAAGTTTCGGTTGCGCCGGATTGTACTCTGTTACCTTGAGTAACTCTATCCAAGATTTCTCCAACGATGTGGAAAAATACTGGTTCATTACCTTGGTTTTCGATAAAGAGTCTTACATGTTGATTATTTTCAACATAGAGAAGTTGTGATTGGTATTGTTTTAGATCTAACCCATTCCATGGTTGTGCAACAAAGATGTTCTTGTTTGCATCACCTTTGATGAGAGTGTTATGTACTGCATTTGGTACATAACCAAATTGCATTCCGTTTACAACTGTTGCAGTGTTGTGATGTTGGAACATTGCTGCTGCATCATAATTGCCTTCAGGTGTAAGATACAATTGGTTATATTGGAGGGTGAACTCTAATGCGTCTGCATCGTAGAATTGTCTGTCTAGAGTTACTTGACCATTACTAACTGCTGTTTTTGTTACCATTAGTTTGTTGTATCCATCGATTGGGTCAACAATTGCAATTCCGTACATGCCGGAAAGTACGTGTTGATCCATACCAATGAGTTTTACACCAGAACAATGGTACTTGAAAGTACCAGCATCTTCAGCAATGTAACAATATGTCTTTGATTCACCTGGATTGATGGATTCAAAGTTTGATGCTCCCATTTGTGATGCATGCATGTCGTTACCGTGACCAGTAACTTCGCCTGCTGGAATTGTTAGTGTCATTTTCACTACATCACCTTGCGTAACTCTTAGTGTTGGTCCTGGGACTTGTCCACTAAAGGTCATTGCATTGTAAGTCTTTCCTCCCATGATTGGAAGTTTAACACTTTCACCAGTGACATTAAACTCTACGACTTTGCGTCCAGAGCTCTGACAATGAACCACAATCAGTATCTGCGAATGCTTGAGGCATTACTAGTCTGTAAACCTCCCATTTGATGGATTTGTTCAATTGCACTGACATCCATTTTTGAGATATCAAGTGATTGTCCATGAATTTGGGTTTGTGTGTATGTGCTTCCGAATAGCGCTGCTCCCAATACAGCTACTGCTGCAAAGGTAAAGAGCGTACTAATTCGCTTATTCATTAGTCACCGTGATTACCGAATCCTATATAATAATTCCCATTATTGGCAGATTTGAGTTTACAAAAATATCTGAAAAAGAATGAATAGTGGGAAATTAGTGATAAAATTGACATGGAATTTAGATTAGATGAAGATTCTCTAGGCAAAGTCAAAATTCCATCAGATGCATACTATGGGGCATTTACTGGAAGAGCGATACAACAGTATCATGTAACGGGCAACAGATCACATGTAAATTTGATAAAGTCATTTGTAATGATTAAACGATCTGCGGCAATAGCAAATATGAAGACAAGAGTTATTGATGCAAAACTCGGAAACGCAATAGTATCTGCATGTGATAAAATATTGTCTGGAAAACACATGGATCAATTTGTAGTAGATATGATTAACTCTGGTGCAGGCACTGCGTTTAACATGAATTCAAATGAAGTGATTGCAAATGTTGCACTAGAGATATTGCATAAAAAGAAAGGAGAGTACCAACATCTACATCCAAATGATCATGTAAACATGTCACAATCAAGTAACGACACGTATCCAACTGCAATGCATGTTGCAATTCTTATGAATCTCAAGGATGTAATTCCCGCAATTGATACGCTAATAAAATCACTAACACAAAAAGCAAAACAATTTTCAACTTATAAAAAAATTGGAAGAACACATTTGATGGATGCACTTCCTGTTACTCTTGGAAGCGAATTTGCAGCTTATGCGACATCCATTACAAAAGCACGAAATGCGATAATTTTAGCTCAAAAGGAATTACAAAATGTTGCATTAGGCGGTACCGCTGTTGGTTCTGGGGCAAATACACCTAAAGGATATAGAAAAATTGCAATAACAGAACTTGCAAAGATTTCAAAGATTTCACTCAAACCAGAAATTGATATGCAATATTCATTACAAAGTAAATTCCCAGTAGCAAACATTTCAGGAGCATTACGCAATCTAGCGCTTGAAATAAACAAACTTGCAAATGACATTAGATTGATGGCATCAGGTCCCATTGCAGGACTGGCAGAACTTGGAATTCCGGCTGTTCATGCAGGTTCATCTATCATGCCCGGTAAAGTAAATCCATCACTTGCAGAATGTATGAACATGATTTGTTTTAACATAATTGGAAATGATGTTGCAGTATCATATGCAGCTCAAAGTGGACAATTTGAATTAAATGTAATGCTGCCAGGCATGTTAAAATGTGTTCTAGAGTCTACAGACATGCTGAAGAATTTTGTTCCAATATTTTCTGCAAATCTAATTGATGGATTGACTGCAAATAAAGAAACACTCCGAAAAAATATTGAAAACAGTCCAGTCATTGTAACTTTACTTACACCAAAAATTGGATATCTTAAATCCGCAGAATTGTTTAAAGAATCACTAAAGACGGGAAAAACTATTCGAGAACTTGTCGTATCAAAGAATTTGATGAGCAATAAAGAAATTGATGCACTGTTTGGTTAGGGCATGGCAAGGATTTTTGTAGAAGCTTATGGATGTTCTGCTAGTTTTGCAGATTCGGAGATGATCTCAGGGTTAATTTTAAACGGTGGACACACTATTGCAAATAATTCTGCAGAATCAGATTTGAATATCGTTGTCACATGTTCGGTCAAGGATTCAACTGCAAATAAAATGATAAACAGAATAAGATCACTAAAGTCAAAACCGCTAATTGTTGCAGGGTGCCTTCCAAAAGCTGAGCAAAACACTGTAGAAAGAATCACAGAAAGAGCAAGTCTGCTTGGACCCAATTCAATAGGAAAGACATTGCAGGTAATAGATTCAACCCTTAGGGGGAAAAGACTTGTTGTGTTGGAGGATTCAGATTTATCAAAAGTAGGATTGCCAAAAGTAAGGTTAAACCCAGTAATAGGGATTGTAGAGATTGCTAGTGGATGCCTCAGTGAATGCACCTTTTGTCAGACTAAATTATCAAAAGGAGACCTTACAAGTTATAGGATGGGGGATATCGTACGCCAAGTTGAAACTGAAATCAAAGATGGGTGCAAAGAAATTTGGCTAACATCCACAGACAACGGCTGTTATGGTTTTGATATAAAAACAGATTTGCCCACACTAATAAAGACAGTATCAGAGATTCCGCACGAATTCATGATAAGAGTAGGCATGATGAATCCCATGTACATGCCTAGGATTAAAGAAAATTTGATAGAATCTTTTGATAATGACAAAGTCTACAAATTTCTCCACATACCAGTTCAGAGTGGCAGTAACAAAGTATTGCACGATATGAAACGAGGGCACACAGTAGATACTTTTAGAGAAATTTCAAACAAAGTCAAAAAAAGATTTTCCAATTTCACCATATCAACAGATATCATAGTAGGTTTTCCCTCAGAAACAAAAGATGACTTTGAAAAAACTGTGGAGCTAATAGATGAGGTACGCCCAGACATAGTCAACCTTTCAAAATATAGTGCAAGACCAGGCACAGAAGCTGCAGAATGGAATCAAATTCCTTCACATGAGGTAAAGAAGAGGAGTAAAATTATCTTTGATTTGATAAATAAAATATCATTTGAAAATAATCTAGAATGGATCGGATGGAAAGGCAAGGTATTGTTTGATGAAAAAACAAGCGAGGGGGTTAAAGGAAGAAACTATGCATACAAGTCAGTATTTGTAAGCGAGAAAGTCAAGATTGGGCAGACACATACAATTGAGATTGTAGATGCATCTACACATAGTATAATTGGAAAGATCGCAAGCTAAATTTTTTAGATTGAAGATTTGATTAAAATAACGTAAGAAGGTTTTTTATCCAAATCATAGAATATGACTTGAAATGAATTTTCAGGTCAAGGAACCAATCCTAGTCATAGGATTAGGTGGAGCAGGCTCAAAATTAGCGTTCAAAGCCAAAGAATCTCTTAATTCAGATTGTCTCCTCATTAGCAACGACCAGAAAGACTTTCCCCAAGATTGCAATTCAATCCGAATATCTACAGGTTCAATTATCAATCCATCAGTTCAATTAATCAGGGGTTCAACATATGCAGTTGCAGACCAAATAAAATCAGTGATTTCAAACTATGCAACAATTGTATTAATGACAAATTTAGCCGGCAAAGCTGGTACTGCAATATCTCCAGTAGTTTCAGAGATTTGCAGAGAATCAGAAAAAGGCCTCATTTCATTTGCAATAATGCCCTTCAAATATGAAAAGGACAGAATCTTCAATTCAGGGGTTACTTTACAAAGAATAAAAACAGATTCAGAGTGCACAATTGTTTTGGATAATGATTCACTCTTAGAAAGCAATCCAGATTTGAGTCCAAATACATGTTATGAAATAGCCAACAATGCCATAATTCATGTGGTGAGTTCACTAACATCCTTAGAAATAGCAAATCAAACCAACATTCTTACTACCAGTAAAGATAAACAATGTATAGAAGATTCACTCAGAGATTCACTCAAAATGCTATACAATAATGCTCCTGCAAATTCAGTAAAACGCTCAATGCTATACATTGTTGGGGGGAAAAACATACCTGTTGGTATTGTTAATTCAATTGCAAATCTAAGCAACGGAATATTGGGTGAAAGCAACTATCAAATCGATTCAACATCATCTGAAGAATCTAAAGTGATAATGTTATCATCAATCCAAGGAACAACAAAATTTGACAGGTATGATCCATTGGGAATTATTCCAAAAGAGAATACACTTGATTGGACACAACCAGATTGCAGTATTGATTGTAAACTGGAATTATACCAATTAGAGTAAAACTAGATTTTCAAGAATTTAAAAATATGTTTTTTATTTAGATTTTTTCTTTACTACTTTTTTCTTTTCTTTTGGTGCTTCTTTCTTTACTTCCTTTGGTGTTTCTTTTACTTCTTTTGGTGTTTCTTTCTTTACTTCTTTTGGTGTTTCTTGTTTTGTATCTTCAGTTGTAATTTTTTCTTCTACTTTATCTAAATCTTTCTCCTCTGCTTTTGATTCATTTTTCTTTTTCTTTTTGAATAGACCTCTTTTTTCTTTTTTAGATGATGCTTCCTTTGATGGTGCTCCTTCAGTATATGGAGAAACCAAAACATATCCTTCATCAGTTTTATTCATTCTAACTCTGATTTTTCTTGGTGGACTTCTAACTCCTCTTGCCCAAATTATATGCGCAAGATCTTCATCGATCTTGATTTCTGATGTTTTCATGTGGTGGCTAGCAAATTCTTTTATCATATTAATTGCTCTTGGTGCACGATGAGTATCTACTGAGAGCAAAGCCTTGCCCAAATTGATTGTATAGACTCTTTCTAATTCTTGAGACAACTATCCTACCTCCACATCTGTTGATCTCCAAGCCCTTCGTTTAGGATTTGACCTAACGGTTCTCTTTGTTTTTAAAATAATCCAAGCTGGTACTGGCGATGTCTGCCTTGTCTTTTTTAGCAAACGAATTTTTCGAGGAGATGATTTGCGTGCAGCCATAAATGTTCAGGCGCGGTGAGCTCTTTTTAAATGAATCTCAGGAATTTAGGCGATTTGCTATTTGTTTCAATATCCTTGCAGAAGCACCCCAGATAATTTTATTTTGGTATTGAAAAGTATACATTTCTTGAATTTTGTTATGCGAAGGATCCAGATCATTGGTCATTGTTTTTAAGAAGGATTTTAGAGGAATGTGAAGTATCTTCTCCACTTCAGAGTTAGCTGAAAGAGAAGCAATTTCATCAACTATAGAGACAAATGGCAAAATCATAAAACTAGAATTGAGCGTCGTAACCGGTTCGAGTTGTCCTATTACTTGATTTTTTGAAATTCTCAAACCAATCTCTTCGCGTGTTTCACGCAATGCAGTTTCTAAAAGATCAGAATCTGTTGATTCAAATTTGCCCCCTGGAAATGAAATTTCTCCCGCATGAAGGTTTAGATGTTTTGGCTTTTCCGTCATTACAATATTTGGATCATTGCCATAAATCACAACCAATACTGATGCAAGTTTATTTTTTCCATAATGTTGTAAAACAGGATCAATTCTGCTTGATAGTGAAGATTTTAGTAATTTCAAGTCCACAATAATTCCACCAATTATCTATTTTATTGATTTTATGTTTAAAGGTTTTAACCAAGGTAAATTGGAGATTCTTTATGACGATCATCTATGAGATTAATCCGCCAAAAATTTTGGATAATAAGGAACCATCAAATGATGAAATCAATTCATCATTAGCCAAACTTCAACAAAGAGTTTCATCCATTAGTACATTATGTGATGGCATACATGTAACAGATTCTGTTCTTGGGACAAGACGAATATCAGCATTAGATACTGGAAAATTATTGAAATCCACCTATCAGAATTTACAAATTACAATTAGTATGCGTGTAAGAGACAAAGACATGAATTCAGTAATACAAATAGTTCAAAGATCAATAGAATTTGGATTAGATGGAATTCTTGTCCTCAAGGGGGATCCTTCAAAAGAAAATTCATCAGATTCAGGATTAATACCAAGCCAGGTTGTTAACCAATTAAATCAATTAGGTTATGGCGAAAAATTAAGTTTTTTTCTATCATTGCCAAGTAACCCCAACTTTGAAAAAATTCAAAAAAAGATCATGGCAGCACCTGATGGTTTTATGACCCAAGTGATTCATTCAGCAACTCAAGTACAAAGAATTTCAGACAAGTTAAGACCAATTGGATTTAGAATTATCCCATGTGTATTATTGCCAACAGAGAAAAATGAAAATTCGGCAAAATTTTTGAACCTAGATTGGACAGGGTATAAAGAAAATCCAGCCAAATTTATCAAAGAAATTCACAATATTGCTGGAGATGTTCTCATAACATCGCCAAATGATTTTACATTTGCTAAAGATACGTTGAGTAACCTTCAGAGTACAAAGTATTGCGATTCTGGATGATGTACAACAATTGCCGCAGTTGATTGTTCAGGAATAATTTGTCCAGACTCAGATAGAATCATTCCAGATTTTTCTGGTTTTAGAAGCTTCCAGACAAGATTATGTTGCAACACATCAGGACAGCTTGGAAATCCCCAGCTATATCTCAATCCGCCCTTTCCTGAAAGTTTTAATTCAGATTTTATTTTACGATTTATCCATTCTGCCAAACCCTCGGCAACCTCTACTGCCAAACCATGTAAATAATATGCATCCGTATACTTGTCTTCAGTATTCCATTTTTCTATAATATCTGAAACCTTTTTTCCAACAGTGACTGCCTGAAATGCAACAATATCATCTTCTCCAAAATAGTCAGTTAGACAAAGATGACTAGGTTTTGAAGAGCGAGGAAAATCAAATTCAACATTTTCACCACTGGGGTTATCAACCTTCAGTTTTCCATCTTTATTATGACATCTAAAATACCCATATACAATTTCTGGTTCAAAGAGATTTTCTTTAATTATTCTAATTTTCCATTCAGCTAGTAATTTCTCATGATCAGCCTCTGAATCAGATCCAGCTTTTCCACGCAGACCCCATGATAATTTGAATAGTGATTTTTTATCAATTAATTGCCAAACCTCTTCCATCTTGATTTGATCATGTTTCAACCTAATCGGTTCTCCAATTATTGGAGGTGTGGGAGAAACAACTGGTTTAATGTTACTTTTTGGGAGATTTGAAGTATCAACAGTAGCAGAAATTCGTTCCTTCCAGTTTTCAAGTTTTTCTTTCCATTTAGATAAAAAGATAGATTTCTCATCTGAAACAAGTGTATCCATTGTTTTCAAACCTTCAAACATAGTATTGCAATAAAAAACACCAGATTCGTAAATGCCGCCTTCCTTTGCAATTCTGTTGATATAATTACTATTGATAGCAGCACCACCACAAAGGATTGGAATGTCCATGTTGTTTTTTCTAGCATGCTCTACAAAATATTGCATTTGCTTTGATGTCGAAACCAACAGTGCAGATAAGCCTATAGCATCAGGTTTAACTTCGTCTATTTTTTCTATGAATTTTTGTAGAGGTACTTGTTTTCCTAAATCATAAACACTATAACCATTGTTTTGAAAGATAGTCTTTACCAAATTCTTACCAATATCATGAACATCACCATAAACAGTTCCAAGCACGAGTTTTCCTTTAGAGATACCTTCTTCTTTAATCAGATATTTTTCCAATTCTCCAACTGCTGCCTTCATACACTCAGCAGATTTGAGAACAAAAGGCAGAATCAATTCTCCTGAACCAAATTTATCCCCAACTTCCTTCATTGCAGGAAGTAAATCCTCATTTAGTGTTCTAATTGCCCCATTATGAGTAATTGCAGCAGGAGCATTTAGTGAAAGAACGCCATTATTTTCTTTAATAATTTCATTTTTACCTAACTTTTCTGCAATAGCAGAAACAACATCGTTTTGAATTCCGTCTTTCAGTCTATTTACAATTCTAAAGTTTGCTCGTTTTCCAGGTGGCCAAGTTGGATCCACGTCCATTTTTTTTATAATGTTGCCCTGAGTGCCTGCTTTTTCAAAATAAATAATTAGTTCAGACAATGCATTTGAATGAGTATTGAATATTAGATCTTCAGCCAGTTTTTTCTCTCTTGGGTCAATTTCCCCATAAGGGATTATTTCTTTTGCATTTACAATGGCTGTATCTAGTCCAGATTTTACTGCATGATACAGAAATACAGAGTTGAGAATCTTTCTTGCATAAGGAACTAAACCAAAACTGATATTGCTTAATCCCAAAGTTGTAAATGAGTTTGGAAATTTTTCTTTTACAAGTCTGATTCCTTCCAGAGTATTTTTTCCCGCATCCAAAAACTCAGTTTCTCCAGTAGCCAGAGTAAAGGTAAGCACATCAAAAATGAATTGTTCAATTTTTAATCCATATTTTTTTCCTTCTTCATAAAGTAATTCTGCAGTTTCAACTTTCTCTTGAGGAGTTTTTGCCATACCTTTAGGACCAATACACAATGCAATTGCAGGTAAACCATACTTTGCCATTATGGGTGCAAGTTTTTCAAATCTACTTCCATCTCCTTCCAGATTTATTGAATTAATTATAGGTCTACCTGGAATTTGTTCTACAACAGATTCTATCACATCTGGATCTGTAGAATCAATTACAAGTGGAGCATCAATTTCTAGGCTTAATTTTTTAACAAGGTTTATCATGAATTGACGTTCATCGGATCGTTCAGTTGTTGCAACACAAACATCAAGACAGTGTGCACCATCTTCTACTTGGATTCTTGCTAGACCAACTAATCCATCATAATCATCATCAAGTACTAGCTGTTTGGCTTTTCTGGAGCCTTGTGTGTTGATTCGCTCTCCTATGATTAGAGGTGGCGGTATTTGTTTCAAATCAACTGCTTTTAGCGCAGAACTAATTCTAGGAGTCAATATGATAAATTCTCTTCAGTTTTTCTAAATACTTAACCATTGACAGAATAGGTTTTTTCGTCAATTACTTTGCGTAGTACAGCAATATGATGAGGATTTGTTCCACAACATCCTCCAATTATTCGCACGTTTTTGTATTGGGTTAAGAAAATCAGCCATCACTTTGGCCATTTTTTCAGGGAGTCATCTTGTATACTGCCCTTCCGCCTTGATTTTCAGGCATTCCAGCATTTGGAACAACAAGTAGATGTAATGCTCATTTTGCTCATTTAGCCATTGTACACTAGGAATCATTTCAATTGGACCAGTAGAACAATTCAATCCAAAAACATCAATTCCCATTTCAGAGACTGTTGTATATGCAGCCTGGATGTTTGTTCCAAGAAGCATTTTTCCATATTTATCCAATGTAACATTTGCAATAATTGGAACTTTTTTTCCAGTTTTTTTAAATGCATTATGACATGCTTCAATTGCAAGTTTTACTTCCAAGATATCCTGACTTGTTTCAATTAAAAGTGCGTCAACTCCTCCAAGAATTAGACCTTCAGCTTGAATTCAAATGCTTCTTTAATTTCATCTGAGAGGTTTTTGTCCCAAGTCAGGATCATTTGAGCTTGGAAGATAACCAGTAGGGTCCCATTGAACCAATTACATATCTTGGTTTGTCAGAATATTCTCGAGTTACTTCAACTGCCAATTGTGCAATTTTTTTGTTGAATTCAACATGTTTGATTACCAAAACCATATTCATCTAAGTTTTAGTTTGTTTGAACCAAATGAGTTAGTTTCAATACAGTCAGAACCTGCATCCAAATAATTTTGATGAATTTGCTTAATCCATTCTGGATGTGTTAAAGACAAACCATCATTGAATCCATCTTGATTATTTGGAAAATCTTCAGATTTAGGATTGTATTTTTGAATTTCTGTTCCCATTGCACCATCAAAAAGCAAAATTCTGTTTTGTAGGGCAACTAGAAAAGGTTCTTTTTGTACCAATTTATTTTTAAAATGTTTCTTGATAGTTTAACTCTTTTGAGAAAAATTATTCGTTCTATTACTATGAAAAGAGATTTCGTATAGCAACATCAGTCATAGGATTTTTAGTAACACTGAAAATAAAATTGCAGATGACATCTAACGTAGTCCCCATCTAGACATTACTTTATTTTCAATCCTTTTGAAAATTATTCCATCAATAGCAATACCAATAATCATAATTACTAACATTATTGCAAATACCTGAGAGATGTCATTTAGTTGTCGTCCTACGTTAAGTAAAAATCCCAAACCTAGAAATGAAAATAATAATTCAGCACCTATTACTCCCCTCCATGCAAAGGCCCAACCTTGCTTGAAACCAGAAATTAAATACGGAAACGCCGCAGGAATTAAGACATATGTAGCTAGTTGAGTTCCTTTTGCACCCATATTTCTTGCAGCTTCGATATAATGTGGATTGATGTTTTTGACCCCATTATAGGTAGCTATTGTTACTGAAAACATTGAACCAATTGCAGCAACAAAGATAATTCCGCCATCTGTTAACCCAAACCAAAGTATTGCAAGTGGAACCCAAGCAACAGACGGGATTGATTGTAATCCTAAAACTAATGAACCTATGGTTTGATTTACAATTTCAACTCTTGCCATAAAAATTCCAAGAAGCATTCCACCAACTATTGCAATTATCAATCCCACTAGCAATCTCAAAAGGCTAGTTGCTATTCCAAAGAATAAACTTCCATCAGATGCAGTATATACCAAATCTTCAGCTACTTCATAAGGAGATGGAAAAAGATTATTGGGCCAAATATTTGTCATCGAGATAAGTCGCCATATGGCTACTAGTATTACATAAAAGATGATTTGTTTTAAAATGGTATTTTGTTTCATAAAATGTCCCTTAACCTTTTTTTACCTCAGGTCTCAATTGAGATAAAATTTCTTGTTGAAGTGGAAGGAGATTTTGATCCTCTACAAGTCTTGGTCGTTTGTAGTCAACATTAAGAATTTTTTTAATTACTGAAGGCCTGTTGCTAAATACAGCAACCTTAGTTCCAAGTACCGTAGCTTCGGTAACATTATGTGTAACAAACAGGATTGTTTTTTTTGTTTTTTCCCAAATTAACTGCATTTCTACTAACAATAGATCTCTTGTCTGAGCATCAAGTGCTGCAAATGGCTCATCCATAAGTAACACATCAGGATCCATTACAAGTGCTCTTGCTATAGCTACTCGTTGCTTCATTCCAGTAGAAAGTTGATAGGTGTAAGAATCAGCAAATTTTGTTAATTGCATCATATCCAAATATCTTTTAGATATCTCTGCTCGTTCCTCTTTTGGTATGCCTGCCATTTTTAAACCAAATTCTACATTATCTTGTACTTTCAACCATGGAAAAAGTGCGCCTTCCTGAAAAACTATGATTCGCTCAGGACCTGTAGATGCGACGGGCTTTCCATCAAAAAGAATTTCACCTTCATCTGGGATTTCCAAACCAGCGACAATTCGTAAAAAAGTAGATTTACCACAGCCAGATGGTCCAACCAGGCAAACAAATTCACCATCTTCAATCTGTAGATTGATACCATCCAAAGCCTTGAGATTGTGGCTGTCATGTTTGAAATACTTGACAATGTTTTTTGCTTCAAGTTTTGTCATGATTACCTAAAACCTCCTGTAATTGGGAATTTGAATTTATGTCAAAGAAAATACCATCTAAACTATATCCATGTCTTCCTAAATAACCAAGAGCATCAGCTCTTTTTGCAAATGTTTGAATTGAACTAACATTAGGATCAGATGTAACTTCTAAATTTGATAATGCTTCATTAACCAAATCATTAGAGATTGATTTTCCAGTTTCTTTTTTCATAAAGTCAATGAAAATTTTTCTAGTTTGTTCTGGATTGGAATTTATCCAGTCAACTGTTTGTTGGTTTGCTTGAACCCATTTGTTTATCAAATCAGGGTTTTGTTGTACATAATCTTCTCTAGCAATTAACAATACAGATGCAAACTTATGCTCAGGCCAAAGTTTTTCTTCATTAAATAACCTTTTACCATCTAATTGCTGTACTAATATTGTGGCAGTTGGTTCAGGAACCCATGCTGCGTCGATATCGCCCTTTGCAAATAATGTGTAAATATCAGAACTGGAAAGATTCAATACAATAACAGTTCCACCTTTCTCAGCGGGTTTTAGTCCATTCTCGGAAAGATAGCTCCTTAATGAAATATCTTGTGTATTACCAATCTGTGGTGTTGCAATTCTTTTTCCTTCTAAATCAGCAGTAGAATTAATTTTAGAATTTGGATGAACTATAAAACTAGCACCACCACTTGCGGCACCAGAAAGAATTTTTATATTGTGATCTTTGGATTTTAAAAATCCGTTAATTGCTGGTCCTGGACCTACATAGGCAATATCAATAGAATCGGCAAAAAGTGCTTCTATTACTTGATGGTCCGGCTTCAAATAATTTTGATTCAATTACGGTATTGTTTCCAATTTGGTTTTGAAATATTCCTTTTTCCATTCCAATTATTGGCACTGCATGATTCACATTAGGAAAATATGCTACCCTAATCTTGTTCTCATGCGTAGTTTCACCAGAATTCAACAAAATCCCAAAAATAATTATCACAGTGGTTCCCGCAATTCCTGCAAAAATAGCTGAACGCTTTTTCATAAAACAGCGTTATATTTTGGCTGTTAAATAATCATCGAATTTTAGCTCAAGCTAGTTTATTGAAATTTAGAGAAGATTTTTGGTTTTTTAGTGTAGCACAAAAGATAAATTCCAAAGTACGGCGGAAAAGTGTGTTTTATGGCTGAAAGTGGAATTCTTGCATTTTCTGGAGGACTTAGATACTTCGGTTGTAGTAAAATATCTTCAAGAAGAATACAATATGGATGTCATAACAGTGACTGTTGATGTTGGTCAAGGAGATGATCTCAAAAAAATTTCATCCAAAGCAAAAAGACTCGGAGTAAAAAATCATTACAACATCGATGCACGTCAAGAATTTGTTGAAAAATTTATTTTTCCATCAATTAAAGCAAATGCACTTTATCAAAAGAAATACTGTCTTGCAACAGCATTTGCACGACCACTAATTGCAGAAAAAGTTTTAGAAGTTGCAAAAAAAGAAAAAGCAACAGCACTAGCTCATGGATGCACAGGTAAAGGAAATGATCAAGTAAGATTTGATATTACATTTCGTTCTGGTTCTAGATTTACCAATAATTGCACCAATTCGAGATATGAATTTAGACAGAGTGATAGAGTTAGAAGTTTGCAAAAAAACACGGAATTGCAATTGATACGGTTGCAAAAAGATTCAGCATCGATCAAAACTTGTGGGGACGAGCGATTGAAGGTGGAGTACTGGAAGATGCATATTCTGAACCACCAGATGATGCATTCATTTGGGTCAAGACAAAAAATTTGCCAGACAAACCAACAATATTTGGAAATAAAATTTGAAAAAGGAATACCTGTTGCAGTTGATGGAAAACGCATGAAATCAATAAAATTAATCAAATACGTCAACAAAAAAGCAGGTGCAACGGAGTAGGAATTGTTGATCACATTGAAGATAGAGTAGTAGGAATAAAATCTCGAGAAGTTTATGAAACACCAGGAGCTGCCTGCATAATTGAGGCACATACTGATTTAGAAAAAATGGTTCAAACTAAACACGAATAAAAATTCAAAGTCAATGGTTGATGCAGAATGGGCTTAGTTTGCATATTCAGGATTATGGCAAGATCCATTGAAAACGGATTTAGATATGTTTATCAATGCTACTCAGAAAGAGGGTTAGCGGAACTGTAAAACTCAAAATGTTCAAAGGAAGTCTCAGAGTTGTTGGAAGAAAATCAGAATATTCACTGTATAGTCACAAGATTGCAACATATGGTGCCGGTTCAACTTTTGACCAAAGATTGGCAAAAGGATTCGTTGAATTGTGGGGAATTCAATCAACAGAAGCTAATAAATTACAAAAGAAAAGGTCAATCAAAAATATGAATTGTCCAGAATGTGATGCAACACTTAACATCCCAGACGACGCCACTGTTGGAGAGATTGTCTCGTGTCCTGATTGTGGGGCAGATTTTGAGATTGCAAACAAAAATGGCTCAATTGTGAATTAAAACATGCAGAAAGTGTAGGCGAAGATTGGGGAGAGTAAATGTCCAAAGTTCGAATTGTGTTCGACCGACTAAGACCAGAGGAAAAGATGCTCGAAAAAGAAGCATTCGATCTAGGACACGATACGAAGAATGATTGATGCAAAGACTACTCAAATCAATACCGATAGTAAAAAGAACGATTATGATTTCGGAGATGTTGTTTTAGAAAGATGTGTCAGTTACTTTCGAGGTCTTCATTTTACTGCAGGCCTTGAATTTATGGATATGCCAGTACTCAACAGATTCAGGTTGCAAATCAGTGTGGAAATAAAATGTTCATGACGCTACTTTTAAAAAAATACAATGTGCCAACACCAAAAACATACTTTTCATTTTCAAGTGAGAGTGCATCTGAGAATATAGAAAAAATTGGATATCCTCTAGTAATCAAACCAGTCATAGGAAGTTGGGGAAGAGGCGTAATTCCTCTAAAAGACAGGGATACTGCAGATGCAGTATTCGAGGTAAGAGAAATAACAGATAGTCCACTCGACAGAATTTTCTATCTTGCAAGAAATGATAAAAAGACCACCAAGAGACATTCGTGTTATAACAGTAGGAGATGAATCCATAGCTGCAATGTATAGAAAATCATCAGGTGGTTTTAAAACAAACATTGCTTTAGGAGCAGACCCGAATTGTGTGAGATCACAAAGGAAATTGCAGACATTTCTATGAAAGCATCAAAGGCTATGGGTGGAGGAATTTTAGGGATCGACATAATGGAAGATGAAAAACGAGGATTAGTAGTACACGAAGTAAATAATACTGTGGAATTCAAGGGATTGTCAAGAGTTGCAAAAAGAAATATTCCCAAAGAAATGATAGAATTTGCTTTAAACTATGTTAGGAAATAAATTATAACTTCATGTTATGGTAGGAATTATCATGAAAGTTGGTGTTGTTGGTGCATCAGGATATGTTGGAGGAGAAATTCTTCGATTACTTGTTAGTCATCCAGATGCAGAAATTGCAATGGTCACTTCACGACAATATGCTGGAGAATACATATCAAGAATTCAACCAGGTTTGAAAGGATTTACCGATCTTACATTTTCAGAACTTGATTATGATAAAATGACAGACAAGTGTGATCTAGTATTTACTGCAGTTCCACATGGAACAGCAGTTGACATTGTAAAAGCACTATACGATAGAGGAATGAAAGTAATTGATTTGAGTGCAGATTACAGATTGCACAATCCTGCAGATTATGACAAATGGTATGGTTGGCAACATCCACATCCAGATTATTATCAAAATCAGTCTTTGGTGTTCCAGAACTTCACAGAGAGGAGATCAAAAAATCTCAGACTTGTATCATGTCCAGGTTGCATGGCAGTAACATCAATGTTAGGACTTGCACCACTTATCAAAAAGGATCTAATCGATACAGAACACATCATTGTAGATTCAAAGATTGGTTCATCAGGTGCAGGTTCTGGGTTCAGGAACACATCATGCAATGAGGGCAGGTGTTATCAGACCATACAAGCCAGCAAAGCACAGACATACTGGTGAGATTGAACAAGAATTATCTGAAATTGCAGGAAAGAAAATTAAAGTATCAATGAGTCCTCATGCAGTAGATATTGTAAGAGGAATTTTATGTACAAACCATGCATTTCTGCAAACAGATATGATGAGATGGACTTGTGGAAGATATATCGTGAACAATATCAAAATGAAAAATTCATTAGACTAATTCGTGATAAGAAAGGATTTTACAAATTCCCAGATCCAAAGTTTGTCGTAGGTTCTAACTTTTGTGATGTAGGATTTGATATTGACGAAGATAATAACAGAGTTGTTGTTCTTTCAGCATCAGACAACCTTATGAAAGGTGCAGCAGGTTCTGCCATTCAAAACATGAATGTCATGGCAGGATTTAACGAAATGGAAGGAATTGCCCAGACTCCTCTAACTCCTGTTTAAAAAAATGATTACAATAAAGATAGGAGGAAGTGTGGTAGATGGTCTTCATCCAACTACAATTACAGACTTGAAAAAAGTTTCAGAAAAAGAGAAAGTAATTTTGGTACATGGTGGAGGAAAAGAAGTAACTAAAATTTCTGAAGCCTTAGGAAAAGAACAAAAATTTATTACGTCCCCAGGCGGAATCAAAAGTAGATACACTGACAAGGAAACTGCAGAGATTTTTACAATGGTCATGTCTGGAAGAATCAACAAGATGATAGTTCAGAATGCTTCAAAAACATGGAATTAATGCAGTTGGTCTTTCAGGAGTTGATGGAAAGATAATTCAAGCAGAGCGAAAAAAGAAACTTATTGTAATGAATGAAAAAGGTCGAAAGATGGTAATTGATGGAGGATATACGGGAAAAATCAGGATGTTAATGCAGGATTGATTAGATTACTTTTAGACCAAGGATATGTTCCAGTCATATCACCAATAGCAATTAGCGAAGAGTGTGACTTTCTCAATGTCGATGGAGACAGAGCTGCAGCATATGTTGCAGGCAAGTGTTGGATCAGATAAAATATTATTTCTTACAAATGTAGATGGTTTCTAATGGATGAGAAACTAGTTGAAAAATTATCCCTTGCAGAAGCAAAGGAAATCATGACCAAAGATTGGATTCAGGAATGGAAAAAAAAATTCTTGCAGCAACAGAGGCATTAGAGATGGGAGTAAAAGAAGCATTGATTGCAAACGGTAAAAGAGAAAATCCAATATCAGCCGCTATAGCACATGACAAATGTACGGTGATATCAAAATGACAGAAGATCAATTTATGGGAAATATTCTATCAGAGATTTCCAGTAACAATTGAAAGAGGATTAGGAGTCTCATGTATGGGATGCAGATGGAAAAGAGTACATTGACTGTATGGGAGGATATGGAGTTGCATTAGTTGGCCATTGTAATCCAAGAGTTGTAAAAGCAATCAAGGCACAAGTAGATAAAATTATTACAGTACACAGTTCACTATACAATAAAACAAGAGAAGAGTTTCTTAAAAAATTGATAAGACTTTCACCAAAGAGGATCTGAGTCAAGTTCATCTAAACAATAGCGGAGCAGAAGCAGTAGAAGCTGCAATAAAGTTTGCACGAAAGTTTACAGGAAAGAAAGGAATGGTTGCAATGAAAGGATCGTATCATGGAAAATCACTAGGTGCACTATCAGTAACATTTAATCCAAAATATCGAAAAGCATTTGAACCATTAGTTGAAAAAGTTTCTTTTGCATCATTTGGAGATATCGAATCACTTCGTAATACAATTGACGAAGATACTGCATTTGTCATTTTAGAACCAATTCAAGGAGAGAGTGGAATCAATGTTGCACCAGATGGATTTTTGCAAGAAGTAAGAAAACTATGTGATGAAAAAGGAATTCTTCTAATTTTTGACGAAATTCAGGCAGGTCTTGGTAGAACAGGACGATTATGGGCATGTGATCATTGGAATACTGCACCAGATATACTGTGTCTTGCAAAAGGAATTGCAGGTGGTGTTCCAATGGGTGCAACCTTGGTAAGACCAGACATTCTTGCTTCAATGAGCAAAGGAGAACAATCATCAACATTTGGAGGAAATCCACTTTCATGTGCAGCAGGAATTGCGACAATTCAGGCACTAACTCAAGACGGTTTGATTGAAAATGCTGAAAAAATGGGAAAAGTGTTCAGAGAAGGATTAGAAAGATTAAAAGAAAAACATACAATGATTAGAGAAATCAGAGGAAAGGGACTGATGATAGGTGTTGAAATGAAGTTTGAGGTAAAAGATATTCTAATGAATCTTATGAAAGAGGCGTCTTAATGCTATATTCAGGTAGAAACATTCTACGAATATTACCACCACTAGTAATATCAAAAGAAGACATAACGAAAGTTTTAGAAATCTTAGATATGTACTTACTAAAGAGGAGAGAAAAAATAATGTATAAAGACAAAGTTGACGAGAAGATAATAAATTATCTCAAAGAAGACTCTAGAGAATCATTTGTAGATATTGGAAAGAAACTAAAATTATCAGAATCAGCAGTTAGAAGAAGAGTAAAAAATCTTGTTAGATGGTGGAACTATCAAAAGATTTACAGTTGAAATAGGAGAGGAAAATGCAACTAGTGCTATTGTGTTAATATCAGTAGATTCTTCAACAGACACTTCAAAAGTTTCAGAAAAACTTGCAAAATTAGAAGGAGTTAAAACAGTTTATGAGATTACAGGTCAGTATGACATCATTACAATAATTAGCGCAACAAACATCTCGGAGATAAATAGCAGCATCGATGCATTAAGAAAAATTCCAGGTGTGATTGACACAAATACAGTGATTATTCTAAGAAAAGTAGCATAAAACGACTTTCGTTTCATAAATTCCATATTTGCCTAAATTCGGATCAACAAGATTAAATTTCAGCGAAGATAGTACGAATATATTTATATTCTCAATTTTGTTCAACGATTTCTGTAATGAAAGATCCGAATTACTATGCAGACATCTACAACGCATATGATAAAAATCCAAAGAAGATCAAAGTATTAGACAGCACTCTAAGAGAAGGAGAACAACATCCAGGAGTTATCATTTACAAATAAACAAAGAATACAGATTGCATGGATGTTAGACTATTTTGGAGTGGATCAAATTGAAATTTCACCTGTTGTATCCAATGATCACAAAGAAGCAACAAAAACAATCATCAAACAAGGATTAAAGGCAGACATTGTTTCTCATGGTAGAGCACTCAAAGAAGATATTGATATTTCATTGAGTTGTGATGCAAAATGGTGTGCAGCATATCTTGGAATTTCAGACATTCATTTAAAAGACAAACTTACGAATTACGAGAGAAGAAGCCTTACCAGAGCAGTTGAAACAGTAGAATATGCAAAATCACATGGATTAAAAATTAGATTTACGGTAGAGGATGGCAGTAGAGCAGAACCAGAATTTTTGATAAAGGTATGCAAGGCAATTGAAGAGGCAGGTGTAGACAGGATAAGTTTGCCAGATACGGTAGGAATTATGAGACCAATAGGGATGTATAATTTTGTTAAAACAGTAAGAGATGTAATAGATGTTCCACTTGATGCACATGTTCATAATGATATTGGATTTGCAGTTGCCAATGCATTTTCTGCATGTGATGCAGGAGTAGATCAAATTCATACCACAATTGATGGAATAGGGGAAAGAACAGGTATTCCACCTCTTGCGGAGGTTGCAGTAGCATTAACATATCTTTACAAATCACCAAATGACTTCAGATTAGATATGTTACTGGATTTATCCAGATTAATTGAGGAATATACTTCGATTAAGCCATATGATTCAAAACCAATTGTTGGTACATCTGCATACAAACACAAAGCAGGAACACACCTTGCAGCAATACTGAGAAATCCTGCAGCATATGAGCCAATCCCACCAAGAGCAGTTGGAAATACAAGAAGAATTGTCTTTGGGGAGTTGGCAGGAAAGACAGGTGCAGCATATCTCATGTCAATTCTAGGTCTTGAAAAAGACGACGAGGGATGCAAAAGCAGTAGCAGCAGGTCTAAAGAACTCAGAATGGGAGATCTAATAGAGATTCCACTTGAGGATAGACTTGAAAAAAAGATAATTAATGATAAATAAAGAGGGAAAGTTAGGAAAAAATATGTCAAAATGTGAAGAATGTGATGCAGATATTTCCATTCCAAAGGATGCTGTGGAAGGAGAAATTGTAACATGTCCTGAATGTGGCGCAAGTTTTGAATTAGCAAAGGATTCAAACGGTTTCCAATTAAAGCCTGCCCAATCGGTTGGCGAGGATTGGGGACAGTGAGTCCTGACGTTACAATTCTTTACGATACCATCCGTTGGGAAGAAAAAGCTCTCTTAGAAGCAGGCCAGAAAAAGAACATCAATATACAGATGGTAGACTGTAAGAATTTGCATTAGATTTAGATAAAAAACCAGAAGATTATGGACCAGTTATTCAAAGATGTGTAAGTTATTATCGAAATCTACATTCAACTGCAGCATTTGAAGGAATGGGAGTAAATGTAATTAATTGTCTAAACACAGGAATTTGGCAGGAAATAAATTATTCACACATATGTTATTAAAAAAACATGGAGTACCAACACCATATGCTGCTGTTGCATTTTCAAAAGATGCAGCAATAGAATACCTAGAGACAGAAGGATATCCAAAAGTGATAAAACCAACTGTTGGAAGTTGGGGAAGATTAATTTCAAAACTAAATGATAAGGATTCAGCAGAAGGAATTATTGAAAGTAGGGAAACTATGTATCCAATATACCAAGTTCATTATTTAGAAGAATTTGTAAACAGACCACCAAGAGACATTAGAGCTATAATGGTAGGAGAAAAAATTGTTGCTGCAATTTATAGAAATTCAGGAAATGGCAATTGGAAAACAAACATGGCACTTGGTGGAGTGCAGAGGAATGCAAAGTCACACAAGAAATGGAAGAAATGTGTATTAAAGCAAAAAATGCAGTTCAAGGAGACATAGTAGGAGTAGATTTGATGGAAAGTAAGGAAAAAGGACTAGTAGTTCATGAAGTTAACAATACAACGGAATACAAAAATACTGTAAGAGTTTGTGGCGTAGATATACCTTCATTAATGATTGATTACGTAATTAAAGAAAATAAGTGAGAATTGGAAACAACATTTACAGTCACACCAAGGTTTGCAGTAAAGATGCTTGAGAAGGCTCTTCGATTGTACACACCTTCCCTCAGAAAAACCAATGGCTGAATTTCTTGCAGACAAATGTGATGATTTAGGATTTGAAGATATTCACATAGATGAGGTTGGAAATATCATTGCAAAAAAAGGTACTGGATCACCAAGAATATTACTTTGTGGACACATGGATGTTGTTCCAGGAAAAGTCAAAGTAAGAAAAGAAGGGGATTCACTTTATGGTCGTGGTGCATCAGATGCAAAAGCTCCATTAATGGCAATGTTTTTTGCAGCATGCTTCAGTTCAGAAGAATAATGGTACAATAATTTTTGCGGAGCAGTTGATGAAGAAGGAAATGCTACAGGAGTAAAAAATCTAGTCAAAAAAAACCTGGAGTAGATTACGCAGTATTTGGAGAACCAAGCGGAATAAAACAAGTCACAATTGCATACAAGGGAAGATTGGCAATCAATCTCAAAGTAAGTGTAGAAGACAGCGCTCATGCAAGTGCACCTTGGTTGTCAAAAAATGCAATTGAAGAAACAATGATCTTTTCAAGAGAGTTAAAGAAGGATTAGAATCAGGTCAAGAGAAAAAAAGTAAAGGAATGCTTTTGACGGCAACATTAACTGAGATTAATGGAGGAACTAGTCACAATGTTACACCAAAAGAATGTGTTTCAACTTTTGATATTAGAATTCCTGTAGATATGAATTGTAAAATAATCGAACAAAAAATTTCAACGCTGGTAAACGAAATAGCTCATAGAAGAAAAGTTGAGGCATATTATTCAATAATTGATGAAACAGAACCTTTTGAGGCACCACATGATTCTCCTATAGTTCGTGCATTTACTTTAGGAGTTATGGATGTTGAACATACAAGACCAACCTTGATTAGAAAAACGGGAACCGGGGACATGAATGTCATAGGAAATCAATGGAAAATTCCAGTTGTCACATACGGACCAGGGAATCCTCATGCAGCTCATACAATAGATGAAAAAGTATCAATTGATGAATACCTCAGAGGAATAGAGGTTTTAAAGAAAACAATACATCATTTAAAAAGACTGCATGATAAAAACATGGAGTAATGCTTTGGTTTGTAGGTTTAGGAATTTCAGGTTCAAGATCAATTCCTATTGAAGCTCAAGAAGTTTTATCAAAAGCAGATATTGTATATCTGGAACAATTTACCAGCCCAATTGGAAAAACAGATTTGCTAAAAATTAAAAAAATGATCAAAGGAGAATTTAGACAAGGTAAAAGATGGATAGTAGAAGATGGAAGAGAGATTTTAAAAAATGCAAAAACAAAGAAGGTAGTTTTATTAGCATATGGAGATCCATTTGTTGCAACAACACATATTGAATTAAGGACTAGAGCCATACAAGAAAAAATAAAGACATATTCAATACATGCCTCATCGTCTCTGACTTCTTTGATAGGAGAATGCGGTCTTCATTTTTACAAGGTTGGAAGAATTGCAACAATAATGAGTGAAATGAAATCACTTACAACTCCATACTATGTAATTTATAAAAACATCGTAGAAGGAAATCACACGATACTATTATTAGAGTATAATCAAGACAAGAATTTTTTCTTGGATCCAAAAGATGCGTTATTGGGACTAATAGAAACTGAAAAAGGACAAAAACGAAATGTTATTGATTTGTCATCATTTGCAATAGTTACATCAAGAGTGGGATTTAAGGATCAATCAATAATATCAGGAAAAATTTCAAGTTTAAAAAAAATAGATTTTGGAAAACCTCCACATACAATAATTATTCCAGGCAGACTTCATTTTACAGAATCAGATGCTTTAAAAATACTTGCAACTTGCTTAGATGAACCATATGATAATTCAGAAAAGACAAAGAAAATTTCAGAGCAGATGATGGAAAAATATGTCCCAATGGTGAAGGATGCATTAGAAGAAATAATACCATATTATAAAGATCAAAAAGAATTTCAAATAATTCTTCAAAATGCGGAATTATATATTAAAGATGCAGAAAAATTTCTGGAAGAAGATCAGGAAGAAGTTGCAATTTTGAGTATTGGTTATGCAGATGGTTTAGTTGATGCATTAAGATTAGCAAAGGGACTTGAGCCAAAAATGTAACACAATATCGATGAATTAAAGAGAGAGTAAATTTAGAAAATATTATTGGAGGAAATTGAAAAATTAATTTTATCTGCAATTTATCTGGTGGGAGTAAGTGGAAAGTCATTTGAGAATCATTTTAAAACAAAAAATTTGTACACAAAAAATATCATCAATTCAAAAATCGATGAACTTGTTAAAAATAAACTAGTAAATGAGGATAGAATCACATTAACTGAACTTGGTAGATCTTCACTTAGAGTTGTTTTAGCAGGAGGAGTTTTTGACATTATTCATCCAGGACATATCTATACGCTGAATGCTGCAAAAGCACTTGGAGATGTTTTGATAGTTGTTGTGGCAACTGACAATACTGCAGTGGCAATGAAAAAAAGACAACCACTACACACTCAAGAACAAAGACAGGAATTAGTTAATTCATTAGTGATGGTTGATCTTTGTCTTGTAGGACAGGAGGATAACATCTTCAAGACTGTAAATCTTGTCAAACCACAAATAATTGCATTGGGGTATGATCAAGTGCATCAAGAAAAATTCATTGTAGAAGGGTGCAAAAAAATCGGTATTGATACTCAAGTTGCAAGATTGCAATCACCTATTCCAGGTAGTTCCAGTTCAAAAATAAAAAAAGAATATGGTGAATCTATTCACGGGATTTAGAATTTACAAAAATAGAAGAAATACTATGCGCAAGTCTGAATTTTTATTGTGACTTGGGAACCATCTTTGAGTTTTCCTAATTTTCTAATACATGCTCTGGAAATTAATTCAATTATAGATTCATCATGATGTGTTCGCTCAAGGATGATCAATTCACAATCAATTGATTTGTTTATTTTAGCATGAAAACACTTTACCCATCCGTATGTCCTTTTCCCATCCGAAAATCCGTTGATCGTTATTCCATCAAGACCAGCAAATTGTTTTATTGCTTCTTGATACACTTTTTTATCCAATTTTACATTAAGAGTTCCTGGAAATGGAATATAGTTTATTTTAGATTTGAATTGTTGTGTATATCCCTTTAATGACATGTAATAAGCTCCCTCGCCCATACCGGATACCAAAGTTCCCTTCAGTTCAACATGTGATGGTGAAGAATTGAGACTTTTTTGAAGAGCCACAGATAGTTTTACCATTTCAGAGAATCCTTTGTGGGTAATTTTTACAGAAATATTTCTTCCGCTAATTATTCTCTCGATGAATTGGTTAGTCTCTAATTCAAGCAGATGTTTGGATGCGGCCTGTTGAGATTTGCCTATACTTTTTCCTAATGAATCGGTTGTCACTTTAACAAAATTATGTTTTGCACCCAAAGAAAGGAGATAAGTGAGAGTTAGGATGTGCTGAATTTTTAGTTCAGTCATCAGAGTCCTACGCTATGCCTAAGTCACTGAATGTTTTTAGGTTTAATCCTTCAGAGTTTGTTAGTTTTGCAACTCTATGTCCAATAACACATTCGATTCCCGCGTTTTTTGCACCTTCTAAAAGTCTTTGAGTGATAATACCATCTAGTAAAAGATATTTTATTCCAGATTGGGTTGTGAGTTTGCTTACTACTTCACTAATTGGAACTTTGAAGATTTCTTTTTCATTTGCGTCCAAGGCTACTGCTTCAAGCGTCTCATTGAGATTTGGGAAAATTTTTGAAGCTATTTGAGCAAGTGGTTTGTCTTCAGTACTTTTGAGTAAGGGCGTAGGTTTTCCACTTTTGATTTCATCAGCTATAGGTCGTAAGATTTCATCGATTCTTTGTGGAGTTAACTCTTCAACTTCAACTCCGGCATCTGCTCTTAATTCATAATCAATATTTACAACAGATTTGAGTTCTTTTAAAATAAATCCACCCGATCTGTCACCATCAATAAATGCAACTACGGTATTTTTTGAAGCACATAATTCTTTGATAGATTCATCGATTTTTGCACCTTCAATTGCAACTGCATTATCATATCCAGCCCTAAGAAGATTAATTACATCAGCTCTGCCTTCAACTAGAATTATCCAATTTGAATTAAATAAACCAGAACTGCATGTAAGTTTAGATGGACCATATGTGGAAAGTTTTTTAGAATCACCCTCATGAACGTCTTTTAACATACTTTCTCCTTCACTGACTGTTTTAGTCGCCCAGCGTTGTTTGATTTCTTTAGCACGTCTTACAATGTCATCTTTCTTTGCAGCTCTCACATCGTCGATTGCTTCTAATTTGAAAACACAGTCAAATGGACCAACTTTATCTATACTTTCAATTCCAGCTGCAATTAATGCGCAAGTATCAATATCAGTACTCATTGGAATCAGGGCATCCCCGTTTGTAGTATTTGAAGTAGATTTTGTATTGACTTCTATACGACCAACTTTTGAGACCCGTTGTAACTCATTCAGATTCATCTCTGGACCTAGCAGACCTTCGGTCTGTCCGAAAATGGCCCCGATTATATCTGCTCGTTCGACAAGCCCATCAACTTCAAAGGAAAGTTTAACATGATATTTGACAATTCCTGATTTATTGGACATACTTTCTTCATCTCCTTAATTATCATAATTTTATTTTTGAGTCAGGATATATGAGGGTATCGCAAGGATTTTGAACAAACAAATTTTCCAGAAGAGTTGTTGAACCTAGTTCACACTAGGAGTAGATCTAAAAATGAAAAATGATGTTTTTTATTCTGTGCTAAAAGAGTGACCACATGAACAAGATTTTGTGACATTTGGATTGTTAATTTTGAATCCAGATCCCATCAAACTTTCAATATAGTCTACATTTGCTCCTTTTAGGTGATCAACACTGTAGCTATCCACAAGTAGCTTTATGCCATTTTCTTCCATGACTAGATCATCTTCTTCTGGTGTTTTTTCAAAACCCATCCCATAAGACAGGCCAGAACAACCGCCACCCTGAACATATACCCTAAGGTATTGAGGATTTTCCGATTCTTCCTTCATGAATTCTTTGATCTTTTCAGCTGCTTTTGTAGTAACAGTGATCATTTTGTGTGTTTGTTCAGATGCCATACTAAAATAAATGCTGTTTTAAATTATAATAAGCTTTTCATACCGAACCTACTAGTAATTCAAGAAAATAAGAAAGTTAGGGATGGATTATTTTTTTGATTTATTTACAAAAGCTGTCATTCGTTCTTCTCTGTCTGAATGAGTAAAACAGTTTCTCCAGGCAAGTAGCTCAACTGCGAGTCCAGTGTCAAGATCTGCATTTCTCCCTTTGTTAATTGCAACTTTTGACATTTGAACTCCCATTGTAGAGTTTGCCGCAATTTGTTGTGCCATTTTCAAAGCTTCTTCTTGTAGTGATGCAAGTGGAACTACTTGATTAACAAGTCCAATTTCCTTTGCTTCATCTGCTTTGATCATCTTGCCAGTATAGACAAGTTCTTTTGCTTTTGCTATTCCTACAATTCTCATCAATCTTTGTGTTCCACCCCAACCAGGAGGAATTCCAATTGTGACTTCTGGTTGTCCAAGTTTTGCAGTATCAGCTGCAATTCTAATATCACAAGACATTGCAAGTTCACAACCACCTCCAAGTGCAAAACCATTAACGGCCGCAATAGTAGGTTGTCGTACAAGTTCAACTGTAGAAGTTACAAGTTGACCTGTCTTTGCATATGCTACGGATTCATCGGGTGAGATTTTTGACATGTATTCTATATCTGCGCCTGCAGAAAATGCTTTTTCTCCTTCACCAGTTAAGATGATCACTTTAACATTATCATCTTTGTCCAGGGTTTCAAAAGTTTTGATGAGTTCTTTTGCAACATCAATATTCATGGCATTGAGTTTGTCAGGTCTGTTTATTTTGACAGTACAGATGCCGTCTGAAGTAGATGTAGTAACTAGAGACATAATATTTTTCTAGTTGTGCCAGTCTTAAATGTTATCTATTTTCCGAGGACTTTGCCCCATTGAGATAACGCTGATGCAGCTGCAACCCAAGTTCTAAGGTCACTATAAACTGGCACATTATTTGCCTCAATTAATTTTCTCATTTTTTCAGTATATGGACCACCATTACCTCCAGCTAAAATGGGTTTTAGTTTTTTATTTGATAATTCAGCTAGATGATCCAACTATTGTTTCTTCAAGAGGATCATCTTGGAACACAAACCATGGCATAGCAATATCAATATTCTTTTCGTCAAGAAATTGCTGGATGACAAATTTATAATCATCTGCATTTGCACCACCGCCTACATCTGCTGGATTTCCATTATGAATTGGAACAGTTGGTGGGAAACGTTCTTTCATTTTTTTGAGTAGTTGTGGCGATAACTTTCCAATTGTAAGACCTAATCTTTCTAATTGATCAATACCCCCAATCATTGGACCAGCGCCATTACTGGTCATGGCAACACGATTTCCTTTTGCTGCAGGTTGCCATGCTAGTGCCTTTAAGAACTCCAACTAATTCTTGATAACTATCAACTGAAATAATTCCTGCTTGTTTGAATGCTCCCATGATGATTGCATTTGAACCACCCAGAGAACCTGTATGTGACGCTGCTTGTTTTGCACCTGCGGCAGTTCTTCCACTCTTCCAAATTACAATTGGTTTCTTTTTTTCTTTCATTACACGTTTTGCAGTATTGATGAATTTTCTACCATCGCCAAATCCTTCAACATATAATCCAATTACTTTAGTTTGAGGATCATTTGCAGCATACCATATCATATCTGCTTCATCTACATCAGAACGATTACCAAAACTAATCATCTTAGATAAACCAAATACATCTGCACTTTCTAACATACTAATTCCCATGGTTCCACTTTGTGAGAAAAATGCAACATTTCCTAATTTTGAACGTACCATTCTTTCTTGTCCTTGGAATGCACAATCAAGGCGATTTGCAGCATTAAACATTCCAATACAGTTGGGACCAATTACACGAATTTTGTGTTTTTGAGACAAATCTTTTACTTTAGCTTCCATTGCGGCCCTATCACCACCAAGCTCTTTTCCTCCACCTGAAACGATTACAACATTATGAATTCCTTTCTTAGCGCAGATTTCCATAATAGGCCCACATTCTGCAAGATCTATACAAACAACAACCAAGTCAACCTTTTCATTAATTGCATCTAATGATGGATAACATTTGATTCCAAGAATTGATTCTTGGTTAGGATTGATTGGATATACTTTGCCTTTGTAATCTTGTTTGCCAAGAGCATTCAATACGGAGTTACCAATCTTCCCAGGTGTTGAAGATGCACCTACCAGTGCAACAGATTCAGGAGTAAAGAATGACTCCATTGACTCAATGTTTGGTTTAGCCTTTGAGATGGAATTTTTTCTAATTTCTTTATTTAGAATTATTTTGGCATCAACAACAAAATGGGATTTTGGATAAACAACTACTGGATTAAAATCAATACTGTTGATATAATCTGCGTTTTCCACGCCTAACTTTCCGATTTGCACAAGCATTGTTGCAACCATGTTCATATCAATTGGTTCACTTCCTCTGAATCCCTTGAGTAATTTTGAACCTTTGAGTTCATTAATCATCGATTTTGCATCAGATGTCGTGATTGGTAACATTCGAAATGCAACATCTTTCATGACTTCTGTCATGATACCACCCAGTCCAACCATGATTACAGGACCAAATTGAGGATCATTTTGAATACCAACAATTAATTCCACACCTTTTGGAACCATCTTCTCGAGGAGTATTCCTTTTACTTCAACTCCCTTCTTTTTAGATAGTCTACCATACATGTCCTTGAATGTTTTTTTAACCTCATCGATGTTATTGATTCCAACTTTTACACCCCCTACATCGGTTTTGTGTAAAATTTGCGGAGATACTACTTTCATTACAAGTGGAAATCCTAACTTCTTTGCTTGTTTGGTTGCTTCTTCAGCAGATTTTACGAGTGCATATCCTGGAACTTTGACCCCATATGTTTTGAGAATTGATTTTGATAATTCTTCAGTGATGATTTTATGATCGGTTTGAATTGTTTCCTCAAAAACTTTTTTCACAAAAGTCATAGTTCGATGGTTGAAACAAAAACTCTGTATATTAAACTTTGGTCAAAGATTGAACAACGATTTGAAATTATTATAAAATTTATCCATATTTCTTTTTACGATTGAAATATTTTCAAATATATCAGAACGAATTTTTTGTGGATCAATATATTGGATTTGTCCTAGTTTTTCTTGAGTCTTATCAAGCCATAGATTTACCATTTCTTCATTTACTTCTAGGTGAAATTGTAATCCAATCGCGCTATTAATTTGAAATGCCTGATTCGGATAATGCTCAGAGTGAACTAATCTAGTTGCTCCTTGAGGCAAATCAAAAGTATCGCCATGCCAATGAAATACGGTAAAGGGGTTATCAAATCCAGAAAATAATCTTTGAGTTATTATCAATAGTCAAATCATGGTAGAACCCAATCTCTTTTAGCGGGCCTCGATAAACTTTTGCTCCAAAAGTTTTTGCAATCAATTGAGAACCCAGACAAATTCCCAATACAGGAATGTTACGATCCACGCTTCTTTTTAATTAGATTTTGTTCTGCTTCCAAATAAGGCAGATTTTCATTAGCGCTTTCTGGAGCTCCCAAAATTACTACAAGCGGATAATTTTTTTCTGGAAGAGCCTCATGCTTAGCATTTATTAAATTAATTCGGAATCCATCATTGGTTAAGAGTTCCCCTAAATATCCAGAGCCTCTCTATTCGAGTATTTTGAATAAGTAGAACATCAGACATAATTAATTTTTAGCAAAAGTGCTTAATATGTTAAAGCAAACATCAAATCGTGATTATAACAGATCAAGAAATTCAAGAATTGCAAAATTTTGTAACACAACTAAATTCCATAAAGGATGGTGTTGTTGTAGTAGAAGGAAAAAGAGATACATATGCATTAAAAAAACTGGGATTTTCTGGTAGAATAATCGAATTTCACAGATTTGGTGGAATGACAAACTTCGCAGATTCGGCTGCAAGATATGAGAAATTGATTATACTTTTTGATAGAGATCGAAAAGGAAGATATCTAACAAGAAAAACAATTCAGATGTTACAACGTAGAACAAAAATTGATCTTTCGTGTAAGCGAAAACTTACAGCAATAACTAGAGGAAAAATTACATTTATTGAACAACTAGTTTGTTATGAATCGTATTTGGTATAATTTTATGGCCAGATCCCTTTTTGATTAAAAGCTTCTACCACTCTACCTACTGCCAAAGCCATTGTAGCTCTTCTCATGTCAATTTTGTGTTTTTTTGCCAATGCATATGCATCTTTGAAACCACGTGTTATGTTAGATTCCATCTTACTTGCAACTTCATCAAAAGTCCAATAATACCCCATGTTATTTTGTACCCATTCCAAGTATGAAATACATACACCACCAGAATTTGCTAGTATGTCTGGAATTACTAAAATATTCTTTTGGAAAATTATCGGATCAGCTTCTGGTAATGTTGGGCCATTTGCAGCTTCTGCAATAATTTTACATTTTAGATTCTTTGCAATATTTGCATTAATTTGATTTTCTAGAGCACCTGGAACTAGGATATCACATTTTGTTGTTAGTAAATCTTCAGTAGAGATTTTTTTACTTCCAGGATAACCAACCACAGATCCGGTCTTCTTTTTGTATTCAATTAGTTTGCTAACTTTAGTTCCGCTTGGAATTGATATTGAACCTTTAGAATCACTTACAGCAATAATTTTTGCTCCCATTTTTTCCAAGTATTCACCTGCAAATGTTGATGCATTTCCAAATCCTTGCAAAACAACTGTAGAACCTTTCAAATTAAGCTTCAAGGCTTTTGCGGCTTCCCTTACACAGTATGAGGCACCTAATCCAGTTGCAACATCTCTGGCTAGAGAACCACCCATTGAAATTGGCTTTCCAGTAATAACACCTGGAGCATAGACATTTCCGTTTAGTTTGCTAAATGTATCCATGATTTGCGTCATCTCTCTACCAGTTGTGTAAACATCTGGTGCAGGGATATCTTTTCCAGGGCCAATAATCTCAAATATTTTGTAAGCAAATCCCCTGGTGAGTCTTTCTAATTCACCTTCACTAATTTTTTCTGTTTTTGGATTTACATAGATTCCTCCCTTACCCCCTCCTAATGGAATATCTACGATTGCACATTTCCATGTCATCCATGAAGATAATGCCATGACTTCACGTTCCATGTATTCTACCCCACCTACAGGGTTGAAGTATCGGATCCCACCTTTGTAAGGACCTCTATCATTATTGTGTTGACTTCTAAAACCTGTGAATATTCTAATCTGTCCGTTATCCATTTTAACTGGAATTTTTACTCTCAAAACTTTATTTGGCATTGTAAGATATTCACGCAAACCTTTGTCTTTTATTCCCAAAACATCACAAGCATCATTGACTTGTTTAGATGCATTTGCAAATGGATTTGGATTAGTCAAGATAATCCGTTTCAAAACATCATATTATATTAAGTTTAGTTCAAAAAATTTGATCGCATATTATGCAATTACTAGTTGATAAAGAAAAACATATGTTCGATTTATTTCCAATTCTAGGTTACAATGACCTAAACTAGTTCAACATTGTTAATTTCTAGAAAGTTGAAAAATGAAAGAACGATCACATATTCGTCAAATTTGATACTAACCTTTTTCTAGCAATTTGACTTGATGATGTTCTGCATCATAGTCAAGATGCATGCTAATTTGTGCGTTTTATGATTGTTTGACTAAAATGATTCACAATCTCAGAAGCCTGTAAGTTTTAGCAAATATGGATTGCTGTTTGTGAGACTCAAAGAAATTTGTTTAGAGCACAATTTTTGGATCTTTGTCATATCCATAACAAATAAGGGACAATTACCCTTAAATTGACTGAAAGAGAACTTGTCATGACATGATGGCATCACGTGGTTATGACATGACCCCTACAATGTATTCGCCAGACGGCAGAATTTACCAGGTTGAATATGCCATAGAGACAGTAAAAAGAGGTACTTTGGCCATAGGAGTAAAAAGTAAAGAAGGGGTCATCATGGCAGTTGAGGAAAAGCCACGGGCTCTACAAACTGCAAATGTAACACAAAAAATTTTCCAGGTGGACTATCATATTGGAGTAGCAGCTGCAGGATACATTCCAGATGCTCGTGTTCAAGTAGATAATGCTAGATTCTTTTCACAAGGAAACAGAATGACTTATGATGAGTCTGTAGAGGTGGCAACAGTTGCCAAACATTTAGCAGATCAATCCCATCAATTTACACAATATTCGGGAGTGCGTCCAAATGGAGTTGCTCTGATAATTGCAGGAGTTGATCAGAAAGGAGAATCGATTTATGTTACAGACCCTAGCGGAACATACGTACAATATGCAGCAATCGCAATAGGTGCAGGTTCTGACGAGGTGAATGCATTTTTGGAAAGACACTATAACTTTGAGATGAGTTTGAATGATGCAGCAGCACTTGCAATTGCAGCAATTAATCTAAAAGCAGGGCAAAAAGAGAGTTTGAGTCACATCAAGATGGCCAAAGTAACTGCAAAAAAGAAAACCTTTGAAAGAGTATCAGAATCAGAATTACAAAATTATTCTAAAGATTCATCAAAATTTACTTCAGCATAACTAAATCATTTAGAATTGATAGACATTCAAATTAATTTTTTGAGACGATAAATATGGGACTTGGAAGTTATTGGGGCGAAGTTATGGAAGTGTTACGGGAAATTATACCAGTTTATGATAAAGTGAATTCATACATCTCACTTGGCAAGGATGTGGAGCATCGAAAACGTGGAATTTCAGGAAGAGTGATGCCAGGAAACAGAATTCTTGATGCGGGTTCAGGTTTTGGAAACATGTCTAAAACAGCATTAAAGTTGTGTGATGGAAAAATTTCAGTTACATTGTATGATCCTCTTGTACCAATGTTAAAGAATACAGGTACTCATTTTGAAAAAACGCCAGATTTGATAAATGGTGTTTTTGAGCATATTCCATTTAGAGAAGAAGAATTCGATGCGGTATTATGCGGATATTCCCTAAGAGATGCAATCAATTTAAGAATTGCAATTTCAGAAATTCACCGAGTATTAAAAAATGGTGGAAGATTTGTGATTGTGGATTTGGGAAAGCCAGATCAAGCAATAATTCGATTAGGAATGTCGTTTTATCTTCGAATTATTCTTCCAATACTGGCTTTCATTGCAGGTGGAAAACTGGGTTTGAAATTTGGTACCCTTTATGGCACATTCAAAAGATGGCCTCAAAACAAAGATTTGGAAAAATTATTGCTTGAAAAATTTTCCAGAGTAGAGTTTGAGAAAGATCTTATGGGCGGAGCAATAATGGTTGCCGCATACAAATGAACAAAGTATTGATGCTTGTAAACATCACTGGTTTGATCATTGGAATTTCATATGGACTTCATGGACCAATTCTTCCAATTTTTGCAAAAAATATTGTCGGAGCATCATATTCAGAGCTTGGTTTTATCGGATTGGCAAATTATATTCCATACATGTTCATCCCAATATTTGTAGGAATTCTTCTGGATAAATTCAATAACGGATATTTATTAGCAATTGGAGCTGCAACGAATTCAATATCTATCTATCTTCTTTCCTTAGCACATTCAGTTCCAGAGATAATGGGATTTAGGATGATCACTGGAATAGCTCATGCATTTTTCTGGCCACCATGTCAATCTATTATTTCCAATGAAAGTAATGAACAAAACAGAGTTAGAAACATCTCTTGGTTTACAATGTTTTTTGTAATGGGATTTATGATAGGCCCACTATTAGGATCAGTACTTCTTGAAAACCTAGACATTACATACAGAATTCTTTTCCAGATAACTTCCTTTATTTTAGCTAACTGCAATAGTTTCTTCCCTTCTAATTTCTAGGAAAAGCATTTCACATCGTCATGAGCGATTCTCATTTTTATCAATTAAGGAGATGAAAAAATTTCCAGAAGTAATAGTAATGCTGATTTTTTGTACAGCATCTTTTGGAATAATTCTTTCAATTTATCCAGCATTCTTAGATGACAGCGGAATGTCGGATAAGGATATTTTGTTATTATATTTTGCTTTTGGAATTTCAAGAGTGATATCACTTAGGACTGGCAGGTAAACTTTCAAGAAAAACAAGTCAGACACTCATTGCAGTTACAATTGCTATTTCAATTGGATTGGCAATTTCAGTAGTATCGCATTCAATCATATTATTTGCCATCGCATTGATGTTGATGGGATTTGGGTTTAGCATATTTTTCCCGCTTACCCTTGAAATTATTTTAAGTAAAACTAGTAAAGGCATATCAGGCAAGATAATTGGTGCATATGAAACTGTTTTTGGAATTGGATGGGCAATTGGACCGGCCATTGGAGGACAAATAAACCAGATATTTGGAAACAATTCGCCCTATCTGGTATTTTCAACTATTGGGATTGGCGTAACAATGATCGCTATAATTTTTAGAAGAAAAATTGAACCAAATAGAATACAAAAGAATTAGTTTTTAAATTTTGAATCAAAAAATGGCAAAATATGAATGACAAAACAAAAAAAGTAGACACATATTTGATGTTCAAAACATTACGTTTAATTTCAAATAAATGAATTCTATCCTATGTTTGATTATTCATTGGACATAATAGGTAGTGAATGGATCATCATAATCCTAGTAGCATTAGGATTAATTTTAGGAACCAATCAGTTGCCAAATACAGCAAGACAGTTTGGAAGAGCGATAAGCGAATTCAACAAGGCAAAAAATGAGCTTCAAGGTCAAATGAAAAGCATGACAAATCAAAATCTAGAAGATCTCAGGACCAGTCGAAACAGAAAGACAGAAACTAGAAATGATTGCAAAGCCACTTGGGATAAGTGTTTTAGAAAAATCTGATGATGAACTCCGAAAATTAATCGCGGAAAAATTAGAGCAGAAAAAGAATCGATGAATCAAATATTAATCCAGAGTCAAAATAGATTATCAAGAATTTTTATAACGTTTAAAAATCACACAGAGGAGGCTAAGTCATTGAAATTAATTAATCAGATATTACATGGAGATAATTTAGAAATTCTCCCTAAATTAGAAGATGACTCAGTTGATCTAACAATAACATCACCTCCTTATAGAAACGCTATAGATTATACTATGCATGCAAAACATGGAAATGATCCAAAGAAAAATTATCGAGGAAGCTAACCATTTCAGTTAAAGACTACATAGAAGATATGGGTCATATTTTCAATGAAGTTCACAGAGTTACAAAAGAAGGTGGATATTGTTGCATAATTATTGGAAATGAAATTAACAAAGGCACCTTAGAACCACTACCTGCTTTATTAACAACTAAACTAGTGAAGAACGGATGGTTTCTTCATGAAGAGATAATTTGGCACAAAGTTACAGGAGGAGCTGAATAGAGCAGGCAGTTTTGTTCAACATCCATATCCATCATATTTCAGAGCAAACATAATGCATGAAAAAATTTTGATAATGAGAAAAGGAAAAAACAATTTAAGAAAAATGAATTATGCTTTTAGAAAATTGAATCCAGTAGTCTGGAAAGAAATTGCAAATTCGGTATGGCATATTGCTCCCGTTCCCCCAGGATTTTTAGATCATCCTTGTCCATATCCTGAAGAAATCCCTTTCAGATTAACAAGTTTGTACTCATATGAAGGAGGAGTTGTGTTAGATCCCTTTAACGGTGCAGGTCAAACTACAAAAATTGCCAGATTTCTTAAAAGAAAATTTATTGGAATCGATATACAAAAAACATATGTAGATTATGCAAAGAAAAGGTTGAAAGAACCACCACACCTAAGACATGAATCACTTATTTTACAATTAGATGAGGAAAGTACAATTCCAAATTGGGGGAAAACAGATACTTGGAATAAATTAAGAATGGAAGATTTTAGATAATAGTAAATAACAGAATAGTATAAATTTTTTATAACATATGACAATCAAACAGGAAGAAGAAGTGAAAGAAATTTTAGAGATTTTAGAAAAATATTTTCCAAGAAGATTTGATGCTAAAGAATCAATCAAATGGCTTCATAAACATTCTAACCAAAAAAAACAGGATGAATGGGCAGCATTCTTTTTTGAGGAATACTGTTTTCCATTATTAATTAATTTCCTAGGAGGTTGGAGAGGACCAAGAATCACAAAGGACAAGAGATTTGATTATCAGCGAGAATATGTGTGGGATCTTAGCTTGAATCAATTAATAATAAAAATGGGAGTAATACAAAATGGATCATATTAAATGATAAAATTGCAACAGATCGAATTATTAATGATGAGAAAGGAATAGGATTCATCATTACAAAAGTTGATTTTTCATTTGATCATAGTGGTCAATTGAAGAAATGGAGGGACCAATTTGAAAATAAAATATCGAAAAAAACAGGATCAGGTAAAACTCGTATCCTTAAAACAAAAGGAATTGTGAAAGAAATGATAGCAGTGATCATCAAGGATAATAAAGAAATCAATGAAGCACTCAAGGATGGATGGATGGACATATTCAAGCAAGGAAGAAATTCCAATGGTAAGCCTAGATTACCAAAATACCAGCTAAATTTAGCAAAAACACCACAAAAAAACATAATAAAATTAGATTAAACTAAAAAAAAATTAATTTGTGGTGAATTATTTTGCAGTCAAATAATAAATCCCAAATAGGCTTAGTCAATAGATCATAATTGAAATTTGCATGTCCAAAATGTCAGTCAAAATTAGAAATTCAAAAAACATTCAACAAGAAAATTCATATCTCCTGCAGTAACTGCAATCTGGAGGATCTGCTTGAATTTTCAAAAAATATTGATGAAGTATTTTTAGAATTTCTTTCAAGATTTGATGAAGGATCTGTTACTAACGAAATTTCAAAGAATCTGAAAGAGGAAGGAATAATCAGAGATGAAAAAGAAATTATTCAGATGATTGGAAATAATAATCCCGATGAAATTACAAAATCCATTCTTTTCTCAAAAAAAGATTTTATTGCACAATATAAAATTCTGAAAAATCCGGAACCAAAAATGGGTTGCGATGTGGAGGATTTAGGATTAGACGAATCAATAACAAATTATTTAAAAGAAATAGGAATTGAAAAATTATATAAATTCCAAGAAGAAGCAATACGAGAGATAACATTTGGGGAAAACGTGGTCATAGAAGCACCTACTGCATCTGGTAAGACTGAAGCATTTTTGATTCCAATTATTCAGAAAATTATAAAAGAATCGAGTGAGAACAATAATATTTTTGCAATATTTGTTTATCCAACAAAGTCTCTTGCACGCGACCAGTATCCAAAAATTCTAAAGATTACAGAAAAAATTGGAATAAATGTAGGAGTATTTGACGGAGATACAGAACAGGTAGAGCGAAGAAAAATTTTGGAAAAGCCACCACAAATAATAATTACAAATTTTGATGTTTTGCATTATCATCTTTGGCACCAAACAAAATTTGCATCATTACTTTCAACTCTAAAAGTTTTGGTAGTAGATGAAGCACATGTATATTCTGGAATTTTTGGCTCTAATGTTCACTATATCCTAAAAAGATTGAAAAGAATTTGTAATAATAAAATACAATTTGTAGCAGCATCTGCAACTTTAGAAGATGCTAGAAATTTTTGCGAGCAATTATTTGGAGTAAAGATGAAAATAATTCACGGTTCGGGCAAAAAAGGGCAGACAGATTTTGTGATGATTTTCCCTTCGCTGAGGACCCAGCGTGCATTAATGGTAAATTTAACAAAAAACATGACTGAAAAAAATCATAAGACAATGATATTCAATAACTCACATCTCAACTCAGAGACTTTTGGCAATTCAAGCAAGAAAACAAAAAGTGAACATTAAAGTTCACAGAGCAGGTCTTATGGCAAATTATAGAAAATCAGTAGAACGTGAATTCAAAGATGATACACTACAAGCAATTTCTGTACTCCAACTCTTGAACTTGGAATAGATGTAGGAAATGTAGACTGTGTGATTTCCTCTACTATTCCAGTAAATAGACTAACTCAGAGAATTGGAAGAGCAGCAAGAAAAGGCCAGCGAGGATATGCATTTCTTGGCTTTAGGAAATGATCCAATTTCACAATATTACAAGAATCATCCAGAAGATTATTTTGAAGATGTTGAACAAATTTACATTGATCCAAAAAATCCATTTGTAGAAGAATTTCAGGTATTAGCAATGGCTTGTGACAAACCAATTTCAAAACATGAGTTAAAAGAACATAGTGATGTAATCGAGCAACATATCAGGATCGGTAATTTAATAATTTCGAATAATAGAATATTCCAAATTTTGACCAAATTTCCTCAATGTTAAATGATTACAGCATTAGAGGAATTGGAAAATCAATAGATATTTTCCTAAACGAAAGAAAAGTAGGAGACAGAATTCTTCCAATTGCTTTGGAAGAACTCCACAAGGATGCAATTTATTTTCTTGCAGGAACTAGATACAAAGTAAAAGAATTTGGATATCCTCAAAGAAATTTTGCAAAATTAGAAAGAATTTCAAGGGATTATCCATATTATACCAGAGCTTTAACAGAGGAATGGCCAACAATTGAAATGGTGATTGAGAAGAAATTATCATACGGAATGGAAGTTGTATTTTGTAAATTACATATACAGAAAAAAGTTTATGGTTATGTCAATATTGAACTAGGACAAGAAATTACGCAAGGACAAAAAGTTTTACTTGATACTCCTTTGGAATATGATTTTATTACAAAGGGAATTGTATTTCATGCACCCAGACCAATTACAGAAATTGGAAAAGCTGAAGATGAAGAATATACAGAAGCAAGTGGATATCATGCCACAGAACATGTTGTAATTGAGGGTGGAAATATGATCACAGGTGGTGTTTCTCAGGATTTGGGAGGAATATCACTAGGAACTTCAGGCTTAATTTTCATCTATGATGGAGCAATTGGAGGGAATGGAGCAAGTAAGGCATTATTTGATAGATTTGAGAGAGTATTAGAGAGGAGTATGAACATCATAAAAGAATGCCCATGCCAAAATCAGTCAGGTTGTCCTCGATGTACATTTTCGTATAGATGTGGAAACAATAATGAATTTTTACACAAGTATTCCGCATTAGAAATCCTTCAGAGAATCAATAGAGGTGAAGGGACAAAAATAATAGAACCTACAGAAGGGGATAGACCATTAGTTTAAAATAAAATTGAATAAATACAGCAAAAGTTCATCAATCACATGGAAAAAGTTGCTGTTGTTACAGGAAGTTCATCTGGAATAGGATTTGAAACATCGCTGGCACTTGCAAGAGAGGGATATCATACGTTTGCCACAGTTAGAAGTGTAAAAAAAGCACAGAAAATTTTAACCATTGCAAAAAAAGAAAATTTGAACATAGAAATTATTGAATTGGATGTGAATGATGAAAAATCAATTAAATCAGCATTCGAACAAATTCTTGATAAAAAACAACGCATTGATGTTTTAGTAAATAATGCAGGATGGGCTTTATTTGGAAGTTTAGAAGATGTACCAGTAAACGATTTTAGATCTCAGTTTGAAACCAATTTTTTTGGAATAATTAGTATAATCCAAAAAGTGGCCCCTATCATGAGAAAACAAGGTTCAGGAATAATTGTAAATATCAGTTCGGTTGCAGGGAAGATTGGTTTTCCAGGATCATCAGCATATATCAGCTCAAAATTTGCACTAGAGGGACTTTCTGAATCATTAAGGTATGAACTGGGTCAATTTGGAGTAAAAATTATCATTATTGAACCAGGAGTAATCAAAACGAATCTTTTTTCATCTATGAAAATAGCAGAGCCAAAAACAGATTCGCCATACAAAGAAATAACTGAAAAAGTAATCATGGGAGTAAAAATGATGGCAGAACTTGGAACACATCCATCTGAAGTAGCCTCTACTATTTTAAAGGCAATCAAGGAGACAAATCCAAGACCTCGATATATTGTGGGAAATGATGCACAAATGTTTTTAGAGGCAAAAAAGGCAAAAACAGACGTAGAGTTTGAGAATTATTTGAAAAAGGAGCTATTTTCAAGTTAAAAATTGTAACTACGGTAAATTGATATACACATAGAATCAAATTTTGTCAAAGTCCGCAATTTTGAATGATGAAAATGAAATGGAAGACATTACAACATAATGGAATATTATTCCCGCCACCATATGAAGCCAAGGGAATAAAGATAAAGATCAAAGGCGAGAGTGTAGACCTTGATTTGAATCAAGAAGAGATGATTTATCAATGGGCAAAAAAGAAAGATACAGCATATGCTCAAGATAAGGTTTTTCAGAAAAATTTTACAGAAGATTTTGCTAAAACTCTTCCAGCAGAATTTAAAAATATTTCATATCAGGATATTGACTTTTCACAGGCTTACAAAATAGTTGACAAGGAAAAAGACCTTAAAGATATGATGACAAAGGAGGAGAAAAAAGAGTTGGCAGTTAAGCGAAAAGAATTGCGAGAGAAACTGGTACAAAAATACGGCAAGGCAATCATGGATGAAAAAGAAGTTGAAGTTGCAAACTATATGGCAGAACCTCCAGGAATTTTTATTGGAAGAGGAGAACACCCACTTAGAGGCAGATGGAAACCCAGGATTACTTCAAAAGATGTTACACTAAACCTAGGAAAAGAGGCCAAGGTGCCAGAAGGAGATTGGGGTAAAATTGTTCATGACAAGGACTCTATGTGGTTAGCTGGTTGGACGGATCATTTAACTGAGAAAAAGAAGTACGTATGGCTTGCAGACACTGCAGGATTAAAACAAGATAGAGACAAGGCAAAATATGAAAAAGCAGTAAAGCTATCAAAAGAAATCCAGAAAATTAAAAACACCATAGTAAAAGACATGAAAGACAAAGATCCCAAGATCAGTAGAATTGCAACCGTATGTTATTTGATTTATAGAACTGCAATGAGGGTCGGAGATGAAAAAGATCCCGACGAGGCAGATACAGTTGGTGCGACCACATTAAGAAAAGAACACATCAATATTACAGACAATGCAATAGAATTTGATTTCTTGGGAAAAGATAGTGTAAGATGGCAAGAAACAGTCAAGGCAGAAGGTGATGATAAACAATTTCAAGAAAATCTCAAGAAAATTATGCAAAATAAAAACCCAAAGGATGAGATTTTTGAAGACATCACTTCAAGACATGTAAATGCATATTATTCCAGTATTGTAAGTGGATTAACTGCTAAAGTGTTTAGAACTTATCTTGCAACAACAGTAGTAAAAAATTATTTAAAAGAACATGACAAGATGAATGGAAAAACACTAAACGAAAAACTATATCATGCAAAAATGGCAAATTTAGAGGCAGCAATAATGTGTAATCACAAACGAACGATACCGAAATCTTTTGAAGAATCACTGCAAAATAAAAAAGAAATTTTAAAAAACATAGAAAAGGAACAACCTTGGGGGAAAACACAAGAAGCACTAAAGAAGGCGGAAGTGTTAGAATCCAAAACAGATGCAGAGAGAAAAAATAAGTTAAAAAAAATCAAAACACTAAACGAGCAAATCAAAAAACAAAAAGAAAAACATAGAGAAAGAATTGAGAAATTACAGTTACAAGTTAATTTGTCTGAGAAAACAAGAGACTATAACCTTGGAACATCTTTACGAAATTATATTGATCCACGTATTTTTAAGGCATGGACCAACGAAGTGGGTGCGGAATGGGAGAAATTATACACGTCTGCTCTGCAAAAAAAATTCTTGTGGGTACAAAATGAAAAAGTCAATTGGTCTGAATTAGCGAAAGAATGAAGACAGGTTAAAAATAATCTAAATCATACTTTTGAGCCTACGTAGCATTTAATTTCTCAAATTATCTGGCATATATCATGCCGGGGTAGCTCAGCCTGGTTAGAGTGCCAGTTCAATTGGTAAACTCTACCGGTTCTTCCAAAAAAGGCAATACTCATAATCTGGAGGTCGTGGGTTCGAAACCCATCCCCGGCATACACAATTGAATATTGTCAATTCCAAGAATTACAGACACATGATTAATTAGAGATTATTCATAATACTAGCAATGGAAAATAGTCTGGATAATTTATTGGCCCCAGCTTTACGCAAGTCTATTGAGGATAATCTAGGCAAAAGCACTATGAACAAAATAGAACAGCGATTAATGGAAAAACACGGTGTTGGTGTTGTCCAGGCAATTAAAGAATTTTCCAAACTAGATAGTGTTTTAAGGGAATTTTTTGGACCAGGTGCAGAAGGATTAGAGTCAAGATTCATCCAGAATATCATAAAGATAGAATCATCAAAGAAAGAATTGGAGAACTGGATAATTCTCAAAGATCAAATATTAGCAAAAACAATAGTAGAATCCTTTGGAGACCAAGAAAAGAAATCCATATTGGAGTCAGTTATGGGTGATTCACTTCCAATATCAGATATTTTGGATAAATGTAAGATTTCTCAATCTTCTGGTCATGAAAAAATAAATTACTTGATCGATACAGGATTACTAGTTTCAGATGGTAATGCATCAGATGGGGATAGTAAAAAATATCAAACTGCATTTACCAATGTAAAAATGGATATTGAGAAAAAATCAGTGGTAGTCAAAGTACAATTGAGAAAGATTCAATTGCAAGAGAGTTCCATATTACAAATTATTCAGTAATCAAATTAATTCGCTAATTTTTCAATTAAAGATGATTATCTAGTTATTTTAAAAATTTTGAATTTCAGCATGATTAAATCAAATTACAATAAATATCAGATACAAGTAAGAAACATATGGTAAAAGAGGCATTGCCTGTTTTGATTTATGATAATCTTTGTACCTCCTGCACTAATTATGCAAAGATGGTAAATTTTTTGGTCAAAGGAAGAATTACGATGGTTGGTCATTATACACCTCAAGGAAAAGAGTTCAAAAACAACATTTTTCCAGAAGGATATGAGGGCCTAGAAATGTCTTGGTTTGTTACTGGAACTTGTGCATATGGAGGAAGGTCAGGTCTAATTCAATTAATTAGATATATCCTATTTTCTAAAAAAAATAGAAAAGCAAATTCAAATCAATTCGATTTGGAGTTATGTACAACAGATTGTAAAACAGTAAAGAGAATATTCATCAGATCATGTAGCATTATAATACATAGCAAGAAAATAATAATTCAGCCTTGATTAAATATTAGAAATTTTCCAAATTACTTAAAATTATTTTGAATTACAGAGTCATTTTTGTAGAGAACATTTCTAACTCTCAAACGTAGCTGAGTAGTTAATTCAGTCCTTCTCAATAGATATGCAAACTCACACCACTACGCTACTAATATTAGAGGTATGTTCCTTATAATGATACACAATTGATTAATTAGGTTGAGATAGGTAAAACAATTATGAATAGTGCTTCAACTTGGAGGCAAAGAATTTGTTCCGATTGTAAAAGAATGAAATGTCACAAAGGATGTAATTGTGATTGTCATTGGACACCATGATTATCAGGGCAATGTTTTGTGTAATGCTAATAAATAGAATATCTTAGTCCTTATGACTAGTTGAATATATGAACGCCTCAAATTTAAGATTTTTTATCATTTAGAATATCTGGCACATATTTTTTTACCCTGAATCAAAATGAATTTAGAAAATATCAAAATACTTTTTAAAATGTATAGAAAAAGATTATACTTTAGTGTTGATGATTTTTTTATTATCTCTATCTCTTAGACAGAATTTGCAGTATTCCTCTATTGAATTACGGTTAATTGGAGTTAAACAATCATGACAGTATTTCATAATGTATTCAGCATAGCACGGGACGAAATAAATGTAGTTATGTTATAATCTACTATGTATAGATCATGATCACTATATTATCGTTTGTAACATAATTTACAAATGCAAAAAACATTAGAAATTTCTATCTTGATTTCTTTTTCACACCATAATACAACAATCAAAGCATAGATGGGATTTCATTTTTCTATTGGCTTTATTTTTTGCCCACGCTTATATTCATTGTAATATCCTATACACGCATTAAGTTCTTTTAAGAATCCAGTATCTTCAAAATCTACATCTTCTAGATCTTTCCAATATGTAAGAATATCTCCTCTCAACAATTCTAGTGTTTTTTCTTCCATAATTCTAATTGATTCACCTAGGATAATTACCCATTGTTTGAAAAGATTTAGTTATAAAATGATTATTTTGCAATTATTTATTCGTTAAAATTAAAAAAAATGACAGAAGATACCATCATAATTTTCACGTTTACTAAAAGAAAACAAAATAAGACGCTATAAAGGTAATCCACAGGTCTAGAATTATAAAATATACTGAAGGTAGCGAGAATGTTCAATAAAACTAGTGAGTTTACCTGAACAAAATAAGTATTAATCCAGACCTAGGCGCTCTCTGCAGAGTTTACAAATTGGAATTTTATCAGAATCAATTATTATTTCTACATTACTAGAATGACATAGATTACATGATTCTTTCAACCCATCGACCAAAAAGTATCTGAACAATCTACACAATTATGATTGTGATATTTGTCTTGTCTGTCACTTATCCAAACTTTGCATTTTGTACAATTGTTATGTTTCATGTTATTGACCATGTTGAACTTGTATAAAGGTAAGGTTTTAACAAATCCATCATTTTATCTCATCAACTCTAAGAGAAATTTAGGAGAATCAGTTGAATTCTGATTCAATATTTCTATAATTACAAACCAGGCGATGTTTAAAGTTGATTTTGATGAGAATTTACCACAGAATTTAGAAATTGTTACGAAATTTATGGCAGTTAACTTACTATGGATATCAATTAACATGCATAATCTGATATTTCAATGAAAAATCATCCAATAGACCAGTTATTATAGGAAAGAAACTAACCTATATTGATCTTATTTATGGTTTTACAGATTATCAATGCAGGTACGGTCTGCGCACGATGTGGAAAAAATGGAATGTTAACAGATAATGTAACAGGTGAAAGATTTTGTGGAAAATGTGGGTATGTAATTTCAGAGATTTTGCAAGAATCAGGGACCAGAATGGAAATCATTCTCAAAAGAAGGTGGAGTAGATCCTACTAGAACTGGTGCACCAACCTCTCTTACGATACACGATAGAGGACTTGCTACTATCATAAATCCAATCAACAGAGATTCTTCAGGAAAACCACTCACCTCTGCAATGAAAAGTACAATTGAAAGATTGAGAACGTGGGACAGTAGAAGTAAAGTCCATGAATCTGCAGATAGAAATCTCAGACAGGCCTTAAGTGAATTAACAAGATTAAAAGACAAACTTGCCCTTTCTGATGCAGTGGTTGAAAAGGCAGCTTATATTTACAGAAAGGCATTAGAAAAGGGACTGGTCAGAGGAAGGTCAATTTCTGCATTAATTGCAGCTGCACTTTATGCTGCATGTAGAGATACTGAAACACCTAGAACCCTCAAAGATGTTTCAGATGCAGGAAATATTAAAAGAAAAGACATCGCAAGATGTTATAGATTACTGCATAGAGAATTAGAGCTAAAAATGCCAGTTGTTGATCCAATTCAATGTGTTTCAAGAATCGCAAGTAAAATTGGAATTACAGAAAAGACAAAAAGATATGCTGCCAAGGTACTTCAAGTAGCAAGAGAACATGAGGAATCAGCTGGCAAGGATCCCATGGGTCTTGCTGCAGCTGCGCTTTATTTGTCGTGTATTAGAAATAACGAAAGTATGACTCAACGTGATATTGCAGAAGCAGCTAATGTAACTGAGGTAACAATAAGAAATAGATACAAGAGTTTAAGATTAGATCAAGATACTAATGTATAGTTACGGAGACACAACAATATGACTCAAACTAAACCTTTAATTGCCATAGTAAATGTTGTGGCTTCTGCTACTATTGATCAAAAATTAGATCTTATAGACATAACAAAAAAGTTTCCAGATGTTGAATATCACCCAGAACAATTTCCTGGAGCTGTTTTCAGACTAAAAAATCCAAAAACAGCCACATTGCTTTTTAACTCAGGAAAGATGGTATGCACTGGTGCCAAATCCCAGGAACTAGCAGAAACTGCAGTATCCAAAGTCATAGAGATACTAAGAAAGGGCAAAATCAAAATTAAAAACGAAGCACAAGTAACTATACAAAATATTGTATCATCAATTAATCTTGGGGGCAGAGTAAATTTGGAACAGGCAGCTAGAACTTTACCTAGAAGTATGTATGAACCTGAACAGTTTCCAGGATTAATACATAGAATGTTAGATCCTAAAACAGTTATTTTGATTTTCGCTTCAGGTAAATTAGTATGTGTGGGTGCTAAACTTGAAAAGGATATTCATCGATCTGTACACCAAATTCACAGTTTGCTTGAAGAAAAAAATTTAATGGTTTACGATTAGTGTAACAAATCAATAGACAATTTTTATGTCAGAGTTTCACACTAATTTACATTACACCACAAACAAGGGGAAAAATTCAATCCTTTTGCGTTTTCTAAAGTATCAGGAGTAAAGTATTGCCTGTCTTTAAATTTCATATCGACGACTTTACATTCCTTTTTCATATTGGCTAAATGATGTACCAAGTTAGTTTGTTTGTCACCCAAAAAACCTGCCATACTAAATCATTCAGTTTTTTTTAGATGAGTTTTTTCGTGGACAAGAACCTTCTCAAAGGAATCCATCCATCCCTCCCAGTGAAAAGCACAATCCTTACAATCGTACTTCATTTATTTTTCTTCCTGAGTTGGGTGTTTTTTTTCAGATTCTTTGAATGCGTTAACATCAGAAGATTTTACTTGATTTCGTTTGAGTTTTGCAAATAGATTTTTTAACATATCTAATTAGGTCATTACTAACATATAAGGCAATGATTATCATAATTTAGGATTTTAAATGTGCCTAAATTTCCAAAACCAATTTTTAACAATCTACAAATTTATTTGCAGAACATAATATTCTTGGGCTCGCTATTCAGAATTCCATATTTTAGAAAATTATAAAATTAAATCAGATTTCTTCTTTTCTGCGATTATCAAATCTACTTTATAGTTTAGAGTTGCACGGGAATTTAATTTTAGATTCCAAGGCAGATACGAAGGTTTTTTTGTTTTTTTCATAATACTAAATCCCATTTTTTCGATAGTTTCTCTGAGTGAAATTTCATCTAAGGGGTTTCTGACTGAATTTTTACCTCGATCAAAATCATAAGGATCAGATATTACAAGAGTACCTTTGGAAATTTGTTTATAGATATTTTTTAATAAATCAACTGGTTCGACTAATTCTAAAATATTTAGAGCCAAAATCAAATCAAATTTAATTTTACCAAAAATTGGAGATAGTGAATCAGCCACAAAATAATCAGTATTGTGTTTTTGTGTTTTTTTTGCAATACTAATTGCACTATATGATTCTATCAATTCCAAATACAGTTTGATGTGAATTTGCAAGAAAATTACTGAGGATGCCAATAGAACACCCATGTTCCAAAACGAGTTTTGAATTTGGAATAGTTTTCAATTCATTTTTCATTAAGGAATAAAATTTCGATTTTTTGCTATTTTGATAAATTGCTGTCCATCTGTTTTCAAGCATTGTTCGATCATCTACATTTCGTTTTGAGTTTGATAGAGAGTCTCTAAGAAATTTTTTTATTTTATAATGAGATATAGAATTGTAAAGTTTTCCTCCCAACATAATTCGTTCAGAAATATATTTTGAAAAATCATCCCAAATTATTGGAATTTTTTGAATTATTGGAAAGCATAGACTGCATTTTTTGCATTCTAGAATTCCCTCCTCAATCTCTGTTTCTTTTTTAAATATATCGAGTTCTAATTTGGAACCACAACGGATACACCTTAGAAGGTCAAGAGTGAATTCTTGCATTTTTGTACATCAAATTTATAAAATTTAAAGTAATAATCTCTTGTCTTCAAACAGGAATAATGTTAAATGTAGTGTTTTATGATTTTATGCGAATTGAGTGAATTTGAAGAATTTGCAGAAGCATTATTTGGTCAATTATCTGTAGAAATCAATGAGGAAAAAGAAATTTTACATCTAGCCGACAAAGCAAAAGATGATTTTTTATCGAGGATAAAATTTGATGATCTAGAAAAAATATCCAAGAATGTTTTTCCCACCCTAAAGAAAAAAGTTGAGGAATTTGTTGGGATAAAACTTTCAGATAATTTGAGGATGGAATTTCCAGAACTTGTAGAATTGAAAAGATTGAAGGGTGAAAAAGTATTTTCAGATGAAAAATCAAAGAAATACGTAAGAGAGTTATTTGATGCAGTTGCAAATGAAGATCAGCAAGCGATTGCCAAATTAATGCAAAAAGATACTGCCAAATATCTTGTTTATTCAACATATGCAATTCAATACATTTCAAAAATCTCAACGACTTATGGTGATTATTTAGATTCTGTGATTTATCTAAATAGATTTGTCCTTTCTAGATATCCTTTAATTATTTTACACAAACAAGGAGAACCTTATGAAGTCAAATTTGGAAATGTCAATTCTGGCTATATAGGAGCAGTGAAGATGACTGTTTTAGAAGAGATGGTACACTCACTACAAGAAAAGATACAGCAACTAAACAAAAATGCAGCAATGCAAGTTAATTTAATTAATGAAGAGTTGGCAAAAAATATTCTAGAACTAGATATTCAATCTGTAAATAAACTGTCAGAATATTTACAACTTCAGGCTGTTCCTGATGATTTTCCTTTTGCAAAAAGGGCAAACTTGTTTTTCTTTTTAAATCCAGATCATTTCCTAATTGAGCAGATTGGTCCTAATGTAATGACTTTTACGCATGTTGAAATAGACCCGAAGATTTCAGAGGTGATTCCACATCTACTAGATATTTACAAAAGATGGTTAAATCCAATACAACAACATCATGCAGCGTTTACAATTATGGAAGGTATGGCAGGATTTATCATAGAAAATATTCTAAAAACAGACCCCGATTTTCAGAATTATCTTGATACTTTTATGGGTACAGATTTTTCATCGTACCAGGTTAGAAAAAGCCTTGGAAAGGAGTTTACAAAAATTATTTATCAAAGATTAGGCAAAAACGCATTCAAACAATTAATTGAAACGCTACCAAATACCAGAGAATTGAAAGAACCACAATTATACATCAATAGGATAAATCTGTAATAATTGCAAGAAAAATTTGATCCTCTGTTGGCAGAGTGGATTTCTTTTATAAAAAATTCAAATTTCAATCTAGTTGAAAAATGTTTAAAATTTGCCCAAATTCTAGAATACCCAGATCTAAACATAGAAGAATATATTCAGAAAATTGCTGTAATTGGAAAATCATTAAAAGAATCACTAAATGAGATACGAAATCCTACATATCTGATTTCAATTTTAAACGAGCATCTGTTTGAAAGTCTAGGTTTTAGTGGTGATGATGAAGATTACTATAATCCAAAAAATAATTTTCTAAACGAAGTAATTGACAAGAAAACTGGACTTCCAATAACAATATCTATACTTTATGCAGAGATTGCAAAATTCATAAATTTGGATCTCAAAATAATTGGATTCCCAAGTCACATTTTGGTAAAATATAATGAAGAAATGATTTTGGATCCATTTAATGATGGAAGATTATTAGACATTGATGATCTTCAAGAGATTTTGGATGAAAATTTTGGTGGGGAGTTAGAATTTGAACCAGAATTTCTTGATGAGATTGGACATGAACAAATTCTGGCAAGACTAGCTCGAAATTTAAAAAATTCCTATGTTCAATCTTTTGTTTATGAGAAAGCATTAAGATGTGTAAATATGGTTTTAGCTATAGAACCCAATTCGCCTGAAGACATTAGAGACAAAGGAATACTAGAAGAGAGATTATTGAATTCAGATATAGCATTAGAATATCTCAATAGGTATTTGGAGATAAACCCAAATGCCGAAGATGTAGATTTTATTTTAGAATTAATTAGAGGTATAAAGACAAAAAATTAATCAATGATAGAACTGATATCTTGTCCTTTCTTGATCATAGATATTTCGTGTCTTGCAATCTTGTTACGGAGTGCTCTTTTAAGAATATCAACTTCACTTCTGAGTAGTGCAATTTCATCTTCAAGTCTTGCCACTCGCTCATAGATGGTTTCAGCTTCGGAGTACATGATTAACTATCATCAAAAAATTGTCTTAAAAAGTTATGGGTAAATTGTTTGATGAGCTTGTTAGCTTTTTGAACTATAATTCAAATTCCTGGCGGCATTTTTCGCATTTTCCTCGTTCTTTACCAGGTGGACCAAGAAGGAAGACCTTACCAATAGTCATACATAGTGGACACATTCCAGTGGTTGCATTTTTTGGACCACTTCGAATGATTTTCTGAGTTTTTCTACGTCCCATTTAATTTAACAAGTAAAATCGTCCTATTAAGTTTAATTTTTTTATAGATAGTCAACACATTCAGGAAAATAGAGTTTGTAATATGGTTTCTACATATCAGAGATCAACAAAAAATATCACTTAAAAATAAAATCAAAAAGTAGACCCAAAGTAAGGAAAAAACAGGATCAAATCAAGAAAATCCATTGAAAACTATTGGTGAAATCTGTTCAATTTAGAATAATACCAAAATCAGACATTATCATTAAGATAATTTATTGAAAAATATTGGGAAAAATTTTGATATTTCAAGCAAATAAAATGAATTACAAATAATTGTATCCCTAAGTTAATTTTAAAAAAACTTATAATTGTCCAAATTTGAGTCAAAATAATGGTAGAATTTCAATCAGTCGCACAAGTAAAAAAAATGCGAAGTGGGATTAATCTAAAAGCTGAGGTAAAAAGTAAAGGAGACCCAAGAACAGTAAATCTCAAGACAGGAGGTACCGTCGATGTATGCGATGCAGTAATATCGGATGAATCAGATGACATCAAATTAACACTTTGGGGAGACGATATTAAAGCAGTAAAAATTGGAGATATAGTAGTCATTACAAACGGATACACAAATGAATTCAAAGGTGAGGTTTCCTTAACAAAAGGCAAATACGGAAAAATGGAAGTCAATCCTCAGTAACTGAATTTTTAGTATTATTTTTTAAAAAAGTCAAATGATGGTTTGTGTTTGTTGTATAATAGAAACATTTACGAATTTAGATTTTAATGATCAATGCAAGAACGTACGGTTAGTATCGGAACGAGATAATTCATTATTCAGTTATTTCTTTTATTATTTTGAATATTTTTCCGGTCAACCAAAGACACTATAATACCTATACAAAATACTAAAATGCCAAGAATAAAAAAAATGCCAGAGATTGCAACAGGTAAAATCATCGTTATTAAAGGAGAGTCTGGATTAGAAAAGGAATCAAAATTTTTAGGCTCCTCAGAAAACATCAAAACTACATTAACGATTCTAGATCCTTGATTTTGTAATTCAAAATTTAGTGTGTCTGGGGAAGATATCTCTAGTGTCTCAAAGATAATTGGTGAAGTTTGAGAAAACACTCCATACTGATCTCCAAATATATTCGAAATGTTCACAGAAATTTTATCGTCGTTTTTATAATCAATTATTTGAACACCCCACAATACTGAGACGTCAGAGGATTTTACATTATACGAGTAATAACTAGATGTGCCAGGAAGTATTTGGATTTCATCAGAAACTTGATTAAACAATCCCTTAAACAAAGTGGGAATATGTAGTTCCTCATTTTTAGGCATATCAGCTGGTAAAATAGAGGACATAATTATTAGTGAGCTTGTTGCAAGGATCAAGCCAACCATCATAATCATTGGACCTCGTTTGGTTAATTTAATCAAAAATACAACTCCATACTTTCAAACTAAGGAAAATGGAAATATAATTTGTTCAGTTTTGTAATTTATAATTTTTAAAAAACATTATTTGAAATATTTATCTTCTAGATCTTTTTTTACTTGTCTTCTTTATTGGACTTTTCTTTTGATTGATTTTGATGGAGCTTTTCTTTTGATTGATTTTGATGGAGCTTTTCTTTTGATTGATTTTGATGGAGCTTTTCTTTTGATTGATTTTGATGGAGCTTTTCTTTTGATTGATTTTGATGGAGCTTTTCTTTTGATTGTGTATTTTCGTACTTTTGACAGACTTTCGTTTTTTAGCAAGTAATTCTTTTAATTTAGATGATATTGTCTCTAGTGATTTTGCAGCTGCAGCTTCAGCCCTGGTTTTTTGTTCTAGTGCTTTGGCAAATTTTTGAGCATCTTTATGACTTGAATGAAGTTTTTCACGAAGAGAGGGTTTTGATTTAGATTGCTGTTGGATTTTTGAACTTATTTTTGATTTAATTTCATTATATCTAGCAACGTCTTCAGCTATCTTTTTTGCTGTTTTTTCTCTATTTTTAATTTCAAATTCTAATTCTTCAATATGATCCTTTAGCGAGGTTAATTTTGATTCAACATTCTGTTTTTCTTCTGGATTTTGAGCAAATTCTAACTCTTGTTCGGTTTGGCTCAAAGTCTCTTTGTCACGAATTATACGTTCCTTGGCTGCTGCAACTAGTCTTTCAATGCTTTCTAATTGAGCCATCTTTTGATTTAGGATATCTGAAATGCCTGAAGCGTCCTCCCTTTCAGATTCAATTTTTCTATCTATCGAATGTAATCCAGATGAAGACCTTCTTTCAAGTGACTTTACTTCTTGAAGTTGTTTTTCCGTTTTTTTCCTAAGATTGGTTGCTTCTTGTTTCTTTTTCCTTAGAGTACGTATCAAATTTTCAAGTGATGCCAATGATTGGATAAAAGCAAAAGAGTCGGTTAAGTGGTGCATATAATCAGGATTTGACTTACCAGTTAAGAAAATTAACATATAATTCTCGAAAAAAAGTCAGAAATTCCTCTAAAATGCACTGGATGGATCAAATTTCATCATCAGAGGAATCCATATCAAATCTAGCAAAAGATTCAGACACAGAACATCACAAATGATAAGATTTCAAAAATCCAATTGTTTTTAAAAAATTTATAAAAATCGAGGGAATGTCGTACTCCTAAAATGGTTAAAGTTCAAAGAAGATTTTATCTAGACTACAAAATCTAAAAAAGATTTTTCAAACTGATAATGTGAAATTTAATTAAAATTAAAAATATTCCATAAAAATTGGTTATTAAAAATATTAGTAGTTGTATGTATCAAAAAAAATGTGGAATTTCATCCAAAAGATTTACCAGTATCAAAAACATATGAATCTCAAAGATGAGAAAGACGCCTCAGATGCTGTTGAGGACATGGTAAAATTGGGATTTAGTAACAGAAAGGAGGGATTTAGAATTTTGATGCCCAAAGAAATAAAATTGGCAAAAAGAATAGGATACATGATAACAACAGGAGTAACACATGGCCTTAGGCAAAAAAATGAGATTAGAGACATTAGATATTGGACATATCATTATGATGATAGTCATTATGCCATAGTTCTGATTAGTAATAAAGACTTGGTAGAATTAGGGTTTTGATTTTTCAAAAATTTTGTACAACTTTGTTCTTTTTGCCAATACTCCAGCTAACAACACACCTAGTATAAATCCCCCAATGACATCCATTGGAAAATGTTGAAGAACATATACTCTGCTAATTGATACCAATAATGGATAAAGAAATAGCAAGTAGCATCCACGAGGAAATCTTTCTGATAGCGTATAGCCAAGTATAACGCCAATAATCATAGCCCGAGCTGCATGACCAGATGGATATGATGCGTTTGCACCACCCTCACAAAACAATGCAAATGAATCATGGCTTATTTCAACAGGAAATGGAGTTCCTACATATTCAAAATCAGGTCTTTCCCTATCTATTCCACATTTTATGTACCCTGTTAGTATTGTTGATAAAACAATCAAAATCATCAAGGTAATTCCAATCCTTCTAGTTTTTTTTATCAAAAGCAAAACTATACCAAAACCTAACATGTAAAACGAATCACAAGATTCTGTAATTATCTGCATAATAGTATCCAGAGATGTATTGCCTTCATTGTCAGCAACAAAAGAAATTATAGATTGATCAAAATTTTCTGTAATGTGGAAATACACCAACATGGATACGAGGAGAAATGAGATTACAAGTAGAACAAATGAGCGTGATCTAATATCAAAAATCCAGTTTTGCAATTAATTGGATGCCTAGTATGATACTTTTAATTTTTGTTAAGTAAACAGAAATGATTATTTTGGCATAATCAACTGTAACAAAAAATTAGAACAACTCAAAGGATTTAACCCAGTGTTTAATTCAAAAATTATTGAAGGTACTGACATTAGACGATTTTAACCTCAAAGATAAGACAGTTTTTTTGAGGGTAGACATGAATTGTCCCATAGACCCAGATAGTCTAGAGATTTCTGGAACAAAACGTATTGAGGAAGCAATTGAAACTATAAAATCGCTAGAAGAATCAAAATTAGTAGTAGGATCTCATCAAGGAAGGGTTGGGAACACAGACTATACTGGAATGGATAAGCATGCAAAGGTCCTTGAAAAATTAATGGGTAAAAAAATCAAGTATGTTGAAGATGTCATTGGGTCTGCGGCACAAAATGAAATAAAAAATTTGAAGAGTGGAGAAATATTGCTTTTAGATAATTTGCGTTTGTGCGCTGAAGAAAATTACGAGTTTTCTCCAGAAGATGCTGCCAAGACTATCATGGTAAGGCGCTTATCCAAATTAATCGATCTTTTTGTACTAGATTCATTTCCAAGCGCCCATAGATCACACCCATCAATAGTTGGTTTTCCACATGTTTTACCTGCATGTGCTGGCAGAATTGTTGAACGAGAAGTCAGGAATCTAGACGAGATTATGACAGTCGCTAAAGCTCCTCACGTGATTGTTCTTGGCGGCTCCAAAGTCCCAGATAGATTAGAGGCAATTAAATTATTGATTCAAAATGGCCGTGCAGATCATGTATTACTTACAGGATTAATTGGAAACGTGTTTTTGCGAGCCCAAGCTAGAATAAGATACCCACTTGGAATTAAAAAAGAAGAAGAGGTAGTAGCAAAGGCACATGCATTAATTGGAGAATATCCAGATGTTTTTTCAACACCAGTAGATATCGCAATTGATAAAGATGGTGAAAGAGTAGAGATGGACGTAAGAGAACTTGGTGCAGGAGATAAAATTTATGATTTGGGACCAAAAACAATTGAATATTATTCAAAGTTAATTGCCGGTGCAGGAACTGTATTTATTAGTGGCCCTGCAGGATTTTTTGAAAAAGAAAATTTCAGTTATGGAACTAAAGAGTTACTCTCCGCAGTTGCAAATTCAATGGCAACTACTATAGTAAGTGGAGGTCATCTAACATCTGCACTAAAAAAATATGGGCTGGCAGATAAAATAGATCATATCAGTACTGCAGGTGGAGCACTTGTGCTTTATCTAACTGGTGAAAAGTTACCAATGATTAAAGCTCTTGAGGATGCAGCAAACAAATACAGATCTAAATAGCGGATTTACAAGAAGGATTTGGACAAATTTGTTTTTCGGATGCCCCAACATAAACATCTAGATTACAGGAATCACAATGATGTTTTTCAATTGGATCGAATAACTTAAGCCAAATTGTGGTAAAATTTTGGGCTATATTTCTAGCAAGACCACATTCACAAATTTCATGAAAATATGATTCTACATCATCTATATTCCAGGAAGGATCCAAATCGCCGTTTTGTTTTATTTTCTCAAAAATTTCATCGTTAGTAAATTTAGCATCTGCACCATTATGGTTTTCAAAAATTATTTTTCTAATCTGAATAGATATGGGGGTAATTGGGGTAAAACCACACATATCAGTACAAGTTGGCTGCCTCTTCTTTTAACTTATCTGCATCTTGAGTATTTTTCATATGTTTTCCAAGATACGAATAGAGAGCTGATTTTAGTACCTTAAGGGACAATAGTGCGCATTTTATTCTAACGGCCTGTAGATGTTCTAGTCCCAACTCGCTCAAGACGTCATGTTTGGTGATATTTCTCACTTCATCGATTCCTTTACCTTTTGTAATTTCAGTCAGAACTGATGAGCAAGCCATGCAAATTGCACAGCCTTTACCATGGAATTTGATATCTGAAACTTTGTTATCATCAATTTTCATATCAATATCAATACTGTCACCACAAAGAGGGTTTGAATCGTGAAAAGTAACATCTGGATTCTCTATTTTGCCATAATTAATTGGATTTCTTGAATAATCAATAATCATTTCGTGATAGATATCAGCATTGTTGCTCATAGTTTGAATATCCTCGCAACTTTGTTTAGTGAAGTAATTAATGCATCTACTTCTTCTTTAGTATTGTAAATGTAGAAGCTTGCACGAGAAGTGGCTGCAACATTTAATCTTTCCATTAGTACTTGAGCACAATGGTGTCCAGATCTTATTGCAATTCCTTCTTCGTCTATTATTTGCGCAACATCATGCGGATGAACATCTGCAAAGTTAAATGAAATCACTCCACCTCTTTTTGAGATATCTTTTGTTCCATAGATTGTTAATCCCTTTACTTGGGATAATTTTTCCAAAGCATACTTTGTCAATTCAATTTCATGTTCCCTTATGTTATCCATTCCAAGTTTTGTAAGATAATCAATTGCAGCCCCAAATCCAACAACGTCTGCAATATTTGGAGTGCCAGCCTCAAATTTATAGGGTAAATCATTCCATGTTGTTTCGTACTTGTGTACTTCTCTGATCATGTCACCTCCACCATGAAATGGATTCATTGTTTGTAGAACTTCTTTTCGTACCCAAAGAATTCCAATTCCAGTAGGACCAAGCATTTTGTGCCCAGAAAATGCAAAAAAGTCACAACCTAATTTTTCAATGTTCACAGGCATGTGTGGAACGGCTTGTGCTCCATCAATTAGGGTTAACACCCCTGCCCTCTTACATTTTGAAACTATCTTTTCTGCATCAGTAATAGTACCAAGAACATTTGACATTAGACTAAAGGTTACAAGTTTGACTTTTCCTGTAGCAAGATATTTGTCAAGATCTTCTAGGATCAATTCACCTTTATCATCCATTCCAATGTACTCTAATTTGGCACCTTTTTCTTGGGTTAATAGTTGCCAAGGCACTATATTGCTATGATGTTCATATTCAGTTGTAACTATAATGTCATCCTTTTTCACATTAGCTCTACCCCATGCATATGCAACTAAATTTATTGCCTCAGTAGTCCCTCTTACAAAAATAATTTCTTCTCTATTTTTTATGTTAATGAAATGAGCAATCTTATCTCGAGCCGCTTCATAAAGTTCAGTTGCCTCTTCTGCTAACGCATAAACTGCTCTGTGAATGTTTGCATTGTGATTTCTATAGTAATCGGTAATTGCATCTATTACTTGGTTTGGTTTTTGCGTTGTAGACGCATTATCCAAATAGACCAATGTTTTGTTATCCCTTACAGTTCGGCCTAATATAGGAAAATCTTTTCTCAGGTTTTCAAAAGAGGTTTGTGCACTTTGCATAATTTCTAAATCTCCACATAAATTTCATTTTGTTCTATTTTAACATTGTATATTTTTAATGGAATTTCTGCAGGAAGATTTTGTGGCACTCCATTCTCTAAATTAAAAACAGAGAGATGTAATGGGCATCGTATACCTTCGTCACTTAGAAATCCTGTTGAAAGATCAGCTTCGGCGTGAGTGCAAATTAGATCAGTTGCATAAATTTTTCCGTTTTGGTTTGCTAACAGAATTTTTTTGTCATCACGAGAAAAACCAAGTAGTCTGTCCTTTTTTTACTTGATCTAAATTACAAGCCTTAATCCACTGACCCAATTTATCACCTATACTTGTAATGTTGCTCTATTTCGGCATCTTCATTATAACGAGTTTCTTCAATTTCGACAAATTTTGTTAATTCTTCATCGGTGTTAATAGTCAATTCACGAGATTCCCATTTAGATTCAATCAAATAAGAAATCCATGCTCTAACTTGATAAGACATTTTTCTAGATAGTGGTTCCAAAAATCCTTCAATAATTGTTCTTTCAGCCTCCTCTTTGGTCAAACATCTTGTTCTTAGATAGAAAACCTGCTCTTCATCAATTTGGGCTACAGAGGCAGAATGAGTTGCTTTAACATCATTAGTAAAAATCTCTAATCCTGGAATGGAATCTGATTTTGCATCTTTATCAAGGAGTATAGAACGACCAGACAAAAATGAATTTGATTTTGTAGCATTTTCTTTTATTCTTATCATTCCCTTGAAAAGAGATTTTGATTTATTTCTCAAAATTGATTTTTCAATCACTTTACCTTCTGTAGATTGACTCTCATGATTTACGTTGGTTTGAATATCAAAGGATTGATCATTATTTCCAAATATCACTTCAGAGTCATTGGCAGAAGCACCGGCTCCATTTAGAAAATATTCAATTTTGTATCTGCTTAACATTGAACCAAACAGACCAGAATACCAATTAATTTTTGAGTCTTGGGCTAAGTCAGTTCGTCTAGTAGAGAAATTAACAGTACTTTGATCCATCATCTGCAAAGTTGTAATATCAAGTTGTGCGTTTGGAGCAAGACTTGTATTCAATAATTCAAGATATGCTTGTTGTTTTTCTGCTTTAGAAGAATACAACTCTTGAACAATTGTTGCCTTGCTATTTTCGTCTGCAAAAATAACATTTCTAGAAATTGCAGATATACTATCATCAGATAAACAAGATAGGATATGAATTGGTTTTTCCAACACTAAATTACGTGGAATGTGAATGAATATTCCAGAATTAAATGCCGCATTGTTTAACGCTGTGAATCTGTCTTCTTTTGAATTTGATGCTTCAAGTGCTTTTCGGATTAATTCAGGATTGTTTTTTATTGCATCATTAATAGATGATATCACTAACCCTTTTGATTTTAATTCATCAGGAATGTTAATTTTGTGAATATTGATACCTATTTGAATAATGCATGTTTCTTTCTCCAATTCACCTAGTCTTTTTTTAAGAAAAGTTGGAGCTGAGTTTGTCGTAGAGGTTGAAAAAGAAACTTGTTGTGGATCCATTCTTTTTGCATCAGTGTATTTGTTGTATAGTGGGGAGGTCTCGATTGGTAAAGTATCATAGATAGATAAAGAATTCCTACGATATTGTTTTAACCATTCAGGCTCATTTCTTGAAGATGAGATTTCTTCAATGTGGTCAGAATTGATTTTTGAAAGCGTTTCTTGAAACATAGTGAATCAAAATTTAGATTGAGAGGTTTAGCCTACCGAGTCATCCATTTCTAGCTTGATGAGTCTGTTTAATTCTACAGCATATTCCATTGGTAATTCTTTAGTAAATGGTTCCATGAATCCATTAACAATTAGTGATAATGCTTCTTCTTCTGTAAATCCTCTAGTCATAAGATAAAAGATTTGTTCATCGCCAATTTTTCCCACAGTAGCTTCATGTGTAATTGTAGCATCCTCTTGATTAATTTCCATGTACGGATAAGTGTCGGTTTTTGAGGTATCGTCCAATAGTAATGCATCGCATCTTACTGTAGCTTTTACGTTGGTAGCACCTTTTGCAACATTAAGTAGTCCTCTATAGGTAGAACGACCATCCAATCTACTAACAGACTTTGAAGTGATTTTTGAAGTAGTATTGGGTGCAAGGTGAACCATTTTAGCACCAGTATCTTGATGTTGTCCTTTCCCAGCAAATGCAATAGATAGTGTCTCACCATATGCTCGCTCACCCATCAAATAGATTCCAGGATATTTCATCGTAAGTTTGCTTCCAATGTTACCATCAATCCATTCTACTGTTGCTCCTTCATATGCATAAGCTCGTTTTGTAACTAGATTGTAGACATCACTACTCCAGTTCTGTATTGTAGTGTATCGCAGTTTTGCATCTTTATGTGCTACAAGTTCAACTACTGCAGAATGCAATGATTCAGAGGAGTATACAGGAGCAGTGCATCCTTCAATATAATGAACTTCAGAACCTTCATCTGCAATTATTAGTGTTCTTTCAAATTGTCCAATGTTTTCAGCGTTAATTCTAAAGTATGCTTGAAGTGGCATGTCAACTTTAACTCCTGGTGGAATATAGATAAATGAGCCACCACTCCATACAGCGCTGTTTAGTGCTGCAAATTTGTTATCTTCTGGAGGAATTATTTTACCAAAGTACTTTTTAAAAATCTCAGGATATTGTTTTAAGGCAGAATCTGTATCTAAAAATAAAACTCCTTGTTTTGCCAAATCCTCTCTTAGACTATGATATACAACTTCTGACTCGTATTGTGCGCCAACACCAGCCAAGAATTTCTTTTCGGCTTCTGGAATACCAAGTTTATCAAATGTAGCTTTTACCTCTGCAGGTACATCATCCCAGTTTTTTTCAGTTTTTTCAGTTGCCTTTGCATAATAGTAGATGTTTTGGAAATCAATTACACTTAGATCGCCACCCCATGTTGGCATTGGTTTTTTCATAAAAATCTCATAAGATCGTAATCTAAAATCAAGCATCCATTGTGGTTCATCTTTCATTTTACTAATTGCAATAACTGTATCTTTTGAGAGACCTTTTTTGCTTAGATGGACATACAAATCAGTAGAGTCTTTAAAATCATATTTTGAATAATCCATGTTTAGATTTTCAGTAGCCATGATCAATACAACATCGTTATATTATAAATACATGAGGAAAAATAGGTACAGCTAAATAGCTTTCACTAAATTTTTGGCAAACTCAAATCTTGAACAAATTATCATAATTTCTCAAAATTTTTGGTAAATCAATAAATTTGAAATCAAAATAAAATGAGTCGATACGAACACAAAACAACGAGAAAATATTGGAAAACCCTAACGAAACTTTGCTTCCAATAACATGATTGTTTTCCTTTTCTGTCAGTCTACGACGCAGATATGACAGTTTCTCGTTAATTAGTATACGTCAAAATAATACTTAAGGATGTCCATCTGTAATATCATATTTTTACACGGAAAAATTGAAATGAACATTTGAAACGCCTGGTTGATGAACTCATAAACTTCTTTACCGAACAAATCACATTGATATTATGATTAGTCCAAAAGATCTAGTTCCATCATTTTTTAACAATACTGCTAATTCTTATGATAAAATAGTAAAATGGACTACATTTGGAAGAGATAAAGTTTGGAAAAGGGAAATTCTAAAACACTTGGCGAATGAAAAAAAAGTATTAGATCTTGCATGTGGTACTGGTATTCTTACAAAGCAAATTGCAGAAAAAATTCCTGATGCTAAAATTATAGGAGTTGATATTACTGCAAGTTATCTTGAAAAAGCAAGGAGAAAATTAAACTTGTATCAAAATATTTTATTGGTGAATCAGGATGCAGAAAAATTGGAGTTGGGGGAAAGATTTGATTGCATTACTGCATCATATTTACCAAAATATTGTGATTCAAAAATTTTAATTAAAAATTGCATTGAACATCTTAACGTTGGAGGAAAAATAATTTTGCACGACTTTACCTATCCAAAAAATAGATTCGTGAGAACAATGTGGAATTTTTATTTTGATGTTCTTTATTTGGTTGGATTTTTTATTCCTGATTGGAAAAAAGTCTTTGCGGATTTACCTCAGATCATCAGAGAGACAGATTGGGTAAACGATTATGAAAATACCATGAAAAAAATGGGATTAAATGTTCACAAACAAGATTTAACAGGTGGATCTTCAACTATCATTGTCGGAACTTGAGGTTATTCAGATTGATTTCTTCAAAAATTCTAAACCATACAATTCCATTTTTGATTATTTCATATTCTCGAGAAATAATATTTCCATCAGAACTATGATTCAATGCTACTACGTTTCTAGCTGCTTTAATGTTGTTTAAGTTTAGAATAGTCCCCACGCCTCGTTTTTTCTTTAATAATTCATCCAAAATAGCTTCAGGTAAAACACTAGAATCAAATTTTACCAAGGCTTTGATAACTGGTAATCCATTTGCATCAATTGTTATTTTTCTCACAAATTGATGAGGAGTAATTGCATTTTGCTCTATTACTTTTAAATCAACAATACAATTTAGAGATTCACCTAGAACAATAACTACCTGTCCTACAGGAGCATCCAATATTCTTTTTACCAGATCATCAGATGGAGTCACATCGTAATGTCATAACATTAATCAATTAAAGTTGTCTTAGGACAAAAAAGAAAATTGTAAAGAAAATTACACCAATGCTAACAATTTTGAGAGTGTTTTCTTGTTTGTAAAATATTTTGTAATTTGCATTTTGCTGTTTTAGAATTTTGTATTTTCTAGAGGTTATAATCAAAAGATAACTTGCCAAACCCGCAAATACAGAAAATATCAATGTTTCAAGAGATATTGAATTTGTTTGTATTGCAGATCCTGCAAAAACGGGTAATACGCCCCAAGATATAACAAATGATGCATTATTATGAAATTTACCATGAAATAATTCAAGATTGTATGCAAAAAGGAAAAATCCTTCGAGGAGGCCAATTGGAAATAACAACCATGAATCTAAAAATGCATAGTACAATCCAATTGAAAACGAAATGATCAAAGAGAATATAGAAGTAAGCCAGAGAGTTTTGCTGGATATATTTCCCCAAGGTTTTTTGGGACTTCCCAAAGCATCAAGACAATGGGCAGAGATTCCAATTGAAAAAAAGTAGAGTAAACAAATAGATACTATCCTATCAAGACTAAACTCTACAGATAACGAACCCCATACAGCAAAGGATAGCACCATCCCAGTGTAAGGTAAAAACAAGATCCCTACAGATATTCTAAAATTTCTAGAACCAAATTTGGGGACAAACCATTCAGATAATCTATCACTTTGCACTGCTTTTTTAATTATAATCTTGCTTAAAGGATTTAAAAAAAAATACGTATACTAATTTTGAGTGATTTTATTCAAATGAATTAATTTGAATTCCAAAATCTACGATTATAAAATCAATTTAGTAGCTGAAAAATTTTCTATATAGAAATACTTTAGAATACATAAAAAAAACTTTTTAAGTAAATAATGAATGTCATCGTTATGGTAGAGATTTCATTTAAAGAAATTAAAAAACAAGAACTATCAAAAGTTAAAGATGCTAAAAAAAAAATAGATGAAGCCAAGAGTCAATTTAAAAAAATTGAGGAGGATGTCAAGGAAAAACTCAAACAACTCAAAAAAGAAAGACGTCTCAAAAGTAAGGAGACTAAAAAATTAAAAAAACTGGCTGCAAAACAGAATAAAATAGATTTAGAAAAAAAAATTAAAAATACAAAAAAAGAAGTCAAGCTTGCTAAGAAGGCTGCAAAAAATGAGGCAAAAGCCAAGATTGAAATTGCAAAATCAAAATTAAAAGAAATTAAAAAGAATATCTAGGGATTAGTAATTTGTTTTTAAAATTGAGTTTGAAGAAAAGCTAATTTTTTGAAATTGGTAACTCTGGATTCTTTTTCAAGTAGTACTATTGGTTTTAAAGATCTAAATTTTTCAGTTTTTTTCTGAAAAAAGGAAATTGCCATGTCATTATCATGAATGTCACCGAGAAGTGTTTGTAGTCGCCTAAGATTTTCTAGTAGTGGTGAAATTGAGCTTTCCGGAAAAAGTTCCAAAAGATATCGTAACTTTTTGACGGTTCTTCGCATAGAATGTAATTCGGCGATTTTAGTTTCATCTTGAATAATTAATAAAAGATTTGTTTGAATTTCTAAAATAAGCTTCCTGCACTGTTTAATAAAATTAAGATTTATCTCATCAATAAGATCAGATTTTTCGGGGATATTTGGAGCTTTAAATTTTAAAAGATCCGTAGCTTGGTCAATAGTACTTCGCATTTTTTTTTTCCTTTGTTTTACCAGATATTGAATAAAATTAGGATCTGAAAAACTATACGAGGAAATCTTTTCAAATAATATATCATAATCTCGAATTTTACCATTCGATTTGAAAAAAGTTTTATATTTCTTCACAAATTTTTTTAGTTTTTTCTTTCGAAGTTGTTTTGGTAAAATTTGATATATTGTAATCAATCTACGGATAGAAGTCCTCAGATTATGAATATTTTCAACAGACGGATCATCAACATAAAGTGTTAATCTATGATTTGATTTGTGTAGTCGTTCTAGAAACATTTGAAAAAAGGTTTCATTAAATGAATTAATGTTAATCAAGGACATTTTGCAAGAAAACGACGAATTTGCTTTTGAAGTATTTCATTCACCTGTTCGGTGGATTTGTTACCGTCTATTGTAATGAGATTATACAGTTCCTTGAGGTTGTGAAATTCTTTTGCAAGCGTACTCTGATATCGTATGAAGGATTCATACATATCATCAGATAATCCCAAGTCTGCGCCGGACTCATAGTAATCCAGAGATTGTCGCTTCTCAAATACTCTATGAATTAATTTTAAAGGTTCTACATCCAAATAAAAAACCAAATCTGGAACCAATGCAAAACTGTATAGATTACTAGACCAATTTCTTTTAATTCCTCTTACTGTGTTTCTCGCAATTAGTGTGTAGATATATCTATCAGCAAGTACCACATATCCTGCTTGTAAAGCTGGAATAATTTTATGTTCTAATTGATCAGCAAAATCTGCTGCATAGAAGAGAGCCAAAGTTCTCTTCCCTAAAGAAACATTGCGTTTGAGCTTCAAGTATTCCCTCACCTACTAAATCCGACCTTTTAAGACCTGTATTAAGAACTGCGAATCCATCAGCTTCAAGCCGTGATGTCAACATTTCAATTTGAGAACTACGTCCTGAAGCATCAGGCCCTTCAATTACAATCAATCTACCGCTGATTTCGATGTCTTTCAAGTAAGGAATACCATTCGAGGAATCACGACCATACCAAATTGGAGCTCTCTTTTGAACAGATTTAACAAAATCCTTTGATTTCACTTTGGAACCTCCTTGACTATTCTAGAGAATCTCTGAGGTAGTAGTTTCTTGACTTTCTCTCGCATGATTGATTGTTGTTCTTTTATCCCTAGGGAAGCATCGATTACTGTAAAATTTTCTTTTTTACTCATAGAATCATATTGAGAAATTATTTTAGTTTGAAAAATACGATAGACTTTCATACACATCCTTGCTGAGATCAAGAATCCATGCCAGCTCATAGTATTTCAATTTTGGACGTCCAGAGAGAATTCTGTCAATTGCGATGTCGATTGGAGTTTTAAAATAAAATGCAATGTCAGGCTTTAATGCAAAATCATATACTTTTCTTACCCATTTAGAATCACAACCCCTAGTTACATCCCTAGCATATGCAGTATACACATATCTATCAGCAAGAACAAAGTATCCTGCTCTTAAAAGGGGAAGAATATTTCTTTCAAATCTGTCAGCAAAATCAGTTGCATGTAATAGGCTAAATGTTGTAGGAGTAAGATTTCCTTTCTTTTTTCCTTTGGATGTAATTTCTTTTACCAATTCTGAAGAGTTCCATTCCGTTCTGAAAACATCAATTTTGTTGAATCTAAGCCATTTTTCTAATAAACTTAGCTGTGTTGATTTTCCTGAGCCATCAATTCCTTCTACTACGATTAATTTTCCAGGCCTTCCATACATTTGGGAATTTTTTTTGGGGTTGATAACCATGTAGAATGAACCTGAACAGTAATATCTATAATTTTGCTATAGAGTTTACGTAAATGAGTTTACATAATGCTAATCAGATTTAATGGAGAATAAAATGATGGCTGATAATAGATGTTCAACTGAACATGAATATCCAAAGCATTTTCTAGTTTTTCACACGCTTGTTTTAGGAGAACTTCTGGAAATGTATTGTTTTTTGGATTAATCTTTAAAATTAAAGTCGAATCTTCATATGATGGAATAACATTGGCTCTAGTTTTAAGAAAGATATCACATAATGCAATAATTGAAGAAATTCTTCTAATTACTTTTTTATCGTTTTTTTGTAATATTCCTTGATATTTTGAAATTAGAGATTCAGATTTTTTCTTCTTCTTTGAATATACTAAGGAGAGTGCAACAATTAATTGTTCTCTATGTGTTAAGGAACTATCATCATCCATCAATGCATGGATGATAGTATCAACATCTCTAAATGATGATAGAACATCAATTTGAGAAATAGATTTAGATAAAATCATCTCTTCCTCCTCTGAAATTAACGTAATTGAATATAGCAGACGTGCAAAATTATCAACATGTTCAGATTTAGTATTAGGAGGAGTTGAAATCTTAACAACGTCCTGAATTTGTTGTAAACTAATTTCAACATTATTAAAAAATTCATTTGGGTATTGCATAGAGACGAAGAGGGTACCTTCACGTAATCCATGCGCGCTTACCAATAGATCACTCAATTCTAATTTTTTCATTAATTCCATAATCACGCATAATCCAGACTCTAATAGTATCGGCTCTTCCACTTCCTATAGACTCAATATCAGATATTTGTTCAACATCGCTCATCATTAATCTATGAGCGATTTGAGTTATTGATCCAAAAGACATCGAGTAGTTGTGAATTTTTTTTAAAGGATAATTCTTTAATTCCTGATCAAATTTTGCTATGCTTCGAAGCGTTCCACCAACTCCGATTAGGGATATTGGATTTTCAACAAGTTTCAATTCTTCTCTTGAGGGTAGTGATTGTACAACATATTCAGCCATTTTGTAATAATCAGTATCGGAAAAATTTCCATTTTTATCTGCAAATAGTTGGGATAATCTGAGAGAACCAAATGGCAATGAAATTATATTCTTTATTTCATAGTTAGTTGAATAAACTATTTCTAAACTTCCACCACCCATATCAAAAAAAATTGTCGATGGAATTTGTAGTGATCTGATAGCACCTAAATAGGAAAATAATGCCTCTTGTTTTTCGGATAAAATTTTAAATTTAAATCCAGTTTCTCGATAGATTTTATCTAATAATTCAGAATTATTTTTTGCATCTCGTACAGTGCTGGTTGCAATACAGATCACATAATCAATTTGTTCAAAATCCACTATGTTTCTAAATAATTTCATAGTTTCAATTGTTTTGTCTATGTATTTTTCCTTGATTATTCCATCTTCCAAACCCTCAGCTAATTTGACACGAACTGATTCCTGATGATATGATTTGTAATTATTATCGACTCCAATGATATAATTAACTAGTTTAATGGAATTGGAACCTAAATCTATAACTGCAGCTTTTCTCATACTAAGAATATTTTTTGAATTTGGAACCAATTTTACATTTTTTGTAGGTGAAGTGTACAATTTATCAAATCCATATTAATAAAAATTATCTATTTGCATAATTTTTTCAATTGTTTTGGAGTCAGCAAGCTTTTCAACGTCCCCCTTAATACAGGAGTAGTAGAGATTAATTCAATATGAGCTAATCCACCTTTTTTTAATGAAATTTCTGTTTTTGTGGAACCTGAAATAATATTACTAATCAAGCTACTTAGATGAGGTTCATGACCAATAAACATAACTGAGGAAAAACTAAGTGTTTGAATTTTTTTTATAACTCTCTTCAACTGGAATTTCAGGTTTTAATTCATTCCAGATCAAAAATTGGTTTTTTCGTTTCAATACATCCTTCGATATTATTTCAGCTGTTTGTTTTGCACGCTTTAATGGACTTGAGATCAGATAGTCAATCTTGACATCTAATATCTTCAATGATTTTGAAATGGTCTCAATTTCCTTGATACCAACTTCTGTAAGTTCTCTACCAGAGTCACTACTAACTGACCTGTTTTCTCCTCTGCTTTTCCGTGTCTAAGTGTGTATAGATCCATATGCTCTCTAATTTGTTGTTTTTATAAACATAAGTTATTGTATATTACAATTTTAATATGGACTATATAGAATCCGGTATAAACTATACATTTTTCTGGAATTTCCAAAAACATCAATTGTATAATCGTTTGAGAAATTAATTCTCTGGATTGAATCTGCTAAAAATTCAAATCACGGAAATATCGTAATAGACATAGAACTACATACAATTCATACAATTTAGTTTCTATGTAGATTAGTTATTTGTTCCACTAGCAGGATACTATTTTCAATGATAGCAAAATTATTTCTCAGACAGTTAACAAAAAACATCGATGCAATTAAAAAAAATGGATTAGATACTAATGCAATATTGTATAATAGAACTACGAATAATGCCGATAAAGGAAAGAAGACAAGAATCTTCAGTGTGGAGCTAAATGCCGGATGAATCATGTAGAAAATGTGGAGCCATGTTGTATGATTTTTCCAAATGTAATGAGTGTAGAATAATTATTCAAGAAATTTGCCTTAAATGTGGTCGTAAGACTCTAATAAAATATCATTATTGTTCAATAGGTCAAAAAATTAGCATATGCTAAATAAGCCTTACCAATTTAGTTCCAATACACTGGATGCTAACATAATTGTTCTTCACAGTAATGAATTTACAAACTAATTGATTTATCTTTTAGAATAGAAAATTGGTGATTAAAGTTGTTTTGCAGATGCAATAGCATCTGGTGGAGAGTTGACTGGATCAACAGTAATTGTTACGCTATCAGTAGCTTCTCTGCCATTATCATCAAACACTTTGAGTTCAAAGACTAGAACTTTCACCTCACCATTAGCTACTATTGGAGAAGTAAATGATGGTGTGATTGATGATGTGGATGATAACACAACTGGCTCACCTGAGACTTGAGTCCACATGTATGAGAGACTTTTGACCTTCTGGGTCATTGCTCATGCTTCCATCTAGGGAAACTTTGACAGCTTCATTTACAATTCTGTCCAAACCAGCATCAGCAACAATTGGAAGATTCAATACATTGTTAACATTAATCTTCATGCTATCAGAACCTGATAATTTACCATCAGATGCAGTACAAGTCATTGTAATTACTTGATTTGCTACAACGCTTGGGAGTTTAACACTAGTACTTGCAGATGAACTATCTGCGATTACAGCCTGATCACTGGATGAAGACCACGTGTAACCTACTGCATCATGGTCAGGGTCATACGCAGAGCACAATAAATTCACTGAAGTATTTTCATCAGCAGTAACATCAGCTCCTGCATCGACAATTGGAGCACTGTTTTCAGGAACTACAATAATAATTACTTGATCTGAAGCACTCTGATTTACAGAATCTGTTGCTGTTAATTGGAATATCAATCGTTTATTCTCACCAGACACTACAGAAGGTGCCTTGAATGAAAATGACAATCCAGTATTATCAAATGAAACTGATTCACCAGCAATTTGTTTCCATGAATGAGTCAAAGGACCATTTTCAGGATCCACAGCAGAACCAGTAATAGTTACATCAGATTCACCAATTACTTTTCTATCTGGACCAGCAGAAACTCTTGGTGGTAAATTAACTGTGTTTTCCGTCACAGTAACAGTATCTTTACCAGTATTACCTAGTGAATCAGTAACAGTTCACTCAAAAACGAATTTTTCAGATTCAGTTGTAATCTGAGGTGTAAAGAAATACATTGAAAAAGTATTCTGTTGGTAAAGGTCAACTTTCATTCCAGAAACTTGTTTCCATGAAAATCGTATTTTATCATTATCAGGATCACTGCCAGTTCCAACTAATTTAACTTGAACATTTTCAGGTACAGTTTGATCTGGACCTGCATGAGCTATAGGTGAACCATTTGCAGGAATTACTTTAACAAGAGACTAAAGCACTTGCCCATCCATTACCAGGAGAATATCCTGATACTTGAAATGATAACATCATCTCCTGTTCTTCAGGCAATTGTGGTGCTGTAAAGTGAACAGAAGGGCCATTAAAAGAGCCTAATGTTACACTGGTTCCAATTAGTTGAACCCAAGAGTATGTAATTGGTTGACCATTTGCGGTAGTACCTGTTGCACTAAGTGTTACCTCTTCACCCTCATGCACAGTTTGTAATGGCCCAGCTTGAATGTGGATTAATCTATTTTCAATAAGCCCAGAGAGAGGATAGACACTTACGGTATCACTGCCAGAGCCTCCAAATCCATCTTCAACAGTTAGTTCAAAAGTTAATGGATTGGTTTGTGAAAAATCTAAAGTCTGTGGAAGAATTGTGAGGTATTTTCCATGAATAGATGATAATTCAATAGGTTGGCCAGCTATCTGCTTCCAAGTATAGGTTAAGGGATCACCATCAGGATCTACAGCACTGCTAACCAATGTAACAACATTAACGGTATCATATGTTACTTGATCTTTTCCTGCACTAACAATTGGATCATGATTTACAGGATTTACCACAATTTCAACAACATCGGTATCGCTTTCCCCAACTGGGTCAGTTACTGTAAGTTGAAAAGTGAGAACTTTGATTTGGCCATTGTCAACATCAGGTGCCATAAACTCTGGTTCGGCAATATTATAAGATGATAAACTTACAGATTCACCATCAAGTTGAACCCATTGAAATTTTAGATCGTTCCCATCAGCATCAATTCCTTTACCGACTAGTGTAACCATTCGATTTTCGACAACATCTACAGAGTTTTCCTCAGCAAAAGAGTATGATGCAAAACCTATTAGAAATAGACTAGAAACTAATGAAAATAATACAAATTGTGAATTCACTATCATAGCCTAAAAATTTCTAATATATTAACTATTCACTATCCTGAAAAAAAGCAAAGGGTGAAAGTTCAACACATAATGACAAATATCGATCAGAATTTTTCAAATACCAGATTCTTTTTAGAAGGTAAACTATACAATCAGAAATCTAAAAACAAAATCTACAGACTTTGATAAAGGAATTTAGAAAATATTTAGGAAAATCTAGGTAACTGAAAAGATACTTTTGACAGTATCAAACGCACCTGACACAGTATGAACTTGAGAAATAGTATTTTTGATATTGAATTTTTTTAGTTCGTCAGCAGTAAATGGACCAATTGCAACAACAGGTATTTTTTCCAAATTACTCAGTAAGGAGTTTTTATCATAATCATTTGACATTATTTCAAAAAATGCCCTCACAGAAGAGGCACTGGTAAATACAATACCATCGATATGGTTTTGAGAAAATAATCCCCTAAATTCATTCCATTGTGAAGTATCTCTAAATGCACATACGTCATAAAGATGAATTTCTTTAACATCGATTCCTATTTTGTTTAGTAATTGTTTTAAAAATGGGGTGGAAGCTCCACTTCTTGGTACTATTACTTTTTTTCCTACTGCATGTAATTTTGTAAATAATTCGCCAACACCTACTGATGAATAGATAGTAGGCATGTATGCGACTTTAATTCCCTCGTTTTCTATGGCAATCTTTGTTTTTGGACCTACTGCAATAACAATAGTATTGGCTACGGCGAGTTGTAATTTTTGAAGTTTAGAAACTTTTTTTGCAGTATCAAAAAGGAGTGTCACAGCTTTGGAACTCATAAAAACAGAATAATCTGGATCATATTGTTCCATTGATTCTAAAAATTCATCTACAATCTTTTCGCCTTTACTAACTAGTTCAATGGTAGGTAAGGGAAGAGGTCGTGCGTTATTTTTAGTAGCTAATTCTATGAATTCAGAAGAATCATCCTTTGAGCGAGTAATCGCTATAGTTTTTCCTTCAATCATTTTTTTTCCATCCTATAATATTGGACAAGTCAACAACTTTGCCTATTATAATATTACTTGGAGGTTTAATTTTGTTGGTCTTTACAAGTTTTCCAATATTAGACACAGTTCCAACAACCATTTTCTGTTGGGGAGTAGTACCATTTTGAATTACAGCTACTGGTGTTTGTTTATCCAAACCACCTGCAACAAGCTGTTTGCAAATAACATCAATTCTTGAAAGTCCCATCATAATCACAATAGTATCAACAGATTGGGCAAGACGTTTCCATTTTACAACTTCATGTTTTTTTTCAGGATCCTCGTGACCTGTAACAAACACAACTGAAGAAGAGTATTTTCTATGAGTAAGTGGAATTCCAGCATAAGTTGCAGAACCAATTCCAGAAGTAATTCCTGGAACTATCTCGTATTTTATTTTATTTTCTTTAAGATATTCAGCTTCCTCACCGCCTCTACCAAAGATTATTGGATCACCACCTTTTAGTCGAACAATATTTTTCTTTGATTTTGCAAATTTTACCATTAATTCATTAGTGTTATTTTGATGAGTGGTATCATCGCCTACCTCCCTTCCGACATAGAATTTTTCAGTAGATTTTGGAATCATGGCAATTATTTTTTTGCTTACCAGTCTATCGTATAGAACCACATCGGCTTTTTGTAATAGTTCAAGTGCCCGTAAGGTGATTAATTTACTATCACCTGGTCCTGCCCCAACAAGATAGACTTTTCCTGTCATTGTTTGTTCCACTCTTCTACTTTTTGTCTCCAATTTATTGCAAGTTCATTTACGCCTTTTTCACGAAGTTCTTGCCCAACAATTTTACCAAGAGAATGAGGATCGTTTTTAATCCCAGATTGCTTCACAAAGAGTGATTTTTTTCCATCTACGGAAAAAGCAGAAACGCTCAAAGTCAATTTATCACCATTTGATTTTGCATACGCACCAATTGGAAACCGGCATCCAGAATCAACGTAGTCAGAGAGTGCTCGCTCTGCCTCTATTTCCAATCTTGAATTGATATCTTCTATTTTTTTTAGCATTGAAATTGTATTAGGATCATCTTTTCTTGAAATTATGGCTAGTGCACCTTGTCCGGGAGAGGGAGAAAAATCTTCAATATCTAGTGGAGTAAAGGCAACATCAGTACCCAATCGTGTGATTCCAGCTTGAGCAAGAACTACAGCATCAAAATCATTACCAAATATTTTTTTAATTCTAGTTTCGATATTTCCTCGTATTGGACGGACAACAACATCTGGTCTTTTTCTTATAATTTGAACAGCTCGTCGTAGAGAACTTGTTCCAATAACTGCACCAGGTTTAATCGAATCAAGTGTAGAACCATCAGATGAAATGAAAATATCATTAACCATCTCTCTTTTTGGAATACAAGATAGAACCAAGTTTTCAACCAGTTGTGATGGAACATCTTTTAGACTATGTACTGCAAAATCTACTTTGTTGTCTGCAACTGCTTTATCAATTTCTTTTTCAAATATTCCTTTTTGATCAATCGTAAATAAAGGTCTTGCATCAGTATCACCTTTTGTCTTTATTGTTTTGATTTCAAATTCGGTATTAGGGTTTATTTTTTTTAGTTCTGATATCACCCAATTAGTTTGTGCTAGAGATAATTGACTTCCTCTTGCACCAATTACATATTTCAATTCTTCACCGATTTTAACGCAACATCAAAAGCATCTATGGTGTGATTTAGATCAGTCTTGTGTGTGAGCATCAGATAGAAAAATCACTTCAAACTGTGAAGGTGCAATGAAAATGTTATTTTTTAACAAGGTGGAAAACATTTTTTTGAATTTTTTTGCATCAGCATTTTTTGATGATATATAATCTACTACAGGATCATTTGTAAAGAAAATTTGAAACATTGACGATGTAAAATTAATCTGATGAGGTATTTTCATGTCATTAGCCAAATTGTCTATTGCACGAGTCAATAAGGCATTATAGCGTTCTAGTTTAGAATAGAGTTTACTTTTTATTTTGTTTATTGTTTTTATCGAAGCAATTGCAGCACTGACTGAAATAGGATTACCTGCATATGTACTGGCTTGGTAAACTTTACCTCCTGGAGAAAGTAAGTCCATTATTTCATTTATCCCTCCCACCGCCGCAACTGTAAAACCATTTCCTAGCGCCTTGGCCAAAGTGGTAATGTCAGGTTTGATTCCAAAATGTTGTTGGGCACCACCAGGCGCCACTCTAAAACCTGTAACAACTTCATCAAAAATTAAAGGAATGTCGTTTTCTTTTGTAATTTTCCTAACATCATTTAGAAAATTATTTTCTGGTAAAATTAATCCCATATTAGCTAGGATTGGTTCAATGATCACTCCTGCAATGTCTTTATTTTTAGTTATAGTATTTTCAAGGTCTTCAGAATTGTTATACTGTACAACCAATGTATTTTTTGAAACTTCATCTAATCCTCCATCAGATACTGGGTGTTTGTGGCTGTACCATCAAACCATCTTCTCGGCCTCTTCTCTGTTCCGGCCCCGCTGTTCGACCTGCTTGCAGGAAGTTCAGCGGGGTTTTTTGAGCTGCGCCGGTCTCGCCCGGCTGCCGCTGCCACTGCTCAGCGCCGTGTTGATCACCACGATCACACCGATGAGGACGTACTTCACCTCCACCAGTCACGTCGAGGAAGGTCACGCCGTTCTCCAGCACGCCGAGGATCAGCACGCCCAGCAGCGTGCCCTTGCGACCGTGCCCTGCCGCCGGACAGGCTCGCCCCGCCGATCACCACCGCCGCGATCACGTCCAACTCCAGCCCCGCCGCCGCCGTCGGGTCGCCGCTGTTCCCGTGGGCGATCAGCAGGATCCCGGCCCACCCCGCGAACAGCCCGGCCAGGCGGTAGATCGCCACCTTGTTCCGCTCGACCGCCACGCCGCACAGTCGGGCCGTCGACTCGCTCGACGCCGATGGCGTAGCGGTGAGCGCCCGAGCACGGTGCATCGCAGCAGCAGGCAGGTCAGCCGGCCAGGGCGACACACGACCACACGCCGGGGTCGAAGAACAGCGCGTTCGAACTGGTCCTGCGCCAGGGCATCGACCCACTCCGGCCGCGCGCCGCGAAAGGACAGCGGCTGCGGCCGGCCAGCCACACCGCCAGCCCGCGGGCGATGACATCATGCCCAGCGTCGCCACGAACGGCGTCACCCTCAGGCGGGTGATCACCGACCCATTGACCAGCCCGCGAGCCCGCCGACAACGACGCCGGCGGCCACCGCCGCCAGGCTCGCCCACGACGGGCCGTAACGCGCTTACAGCAACCGATAGGTCTGCATCGTCACCACCGTCACGAGCGCGACGACGGAACCGACCGATAGATCGATGCCGCCGCCGAGCACGATGACCAGCATGCCCAGCGCGATCACGCCCGCCACGCTGCTGGTGTGCAATAACACCTGGACGTTGGCCAAACTCACGAACGTGCCCAACTGTCCCTTCCGGTGCCGAACAGCCCCGCGAACAGAAGCAGCACGGCGGCGAGGCCGAGCAGCCAACCGTGATCCAACTCTTTTGCAGAGAGAAAAAGAGGACAATCGAGAAGAGTCGTTCATGGTTTCTCGCGCCGACACGGGATTTCGAGAACAAACCTCACTTCTTCTTGACGTCGGGGGTCTTCAGCGTTCGTTTCGCCTGCAAGGCCGAGATCGAACAACTCGCATGCGCCTCGGCGTCGAGGTTGTCCTTGGTCACGACATATTCGCCGGTGCCGAGATCCTTGCCTCCGGCCGAGACGTCGTAACCCTCCAGGTGCTTGACCAGCATCCACACGGCGAGATAGCCCATGCGATCAGGATACTGCACGACCGTGCCGTTGATGTCGCCCTCGCGGATCGCCTGCAAGATCGGTTCGGAAGCGTCGAAAGTGACAAAGCGCACCTTGCCATTGAGTCCCTGGCTGCGCAGGGCATTGAGCGTGCCGACCGAACTCGATTCGTTGACCGCGAACAGGCCGTCGAACTGGTCCTTGTAACGAAGCAGCAGCGGGCTGGCGTTTTTCTCGGCCTCATTCACGGTGGCCCCGGCGTACTGATCCGTGGAAAGCAGCGTGATGGACTTGTTCTGCTCCTCGATGTAATCGAGGAAACCCTGTCGCGCTGCTCGGTGCTTTCGGAGCCGACGGCGTAGCGCAGCAGAACCAGCCGAGGAGACGTCTTGCCGTCTTTGGCCAGCACTTCCAGCAGCCGTTTCGCCGCCAACCGGCCGCCGTTGTAGTTGTTGGTGGCGATGTACTTGACGATCAAATCCGGTCGTTCCTTCAGCCGTTGGGGATCGAGTCCGGAATCGATGATGACGACGGGGATGCCTTTGTCCACCACATCGGCGACGCAGTCGAACATGCGTTTGCTGTCCTGCGGCGCAGGACCAGGCCATTGATGCCGGTGCCGGCCTTGAGGTTGACGAGATTGATTTGCTCGCGGCCCTCGCTCTCCTTCTGCGGCCCGTCCCAGTCGATGGCGGTGCTGACGCCCTCGGCACTGAGATCGGCGGCGGCGGGGTCGGCATCGCGATGGATCGATTGCCAGAATTCATGCGTCAGCCCCTTGGGGATGACAGCGATGCGATACTTGACATTGGCGTTGGGCCGGCTGCATCCACCGAGCAAACAGGCGGCGGCGGCCAGGACCAGATAAGCCTTGCGCGGCATGGAACTCCCTTCTTCGCGGAGAGCGAGCCTTGGGGTTAACGGAGTCTCTGAGGTAGTACCTGCGCTGGGAGGGGTCGAGCAGCGCGATCCGGTTGCGACGAATAAAAGGGCGATCGACGGGGAAATTTACGGCAGGGAGCGAACAAATTCCCGATTGCACCTGTGTGCGGCTTAGAATCGAGTGGTTCAGTGTGGGGTAGTCCGTCCTCGGAAGTACCCTCGCGGTCACGCCCAGCAAGGAAGCGGCTGCCGTTCGCTTCCGAGCCGCGGCGCTCCTCCTTTTTTCTTTGGAGGGATCGCGCATGTTTCGCTGCAAGCTCCTCATTCCGGCGGTGTGCCTTTTGATCGTCTTCTTTTGGGGAGGAACCCGAGGCTTCACGGCCACGGCGGTGGTCACGGAGGCGGTGGTCATGGGGGCGGCCACGGCGGATATGGCGGCCACGGCGGGTACTATGGAGGGCACCACGGTTACGGCTACGGCCATCACGGTTATGGCTATGGCGGTTACGGCTATGGCTATGGCGGGTTCGGCCTGAGCGGTTTTGGTCTGAGCGGTTTTGGTATGGGCGGGTTGGTCTGAGTGGTTTCGGCTACGGCGGTCTGGGTTATGGCGGTCTGGGCTACGGCGGCCTGGGTTATGGTGGCCTCGGTTATGGCGGCCTCGGTTACGGCGGATTGGGCATCCGGGGGGGCGGAATGGCGGCTATGGATACGGCGGTTATGGATACGGGGGTTCTGGGTACGGCGGCTATGGCGGCATGTCCGCGGGATGTGGCTGCACTTGCCTGCCTCCCATCTCGGGCGGACCAATCGCTCCCGTTCCCGTTCCCGCTCCCGCAAATCCTGGATACGGACCTCCGCCGGTTCCAGTAGCGTAAGTTCTCGTTCGCGCTACGGCGATTACTACGCTCGCAACAGCAATCCGGCGTCCTCGATGATCGCCGCGGGGTCGGCCGGTTCGAGTTCACCCTACAGCGACTACTACGCCTACCAGGCGGCGGCCGCTTCGCCGTATCAGGTGGCAAGCAAGAGTGCTGTACGGAGTTCCGCGACACCTGAGAACGCCAACAAGGCACGGCTCCTTCTCCAGCGTTCCCGCCGATGCCGTGGTGCGCTCTCAACGGACAACGCATGCGCACGACCGGGAAGAGCGCGAATATATCTCGCCGGAGCTGGAAGAGGGAGAAACCTACGTTTACGACATTCAGGTGGCCTGGACACAGGATGGGCAGCAGCGAGGAGAGCCGGGAGGTGAAGGTGCGCGGCAACGACTCGACGACGGTTCGTTTCGGAGATGCTTCCCTGGTCAAGCGTTGATAGCTCGGCTCACCAGCGTATGACGGTGGTGCCCCAGGCGAGGCCGGCCTCGAAGCCGCTGAGCACCGCGAGTTGTCCGGGTTTCAGCCGTCCTTCGGCGATCGCCTCATCGAGGGCCAACGGCACCGAGCCGGCCGACGTGTTGCCGTAGCGATCAAGGTTGTTGAACACCTTGCTGCGCGGGATGTGCAGCACGTCGATGGCGGCGTTGATGATGCGGATGTTGGCCTGGTGCGGAATGTACAGATCGACATCCTGCGGCCGCAGATTGCTGGCTTCCAGGACATCGAGAATGGTATCGGTGAGGATGGCGACCGCCCAGCGGAAGACGGCCCGGCCATCCATGTGCATGTAGTGCATGCCCTTGGCGATCAACTCCGGCGTCGGCGGCAGCCGGCTGCCGCAGGCGGGACGGCTGAGGCAGTCGCCGCCGCCACCGTCGGAGCCGAGACTGAAACCATTGATCCCTGGTCCGGCCGGCCGCGGCCGACAGCACCGCACCGGCGCCGTCGCCGAACAGAGGATAGGTTTTGATGTCGTGCGGATTGAGGATGCGCGAGTTGCAGTCGCCACCGACGACCAGCGCCATGCTGCTGGCTCCCGAGGCGATGTAGGCCGATCCGGTGATGAGGCGTACAGGAAACCGGCACACGCCGCCTGCACTTCCAAAGCCGCGCAGGCTAATTTTTAGGCGATCCTGCACCAGACAGGCCGTCGAGGGAAACGACGTGTGCCGGGGTGAACGTGCGCCAGGACGACCAGGTCGATGTCGCCCGAGACGCCGGCGTTCTCGAGACAGCGGGTAGCCGCCTCGTGGCAAAGATCGCTGGTGGCCTGGTGCGGCAGCGCGTGACGGCGATTCCAGGATGCCGGTGCGCCTGACGATCCAGTCCGAATCGAAACCGAAACGCTGGTGCAGGTGATCGTTGGTGACGACGGCGTCGGGCACGTAGCTGCCGGTGCCCAGCACGTACCCCCATCAAACTACGGCGAGCACGGTCACGGTAATGGAATGGTTCTCGCTCATGAAAATCGGACCGCCTGCTCTGAGGGACCGGCGTCAGACCGGGCGTAAAGTGGTTCAGGGACCGCACCGCCGTGCGTGGAAGCAACCTTGTCGTACTATATCGCTCGCGGCCGCCTTTGGCTAGTTCGTTAGATGGTTGGCGAGCCGGGAGCGTCAGCGGATCGGAGAACTCCCCTCGCCGACGCTCCCGGCACCGATCGCCTAACCCCCCGCGTCTTCCAGATAGGTCGCCAGGGCCGACAAGGCATGCTGAGCGTAATCGAGCGCAAATTGCCATCCTGCGATGAGGCGTGGAATCCGCCAACCAAACGCGGACGATACCAGTCCGCGAAGTGCTGGGTGTTGGCATCGGTGTACTGCAAGCCGCACGAGGAATTGAAGGCCGCGTTGCAGCGCTGGTGTAGCGCTGATGGCGCAGCCAGATCGGTTCCGGCTCGCGCCCACCGCCGCGCTCCGCCAGACTCTCGATATACACCGCCGAGCTGATGGTCGGTGATGCATCGACCGGCTTGCCGTCCGCCCAGTCCATGAATCCTCCGTAGCCGAGCAGGTGGCGGGGGTCGATCTGATCGTATTGCAGACCGCACAGCCAATCGTTCATCTCGTAGACAAACTCGGCGAAGGCGGTCTCCTTGGTCTGCACGTAGGCTCGGCCCCCAGGCGGCGGTTTGCCACGGTACAAACGCCATGCCGCGATGGTTCTTCCACCACTCCCGATAATAGACGACCGCCTGGTGCAACTCCGTCTTCCAGGCGGCCGGCCGATGCTTCTGACTGCTCAGGACGGCATAGAGAGCGAGGCCGGGATACGCATTGACGCTGTCGTTGTCGTCGGCCTCCGGTTGGTCGGTGTCGTGACGGCGCAGCGAGCCGTCGTCGCGGGCTTGCCGGCGAATCCAGTTGCACAGCTGCTCCGACTTGTCGAGCAAATCCGGCTGCGGCGCCGGCAATTCCTGGATGGCCAACACGAGCAGGCCAGCCGCGCCGAGGCGATTGAGGATCGCCGAGGGAAGCGGAAGTATGCCGGCACGTCGCGTTGGCGGAATCGACGGTGGTATCATCGAGCAGGGTAAGGATGGCCTGGGTGGCGCACGGCATAGCGTTCCTCGCCGAGCAAGGCGCAAGGCGCGGGCCAGGGCGAAGGCGGCACGGCCTGGCGAAGATAGTTATCGCCCTCCATTGGAGTGTTCAGGGCCGGCAGATAGCCGTTCAGGAATCGTCCTTTGGTGCCGTTGACTCGCGACAGCCAGTCCGCGCGCGCGCTGGCAGCTGACCAGCATTTCCTTGGGGAACTCGTCGAGCTTGGAGAAGTCGCGTGCCGGTCCGCGGGTCAGGGTGGCAGTGGCGGTGGCGGTGGGACCGGCGTCTCGCCGGTCTTGTGCTTGTGTTGTTGTATTGGTGGGACCGGCGTCTCGCCGGTCTTTTGTATTGGTGGGACCGGCGTCTCGCCGGTCCTGTTCCTGACCGCGAATGAGCGAGAACGTCATCCCCCCGGCGAGAAGCAGCAGGATACTGAGGACGCGGATGCACATGGTCAGGCCTCCTTGCCCGCGGAAGCCACGTTCGGCGACCCTCCCTCCTGGCGGGCCAGCCGATCGTCAACGCGAGTTATACAGCGCCGCATGCCATTCGATCAACCGGAACCGCCTAGCTCGCGGGGGGAGCCGGCGGCGTCTCGGCGGGCGGAGCGGCCGGCGTCTCGGTCTGCGCCGGTTGCGGTTGCGGCGGCGGAGCGACGGGCGGTTCCTGTCCTGGCAGAAGAATGTGGCGGATGCGTACACTGGTGTACGGCTGGCGATGGCCGCGAGGCTCGGCGATAGTTCTTGCGACGGCGGAAGTGCTGAATATACAGCTTCGTCGAGGGGTGCTCGACCACGTCGCCGAGGATGCGCATGCCCTCAACGAGGGGTTGGCCGATGCGGCGTGTCGTCGCCGTTGGCGTAGAGCAGGACGCGGCCGAACTCGACACACGCCCCCTTGTCGCCGGCGGGGTCGTCCACCCTCACCACCTCGCCCTCGCTGACTCGATACTGACGAGAGCCATCTTCAAAAACTGCATACATTTTCGTTCAACCGTGTTGGATGCCCGCGATTTTGGAAAATGTAACCTTATCAGTCGCGTCGTCTTCTGGCCAGGGAGAGGCCGCCGGATTTTCGCTGACGCAAGCATTAGCCGGCAAGATAAGCTGGGGGTGATTGAACGATCAGACTTTCTTTTCTTCCGACGGCTTCAAGAATGGCACAGCTTGACCGGCCTTTGCTAATTCTTTCCGCGCGAGCAGGCGGAGCGTTCGCGCACCCAGGCCGAGAGATCGAGTCCGGCGAGTTCGGCGGCCGCGTTGAAGGCGCACTTTCCGTCTCATCCACGCGTACTTGGAGAAACTCCGCTTTCGCTTTACCAGCCCCTTTTGGGGGTCTACCCTTTCGCTTCGCCATAGGCGTATCGTAGGAACAAAAAAATACAGATCAAGTCAATCCCACTAGAATCGGAATTTTTTTGTCAATACAATAACACTCCAGGGCATGGGGCGGTTGCTAGACAATCCGCCGGGAAGTTTATCCCTTCCCTCTTGCCAGAAACAACCAGGAAGAAGTACCGTGAGCGGTTCGGCAAGCCGCGGCCCTCTAACCTCAAATGAGGAGTTGTTCGATGTCCACCTCGATCTATACGTCGAGCGGAGAAGGAGTTGGACCGCCGGTTCGAGGGGAAACTGGTGATCAACCGCGACCTGGATCGCACGCTCGTCCGTTTCCAGGCGAACAAGAAGCAGACCTGTTCGCGTTGGTTTAAGTACAAGGAAGGCTTCTCCGCGGCTCTCGTCCGTTACCTTCTGGATAAGCTAGGCATCGATTCGGGCCGCCTTCTCGACCCCTTCGCCGGCTCTGGTGCCACTCTCTTCGGCACTGCCAAGCGGGGTCTGGATGTTGTCGGCGTCGAGCTGCTCCCTGTGGGCTGCCAGGTCATCGAAGCCCGCACCGCACTGCATCCGCGGATGATCCCGTCATGGTTGACGTGCTCGACCACTGGCTTGAAGAGAAGCCGTGGCGGAAGGAAAAAGGATCGGTCCCTTTCGGCCACCTTCGTATCACTCAAGGAGCCTGCTCGCCATTGATGGACCTCCAAGGGTGAGTATACACCCTTAACTCCGTGTCCACCATTTGTGGGGAGGTCCACTGTCCTACCCTCGAGATGTTGCGAGGGAACATGAAGCACTTGACGGAAGATATTGAATTACAGCATATGCCTCCGCTAACGTAAAGATTGATTTGATTTGCGATACCACTAACCCACTAACCGCGAAAAACGAAAACGAGAACGCTTTACGCAACTCTCTCTCCCTCAGTTGCTTTCATCGAAATGCGACACTGCCTATCAGCCGCTTTTCGACAGCAAATAGAAATGAGACAACCACGCATCGCACTTCGGTTCCGCACTCACCGTGGGGTTCCCGAAGCACGGCACGCGGCAAGTTGCCACAGTCCTCGCCCTCAAAGAGCAGTTCCTCGCCGTGCTGGCGAATCCATTCGACGAGGCGGCGATGAAGCCGAGCCCGGCCACGGGCGGTTTCCACGTCGAGCACCTGCGGCGACGCCTCCAGTAGCGGGCACGGCAAACACACGATCGTCTTGCACCGCGCCCGCGTGATCGCCACGTTGAGGCGGTTCAGTCCATAGATAAACTCGGCTTCGCGCAGGGCGAATTCCGGATCCGAAACGCCGTAGCTGACCAGCACGGTGTCGGCTTCCCGACCCTGCATCTTGTCCACCGTATCGACGAACGGCAGCGAGCGCCATTTCGCGCGGCCGACTCCTTTTGAATCGCGCGAATCTGGGCGTGGTGTGGGCTGACGATGAAAACGCCCTGACGGAAGAAGGAGACGTCATCGGCGTAGGGTCGGCCGTTCGGGTCGCACAGGCTGTCGCGCGCGGTGGTGAGCTGGCGACGAGGTCGGCTGTCGGATGAGATGGCCGAGCCGGATGCCGTAGACCACCACCAGCGGATAATCGGGATCGAGACACGCGGCGACGAGCGGATCGAGGTTCCTTGCCCTTGAAAGCGAGACGGCGTCGCACCACCGCGGCGTTGCCGCACTGGTAGTACGCGGGCCGTACAGAAGATGGCCACGCAGCACGTCAGCACGTCATTCATGCGAAAGTTTTCCAGCAATTGTCGCGGACAATACGGCTCCCCAAAATCTGCTGTGCCTGGCGCGGACACGACGGACTCAAAGATGGAGCGGTGCAGCAGCGGTTCGCCGGGCGGCGTCTCGGGATAGATGCCGGCGATGATGGGCGGCAATTGCAAGTGATCGCCGGCCAGCACGAGTCGCCCCGTCTCGCCGGTCAGGTACACGGCGACGGCCGACTCCGGCACGCCGCACCTGCGATGCCTCGTCGATCACCACCAGATCGAACGGCGGCAGTTGGCGTTTCTTGACGCGATTACGCGTGGCGGCTACGAGCACGACTTGCTCGCCGTCGGTCAGCCAGCCACCGAGGTCCGTCTCTGGCACAACTTCGATGCCGCGGTTGACGCCCTGCCAATTTTTCGCCTTGCCGAGTAGCAAATTTGACGCCTCGCCTCGCATGGCCTCGCGGCACTCGGCGATTTTGGCCAGCAGGTTCTCGATGGCGGCATGCGTGAAGGCCGTCACCAGCACGCGGAAGGTCCGGCCGGCGTGGGCGTAGGCCACGGACAGGGCGACGATGGTTGAGGCGAGGAAGTGCGTTTTGCCGGTGCCTGGCGGACCCCAGACGGCCGTAACGCGCTGACCGCAAATCGTCCGATACGCCTCGCGTTGACTGGGCGTGAAGTCGAGGCGCTGCGCCAGGCGCATCGCGGTCGTGGGTACCTTCGCCGGCAGCGATAAGGGTGTGGCGGCCTCCTCCGGCTGCCGCAAAAGTTGCAAAAAGAGGCTGGCCGGCCCGTCTCTGTTGACGGCTTGGTCCAACTCTTCGAGGAAGCGTACCAGGGGATCGGTGGTGAAGTCGGTAAAGCGCTGATAGAGCAGGAATCGTTCGCCCGCTTTCGGCGTGCGGTCCTTGAATTTGCGGGCGTACTCCAGGCGGAGACGCACGGCGCCACCGGGCGCGGTGTGGACCTCGACGACGCC